>NZ_JAYRKX010000001.1:0-392188 GCF_041905565.1 Novosphingobium sp. | reverse complement strand
CGGCAGAATGGCTTCCATCTCGAACGAAAATTCCCTTGGAAAGGCAACCAGCCTTCCCGGCGGGAATTTCCGCCCGATATGTTCGCCATTCTGCCGCCTCGAAGGTGCGGTGCATGGGGCCTGACCCTAAACCGCATCCGCCTTGGCAAAGGGCGAGAAATCGGTGCCGTCGTCGAATACGTCGACGCCTTCGCGCGCCTTGAACCAGCCGACCACGGCATAGGTCACCGGCGTCAGTAGCGCTTCCCACAGCACTTTCAGCAGCCAGTTGGTGACCATCACGGTCAGCACCTGCTGGGTCGACCAGATCCCGAAGAAGGCGATGGGGTAGAAGATCAGACTGTCGACCGCCTGGCCGAACACGGTCGAGCCGATCGTGCGGCTCCACAGGTGCCGGCCGCCGGTCAGCAATTTCATCCTGGCCATGACGAAGCTGTTGACGAATTCGCCCGCCCAGAACGCCAGCACCGATGCGGCGACGATCCGCCAGGTGTTGCCGAACACGCTTTCATAGGCGGCTTGCCCATCCCACCCGGCGGCGGGCGGCATGGCGACCACGACAAAGCTCATGAAGGCCATGAACAGCAGCGCGGCAAAGCCGGTCCACACGCAGCGGCGGGCATTGGCATAGCCGTAGACTTCGGTCAGCACGTCACCCAGGACATAGCTGATCGGGAAGAACAGGATCCCCGCGCCAAAGGTAAAGCCCTGGACCGTGGCCAGCTTGCTTGCCCCGATCAGGTTCGACAGCAGCAGGATCGCGACGAAGGCCGCCATCAGGTAGTCGAAATAGCGGAAATGCCGGCGCGCGCCGGCCTGGCCATCGAGGCGGGAAAGGGCTTGGGTCATGAAAACCAGCCTAACCCCGTTTGCACGCCGCGCAAACCCTGCCTATGAGGGCACCCGCGCGCGCCCGTAGCTCAGCTGGATAGAGCACCTGCCTTCTAAGCGGGGGGGCGCCGGTTCGACCCCGGCCGGGCGCGCCCCCCGGGGCCGCCCCGCGGGGGGGGCGGGGTCTGGCGGGTCCTCAAAGGTTCGAACTTTCGGAGTCGGAGCCCCGCAAGGGGCGGAGACGGCGCCGACCCGCAAGGGGCGGCGTCAATCCTGCCGGGCGCGCCAGACCTTGCCGCCTGACAGGGGCGATGCGGTTTTTCGGCACCGATCTGCGTCAAAATGAACCGAAACGGCTCTATCAGCGCAACTTTTCCGCGAAAATAGCACTTCGGGCGCAGGCTTGTGACTTCCGTCACAGTAAGCGGAACGCATATTACCCTAGTCCGGTGTTGCGACCCGACCGGCGGTGGCCCTTCTGCCGCCGGCACCTACAGCCCCCTCGTGCGAATGCGCATGAGGGGGTCTTTTCTTAGCCGCGTGCGGCGGTTTCCAGCTTTTCGCCCAGCACCGGATAGCCGGTTTCGCCCGGAATCATCAGCCAGGGTTCGCCATCGCGCAGTTCCATGAACGGCGTGATCATCTGGCTGGGGAACACCGCGACATGGGCCAGGGCATCGTCGAAGCTGTGGAACTGCGCGAGCCGTTCCAGATTGCGGCGGGTCGGAAAGATCACCTTGATCTTGCCGCTATCGGCCAGATCGAGCGCCCCTTGCGCGCTGGCCCAGAACAGGTGGGTGTTCTCGGTCGAATCGACCAGCAGTTCGACCGCGCCGGTGCCGAGGTCGGCCAGGTAGAAGCGGGTGTCGAACACGCGCACTTCGCGGTGCTTGGGCCGCCAGCGGGCGAAGGGCACCAGCATTTCAAGGTCCAGTTCCCAGGCCATCTCGGTCAGCACCGGGGCGAGTTCGCCTCCTTCGAGCAGCAGGGCGCGGGCGCGGCGCGCCTCGTCCAGAGTGGCGCGCTGGCGGATGCCGACGGCAAGGCCCGTTTCCTCCAGCGTTTCGCGCACGGCGGCGATCCGTGCGGCGAGCTCGTCGCGCGCGTCATCATCGGAGGCGCCCAGCGCCAGGGCGAACGTGCGGTCCGCCTCGTCAACCCGTCCGCCCGGAAACACCGCTGCCCCGCCGGCAAAGGTCATGCTGGCGGATCGTTCGACCATCAGCAGTTGCGGCGGTCCGCCTGCCGGATCGTTGCGGAAGATCACCAGCGTGGCGGCGGGCGTGGCCGGGGGCGCTTCGCCGCCGGTATCGAAGATTGCTTTGACATCCATCTCGCCGCGCAGAGTGAAATAGGCCCGGCGCTTTGCCAAGCGCAAATTAGGCCTTTTTCGATCGGGCCTTGTCGGAAAATCTTACAGGTGCGGCGCTCCGTTCAGGGGTGAAAAATGACAATTTCCTGAAAAACAACGCAATTCGAAATTTGGCACGGTGCCTGCATAGTAGCTGGCACCCCCAAGCAGTCTCGACTGAGGCGGGGCCGCCTCCTGGTCTCCGCGGCCCCGCCTCCCCGAGAACTCCCACCCAGACAGCACCGGCACAAACGCAAACAGGCGCGCATTGCTGCGCGCCTGCGGTGAATTGCGGCAAGTGGGGCGGGGGGATCAGCCCTGGGCGAGGCCCGCGTCGGCCATCAGCTGTTGCAGTTCGCCAGCTTCGAACATTTCCATCATGATGTCGCTGCCGCCGACGAATTCACCCTGCACGTAGAGCTGGGGGATGGTCGGCCATTCGGAGAACTGCTTGATCCCCTGGCGCACTTCCATGTCCTGGAGCACGTCGACGCTTTCATAGGGCACGCCGAGGTGATCGAGGATCGCCACGGCGCGGCTGGAAAAGCCGCACTGCGGGAACAGCGGGGTGCCTTTCATGAACAGCACCACCGGATTGGTGTTGACGATATCCGCAATGCGGGTCTGGGCGTCGGACATGCGTTATTCTCCTCGCCGCCTCAATTGGGGACGGCGGTGGTCAGTTGCAAGGCGTGCAGTTCGCCGCCCATGCGATCGCCAAGGGCGGCATAGACCAGCTTGTGCTGGGCAATCCGCGGCTTGCCGGCAAAGGCGGCGGAGACCACGTGGGCGGCCCAGTGATCGTTATCGCCGGCCAGGTCGGTCATGGTGACCTGGGCGTCGGGCAGCGCGGCCTTGATCAGCGCCTCGATTTCGGAGGCGGGCATGCCCATCGCGGGTCAGCCTTCGCCCATCAGCATGCGCTTGGCTTCGACCGCCTTGGCGTCGAGCGCGGCGCGCACGTCGGCTTCGCTGACGTCGAGCCCGGCCGAGACCAGATCGCCCAGCAGCTTGCGGATCACGTCCTCGTCGCCCGCTTCCTCGAAATCGGCCTGGACCACGCTCTTGGCATAGGCTTCCGCTTCGACCGCGGAGAGGCCCATGCGTTCGGCCGCCCACTGGCCCAGCAGCCGGTTGCGGCGGGCCTGGATGCGGAAGTGCATTTCCTCGTCATGGGCGAACTTGGCTTCTTCGGCGCGCTCGCGGTCGTTGAAATCGGTCATTTGGGCCTCTTCGGGTTCAACGGTCGGTGCGGGGCCCGGCAATGTGGGCCGGGCACCGCACCGGAAGGAATCGCCGCAGCCCTTACACGCCGCACCGGCAGAGGCAAGGGCCGAGGCGGCAGGGTCAGTCCATCGTCACCACGACCTTGCCCACCGCCTTGCGGCTGGCGAGCAGGGCAATGGCTTCACCGCCGCGTTCGAGCGGGAAGGTTGCCGAGACGCGCGGGCTGATCTTGCCAGCTTTGAGCAGTTCGAACAGCTTGGCGATGTGGGCGGCGTTGGCCTTGGGTTCGCGCGCCACCCAGGCGCCCCAGAACACGCCGCACACGTCGCAGCTTTTCAGCAGCGTCAGGTTGAGCGGCAGCTTGGGAATACCGGCAGTGAAGCCGACCACGCAGAACCGGCCTTCCCAGGCGATCGAGCGCAGCGCGGGTTCGGAATAGTCGCCGCCGATGATGTCATAGACCACGTCCGCGCCGTTCGGGCCGCAGGCGGCCTTGAACGCATCGGCCAGCGCCTTGGACTGGTCCTTGTCGAGCGGGCCATAAGGATAGACCACCACGTCGTCCGCGCCGTGTTCGCGCGCAACCGCGCCCTTTTCCTCGCTGGAAACGGCGGCGATCACCCGCGCGCCATAGGCCTTGCCCAGTTCCACCGCCGCCAGGCCGACGCCGCCGGCCGCGCCCAGCACCAGCAGGGTATCCCCCTCCTTGAGCTTGCCGCGATCGAGCAGGCCATGCATGTTGGTGCCATAGGTCATGATCAGCGAAGCGCCGGTTTCGAAGCTGACGCCATCGGGCAGCGGCCACAGCCGCGCGGCATCGACCACGATTTCCTCGCACATCGCGCCGCTGCCGGTGCTGGCGATCACGCGGTCGCCAACCTTCCAGGCGGTGACGCCTTCGCCCACGGCATCGACGATCCCGCTGGCTTCGCCGCCGGGCGAGAACGGCCGCGGCGGCTTGAACTGGTAGAGGTCCTGGATGATCAGGACGTCGGGAAAGTTGACCGAGCAGGCCTTGACCCGCACGCGGACCTGGCCGGGGCCGGGCTCGGGGCTGACGACTTCATCGAGCGTCAGGGTTTCGGGACCCCCCGCCGCGTGGCTGCGCAGTGCCTTCATGCTGCTTGTACTCCCTGCGGCCGGGCCAGCCATGACAGCTCGCCCGAAGCCTTGTTTTCATAGGCGGCGATAGCGTCGCCGCGCGCAAGGGTCAGGCCCACTTCGTCAAGGCCGTTGAGCAGGCAGTGCTTGCGGAACGGATCGATTTCGAAAGTGAAGCGGTCCTGGAAAGGGGTGGTGACGACCTGGTGTTCCAGATCGATGGTGATCGGATCGGTCTGCGCGACTTCCATCAGCCGGTCGACCGCCTCCTGCGGCAGGACCACGGTGAGGATCCCGTTCTTGAACGCGTTGCCCGAGAAGATGTCGGAAAAGCTGGGAGCGATCACGGCGGTGATGCCGAGGTCGAGCAGCGCCCAGGCGGCGTGTTCGCGGCTGGAGCCGCAGCCGAAATTGTCCCCCGCGATCAGGATCGGCGAGCCCTTGAACTCAGCCGAATCGAACAGGTTATCGGGATCTTCGCGCAGGGTTTCGAAGGCGCCGCGGCCCATGCCCTCGCGCGTGATGGTCTTGAGCCACTTGGCCGGGATGATCACGTCGGTATCGACGTTCTTGCGCCCGAACGGGATCGCGCGGCCGGATACTTCCTTGAGGGGTTCCATCAATCGGTCTCCGGTGCGTCGTTGGGGGAAGCCTTGGCGTCGCCCTTCTTGCGGCGCGAGGCATAGAGCAGCGCGGCAGCCAGCGCGGCCGAGCCAATCGCCGCGCCGGCCAGGGCGGCCTTGCCGGTCCAGGTGCTCTTTTCGCCCTTTTCGGGCTTGTCGGGGGTGTCGCTCATCTTTTTCCTATGTCCATGCCGGGGCCCCGGTTCAAGGGCCGCGCTGCAAAATTGTTCTGCTGGTCAGGGCAGCAGCAGGGTCGATCCGGTGGTCCGCCGCGCCTCCAGGTCACGGTGGGCCTGGGCGGCGTCGAGCAGCGGATAGGTTTGCCCCACGGTCACCTTGACCGCGCCCGAGCCGACCATTTCCCACAGCCGCGCCGCGCCGGCCTGCGCTTCCTCGGGTAGTTTGTAATAATCGTAGACCCCGGGGCGGGTGACGAACAGCGAGCCGCGCACCTGCAGGTCGCGCAGGGCAACGCCGGTCACCGGGCCGCTGGCATTGCCGAAGCTGGCAATGATCCCGCGCGGTCCCGTGCAGTCGAGCGAGGTCTGCCAACTGGCCGCGCCGACGCCGTCATAGCTGGCGCGCACCCCGCGCCGGTCGGTCAGGTCGCGAACCTTGGCGACCAGATCGGGATCGTCCGAAAGAAACACTTCCTCGGCCCCGCACGCGCGGGCCAGTTCAACCTTGTCCGCACTGCCTACCGTGCCGATCACCCGCACCCCGCGCGCTTTCAGCCATTGCAGCAGCAGTTGCCCGACGCCGCCCGCCGCCGCCGGGACCAGCGCCCATTCGCCGGGCTTGAGCGGGGCGCAGCGTTCCGCCAGCATTTCCACGGTCGCGCCTTTCAGCAAGATGGCGGCGGCGGTGCGGCTGTCGATATTGTCGGGCAGGGGCAGCAGGTCCGCCGCCTTGACGATCCGCGCCGTGGCATAGGCGCCGGGCGCGCCGCCAAAGCTGGCCGCACGCATCCCGGGCTTGAGGTGGCTCACCCCTTCGCCCACCGCCTCGATCACTCCGGCGGCTTCGAACCCCAGCCCGCCGGGCAGGCGCGAGGGATACAGTCCGGTGCGCAGGTAGGTGTCGATGAAGTTGAGGCCGACCGCCTCGTGCCGGATCAGCGCTTCGCCGGGGCCGGGGGCGGGCAGATCGACCTCCTGCCACTGGATCACTTCGGGGCCGCCGGTCTGGTGGATCACTGCCTGGACTGCACGCATCGTCTTCTCCTTGTCGTTCGCAGAATAGCCAGCGCGCGCGCCTTCTCAAGCGCAACAAAGCTGCTAGCCTTGGTCGTGTTTCCTTTCATGGAGTTATCATGCGCAAGCCTGCCGCCCTGTTGTTGATTGCCGCCGCCCTGCCGCTGATGGGCCAGATCGCCCCGCCGCCCGCGCCGCTTGATCCGATGGCGAGCGACAAGACCCCCAGTTACGAATGGGTGCGCCCGCAGGCCGATTACATCCGCCGCGAAGTGATGGTGCCGATGCGCGACGGGACCAAGCTGTTCACTGTGATCGTGATGCGCAAGGGGACCAAGGACGGGCCGATCCTGCTCAGCCGCACGCCCTATAATGCCACTGCCGCGACCAGCCGCAACCGCAGCCAGAAGATCGAGGAGATCCTGCCGGTAATGGACGCGCCGTTCGTCAACGATGGCTATATCCGCGTCTATCAGGACATTCGCGGGATGTATAAATCGCAGGGCGATTACGTGATGACCCGGCCGCTGCGCGGGCCGCTCAACAAGACCAAGGTCGATCACGCCACCGACGCCTATGACACGATCGACTGGCTGGTGAAGAACGTGCCCGAAGCCAACGGCAAGGTCGCGACGATCGGTTCGTCCTACCTGGGCTTCACCACGCTGATGAGCCTGATCGACCCGCACCCGGCGCTGAAGGCGGCGGTGCCGCAATCGCCGATGGTCGATGGCTGGATGGGGGATGACTGGTTCCACAACGGCGCTTTCCGCACCTTCGGCTTCGATTTCGCGCTGAGCCAGATGGTCGAGAAGGGCGGTGGCAGCGTGCCGATGGGCACGGGCGATGAATATGTCAGCTACCTCAAGGCCGGATCATCGGCGGGCTATGCGCGGCTGTGGGGGATCGAGAACCTGCCGGTGGTGCGCAAGATGATGGAGCACCCCGCCTATGACAGCTACTGGCAGGAACAGGCGGTCGACAAGCTGCTGGCCAAACGCAAGCTGACCGTGCCGACGCTGGTCATGCTGGGGCAGTGGGACCAGGAGGACAGCTATGGCGCCCCGGCGGTATTCAAGGCGATCAAGGCCGCACAGCCCGATGCGCCGATCATGCTGGGGATCGGGCCGTGGCGCCATTCCGGCGCGAATTACGAAGGTTCGAGCCTGGGGCCGCTGAAATTCGAAGGCGATACCGCGCTGCAGTTCCGCCTTAACTGGATCAAGCCGTTCTTCGACTGCCGGGTGAAAAGCAATCCGCAGCCGTGCCCGGCGATGCCTGCCGCCGTCACTTATGCCACCGGCGCGAACCGCTGGGAGGTGGACGCCAAGTGGCCGGCAGGCACCGAAACCCCGCTCTACCTGACCGAGGATTTCGGCCTGTCGTTCACCCGGCCGCAGCAGGCCGGGGCGGATGACTATGTTTCCGATCCGGCCAAGCCCGTGCCGTTTCTGCCGCGCCCGATCCGGATGGACGGGGATGAATGGCGCACCTGGCTGGTGCAGGACCAGCGCTTTGTCGATGGGCGCCCGGACGTGCTGAGCTATGTCACGCCGGTGCTGGACACGCCGGTCCACATCAAGGGCGCGCCGCGCGTCGACCTGCACGCCGCGACCAGCGGGCAGGATAGCGACTGGGTGGTCAAGCTGATCGACGTTGGCCCGGACGAGAAGAGCGCGAACCCGGTGATGGCCGGTTACCAGCTGGCCGTGGGGATCGAGATTTTCCGGGGGCGCTATGTGGGCGGGTTCGACAAGCCGATGCCGCTGACCCCGGGGGCAACCTATCGCTTCGGGTGGAACTTGCCGAGCGTCAACCACGTGTTCAAGCCGGGCCACCGCATCATGGTGCAAGTGCAGTCCAGCCTGTATCCGCTGTATGATCGCAACCCGCAGACCTGGGTGCCCTCGATCTTCGATGCGCCGCCTGCGGCCTACAAGAAGGCGACGCAGACGGTGAAATGGGGCGAGGCCGATGCCAGCGCGATCTATTTGCCGGTGGTGGCGGACTGACGGGCCAACCATCCGAACCAGAACCGTCACCCCGGGCTTGACCCGGGGGCCAGCTTTGCTCGGGGCGCGGTTTTGGCATCAACAGCTGGACCCCGGGTCAAGCCCGGGGTGACGAAGGGGGACGGTCGGGGCCTGCCTAGCCCGCCGCCTTGCTCGCGGCGGTGAACAGCCGCAGCCGCAGCTTGGCGAAATCGGCGATGCCATAGACCTCGGGATCGGCCATGCCGACCACACTGTCGCGGCCGAAGCAATGGGCCAGCTGGATGTCTTCCGGCTGGATCATCTTGCGCAGCGCGACCGAATAGAACGTGCGCACGCGCGGCATGCGGTGATCCGCCGGGTCCTGATCGACCACCAGCGCCAGGCGGTCCGACGCCAGGCGCACCACCGAACCGATCGGATAGGCACCGACCGCCTCGACAAAGGCGGCCAGGATCTCGCGATCGAACTTGCCGTCCATTTCCGACAGTTCGACAATCGCGGTGGCCGGGTCGAGCCCGCGCCGCTGGTTCGAATCGGTTACCAGCATGTCATAGGTGTCGCAGATCGCGGCCATGCGTGACAGCACGCTGATCTGGTCGCCGCGCAGCCCGGCGGGATAGCCAGAACCGTCCATCCGTTCGTGGTGCTGCAAGGCCACCAGCGCGACCTCCTCGGGGATGTCGCCGCCCATGCGCAGGTAATCGTAGCCCAGCGTGGTGTGGTTGCGCAGCAGGGCGTCGCCGAAGTCGCGGTAGTCGCCGTTGCATTCGTCAAGGTTGATCGGCAGGTGGCCGATCCCGACATCCAGCAGCAGCCCGGCCATGCCGGCATTGCGGATCATCATCGGCCCCAGCTTCATCGTCTTGCCCAGCGAGATCATCAGCGCGCTGACCGCCAGCGAATGCTGGTAGATGAACTGGTTGTCGCGCTTGCACCGCATCAGCCCGTTGAAGGCGTGCGGGTTGCGCTGGACCGAGGCGAAGATGTCGGAAATCACCGGCTCAACCTCGGTGGCGTTGACCGCCTTGCCCAGCCGGCTCGACAGGAACACCTTGCTGACCAGCTTCTCGCCGCGCTTCGCCACGGTCTGGGCCATGCCGAATTCGCGGGCCATGCCGGTGCGCGCGGTAGAGGCGAAGTCGGGCTTGTCGTCATGGCTGACCAGCGGGCGGCGGCGCGCGGCCGGAGCCTGTGCGGGGGGCGAGAAGACCCGCCGCACCGGGGCTTCGCCCGCTTCGCCGCGCGGGCGCGGTTCCACGTCGCGGCCCTTGGCAATGTCGATCACCACGGCGTCGATCTCGCTGTGGCGCAGGTCCGCCAGGGTCTGCGTGTCGTCCAGCAGGAACCGCGATTTCCAGAACGGATGCTTCAGCCAGCTCCCTTCCAGCTTGTGGATGAACATGCCCAGTTCGACTTGCGAAGGGGCGATCTTTTTCAACATCTTGCGCCTGCTAACCCTGTTTGTTTGCCGTGCCCCGGCATAGGCGCGCGGGGCTGCATTTGTGTTAGGCAGGCATAGGGAAAAGGCCGTAGCCGCGCGTGCGGCGCACAGCCTGGGCCAGGCGCGCCGGGCGCGGCGAATTGGCTGGAAATGCAGGAAATGCTGGCTGGGGCGGCAGGATTCGAACCTGCGAATGCCGGTACCAAAAACCGGTGCCTTACCACTTGGCGACGCCCCAGCGGGAGCGCGGCCTATAGGCAGGCCGCGCTGGCTTGGGAAGGGGGTTTAGACGATCAGTTCGACGCCGTCGAAATCGGCCGCGCTGTGGCGTTCGGGCATGCGCTGGGTGTTGACCACCCGGCCGCGCTGCACCGCCGGGCGGGCGGCGATTTCGCCAACCCAGCGGCCGACCGCCTCGTACTGCTCCAGTTCCAGGAACTCGCGCGTGTTGCCATAGGCGATCCCGGTGTAGAGATTGCCCAGCCAGGTAAAGGCGGCCATGTCGGCGATCGAATAGTCGTCACCCGCCAGGAACCGTGCCTCGCGCAGGCGGTTGTTGGCCACGTCGAACAGGCGCTTGGTTTCCATCGCATAGCGGTTGATCGCATATTCGATCTTGACCGGCGCATAGTGGTAGAAGTGGCCATAGCCGCCGCCGATGAACGGCGCGCTGCCCATCTGCCACATCAGCCAGCAGGTGCATTCGGTGCGGCCCGCCAGGTCCTGCGGGATGAAGGCGCCGAACTTGTCCGCCAGGTGCAGCAGCATCGCCCCGCTTTCGAACAGGCGCAGCGGCTGGTCGCCGCTACGGTCGCACATCGCCGGGATCTTGCTGTTGGGGTTGAGCGCGACGAAGCCCGAGCCGAACTGGTCGCCCTGGCCGATGTTGATCATCCAGGCATCGTATTCCGCCCCGGCGTGGCCCGCCGCGAGCAGTTCTTCCAGCATGATCGTGACCTTCTGGCCATTGGGCGTGCCCAGCGAATAGAGCTGGAAGGGATGTGCACCCACCGGCAGTTCCTTTTCGGTCTGCGCGCCGGCGGTGGGGCGGTTGATATTGGCGAATTGCCCGCCGTTGGACTTGTCCCAGACCCAGACTGGCGGCGGGACATATTCGGCATCGGCCATGGGGAAGTTCCTCTCGCAAATTTTGTAAGTTACTACGCCTAAATGCGCGTCGTGCGACGGGTTCGCAAGAGGGAACATTGCGATGTTTCATCGCCGCGCACAATCGCGGTTGCGCGGCGCTGCGCAGGCGCTAGTTCAGGCGGCATGACCAAGCACCTGCTGATGTTCGCCGCGCTGGCCTGCGCTGCGCCCGCCATGGCCCAGGACGCCATCGATCCCGCCAATCTGACCGCCACGGTCCGGACCATGACCGACGATTGGTTCCAGGGCCGCGCCCCCGGCACCCTGGGCGAGGAACGGACGGTCGGCTACCTCGTCGGGCGGTTTCAGGCGCTGGGGCTGCAGCCGGGCGGGCCGGACGGCAAATGGGTCCAACAGGTGCCCTTGCTTCACACCCGGCTGGGCCAGCCGCAGCAACTGGAACTGGCGACGCCGCAGGGCGCGCTGCCGCTGAAGCTGGGGACCGACACCTATCTGTCCACCCTGCGCGCCGACGATGTGGCGCGGGTCGCCAATGCGCCGCTGGTCTTCGTCGGCCACGGCGTCTCCGCGCCGGAACGCAAGTGGGACGATTTCAAGGGCCAGGACCTCCAGGGCAAGGTCGCGGTGTTCCTGATCAACGACCCCGATTTCGCCGCAGACCATGACGAGAAGGTCTGGGGCAAGTTCGGCGGCAGGACGATGACCTATTACGGCCGCTGGACCTACAAGTTCGAGGAAGCCGCCCGGCGCGGGGCGGTGGCGGCGCTGATCGTCCACGATGCCGAAGGGGTCGGCTATGGCTGGAACGTCGTGACCAGCCCGGGCGGCGAAAACTATGGCCTGGTCCGCAAGGACGGCAGCCAGACCAGCCTGGCGCTGCAGGGCTGGCTCTCGCACGATGTGTCGGACAAGCTGTTCGCCATGGCTGGGCTGGACCTGGCCAAGCTGCGCGTCGCGGCGCGCAGCGCGAAGTTCAAGCCGGTGCCGTTGGAGGGCGTCACGCTGTCCGCCGCAATCCCTTCGGCGCACGAAGTGGTGACCAGCCAGAACGTGCTGGCACGCCTGCCCGGCACCAAGCGTGCGGACGAGGTGGTCATGCTCGGCGCGCACTGGGACGCCTATGGCCAGGGCGCGCCCGATGCGCAGGGCCGGATCTACCGCGCGGGCGCGAACGATGATGCGCTGGGCGTGGCCGGGGTGCTGGAGATTGCCCGGCGCATGGTGGCCGGACCCGCCCCGCAACGCTCTGTGGTGTTCGGGTTCTGGACGGCAGAGGAACGCGGGCTGCTGGGCAGCGAAGCCTATGCCCAGGACCCGGTCTATCCGATGGACAAGACCGTCGCCAACCTGACCATCGACGTGTTGCAGACCGCCGGGCGCGCGCGCGACGTGGTGCTGATCGGCAAGGGCCAGTCGAGCATGGAGGACGAGCTGCTTGCCTTCGCCACCAAGCAGGGCCGCACGATCACGCCCGAAAACCTGCCGGAACGCGGGCTGTTCTACCGGGCTGACCATTTCCCCTTCGCCAAGCGCGGGGTGCCGGTGCTCTTGATGATGAGCCTGGCGGGGGCCTCCGACATTGTCGAAGGCGGACGCCTCGCGGGGCAGGCGTGGATCGATGACTATACCGGGCGCTGCTATCACCAGGCCTGCGATGCCTGGGACGCAAAGTGGAACCTCGACGGCGCGGTGCAGGATATCGAGCTGCTCGGCGCGATCGCCACGGACCTTGCCAATTCAAGCCGCTGGCCCAGCTGGAAGCCCGGCAGCGAATTTGCCGCCGCGCGGGGCAAGGTGGGCAAGTAGGCCGCGTTTTGCAGCCCGGCCTGTTCACAATGTCCGATCCCGCTGATTGACAGCGCGCCGCGCCCCTCCGATCCCGGCGCGGGTCGGGCGCGGAGGAGGCGGACATGGCGGATACGGTGGAATTCCTTGACGGGCGGCGCCACGTGCCGACGGCCAGCAGCGTGCTGGTCAGTTCGTCGCGCTGGCTGAACGAGCCGCGCATCCGCGACTGGGTGACTACCGAATGCCTGCGCCGCAACGGCGCGGACCATCCGCTGGTGGACGATCTGGGCAGCATGGTCGCCGCGATCGACCGGGTGCGGGGCCGCGACCATGTCGACCGGCTGATCCAGGCCGAACGGCAGGTCAACCCGGCGCTGGACCGCTGGTTTGCCGACCGCTTCATCTCGACCTATTCGGTCGCCGATCTGGGTGAATATGCGCCGGGATCGCTGGGCCGCCAGTTGCACGACCAGATGGTCCGGCTGAACCTGACGCTGGAACTGCTGCCCCAGCGGCGCGAGGATCCGAATTGGGCGCCGGCGGCCGATCTCGACTATTTCACCCTGCGCACCGGACAGACCCACGATTTCGACCACCTGATCGGCGAAGTCGGCTTCGACGCCGTGTCCGAAGCCTTTCCCGCCGGGCTGCGCAGCGGCAACATGTTCGCCCACATTGGCGCGGAGCTGGCGGGGGAACTGCTGGTGACCAACACCCTGGTCACTTTCCCGTGGCTGATGCGCACCATGCTGCACTATCCTCAGGCCTGGCCGCAGGTCTGGCACAACTTCAGCCACGGCTACGAAGTCGGCGCGCAGAGCGCCTGCCTGTTCACTGTCCGCTGGGAGGACTACCTCCACCTGACCCCGGCCGAAGCGCGCGAAGCGCTGGGCGTGAAGGGCTTTCGCGGCGCCAACGACACCAGCGCCGCATCGCTGGTGTTCGGGGAAGGGCGGCTGATCTTTTAGGCTGCGGAGGCAAATTCCGAAGCAACGGAACGGCTGCCTCTCCCTTTGTCGTCACCCCGGGCTTGCCCCGGGGTCCAGCTGTTCTTTGCTGCGGCGGGAAGGAAGCTGGACCCCGGGTCAGGCCCGGGGTGACGGTGCAGGTGTGGGGGCGGCAGGTTCCGCGCCGCCTTTACCCTAAAGGTGCTGCCAGGGCCCGGTGATCGCAAAGGTCCGGCCCGGGCTGTAGGCGTTGAGGAACAGCACCTTGCCATCGGGAGAAAAACAGGCCCCGGCCAGCTCGGTCTGCAGGCGCAGCCGGGCGAGGGTGAACGGCTGGCCGGTGCGGGTCAGTCCGCGCACATGGTTGTCGAGCGGGCTGGTCGGCTGGTCCTCGCAGATCAGCAGCTGGCCGTCCGGCGCGATGGTGACGTTGTCGCCGTAGAAGAACTCCCTGGCGTCGCGGCTTTCGTAGAACAGCTGCAACCGCTCCGCCCCGGCGGCCAAGGACAGCCGCCAGACCTGCCCAAGCTGGGCCTGCCCGCCAGACGTGCTGATGAAGTACAGCTCGCCCACGCCCATGTGGATCCCTTCACCCCGGGCAAAGCGCAGCGCGCCTTGGGCCAGACCGCGCTGGCGCAGGTCGTCCGCCGGGCTTTCGGGATCGGTCAGGTCCACCCAGCGCACCGCGTGCCATTGCCCGGCGGTGAAATCCTGGCTGGTCCAGTTGCGTGCATCGGTGGTCGCCCCGGCCGGCATGGCCAAGGCCTGAAGCCGCCCGCCGGCCGCCAGGTTGCCGGGGCTGGCGGGCAGGAAGCGATAGAGCAGGCCGTCGCCCTGATCCTCGGTCAGGTAGACCGCGCCGCTGGCGGGATCGACCACGGCGGCTTCGTGGCGAAACCGGCCCATCGCCTTCAGCGGCACGGCGCTGACCGCTCCGCTGGCGGCGGCGGGCACTTCGAAGACATAGCCGTGATCGCGCTGGACGCTGCCGGGCGGGGTGGTGTCCTCCTCGCAGGTCAGCCAGGTGCCCCACGGCGTCACGCCCCCGGCGCAGTTGCGGATCGTGCCGGTGAGCGAGCGGAACTGCCGTTCCACCGCCAGTGTCGCGGCATCGAGCACCAGCGTTGTGGTGCCGCCGGGCAGGACCGTGCCGGCGCTGGTCGCGTCATAGCCTGCCGGCAGCGCGCCGCCGCCGTCCGCGCCGGGCGAAAGCTCGTGGTTGCGGACCAGCGCCAGCTTGCCGCCGGGAAGGGCGAAACAGCCCATCCCGTCGAAATTGTCGGGCACGCGCAGCGCGTCGCTCATCGTGTCGCCCACGCGGGAGAGTACGCGGTAGGAAAAGCCCGCCGGCAGGTCGAGCAGGCCCGCCGCATCCGGCTGGAGCGCGCCATAGCCGATCGGCGCGGGCGTGGGGCTGGGACCGGGCACAGTGCCGCCGCCCGCAGCGCCGCCGCCGCTCGCCCCGCTCGATCCGCCGCTGCCGCAATTGGCCAGGGCGAGCGCGCCGAAGGCAGCGCTGGTGGCGCTCAGGAAACGGCGGCGATCAAGCGGTTGCATCGCGGCAGGGTGCCGCAGGCAAGCCGATCAGTCCAGTACGGAAACCCACCCATGGCTGTCCGGCGCTTCGCCGCGCTGGATCGCGGTGAGCCGGGCTTTCAGCTTGCCGGTCAGCTGGCCGGGGCCGCCCGAACCGATGGTGAATTCGCCGCCGCGATCGGCCACCTTGCCCACCGGGGTGACCACCGCGGCGGTGCCGCAGGCGAACACTTCGACCAGCTGGCCCGAGGCGGCATCGGCGCGCCACTGGTCCAGGCTGTAGCGTTCCTCGCGCACGTTCAGGCCTTCCTCGCGCGCCAGGGTCAGCAGGCTGTCGCGGGTGATGCCGGGCAGGATGGTGCCGGTCAGCGGCGGGGTGATCAGGCTGCCATCGGCAAACACGAAGAACAGGTTCATGCCGCCCAGTTCCTCGATCCACTTGTGTTCGGCGGCATCGAGGAACAGCACCTGGTCATGCCCCTGGGCAAAGGCTTCGGCGGTGGGGACCAGGCTGGCGGCATAGTTGCCGCCGCACTTGGCCGCGCCGGTGCCGCCGGGGGCCGCGCGGGTATAGTCCGACACCCAGATCGACACGGCGGGCGCGCCGCTCTTGAAATAGTTGCCGGCCGGGCTGGCGATAACCAGGAACTTGTACTGCTTGGCCGGGCGCACGCCGAGGAACGCCTCGGTCGCGATCATGAACGGGCGCAGGTAGAGCGAGCCGCCCTCGACCGTGGGGAACCAGTCCTTGTCAGCGCGCACCAGCTGGTGGATCGCCTCGACGAACAGGTCTTCGGGCAGTTCCGGCATGGCCAGCCGCTTGGCCGAGGCGTTGAAGCGCCGGGCGTTGGCATCGGGGCGGAACAGCGCCATCGACCCGTCGGGGTGGCGATAGGCCTTCAGCCCTTCGAAGATTTCCTGGGCGTAGTGCAGCACCGAAGCGGCGGGATCGAGCGGGATCGGGCCATAGGGCAGGACCTGCGCATCGTGCCAGCCCTTGTCCTCGCTCCAGTCGATCGAGACCATGTGATCGGTGAAACGGGTGCCGAAACCGGGGTTCGCCAGTACCTCTGCCCGGACCGCGGCCGCCGTGGGGGCGGGGTGGGGCGCATGGGCGAAAGGCAAGGAGGCGGACATGGCAGACGGATCCCTAGGCTGAATGGAACGGGCGCCTTGAATGAAAATTACCAACAAGGCAAGCGCAATGAAATAAATGAACCCCAATTTGTTGTCCTGTTGTGATAGGGCCAATTGCGGCAAAGGCCAAGGGGCGGCATGCTGGGTCATCACCCTGGATGGAGCCTGCCCATGTCCCGAATTGTCGTCCTTGCCTTGCTGGCTGCCCTGTCGGCCCCCGCGCAGGCCGCCCCGGCCAAACGCGCTGTCCCGGCCAAGCCCGTCAGCCAGGCCGTGACCTGTTCATTGCCGGTTGGCCCGAAGGACACCTTTGCCACGGTGCGCCAGCGCTTCGGCGCGGCGGCGGTGCGGGACAAGATCGCCGGGGCCGAGGGCGAGGAACTGGACGGCATCGTCCTGTGGCCGGCCGATCCGGCGCGGCGGCTGGAACTGATCCTGACCGATGACCAGGCCCACACCGTATCCAGCGTGCGAATCGTCGGCCAATCGCGCTGGACGGCCGGCGGGCTGCGGCTGGGCGATGGCCTGGCGCGGGTCCAGCAGGTCAACGGCAAGCCGTTCAAGCTTTACGGGTTCGGGTGGAACTATGGCGGCTATGTCAACGAGTTGGCCGGGGGCAAGCTGGATAGCCTGCCGGGCGGCTGCAACCTGTCGATCCGGTTCGAACCCAGCCCGATGGATGACTATCCCAATGGGATCAGCGGCGAAGTGACCCTGGCATCCAGCGATGCCCGGCTGCGCGCGGCGCGGCCCGTGGTCGCCGAACTGTCAGTCCGCTGGTAACTCGCCCGGATATGAGAAGGGCTGCCCCGGTCAATCCGGAAGCAGCCCTTCACATGGTCAGCGGCCGGAAGCGCCGCTCACGAAGCCTTTATCGCCAGATCGAAACTCAGCGATAATGCCTCGCGCTGCGGATTACCGACCTCCCTGCTGAACCATGAGACATCGGTCACCTCCTTTCGCGCTGTTTGAGCCAAAGACGCCCCCTCTCGGGGGCTGGGACGAAGCAGTCTGAACCGCCGCGTCCTTGTGCTTAGGTGTGTCTGATTCCGCGCGGCACAACAAGTCTTGCAAAGTTTTTTTTCGGCGTCAGAATTCGAGGCTTCCGGCGCGCTTTGGCCCGGTTTTCCACCGTTATCGGCAATCCTCGATCACCCGGCTGACCTCGGGCCAGCTGGGCAGAGCCAGCGGCGTCTGCCCCGCCACGTCGAGCAGGAACCGCCCGCGCGAAAAGGCCATGGCATCCAGCACCCGGTCGCGCGCCGGGATCGTGGCGACGATCCAGCCGCTGCCCCCGGCCTGGGGGTTCGACAGCAGGGGGCGGTGGCCCGCCCCGGTGGTCGATACGCCCATCGCGACCTGTCCGTTCGCAGTGCCAGCGCGGCCCAGCAGCACTTGCCCGCCAGCACGGTCGCAGGTCAGGCTGGCCAGCGCGGCGCCGTCTGCCGCGACATAGTGCGCGGTCGATCGGCCAGCAGCCATGGCCCAGCGCCAGGTGCCGGGCGGGGGCATGATGTCGCGCCAGTCGGTCGGGCGCGGCAGGGGAGCGGGCGGCGGCGGCGGTGCGGGCGCCGGCACCGGTGCAGGCGCGCGAATCGGCTGGGGCGGGGGCGGCGCGCTGCACGATCCGAGCAGCAGCAGGGCCATGCCGGCCGCAGCCAGCGCGAGGGGCCATTCGGAGCGCGCGATTGCCTTCATCGCTTCCCTATGGAATGAGGCGCAGCGCATCACAACCCCCGGAACGATATGACCAATCCATCCAAGGCCAAGGTGGGCAAGGCCCGCGTCGATCAGTTGCTGGTCGATCGCGGCCTGGTGGAAAGCCGCAGCCGCGCGCAGGCGGTGGTCCTGGCCGGGCTGGTGTTCAGCGGCGAAGCCAAGATCGCGAAGCCCGGGCAGGCGATTGCCGCCGATGCCCCGCTGGAGCTGCGCGGGCGCGATCATCCGTGGGTGTCGCGCGGCGGGATCAAGCTGGCCCACGCGATCGAGCATTTCGGGCTCGACCCGGCGGGCGTCACCGCAATGGACATCGGCAGTTCGACGGGCGGCTTTACCGACGTGCTGCTGAGCAAGGGCGCGGCGCATGTCTTCGCGGTCGATTCGGGCACCAACCAGCTTGCCTGGAAGCTGCGTCAGGACCCGCGCGTCACCGTGCTGGAACAGACCAGCGCCCGCATTCTGACGCCCGAATTGATCGACCGGCCGTGCACCTGGGTGGTGTGCGATGCCAGCTTCATCTCGCTGGCCAAGGTGCTGGACGTGCCGCTGCGCCTCGCCGCCAGCCCGTGCCAGCTGGTCGCGCTGATCAAGCCGCAGTTCGAGGTTGGCCGCGCCGAAGTGGGCAAGGGCGGGGTGGTGCGCGATCCCGCGCTGCACCAGCGCGTCTGCGACGAGGTGCAAGGCTGGATCGAAGGGCTGGGCTGGCAGGTCCAGGGAATTGTGGAAAGCCCGATCAAAGGCCCTGAAGGCAATGTAGAATTCCTGATTGCGGCCCACCGCGACTAGAGTCATTGCCACGTCTTCAAGGGCTTGCCACTATCCCGGCGATGGTCGCAATCCGAATCGAGGGTCATACCGCATGACCGAGCTTGCCTCGCCCGCGCAATTGCGCGCTTCGTTGCTGCGCTGGGCGCTGTTCACAGTGCCCTTGATCCTGCTGCTGGGCTCGCTGTCCGGGGCGATGGCGGGGTCCGCCGCGGGCAATCCGTGGTTCATCGACCTGGTCAAGCCGTCGCTCTATCCGCCGCCGGCAACCTTCGGCATTGTCTGGACGATCCTGTATGTGCTGATGGGGCTGGCCGTGGCCATGGTCATCACCGCGCGCGGGGCGCCGGGGCGCAATGCGGCGATCGGCGTGTTTGTTGCCCAGCTGGTGCTGAACCTGGCCTGGTCGCCGCTGTTCTTCGCGCTGCACCAGATCACCGCCGCGCTGGCCTTGCTGGTGGTGCTGGACCTGGCGGTGATCGCCACGGTGGTCCTGTTCAACAAGGTCCGCCCGCTCGCCGCCGCGCTGCTGGTGCCTTATCTAGCCTGGGCCTTGTTCGCGACGGTACTCAACTGGCAGTTCCTTGAGGCCAATCCCGCTGCCGATGGTGCCGAAAATTCGGGCGCGGTCACTTCGGTCGAATTCAAATAGCCCTTGAACCCGCCGCCAAACGGGACCACATCGCCGCCATGCAAAGCGAAAATCCCCTGCTCGCCGATCTTGCCAAGCTGGTGAACAGCGCCGCCGGCACCGTGGCCGGAATGGGCCGCGAAGCCCGCGATGCCGCGCGCGAACGCCTGAAGGAGCGGATGGGCGGGCTCGACTTCGTCAGCCGCGAGGAATTCGACACGGTCAAGGCCATGGCGGCCAAGGCGCGTGAGGAAAACGAGAAGCTGTCCGAACGGATCGCCGCGCTCGAAGCCGCGCTCGCCGCCAAGGCGAAGAACTAGGCCTGCCGCGCCGCGCCGGTTGAACCCCGGCGCGTTTCCCGCCACAGCTTGCGCTGATGCAGCTGCGCACCCCTGCCATTGTCTGTGCCGTTCGTCCGCATGGCGAGACGGCGGCGATCGTCCGGCTGTTGACCGAGGCGCACGGCATGGTCGCCGGCTATGTCGCGGGCGGGCGCGGGCGGCAGCTGCGCCCGGTGCTGATCCCGGGCAACATGGTCGAGGCGGACCTGCGCAGCCGAACGGAAGGGCAGCTGCCGTTTGCCCGGCTGGAACTGCTCAACAGCCGCGGGCCGTGGCTGGGCGAACCATTGCCCGCTGCCGCGATCGGCTGGACCACCGCGCTGACCGCCGCCGCCTTGCCCGAGCGGCAACCCTATCCGGCGCTGTTCCCCGCGCTCGCCGCGCTGCTTGATGCGGTGTGCCATGCGCCATCCGCACGCGGCTGGCTGCCCGGGCTGATCGGCTATGAAGCGCTGCTGCTACGCGAGCTCGGCTATGGCGCGCCGCCCCGGCCCGACAGCGACGAGATCGCCGTCCAGCTCGCCGCGTTCGATGCGCTGGGAGCGCGGATCGCGCGCTATCCGCTTGCCGAACGGCGCGGCGATGTTATGGGGGCGCGCTCCATGCTGCGCGAGCGGCTGGCCCGGATTGTCTAGCATATCGGAATTGCCATGAAGGTTGCGGTTTTCGCCGGTGACGGCATCGGTCCCGAAGTGACGCGCGAAGCGGTGCGGGTGCTCCAGGCGCTCGACCTGCCGGGGCTGACCCTGATGGAAGGGGACGTCGGCGGGGTTGCCTACAAGAAGCACGGCCATCCGCTGCCCGAAGCCACGCTGGCAACGGCGCGCGCGGCCGATGCGATCCTGTTCGGCGCGGTCGGCGATTTCGATTGCGACAATCTGGAACGCCACCTGCGCCCCGAACAGGCGATCCTGGGACTGCGCAAGGCGATGGGCTTCTTCGCCAACCTGCGCCCGGCCACGGTCTTCGAAGGGCTGGAAGACCTGACCAGCCTGCGCCCCGAAGTGGCGCGCCAGATTGACCTGCTGATCGTGCGCGAGCTGAACGGCGACGTCTATTTCGGGGAAAAGGGCATTCGCACGCTGCCCGATGGCCGCCGCCAGGGCTGGGACATGATGTCCTATGCCGAGGATGAGGTGGCGCGCATCGCCCACGTCGCGTTCAAGGCGGCGCAGGGCCGCAAGGGCAAGCTGTGCTCGGTCGACAAGGCCAACGTGCTGGAAACCTTCCAGCTGTGGCGCGACGTGATGATCGAAGTGTCGCGCGAATACCCGGACGTCGAACTCACCCACATGTACGTCGACAATGCGGCGATGCAGCTGGTCAAGAACCCCGGCCAGTTCGACGTGATCGTCACCGGCAACATGTTCGGCGATATCCTTTCGGATCAGGCCAGCATGTGCGTCGGCTCGATCGGGCTGCTGGCTTCGGCCAGCCTCGCCGAAGGGACCTGCGGGCTGTACGAGCCGATCCACGGCAGCGCCCCCGACATTGCCGGCAAGGGGCTGGCCAACCCGATGGCGACGATCCTGTCGGCCGCGATGATGCTGCGCCACTCCTTCGGCCGCGAAGCCGATGCCGCGCGGATCGAGGCGGCGGTGGCCAAGGCGCTGGGCGACGGGATCAAGGGCGGCGACCTGGGCGGCAGCCACGGCACCGCCGAAATCGGCGACGCGGTTCTGGCGCGCTTGTAAATTTGCGTGTTTAACCGGATCATACAGAAAAGCTGCTAAGGGCGCCCGGATGACGCAACCGCTCCAACTCGGCATCGTTCTGCCGACCTACAACGAACGCGGCAACGTGCGCGGCATGATCGAGCGCCTGGACGCGGCGCTGGCCGGCGTGGCCTGGGAAGTGATCGTGGTTGACGATAACAGCCCCGATGGCACCGCCGACGAAGCCCGCGCGATCGGCCGCGAGGATCCGCGCGTGCGCGTGATCCAGCGCATTGGCCGGCGCGGCCTGTCATCCGCTGCGATCGAGGGGATGTGCGCGACTTCCGCTCCCGTGGTGGGGGTCATGGACGCCGATCACCAGCACGATCCGGCGCTGCTGCCCGGCATGCTCGCCGCGATCGAAAGCGGTGATTATGACCTGGCCTATGCCAGCCGCTTTGCCGAAGGCGCCAGCACCGAAGCCTGGGGCCGGCCCGACCGGGTCAAGGCATCGGGCATTGCCAACCGCATCGCCAACAAGGTTACCGGCGTCGAACTGTCCGACCCGATGAGCGGCTATTTCATGCTGCGCACCGAAGTGCTGCGGGCCGATGCCCACCGCCTCTCGGGCGTGGGCTTCAAGATCCTGCTCGACATTCTCGCCACGGTCGAAGCGCCGCTGCGGATCAAGGAAGTACCGATGAACTTTGCCGCCCGCGCCGATGGCGAAAGCAAGCTGGACCGCACGGTGGTGTTCGAATTCCTGGTCGGCCTCTACGACAAGTGGCTGGGGCGCTGGATTCCCACCCGCTTCGCGCTGTTCGGCACGATCGGCGGGATGGGCGTGGTGGTCCACATGGCCGTGCTGGCGGTGGTGCTGAACCTGTTCGGCGCGACCTTTGCCGTCAGCCATTACCCCAAGGAAACGGCCTTCATCGTCGGGCAGACCGCTGCGGCGCTGGTGGCGATGACTTTCAACTTCGTGCTCAATAACGAGCTGACCTATTCCGACAAGCGGCTGCGCGGGTTCGGCCCGCTCATGTCGGGCTGGGCGCGGTTCCTGCTGACCTGTGCGTTCGGCCTGCTCGCCAACATCGGCGCGGCGACCGCGCTGGTCCGGATCGGGTTCAATCCCTATCCGGCGGCGATCGTCGGCATCGTGCTGGGTTCGGTCTGGAACTTCGCGCTGTCGAGCAAGTTCGTCTGGGGCAAGTATTAAGGGTGTGAGTGGTGGAGGGCTTCAGCCCTCCACGAATCCCTTCCACGTCGCCATGTATTCCACGAAGCCGGGGCCCAGGCCTTCGGCCCGCAGGTGCGCGCGGGTGACCGGGTTGGGAACGCTGGCGAAATCCGCATCGGCCTTGGCCCGCGCGGGGAAATCGTGGTGCAGGATCGCGCCGCGCCCCAGCAAGACGAAATCTGCTCCTTCATCCAGGCAGGCGCGCACCTTGGCCGCGTCCATGATCTTGCCGGCCACGCCAAGGCGCGTCTCGCCCCGTTCCAGCGCGGTGAAATGGGCGATCAGCGGGCGGTCGGCGTGTTCGGCCTCGTTCGGCAGCTTGAAACAGTCCCACAGCGACATGTCGAGGTAGTCGAGGCTGCCGCCGGTCATCATCTCCTCGGCAAAGCGCTTGGCTTCGGCCAGCTTGATGTTGAACCGTTCGGGCGACAGGCGCAGCCCCACCTGGAACTGGGGCCCGGTGGCAGCGCGCACGCCGGCGACCACTTCGCGGATCATCCGGGTGCGGTTTTCATAGGAACCGCCCCAGCCGTCTTCGCGCAGATTGTTGTCGCCGTCGAGGAACTGGGCGAGGACATAGCCGTGCGCCCCGTGGATCTCCACCCCGTCAAACCCAGCGCGTTCGGCGCGGACGGCGGCGGCGATGAAATCATCGCGCAGCTGCTCGACCTCGGCCGTGGACAGCGCGCGGGCGCCGGTTTCGGCATCGGCAAACGGGCCCACCGGCGTGCCGACCAGGTCCTGCGGGCTGCGGATCCCGGCGTGGTGCAGCTGCACCGAACTGAGCGCGCCGCGTTCGCGCAGCAGGCTGGCAAGGCGGGTCAGGCCGGGCAGGTGGTCGTCCGACCAGATGCCAAGCTGGCCGGGAAAGCCCTGGCCCTGCTGCTGGACGTGGGCGGCAGCCGTCATCACCAGGCCGAAGCCGCCCTCGGCGCGCTTGACCAGCCAGTTGATCTCGTCATCCGAAAGGGTGCCGTCGGGGTTGCTTTGCAGGTTGGTCAGCGGGGCCAGCATGAAGCGGTTGGCCATGGCCGGGCCATGGGCAAAGGTCATGGGCGCGGTGTAGTCGGTCATGAAATTGAGTCTCCTGTTTGAAACCCAATATGGCCGGTCAGCGCCACGAGTCCAGCCACATCCACTGGATATAGCTGGGCCGCCCGCAGCACAGCGGCGCGGCCGAGATGATCGGGTAGAACCAGGCGAACATCGCCGCGCTGGTCAGCAGCGACAGCGGAGCGATCCAGCGCAATTCGTCCGTCCGCCGCCGCCACAGATCGTCCAGCGCCAGCGCCAGGCAGACCATCAGGAAAGTGCCCGGCAGCAGGTAGTGGTAGTAGAACTGGATCGGCTTGCCCGACAGCGCCCACATCGCCAGCGACAGCACATAGAGCGCGGCGAAGCCCAGCATGTCCCAGCGCCGCCGCACCGCCCCGGCCCACAGGCACCATGTCAGCGCGGGCAGGCCGGCCAGCATGGTGAAGGGATTGCCAATCAGCAGCACGCCGCGATGGGCCGGGCCGTCAACCGGCTCGTAGAGATACCAGATCGCCCGCCAGTTGCCGACCCACTGGTACCATTGGCTGCGATAGGGGTGCAGCCGGGTGACGCTGTCCTGCAGGTGCAGCATGTAGACGTGCCAGCCAATCGGATCCCACGGGTTGACCGGGTTCTTCGCCCAGTGGAACGCCGGCCAGAAAGTCAGCCAGTAGACCGCCAGCGGGACCAGCCCCAGCCACAGCGCGGCTTCGGGCAGGGCGATGCCCGGCACCGGCCCGCCAGCCCGCTGGTACAGCCCGCGCCAGCCCAGGTCCTTGACCTTCCAGCCCAGGAACACCAGCCCCGGCAGCATCGCCGCCGGGGCGATCGACCACTTGGCCGCGATCGCCAGGCCCAGGCTGATCCCGGCCAAGGCCAGCCGCCAGCGCCCCTGATGGGG
The DNA here is from genome assembly GCF_041905565.1 of Novosphingobium sp. Taxonomy (GTDB): domain Bacteria; phylum Pseudomonadota; class Alphaproteobacteria; order Sphingomonadales; family Sphingomonadaceae; genus Novosphingobium. The sequence goes on along the minus strand of NZ_JAYRKX010000001.1, from coordinate 367,622 downwards.
CAGGCGCACCGCGCTGACCGCCAGCCACAGACCGATCATCCCGAACATGGCCATGACCATGTCGAGCATCGCGATCCGGCTCTGGATGAACCAGGCGAAATCGGTGGCGACGAGGAACATCGCGGCAAAGGTCACCGCCCGCCGCCCGGTGGCGAACCACACCAGCCGGGCAAAGGCGAACAGGCCGATCGCCCCGCCGACCGCGCTCGGCCCGCGCCAGGCCAGCGGCTGGTCGCCAAACAGGGCAATCGCGGCGGCAATCACCTCCTTGCCCAGCATCGGGTGTTCGGGATTGACCCGCAGCCCGTCCAGCAGCTTGCGCGCGGCGGGGACGTAATGGATCTCGTCAAAGTAGATGCGCGAAGGAATGCCGAGGCGCCACCACACCAGCGCGAGGAAGAATACCGCCCAGACCGCGCACCAATCGGCCGGGTCCCGTTCCCTGGTAAAGCCTGCGCCCATGCGCGGGGGATTATCCGGCGCGGCGAAGGGATGCAATGCCTTGCCCCGTTTGCGCCGCGGGCCTAAAGCCGCCGCACTATGAAGCGCACCACCGGAACCGACCGCTCGATCACGCAGACCTGGCGCCCCGCCACCCAGGCCATCCGCGCCGGCACCTGGCGCAGCGAGCAGGGCGAAACCAGCGAGGCCCTGTTCCTGACCTCGGGCTATTCGTTTGACGATGCGGCCACTGTCGCGGCGCGGTTTGCCGGGGAAGCGCAGGGGATGACCTATTCCCGCCTGCAGAACCCGACCGTCGCCATGCTGGAAGAACGCATCGCGCTGATGGACGGGGCCGAGGCGTGCCGCGTCCAGGCATCGGGCATGGCGGCAATGACCGCGGCGATGCTGTGCCAGCTGAGCCAGGGCGATCACGTGGTGGCGGCGCGCGCCGCCTTCGGTTCGTGCCGCTGGCTGGTCGACAGCCTGCTGCCGCGCTTCGGGATCACCAGCACCACGATCGACGCGCGCGACAACGCGCAGTGGGAAGCCGCGATCCAGCCCAACACCAAGGTGTTCTTTTTCGAAACCCCCGCCAACCCGACGATGGACATCGTCGACCTGCAATTCGTCTGCGACCTGGCGAAGCAGCACGGCATTACCACCGTGGTGGACAATGCCTTCTGCACTTCCGCCTTGCAGCGCCCGCTGGAATTCGGGGCCGACGTGGTTGCCTATTCCGCGACCAAGCTGATGGACGGGCAGGGCCGGGTGCTGGCCGGGGCAGTGTGCGGATCGGCCGATTTCATCAACAACGTGCTGCTGCCGTTCCAGCGCAACACGGGTCCGAACCTGTCGCCGTTCAACGCCTGGGTGGTGCTGAAGGGGCTGGAAACGCTGGACCTGCGGGTCAAGCGGCAGAGCGAGAACTGCCTCAAGGTCGGCCAGTTCCTCGAAGGGCGGGTCAACCGCATCAACCATCCCGGCCTGCCCAGCCATCCGCAGCACGAATTGGCGATGCGCCAGATGGATGCCTGCGGCTCGATCTTCAGCTTCGAGATGTCCGACCGCAAGGAAGCCCACGCGCTGCTCGACGCGCTGCAACTGATCGACATTTCGAACAACATCGGCGATTCGCGCAGCCTGATGTGCCACAACGCCTCGACCACGCACTATTCGGTCAGCGCCGAAGCGCGCGCCGAAATGGGCGTGACCGAAGGGATGCTGCGGCTCAACGTCGGGCTGGAAGACCCGCTCGACGTGATCGACGATCTCGACCAGGCGCTGCGCTCGATCGGGCGCTGATCGGGCCCAAGCCCAGCACAGTGCCCCGATGCCCCATTGTCGGCGCGCGATTGGCGCGTTAACCTCTGCGGCATGAAGGAACTGTTCCAGCATGCCGCCCTGACTGACGGGATCACTGTGCGCGTCGCGGTGAACTTCCTGCCGGAACAGTCGCGGATCGATGCCGGCAAGTGGTTCTGGGTCTATCACATCCGGATCGAGAACGGGTCGGGCCATACCGTCCAGCTGCTGTCGCGGTTCTGGCGGATCACCGATGGGCGCGGGCTGATCAACTATGTCGAAGGCGAGGGGGTGGTGGGCGAACAGCCTGTGCTCGCCCCGGGGCAAAGCCACGATTACGTGTCGGGCTGCCCGCTGACCACGCCGCACGGCAGCATGGAAGGGCACTATACCTTCCGCCGCGACAACGGCGAACTGTTCGAAGTGGCGATCCCGTTCTTCCCGCTCGCCGCCCCGGCCACGGCGGGATAACGCGGGGCCGGCCGCAGCGCGTGGCACTTGCCCAACACCGCGTCAGACCATAGGGAACCGGCATGAAGCGCACGCACCTGCCCCTTAACGCCCTGCGCGTGTTCGATGCCGCGGCGCGGCACTTGTCGTTCACCCGTGCGGCGGATGAACTGGCGGTCACCCCGGCGGCGGTCGGGCAGCAGATCCGCGCGCTGGAAGACGTGCTGGGGGTGGTACTGTTCCGCCGCACGCCCAAGGGCCTCGAACTGACCGAGGAAGCCGTGGCCGGGCTGGAAGCGCTGCGCACCGGGTTCCTGCATTTCGAAGACGCGGTGCAGATGATGCAGGCCGGGCAGTCCAGCCACGTCTACACCATCGCCGCCCCGCGCGAATTCTTTGCCACCTGGCTTGCTCCGCGCCTCGCTGCGTTCCGGCGCGACCATCCCGAAGTGCGCTTCAACATGGTCAGCGCCGAAGATGCCGACTTTACCGAGGCCAACCTCGACCTCGCGGTGCGCTGGACCGACGGGCCGGGCAACCTGGAAGGCGTGCCGCTGGGCGAACCCGGACAGGTCGAGGTCGGGCAGGGCTGCTGGATTGCCTGGCCGGGCGATCCCGCGCCGCAGGGTGAAGCCGCCGGGCCGGATGCCGTGCCGGTCACCGTCACCGATGCCGGGCAAGCAATGGCCGCTGCCGTGGCGGGGATGGGCAAGGCCCGCGTCCCCGCGCTGCTGGCGCAAAGCTGGATCGAAGTGGGCCGCATCACCCAGCACGGCCCCGCGATTGATTGCCGCCAGGGCTACTGGCTGGTCGCCCCCACGCCGCAGTGGCGGCAGAAGAAGGTCAAGGCGCTGGTCGCCTTCCTGACCGGGGAATAGGCAAAGCGGCGGGGGCCTTATGGCCCGACCACCACCGTGCCGCGCGCCATCACGAAGTTCACCGCCTTCATCACCGTGATGTCGGCCAGCGGATCGCCGCTGACGGCGATGATGTCGGCCGCCTTGCCCGCTTCGATCGTGCCGGTTTCCTTGTCCACGCCAAGCAGCTGGGCGGCATTGACCGTCGCCGCCTTGAGCGCTTCGGCCGGCGGCATGCCGTATTTCACCAGCAGCTCGAATTCGTCGGCGTTGCGGCCGTGCTTGGATACCCCGGCATCGGTACCATAGGCAATCTTCACCCCGGCGGGGAACGCCTTTTGCAGCGCCTTGCCGGTAATGCCGATGCGCCAGTCGATCTGCGCCTTGACCGCGGGGGGATAGGCGTTGGGATTGGCCGCCAGCCGTTCGAGATAGCCGTTCACCGTGCTGAGCGTGGGGACGTAAAAGGTCTGGTGTTCCTTCATCAGCTTGACGATCTCGTCGTCGATCATGGTGCCGTGCTCGATCGAATCCGCGCCGACCCGCACTGCCAGCTTGATCCCTTCCGCGCCGTGGGCATGGACCGCGACCTTGCGGCCATAGGCATGGGCGGTTTCGATCAGCGCGCGGGCTTCGTCATCGAACATCCGTGTGGCCAGGCCCGTGCCGGAATTGACCCCGCCGGTGGTGGCGAACTTGATCACATCGGCCCCGCGCCCGATCTGGCGGCGCACCGCGCGGCGGCAGTCGTCGGCGCCGTCGCACAGGTTTTCGGTGCCGACCAGGGCGTGGACATCGTCGGCCAGGCCAACGCGGCCATCCATGTGCCCGCCGGTGGTGGAAATCGATTCGCCCGCGTCGATGATCCGCGGGCCCATCACCCAGCCGCGCCGGATCGCTTCCTTCAGCGCCAGCACCTTGCCCTGATCGTCGCCCAGGTTGCGCACCGTGGTGAACCCGGCGCGCAGGGTCTTCATCCCGTTCCAGTAGGTTTCGTGGGCGTTCAGCGGCAGGCTGTCAGTCATCGCGGCGGCGAGCCCTTCGTTCCCGGCGCGGTCGGACGAGAGGTGGGTGTGGCTGTCGATCAGCCCGGGCAGGACCGTGCGCGCCTTGAGGTCGATCGTTGCCGCGCCGGCCGGGGCGGGGACGAAGCCATCCTGCACCGACTGGACGCGGCCTTCATCGACCACGATCGTGGCCGGGCCGCGCGGTGCCTGGCCGGGCACGGCGATCAGCCGGCCGGCGTGGATATAGGTCGGGGCGGCCAGCGCGGGCACGGCGCAGGCGGCAACCAGCGCGGCAATCAGGGGGCGATGCATATCGGGCTCCGATGAAAGGATAATGTCTCGTTGCCGCCAGCTTGCCCCAAGCGGAGCGGGCTGACAATGCCATGTGTCCTTGCGAGCGGTTCGCACGTGACTTTGCCCGGGGGCGGGCCTAGGGCGCGGCCCATGCAGGCGCTGCGTACCGCCTTGATTCACAACCGCGCGCTGGCGGGTCTGCTGGTCGCCGCCGCGCTGCTGGTGCGCGCGCTGGTGCCGGGCGGCTACATGGCCGCGCCCTCTGCCGGGTCGATCACCGTCACGCTCTGCGCCGATGCCAGCGGCACCCCCAAGCAGGTGCAAGTGGCGCTGGGCGACCACGAGGTGCCGGGCAAGGATCACCAGGACAAGCACAGTCCCTGCGCCTTTGCCGGCATGGCCGCGCTGGCCGCTCTGGCCCCGCTGCCCGAAGTGCCGCTGCCCCCGCCGCCCGCCGTGGCGGCCAGCTTTGCCGTGCAGGCCGTGGCCGTGGGCCAGGGCCTGGCCGCACCGCCCCCATACCAGACCGGACCGCCAGCGATCGCCTGAACCATCCAGCGGCCCCGCGCCCAGCGCGCGTGGGCCTGCCTGTTCACGTGATTGACTGGAATACCCATGAAATTAAAGACCCTGCTGCGCGCTTCTGCGTGCATTTCCAGCCTTGCGCTGGTCCAGCCTGCCCATGCCGCCGCTGCGGACGAGGGCGAAACGGACGGACAGTCCACCATCCTGGTCATCGGGCAGAAGGATGCCCCCGTCACCGTTGTCCCGCGCGGGCTGTCGGTTTCGCTGGGCCAGGAAAACTTCGCCGCGGTCAACGCGATCAACGTCGAAGACCTGATGAAGTACGTGCCCAACTTCTTCGTGCGCAAGCGCTTTGCCGGGGATGACAACGCCGTGGTCGCGCTGCGCGGCACCAACACGGTGCAAAGCGCGCGGACCATCGTGATGGTCGATGGCTTCGTCGTCTCGAACTTCCTGGGCAACCGCTATGACTATCCGCCCAAGTGGAACGTGGTCGGCCCGGCCGAAGTGCGTCAGTTCGACGTGGTCTATGGCCCCTATTCGGCGCGCTATGGCGGCAATTCGATGGGCGGGGTGATTTCGGTCACCACGCAGGAGCCGAAGGAAACCGGCGCCTATGCGACGGTGCAGGGCATGGTCATGCCGTTCAGGGAATATGGCTTTGACCAGACTTTCAGCGGCTATAGCGTCGAAGGCGGCTTTACGCTGAAGCCGGCCAATTCGCGGCTCAGCGCGCGCGGCTCGTTCCGCCATTTCCACAACACCGGCCAGTCGATGACCTACAACCTGCTCTCGCCCACCACTGGCAGCGGCACTGCGGTGACCGGCGCCTATGTCGACCCACGGCTGGCGACCCCGGTGTTCGGCGCGGCCAGCCCGGTGGCGGTGACGCAGGACCAGCTGCGGCTGCGGCTGGGCTATGACGCGGGCGGCGGTTGGCAGATCGACGCGCTGGGCATGGTCTGGTGGACGCAGCAGGACCTGCTCGAGCCGCGCTCGTGGCTGACCAATGCGGCCAGCGGCGCGCCAGTCTACCAGGGCAAGGTCAGCTTTGGCGGCAAGGCGTGGAATGCCAGCGGGCTGACCATGTCGGCCACCCGGCGGCGCGAATACCTGGCTGGGCTCAAACTCGCCGGGCCGCTCGCGGGCTGGGACCTGTCGCTCAACCTCTCGCGGTTCTGGATGCCCAAATGGGACGCGCGCACCAGCAAGGATTACCTGACCGGCGCGGCGGGCGGGGCGGGCACCCAGTCGCTCTCGCGCAGTCCCGGTTGGTACACTGGCGATGTGGTGCTGGAACGCCAGCTTGGCGCGCACAAGCTGGCACTGGGCGCGCAGGCCAACCTCTACGAGACCAGCACCGACACGTTCACCACCGGCGCCTGGCGGGCGGCAGCCACGCCCGCGTTCAGCGCGGCGACCTATGGCAAGACCAGCCTGTGGGGCGTCTGGGCCGAAAACGCGGTGGAACTGGCCCCGGACTGGGTGCTGACCGCCGGGCTGCGCCATGACCGCTGGCGCGCCTATTCAGGCGGGATTGCCAAGCTCTATGCCGGGGCGCGCAAGGATGATCGTTATCCCGAACGCAGCGACACATCGCTCAGCCCCAAGCTGAGCGTGCAGGGGCAGCTAACGCGCGATCTGGCGGTGCAGTTGAGCCTTGGCACGGCCAAGCGCTTTCCCACCGTGGGCGAACTGTTCCAGGGCCGGTTTGACGACATAACGCAGGCCATCGACCCGCAAAGCTTCGACCCGAACCTGAAGGCGGAACGCAGCCAGGATGCCAACCTGATCCTGCGTTATGGCAGCGGGCCGGTGCGGCTGACCGCTTCGCTGTTCTACCAGAACATCAAGGACGCGATCTTCAGCTTCCAGGGGCTGAACCAGTTCGGCACGGTGGTATCGAGCTACAAGAACGTCGATCAGGTGCGGCAATACGGCGCCGAACTGATCCTTGAAGCGCAGGACCTGCTGCCCGGGCTGGACCTCGATGCCAACGTCGCCTGGATCAGCGCGAAAACCGTGCGCAACGCGGCGGCTCCGGCGGCGGAAGGGGTGCAGTTTCCGCGTATCCCGGCGTGGCGCAGCAACGGCAACCTGCGTTACCGGATCGCCGATCCGCTGAAACTCTCGCTCGGCTGGCGGGCGGCCTCGCGGCCCAATTCCGAGTTGTTCGGACTGCAACGCGGTCGCGCCTATGGCTTCCAGAGCGAATATGTCACCGTCGATACCCGCCTGTCGTGGGACGTGACCCCCGCCGCGCAGCTGAGCCTGGGGATCGACAACCTGTTCAACTACCAGGCCTACGTCGCGCACCCGCTGCCGCAGCGCACCTTCGTGGCCGATCTCAAGGTGAAGTGGTAAGCACGATGCGCAACGACAACGCACAGGCCACCGCGCTCTATCGCCTGCTGTGGCGCTGGCATTTCTACGCCGGACTGCTGGTGATCCCGCTGATGGTGCTGCTGGCCAGCACCGGGGCGGTCTACCTGTTCAAGCCGCAGCTCGACCAGTGGCAGGAACGCGAATATCGCGCTTTGCCGGTGGCGGGTGAGGTTTCGCCCGATGCCCAGTTGCAGGCGGCGCTGGCCGCCTATCCGGGGGCGACGTTCCATTCCTATCGCCTGCCCGAAGCGCCAGGCGATGCGGCCATGATCCACCTCGCCCTGCCGGGGCGCGCAATGCGCGACGTGTTCGTCTCGCCGCAGGGCAAGGTGCTGGGCAGCCGCGATCCCGAAACGCTGATCAGCGAAGTGGTGCAGAAGCTCCACGGGCAATTGCTGCTGGGCCATCCGGGCAGCTGGGTGGTGGAGATCGCCGCCAGCTGGGCAATCGTGCTGATCCTGTCCGGGCTGTACCTGTGGTGGCCGCGTGGGCGCGGGCTGGCCGGGGTGCTCTATCCCCGGCTTGGTTCGGGCGGGCGACTGTTCTGGCGCGATCTCCACGCGGTGGGCGGCTTCTGGGTTTCGGCGCTGGCGCTGGTGCTGCTGTTTACCGGCCTGCCCTGGGCCCATGCCTGGGGCAGTGCGTTCAAGGCGGTGCGGGCCGAACTGGGCTGGGTCAAGGGCGCGGAGGACTGGACCATCGGCGGCACGCCGGTGGGCGATCCCCATGCCGAACACGATCACGCCGCGATGATGGCCGGGATGGACCATGCTGCCATGGGTCATACCGGCATGGCGCACATTGGCGCGGACCACGCGGCGATGGGCCACGGCGGCATGGGCCACGGCGCGATGGCCCCGGTGCGGCTGAGCGAAATGGTCGCCAAGGCGCGCGGCGAACGCCTCGCCTTTCCGGTGCTGGTCACCCCGCCGGGCGGCCCGGCGCGGTTCGGGCGCAAGGGCAGTGCGAGTTGGACCGTGCGGTCCGACAGCGCCAACCGCCCCTTGCGCGTGACGATCACCTATGACGCCATGACCGGGCGCGAGCTGGCGCGCGAAGGGCAGGCCGACAAGCACGTGATCGACCGCGTGCTGGCCTATGGCATCGCCTGGCACGAAGGACAGCTGCTCGGCTGGATCAACCAGCTGATCGGGCTGCTGACCGCCGTGATCCTGGTGGTTCTGCCGGTCAGCGGCTTCGTCATGTGGCGGCGGCGCAAGCCGCAGGGCCAGCTGGGCGCGCCCCCGCTGCCCCCGGTCAAGGCGCGGATCGGCGTGATCGCGGCGGTGCTGGGCGTGCTGATGGTCTTGCTGCCGCTGCTCACCCTGTCGCTGCTGGCGATGATCCTGATCGACGCGCTGATCGTTTCGCGCATCGCGCGCCTGTCGCGCTGGTTGGGCACTGCCCAGTAAATTCCCTTATATCCGAGGCTTGATCCATGAAATTCACATCCATTCTGACTGCCTCCGTGGCCGCTATCGCCATTGTCCAGTCCGCTCCCGTCCGCGCCGAGGATGCGCCTGATGCGCAAACCATCGTCGTGACCGCCCCGCGCGTGACGCGTGCCACGCCGACCGACAGCGTCGCCCCGCGCGATGCCGAGCCGGTTGCCGCTCCCGATGCGGCGGCCTTCATCGCCCGCCTGCCGGGGGCGGCGCTGGTCGGCAACGGGGCGCTGTCAGGCCAGGTGCAATTGCGCGGCCTGTTTGGTGAGCGCGTGCTGCTGACGATCAACGGCCAGCACTTTGGCAGCGGCGGCCCCAACGCGATGGACCCGGCGATGCATTACGCGCCGATGGTGCTGGTTGACCGGGTGGAACTGGCGCGCGGCATTTCCCCGGTGCGCGATGGGCCGGGGCTGGGCGGGGCGGTCAACGTCGTGCTCAAGGCGCCGCGTTTTGGCAGCGGGCCTGGGCTCAGCCCGCAGGTTGATGTCACCACCCAGTACCGTTCGGCAGATGATTCCGTGGCGCTGGGCGGGCTGGTCGCGCTGGCCAATGACAAGCTGCGCGCCGGGCTGGTCGCCTCGTGGGAACAGGGCGATGACCTGCGCATTCCGGGCGGGCGGATCGGCGGCTCCAGCCACCGCCGCGCAGTGTTTGGCGCGCAGGCCGGGCTGCGCCTGGGCGGGGGCGAACTGGGGCTGGAATACCGCCGCCAGCAGACCGGGCGCTCGGGCAATCCGCCCTTTGCGATGGACATCGTCTATTTCCACACCGATTTCCTGCAGGCCCGGTTCGAAGGCGATCTGGCGGGCAACGTCCGGCTGGAAGCGCAGGCCAGTTTCACCGCGGTCGATCACCGCATGAACAATTTCTCGCTCCGCCCTGCGCCCGCCATGGCGGCGGTGCGCCAGTCGGACACCAGCGCGGACACGCTCGGCAGCGGCCTGTCGCTGCGGCTGGGCAGCGCCGAGCGGCACCTGCGGCTGGGGGCGGATTTCGAACATGTCGACAAGGCGTTCCGGCTCTACAACCCGCTGCAACCGGCCTTCTCGATCATGGCGATGGATCGCGGGCGGACCAGCCGCTACGGCGCCTATGCCGAACTGCGCGGCGCACTGGGCGCGGTGCAGGGCGAGGCCGGCTTGCGGGTGGACCGGCATTCCGCCGCGGTCGATGCCCCGCACCTGGGCAGCGGCGTTCCGGCCGGGCCGGCCAACCTCGCCCGGCTGTTCGGCCTGTCCGACCGCGACTGGCAGGGCACCACCGTGGACGGCGCGCTGCGGCTGTGGGCGCCGCAGGGGGATTTCACCCCGCGCCTGACCCTGGCCCACAAGACCCGCGTGCCCAGCCTGGTCGAACGCTTTGGCTGGCTGCCGACCGAGGCGAGCGGCGGGCTGGCCGATGGCAACATCTACCTGGGCGGGGGCGGGGCGCTGAAGCCGGAGCGCGCCTGGCTGGCCGAAGCCGGGGTCGATTGGGCCTCGGGCAGCGCCTATGCCCGCCCGGCGCTGTTCTGGCGGCGGATCCACGATTTCATCCAGGGCGTGCCCTTTGACGCGACGCCCGGCACGATCGACAGCCCGGCGGAAATGGTCGCGGCGGCCAGCGGCGATGCCACCCCCTTGCGCTTCGCCAATGTCGAGGCGGAACTGTGGGGCGCCGACATTGCCTTTGGCGCGCGGCTGGCCGGGCCGCTGCGGATCGACGGCGTCGCCAGCCTGGTGCGCGGTCGGCGGGTGGACATTGCCGACAACCTCTACCGCATTGCCCCGGCCAGTGTGCGCCTGGCGCTGGGCTGGGAGGAAGCGCGCTGGGGCCTGTCGCTGGAAGGCGAGGCGGTGGACGCGCAGGAGCGCGTGGCCGCCAGCAACAGCGAGGCGCGCACCGCCGGCCGCGTCACCGCTGCGCTGCACGGCCACTGGCTGGTCCGCGACGGGCTGCGGATCGATGCGGGGGTCGAAAACCTGTTCAACCGCAAATATGTCGAACACCTCGCCGGCTATAACCGGAACGCGGCCTCCGACGTGGCGCTGGGCGCGCGGCTGCCGGGAACAGGGCGTTCGGCCTATGTCCGGCTGCGTGTCGCGCTGGGCGGCAGCTAGGCCGCCAGTGCGCGGCGGACCATGCCCCGCAGGTCCGCCCGCAGCGCGGCGGGATCGCCCTCGGCGGTGGTGGCATAGTCCATCTGCGTCTCGATCGAGATCCCCGCCAGCAGGCAGCCGAGCATGAAGGCGGCGTGCTGGGCGGGCAGGCTGGTAGACATCCGCCCCGCCGCCTGCGCGTCGATGATCAGCGCCTCGATCCGCTCGCCAAACCGGCGCTGCACTTCGTCGAACACGCTGCGCGTTTCCAGCCGGTTGGCGATCATCGCGCTGAACAGCACGAAATAGGCCCGCACCGACGTATCGCTCAGCACCAGTTCGACGAAGCGGTCGAACAGGGCCAGCAACTGGTCGAGCGGATCGGGCACCCCGGCGATCGCCGCGTCGACCTGTTCGTGGACGTGGGCCGAAACGCGCCAGATCACCGCTTCGATCAGGCCGTCCTTCGAACCGTACTTGCGGCTGGCCAGCCCGCGCGAAAAGCCGGCGCGTTCGCCCACCCGGTCAAGCGTGCAGGCAAGGTAGCCTTCGCGCGCGATGATCTCGGCCGCCGCGCCCAGCAGCCTGTCTTCGCTTTCGGCGCGGCGTTCGGCCTGGGTGCGGCGCACCGGGGCAAGGGAGACGAGCTGGTCCATGGCTCCATGCTAACTTAGTTGTTGACCGTATACCAACTGTTTTCTAGCTTCCCCTCGACTCCGGCAAGACCGGACCCGTCAGGAGAAGGATTTGCACATGGCACTGGCCAAGGAACTCGCCCAGGCGATCATCGATCCGAAGAGCTATTCGCAGCGCGAGATCGTGGACGAAGCCTTCCGCACGATCCGCGCCAACCAGCCGCTCGACAAGGCCGAGCTGGAAGACATGGACCCGTTCTGGGTGGTCAGCCGCCACGCCGACATCAAGGAGATCGAGCGCCAGCCCGACATCTTCCACAACGGCGACAAGAGCACGTTCCTGTCCACCAAGGAGGCCAGCGCCCGCGTCGCAATGCTGACCGGGGGCGAACCCAACCTGATCCGCAGCCTGGTGTCGGTCGATGGCAAGGAACACAAGGACCTGCGCGCGATCGTATTCCCGCACGTCACGCCCAAGGCGATCCGCCCGCTGGAAGAAGCGATCCGCGGCATCGCCCGCGAATTCGTCGACCACATGCTGAGCACGGGCGGCGAATGCGATTTCGCCACCGACGTCGCCTTCCTCTATCCGCTGCGCGTCATCATGACCGTGCTGGGCGTGCCGCAGGAGGACGAACCGTTCATGCTCAAGCTGACGCAGGAACTGTTCAACAACGCCGACCCCGAACTCAACCGCCGCCGCGCCGAACTGAGCCCCGACGAAATGCTCAAGAGCCTGTGGGAAACCACGATGGAGCTGGAGAACTATTTCAAGGCGGTCACCGAAAAGTTCCGGGCCAATCCCACCGATCACATCAACAGCCTGATCGCCAATGCCAAGATCGACGGCGAATACCTCAACCACCGGCAGATGATGGGCTATTACATCATCGCTGCCACTGCCGGGCACGATACCACCAGCAACACCACGGCGGGCGCGATGTGGGCGCTGGCCGAACGGCCGGAACTGCTGCGCCAGATGCAGGAGAACCCCGAGCTGATCAACGCCTTCGTCGAGGAATCGATCCGCTGGGAAGTGCCGGTCAAGCACTTCATGCGCAGCGCCGTGGCCGATTGCGAAATCGGCGGCCAGCAGATCAAGGCAGGCGACTGGCTGATGCTGTCCTACCAGTCGGGCTGCCGTGACGAGAGCGTCTGGGCCGATCCGTTCGAATTCCGCATCGACCGCGAAAGCAACCCGCAGATCGCCTTCGGCTACGGCGTCCACGTGTGCCTGGGCCAGCACCTCGCGCGGATGGAAATGCGCATCTTGTGGGAAGAACTGTTCAAGCGCATCACGTCGGTCGAACTGAACGGCAAGTGCGAACGCACCATTTCCAACTTCGTGTGCGGACCCAAGCACGTGCCGATCCGTTTCACCGCGAACTGAGGAGCACGGGGCCATGCAACCCTATCGCAAGTACCGCTGCCTGAACTGCGGCCTGATCTTCGACGAGGAACTGGGCCTGCCCGATGAAGGCATCGCCCCCGGCACCCGGTTCGAGGATCTGCCGGATGACTGGTACTGCCCCGATTGCGGCAGCGAAAAGCAGGACTTCGAGCTGATCGACTATTGAGGGGCGCCCCCTCCGCCAGCGCGGCGGGGGCACCCTTTAACCGCCCGATTAAAATTCGCGTTGACCACCCCGGCACGGGGGGGCATCGTTCCTCCGATGCAACCGGAAACAATCCGCATCCCTGTTGGAGAGGGACTGAGCCTGGCCGCCGACATCGCGGGTCCCCGCGCTGCGCCGACCGTGATCCTGGGCCATGGCGGCGGGCAGACCCGCCATTCGTGGTCCAAGGCCGAACTGCAACTGGCCGAAGCCGGCTATTTCGCAATCAACTATGACCTGCGCGGCCACGGCGAGAGCGACTGGTCGCCCGATGGCTCCTACCCGATCGAACTACGCGCCGATGACCTGATGGCGATTGCGACAAGCCGCGCCAACCGTCCGCTGGCGCTGGTCGGGGCCTCGCTCGGCGGGATCACTTCGCTGGTCGCGGCAACGCACGGGCTGGACATTGCCGCGCTGGTGCTGGTCGATATCGTCCCGAAGATGCGGATCGAGGGGGCGGACAAGGTCCGCGCCTTCATGACCGCGAACCCCACGGGCTTCGCCAGCCTGGAAGAAGCGGCCGACGCCATCGCCGCCTACAACCCTTCGCGCCCCCGGCCCAAGGACCTGTCGGGCCTGCACAAGAACCTGCGGCTGGGCGCGGACGGGCGCTATCACTGGCACTGGGACCCGCGAATGATGCAGGACATGCGCGGCGACCCGCACCGCATTCTTGACATCATGGACCGCGCCGACTGGACCGACCGCGTGCCGACCCTGCTGGTGCGCGGCATGAAAAGCGACATTGTCGACGATGAAGGCGTCGAAGACCTTTACCGCCGCATCCCCAAGCTGGAAGTCGCCGACATTCGCGGCGCCGGCCACATGGTGGCGGGCGACAAGAACGACGAATTCAACAGCGCGGTGATCGACTTCCTGCAGCGGGTGATGCCGGCGCGATAGCGGGTCGGCGCCGATTGCCGGACGCCGCACCTGGGCCGCGAGGACAAGTGCCGACCTGGAGTTTGGCGCGGCGGACTGGCGTTTGCGCCCAACGCTCACTTCCCCGTGCCGTCACCCCGGGCTTGACCCGGGGGCCCGCTTCCTTTCCTGCCCCACGAAGAATAGCTGGACCCCGGGTCAAGCCCGGGGTGACGCGGTAGTTGAGGCGGCGGCAGGGCCCGAACAGCAGACATCGAAATTGTCCACGCTGCCTCGAAGGTGCGGTTTATGGGGCCTGACCTATATGGTCAGGGCAAGGGCGCGGGCCTGCCTGGTCGCATGCCAGATGCGGCGCGGCGCATAGGCATCGCCCAGGATATGGAGCTCGGGAATCCGTCCCTGCAATTCGTGGAACAGGCGATCCTCGGCGCGCCCGCCGCAGGCCAGGACCACACTGTCAAAATCGGTCACTTCCGCTTCGGCGCCGGAATAGACATTGCGCGTGACGAGGCGGTCCTCGGTAATTTCCACCACGCGTTCCATGACGCGCACCTCGACGCCCTTTGCCGTGAGCTTTGCCAGCGGCGCGCCGATCGAGTATTTGCCGACCAGCGGGGCGATGCCGGGCGTCTGGTAGATGATCCGCACCTGCTTGCCCTGTTCGGCCAGATAGCTCGCAACGGTCAGGGGCTGCATGTGGTCTTCCATGGCGATCAGGACCACGCGGTCCCCCGCCGCCGCGCGGCCGGCCATCACTTCCCGCCCTTGCACCACGAAGGGCTGGTCGCCCCCGATGATCTCTGGATCGCGCGGCGTTGCCCCGGTCGCCAGGGCGACGACATCCGCGCCAAAGGCCTGGATGGTGTCAGCCGTGGCGGTTGTGCCGCAAGCCAGGGTTACGCCCAGTCGCTGCAGGCGGCGTTCCTGGAAATCCAGAAAGTCGCTGTAAGCGCGATTTTCCGGCACGTTTGCCGCAGTGCGCATCTGTCCGCCGATCGCGTCCCCCTGTTCCCAGACGGTCACCTCGTGGCCGCGTTCGGCCAGCAGCGCCGCAAGTTCAAGGCCAGCCGGACCGGCGCCAACCACCAGCACCCGCCGCCTGGTGTCCGCCGGGGGCAGGGGGCCTTCGGCTTCGTGGCCGGTCTGCGGATTGACCGAACAGCCGAACGGCATGGCTTCGACGATCAGGGTATGCAGGCAATCATTGCAGCCGATGCAGGGGCGGATTTCGTCGGTCTTACCGGCGCGGGTCTTGGACACCATGTTCGGTTCGGCAAACATCGCCCGGGCCATGCCAACCACGTCGGCGTGGCCTTCGGCGATGACTTTCGCGCCGGTCAGCGCATCGTTGATGCGGCCAGTATAGATCACCGGGATCGACAGGGCCGCCTTGTAGCGCCCGGCGAGCGAGGACCACTGGGCGCGGTCGTAATGGTGGGCCTGGATATAGCTGGGCGCACCCCAGTTGTTGCCGACCACGCCGTGGAAGAAGTCGATGTGGCCGGTCGCTTCCAGCGCCTTGGCAATGGCAATCCCGCCTTCCACGTCATAGCCGTCCTTGGTGAACTCATCCATGTTCATCCGGATGCCCAGGGTGAAGTCCTGGCCGACTTCCGACCGGATCGCGGCGAAGATCTCCTTGATGAAGCGCAGCCGGCGGTCGAAGTCGCCGCCGTACTCGTCGTCGCGGCGATTGGTTTCCGGCGACATGAACAATTGCAGGACGTCTTCGTGATTGGCGTGCAACTCGACGCCGTCGATCCCGGCGGCCTTCACCCGGCCCGCGGAAAAGGCGTACTCTTCCACCAGGCCGCGGATCTCGCCAGCCGTCAGGGCATGGGGTACGAGGTTGTTGGTGAAATTGGCCAGGCGTGCCGAAGGGCTGTGCGGCAAGCCGCCCTGCAAGGTGAAGTGCGCGGTGACGCAGGCCCCGGCCTCATGCACCGCATCGGCATACATCCGGGCATGATCCATGAAGCAGGGCAGGCGAAACACCCCGTGGATCGATGACCCTGCGCCCGAACCGGCGTTCAGGAAGCCCGGGCTGGTGATGTTCTTGTTCAGCCAGCCGTTCATCCCGTCGATCCACGCCACCCCGTCGCGGGCTCGCGATCCCCAGTAGGCGGCGACTTTTTCCGCATCGCTGCGACTGCCCCACAGGTTGCCGACGATCCCGCCATGCGGCGGCATCATGACCCGGTTGCGCAGGCGCATGGTGCCAATCTGGATGGGTTGAAACAGCTGTTCCAGCGAAGCTGCGGCCTCAGGCATTTGCGGTCTCTCCTCGGCACTCTGTTTTCTTTTGAAATGCCGTTCGCGCCGCGCACTGCTTTCAGCCGTGCCTCTCGCCTGACATTTATGGACACGAGTCCAGTTTTGACGTGTGCTGTCAACCGGCAATTTGAGGAGGAGGTGTTGGGCGGTGTTGCCTGGCGGGCAGTGCCCCGCCTGGTCGGGCCAGGCGGGGCTCCCGGGTGAAGGGGGTCTTCACTCGGGGATCTGCCAGCGCACCGCGCCGGTATAGGTGCCGGCGGCGGGGGCACCGGTGGCGTCGCTCGCCGGATCGAACTTGGCGCGGCGCGGCAGCTTGTCGCAGGTGGCGGCGTCCAGCCCCGGATGGCCGCTCGACTGGGTGATGGTGCAGGCGGTCACCTTGCCCTGCGCGCTCACCTCGAGGCGAAAGCGGACCAGCCCCTCGTTCCCTTCGGTGAGGTCGCGGGTTGGGTAGTCGTTCGCCGAAACCCACTGGCCGGGATTGCCCCGGGGCCTGGCCAGACGCGGGGCGGGGCTGGGGCGGGGCTGGGGCTCGGCGATCTCGGGAAACTTCACCTCGCCGATCTCGCCGCCGCCCGGCTCGGCAATCGGCCCGGTGGGGACGATCAGCGCGCCGCCGCCCTTCAGCGCGTCGAACGGCGTCTCCGGCGCCTTGACCGGCGCCGCGTCGCGTGGCTGCTGGCGGTCCTTCGCCTGGGGCGGCGGGGGAGGGGGCGGCGGCTGCTTCTCCTTGGGAATGAAGATCGCGGTGAAGGTCTCGCGCAGCTTGCCTTCGCCCGTCATCGCAAAGCCATTGATCAGCGCCCAGGCCAGCCCCGCTTCAAGCGCCAGCACGGCGATCGCGGTTCCGGTCCTGCGGGTGGTGGTAGAGGTATCGGCATAGGCCATGGTGGCATCCTCCTGAGTGGTGCCGCCCCGTCGGCTGCTTGCGAGTCGCCCGGGGCGACGATCTTTGTATGGTACAATATAACATAACGGTCAATGAACAAGTCAAGCATGCCGTAACGGCAGGTAAGGGGGCTTGGCCCCGCGCCGCGCATGGTTAGACTGCCGGGCAAAAGGAGAGGACCGATGCCCACGCTCTACGATTACCCCCGCGCACCCAGCCCGCGCCGCGCGCGGATCCTGCTGGCGGAAAAGGGCATCGCCCACGACACCGTGGTGGTCGACCTGGCCGCGCAGGAGCAACTGTCCGACGCCTTCCGCGCGATCAACCCGGCCTGCACCGTCCCCGCGCTGGTGCTGGATGATGGCGCGGTGCTGGCTGACAACGCCGCGATCGCCGCCTGGGCCGAAGCCGCGCAGCCCGAACCGCCGCTGTTTGGCCGCACCCCGCTCGAAAAGGCCGAGGTCGCCAGCTGGAACGCCCGGATCGAGGGCGAATGCTTCATGGCCATTGCCGAAGCCATGCGCAATTCCGCCCCGGCAATGAAGGACCGCGCGCTGCCCGGCCCCAACAATTACGCCCAGATTCCGGAACTGGCCGAACGCGGCCGCGCGCGGCTGCTGGATTTCCTCACCCGGTTCGAAGCGCACCTGGCCTCGCGGCCCTATGTCGCGGGGGAGTTCTTCTCCCTGGCCGACATCACCGCCGGCGTCGCACTCGATTTCGCGCGGGTGCTGCGGATCGACGCGAGCGAGGGCCGCCCCCACGTCGCCGCATGGCGCGCGCGCCTGGCGGCACGGCCCGCTTTCAGCCTCTGACCGCCCACGCGCCGTCGCCCCGGACTTGATCCGGGGCATCCCCCGAAACCGTCACCCCGGACTTGATCCGGGGCATCCCCCGAAGCCGTCGCCCCGGACTTGATCCGGGGCCCAGCTTGTTCATTCAGGCGCGGCGCTTCGACCAAAGCTGGACCCCGGATCAAGTCCGGGGTGACGAGAGAAAGGGAAAGGGAAAGGGAGGGGGGCGCGCCCCGCGACCCCCAACACACCCAACGCTCAATCCGCCTCCACCGCGCCCGCGTCCTCGGCGGCCCAGCCGGCCAGCAGGCGCTCGTTCTCGTCCTTGCGCTCGGCCATCTCCATGATCATCGCGTCGATTTCGGCCAGTACTTCGGCCTCGCTCTGGCCGTCCTCGCCCAGCCATTCGCGGCGCAGCCGTTCATAGACCGGATGGCCCGGGCGCAGGCTGGCAAAGGCGCCCGCCTCGCTGAACCAGCGCTGCGGGCGGCGCTGGCGCAGCAGGAACATCAGCAGCTTGTTGTCGTGCCGCCGCCAGGTGCCGATCACTTCGCCGCCGCGCACGATCGGCCGCTCCTCGCCCATGATCGCGCGTTCCAGCGCGCAGTCTTCCAGCCGGGCAATGCCCCGGTCGATCGCCCGGTCCCAGGCCTCGGAGAACTGCTCCGCCCCCGGCTGGTGGCGCAGCCGGTACAGCGCCTCCAGGCTGGCGCCGATGCTGCGCGCGGCCTGCGTGACGATCCCCGTCGCCGCCAGCGCGGCAATGAAGGCGCGCTGCCGCTCCGGCGTGATCGAATTGCGCCGCGGCGCGCGGTGGACATAGGGCGCAAAGCCCAGCAAGGGATCGTCCGGCGCGGGCGGCAGATCGGCAAAGGCACTCCCGCTGGTCCGCCGCCCCGGCCGCGCCGAAGCACAAGCCAGCCCCGCGCGCCCCGCGCCGTCACTCGTCAAATCGGATTGTTTCAAGGGACCAGAACTCCGTCAGGCGTGTTGGATTCCCCATTGGCGGGACAACCTGACACAGACGGGGGTGTGTAGGAAAATGGTTTTGCGGGG
Organism: Novosphingobium sp.; assembly: GCF_041905565.1. GTDB lineage: Bacteria > Pseudomonadota > Alphaproteobacteria > Sphingomonadales > Sphingomonadaceae > Novosphingobium. Next base: position 348,683 of record NZ_JAYRKX010000001.1, on the reverse strand, counting down.
GTGAGGGGGCCTCGCCCATTCTTGCAGATCTAATTGCGCGACAGACTGGCAGTCTAGGAATGGCCCTGGGCTATTGTTCCCTTGCAATCGCCCGTGGTCTGACGGCTCAAGCCAGAGCCGCAGCAGCGGCCCTGGCTTTCAATCGACGTCAATAACTCTACAATTCTTGCTAAGCGGCACTCTGGTTCAAATTGCTAGCAAAGCGCTAGTCCGCAGTTGCATAAGGTACGATCTGATCAAAAAGAGCATTGGTTGCGAAGGTGACCTTGGGCTCAACCTTCAAGCCGACGACCTCTCTGCATTGATCTCGGCAAGCGGTCGACCGTGTGAAGCGGACGGGAAATTGTTCCAGCCGATAACCCAGAAGCGCTTCGCTGATCTTGGTCGCCGAAGTGTCTATCGTACCGATCTTGAAAGCTTGGTTGCCGATTGGAACAAGTTTGCGCATCGGCAAGCAGGCAGCCCCGGCTCCACACGGTTCAACCTTGTCCTGACCCAGCAGTGCAGACAGATTTAGTATGCCTTGATCGATCTGTCCCACATTGAGTGCAATCGCATTGGTCAGTTCGGTGGAGATTATGGTGCGGACAGTGTTCTGCACGCCTGCAATCCAATGTCCAAGATCGTCGATCAAGCCCCCATCGCTGGTGACTTGAAATCCTGAGAGATTGATCGCGCAGTTTGAATTGATTGAGCCGTCTGCGTTGCGCGCCTGCTCACAGGCCGGTCGCAGCGACACCCGCATGTACGGATTGCCTTGCCAGTCTGACACATTCTCGAATTTTAGTTTTGCCAGAACCGACACCTGACCAGCTTTAAGGTCCAAATCTACATTTGGACCGGGATTGTCCGCTTCTAGATCGATCTTGTTTGGCAGTTTGGCGGTCAGTTCGATCAGCACCTCATTGTCAATCAGCGGCACGAAAGGTGCAACTGCGGGAGAGGCGGCATCGCCCTTCAGGTAGAGACGACTTTCGAAAACAAACGTTCCCTCTGTCATCGAAGTGAGCGGATATTCAAGGCCGGCCGCCTCAACTGTCTTGTCGACGATCGGGGCCTGACCGGCATGTCCGAACCGGATGCGGAAGGTTCGCCCACCGGAGCGCGACAGCTTTACGGAGAGATCATTCAGGCTCTGCTGGATTCTTGCGGTTTCAAAAAGGGTAATGCGCTTAAACGCTTCTGGACGCTTTTCGATTGGCCAGAAGACCCTAACGCCAGCCCTGTTTCCAAATTGGGAAATCAGAGCACGACTAAGTGCGACCCCATGTGGGGATGCTCCATTGCTGACCATTACCTTGGAGGCGGTATTGTCCGCATACAATGTCTGGCTGTCAATCAGGCTTCCGCCTGCTGAATAGGTGTAGGCGGCTCGGTTTGTGCGCAATTGCGCGTCGGTCGCGATTAGCGGAAAGGTCCAATAAGAAGTCTGGTCGGGGGCGCTTAGCCGCGCAATCAAGTCAGGAGAGCGCTGGGATACCAGTTTGATGAAATCGGAATACGTCAGGGCCTCTCCCACAGCCCGGCTGCCTGCCGCCGATTTGGTCGAGCACCAGTTGGCGATGCCAATGGCGAAGCTGCTGAAGTCCTGCCAGTTACTCGTTCGCGCAACCGAGATTTGCGAGCCAAGGGATGGTGCGAAATCGCCAGCCTGAAATGTTCCTTGATCGGTTTTCAGCGGGTAGGGCATTGGTGCGCAGAACAACGAATTGGCTGTTTGGAAGCCAGTGCCGAGCCAGTCTTCGAAGCGGCCTATCCCGATCTGATTGACCTGGATCTTGAGTTGTTCGGTCAAGCTAAGGCGAATAGTTTCGATTTGCGTTTCATTTCTAGGATCGGGTGACGGCACCTGCACCGTGTGGCAATCCCGTTGATTGACGCACACAGTCTTGGTTCGATTCATTTGAGCGAGTGGGCCTGCTACGCTGAAGCTCCAATCCTTTGGCGCAAATACGGCAGGATTTGAGTTGCCTTGAACAGTGTGAATGAAATTCTGCCTCGATGCAGTTCGCACTTTGATGGCGCCTATCGCCTTGGCTTGAATTACTGCTCCGGCCCTAAGGACGTGCCAAACTTGCTCGGAAGGAAGTTGGTACTCCAAAGCTAGGTCATCGGGGTTTTCAATCGCCACATTCCTGACGAAGCCAGTAATTTGCGAGTTTGCTGAATTGATCTGAGGAGAAAGATTGGCTTGGGCTATCGCCGGGCTGGCATATGCAACGATGGCAAGCGAGGAAATGGCAATTCTAAAGGTTGAGATGCGGGTGAGATGCATAGCGTCGGATCCAATCGTGAAGCACATTAAAGTGCAAACATATCCGAACATGATTTGCCCGAGCTTTCGAAAAAAATTGTATAAACTCGACAGCCTCGAAGTGATGATTATAAGAGATACAAATGATATATTTAATAGTTCCTTTGAACTATATTAACAGATTATATATACGATAATGCGCTATGCTTCTCGAATTTTCGGGTCTTCCTTATCTTGAATGGTCCAAAATTTGGGTGAGAGAGCGATCCGGTCCTTGCTCGTATGGTCTGGAGCTCGATAGGCGTTCGAACGGTCTGAAGTGGCTATCTGGCTTGACCTCACCCCCGATCCCGCCTAATGGCGCGCGCTTCCGGGCCTTGTGTCTGGATTGAGCTGAACATTGCCGGTGCGTCTGGTTTTCCGGGCAAGCCGTCAAAGTAACCCGGTCTATTCAGCCGGGTGGAGCGTTTTCGGCTCGTGAATGCTGGCTGGCGGGGCAGGGCCTCGCAGTTGTCGCATTTGCGATTCGCAATCTCTTCACCTGTGCCGCGATGGCCTTTCAACCAAGGTGAAGAGTACTTCATGCCTACGATCAACCAGCTGATCCGCAAGGGTCGCGTGCCGCAGAAGGCCAAGAGCAAGGTCCCTGCGATGGAGCAGAACCCGCAGAAGCGCGGCGTTTGCACCCGTGTTTACACCACGACCCCGAAGAAGCCGAACTCGGCGCTGCGCAAGGTCGCCAAGATCCGTCTGACCAACAGCCGCGAAGTCATTTCGTACATCCCGGGCGAAGGTCACAACCTGCAGGAACACAGCGTCGTGCTGATCCGCGGCGGCCGTGTGCGCGACCTTCCGGGCGTGCGCTATCACGTGCTGCGCGGCGTGCTTGATACCCAGGGCGTCAAGGACCGCAAGCGGAGCCGTTCGAAGTACGGCGCCAAGCGTCCGAAGTAAGGCCCTTACGGCTGGTTTTATGCGGGCGCGCCGTCAGTTGCGCGGCCCCAGGATAAGGAATTCAAGCGATGTCACGTCGTCGTCGTCCCGAAAAGCGGGAAATCCTGCCTGATCCGAAGTTCGGTGATCAGGTGCTGTCGAAGTTCATGAACAACCTCATGCTCGATGGTAAGAAGTCGGTTGCCGAAAGCATCGTCTATGGTGCGCTGGAAACCATGGAAACCCGCGCCAAGAGCGATCCGGTCGCGCTGTTCCACGATGCGCTGAACAATGTGAAGCCGCAGATCGAAGTGCGTTCGCGCCGCGTCGGTGGTGCGACCTACCAGGTCCCGGTCGAAGTCCGCCCGGAACGCGCCCAGGCGCTGGCGATCCGCTGGCTGATCACGGCCGCGCGCAACCGCAGCGAAACGACCATGGCCGCGCGCCTGTCGGCCGAACTGCTCGACGCTGCCAACAACCGTGGCAACGCCGTGAAGAAGCGTGAAGACACCCACCGCATGGCCGACGCGAACCGCGCGTTCAGCCACTATCGCTGGTAAGAGGACACCCCTATCATGGCACGCAGCCATCCCCTTGAAAAATACCGTAATTTCGGTATCATGGCGCACATCGACGCCGGCAAGACCACCACGACCGAGCGGATCCTCTACTACACCGGCAAGTCCTACAAGATCGGCGAAGTCCACGACGGCGCCGCCACCATGGACTGGATGGAGCAGGAACAGGAACGCGGCATCACGATCACCTCGGCCGCGACGACCTGCTTCTGGAACGATCACCGCCTGAACATCATCGACACCCCGGGCCACGTCGACTTCACCATCGAAGTCGAACGCTCGCTGCGCGTGCTCGACGGCGCGGTGGCCGCCTTTGACGGCGTCGCCGGCGTCGAACCGCAGTCGGAAACCGTGTGGCGCCAGGCCGACAAGTACGGCGTTCCGCGCATGTGCTACATCAACAAGCTCGACCGCACCGGCGCGAACTTCTACTACTGCGTCCAGACGATCATCGATCGCCTCGGTGCGAAGCCGGCGGTGCTTTACCTGCCGATCGGCGCGGAAAGCGACTTCATCGGCCTCGTCGACCTGATCAACCAGCGCGCGATCATCTGGAAGGATGAAAGCCTCGGCGCGGAATTCTTCTACGAGGAAATCCCGGCTGACATGGTCGATAAGGCCGCCGAATATCGTGAAAAGCTGGTCGAACTTGCCGTTGAGCAGGACGACGACGCGATGGAAGCCTACCTCGAAGGCAACGAACCTGATGTGGCGACGCTGAAGGCGCTGCTGCGCAAGGGTACGCTCGCCCAGGCGTTCGTTCCGGTGCTGTGCGGCTCGTCGTTCAAGAACAAGGGCGTTCAGGCGCTGCTCGACGCGGTCGTGGACTTCATGCCTTCGCCGCTCGACATTGCCGACGTGCAGGGTATCAATCCCGACACTGAAGAAGCCGATAGCCGCGCGACCTCGGACGACGCGCCGTTCAGCGCGCTGGCGTTCAAGATCATGAACGACCCGTTCGTCGGCTCGCTCACCTTTTGCCGCATCTATTCGGGCACGCTGACCAAGGGCAGCTACCTGAACTCGGTGAAGAACAAGAAGGAAAAGGTCGGGCGCATGCTGCTCATGCACTCGAACAACCGCGAAGACATCGAAACCGCCTATGCCGGCGACATTGTCGCGCTGGCGGGCCTCAAGGAAACCACCACCGGGGACACGCTGTGCGCCGAACGCCAGCCGATCATCCTCGAGCGGATGGAATTCCCCGAGCCGGTGATCGAACTGTCGGTTGAACCCAAGACCAAGGCCGACCAGGAAAAGATGGGCATCGCGCTCAACCGCCTGGCTGCCGAAGATCCCTCGTTCCGCGTCTCGACCGATCACGAATCGGGCCAGACGATCATCAAGGGCATGGGCGAACTGCACCTCGACATCCTCGTCGATCGCATGCGCCGCGAATTCAAGGTTGAAGCCAATGTCGGCGCGCCGCAGGTGGCTTACCGCGAATATCTCGGCAAGCCGGTCGAGCTGACCTACACCCACAAGAAGCAGTCGGGTGGTTCGGGCCAGTTCGGCGAAGTGAAGGTGAAGATCACGCCGGGTGAACGCGGCGCGGGCATCAACTTCATCGATTCGATCAAGGGCGGCAATATTCCGCGCGAATATATCCCCGCGATCGAAAAGGGCATGCGTGAAACGGCGGCCACTGGCGCGTTGATCGGCTTCCCGATCGTCGACTTCGACATCGAGCTGATCGACGGCAAGTACCACGATGTCGACTCTTCGGCGCTGGCGTTCGAAATCGCTGGTCGCGGTGCGATGCGCGAAGGTGCGCAGAAGGCCGGGATCAAGATCCTCGAACCGATCATGAAGGTCGAAGTCGTCACCCCCGAAGAGTTCATGGGTGACGTGATCGGCGATCTCAACAGCCGTCGCGGGCAGATCCAGGGCACCGACAGCCGGGGCAATGCCCAGGTCGTCGAAGCCATGGTGCCGCTGGCCAACATGTTCGGTTACGTGAACCAGCTGCGCTCGTTCACGCAGGGGCGTGCCCAGTACACCATGCAGTTCTCGCATTATGACGAGGTCCCGGCGAACGTCGCGGCCGAGGTCAAGGAGAAGCTTGCCTAATCGGCAGGAGCACGCGTTCTCGAAGGGGTTGCCTGATCCTGCGGATCAGGCTAGGGGCGGCGCCAGATTCAGCGGGCGCCGTCCAAACCCCGCAGATTCAATTCAAGCGAAAGAAGGTTTGAGACAATGGCTAAGGCAAAATTCGAGCGGAATAAGCCGCACTGCAACATCGGCACCATCGGTCACGTCGACCATGGCAAGACCACGCTGACTGCCGCGATCACCAAGGTCATGGCGGAAATCAACGGCGGTGAAGCCGTTGACTTCGCGAACATCGACAAGGCTCCCGAAGAGCGCGAGCGTGGCATCACCATCTCGACCGCTCACGTCGAGTACGAAACCGCTGCGCGTCACTATGCGCACGTCGACTGCCCGGGTCACGCCGACTATGTGAAGAACATGATCACCGGTGCGGCGCAGATGGACGGCGCCATCCTCGTGGTGAACGCTGCTGACGGCCCGATGCCGCAGACCCGCGAACACATCCTGCTCGCCCGCCAGGTCGGCGTGCCCGCACTGGTCGTGTACATGAACAAGGTTGACCAGGTCGACGATCCGGAAATCCTCGAGCTCGTCGAACTCGAAATCCGCGAACTGCTGTCGAGCTATGGCTTCCCGGGCGACGACATCCCCGTGATCCCGGGTTCGGCTCTGGCCGCGCTCGAAGGTCGCGACGAAAAGATCGGCAAGGAATCGATCGTTGCGCTGATGAACGCCGTCGACACGGCGATCCCGCAGCCGCCGCGTCCGACCGACAAGCCGTTCCTGATGCCGGTCGAAGACGTGTTCTCGATCTCGGGTCGCGGTACCGTGGTGACTGGCCGCGTCGAAACCGGTATCGTGAAGGTTGGCGACGAAGTCGAAGTGATCGGCCTCAAGGACACCCAGAAGACCGTCGTGACCGGCGTCGAAATGTTCCGCAAGCTGCTCGACCAGGGTGAAGCCGGCGACAACATCGGCGCGCTGGTGCGTGGTCTGAAGCGTGAAGACGTCGAGCGCGGCCAGGTTCTGGCCAAGCCCGGCTCGGTCACCCCGCACACCGAATTCGCGGCCGAAGTCTACGTGCTGTCGAAGGACGAAGGTGGCCGTCACACGCCGTTCTTCGCCAACTATCGTCCGCAGTTCTACTTCCGCACCACCGACGTGACCGGCGAAGTGATTCTGCCGGAAGGCACCGAAATGGTGATGCCGGGCGACAACGTTGCCCTGTCGGTCAAGCTGATCGCGCCGATCGCGATGGACGAAGGTCTGCGCTTCGCCATCCGCGAAGGTGGCCGCACCGTCGGCTCGGGCGTTGTCAGCAAGATCACGAAGTAATTCGCTGATCTTCGGCTAACACCGGAAAGAAATGCCCGGCTTCCGCAAGGAGGCCGGGCTTTTTCGTTTCGGCAGGCGCGGGCCACTTGGCCAATCGCCTATCGCATCATTACGTCAGCGCATCCAAAGTGGTTACTATCTTGCGTGGCACAAGATGTCCGGACCAGGTGGCAGGAAAGGCCAGAAAACTGCGAAAAAAGGGGCTTGCACGAATCCCAACCCGCGTGTAGGGGCGCCCTTCATATTCAATTGGGGGCGAAAGCCTCTTTGCTCTTTCTCATCGGTAGCAGGACACAATGGAAGCTCAGAATATCCGCATTCGCCTGAAAGCGTTCGATCATCGCGTGCTTGACCAGGCCACTGGCGAAATCGCGGAAACCGCGCGCCGCACTGGTGCGCTGATCCGGGGCCCCATTCCTCTGCCGACCAAGATCGAGAAGTTCTGCGTCAACCGCGGGCCGCACATCGACAAGAAGTCGCGTGAGCAGTTCGAAGTACGCACCTACAAGCGGCTGCTGGACATCGTGCAGCCGAACGCCACCACCGTGGACGCGCTGATGAAGCTCGACCTCGCAGCTGGCGTGAACGTCGAGATCAAGCTGGCGTAAGCCACGCTCGACGCAAAGTTTCGGACCTCTCGGTCCACGTTCCTTCCGGGTTTCTACCCGGCTCCAAGCGGATCAAGACCGCGACGAGACAGAGCCCCGGCAAATGTTGGGGACACAAGGGATACCTCCGAGGCTAGCCTCGGGCATGCGTCCCCCGTCTCGCTCCCTCTTGAGGGGGCACCCAGCCCGGACGGGGCTCGCATCACAAAATGGGCTGGACACGCCTGTAGGGATGGTCCCTGCAGGCCTCTGTAGGAGAATGGATCATGCGCACTGGCGTGATCGCAAAGAAGGTGGGGATGACCCGCCTGTTCCAGGACGACGGGCGGCACGTGCCGGTCACCGTTCTGGCTTTGGAAGATTGCCAGGTGGTTTCGGTCCGCACTGCCGAACGTGACGGTTACGTCGCGGTTCAGCTGGGCGCCGGTGCTGCCAAGCAGAAGAATGTTGCCAAGCCGCAGCGCGAACACTTCGCCAAGGCCGAAGTGCCGCTGAAGCAGCAGGTCGTCGAATTCCGCGTTGCGGATGACGCCGTGCTCGAAGTCGGCTCGACGATCGCCGCCTCGCATTTCGCGGTTGGCCAGCTCGTCGACATTTCGGGCCACACCCAGGGCAAGGGTTTTGCCGGTGCGATGAAGCGCTGGGGTTTCGGCGGTATGCGCGCCACCCACGGTGTCTCGATCAGCCACCGTGCTCACGGTTCGACCGGTAACCGCCAGGATCCGGGCCGCGTCTTCAAGAACAAGAAGATGGCTGGCCACATGGGCGACCGTCACCGCACCCAACAGAACCTGGAAGTCGTGCGCGTCGATGACGAGCGCGGGCTGATCTTCGTCAAGGGTTCGGTCCCGGGTTCCAAGAACGCATGGCTGACCGTGAAGGACGCCGTCAAGGTCGCCCGTCACGCCGAAGCGCCCTATCCCGCTGGTCTGAAGCAGGCCGCCAACAGCAATGCCGCTGCTCCCGCCGAAGCCCCCGTGGTTGACGCGCCGGAAGCCGGTGAAGGCCAGGAGGGCTAAGTCGTGAAGGTGAAGCTTTCCAATCTCGACGGCACCGCCGCCAAGGGCGACGTCGAACTGAATGACGACGTATTCGGTCTCGAACCGCGCGCCGACATTCTGCACCGCGTTGTCACCTGGCAGCTCGAAAACCGTCGCGGCATCGCCCGTGCGGCGCGCGAGCGTTCAGACGTGGCCCGCACCGGCAAGAAGTTCGGTCGCCAGAAGGGCGGCGGTACCGCTCGTCACGGCGATCGCAAGGCGCCCGTGTTCATCGGCGGTGGCAAGGCCATGGGTCCGCGTCGTCGTGAATTCGACGTGTCGCTGAACAAGAAGGTCCGCGCGCTGGGTCTGAAGATGGCCCTGTCGAGCAAGGCCAAGACCGGACTGGTCGTGGTCGACACGCTCGACGTCACCGATGCCAAGACCAAGGCCGTTGCTGCTCAGCTGGCCAAGGCCAACTGGGGCAAGAAGGTGCTCGTGATCGACGGTGAGCAGGTCAATGCCGGGTTTGCCCGCGCTGCCCGCAACCTCGTCGGCATCAACGTGCTCCCGGCCATCGGCGCGAACGTCTATGACATCCTGAAGCATGATACGCTGGTGCTGACGCGCGCCGCGGTCGAAAAGCTGGAGGCGCGTTTCAATGGCTAAGGACGCAATCGACACGCGTCACTACGACGTGATCGTGGCTCCCCACATCACTGAAAAGTCGACGCTGCTTAGCGAAAACAACGCCGTGGTCTTCAAGGTGGCGGACAGCGCCACCAAGCCGCAGATCAAGGCGGCGGTTGAAGCCCTGTTCGACGTCAAGGTGGTCTCCGTGAACACCCTGACCCAGAAGGGCAAGACCAAGCGGTGGAAGGGCAAGCCCTATCGCCGTTCGGACGTCAAGAAGGCGGTCGTTCGTCTGGCTGAAGGCCAGTCGATCGACGTCACCAGCGGGATCTGAGGCGCACCATGGCACTCAAGAACTACAACCCGACCAGCCCGGCCCGTCGCGGCCTGATCCTGGTCGACCGCTCGGCGCTTTGGAAGGGCAAGCCCGTCAAGGCGCTGACCGAAGGCAAGCGCAAGACCGGTGGCCGCAACAACAAGGGCCACGTTACTTCGCGCGGAATCGCTGGCGGTCACAAGCAGAAGTACCGTTTCATCGATTTCAAGCGCCGCAAGTGGGACGCTCCCGCGATCGTCGAGCGCCTGGAATACGATCCCAACCGGACCGCGTTCATTGCCCTCATCAAGTATGCTGATGGTGAACAGGCCTACATCATTGCTCCGCAGCGTCTTGCTGTCGGTGACACAGTGGTGGCTGGCGAAAAAACCGACGTGAAGCCGGGCAACGCGATGTTGCTCAGCCAGATGCCGGTTGGCACCATCTGCCACAACGTTGAAATGAAGCCGGGCAAGGGTGGTCAGATCGCCCGTTCGGCCGGCACTTACGTGCAGGTCGTCGGTCGTGACCGCGGCATGGTCATCGTTCGCCTGAACTCGGGTGAGCAGCGCTACCTGCGTGGCGATTGCATGGGCACGATCGGTGCGGTGTCGAACCCCGACAACCAGAACCAGAACCTGGCGAAGGCCGGTCGCAATCGTTGGCTGGGCAAGCGCCCTCTGACTCGCGGTGTTGCCAAGAACCCGGTCGACCACCCGCATGGTGGTGGTGAAGGTCGCACCTCGGGTGGCCGTCATCCGGTTACCCCGTGGGGCAAGCCGACCAAGGGCGCCCGTACCCGCAACAACAAGCAGACGGACAAGTTGATCATCCGTTCGCGTCACGCGAAGAAGAAGAGGTAAGCCCCCATGGCACGTTCCGTCTGGAAAGGCCCCTTCGTCGACCTGCACCTCCTGAAGAAGGCGGAAGCCGCTCAGGATGGTGGCAACCGCTCCGGTCCGATCAAGACCTGGTCGCGTCGCTCGACGATCCTGCCGCAGTTCGTTGGTCTGACGTTCAACGTCTACAACGGGCACAAGTTCATCCCCGTCTCGGTCAACGAGGACATGGTCGGTCACAAGCTTGGTGAATTTGCGCCCACGCGCAGCTTCCCCGGCCACGCCGCCGACAAGAAGGGCAAGCGCTAATGGGCAAGCAAGCAGCTCCCCGCCGCGTCGGTGACAAGGAAGCGCTGGCTGTCGGCACCACGATCCGTGGTTCGGCTCAGAAGCTCAACCTGGTCGCTGCGCTGATCCGCGGCAAGAAGGCCGAAGAGGCCCTCAACATCCTCGCTTTTTCGAAGCGGGCGATGGCCGTCGATGCCCGCAAGGTCCTCGCTTCGGCGATTGCCAACGCGGAAAACAATCACAACCTCGACGTTGACGCGTTGGTTGTGGCTGAAGCGAGCGTCGGCAAGGCGATCACCATGAAGCGGTTCCACACTCGTGGCCGTGGCAAATCGACCCGAATCCTCAAGCCGTTCAGCCGGCTGCGGATCGTGGTTCGCGAAGTCGAGGAGGCCTGATCCATGGGTCACAAGAGCAACCCCATTGGCCTGCGCCTGCAGATCAACCGCACCTGGGACAGCCGCTGGTATGCCGAGGGCAAGAGCTACGGCAAGCTGCTTGAGGAAGACCTCAAGATGCGCAAGTTCATCATCGAAACGCTGCCCCAGGCCGCGATTTCGAAGGTGGTGATCGAGCGTCCGGCCAAGCTGTGCCGCGTGTCGATCTATGCCGCCCGTCCGGGCGTCATCATTGGCAAGAAGGGCGCGGACATCGAAAAGCTGCGTTCGCAGCTCGCCAAGATGACCGACAGCGACGTCAAGCTGAACATCGTTGAAATCCGCAAGCCGGAAATCGACGCCAAGCTTGTCGCCCAGGGCATCGCCGATCAGCTGATCCGCCGCGTGGCGTTCCGCCGGGCGATGAAGCGGGCGATGCAGTCCGCGATGCGTCTTGGTGCCGAAGGCATCAAGGTGGTTTGCGGCGGCCGTCTCGGCGGCGCTGAAATCGCCCGTGTCGAACAGTATCGCGAAGGTCGCGTGCCGCTGCACACCCTGCGTGCCAACATCGACTATGCCGAAGCTGAAGCGCTTACCACTTATGGCATCATCGGTATCAAGGTGTGGGTGTTCAAGGGCGAAATCCTTGGCCACGACCCGATGGCGCAGGACCGGCTGATGATGGAAGCGCAGACTTCCGGCGTGCGTCCGGCGCGCGAAGACCGCAGGAACTAAGCCATGCTGCAACCGAAAAAGACCAAGTTCCGCAAGGCCTTCAAGGGCCGGATCAAGGGCGACGCCAAGGGCGGCACCGATCTGAACTTCGGTTCCTACGGCCTGAAGGCCATGGAGCCGGAGCGCATCACCGCCCGCCAGATCGAAGCGGCTCGCCGTGCGATCACTCGCCACATCAAGCGCCAGGGTCGTCTCTGGATCCGCGTCTTCCCGGACGTGCCGGTTTCGAAGAAGCCTGCCGAAGTTCGTCAGGGCAAGGGCAAGGGTTCGATCGAATACTGGGCTGCCCGCGTCAAGCCGGGTCGCATCCTGTTCGAACTGGACGGTGTGGCTGGCCCGCTGGCCGCTGAAGCGTTCAGCCGCGCGGCGATGAAGTTGCCGATCAAGACCAAGGTTGTTGCCCGTCTCGGCGACACCAGCCACCTGGGAGGTGAATAATGGCCAAGGCTGTAGATCTGCGCGCGAAGAGCGACGATCAGCTTTCGGCTGACCTGGCCGACCTGAAGCGCGAGGCGTTCAACCTCCGTTTCCAGGCTGCGACCAACCAGCTGGAACGTCCGGCGCGCATCAAGGAAGTGCGCCGCGACATCGCCCGCATCAAGACGCTGCAGGGCGAACGCGCCCAAGCGGCGAAGTAAGGAGCACCACGATGCCCAAGCGTATCCTGATCGGGACCGTGGTTTCCGACAAGACCGACAAGACCGTGGTCGTGAAGGTCGAACGCAAGGTGAAGCACCCGCTCTACGGGAAGATCATCCGTCGTTCGAAGAAGTATCACGCCCACGACGAGGACAATGCCTACAAGACCGGTGAAACCGTGCGGATCGAAGAGACCCGTCCGCTTTCGAAGCTGAAGAACTGGAAGGTGATCGAACGCGTCACCGCCGGTAAGACGGCTGCGGTCGAGGCTGACGTCTGAGGCGCTGAGCCTCGCAAGCGATTTGGAACTGCCGGACAGGTTCCGGCAAGCCAGTAGGAAGGAACCGGATCAATGATCCAGATGCAATCCCAGCTCGACGTCGCTGACAACAGCGGCGCCAAGCGCGTCCAGTGCATCAAGGTGCTGGGCGGCTCGAAGCGCCGGACTGCCGGCGTGGGCGACATCATCGTGGTGTCGGTCAAGGAAGCGCAGCCCCGCACCAAGGTGAAGAAGGGCGACGTCCACCGTGCGGTGATCGTGCGTACCAAGAAGGACGTGCGCCGTGCTGACGGCAGCGTGATCCGTTTCGACAGCAACGCTGCCGTGCTGATCAACAAGAACGCCGAGCCCATCGGCACCCGTATCTTCGGCCCCGTGGTGCGCGAACTGCGCGGCAAGGGCTACATGAAGATCATCAGCCTTGCGCCGGAGGTGCTGTAATGGCCGCCGCTAAGATCAAGAAGGGCGATAACGTCGTCGTCCGTTCGGGCAAGGACAAGGGCCGCACTGGCACTGTCCTCCAGGTCCTGCCGCAGGAAGGCAAGGTCGTGGTCTCGGGTGTGAACATCGCTGCCCGTCACCGCAAGCCGACCCAGGTTAACCCGCAGGGTGGCATTGAACGCCGCGAAGCGCCGATGGCGATCTCGAAGGTCGGCCTGGCCGTTGAAGGCAAGCCGTCGCGAGTGCGTTTCGAAACCAAGGACGGCAAGAAGGTCCGTGTGGCCGTCAAGTCCGGGGAGACGATCGATGGCTGACAAGTACGTTCCGCGTCTGCGCAGCAAGTATGACGCTGAAATTGCCAAGGCGATGACCGAAAAGTTCGGTTACAAGAACCACATGGAAGTGCCCAAGATCGAGAAGATCACGATCAACATGGGCGTTGGCGAAGGCAGCCAGGACAAGAAGAAGGTCACGACTGCCGCCGCTGAAATGGAACTGATTTCGGGTCAGAAGCCCGTGATCACCAAGGCGAAGAAGTCGATCGCGCAGTTCAAGCTGCGTGAAGGCATGCCGATCGGTTGCAAGGTCACCCTGCGCCGTGAACGCATGTACGAATTCCTCGACCGGCTGATCACCGTGGCGATGCCCCGTATTCGCGACTTCCGTGGTCTGAACGCCAAATCGTTCGACGGCCGTGGTAACTATGCCATGGGCCTGAAGGAGCAGATCATCTTCCCTGAGATCAGCTACGACCAGATCGAGAAGGTGCGTGGGATGGACATCATCGTCACGACCACTGCCAAGACCGACGACGAAGCGCGCGAGCTGCTGCGTCTGTTCGGGTTCCCGTTCCCGGCCGAGGCCGAAGCTGCGCAAGCGGCCTGAGTTAGAGAGAGCTTAAGTCCATGGCGAAACTGAGTTCCGTGAACAAGAACGAGAAGCGCAAGCTGCTCGTCAAGAAGTACGCAGCCAAGTACGCGAAGCTGAAGGCGATTGCCGACGATGAAAGCGTCGACGATACCGAACGCCTGATCGCGCGTCTGAAGCTCGCCGAAATCCCGCGCAACGCGAACCCGACCCGGGTGCGCAACCGCTGCGCCACCACCGGCCGCCCGCGCGGCTACTATCGCAAGTTCGGCCTGTGCCGTGTTGAGCTGCGGGACAAGGGCAACAAGGGCCTTATCCCCGGTCTCACGAAGTCGAGCTGGTAAGGATCCAAAGCGATGGCATTGACCGATCCCCTGGGTGATATGCTCACCCGCATCCGCAACGGCCAGCGTGCGAAGAAGGACTCCGTCCTTTCGCCGGCTTCGAAGCTGCGCGCTCGTGTGCTCGAAGTTCTGCAGCGCGAAGGCTACATTCGTGGTTTCAGCGAGGACGCCACTGGCGCCCACCCGCAGCTGCGGATTGAACTGAAGTATTTCGAAGGCGAGCCCGCGATCAAGCACGTGGCCCGCGTCTCCAAGCCTGGTCGCCGGGTCTACTCGGGTTCGAAGGAACTCCCGGTGGTCCGCAATGGCCTTGGCATCACCATCGTCTCGACTCCGCGCGGCGTGCTTTCGGATGCCGAAGCCCGCGCGCAGAATGTCGGCGGCGAAGTGCTGGCGGAGGTGTTCTGATGAGCCGCATCGGTAAAAGGCCGGTTGTCGTTCCGGGCGGCGTCACTGCCGCGATCGCGGACGGCACCCTCACAGTGAAGGGCCCGAAGGGCACCCTCACGCTGAGCCTCGCTGACGACGTGACTTACGCGGTGGAAGAAGGCAGCATCTTGGTGCAGCCGGCTAACGCATCCAAGCGCGCCCGTTCGTTCTGGGGCATGCAGCGCACGCTGGTCCAGAACCTCGTGACCGGTGTGACCGAAGGGTACACCAAGGTCCTCGAAATCACCGGTGTCGGCTACCGCGCCAACGCGCAGGGCAAGAACCTGAAGCTGCAGCTCGGTTACAGCCATGACGTCGATTTCTCGGTGCCGGAAGGCATTGAAATCAAGACGCCCGACAACACCACGATCGAGATCTCGGGTATCGACAAGCAGAAGGTCGGCCAGGTTGCGGCCGAAATTCGCCGGTGGCGGAAGCCTGAACCCTACAAGGGCAAGGGCATCAAGTACCGCGGCGAGTTCATCTTCCGCAAGGAAGGGAAGAAGAAGTAATGGCCAAGCTGTCCCTTTTCGAGCGCCGCCGTCGGCGCGTTCGCACCGCTCTCAAGGCGCGCGCCGGTGGCCGTCCTCGGCTGTCGGTGCACCGTTCGGGCCGTCACATCTACGCCCAGATCATCGACGATGCGGCTGGCCGCACGATCGCTTCGGCCTCGACCCTGACCAAGGGCAGCAAGGGCCCCGGTGCGAACGTCGATGCCGCTGCGCAGGTTGGCAAGACCCTGGCCGAAGCCGCGAAGAAGGCTGGCGTGACTTCCGTCGTGTTCGATCGCGGCGGCTTCCTGTTCCATGGCCGCGTCAAGGCGCTGGCCGACGCCGCGCGTGAAGGCGGGCTGGAGTTCTAAGATGGCTGACGAAACCAACATTGAAGCCGAAGGCGTCGTTGCCGATGTGGCTGCTGCTCCCGCTGAAGGTGGCGAGCGCGAAGGCGGCCGTGGTCGTGGTCGGGGCCGTGGCGGCAACGATCGCGGCGGTAACGACCGTGGTGGCCGTGGCCGTGGGCGCGACGATCGTCGCGGTCGCGGCGGCGACGAGGAAGGTGGCGAGGAGCTGATCGAAAAGCTCGTGCACATCAACCGCGTTTCCAAGACCGTGAAGGGCGGCAAGCGCTTCGGTTTTGCCGCGCTGGTTGTGGTCGGTGACGGCAAGGGCCGCGTGGGCTTCGGCCATGGCAAGGCTCGCGAAGTGCCGGAAGCCATCACGAAGGCGACTGCCTCGGCCAAGAAGAAGATGGTCCGCGTTCCGCTCAAGGAAGGCCGCACCCTGCATCACGACGGCAAGGGCCGATTCGGTGCGGGCAAGGTCAACGTGCGCTCGGCTCCGGCCGGGACCGGGATCATCGCGGGCGGCCCGATGCGTGCCGTTTTCGAAAGCCTGGGCGTGGCGGACGTGGTGACCAAGTCGGTCGGCACCAGCAACCCCTACAACATGATCCGCGCCACCTTTGACGCGCTGACCGACCAGACTTCGCCGAAGTCGGTTGCCCAGCGTCGTGGCAAGAAGGTTGCCGACCTGCTGGGTCGCGGCGGCGCGAGCGCGGCGGAAGCGGAAGCTGCCGCCGAAGCGATTGCGGAGTAACAGATCATGGCGAAGATCAAGATCAAGCAGATCGGTTCGCCGATCCGTCGGCCCGAAAGCCAGAAGAAGACCCTCATCGGTCTGGGTCTGGGCAAGATGCATCGCGTGGTGGAAGTGGAAGACACTCCCGAAGTGCGCGGCGCGATCGCCAAGCTGCCGCACATGGTTGCCGTGGTCGACTGACCCGGCTTCCAGTGCTGGACAGGCGCAAGGGGCTCCGGTCGCAAGACCGGGGCCCTTTCGCTGTCTGAGGGGGGCTTATCGGCAGTCGCCCCAAATGATCAGGCGATCGCTGCGCAGCAGTTCTGGTACGTCGATTTCCGTAACTTTCCGGCAATGGCCAAGGGCATAGGCTGAAACCATACCTGCCGTCTCGTCGTTGAGCGGGGCATCTCGGACGTACCGGGCAATCACCACGACGCCTGGTTTGGCGGCCAGGATCCGACGGACTTCGGCAGCGGTGTCGAGCGTGCTCGCATTGCGCTCGATTGCATGGTTGAGATGTGGCGGGAAGGCCAGCGGCGAGGGGAAGGGGGCTCCGCTGGCGACGTAGAGGTAGGGTGGGCCTTGGTAGACCAGCAGGCCCCGCTTGCTCCCGTTCTGGCTGATGAAACTGGCCGCTTCGTCCATCTGTTGGCGGGCCTGTTGGGTGGCGCGCCGGTCAAGGGGATGGAAAGCGGGAGCGAGCAGGACCGCGCAGGCGGCGAGCAGAGCCGGGCCGAGCCGAGGGTGGGCAAAGGCCTTGGAACTCGCGGCGGCCAGCGGCACCAGCAGCGGCAGCGCATAGTGGGCGTGGAAGTATGGTACCGAGATGAGCCCGACCAATGCCGCGCTCATCCATCCTAGCATGAAGTGCCGATCATCGTTGGCCATTGCCGCCATACCGAAACTAGCCATGGCCGCGAAGGGGATCAGCACTATGCCGAGAGTCCTGCCCTGAGCGAAGGCGGCAGCGGCCTGCCACTTGCCTTCTACCAGGTTTGCGCCAACCATGGCCTGCCACCATTCGGGGAAGTGTCCGGCCAGCGCGTATCCCCCGGCAATGAGCAGGGTTGGCGTTGCTCCGGCGAAGGCCAGGTTGAATACTTGGCGCAGCTTGCTTGCTGGCGCCTGATCTGCGTGATTGAGCAGGAATGCAGCATAAAGGCCGAGGAAACCAGCTTCAAACAGGGCGGTGGTCTTGATGGTGATGGCCAGTCCAGCAAGCACCATCGCCAGGTAGGTTGCACCGTCTGGTCCGCAGGCACGCAAGGTCTGGCGCGAGCGCAGTACCAGCAGCACCGCCAGGGCCATCGGCAGGTTGTAGAAGACGGGTGATTGGCCGCCGAAACCCTGGAACAGCCCCAGGGACAGCACATAGAGCGCCCCTGCGCTCAGCGCGGCGCGGCGCGGGGTCCACAATAGCGCGATCCGGCTGACCACCCACCCGGTCGCGCCCGAGAAGACAATCGCCGCGAGTTGATAGCCGAGCGGAAATGGGGAGAAGGTCGTGAACAGCCAATAGAGCGCAAAGAGACCGAACGGCTTGCGATCCCATACGTCCACATATGGCAGCGCGCCCTGATGCATTGCCGCGCCGACACTGGTGTAGAACGCTTCGTCGATGAACAGGTTGGGGTGACCGAGCAGCGCGGCCCGCAGGATCAGTGAGAGGGCCAGCAACAGGCCAAGATCGATCAGGGCAGGGCGCTTCATCGCGAACGACTGCTATCGACCATCATGGGTATGGAACAAGACCGGACCGCCGGCTTTGCACCGTTGCGTTTTCAGGGGTGACATTGGCGCCTGCTTCGCCTAAGGGCGCGCCTTCCTGTCAGCGCGACCAAAGCGAAAGCGAGTGCATACTATGAAATTGAACGAAATCTCCGACAACAATGGTGCCCGTAAGTCCCGCATGCGCGTGGGCCGCGGCATCGGCTCGGGCAAGGGCAAGACTTCGGGCCGCGGCCAGAAGGGTGCCAAGGCGCGTTCGGGCGTTTCGGTGAATGGCTTCGAAGGCGGCCAGATGCCGCTGCACATGCGCATTCCGAAGCGCGGCTTCAACAACATCTTCGCCAAGGACTATGCCGAAGTGAACCTGGGTCTCGTCCAGAAGGCGATCGACGCGGGCAAGCTCGACGCAAGCGGCGTGATCGACCATGCTGCGTTGAAGGCGGCCGGTCTGGCGCGCGGCGGCAAGGACGGCGTTCGCCTGCTGGGCAAGGGCGCGTTCTCGGCCAAGGCCAAGTTCGTGGTCGCCGGCGTCTCCGCCGGTGCGAAGGCTGCGGTGGAGCAGGCCGGCGGTTCGGTCGAAGTGCCGGCCCCCAAGGCGGCTGCTGCTGAATAATCCCAGGACAAGTTCGGGCGGGGGTTTGTCTATCCCCGCCCGACACCTATATGGGCTTCCCACGGGTATAGGGGGAAGCCGGGCCGCACCGGCGTTTCCAAGCAAGGCTTGACCAGACAATGGCATCACGCGCCGACAACATCGCGAGCAATCTCAGCCTCGCGAATTTTTCCAAGGCCACCGAGCTGAAGAACCGCATCTGGTTCACTGTCGGTGCCCTGATCGTGTTCCGCTTCCTCAGCTTCGTGCCGCTGCCGGGCGTCAATCCGCTCATCCTGCAGCAGCTTTACAAGCAGACCCAGGGCGGTATCCTCGACCTGTTCAACACTTTCTCGGGCGGCAGCCTTGAACGCATGAGTCTCATCGCGCTCGGCGTCATGCCCTACATCACGGCGTCGATCGTCGTGCAGCTGGCCGCATCGCTTCATCCGGCGCTGGGTGCGCTGAAGAAGGAAGGCGAAAGCGGACGCAAGAAGCTCAACCAGTACACCCGTTATGGCGCGGTGCTGCTGACCGCGGTGCAGGGCTGGTTCGTCGCCTCTGGCCTGGAAGCCTATGGCGCGTCGAGCGGGCTGCAGGCCGTGGTCAATCCCGGCGTGATGTTCCGGGTCGGCGCGGTGGTCAGCCTGATCGGCGGCACCATGTTCCTGCTTTGGCTGGGTGAACAGATCACCTCGCGCGGGATCGGCAACGGCACTTCGTTGATCATCATGGCGGGGATTGTCGCCCAGATGCCGACCTTCGTCGCCAACCTGTTCGAAGGCGGGCGTACCGGCTCGATCGGCGGCGGTACGATTGTTGGATTGATCGTCCTGCTCGTGGCTCTGATTCTGCTGATCTGTTTCATGGAACGTGCAACGCGGCGGCTGCTGATCCAGTATCCAAAGCGGGCCAGCCAGAAGGGCATGATGCAGGCGGATCGCAGCCACCTGCCGCTCAAGCTCAACACCGCAGGCGTAATTCCCCCGATCTTTGCCAGTTCGCTGTTGCTGCTGCCGCTGACCATCACCCAGTTTGCCGGCAATTCGGTCTCTCCGGACACGGCGGTTGGCAGCTTTGTTATCAGCCTCAACCAGTATCTGGCGCATGGCAAGCCGGTCTACATGCTGCTCTATGCGGCGGGCATCATCTTCTTCAGCTTCTTCTACACCGCGGTAGTCTTCAATCCCGAGGAAACGTCGGAGAACCTCAAGCGCAACGGTGGGTTCATCCCGGGCATTCGCCCCGGCAAGAACACGGCAACCTATCTGGATTATGTCCTGACCCGCATAACGGTGATCGGCGCACTCTATCTCACGATCGTCTGCGTCGTGCCCGAGTGGGTCCTGGCGCAGACCGGTGTCAGTGCCCTTTTCCTGGGCGGCACCAGTCTGTTGATCGTGGTCAACGTCACCGTCGACACTATCACCCAGATCCAGTCGCACCTACTGGCGCACCAGTATGGCGATCTGATCAAGAAGGCGAAGCTGAAAGGCCGCCTGCGCTGAGCTGAGGGGCTCGGCCACAAGGACAGAGGGGACCTGCAAAGTGAACATCATCCTGCTGGGCCCGCCGGGAGCGGGCAAGGGCACCCAGGCACAGCGGCTCGTCGAAGCGCATGGCATGCGCCAGCTTTCGACCGGCGACATGCTGCGCGCCGCAGTGAAGGCCGGCACGCCGGTCGGACTGCAGGCCAAGGCGGTGATGGAGCGCGGCGAACTTGTCTCGGATGAGATCGTCTCGGCCCTGATCGGGGACGAACTTGATGCCATGGGCGCCGCGGTCGGCGCAATCTTCGATGGCTATCCGCGCACTGCTGCCCAGGCGGAATCGCTTGACGCGATCCTTGCATCGCGCGGTCGCAAGCTGGATCACGTGATAGAACTCGACGTCGACGAGGATGCCCTGGTCGAACGGATCACGGGCCGCTTCACCTGCGCCAATTGCGGCAAGGGCTATCACGACAAGTTCGAACAGCCGCGCCAGCCCGGCGTATGCGACAAGTGCGGCAGCCATGAATTCAAACGCCGTCCGGACGACAACGAGGAAACGGTGCGTACCCGCATGGCCGAATACCGCGCCAAGACCGCGCCGATCCTGCCAATCTATGACGCCCGAGGCATCGTCACCCGCGTCAACGGCATGGCCGAAATGGACCACGTGACGGCGGCGATCGAACGTACTATTTCAGTCTGACCCAGGTTCGCTGCGGACCGGGTGCCGCAGGGGAACCACGACTATGCGCAATCGGATCGGAACGGTCCTGGCTGGCCTCGCGCTTGGAGTGCCCAGTGCAGGCGGGGCTGAAGTGGTCGAGCAGGCCGAAAATGGCTTCGTCGTAAGGCAGAGCGTCGAGGTGCCGCGCAGCCCGTCGGAGGTTTGGGCGGAATTGCTGGCGCCCGCGAAATGGTGGGACAAGGCGCACACCTGGTCGAAGGATGCGTCCGGCCTCTATATCGATGCCCAGGCCACGGGCTGCTTCTGTGAATTGATGCCCAAGGAGCCAAAGGCGCCCGAAGGCACGCGGCGGGGCAGCGTCGAGCATATGCACGTTGTCCACGTGAATCCGAACAAGGTGCTGCTTATGGAAGGTGGGCTGGGGCCACTGCAGGGCGAGGCGGTTACCGGCAAGCTGGTCATCATCCTCAAGCCCGGCGATGAGGGCAAAACCAGGATCTTCTGGGAATACGTGGTCGGCGGTTATTTCCGCACCAAGGTCAGTGAAATCGCCCCCGCAGTCGATGGGATGCTTGGCCAGCAGCTCGCTCGCCTGGCTCAGCGCCTTACGCCTAGCGAAGACAAGCCGACTGCGCTGGAGGGTGAAGACAAGCCCGTGCCAGCGGCAGTCCAGGGCAAGGCGAAGCCGGCGGTCGAGCCTGGCGCCAAGGACACAGGCAACTAAGGTGGCGCCGGGGCTTTGACTGGTATGCGCTTTTCCCTTAGACAATGACCAATCGCCTTCGGGTTTCGGCAGCCTTCCCGGCCTTCTCGGTTCGGCGGCGTTGACATGCTGGACGAATCGCCCTAAGCGCGCCCTTCACTCGAAATGCGGGTCAGTCCGGCAGGCGATAGCCTTTGTGCGCGCCAACCGGGCGTTTTGCCGTTTTTTGTGAGTGAAGCGTTGAGATAGGGGGGCGCGCAGGCGTTTCCCTGTGGAGCATGGAGAACTAAGTGGCTCGTATTGCCGGGGTCAATATCCCCACCAACAAGCGCGTGATCATCGCGCTCACCTACATCCATGGTATCGGCCCGTTCAAGGCCCGCCAGATCGCCGACAAGCTGGGTATCGACCATACCCGCCGCGTCCAGGACCTGTCTGACCAGGAAGTCCTGCACATCCGCGAGACGATCGACGCCGACCACACGGTCGAGGGTGACCTGCGCCGCGAAACCGCGATGAACATCAAGCGCCTGATGGACCTGGCCTGCTATCGCGGCCTGCGTCATCGCAAGGGGCTGCCGGTTCGCGGTCAGCGCACTCACACCAACGCCCGCACCCGCAAGGGCAAGGCCAAGCCGATCGCCGGCAAGAAGAAGTAAGCGGGCGGCTGTTTCAGCCTAACGCCGTCCCTTCGTTTCTTTTGACAGGATAAGAACCATGGCACGCGAACCCCAGCGCATTAAGCGCCGCGAGCGGAAGAACATCACCAGCGGCATCGCGCATGTGAATGCCAGCTTCAACAACACCATGATCACCATCACCGACGCCCAGGGCAATGCGATCAGCTGGTCCAGCGCGGGCATGATGGGCTTCAAGGGTAGCCGCAAGTCGACCCCCTATGCCGCTCAGGTGGCTGCGGACGACGCCGGCAAGAAGGCCGCCGAACACGGCGTGCGCACTCTGGAAGTCGAAGTGAAGGGGCCGGGTTCGGGCCGCGAAAGCGCGCTGCGCGCGCTGCAGGCGGTGGGCTTCACCATCACTTCGATCCGCGACGTTACGCCGATCCCGCACAACGGCGTGCGGCCCTCGAAGCGTCGCCGCGTCTGATCGAATGCACCGCGGTGGGGCGATCCCGCCGCAGTTCCGGTTCGGCCGCGGTCCCGCAAGGGGCAGCGGCCTTTCCGCCAAAACAAGACCCTAGGGGAAGTCCATGACTGTCAACATCAAGAACTGGCAGGAACTCAAGAAGCCCAACGCCCTCGAGGTGAAGCCGGGCAACGACCCCAAGCGGCGCGCGACCTTCGTGGCCGAACCGCTCGAACGCGGTTTCGGTCTGACGCTGGGCAACGCGCTGCGCCGCGTGCTGCTGTCCTCGCTGCAGGGCGCCGCGATCACTTCGATCAAGATCGAAAACGTGCTGCACGAGTTCAGCTCGCTCGCCGGCGTGCGTGAAGACGTCACCGACATCGTGCTCAACGTCAAGCAGATCGCGCTCAAGATGCAGGGCGAAGGCCCCAAGCGTCTGCAGCTTTCGGCGACCGGTCCCTGCGCCGTAACCGCCGGCGACATCGCCGTTTCGGGCGACATCGAGGTGATGAACAAGGACCTCGTGCTTTGCCACCTCGACGAAGGTGCGACGCTGAACATGGAACTGACCGCCGACACCGGCAAGGGCTATGTCCCGGCCGTGTCGAACCGTCCGGTCGATGCGCCGATCGGGTTGATCCCGGTCGACTCGCTCTACTCGCCGGTCCGTCAGGTCAGCTACAAGGTCGACAACGCCCGCATCGGCCAGGAGCTTGACTATGACAAGCTCAGCCTGTCGGTCGAAACCGATGGCACTGTCACTCCGGAAGACGCCGTGGCCTATGCCGCGCGCATCCTCCAGGACCAGCTGGCGCTGTTCGTGCACTTCGAAGATGCGGTGCCGATGGGCGCTTCGCCGATGATCGGCATGGCGGCTCCGGCGGCGGAAGAAGGCGACACCAACCAGCTCAATCGCTACCTCCTCAAGAAGGTGGACGAGCTGGAACTGTCGGTCCGTTCGGCCAACTGCCTCAAGAACGACAACATCATCTACATCGGCGACCTGGTCCAGAAGACCGAGGCCGAGATGCTCCGTACGCCGAACTTCGGCCGCAAGAGCCTCAACGAGATCAAGGAAGTCCTGAGCTCGATGGGCCTGCGTCTCGGCATGGACATCCCGGGCTGGCCGCCCGAGAACATCGAGGAAATGGCCAAGAAGCTCGAGCAGGAACTGCTCGGCTGATGGCACGGCGGGGGCGCCCCAGGGCGTCCCTCGCACACGGTGAATGGCGGCGACCGCGACAGCCGCCAGGATCGGGCTACCTGACACGGGCCCCCTACGAACGAAGGAATGAACCATGCGTCACAAATACGGCGGTCGTAAGCTCAACCGCACTTCCAGCCACCGCCGCGCGCTGCTGCGCAACATGTCGGCCGCGCTGATCAAGCACGAGCAGATCACCACGACCCTGCCCAAGGCGCGCGAACTGCGCCCCTACATCGAAAAGCTGATCACGCTGGCCAAGCACGGCGGTCTTTCGAACCGTCGTCTCGCCCACGCCCGTCTGCTGGACGATGCGCAGCTGGTGAAGCTGTTCGACGTGCTGGCCGCGCGCTACGCTGATCGCCAGGGTGGCTACACCCGCGTGATCAAGGCCGGCATCCGCGCTTCGGACGCCGCGCCGATGGCCGTGATTGAACTGGTTGACCGCGACACTTCGGCCAAGGGCCAGGATTCGGGTCCGGTGTTCTCGGCCGACGAGGAATAAGTCGAACGGTAACGTCGCTGGTCGACGGACCGATTGCAAAGGCGGGGGCAGGCGGTAGGCTTGCCCCCGCCTTTTCGTTTGGGGAGAATATGATGCGCCGCGTGTCCCGCACCTTGTTGGGTGCCATGCTTCTTACGACGGCAGGTGCGGCGCTGGCAGAGGACGGAATGGCGATTTCCTATCCGGAAACCCGGCGTGAAGCGCTGGTCGAGAGCAAGTTCGGCGAGCAGGTTGCAGATCCCTATCGCTGGCTCGAGAACGATGTGCGCAGCGATACCGAAGTGGCGGACTGGGTCGGGCGGCAGAACCGTGTCACCCAGGATTACCTTGCCAAGTTGCCTGAACGCGCCTGGTTCGCGCAGCGGATCCGCCAACTGCTTGACTACGAGCGGTTCGGTCTGCCGGTAAAGGCGGGCAAGGCCTATTTCTATACCCGCAATTCGGGCCTGCAGAACCAGGCGCAGTTGTTCGTGCGGCAGGGTCTGGACGGTGACCCACGGTTGCTGATCGATCCCAATGCCTGGGCAAAGGATGGGGCGACCGCGCTGGATGCCTGGGAGCCGGCGCATGGTGGCTCGTTGCTGGCCTATTCGGTGCAGGACGGCGGTTCGGACTGGCGCACGATTCGCGTGCTGGACGTCGCGACGGGCAAGGTGCTGACTGACGAGATCAAGTGGGCCAAATTTACTGGCATCGCCTGGATCGGTTCGATCGGGTTCCTCTATTCCCGCTTTCCCGAACCGCAGGCGGGGCAGGCGTTTCAGCAGCTCAACCGCAACCAGGAAGTGCGCTTTCACCGCATCGGCACGCCGCAATCGGCGGACGAATTGGTCTATGCCACGCCTGATCAGCCCGACCTGGGGCACTTTGCGCAGGTCACTCACGATCAGCGCTGGGCGCTGATCACCACGTCCCGGGGCACTGACAACCGGTTCGCGCTGCACGTGATCCCGCTGGGCAAGCGGGGGGCCAAGGCCAAGAGCTGGGCAGCGCAGCCGCTGGTCAAGGGGCTGGACCATGATTGGCGCCTGATTGAAGGCATGGGTGACACGCTCTGGTTCGTCACCAACAAGGATGCGCCGCGCCTGAAAGTGGTGGCGACCAACCTGAAACAGCCCGAACGCGGCTTCGTGGACGTGATCCGCGAGCGCGAGGAGACGCTGGAGCGGGCCCAGATCGTCGGCAACCAGCTGATCCTCAACTACCTCAAGGATGCGGCGTCGATGGCCGAGATGGTCTCGCTCGACGGCAGCCGGGTCCAGACGATCGCGCTCAACGCGATCGGCACGGCATCGGGCTTTACCGGGCAGCCGGGCGATCCGGAAACGTTCTACAGTTTCTCCAGCTTCAACCAGCCCAGCGCGGTCTATCGTTATGACAGCAGCAACGGCAAGACCGTGCCCTTTGCCCTGCCGAAGCTGGGCTTCAAGCCGGAAGACTACGCGATCGAGCAGCGCTTCTACACCTCGAAGGACGGGACCCGGGTGCCGTTGTTCCTGGTGCGCAAGCGCGAGACGGCCGCGGCGGGCATGGCCGTGCCGACGCTGCTTTATGGCTATGGCGGGTTCGACATATCGCTGACCCCCGCCTTTTCGGCGGCGCGGATGGCCTGGTTGGAAGCGGGCGGGGCCTTTGCCCTGGCCAACCTGCGCGGCGGCGGGGAATATGGCAAGGAATGGCACGATGCCGGGCGGCTGCACAACAAGCAGAACGTGTTCGATGATTTCATCGCGGCGGGCGAATACCTGATTGCCGAAGGGGTCACGCCAAAGGGTGGGCTGACCATCCAGGGCGGGTCCAACGGCGGCCTGCTGGTCGGCGCGGTGGTCAATCAGCGGCCCGATCTGTTCGCTGCCGCCAGCCCGGCCGTCGGGGTGATGGACATGCTGCGCTTCGACCGGTTCACGGCGGGGCGGTATTGGGTCGATGACTATGGCTATCCTGACAAGGAGGCCGATTTCCGCGTGCTGCGGGCCTATTCGCCCTATCACAACATCAAGGCCGGACGGGACTATCCCGCCGTGCTGGTGACGACTGCTGACACGGATGACCGCGTCGTGCCGGGGCACAGCTTCAAGTACACCGCCGCGCTGCAGGCCGCGGCGCTGGGGGCGAAGCCGCGCCTGATCCGGATCGAGACGCGGGCCGGGCACGGCGCAGGCAAGCCGACCGACAAGGCCGTGGCCGAAAATGCCGACGTTCTGGCCTTCCTGGCGCACTGGAGCGGCCTGAAAGTACCGCAGCCGTAGGTGGTCCTGGCGGGAGTTGCATCGGCTGGACCCTGCAACTTTCGCGCGAAGGCTCGGCGCGAGCACCAGTCGAGCTAGAGGTGGCACAACCCGAGTTGGCAGGAGTTGAGAACGGCACAGCGCGGGCAGGGCCAGCGCAGGTCGTCGCCTTGCCTCGCCGTTCAGAAAAGTTCCGCTCAACATGAATGGATGCTGTCGCCCGGGTTCAGCATCGCGCCAAGCTCGATTCGCTATCTCATCCTCAACGCCGGACTATCCCGTCCGGCAGATTGAAGGACGAGTTGCCATGAAGACCCTTTCGAAAGCTCTGGCCAAGGGCACGCTCGCCACTGTCGCAGCTGGTGCGATGGTGGCTTCCTCGGCAAGTCCGGCGCTGGCCGATGCGCGCGGCTATCATGATCGCGGCGGCATCAGCGCGGGCGACGTGATTGCCGGTGCGCTGGTGATCGGCGGCATCGCGGCGGTGGCCGCCGCGGCCGGCAGCAATGATCGCGACTACCGCTATGACCGCGACTACCGTTATGACCGTGCCGGTTACGGCGACTATGGCCGGGGTTGGGGCGGCGGCTACAACCGCGACGCTGGCTGGCGGGGCAATCCGCGCCAGGCGGTGGAACAGTGCGTCTTTGCCGTCGAACGCAGCGCCGCGCGCTACAGCTATGGCCGGGCCGACGTGACCGACATCCGCGAAGTGCGCGACACCCGCTTTGGCTATGAAGTGCGTGGCCGGATCGCGGTCAACGCGATGGGACGCGGTTGGCGCCACGGCGACGGCCAGTATGGCCGGGGCTGGGGCGGTGACTATCGCGGCTGGAACGCGGGGCTGCGCGGCTATGACAGCGGCAGCTTCAAGTGCCGGATCGAGCAGGGCCGGGTGGTCGACATGGACTTCTCGGGGCTGCGCGGGCTGTAACCGGCCCGGCACGGCGAGCCGTGCCTGACCATCGACGGGCGGTTCAGACTGGAGACAGCCTGGGCCGCCTAGTCCCATCAGCATATTCGCACCGAGTCTTCCGCGCGCACAGGCGGCGCGGCGGTGCGGCAGGAGGGTCGGATTATGACGCGCAGGATTTCGCGTGGGGCCAGCGTGCTGGCCAGCGTTGCTGCCTTGGCGATGATGGCTTCGCCGGCGATGGCCCGGGATCGCGGCTGGGGCGGCGGTTGGGGTGGCGGCTGGGGGCGGCACCACCATGACCGGGTCGATGCCGGCGATGTGCTGGCCGGGATCCTGATCATCGGCGGGATCGCTGCCATTGCCAGCGCGGCGAGCAACAACAAGCAGAAGCGGGCCGAACCGGAATACCGCTATCCCGATGCGCCCGCCCGGCCGGATTCGCGCGGTTATGCCGGCAATGACGACCGTCCGCAGTGGAACGAAGGCACCGGCATCAACGGCGCGGTCAATCGCTGCATCGATGAAGTGTCGCGCGGCAAGACCGGGGTCGACACGGTCGACAATGTCACGCGCGAAGGCGATGGCTGGCGCGTCCAGGGTCGGGTGACCAGCGGCGACAATTTCACCTGCGCGGTGGATGGCGACGGCCGGATCCGCCAGGTGTCGATCGCCGGGCGCGCGATCTGAGCGTAGCGCCCCGGTAACTGTGACGAGCTGCGCGGCGCCCCGCCGCGAGGCTCGTTGCGATTTACGGTTACAGCGCCAGCAGGCGGGTCGCCGCGGCCAGCAGGTCGCGCGAATAGGCCTTTGCGCTGGCCGCATCGGGCATCACGTTGAAAGCGTGCGGCGCGCCGGGATAGGAATGCAGTTCCACCGGCACCCCGGCGGCGCACAGCCGGCGCACGTAATCCAGGTTTTCATCGAAGAACAGGTCGATGCTGCCGGTTCCTATCCAGCAGGGCGGCAGGCCCGACAGGTCTTCCGCCAGGCTGGGGCTGAACCAGCCCTTGCGCGCATCGACCGGCTGGTAGCTGCCGCGCAGCGCTTCCCAACCGAACTGGTTGGACGGGCGCGTCCAGATGAATTCCCCGGTCGACGGGTTGCGCCACGGGCAATCCGGGCCGCCGGTGCGATGATCCAGCATCGGGAAGGTCAGCAACTGCGCCGCCAGCGCGGGGCCGCCCAGGTCGCGCGCCATCTGCGCCACGCCCGCCGCCAGCCCGCCGCCTGCGCTTTCACCCATGATCCCGATCCGGGCCGGATCGACCCCCAGTTCGGCGGCATTGTCCGCCAGCCAGCGCAGGCCCGTCAGGCAATCCTCGTGCGGGGCGGGGAAGCGGTGTTCCGGGGCAAGCCGGTATTCCACCGAGGCGACCGGAATCCCCAGCGCATGAGCGATCCTGGACGGGCCATGTTGCATCGAGCGGGCCGAGCCGATGATCATGCCGCCGCCGTGGATGTGATACAGCGCGGCGCGGCCGGTCTGCCCCGGATCGGGATCGAACCAGCGGATTTCCAGCGGACCGCCGGGCCCGTCGATCACCTTGACCTCCGCAGCCAGCGGCACGTCGCCCAGGAAGGCAAAGCGCGCTTCGCTTTCGGCGCGGATGCGGGGCAGGTCTTCGATGGCAAAGCCCATTGGTTGCATCAGGTCGAGCAGCGGCAGGACTTCGGGATCGACGAGGTGGCGGGTGGACATCTGGGCGCTTTCTTTCTGGGGCTCAGCCAGCGGTGGACCGGCCCGGAGTGAAGAGGTGGCCGGGCAAACCCGGACGATCACCGCGGGGCCACACCCCAGGCAGTTGCCCGCAAGCGCCGTTCCTCCCCGCAGCTATCGCGGCGGGGAAGGTAACAGGGCGGCGCGGCCCGTCAACGCGCTGGCTTCAGGGCTTCTTGGTGCGGAATTTCTCGAACCAGGCAATGATCGCCGAAGCCTTGGCCGCCGATTGCGAGGGCCGCGCGGTGAAGCCGCCGTGGCTGGCGCCGGGCACCTTGACCAGCGCGGTCGGCACGCCGGCGATCTGGAGCGCGGCATAGTACTGCTCGGATTCGCTCACCGGGGTGCGGTAATCCTCGCTGCCGACCACCACCAGGGTCGGCGTCTTGACGTTGCCGACCAGGCTGAGCGGCGAGCGCTGCCAATAGGGGGTCACGTCCTTCCACGGCGGCGCATCGAACCAGTAGCGCGACGTGAAGGTCGTACCGTCCATGGTCAGCGCCTCGCTGGTCCAGTTGATCACCGGCTTCTGGGTGGCGGCGGCGCGGAAGCGCTGGGTCTTGCCCACGATCCACGCGGTCAGCACCCCGCCGCCCGATCCGCCGGTGACGAACAGGTTGTCGGCATCGGCCACTCCGGCGGCGACCGCGGCATCCACCGCGGCCATCAGGTCGTTGTAATCCTCGCCCGGATAGGCCCGGTCGATCAGCTGGGCGAACTTCTCGCCATAGGACGTGCTGCCGCGCGGGTTGGTGTAGAGCACCGCATAGCCCGCCGCCGCATAGAGTTGGACGTCGGTGGCGAACCACGGGCCATAGGCCGAATGCGGCCCACCGTGGATTTCCAGCACTAGCGGCACGCGCTCACCAGGCTTGCGGCCCGGCGGCAGGGCCAGCCAGGCGTCGATCGGGCGGCCATCGGGCGCGGTCACCGCCAGCTTGCTAACCGGGGCCAGCGCCTTGGCCGCCAGCCAGCCTTCGTTGAGACGGGTCAGCCGTTCCGCGCCCTTGCCGCGCACCACGCGGACATCGGGCGGGCGCTGGTCGCTGCCGCCGGTGAAGGCAATCACCCCGCTGCGCGACATGCTGAAGCTGCCGCCGGTATAGGGCCGGTCAAAGCCGGTGCCCGACAGGCCCGCGGCCACTTCGGCCAGCGCGCCGTCCAGCCCCAGCCGGGCCAGCTTGGCCGTGCCCTTGTCGTCGTATTGCACCACCAGGCTGCGCCCGTCTGGCGACCAGCGGAAATTGTCCACGCTGATGTCATGCCGCGCTGACAACGAGCGCGCGCCGCTGCCATCGCGGTTCATCACGTAGAGTTCGAGGTTCTCGTATGTGCGGTGCTTGTCGTCGAACCCCATGTACGCGACCTGCTTGCCATCGGGCGAGACGGCGGGGGCGGCATCGGGGCCATAGCGGCTGGTCAGCGTGGTCAGCGCCCCGCTCGCCACGTCAAGCGCATAGACTTCGCTGTCCTGCGGTTCGCGTTCCCAATTGTCCTTGCGCACGGCTGAAAACAGGATCGAGCGCCCGTCCGGCGTCCACGAGAGCGGCCCGCCATCGTCGAAATCGCCGAAGCTCAGCTGGCGGGGCGCGCCGCCATCGGCGGGCACGGTGAAGATGTGCTCGAAGCCCGGCGGGAAATAGCCGTGGCCATCGCCGCGATAGGTGACGCGGTCGATGATTTCGAGCGGTTCGGCCCACTTGGCGCCTTCGGGCCGGCTGGGCGCGTTGCCCAGCTTCATTCCTTCGCCCGGCACGCGCATGGTATAGGCGATGGTCTGGCCATCGGGCGACCAGGTGATCGATCCGGGCGCGTCGGGCAGGTTGGTGATCCGCGTCGCCGCGCCGCTATCCAGCCAGCGCACCCACAGCTGGCTGCCGTTTTCGTCGGCAGAGGCATAGGCCAGCCGCGTGCCATCGGGCGACCAGCGCGGCGAGCCGTGCGATCCCGGCCCGGCGACCAGCGGCCGCTGCTGTCCGCTGGCCACGTCGATCAGCCAGATCGCGCCGCGATTGCGGTCGCTCATCACGTCGGCGCTGCGCCGGACATAGGCCACAGTCTTGCCATCCGGGCTGATCTGGGCATCGGCGACGGCTTCCAGCTTGAACAGGTCGTCGCCGGTAAAGGCGGTTTGCGGGCCATCGCCCGCCAGTGCCGCGCCCGGTGTGAAGGCGAAGGCCGCTCCGGCGAGCAAGGCGGCAAGAAGCTTGCTGGTCATGTCTGTCCCCTGTGGCTAAACTTCGCGCCAGCTTGCGGGCAAGCGTGTGTGAAGACAACCACCGGATCGACAGGCGGGTGACGCAGACCGGCAAAGGCGCTAGAGCGCGCCTCATGGCCCGTTCACCCGCCGGAACCCCGCCGCACCCCCAGGGTGCCGAGCGGTTCAACGAAGACCAGGCGACTTACACCATCAAGGGCAGCCAGCCTGACCTTGAGGCGGGGCTGGCCGCGATCCGCGAAGTGCTGGCCACGCTGAAGCCCAAGCCCGGCGTCTACCGGATGCAGGATGCGCGCGGCGACGTGCTCTATGTCGGCAAGGCGCGGGCGCTGAAGAACCGGGTGGCCAACTATACCCAGGTCGAGCGGCTGCCGCTGCGGCTGAAGCGCATGGTCGCGCAGACCCGCAGCATGACCATCGTCACCACCAATAGCGAGGCCGAGGCGCTGCTGCTCGAAGCGCAGCTGATCAAGCGCTATCGCCCGCCCTACAACGTGCTGCTGCGCGACGACAAAAGCTTCCCCTTCATCCTGCTGCGCGCCGATCATGACTTTCCCCGGATCACGAAGCACCGCGGCGCACGGCGGGCCAAGGGCAACTATTACGGCCCCTTCGCCAGCGCGGGATCGGTCAACACCACGATCAATGCACTGCAGAAGCTGTTCCTGCTAAGATCCTGCACCGACAGCTTTTTCGCCCGGCGCGACCGGCCCTGCCTGCTCTACCAGATCAAGCGCTGCTCGGCCCCCTGTGTCGGGCGGATCGACGCGGCGGGCTATGGCGAACTGGTGGGCGAGGCGAAGGATTTTCTCGGCGGCAAGAGCAGCGCGGTGCAGAAGAAGATCGAAAGCCAGATGGCCGAAGCCGCCGAAGCGCTGGATTTCGAGCGTGCCGCAATGCTGCGCGATCGCCTCCGCGCCGCGACCTTCATCCAGGGCAGCCAGGCGATCAATGCCGAAGGGGTGGGCAACGCCGATGTCTTTGCCATCGCCGCGCGCAATGGCCAGTTCGGGGTGCAGGCCTTTTTCATTCGCGGCGGGCAGAACTGGGGCCACCGCGCCTTCTTCCCCAGCCATACCGACGGCCTAGACGAGGCCGAAGTGCTGACCAGCTTCCTGGCCCAGTTCTACGAGGAAGTGCCGCCACCGCGCCTGATCCTGGTCGACCGCGCGCTGCCCGAAGCCGACTTGCTGGCCGAAGCGCTGGCCGGCGCGGCGGGCGGCAAGGTGGAAATCTCCGTGCCCCAGCGCGGCGACCGTCGCCGCCTGATGCAACAGGCGGAACGCAACGCGGTCGAGGCGCTCGAACGGCGCCAGGCCGAAAGCGGGGCGAAGGCGAAGATCAACCGCGAGCTGGCGGAATTCCTCGAACTGCCCGAAGTGCCGCAGCGGATCGAGGTGTACGACAACAGCCACGTCCAGGGCGCCCATGCGCTGGGCGCGATGGTGGTGGCGGGCCCCGAAGGGTTCATCAAGGGCCAGTACCGCAAGTGGAACATCAAGCAGGCCCAGACCAACGACGACTTCGCCATGATGCGCGAAGTGTTCCAGCGCCGCTTTGCCCGCGCCGCTGATGAAGACCCGGACCGTGACGGCGGCCAGTGGCCCGACCTGGTGCTGATCGACGGCGGCAAGGGGCAGATGAGCGCGGCGCGCGACACGCTGGAAGAAATGGGGATCGAGGACGTGCCCCTGATCGCCATTGCCAAGGGCCCGCACCACGGGCGCGAAGGGCGCGAGGTGTTCCACTTTCCCGACGGCCGGGAAAAGATGCTGCCGGTCAATTCGCCGCTGCTGTTCCACCTCCAGCGCCTGCGCGACGAGGTTCACCGCTTCGCCATCGGCGCCCACCGCGACAAGCGCAGCCGCGCGATCACCGCCAGTCCGCTCGATGAGATTCCCGGCATCGGCCCGGCGCGTAAACGCGCGCTGCTGTTGCACTTCGGCACCGCCAGCCGGGTCCGCGCGGCTGCCCTGGAAGACCTGCAACGTGCGCCCGGCGTCAGTGCGGCGGTGGCCCAGGCGGTCTACGATTTCTACCACCCCGGCGGGTAGTGCGGTGGCTCAGTCGGCAATGACCAGTCGGTAGCCGCAATCGTGTCTGTCCTGGTCCAGCAGGTGGCCATGGCGGCGCTCCCACGCGCCGCTCGCCAGGTCGGCTTCGAGTCGAGCGAGGGCCGGGGCGACATCACCCAATATCCGGAACGATGACATCGCCGCGCGCAGGCGCGGGTCGAGATAGGCCGCTGGGCGGCGCCAATAGGCGGCCAGGAACCCGTCGCGGCAGTCGTGCGGGATCAGCAGCGGAGCAATCCGCACCGGCCCTAGCGCCGCGCCATAAGCGCTGAGCGGCGGCATCTGCGCCCGGTCCAGTGCCGCCAGTTCGGGAAGGTAGTCGTGCAGCCAGAACCCGGGAAAATCCGGGTCATAGGTGACGATCACCACCGGCCCGCGCGCGACCCGGCGCAACTCGGCCAGGCCGCGCGGCTGGTCGGTCCAGTGATGGACGGTCAGGACCGCCATGGCCGCGTCGAACGACTGGTCGGCAAAAGGCAGCTCCTCCGCACGGCCTTGCACCACCGGGGCGCTGCCGGACGGGCGCTGGGCGATCATCACGGCCGATGGTTCCAGCGCAGTGACTGCGCGGTCCGCCGGTTCATAGGAACCGCTGCCCGCGCCGACATTCAGCACGCTGCGCGCTTCGCCCAGCGCCGCCTCGATCTGCGCGGCGATGCGCGGATCAGGCTGGCGCAGGCGGGCATAGTCGATCCCGATAGCGTCGTATCTGGCGGGCTGGGTCATCGGCCCTGCATTCAACCCATTGCCAGGCTTGTCAAATCCCGTGCCAGCGCGGCCAAGCCGCTCAGCCATTAGGCTCGATCTTGCGGATCAGACCTTCCTGCGCGGTTTCGGCGACCAGGCGGCCATCGTGGCTGTAGATCCGGCCGCGGTTCATGCCGCGGGCATTGCCGGCCCAGGGGCTGTCGGTGGCGTAGAGCAGCCATTCGTCGGCGCGGAAATCGTCGTGGAACCACACCGCGTGGTCCAGGCTGACGCCCATCACGTTGCCCACGGTCCAGCTCATCCCGTGAGGCAGGGTGCAGGTGCCGAGCAGCGACATGTCGCTGGCATAGGCCAGCACCGCGCGGTGGATCTTGGGATCGTCGGGCAGGCGCGCGCAGGCGCGGAACCAGGTGTGGCTGACCGGATCGCGCGGTTCGGCACCCATCCAGTGGCGGCTTTCGACCGGGCGCAGTTCGATCGGGCGCGGCGCGGTCATCTGCGCGCGCTTGTCCTCGGGCACGAGGTGGAGGAACTGGCGGCGCAGGTCCGCCTCGCTCGGCAGGTCCTCGGGCCGGGGCACATCGGGGATCGGATCCTGGTGATGGACGCCCGGTTCGCGCCGGTGGAACGAGGCGACGAGGTTGAGGATCGGCGTGCCGACCTGGCTGGCCACGACGCGGCGGTTGGAAAAGCTGCCGCCATCAAGGTCGCGTTCCACCTTGAAGTCGATCTCGTGATCCTCGCTCCCGCCGCGCAGGAAATAGGCGTGGAGCGAATGGACCGGGCGGTCATCGGCCACGGTGCGTTCGGCGGCGGCCAGCGCCTGGGCGATCACCTGTCCGCCGAATACGCGGCCAACGCCGCCGCGCTTGCGCCGACCGGCAAAGTGCCCGTCCTCGCCAGGCTTCACGTCCAGCAGCTTGACCAGCCAGCGGACCAGTTCTTCGGGTGTCGGTTCCTTCTCCATCCCCAAACCTTTGCGGGGGGATGGCGCCCGCGTCAACCGGCGCCGCGCAGCTTGCGGATCAGCCGCCAGCCGAGCGCCTTGACCTGGTTGCCATGCGGCCAGCGCCCGGTGCTGGCGGGCTTCATGCCGATCCGGCGGAGCACGGAATTGAACGCCCGCGCGTCAGCCTCGGCAAACGACCATTCGCTGCGCCAGGTGATCGACAGCGAAACCGAGCTGTCCGGCCCGGTTACCACGAAATGCGGGGCCATCACCGGCACGAACAGCGCTTCGCCGGGGCTGAGCGGAAATTCGGTGCCGCCGCTGCGCAATTCGTCGCGCCAGACCAGCTCGCGCCCGCCGCCGGTGTGATAGGTTTCGTGGACCTCATCGGGCGCGAACCGCGCGTCGCCGGCCGGGAACTGGGTCATCACCTTGGTCCCGCGGATCTGCAGCAGGATGTTGTGTTCCGGATCGAAGTGATAGGGCGTCACCCCGCCCGGGCTGGTGATGAACACGAAGCCCTGGGTCTTCATCATCCGCCCGGTCTTCGCTTCGATCTGCGGCTGGATTTCGGCCAGCAGGTCGGCCAGCAGCGCGGCATATTCTGGGACTTGCTCGATGTTCTTGAGCGCGGCCCAGCTGCCGGTTTCCTCGATCCGGCGGATCGTTTCGCCCACGCTCAGCCCCGAAGCTTCGGGCTTTTCGGTGAGTCCGATCGGCAGGTCGGCCTTGTTATATTCGATCGAGGCGGCGGGCAGGGCTTCGGCCAGCCGGGCCAGCGCATCGATTTCCAATAGGGGATGGCGGCCGAGCCGGTGGTGCAGCTTGTGCGGCACTTCGGGATAGTTGGCGGCGAACAGCGCGCGGTCTTCGCTGGAAAACACGGTCATGGCGTTACCCCACTGGGATTGCGGCCGAGTTCGGCCTTGAGCAATTGGCGAAACAGTGCGCGGCGCAGCGCACCACCGATGGCGATCGACAGCCGGCCGATGGCCCGGCGTTCGCGCCAGATGTGGTCGATCATCGGATGGTCGGCGGCGGCGCAGCTGTCGGTCCAATGGACCTTTGGATGGTCCAGCAGGGCCAGGTTCTCGCGCTGGAGCAGCACGCCAGGACTGTAGCGGGCATAGCGTTCGTCGAACGCGGTCTTGAAGCTGAAGGCGCCGGGCGGGGTGACGAAGCTGGCCAGCATGGCGATCGGTTCGTCATCCAGCGTCAGGGTCAGCCGCTCCAGCCGGTCATGGCTGACCGCGCCGGACAGCGCCTCGCGGAAAAGGCGGGTGGTGGACTGGTGCGAGGCGAGGGCCGAGCCGGCGCCGCCTTTCCAGCCGGAATGCTCCAGCGCCAGGAAATCGTCGATCCAGCGGCCCAGGTGCTCATCACCCGTGGTGCGCTCGATCCGCACTTCGCCCAGGTCCGACAGGCGGGCGAACTGGCGGCGCAGCTCCTTGCGTTTCTTGCCCGACATCGACGCTTCGAAATAGGTTTCGGCCGTAAGGTCGGAACACAGCATGGCGCGCTGTTCGGCGTGGACCAGCCCGGCGGTGCGGCCCTGCTGCGCCAGCACATCGGCCAGCGCCGCGTGCAGGGGGCCTTCCAGCGGCACGCTGGGCAGGTGCAGGAACAGCGCGAGCCCGGCCGAGCGATCCGCCCAGTCGAGCAGCGCGCGCCAGAAGGCTCGTTCCAGCCCGGCAGCGACCAGCGGCGCGCCGAGGAAACAGTTGCCATGAATCCAGGTGGTCAGCTGCGGGATTGGCCAGCGGTAATACTTCGGCTCGCGCCGCAGCGGCAGCAGGCCGGCCAGTTCGCCGTCGTATTCGAAGCACAGCAAAGCGACGCTGCCGTCCGCGTCATGGGCGCGCAGGGCGGGCAGCAGATACCAGCTTTCGAAGAACGGATTGGGCTCGGCCGCGCAGCGCGCCAGCGCGTCCCAGGCATGGCGCGCCTCGGGATCTTCGAACAGGCGCCAGTCCTGCACCCGGATGCATGCGGCGGGCAGGGGGGAGGGCGCAGCCTGCTGCTGCGTCGCTGCGACCGGCGCGCGCTCTGCCCTGGTTGCCACTGGCCTTGTCCCTTGCACACGGCGGATTGCCGCTGCCGGTGCGGGTTTTAGCGCTGAAATGCCAAGGAAAGGCTAACGTGGGGGGGAGCCAGTGTCGCCCCCGCACAACCACCGTCACCCCGGACTTGATCCGGGGTCCAGCTACCTTTCGCCGCCTCGCGTCATTGCGGTGCCGCCCGAAGGTAAAGCTGGACCCCGGGTCAAGCCCGGGGTGACGCTGTGAGGGGAGCGAGTATCGCCCAAAAACACAAACCCCGCCCGGATTGCTCCGGACGGGGTCTGTTTCACCCGGCGGGTGGCTTGGCGTTACGCCGCGCCGTGCGCCAGCGCCGCGAGCAGGAGCAGCGCGACGATGTTGGTGATCTTGATCATCGGGTTCACGGCCGGGCCGGCGGTGTCCTTGTAGGGATCGCCCACGGTATCGCCCGTGACGGCGGCCTTGTGGGCGTCAGAGCCCTTGCCGCCGTGGTTGCCGTCTTCGATGTACTTCTTGGCGTTGTCCCAGGCACCGCCGCCCGAGGTCATCGACAGGGCGACGAACAGCCCGCCCACGATCACGCCCAGCAGCAGCGCGCCCAGCGCGGCGAAGCCGTTGTCACGGCCCGCGACCGCACCGATCACGAAGAACACCACGATCGGCGCCAGCACCGGCAGCAGCGACGGCACGATCATTTCCTTGATCGCCGCCTTGGTGACGAGGTCGACCGTGCGGGCATAGTCGGGACGGCTGGTGCCGGCCATGATGCCCGGGTTGTTCTGGAACTGGTCGCGCACGTCGACCACCACGTCGCCGGCGGCGCGGCCCACGGCGGTCATGCCCATCGCACCGAACAGGTACGGGAGCAGCGCGCCGAGCAGCAGGCCAACGATGACGTAGGGGTTTTCAAGGCTGAAATCGACCTTCAGGTCAGGGAAGAATTCCCTGAGGTCGGTGGTGTAGGCAGCGAACAGCACCAGCGCGGCCAGGCCCGCCGAACCGATCGCGTAACCCTTGGTCACGGCCTTGGTGGTGTTGCCCACGGCGTCGAGCGCGTCGGTCTTTTCACGGACCGAATCGTCGAGGCCGGCCATTTCGGCAATGCCGCCGGCATTGTCGGTGACCGGGCCGTAAGCGTCGAGCGCGACGACCATGCCGGCCAAGGCCAGCATCGCGGTGGCGGCATAGGCGATGCCCAGCAGACCCGCGAGCTTGAACGCCACGATGATCCCGGTGACGATCACCAGGGTCGGCAGGGCGGTGGCTTCAAGGCTGATGGCCAGGCCCTGGATCACGTTGGTGCCGTGGCCAGTGACCGAAGCCTTGGCGATCGACTTCACCGGGCGATAGTTGGTGCCGGTGTAGTATTCGGTGATCCAGATGATCAGCCCGGTGATCACCAGACCCAGCAGCGCGCAGTAGAACAGCGCTTCGCCGGTGTAGTTGGAATCCCCGATCGGCAGGGTCATGTCACCCAGCGCCATGCGCATGACATAGAGGATCGCCGGGATCGACAGCACGGCGGTGACAAGGAAGCCCTTGTACATCGCGCCCATGATGTTGTTCGACTTGCCCAGCTTAACGAAATAGGTGCCGATGATCGATGTGACGATGCAGACGCCGCCAATCAGCAGCGGCAGCGCCATCAGCGGCATGATGTCGGCCACGCCCTTCACCAGCAGCGCGGTCAGCACCATGGTTGCCCCCACGGTCACGACATAGGTTTCGAACAGGTCGGCAGCCATGCCGGCGCAGTCACCCACGTTGTCGCCCACGTTGTCGGCAATCACGGCCGGGTTGCGTGGATCGTCCTCGGGAATGCCCGCTTCGACCTTGCCGACCAGGTCCGCGCCCACGTCGGCCGCCTTGGTGAAGATCCCGCCGCCCAGGCGCGCGAAGATCGACACCAGCGAAGCGCCCAGCGCCAGCGCGGTCAGCCCGGTTACCACCACGCGGTCATTGGCGGCATAGCCAGCCGGACCGGTCAGGTACCAGAAGAACACAGCCATCGCGAGCAGCGCGAGGCCGGCCACCAGCATCCCGGTGAT
Source organism: Novosphingobium sp. (assembly GCF_041905565.1). GTDB lineage: Bacteria > Pseudomonadota > Alphaproteobacteria > Sphingomonadales > Sphingomonadaceae > Novosphingobium. Next base: position 309,281 of record NZ_JAYRKX010000001.1, on the reverse strand, counting down.
CGCCCCGGCGCGGAACGCCAGGGTGAGGCCCTGCTGCAAGCCTTGCTGCGCGGCAGCGGCGGTGCGCACGTTCGCGCGCACCGACACGTTCATGCCGATGAAGCCCGCTGCGCCCGACAGCACCGCGCCCAGCACGAAGCCGGTGGCGGAAATCCCCCCCAGCGTGGCCATGATGATCACCGCGACCACCACACCAACCACGGCAATGGCGGTATACTGGCGCTTCAGGTAGGCCTGCGCGCCTTCCTGGATCGCGCCGGCGATCTCCTGCATCTTTTCATTACCGGCCGAGGCGCCAAGCACCTGCCGGCTGGTGACGAAGCCGTAAACTACGGCCAGCGCCCCCAAGGCGATGGAAATTGTGACAAGACTCACGTGAGGGTACCCCCTTTTCTGGCTATCCTACTTTCGATGTCCCCAATCGGCCGTGCTTGGTGCGCGGCTCTCATTTTTGACAGCGACAAGGTATAGGGCAGCAAAGCCCGCGCGCAACCCATCAAATTCAGCGGAATTCCGCGCAAACGGGGATAAATCAGCGGTGTTCGAAACCCAGCGCGGCACCGTCTGGCGGGGGCGCGCCATCGACCAGCAGCGCGGCGCCCTGAGCGGGCAGGACGCGGCCAACGCAGTGGGCCGGCACGAGCGGTTCGGCTTGGCCCGGCAGGGTGAACAGCAACTGGTAATCGTCGCCCCAGCGCAGCGCCTCTTGCCGGCGCTCCTCGGGGCAGGCGAGCGGGACTGCGGCGCTGTCGACGTCGATCGTCACCCCGCTGGCCCGTGCCATCCGGCTGGCGTCGAGCAGCAGCCCGTCGGACAAGTCCATCATCGCGGTCACCTGCGGGGCCAGCGCCCAGCCTTGCGCCAGCAGCGCCATCGGGCGGCGATAGGCGGTGCTGTCGCCGCCCGTGCCGCCGCGCAGCGCTTCCAGCCCGATCATCGCCCCGCCGACCGGGCCGGTCAGCCACAGCCGGTCACCCGCGCGCGCGCCGCTGCGCGCAGGCACCGGGCGGTGCGTGGCGCGGCCCAGCGCGGTCAGCCCCATCGCCTGCGGCCCGGCGCCGCCCACGGTATCGCCACCCAGCAGCAGCACGCCGTAATGGTCCAGCACCTCGTGCAGCCCATCAAGGAAGCGCGCGTCATCGTGGCCGAGCTGGTAGCCAAGCAGCACGCCGAGCGGCTCCGCTCCCTTGGCGGCGAGGTCCGACAGGTTGGTGGCAACCAGCTTCCAGGCCACGTCCGCGCGGTCCTGTTCGGGGAGAAAATGCACCCCTTCGACCAACATGTCGTGGGTCAGCACCAGCGCTTCGCCGCCGAGGTCCAGCACGGCGCAATCATCGTCGAGCCCGCGCGCGGCAGGATGCGTGGCCAGCGCCCGCAGCGCGGCGATGAAGGTGGACTCGGTGGTCATCGTCCTTCCCCTGAGCTGGGAGAAGGGCGCCTCATGCGCTCAGCGCACGTCCTTCGCCACGGCATCGAGCACGCCGTTGACGAATTTCGCCTCGCGCTGATCGAAGAAGGCGTGGGCGACATCGACATATTCGCTGATTGCGGTGCCGGTCGGCACGTCGGCTCGGGCAAGCAGTTCCCAGACCCCGGCGCGCAGGACCTGGAGCATGGTCTTGTCGAGCCGTTCCAGCCTCCAGCCTTCGGCGAGGCGGGCGGAAAGCAGCGCGTCGATCTCGTCGCGGCGGGCATCGACGCCGCGCACCACGTCATCGAAGAAAGCGACTTCGGCCGGGGCGTACTGGTCGCCCTCGATCTCCGCGCCCAGCCGGTGGCGGTGGAATTCGTCGAGCAGGGTCGGCAGCTGGGTGCCTTCCATGTCGCGCTGGTAGAGCGCCTGGACGGCGGCAAGGCGGGCTGCGGCGCGGGCGCTGTTGTTGCTTTTCATATTCCCAATCTCACTTCGATCGACCGCGCATGGGCGGGCAGGCCCTCGGCCTCGGCCAGCTCGATCGCGGCGGGGCCGATGGCGCGCAGCGCGGCGTCATCCAGCTGGATGAAGCTGGTACGCTTCATGAAATCCAGCACCGACAGGCCGGACGAGAACCGCGCGCGGCGCCCGGTGGGCAGCACATGGTTCGGCCCGGCAACGTAATCGCCCACGGCTTCCGGCGTCATCCGGCCCATGAACACCGATCCGGCGTGGCGGATCGCGTCGAGCAGCGGCTCGGGATTCTCGACTGCCAGCTGGACGTGTTCGGCGGCCAGCGCATTGGCCAGCGCCGGGGCTTCGTCCAGGCTGGCGACTTCGATGATCGTGCCGTGGGTGTTCCAGCTTTCCGCCGCGACCCGCGCGGTTGGCAGCATGGCCAGTTCCACGCCGATCCGGTCAGCCACGGTATCGGCGAACACCGGATCGTCGGTGATCAGGATCGATTGCGCGCTGGGATCGTGTTCGGCCTGGCTGAGTAGGTCGGCGGCGGTCCATTCGGGATCGTTGCGACCATCGGCGATCACCAGGATTTCGCTCGGCCCGGCGACCATGTCGATCCCAACCACGCCGTAGAGCTGGCGCTTGGCTTCGGCGACCCAGGCATTGCCCGGGCCGGTGATGACATCGACCGGCCGAATGCGCTGCGTGCCATAGGCGAGCGCGGCCACGGCCTGCGCTCCGCCGACGCGCCACAGCTCGTCCACTCCGGCGAGATGCGCGGCGGCGAGCACCAGCGGGTTGACCTGGCCCTTGGGCGTCGGGGTCACCACCACCAGCCGGTCAACCCCGGCGACCTTGGCCGGAATCGCGTTCATCAGCAGGCTGGAGGGATAGGCGGCGCGGCCGCCAGGCACATAGAGCCCGGCCGCATCGACCGCCCGCCAGCGCGCACCCAGCCGCACGCCCACTTCGTCCACCGCGTCGCGGTTCGCGGGCAGCTGCGCCTGATGATATGCACGGATGCGCTGCGCCGCCAGTTCCAGCGCGGCGCGCAGTTCCGGCTTCAGCGCGTCGAAGGCTTCGCGGCAGGCCTCGGGCGAAATGCGCCAGTCGTCCTCGCCGGTCAGGGCGTGGCCGTCGAACTTGGCGGTCAGTTCCGCCAGCGCCGCATCGCCGCGGGTGCGCACGTCGTTCAGGATCACCTGGACATCGCGCGCGACGTTCTCGTCGCTCTCGCGCCGGTCGGCGACGAGGCGGCGGAAGGCCTGCTCGAAGCCCTTGTCGCTGGTTTTCAGGCGCAGCATCAGGCAGCCTGCTGCTGGCTGACCAGCGCGCGGAAATTCTCGACCAGCGCGGCAACGCGTTCGTCGGTCTTGAGCGCGGCGCGGTTGACGATCAGGCGCGCGGAAATCTGCAGGATCTGGCTGGTTTCGACCAGGCCGTTGTCCTTCAGCGTCTTGCCGGTGGAAACCAGGTCGACGATCCGGCTGGCCAGGCCCAGGCCCGGCGCCAGTTCCATCGCCCCGTTCAGCTTCACCACTTCGGCCTGGATGCCCAGCTGCTCGAAATGCTTGCGGGTCAGGTTGGGATACTTGCTGGCGACGCGCAGGTGGCTGACGCGGGCCGGATCCTCGCTCTGCCCGGTGGGTTCCGCGACCGACAGGCGGCAGTGGCCGATGTCGAGATCGACCGGCGCGTAAAGGTCGGGATAGGCGAATTCCTCGACCACGTCGGAGCCGACGATGCCGCACTGCGCCGCGCCGTGGGCAACGAAGGTCGCCACGTCGAACGCGCGGACGCGGATCAGCCGCATGTCGCTGTTTTCGCAGGCGAAGGACAGGGCGCGACTTTTCTTGTCGTGGAACTCGGCCTCGGGTACAACTCCGGCGCGCGCCATCAGGGGCAGCGCTTCGTCAAGGATACGGCCCTTGGGCACGGCGAAGGTCAGCGGACGGGACATAATGCGCGGCGTTTAGGCGCGGCAGAGCGAAAGGGCAACCGGATGAGCGGCAGCAATGATGCGATCATGGAAATCGGCAATGTCCTCCATGCGCTGGAATGGCAGGCCGATCACGCCGCGAAGAACGGCGCCCCGGCCACCGGGCGGGTGATCCGGGCGATGATCCCGCTGCTGGACGGGCCGAGCCGCTGCGCCGCGCAGATGCGGAGCTGGCCGGGGCTCAGCCTTGAAGACGCGATGCCGCTGCGCTTTGCCGGGGGCTTGCACAACCTGTTCCTGACCGGCCGGGCGCAGCAACTGGGCGCGGTCTACCGCGGCGAAGTGACCGACCAGACAGCGATCGACGCGCTGGTGGCGCAGCTTACCCTGGCGCACGATGCCGATCTGCTGACCTGGTTCGATGGCCCGCCGCAAACCAACGAGGCGGGCCGCTCGGCCAGCGTCATGGCACAATTGCTGTGGCTGGCAGAGCGGCTGGGGCCACGGTTCGAGCTGCTGGAACTGGGCGCCAGCGCCGGGATCAACACCATGATGGACCGGTTCCATTTCGACCTTGGCGGGGTGGAACTGGGCGATCCGGCCAGCCCGATGCGGATCGCGCCGGAATGGCGCGGTGCGCCGCCGCCCCGGACCGGGGTGGAGATCAGCGCGATCCGGGGCTGCGACATTGCCCCGATCGACCTGACCGATCCCGCCGCCGCGCTGCGCCTGAAAAGCTATGTCTGGGCAGAAGTGACCCAGCGGCTGGACCGGATCGACGCGGCCGCGGCGCTGGCGGCGCAGCGCCCGCCGCAAGTGGAGCGCGCCGACGCGGGCGACTGGGTGGAGCGGCAATTGGCCGTGCCGCAGGCCAGCGGGGTGACGCGGGTGCTGTTTCACACGGTCGTCTGGCAATATGTCCCCGCCGCCTCGCGCGAGCGGATCGTGCAGGCGATGGAGCAGGCCGGGGCAGCCGCCACGAAGGAGCGCCCGCTGGCCTGGGTCACGGTCGAAACCAATCGCCAGACCTTCAAGCACGAGCTGCGCACCCGTTACTGGCCGGGCGGGGCAGAGCCGGTGCTGCTGGGCGAGGCCCATGCCCATGGCGCCTGGGTGGGCTGGCGCGGCTAGCGGCGCTGCGCCTCGATCTCGGCGCGGCGGCGCTCGAACCGCTCGCGCATCCGCCGTGGATAGGGCACGCCCAGCCGCTCCAGCCGTTCCATCCAGCCGCCGTGGTAGCTGACCCATTCCCACACCGCCGTCACCAGCAGGACCGCCACGCAGCGCAGCGCGAAATCCAGCGTCGAGACCGGCCAGCGCAGCGCGGCCAGAGCGATCAGGCTGAGCGCCGCCATGGCTACGCCGTGTGACAGCGGGAAGTTGCCAATGGTATTGGAAAACCGCTTGAACAGCCCCAGCCCGCCCATGAACAGCAGCAGGCCGCCGGCATTGGTGGCGACCATCGCCGGGCTGGCGGGCCGGTTCCACTGTTCCAGCAGCAGCGCATCGCCCACCGCGCCGATCACCACGCCCAGCACGATCGGCATGTGCAGATAGGTAAAGGCATTGCGCGCCACCCGCCCGGCCTGGGAATGGCCGGAAATGAACTGTGCCCCGCGCTGCGCGCCCATGTCGAAATAGAGCCACCACATCAGCGCCGATCCGGCAAAGGCGGTGACGAAGGCCGTGATCAGCCCCGGTTCCAGCGGCGCATCGGCCACGGCGGTGCCGGTTACCACGATGCCTTCGCCCAGCGCGATGATGACGAACAGCGCGCAGCGTTCGGCCATGTGGCTGCCGGAAATGTCCCAGTCAGCGGCTTTCGAACGGCCCAGGCCGGGGAACCAGAACATCCGCCACGGCCCGGCATATTCGATGGCCAGCGCCGCCGCCCACAGCGCCAGGCGCTGGTTCGCATCCGCGCTCAGCCCGCCGGCCAGCCACAGCGGCGCGGACAGGCAGAACCATGCCGCGATCCGCGCCATGTTGCGCATCCGGTCCGCCCCTTCGCGGCGAAAGATCCAGGTGGTCCAGGCCGAGCGGCCCAGTTGCAGCGCGATATAGGCCACAGCAAAGACCAAGCCGTGCCGCCCGAACGCTTCGGGGATCGCGACTGCCATCAGCAGGCTGGCCAGCATCACCGCCAGCAGCAGCAAGCGCACCGGCAGCCGATCAGGGTTGGCCCAGTTGGCGACCCAGGTCGTGTAGATCCAGCCCCACCACACTGCCAGGAACATCACCAGCGCTTCGGCAAAGCCGTGCCACGACAGGTGGTGGTGCAGGGTGTGCGACAGTTGGGTGATCGCAAATACGAACACCAGGTCGAAGAACAGTTCGAGATAGCTGACCGGAGCATGGCCCCCGCCATGGCCGCGCAGCAGCGATTCCCTCGCCCGGCGTTCGGCGGCGGCAACCGCCGCGCCGATCCCGCCGGGGCGGGGCGCGTCAGGCGGCATCGGCGGTCCGGGCCAGGAACGCATCCATCGCGGCATTGACCGCGTCCGGCGCTTCCCACGGCACGAAGTGTCCGGAATCGGGCACTTTCACCAGTTCCATGTTGGGCACCAGTTCGTCCAGCCCATCGAGGTTTTCGGGCGGCAGGGCGATGTCTTCCAGTGCCCAGATCACCAGCGTGGGCAGGGTCAGCGGCGACAGCGGCGGCGGGCCGCCATCGGCCGGAATTTCATAAGGTTCGTCCATCGTCGGCACGTACATCGGGCTGGCGCGATACCAGTTGAGCATGGCGAAGGCGGCATCGACATTGGCCCATTCGGCGGTCAGTTTGGCGCGTTCCTCCGGCTCCATCCGGTCGGTGCCGGTCAGCCGGTCGCCAAACGCCTTGGCCAGGATCCCGCCCAGGCCATGCTCGCGCACCAGCGCATCGTTCGCCGTATCGCGGAACATGCGCATGTACTGGCTCGATTCGCGCTGGTGGCGGTTGGTCCAGACCAGCCGGGCAAAGCCCACCGGGTGCGGCGCATTGGCGATCACCGCGCGCTTGACCCGCCCGGACATCTGCCCGGTCAAGGCCACGCCCCAGGCAATCGCGCCGCCCCAGTCGTGCCCGACGATGGTGAAATTGCCCACGCCCAGCACGTCGGCCAGCTGGTAGATGTCGCCGATCAGCTTGTCGGGGGTGTAGCTCGCCACATCCTGCGGCTTGGACGAGCCGCGATAGCCGCGCTGGTCGGGCGCGATGCAGCGATAGCGGTCCGACAGGTGGGCGATCTGGTGGCGCCAGGTGCGGTGGCTTTCGGGAAAGCCGTGGAGGAAGATCAGCACCGGCGCATCGCGCGGGCCAGTATCGACCACGTCGAGCTCAATCCCGCTGGGCAGGGTGACGCGGATCTGGTCCATGCTCACTGCTCGCTAACCCCCATTTTCGCGGCGTAGCCGGAATTGAACGTGGCGATCATCCTGTCGAACAGTTCTTCGGGCGTGCGGCGGGCCTCGGCGATCATCTGTTCCATGCCGTGCTCGGCAATCGCCACTTCGCGCTGGCCCGCGTCGATCGCGGCGAGCATCCGTTCGGCGAATTCATCCGGGTCGATCCCGGTGTCGATCGCCTCGTCGCTCACCCCGCGGCGGCCGCCATCGGCGGTGATCGCGTTGCGCGACACGTCGGTACGGATCGATCCGGGAGTGACGCCGATCACCGAGATATTGTGCGGGCTCAGTTCGATCCGCAGCGAATCCGCATAGCCGATCAGACCATGCTTGGCCGCGCAATAGGCCGAGCGCAGCGGCGAGCCGATCTTGCCGGCGAGGCTTGAGATCATCACGATCTGCCCGGACTTGCGCGCCACCATGCGCTTCAGCAGCGCCTGGGTCAGCGCGATCGGGCCCAGCAGGTCGATGTCGATCATCTTGCGGTAGACCGCAAAGTCGGTGTCCACCGCCAGGCTGCGCTGGCTGATCCCGGCGTTGTTGACCAGCACGTCGATCCCGCCGCTCCAGTCCCACGCCTTGTCCGCAGCGGCCTGGGCGGCGGCAAAGTCGCTCGCCTCGAACGGCAGGATCAGGTGCTCGGTGCCGCACTGCGCCGCCACTTCGGCCAGCGCGGCCTCGTTGCGGCCCGACAGGATCAGGCGGCAACCGCGCTTCGCATAGGCCCGCGCCAGTCCCGCGCCGATGCCCGATGATGCGCCCGTGATCCACACTGCCTTGCCGCTCATGTCCATGCCTCTCCTGTATGTTGTTTGTGTTGTCTTGCCGGTTCAGTTGCCGGGATCGCCGGGGACGGGCGGGAAGTGCCCCGCCTGCCAGTCCGCCGCCGCCTGCCGGATCCGTTCCGTGCTGCTTGAAACGAAATTCCACCAGATGTGCCGGGGCGTGTAAAGCGGTTCGCCGCCCAGCAGCATCACCCGTCCGCCGGTTTCGGACGAAAGCCGCAGCGTGCTGCCGGCGTTCAGCAGGTTGAGCGTGAACAGCGTCAGCGGGGTGCCGTCCAGTTCTGCCCCGCCGCCGACCAGCATCACCGCCCGCTCGGTCGCCGCCGGGTCGATCGGGATCGCGCCGCCCGGGGCCAGCACGATGTCGGCATAGATTGCTGGGCTGTGCTGGGTGGTGGGCGCCGTGCGGCCCCACAGGCTGCCGATGATTACCCGCGCGCTGGCGCAGCCATCCTCGACCAGCGGCAGGTCGGCATGGCTTTCGAAGGCGGGGGCCATGTCCTCCAGCCCATCGGGCAGGGCCAGCCAGGTCTGCATCCCGTAAATCCGCTTGGGCTGGCCCTTCAGCTCGTCGGGCGTGCGCTCGGAATGGGTGATCCCGCGTCCGGCAGTCATCAGGTTGACCTGGCCCGGGCGGATCACCGCGCTGGTCCCCAGGCTGTCGCGGTGGTGGATCGCGCCGTCGAACAGCCAGGTCACGGTGGCAATGCCGATGTGTGGGTGCGGGCCGATGTCCAGCGCCGCATCGGCGGGAAATTCAGCCGGGCCGAACTGGTCGACGAAGATGAACGGGCCGACCATGCCAAAGCGCGGCGCGGGCAGGGCGCGGCGGACCATCATCCCGCCCAGGTCATGGCTGGTGGGGGTGATCGTGTGGAGGATCGCGCTGCTCATGCCAGTTCCTCGGCCAGGTCGAGCAGGTCCAGCACATCGGCGGGAAAGATCCGTTCGGGCCAGTCGGCCAGTTCGGCGCGGGTGAACCAGCGGGGCTGCTGCATCACCGCGCGTTCCAGCTCGGTATGCCCGGCGGTGTCGATCCGGGTCTGCGTAACCCGCACCTGGAAGAAGCGTTCGTCCGCTGTCACGTCCTCACCCTCGAGCGAGGTGAAGTCATAGCTGCGTGCGGCGAATTCACTGCCAGGATCGGCACTTAGCCCGGTTTCCTCGAACAACTCGCGGCGCGCGGCAAGCTCAAACGGCTCGTCCGGATCGCATTCCCCGCCGACCGCCGCCCAGAACGGCGAGCGGCCCGCGACGTGGAAACGGAACAGCAGCAGGCGATCTTCGGGATCAAGCACCAGCAGCCGCGCGGCGCGGCGAATCCGGCGGCTGGGGGCAGGGGTCATTCCCCCGGCGCCCGGGCCTTGATCGCGAGCGCATGGACGCGCTGCCCGGGAATGTCGCCCAGCGCGCGGTTGACCATGCGCTGGCGCTGCAGCCGCGAGACCCCGGCAAAGGCGGCGCTTTCGATCTCCACCGTGAAGTGCGATTCGCCCGAGCCATCGTCGCCCGCGTGGCCGTGATGGCGCGCGCTGTCGTTGATCACGGCAAGGTGGCTGGGGGCGAAGGCCTGGGTCAGCAGGCGTTCCATTTCGGCGGCAAGGGGTCCGGTCATGGGGCCAAGCTAGGTCGGCGCCGGCTATTCGACAAGCGCCGCGAAGGCACTATATGCGCCGCGATGCGCGCTACCATCGTCCATACCCCCCGCGAATGCCGGATCGCCATCGAGCGGGCCGACGGCAGCCGCGCGGATACCAGTATCCCGCACAAGGGGCCGTTCCCGCACGATGCGATGCATTATGCGGTCGAACGCGAACTGGGGCTGGCGCGGGGCTTCTGGGGCCTGGTCGCGGACGGCCATCATCCCGATGACCTGGCCGCCATGGCCAAGGCCGCCGGCCATGCCAGCGCGAGCCGCGCGGGCGTGCCTGAAGCCCACATTGTCGAACTGCTCCAGGCCGAACGGCTGGTCGAATGCTTCGAGGCTGATCTGTGGGGCGGGCCAAGCGATGGCGACACGCTGCGCAGTGTCTATGACGCCGCCTGCGCGAGTTCGCACGTGCCGTGCCTGCCCTTGGACGATCTGTGCATCGCCGCGGTCCGCGCCGAAGTGGCGCGGCTGTCCGCCGAATGGCAGGGCGGGCGGCTGGAACTGGACTGGGCCGAAGCCGATGTCCGGTGACCGTTTCCACGGCCGCGTCAGCGGCACAGGGCGCCGCTGCGAGCGGCCCGGCTGCCATGAAGCGGGCGAATTCCGCGCCCCCGGGCCGCGCCGTCCCGGCTTTGACGGGCCGGGCGATTATCGCTGGTTCTGCCTCGAACACGTGCGCGAATTCAACGCCGGGTATGACTGGTTCGCCGGAATGACGCCCGAGGAAATCCTGCGCGCGCAAAACCCGGTTCACGGCTGGGAGCGGGAAACGCGGGCCTTCTCCCCCACGGCGGGGGTCGATCAGGCCCCGCGTTGGGCTGATTTCAGCGACCCGCTTGAGGCGATCAGCCAGCGCGCCCGCGCGCGCCAGCCCGCGCAGCGCAGCGATGGCCGCGCGGTGACGCCGGACGAGCGCCGCGCGCTCGACGTGCTGGGGCTGCCGCTCGATGCCGATCGCAAGGCGCTGCGGGCGCGCTATCTGGAACTGGTGCGACGCTATCACCCCGATCGCAACGGCGGGGACCGCAGCTTCGAAATGCGCCTGCAGGGGGTGATCGACGCTTACCAGCTGCTCAGGAAAGCGGCGGCTTTCGCCTGACCAGCCAGAATACCGGAATGCCCACCAAGGCCACGTGCGGGAACAGGGTCAGCGCCGTCCGCAGCCGGTCGGGATCGGGAAACGCCGTGCCGAACCGCCAGGGCAGCACCAGTCCGTACATCAGGCTGTACAGCGCGATGCCATAGAGCGCGCCGGCCTTCCACGGCGCAACCTCGCCCAGCATGGTGCGGCGGGCGAGCCATAGCCCGCCCGCGACCATCACGGCCATCAGCGCGAAATGCACCGCCAGCCCCAGTACCGCGCCGCCCGCGCCCCAGCTTCGCGCCGCCTCGCCGAACGGGCCGGCCGCCACGCCGCGCCATAGCGCCGCAGGATCGCTGCCGGCGTGGATCACGCCGACCAGGCTGGCCCAGACCGCGTCCAGCGCGCCGCACAGCAGCGTCAGTTGCAGCCAGGTCCGGGGCATGGGTGCGCTCAACCCGCCTCGCACAGCGCCTTGAACTGGTCGGCCATGATCCCCCAGCCTTGCTCGAAACCCATTTCGCGGTGGTGGGCCATGCTTTCGGCGGTCCAGTGCCGCGCGCGCCCGGTAAAGCGGGTGCCGCTGCCTTCGGCGGTCACTTCCCAGATGCCCAGCATGAACGGCCCGGCTGGTTCAAGGTCACCCTCGATCGCGTCGGTAACGGCGATGCGGCGGCCTTCGTCCCAGGCGAGGATGAAGCCGGAATGTTCGTTCCGCTCGCCCTCCGGCCCGTGCATCACGTTATGGGTCGATCCGCCCGGGCGGCGCGGCCCCCAGTCCACTTCGGCCCGCCACGGCTTGGGGCACCACCATTCGTTGCTGCGGTTGACCAGCACGTCCCAGGCGCGGGCGGGATCGGCATCGACCAGACGGGTAACGGACAGCTCGTACATCGGGTTCCTCTCTCCACTTCGGTGAGGGAGGATAGACCCGCCTGCGCTGTGCGCAATGCCCTCGCGAGGCAGGGTTAACCGTGCTGGCGGGGCCGGGGGCATGGCCCGTTGAAAACATGGCAAAGTCGCCGGGCCGCCCATTAACGCCTTCTTGGCCTGTTGCCGTTACGGAAGGCAGGGATGGAGAAGGTGTTGTCCCGGGTCCTGCGGATGCTCGCCGCGCTGCTGCTTGCGCTGGGAGCGGGCACGGCGGCGCATGCCCGCGTGCCGGTTGGCACCTGCGTGTTCCCGCTGGAGGCGGGCGCCACATCGGCCGGGCGGCTGATTGCCCAGGCCACGCCGGTGGCCTGCGCCAGCGATCCCCATGCCCTGGGCGGCGGCAATTTCGGCGTGCGGCTTGACTTTGTGCCGCAGCACTCGGACCCAGCCGATCCGCTGGTCCTGCGCCATTCCAGCCTGTGGCAGGAGGCCGAGCGGATCGTGCTGCGCTACGCCGATGGCACCAGCGCCCGGATCGAGTGGGATTCGCGCAGCGCCGCGCGCTACATGACGATCGGGGCGATGCTCGAATTTCCCGTGCCGCCGCGCGCCGCGCCGCTGGTGGGGGCCTATGTCGAAATCCGCGGCAGCGCCAACTGGCGCAGCGTGCTGCAAGGGGTGTCGCTGGTCCGGCGCAGCGAAGCCGCGCGCGAACAGGCCTGGCTGATCGCGCTCTATGCCGCGTTCGGCGGGCTGGCGCTGGCGCTGGTGATCTACAACCTGGCGCTGTGGTCGGCGCTGCGGCACCGTTTCCAGCTGCATTACTGCGCGATGGTCGGGGCGCTGGCGGCCTATACCTTCAGTTCCTCGGGCGCGCTGCTGCTGGCCGTTCCCGCGCTCGACAACAACGACCGGATGCGAATCAACTATGTCATGCTGGTCCTGGCCGGGCTGGCGGCATTCCGGTTCATCGTCGACTTCTTCGGGGCCGAGGTCCTGTCGGCCCGGCTGCGCCGCTGGATCAACCTGATGGGCCTGACTACCCTGGCGATCAGCCTGGCTTTTGCCGCCTATGCCCCGGTGCTGGGGCACCTGCTCGACAATGCCTATTTCCTGTCCGGCGCGATTTGGCTGGGCTTGCTGATCCCGGTCGTGGCCCAGGCCTGGCAGGCGCGGGTCCGGCATTTCTGGCTGTTCGTGCTGGCGTGGAGCGCACCGGTTGCCGCCTCGCTGGTCCGCGCGGCCCATGGGCTGGGGCTGGTCCCCTACAGCTTCTGGCTGGACAACGGCAACATGATCGCCCTGTCGGTCGAATCGCTGCTGTCCACCCTGCTGATCGTCACCCGCCTGCGCGATCTCAGCGCCGAGCGCGACAAGGCCCGCGCCGGCGAGCGCAGCGCGATCCGGCTGGCCAATTCCGATCCGCTGACCGGCCTGCTCAACCGCCGCGCTTTCCTTGACCTGGCGATCGGACGCGACCAGCCGCACCGCCTGCTGCTGGTCGATATCGACCGGTTCAAGGCGATCAACGACCGCGTCGGCCATGACATCGGCGATGAAGTGCTGTGCGCGGTGGCCCGCCTGCTGCAGGACCTGCGCCCGCCCGAAAGCCTGGCCGTGCGGCTGGGCGGCGAGGAATTTGCCCTGCTGGTGCCGCTGGCGCGGATGCAGGACTGCCCGCCCGAACGCATCCTTGAAACGGTCCGGCAGCACGCCATGCCGTTCGGCATCCGCGCGACTGTCAGCCTGGGCTTTGCCGATGGCTGGGTGACCACCGCCGATGACTGGAAGCGGCTGTACCGGCTGGCCGATTCGGCGCTCTACCGCGCCAAGGCCGATGGCCGGAACCGCGCCTGCCGCGCGACCGATTTCACCACTGCGCCGGCCGCCGCCAGCGCCTGAACGGCGTTTGCCGCATTTCGAGTCGCAGATTGCAACGCAAACCCTGTTGCACCACGGCGCGCGCCCGGTTAGGCGAGTGCCTGCGATGACCCAGATCCCTGATATCCAGCTCGACACCCGTAGCAACACCGTCCTGGCGGAACCCGATCTGCTGCTCGATGTGCGCGAAACCTTCGGCATCGACATCGACATGAAGGTTCCGGCCTTCTCGGTGGCCGACGAACGCGTGCCCGACCGCGACGACACCTATGTGTTCGATCCGGATACCACGCTGGCGATCCTGGCCGGCTTTGCCTTCAACCGCCGCGTGATGGTCCAGGGCTATCACGGCACCGGCAAGTCGACTCACATCGAACAGGTCGCCGCCCGGCTTAACTGGCCGTGCATCCGCATCAACCTCGATGCGCATATCAGCCGTATCGACCTGATCGGGCGCGATGCGATCGTGCTGCGCGACGGCCTGCAGGTCACCGAATTCCGCGAAGGGCTGCTGCCCTGGGCGCTCCAGCACCCGGTGGCGCTGGTGTTCGACGAATACGACGCCGGCCGCCCGGACGTGATGTTCGTGATCCAGCGCGTGCTGGAAACCGAAGGCAAGCTGACCCTGCTTGACCAGAACCGCGTGATCCGCCCGAACAAGTATTTCCGCCTGTTCGCCACGGCCAACACCGTGGGCCTGGGCGATACCAGCGGGCTGTATCACGGCACGCAGGCGATCAACCAGGGCCAGATGGACCGCTGGAACATCGTGGTCGGCCTGAACTACCTGCCCGCCGCGGTCGAAAGCGAAATCGTGCTCAAGAAGGTCGCCGGCGTGCCGGACGACACCGTGGACAAGATGGTCAAGGTTGCCGACCTGACCCGCCAGGGCTTCATCGGCGGCGACATCTCGACCGTGATGAGCCCGCGCACCGTGATCACCTGGGCGCAGAACACCGCGATCTTCAAGGATCCGGGCTTCGCCTTCCGCCTCTCGTTCCTCAACAAGTGCGACGAGACGGAACGCATGCTGGTGGCTGAATACTACCAGCGCGTGTTCGGGCAGGACCTGCCCGAAAGCGTGGTCGGCAAGGCCTGATCCGCGATGCCGCTGTGCCTCGCGCCGCTGCTGCTGGCGGCGGGGGCACCGCAGGCCGCGCCCGCTGCGGCGGCGCCTGTGCCGGAAGTCTGCCAAGCAGCACCGCGCAAGGCCGAAGCAGCCACCCATTTCTATCCCGCCGAAGCCGATGCTCGCGTGGCAGTGGATGCAGCGCTGGCCGATGCCGCCAGCGGGCACCGCACCGCGCTGATCGTGTTCGGGGCCGACTGGTGCCACGATAGCCGCGCACTGGCCCGCTGGCTGACCGGCGAGGCGTTCAAGGCCCGGTTCGGCGCGCGTTACGGCGTGACCTTCATCGATGTCGGCAAGCCCCAGACCGGGCAGGGGCGGAACCTCGACCAGGTCGCGCGGTTCGGAGTGCGGTCGCTCAAGAGCACGCCCGCGCTGTTCGCCATTGGCGCGCGGGGCAAGCTGCTCAGCGGCAAGCGCGATGCGCTGTCATGGCGCAATGCCGACAGCCGGGGCGAAGCGGCCCTGCTGGCCTGGCTGGACGCGCTCGCCGCCAAGCGCGCCCAGCATTAGCCATTACCCGTCGTCTTCGTCCGCGTGGGCGGTGCTGCCGCCGCCGGCCGGGTCGGACCAGCCGCTGGCGCCGTCCTTGCCTTCCCACCAATAGGCGGGCCGCTTGCGGCTGCCGGTCAGTTCCTCGTTCAGCGTCGCGGCGTCATAGAGGCGGCCGCCCAGCATGACCTTCGCAACCTTGTCCGAATTGCGGATGTCCTTGGTCGGATCGCCGTCGAGCACCACCAGGTCGGCCAGCTTGCCCGGTTCGAGCGAGCCGATGTCCTGATCATAGCCCAGCGAACGCGCGCTTTCGATCGTCCCGGCGCGCAGCGCCTCGACCGGGGTCATGCCGCCCCGCACGAACGACCACAGTTCCCAATGCGCGGCGATGCCCGCTTCCTGTCCGTGTGCGCCAATCGCCACCGGCACGCCCAGCCGGGCAAGCTTGGCCGCTTCGCGCGCGCTGTCATCGTCGCGGTAGTCTTCTTCCGGGGCGATCACGCGCCGCGCGCTGTTTGCGGTCAGCAGGGCCGAAGGTTCGTGCTTTTGCAGCAGCGGGTGCTTCCACACATCGGTATGCGCGCGCCAGTACGGATCGCCCGCCGGGCCGCCATAGGTGACCACCAGGGTGGGGGTATAGCCGGTCTTCGACTTGCTGAAGAACTGCAGCACGTCATCATAGAACACGCCCAGCGGGAGGTTGTGTTCCACCGTGGTGTTGCCATCGGCAATCAGCGTCATGTCGAAACCGAACAGCGATCCGCCTTCGGCGACCGAGCGGATCCCTTCGGCAATCGCGGCGGCGGTGACCTGCTGGCGCTGGTCGCGGCGCGGCTGGTTGTAGTTCTTGAGGCTGTGCGCGCCCTGCGCCTTCAGGCGGCGGACATGGGCGAGGGCATCCTCGTAACTGTCGATCTGGGCATAGACCCCGGCGGCCTTCGCGCCATAGACGATTTCGGCGGTGGAGAAGCTGCGCGGACCGATGATCTTGCCGGCGCGAACCATTTCCAGCGCCGGGAACACGGTGCGCGCGCTGCTCGACGGGTCGTGCCGGGTGGTCACGCCCAGCGCCAGGTTGACCATTTCCGCCCAGTTGGCCTGCGGGGTCAGCTCGTCCACGCCGTAGGGGCCGTGGGCGTGGGCATCGACCAGACCGGGGATGATCGTCTTGCCGGTGGCATCCAGCGTCGGCGTACCGGCGGGAATCGCCACTTCGCCGCGCTTGCCCACGGCCTTGATGCGATTGCCTTCGACCAGCACCACGCCGCCGTCGATCGTCCCGCCATCGGCGCCGGCCATGGTGACCACGCGCGCGCCGACCAGCGCGACGCGGCCCGCAGGCTTGTCAGCCGTGACCTTCATCGACAGCGACAGGCCGCTTGACGGCGGCTGATAGGCCGGGGCCTTGGCATCCTTGGCCGCCGGGGCCGCAGCAAACATTGCCGCGCGCTGGGCGGTGAACAGCGTGGGGCCAAGCGTCCAGTACAGGCGCTGGCCATCGCCGCTCCAGTGGATCCAGTCCGCCCCGTCGCCGCTGGCCTTGGTCACCGGCAAGGCGCCGCTCTTGGTGCCGAGCGACACTTCCTGCGTGCCGGGCAGCAGCGGCGTGACATGGGCCTGGTAGTTCTGGCGGTAAGCCAGATACTGGCCATCGGGCGAGACGCGGAAATCGTTGACCAGTTCGCCCTTGGCGTGGACCCGGCGCGCTTCGCCGTTCAGATCGACGCTGACGAGGCGGCTTTCCTTGGCATCTCCCTCGATCACGAACAGGCGGTCGTTGTCCGCGCCGAACTGGGGCGAGCGGCCATTGTCGGTGATGCGGGTCATCGTGCCGCCGCTGGCAGGCACGCGGTAGATACCCGGCTGCCCGCCGCCACGCGGGCTGGTGAGATAGCCGCCGCTGTCCTTTTCGAACACCACGGTCTTGCCATCGGGGGAGAAGCGCGGGCGGGCATAGTGGCCGGCCTGCTGGGTAATCGCCGTGGCCTTGCCGCCGCCCGCGCCGACCACCTGGACCTGGCCCAGCCCGGCATCGGTCCAGCGGACAAAGGCGATCTTCTTGCCGTCAGCCGACCACGAGGGATAGGCTTCCATCGCCTCTGCGTCGCTGGTCAGCCGACGGGCTTCGCCGCCTGCGGCGGGCTTGATCCACAGCTTGCCCAGCGTTTCGAACACCACCATCTTGCCATCGGGCGAGACGGTTGCGCCGCGCGGCATCTTGGTTTCAAACGTGTCGGGCGCGACCGCCACGGAGGGGCGGGGCGGATCGATCACCGCGCGGCTATCGGCCACCTTGAACGGGATCACGCTGGCCTTGCCCGAGGCGAGGTCGACCCGGTTGAGCTTGCCGCCCGCCCAGAACACCACGCTGGCCGAATCCGGCGTCCAGGCCATGTTGGGATAGACCCCGGTGACAGCCCAGGTTTCCTGCACGTCCATATCCAGCGCGTCATGGACCTTGCGGTCCTCGCCCGTGGCCAGATCGCGGATGTAGAGCTTCGACTGCGTGCGTTCGCGCCGGACATAGGCGATCTTCTTGCCATCGGGCGACGGAGTGGGGCGCACCGCGCCGCCTTCGCCGCCGATCACGCTGTCTGTCTTGCCACTGTCGAGGTCATAGCGCTCGATGGCGAACAGCTGGGTGTTGCTGTCCTGCGCATATTCGAAAATCGGCCCCGGCGTGGTGTTGCGGGTGAAGTAGATGTGCTTGCGATCGGGGGCGAAGATCGGTTCGCCCAGTTCCTTCTGGTGCTGTTCGCTGGGGCGCTTGACCAGCTGCACCCCGTCGCCGCCCGCCACGTGATACAGCCAGACTTCGCCCGTGCCGAGCGAGCGGCCGGTGGTGAAGTGCTTCTTGGCGGCGATGAAGCGGCCGTCCGGGCTCCAGCTCGGCTGGTTGAGCAGGCGGAAGCTTTCTTTGGTCAGCTGGCGCTTGTCGCTGCCGTCGCGGTTCATGATCCAGATGTTGTCGCCGCCGCCCCGGTCGGAAGTGAAGGCGATGCGCTTGCCATCGGGCGAAAAGCGCGGCTGGGTTTCATAGGGCAGCCCTTCGGCGATCCGGGTCGGCGTGCCGCCGGTGATCGGCAGGGTGTAGATATCGCCCAAGAGGTCGAACGCGATTGTCTGGCCGTCGGGGCTGACGTCCAGGTTCATCCAGGTGCCTTCCTCGACCGTGATCGGAATATCGCGCAGCTTCAACCCCGGCGGGGCGGCAACGTCCCACTTGGGCGCGTCCTTGGCATCCTGGGCCAGGGCGGGGGCGGCGGTGCCCACAAGGGCAACGGCAAGCGCGAGGCGCGAGGCGGCGCGGATCGAACGGTTCATAAGGCAAGACTCCCTGTTGCGGGCAAACAGCACCGCGCCTCGCCGTCCGTCAACGGCGGGTTCTGCGAACGGCATCGGCTGGGCGGCGAACAGCTTTTATCCGGAAGGTGGCATCACCGGCCCGCTCCCCCGGCCCAACCATCCATAGGATACCTTCAGCGGGTGTTTGGGCCGGGGGGGCGGGCCGGTGATGCCCGGAATTCGCCGTGCCGGCGAATTCCCAGGCAGACGTTTATTAGTTAGGCACCACCAGATACTTCTCGCCGGTGCGGCGGGCGTTGTACATCGCGACCGCATCCTTGGTCAGCATGTCCTCAAGAGAGCCGCGCCGGGCATAGTGGCTGGCGAAAGTGGTGGTCAGGTCCTTCATTACCCGCGCGCGCATCCGCCCGACCACTTCCATGCCCGCCTTCATCATGAACGGGGTCAGCAGCCAGCCGCCCAGATCCCAGGTCAGGCCAAAGGCGCGGTTGAGGATCGTCGGCCCGATGTCCAGCGCGCCGTAGATATAGACCTTCTTCGGAGTGGACGAGCCATAGCGGCTGAAGGCGGCGCCCCGGCTGGCGCTGGCTTCCATCGCGGACAGGATCTGGCTGGCCATGGTCCCGCCGCCGATCGGATCGAAGCCCAGCATGGCGCCGGTTTCGTGGATCGCATCGGTCAGCTGGGCCATGAAATCGGCGTCGGTGGAATTGAGCACATGGGTCGCGCCCAGATCCTTGAGCAGTTTCACCTGGTCGGCGCTGCGCACGATGTTGACCAGCGGAATGCCGTCTTCCTGACAGATCTTGACCAGCATTTGCCCCAGGTTCGATGCGGCGGCGGCGTGGACCAGGCCGGTATAGCCTTCGAGCTTCATCGTCTCGGTAAAGCCCAGCGCGGTCATCGGGTTGACGAAGCTGCTGGCGGCCTGTTCCGCCGACACGTTGTCATCCACGGCAAAGGCCATGCTGGCATCGCACGTGGCGTATGTTGCATAGGCCGTGCCCGGCACGCAGGCCACGCGCTTGCCCAGCAGCGCCTGCGCGGCCGGGGCCTCGCCCGCGGCAACCACGATCCCGGCGGCCTCGTTCCCCGCCGGCATCGCCATGCCGTGGCGCGCCGCGAACGCGCGGGTCGCGCCATCGGGCATCCGCGCCACCACCTTGCCGGGAGTGTAGACGGCATTGTCGGCATCGGCGCTGGCGAACAGCAGGCCGAGGTCCGATGGATTGATCGGCGTCGCCTCGATCTTGACCAGCAGCTGCGTGCCACTGGGCGCGTCCCAGCTGTGCTCGTTGAGCTGGACGGTCAGGGTGCCGTCCGCGTCAAGCTGAGTGGTCAGCTGCTTGCCGGTGTAGGTCATGGTTGTCTCCCGATTCTTGTTTCGGAATGCAACCTAATGCCTCAATCGTCGGGGTAAAGCGCCCGGGTGAAATAGAGCCCGTCGGGCGGGGCATTATAGCCCAGCGCCTGCCGATCGCGCGCGGCCAATGCCTCGGCGATCTGTTCCTCGCGCCAGCGGCCCATGCCAACCAGCGCCAGGCAGCCGACCATCGAGCGGACCTGGTGATGCAGGAAACTGCGTGCGGCCGCGCGCACATGCACTTCCTCGCCGACGCGCTCCACGCTCAGCCGGTCCAGCGTCTTGACCGGGCTTTGCGCCTGGCACTGGGTGGAGCGGAAGGTGGTGAAATCGTGGCGGCCAACCAGGGCTTGCGCGGCGCGGTGCATGGCTGCTTCGTACAGCGGCTGGGGCACCTGCCAGGCGCGGTTGAGGTCCAGCGTCAGCGGCGCGCGGCGGTTGGCGATGCGGTAGAGGTATTCGCGGCCCACGCAGGAAAACCGCGCGTGCCAGTCATCCGGCTTTTCCTCGCAGGCCAGCACCGCAACCGGATCGGGCTTGAGATGAAAGTTCAGCGCCTCCATCAGGCGGAACGGCGCGATCGGCTTGGCCACGTCGACATGGACGCGCATGGCCAGCGCATGGACGCCGGCATCGGTGCGCCCGGCGGCGTGGAGCGTCGCCCGCTCGCCGGTGACGCGCTCGACCGCTTCTTCCACTGCCTGCTGCACGCTGGGGCCGTGGGCCTGGCGCTGCAGCCCCATGAAGCGGGTGCCATCAAATTCGAGGGTGAGGGCGAAGCGGGTCAAGCGAGCACAGTCCCCGCCGGGATCGGCTTGCCGCGCAGCAGTTCGGCCACGGACATGACCGGGCGGCCGGCGCGCTGGATCAGCACCGGGCGCAGCGCGCCTGCGCCGCAAGCCACGCTCAGGCCATCGTCCAGCACCGTGCCGGGCACGCCCGCGCCGTCCACCACTTCGGCCGCAAGCACGCGGTAGCGTTCGCCCGCCAGTTCGAACCAGGCGCCGGGGCTGGGGGCAAAGGCGCGGACCTGGCGGTCGATCACGCTCGCATCCTGGGCAAAGTCGATCCGGCTTTCCGCCTTGTCGATCTTCTTCGCATAGGTGACGCCGTCTTCCGGCTGGACCTGCGCGGCGTGGCTGGCCAAGTCGGCCAGCACCTCGATCATCAGCGCACCGCCGATTTCGGCGAGTTCGGCGGTCAGTTCGCCCGCGGTCTTGCCGTCCACCGGGGTGCGCGCCATGGCCAGCATCGGCCCGGTATCCAGCCCGGCTTCCATCTGCATGATGGTGACGCCGGTTTCCTTGTCACCCGCCAGGATCGCCCGCTGGATCGGCGCCGCGCCGCGCCAGCGCGGCAGCAGGCTGGCGTGGATGTTGAGACAGCCCTGGCGCGGCGCGTCGAGCACCGCCTGCGGCAGGATCAGGCCATAGGCGGCGACAATGGCCACGTCCGCGCCCAGCGCGGCGAACTCGGCCTGCTCCTCTGCCCCTTTCAGGCTGGCGGGATGGCGCACGGGAATGCCCAGTTCCTCGGCCTTGCGGTGGACCGGGGTGGGGGTCAGCTCCTTGCCGCGCCGGCCGCCGGGGCGGGGGGGCTGGGTATAGACGCAGACCACTTCGTGTCCCGCCTCGACCAGCAGGGCCAGCGCCGGGACGGCGAAGTCCGGAGTGCCCATGAAGATAATGCGCATGGCTGCTTTGCCTTTCCTGAAAGCGCGCCCTATCTGTCCACCCATGGCATCGCAAGAGATCGAAGCACTGACCACCGCGCTGTCGCGCCTGCCGGGGCTGGGGCCGCGTTCGGCCCGGCGCGCGGTGCTGTGGCTGGTCAAGCGGCGCGAAACCGCGCTGGTCCAGCTGCTCGCCGCGCTGGAAGGGGTGCAGCAAAGCCTGGTCGAATGCCAGACCTGTGGCAATGTCGATACCAGCGATCCCTGCCCGATCTGCACCGACCCGCGCCGCGACCAGCGCTCACTGTGCGTGGTGGAGGACGTCGCGGACCTTTGGGCGCTGGACCGGGCGCACCTGTTCACCGGGCGCTACCACGTGCTCGGCGGGCGGCTCTCCGCGCTCGACGGAGTGCGGCCCGAGGACCTGACCATCGGCAAGCTGATCGAACGCGTGTCGCAGGGCGGGATCGACGAAGTGGTGCTGGCGATGAACGCCACGCTGGAGGGGCAGACCACCGCGCATTACATCGCCGAACGGCTGGAAGCCTATCCGGTGCGGATCACCCAGCTGGCCCACGGCCTTCCGGTGGGGGGCGAACTGGACTACCTCGACGAAGGCACGCTCGCCCAAGCGCTGCGGGCGAGAAGGCCGGTGGGATAGGCGATTACGGCAATCGCCTTGCCATCCTTGCGAAGCGGGCAAACCGCGACTATCTGCCCCCTCATGGCTATCCGCGAAATCATCGAAGTTCCCGATCCCGTGCTCAAGCAGGTGTCGGCGCCCGTGACCGAGTTCAATGACGAGCTGCGCACGCTGGTCGCCGACATGTTCGAGACGATGTACGATGCCCCGGGCATCGGCCTGGCCGCGATCCAGGTCGGCGTGCCGCTGCGCGTGCTGGTGATCGATCTGCAGCCCGACGATCCTGATGCGGAGCCGGTGGCCTGCGATCACGATGGCCACCACCATCATCACCAGCCGACCAAGAAGGAACCCCGGGTGTTTATCAACCCGGAAATCCTGAATCCTTCGGATGACCTGTCGGTCTATTCCGAAGGCTGCCTGTCGGTGCCGGAAATCTACGCCGAAGTCGAACGCCCGGCCCGGATCCGCGCGCGCTGGCAGGACCTGGACGGCACGGTCCACGAGGAAGACATGGACGGCCTGCTGGCAACCTGCCTGCAGCACGAGATGGATCACCTCGAAGGCATCCTGTTCATCGACCACCTGTCGCGCCTGAAGCGCAACATGGCGCTGAAGAAGCTGGAAAAGCTGCGCAAGGCGGCGTGATCGCTCGGGCCTAGAACAGCCCCTCGATCGCGCCGTTTCCATCGAGGTAGATGCCCTCGGCGCTCGGCACGCGGGGCAGGCCGGGCATGGTCATGATATCGCCGCAGATCGCGACGACGAAGCCCGCTCCGGCTGACAGCCGCACTTCGCGGACCGCCACCTCGTGCCCGTCCGGCGCGCCCAATCTGGCCGGGTCGGTGGAAAACGAATACTGGGTCTTGGCCATGCACACCGGCAGGTGGCCATAGCCCATTGCTTCCCATTGCCGCAGCTGGGCGCGCACCGCGGCGGGGATCGCCACTTCGCCGGCGCGGTAGATTTCGCGCGCGACTGTCTCGATCTTGTCGGCCAGCGGCATGGCGTCGGCATAGAGCGGAGCGTAATCCGG
This sequence comes from Novosphingobium sp., assembly GCF_041905565.1. Lineage (GTDB taxonomy): Bacteria > Pseudomonadota > Alphaproteobacteria > Sphingomonadales > Sphingomonadaceae > Novosphingobium. Next base: position 286,164 of record NZ_JAYRKX010000001.1, on the reverse strand, counting down.
CGCGCCGGCATCGGCCCGGGCCGCAACGATCCGCGCCAGATCCTCGGCTCCCGCGCCGCCTTCGGCCCAGTGGCGGCAGATCACCGCTTCCGCCCCGGCTTCGCCCGCCGCCTGCTCGATCACCGCGAGTTCCTCGGAGGTGTCGAGGTGGAAGTGGTTGATCGCCACGGTTGGCGTCAGGCCGAACTTGCGCAGGTTCTCGATATGGCGCCGCAGGTTGACCGCGCCGCGCCGGACCGCTTCGGCATCGGGTTCGGCAAGGTCCGCCTTGGCCACGCCGCCGTTCATCTTGAGCGCGCGGACCGTGGCGACCAGCACCACCGCATCGGGTTTCAGCCCGGCGCTGCGGCACTTCACGTCCATGAACTTTTCCGCGCCCAGGTCGGCGCCGAACCCGGCCTCGGTCACCACATAGTCGGCCAGGCCCAGCGCGGTGCGGGTGGCGATCACCGAATTGCAGCCATGGGCGATATTGGCAAAGGGGCCGCCGTGCAGGATCGCCGGGCGGTGTTCCAGCGTCTGCACCAGGTTGGGCAGCATCGCATCCTTCAGCAGCACGGCCATCGCCCGGTCGGCCTTGATGTCGCGGCAGAACACCGCGCTCTTGTCGCGGCGGTAGCCGATGATGATGTCGCCCAGCCGTCGTTCCAGGTCGGCCATGTCGGCCGCCAGGCACAGGATCGCCATCACCTCGCTCGCCACGGTGATGTCGAACCCGGTTTCGCGCGGGAAACCGTTGCTGACCCCGCCCAGGGGCCCCACGATCTGGCGCAGCGCCCGGTCGTTCATGTCCAGCACCCGCCGCCAGGTGACGCGCCGCAGGTCGATGTCGAGCGCGTTGCCCCAGTAGATGTGGTTGTCGATCATCGCGCTCAGCAGGTTGTGCGCGGCGGTGATCGCGTGGAAATCGCCGGTGAAGTGCAGGTTGATCTCGTCCATCGGCATGACCTGGGCATGGCCGCCGCCCGCGCCGCCGCCCTTGACGCCAAAGCACGGCCCGAGGCTGGGTTCGCGCAGGCACAGCATGGCCCGCTTGCCGATCCGGTGGAGCGCGTCCGCCAGGCCGACCGAAGTGGTGGTCTTGCCTTCACCCGCCGGAGTGGGGTTGATCGCGGTGACCAGGATCAGCTTGCCCTGGCGCTGCGCGGGCGGCAGTTCGGCCAGGTCCAGCTTGGCCTTGTAGCGGCCATAGGGCACCAGCGCCGCATCCGGGATGCCGGCGGCACGCGCCACTTCGCCAATCGGTGCAAGCTGCGCCGCGCGGGCAATTTCGATATCTGTCGGCATGGCCCCTCGTGCGTCCGCACCGCCCCCGGTGCGCGGAAATTCTTCAAGCGAAACATACAGCTTGGCTGGATGCTGCAAACCAATAATTTCGTGCTGAGGACAAGTTGCGCGGCCTGCTTGTGCAGCTTCGGCAAGCGCGCTATGTTCGCACTTCGTTCCAGTTATATCGAAAGCGCTCATGGACTTTGTCACTGCCCTGTTGCTGATCCTTGCCCTGCTGATCGGGGCGGCGTTCGGCTGGTTCGCCGGATCGCGCCCGGCGGCCGAACTGCGCACCCGCCTGGCTGAGCATGAGGGCGAGGCGAAGGAACTGGACGCCCGGTTCCGCCAGGCGGTCAAGGAACTGGGCGATGCCCGGATCGAAGTGGCGACGCTGCAGGCCAATGCCGCGCACTTTGCCGAACAGCGCCATGCGTTGATCCAGGCGCAGGACAGCCTGAAGCGCGAGTTCGAAGCCGCCGGGGCCAAGGTGCTGGCCGCCGCGCAGGAACAGTTCCTGGCCCAGGCCCAGCAGCGCTTCGCCCATTCCGAGGAAAAGAGCGCCGAACGATTGAAGGCGATGCTCGCCCCGGTCGACCAGCGGCTGAAAAGCTATGAAGAACAGGTCCAATCGCTCGAAAAGCAGCGCGTCGATGCCTTTGGCCAGCTGACCGGGCTGCTCCAGTCGCTGCGTGACGGACAGGACGCGGTGCGTGCCGAAGCGGCGCGGCTCGGCAATTCGCTGACCAACGCCCCCAAGGCGCGCGGACGCTGGGGTGAGCGCGCGCTGCAGAACGTGCTCGAACAGTGCGGCTTGTCGGAACACACGGACTTTATCCTCGAACACTCGCTTGAAACCGAGGACGGGCGCCTGCGTCCCGATGCGATCGTGCGGGTGCCGGGGCAGAAGAAGCTGGTGATCGACGCCAAGGTCTCGCTCAACGCCTACCAGGCTGCCTTCGAGGCGAGCGACGATGCCGAACGCAAGCGCCACCTCGACCTCCACTCGCGCGCCATGCGCCAGCACGTCGCCGCGCTGGGGGCGAAAAGCTATCAAAGCCAGTTCGATGAAGCGCCGGACTATGTGGTGATGTTCGTGCCGGGCGAACACTTCGTTGCCGCGGCGCTGGAAAACGATCCGGAGCTGTGGGATTTCGCCTTTCACAACAAGGTACTGCTGGCCACTCCTACCAACCTGGTGGCAATCGCGCGGACCGTGGCGATGGTCTGGAAGCAGGACCAGCTGGCGCGCGAGGCGGTGGAAATCGGCAAGGCCGGGGCGGAACTGTATGACCGGTTGGCCGTGGCCGCCGAGCACCTCAAGCGGGTGGGCAGCGGGCTCGACAGCGCGGTCAACAACTACAACAAATTCGTCTCCAGCTTCGAACGCAACGTGATGAGCTCGGGCCGCCGTCTGCGCGACAAGGGGATCGAGATCGGCAAGCGCGAGATCGAGGACGTGCCGCTGATCGAAAGCGCCCCGCGCTATGGCGAGACTGGCGGCGAGGCGGCGCTGGCGCTGCCGGACGGGTCGGGGGAAACCGCCGGATAGGGCAAGGCCCCGAATCAGCCGTCATTGCGAGCGTAGCGAAGCAATCCAGAGGGCTGCGCGCCGATCCCTGGATTGCTTCGCTACGCTCGCAATGACGAGGCGGCAGGCTAGGGCATCCGCACCAGTTCGAGCGAGTGGCCGAGCGAGCGCAGCACCAGCCGCTTGCCCCGCAGGTCCAGCGTCGGCTTGGCCGCCAGCAGGTCGGCGAGGGCGCGTTCCTGGGCCATCAGGCTGTCATCGCCGGTCACGCTTTGGCAGTACATCATGGTCGACATGAACGGTCCGCCGACCAGCCGGCCGCCCTTGACCTGCCATGACCCGCCCATGCCGTTGCAGCCGGCGGTGGCGCTGAGCCGTTCGGGCAGGAAGCGCAGTTCGGCGCGGGGCGAGGCAGGGGCCTTGCCGTCGATCCTGACGATCTTCCAATTGGTGCCGGTCAGCGCGGCGGCGCGCGGGACGCCGGCAGAGGCGCTGGCGGCAAGCGAGAGCGCGGCCAGGGCGAAAAGAAGGTTCCGTGTCATGCCCGCAGTTTGCCGGGCATCGGCTGGCTGGAGGCTGAACGAATTATCCGCCCAGCGCGTCCAGCACTTCGTAGGCCAGCACGGCCCCGGCGACGGCGGCATTTAGGCTGTCGGCGCGCCCTTTCATCGGCATGGTGACGCGCAGGTCGCAGGCCAGCTCGTATTCCTCGGGCAGGCCGCGGCTTTCGTTGCCGACCATGATGAAGCACGGCGCGGCATAGGGTGCGCCGCGATAGGGCACGGCATCGCGCAGCGAGGCGGCGACCAGTTGGCCGGGGCCGGAACGCAGCCACGGCAGGAATTCCTCCCACCGCGCCTGGGCGATGCCTTGCGTGAACACCGCGCCCATGCTGGCGCGCACGGCTTCGACCGAAAAGGGATCGGCGCAATCGTCGATCAGGATCAGCCCGCCCGCGCCGACCGCGTCGCCGGTGCGCAGCATGGTGCCAAGGTTGCCCGGATCGCGCAGCGCCTGGGCGACCAGCCAGATCTTTGCCGAGGAGCGGTCCAGCGCGGCGAGGCTGGTGTCGAATTCGGCAAAGACCCCGGCCACGGCCTGGGGGTTATCCTTGCCGGTGACCTTGGCCAGCACGTCCTCGGCCATTTCCAGAACTTCGCCGCCGGCGGCCAGTACGTCGGTTTCCAGCGCGTCAAGCAGGGGGTGGGGATCGCGCCCGGTGGCCATGACCAGCACTTCGGGCAGCTTGCCGCATTCGCGCGCATCGGTCAGCAGCCGCAGCCCTTCGGCCAGGAACTCGCCCGCCGCCTTGCGGTGCTTCTTTTCGCGCAGGCCCCGCAGGTACTTGACCGTGGGGTTGGAAAATCCGGTGATCGTGCGGCGGGACAAGCGTTCAGTCCTCGCCGAAGCCGTCCTTGACCAGCCCGACCAGCTTGAGCAGCGCGAGGTCCGCGCCGTCGCCCGCTACCGCGATCTCGATCGTGTCGCCCTTGGCCGCGCCGAGCATCATCAGCCCCAGGATCGACCCGCCGGCCGCTTCGGCCCCGTCCTTGAACACCTTGACGCTGAGGCCATCGCCCAGCTTGGCCACGGCGTTCACGAACTTGGCGCTGGCGCGCGCGTGCAGCCCCCGGTTATTGACGATTTCCACGCTTTCGCGTTGATCCGGCATTGGCGCTTCCCCCGTTTTACGCGTCCTGCCCCAGAAATTCGGACGCGATCGTTATGTAATTGCGCCCGGCATCGCGCGCGGCGGCCACGGCCTGCTTCAGCTCCATGCAGCCACGCGCCTTGGCCAGGCGGATCAGCATCGGCAGGTTGATCCCGGCGATCACTTCGACCTTGCCGGCCTGCATCAGCGAAATCGCCAGGTTCGACGGGGTGCCGCCGAACAGGTCGGTCAGGATGATCACCCCGCTGCCGGTGTCAACCGCCTTGACCGCGTCAGCGATTTCGCGGCGGCGCAGTTCGGCATCGTCGTTGGGGCCGATGCACACGGTCGCAACGCCGTCCTGCCGGCCGACGACGTGTTGCATGGCATTGACAAATTCCTCGGCAAGCTTGCCGTGGGTAACCAGGATCAGACCGATCATAGGGGACCGTGTCTCCGCAAGTGCGACCCGGCGAATCCCGCCGGAAAGTGGCGCCGGGGCATGCCCGTGTAGCTGCGCGCGGTCAATGCCTTATGTCTTTCTGGCCTTCTACCGCGTCGGCCGCGCGGCTGGTCAGGTTGCGGTGGATGACGGACGGTTCATACCCGGCCGCGCGCAGCGCCGCGGCAAACTGTTCGGCGGTAAACACCGAGCGGTGCCGTCCCCCGGTGCAGCCGAAGGCGACGTTGACGTAAGCCTTGCCCTGCGCCTGGTAGCGCGGCAGCAGCAGCAGCACCAGGTCGCGGATCCGGGTGAAGGCTTCGTCCCAGGCGGGGTCCTTGCGGATGTAGGCCCCGACCGGTTCGTCCTGCCCGGTCTGCGGGCGCAGCTCGGGATCCCAGTGCGGGTTGTCGAGGAAGCGCATGTCGAACACCAGGTCGGCGATTGGCGGCATGCCCCGGGCGAAGCCGAAACTGGTGATCGTGATCGTGGTGGCCCGCGGTGCATCGTTGCCAAAGCGTTCGCGGATCGTCTGCTGCAGGTCGTTGGTGGTGTAATCGGTGGTGGAGATGACCATGTCGGCCCAGCGCCGCAGCGGCTCCATCCGTTCGCGTTCGGCGGCGATCCCGGTAGCGGCGGGCACGTCCTGCGCCAGCGGGTGGCGGCGGCGGGTTTCGTTGTAGCGGCGTTCCAGTTCCTGGCCGGCGCAGTCCAGGAACAGGGTGGTCAATTCGATGTCGGGGCGTTCGACCAGATGTTTCACCCGCTCGATCACCTTAGTCGCATCGAACCCGCGGGTGCGCGAATCGAACCCGATCGCCAGCGGCGGACGCAGGTCGGGCGCGGGCATGTCAGGGCTGTCGATCAGGCGGGGCAGCAGGCGGATCGGGAAATTGTCGATTACCTCCCAGCCCAGGTCCTCCAGCGCCTTGAGCGCAGTGGTCTTGCCCGCGCCGAGCAGGCCGGTGACCAGCAGCACGCGCTGGCGGGTAGGGGCGAGGGCTTCGATCATCTCTGCACTTTAGATGGGCCTTGCGCGCGGCAATTGGAAGGGGGGGCGATCAGCTTGTCCCAAGCCCGTAACGGGCCAGTGCCAGTTCGGCCTTGATCGCGTTGAGTGGATCGCCGGGCCACAGCCGCAGCATGGGCAGGCTGGCCCCGGCGAGTTCCGCCGCTTCGGCCGCATCGACAAAGCGCGGCGCGTCGGGATCGAGCCGCAGGACCAGCGCCACCGGCACGCCTTGCGCCACGGGAAAGGTCAGCAAGCCAAGATTGCGCACTTCCAGCAGGCCGGCGATGCGGGGCGGGGGGCTGGCAAGCAGGGCATTGCCGCGTTGCTCCAGCGTCACCCCGTCATCGCCGATCAGCACGGCGCCGCGATCGATCAGGGCCAGTGCCAGCGCGCTCTTGCCGCTGCCGCTGGGGCCTTGGATCAGCACGGCGCGGCCCTGGACGGCGACGCAGGTGGCGGGGTGGACCAGGCTCATGCCTCGTCCTCGTCTTCCAGCACGGCGGGCAGGTCCAGGACCAGCCGCGCGCCGCGCTGGCCATCGCGCCGGTCGCTGGCGGTCAGCGTGCCGTCGTGCGCTTCGGCGATGGTCCGGGCGATGGCCAGGCCCAGGCCGGAATGGCTGCCGAAATCCTCCTCGCTCGGGCGGAGCGAGTGGAACCGTTCGAACACCTTCTCGCGCGCTTCCTGCGGGATGCCGGGGCCCTGGTCGATCACCGCCAGTTCGACGCGGTCCTCGTGCCGAACCAGCTGGATCGCGACCGATCCGCCCGGCGGCGAGAACGAGATCGCGTTGTCGAGCAGGTTTTCGAGCACGCGTTCCAGCCGCGCGGCATCGCCGGGCACTTCGAACGGGCCGTCGTCCAGCAGGTCCACGCTGACCCGGCAATCGAGATTGCCGGCGCGTTCGTCGCGCGCGCGGACCTGGGCTGCGGCCAGCGCGCGCAGGTTCACCGGCTCGAACTGGGTGCGGCTCAGCTCCGCGTCGATCCGGCTCGCTTCAGCGATTTCGCTGACCAGCCGGTCGATCCGCCGCACGTCGTGAGTGGCGATGCGGGTCAGCTCGCGCCGCAATTCGGGATCATCGACCTTCTCGAGGCTTTCGAGCGCGCTGCGCAGGCTGGCGAGCGGGTTCTTGATTTCGTGCGCGACATCGGCGGCAAAGCTTTCGACCCCGTCGATATGGCGGCGCAGCGCGGCAGTCATGTCGGAAATGGCGCGGGCGAGCAGGCCGATCTCGTCGCGCCGTTCGGGCAGGCGCGGGACCACCACGGCGCGGTCGCGGCCCAGCCGCACCCGCACGGCCGCACGCACCAGGGTGCGCAGCGGCTGGACGATGGTCCGCGCCAGGAACAGCGACAGCTGGATCGAGATGATCAGGGTGACCGCCAGCACGATCGCCAGGGTCTGGCGGGCATCGCGGACCGACTGGGTGATGTCGGCGGCGTTGCGGGTGGCCAGCAGCATTTCGCCGCGCACCCCAACCGGGGCGGCGGCGTTGATCACCGGGGTTTCATCCGGCGCGGCGCGCTGCACCACCACGCTGCCATTGCTGGCCAGGGCCTGGGCCAATTCGGGCCAGGCTGCGGCTTCCTCGACCTCGGGATCGCGGTAGGGCGGCAGCGGCGGCGTGCCGAGCAGATAGTTCATCCCCCGGTCGAGCAGCCGCCCGCCCTGGAGGTAGAGGCTCTCGCTGGAGGGATCGGCGAACGTGAAGGTCGCCCCGGCGATGGTGAAGCTGTCGAGCAGCAGCTTGCCCTTGGAATTGTAGAGCCTGAGCCGCAGCGACTGTTCGCGCGAAACCCGGTCGATCAGCGCCTTGCGTCCGGAAATAGGCGTTTCGGACAGGCCATCGGCGGTAATCTCGGCCTCGGCGCGGGCCAGGCGGAAGCGTTCGGCCAGCAGCTGCTTGCGGTAGCTGTCGAGGTAGAACAGGCTGCCCGCCATCAGCCCCAGGGCAATGATGTTGACCGCCAGGATGCGCGCGGTGAGCGAAGTGCGGCGGGTCCAGGCGGACCGCGCCGGTCGTTCGCGTGGCGGGATCTCGTCAGCCATCGGTGAACGAATAGCCCGCGCCGTAGAGCGTCTCGATCGCGGAGAAGTGGGGATCGACCGCGCGGAACTTGCGTCGCAGCCGCTTGATGTGGCTGTCGATCGTCCGGTCGTCGACGAATACGTCGTCGCTGTAGGCTGCGTCCATCAGCTGGTTGCGGCTCTTGATTACGCCGGGGCGGGCGGCCAGCGCTTCGAGGATCAGGAACTCGGTCACGGTCAGCGAAACCGGCTTGCCCAGCCAGGTCACGTGATGGCGCGCCGGGTCCATTTCCAGCCGGCCGCGTTCGATCACCTCGCTGGCCGGTTCGCTCGGCACACTTTCGACCACGCCCTTGATCAGCTCCGCCCGGCGCAGAATGGCGCGGATCCGGGCGACGAGCAGGCGCTGACTGAACGGCTTGGTGATGTAATCGTCCGCACCCATCGCCAGGCCCAGCGCCTCGTCCGGTTCCTCGTCCTTGCTGGTCAGGAAGATCACCGGCAGTGCGCTTTTCTCGCGCAGCTGGCGCAGCAGTTCGAGCCCGTCCATGCGCGGCATCTTGATGTCGAACACCGCCAGGTCGGGCGGATTTTCGAGCAGCGCCTTCAGCGCGGCCGCCCCGTCCGAATAGACGCGCGTGGCAAAGCCTTCGGCCTGGAGGCCGATCGAAACCGTGGTCAGGATGTTGCGGTCGTCATCGACCAGCGCGATCGTCTGTTGCGGGGCGGGGGCGGGCTCGGCCATCAGGCTCTTGGCTGGTTGCGGTGCGGGACCAATGGGTTAGCGGGTAACGCGGGCACTGGCAAATGCCCAGAAGAGCGCCTGTGCAAACCGTTGAATGTGTGCCTTTTTGCCGCGCAACTCTTGCTTGTTTGACGGAATCGTCCGGCTCGACTATGCGCGCCTCGACTCCTTTGCATTCGTATGCGGAGGAACCGGCGGCGCAGTGGCGCGCCCCCGTAACCCGACTGACGGAGATGACCTTGACCGGTTCGCTTTCCTATCCGCTTGAAAAGCAGGGCATTGATACCAGCGCGAAGATCTTTGCCAACCTTGGCACCGCACCGCTGGTGGAACATGCCGTCAAGAACGGGGAGGGCGTGCTCTCCAAGGACGGACCGCTGGTCGTCGAAACCGGCAAGCACACCGGCCGCAGCGCCAAGGACAAGTTCATCGTCCGCGACGGCGTGACCGAAAGCACCGTGTGGTGGGGCAAGACCAACGTCGAGATGAGCCCCGAGCAGTTCGCTGCGCTCAAGGCCGACTTCCTGGCCGCGCTGGCCGAAAAGAACACGCTCTATGTCGCCGACCTGTTCGGCGGTTCGCAGGTTGATCACCGCGTCAACGTGCGCGTGATCAACGAACTAGCCTGGCACAACCTGTTCATCCGCACCCTGCTGGTCCGCCCCGAAGCGGCCGACCTGGCCGAATTCGTGCCGGAATACACCATCATCGACCTGCCCAGCTTCGTTGCCGATCCGGCGCGCCACGGCACCCGGTCGGAAACCGTGATCGCAGTCAACTTCACCGAAAAGCTGATCCTGATCGGCGGCACCAAGTATGCCGGCGAAATGAAGAAGTCGGTGTTCGGCATCCTCAACTACCTGCTGCCGGCCAAGGGCATCATGCCGATGCACTGCTCAGCCAACATCGGCCCGGACAACAAGACCGCCGTGTTCTTTGGCCTGTCGGGCACCGGCAAGACCACGCTGTCGGCCGATGCCAGCCGCACCCTGATCGGCGACGACGAACATGGCTGGTCGGACACCGCCGTGTTCAACTTCGAAGGCGGCTGCTATGCCAAGATGATCCGCCTGTCGGCCGAAGCTGAACCGGAAATCTTTGCCACCACCAAGCGGTTCGGCACGGTGCTGGAAAACGTGGTGATCGATCCCGCGACCCGCGAAATCGATCTGGACGACAACAGCCTGGCCGAAAACAGCCGCGGTTCGTACCCGATCGACTTCATTCCGAACGCTTCGGAAGAAAACCTGGGTCCGGTTCCCGCCAACCTGATCTTCCTCACCGCCGATGCCTATGGCGTGCTGCCCCCGATCGCGCGGCTCACCCCGGATCAGGCGATGTATCACTTCCTGTCGGGCTACACCGCGCGCGTCGCGGGCACCGAAATTGGCGTGACCGAACCGGAAGCGACCTTCAGCACCTGCTTCGGCGCGCCGTTCATGCCGCGTCACCCGTCGGTCTATGGCAACCTGCTCAAGGAACGCATCGCCAAGGGCGGCGTGAAGTGCTGGCTGGTCAACACCGGCTGGAGCGGCGGCAAGGCGACCATGCCGGGGATCAGCCGCATGCCGATCAAGGCGACCCGCGCGCTGCTCAACGCCGCGCTCGACGGCAGCCTGAACGAAGTCGAATTCAAGAAGGACCCGAACTTCGGCTTCGAAGTGCCGGTCGCTGTGGCGGGCGTTGACAGCAAGCTGCTCGATCCGCGCGGTGCCTGGGCCGATGGCGCCGAATACGACAAGACCGCGCATGAGCTGGTGGCCAAGTTCGTCGAGAACTTCGCCCAGTTTGCCGATCACGTCGATCAAAGCGTGCTCGACTCGGCCCCGCGGGCCGCAGCCTGACCTGATCCGGAAACTCCGGGTCGCAAGTGACCCGGAGTTTCCGTTCATGTCCGACCACCCGATCCGATTTTTTGCCAGCGCCGCTGCCGTTCGCCATATCGGCGAAAGCTTGCTGGCCCGCAGCCTGCCCAAGTCCGAATGGACGCACGAGGCACACCTGGCCGCCTGCGCCTGGCTGCTGCTGGAACGCCCCGACATCGTGGCCGAGCGCGACTTGCCCGGCATCATCCGCCACCACAACGTGGCGGTGGGCGGGGTGAACGACGATAGCCAAGGCTATCACGAAACGCTGACCCAGCTGTATATCCGGGGCACGCGCCGGTTCCTGGCCGATCACGGCGGAGGCGATCTGCTGGGCGCGGTCAACGCCCTACTGGCAAGCCCGATGGCGCCGCGCGATTGGCCGCTCAGCTTCTATTCACGCGAATTGCTGTTCTCGGTGGCGGCGCGGCGGGGCTGGGTGGAACCGGACCTGGCCGCGATTTGACTTGGCAGGCCGCGCCGCGCGGCCCATGCTAAGTCCTTCATTTATCGAGGAGTCGCATCATCATGGGTCTTTTGGACGGAATTCTGGGGCAGATCGGCGGCGCGGGCGCGATTGACGCGATTGCGGAAAAGGTCGGCATCCCCAAGGAACTGGCGGAGCAGGCGGTTGCCGCGCTGGGGCAGAGCCACGCCGAACCGGGCGATACGCTGGAAGGGGCCGCGGCCAAGACCGGGCTGGACATCGGCCAGCTGGGCCAGATCGCGCAGCAGCTGGGTGGCGAGAGCGCGCTGGGCCAGCTGTCGGAACTGCTCAAGGGCAACAGCGCGCTGGCGGGCGTGGCCAACATGCTGGACCGCGATGGCGACGGCAATCCGCTGGACGATATTGCCGGCATGGCCGCCGGCCTGTTCGGCAAGAAATAGGCCGGGCAAACCTGGACAGGAAAGGGGGCGGAACCAAGCGGTTCCGCGCCCCTTTTTCTTGCGCCGGACGCGCCGCTCAGTCGAGCAGGTTGGCCGGAACCTTGCCGCCGTTTTCGGCCAGCGCCTTCATCACGGCCTTGTGCAGGGCGATGTTTTCCTCGGCCTTGCCGGAATAGTCGGCATCGCCAAGCTCATGCGCCAGGTCCTTGCGGTTCTCATAGCTGGCGTCGATACCGACCAGCTTCATCAGGTCGACGATCGAGCCCTGCCAGTTGAGGTCGCCCGCGCCGGGCATGGCGTTGAGGCTCGCCTCGACATCGATCTCGCTCAGCGCGGCGGGAGCAGCCGGGGCGGGGGCGGGATCGCCCAGCGGAATGGCCGGGGCTGCGGTGGGCGCGGCGGCGGCCGCAGGGGCTTCCTCCTTGTGGCCGAAAATGGCGTTCTTGATCTTGCTGAAAATGGACACGGGATGCGACTCCTCAACAGGTGGCGGGCCGGGATTGGCCCGCCAGTTCCCCCTGATGGCGTCAGTTTATCAGCAAATCTTTGATCTGTAAGCCGGATTATCCCCGCTTGGCCGCGATGTAGCGCGACACGTTCTGCGCCAGCACGTCCAGCGGCACGTTGCCGCCGGTGACCACCGCATCGTTGAAATCGCGCAGGTCATAGGCTGCGCCCAGCGCGGTCTGGGCGCGGCTGCGCTGGGCCAGGATTTCGCTGTGACCCATCTTGTAGCCGCAGGCCTGGCCCGGCCACGAACAATAGCGGTCCACTTCCGGCGCGACTTCCGACAGGCCCGAACCGTTCGTGCTGGCGAACCATTGCACCGCCTGTTCGCGCGTCCAGCGCTTGGCGTGGAGCCCGGTGTCCACCACCATGCGGCAGGCGCGGAAAGCGATGGATTGCAGATAGCCCAGCTGGCCGACCGGATCGCCCTCGTAAGTGCCGAGTTCATCCCCCAGCGTTTCGGCGTAGAGCGCCCAGCCTTCGCTATAGGCGTTGAAGGCCAACAGGGTGCGGATCAGCGGCAGGCGGTTGGCATATTCGCCCTGCCAGACGTGGCCGGGAATCCCTTCGTGGAAGGCCAGGGTGGGCAGGCTGTAGCGGCTGTGACGGTCCGTATCGCCCAGGTTCAGCCAGATCTTGCCCGGCACCGTGCCGTCGATCGAGCCTGCCCCGCCATAGGCCCCGGGCGCGCCGGCTTCCTCGGCCGGGGGCAGGCGGCGGATTTCGAGGTTGCCCTTGACCAGCGTGCGGAAGGCATCGGGCAGGCGGGTGCGGATATAGGCGATCTTGCTTTGCATCAGGGCGATGATTTCGGCCCGGCCCTTGTCGTCGTTGCTGAACAGGAAGCGCGGGTCCTTGCCCAGCGCGGTCATCCGTTCGCCCACGGTGCCGCTGGTGAAACCCAGTCCGCGCAGCAGCGGGTCCATCCGCGCGTGGAGCAGTTCAAGCTGTTCCAGCCCCATGCGGTGCACCTCGTCCGGCGAATGGCGGGTGGTGGTGCTGGCGCGCAGGCCCCAGGCATACCATTCATCCCCGCGCGGACGCGCCCACAGCCCGGCATGATCGCTGGCGCGGGCGCGCTGGGTCTTGAGTTCGGCCAGCTGGCGGCCCAGCGCGGCGGCAACCGGCCCGGTGGCCAGTTCCTTTGCGCGGCGGCCCCATTCGCCGGGGATCGTGCCGGTGCGGCGAACCAGCGACTGGACGATGTCACCCCCGGCACTGGCGTCCTTCAGCGCCAGTTCCATCTGGGCAATTGCCTTGTCGAGCAGGAACGAAGGGGCGATGGCCCCGATCCGCCCGGCCTCGCGCAGGCGCTCAAGCTCGCCGTCGAGCTGGGCGGGCAGGGCGCCGAGGCGGGCCAGATAGGCTTCGGCGTCCGCCGCATCGCGCACCGGGTGGTCGCCATCGAGGAAGCGCGGGGTGTCGAGATAGGCGCCGACATTCTGGATCACCACGTAGGGCGTATTGCGCCAGCCGCCGATGGCGACATCGCCGTAGGGCAGGGCAAAGCCATCGAGTGCGACGGCAAAGGCGCTCTTGACCACGGCCAGGCTGGTCTGGGTGGCTGCGTCAAGCGGGGCGGGGTCGATCGCGCTCACTTGCCGCAGGCCGTCGCGCAGCAGGCGGACGAGCTTGGCCTGCCCGGCGGGCGAACGATCCCCCAGCTGGCTGCGCAGCGCGGCGTGGGCGCCGGTATCGATGCCCAGCCCGGTCGCCTGTTCGGGATTTTCCGCCAGCAGCTGCCAGGCGATGGCATCCAGCGTGGCTGCCGCATCGCCCGGCAGCGGGATCGAGCGGGCCGCGCCGGGCGCGCAGGCGTTGAGAGTCAGGGCGGCGCTGCCCGCGCCAAGCAGGGCCAGCGCCTCGCGCCGGGTGGTGATGAGCGATTTGGTCATGCGAATCAGAGTGGTGGCGACGGCGGGGCCTGTCAAACCCCGTTCGACGTGCTACTTGTCCGCTATGGAAACCGTACTTTCTATCATGGTCCTGGCCGTGCTGGGCCTGCCGATTGCCGCCTGGCTGATGTGGCGCAAGGGGGATCGCCGCCAGGCCATGCTGATGGCGGTGCTGGCGCTGGTGGCCGCGGTCAATGTCGCGATCTGGACGCTGCCCGACGCCAGCGGGACCAGCCCGGTGGCGCAGGAACTGCGCAAGTAATCAGCGGATCGGGCAATCCGGCGACAGGCGCATGTCGAGGTAATTGTCCACCGAACGCATCAGGTCTTCCTGTTCGTTCTCGAAGAAGTGGTTCGCCCGGGGGATTTCCTCGTGGTGGATGGTGATGTGCTTTTGCGTGCGCAGCTTGTCGACCAGCTTCTGCACGGCGTTCGGCGTCACCACCGTGTCGGCCGCGCCCTGGACGATGATGCCGGACGCCGGGCAGGGCGCCAGGAAGCTGAAATCGTACATGTTCGCCGGCGGCGCGACCGAGATGAAGCCGCGGATTTCCGGGCGGCGCATCAGCAGCTGCATGCCGATCAGCGCGCCGAAGCTGTAGCCCGCGATCCAGGTGGTGCTGGCTTCTGGGTGGATCGACTGGACCCAGTCGAGCGCGGCGGCGGCGTCGCTCAGCTCGCCGATGCCGTTGTCGAAGCTGCCCTGGCTGCGGCCGACACCGCGAAAGTTGAAGCGTAGCGTGGCAAAGCCGCGCGCCTGGAACGTCTTGTAGAGCGCCTGGGTGATGCGATCGTTCATCGTCCCGCCCGCCTGGGGGTGCGGGTGCAGGATCATCGCCACCGGCGCGCGCGGGCGCGAGGCGGGTTGGAAGCGGCCTTCGAGACGGCCTTCGGGTCCGGGGAAAATCACGGAAGGCATGGGTGCGTACCTGTTCCTGCTGGCGCCCCCGCCGCGGCGTCCGATGAATTCGGCTTGCCGGTCCGGATGGGGCTATGATCGGGAAGCAGGCGCTATATAGAAACGAAGGTCCGAAAAGCAACATTTGCGAACATGAGCGCTCCAACCCTCTATCTCGATCACGCCGCCACCACGCCGCTGCTGCCCGCCGCGCGCGATGCCATGCTCGAAGGGTTCGCGCTGTGGGCCAATCCCAGCAGCCCGCACGCGCCGGGGCGAAGGGCGCGCGCCGCGCTGGAAGATGCGCGGGCGCGGCTGAAGGATCTGCTCGGCTGGAGCGGGGAAGTGGTGTTCACCAGCGGGGCGAGCGAGGCGCTGGCCCTGGCGATCCAGCGCTGCATCCTGCCGCTCGTCGCGGTCAGCGCGGTCGAGCATGAGGCGGTGCTGCGCCATGCCGGTGATGCGCGGCGGCTGGCGGTCGATCCGCTGGGGCTGGTCCGCCCGGCCGATTGCGCGCTGCCGGGGCTGGTCGCGGTGCAGCAGGCCAACAACGAAACCGGCGTGATGCAGCCGATGGAAGCGATTGCCGATGCGGCGCGCGGCGCGGGCGGGCTGCTGCTGGCCGATGCCGCGCAGGGCGCGGGCAAACTGTTCCTGCCGGATGCCGACCTGATCGCGCTGTCGGCGCACAAGTTCGGCGGGCCGGTGGGGGTGGGCGCGCTCTTGGTGCGCGACTGGGCGATGCTGCGCCCGACTGGCGGGCAGGAACGCGGCTATCGCGGCGGGACCGAGAACCTGCCCGGCGTGCTGGCGATGGTGGCGGCCCTGGCCGCCGGGGCCGAATGGCTTGGCCGCGCGGTCGCGCTGCGCGACCGGCTGGACCAGGCAATCGCGGCGGCGGGGGGCATTTCCATCGCCGAGGAAACCGCGCGCGTGCCCTCGATCGCGGCCTACCGGATGCCGGGCAAATCGGCCAATGCGCAGCTGATCCGGTTCGACGGCATGGGTATTGCGGTGTCGGCGGGCAGTGCCTGTTCGTCGGGTTCGCTCAAGACCAGCCACGTGTTGCAGGCGATGGGTGTTGAGGGGGCGAATGAAGTGATCCGGGTCAGCATCGGGCGCGAGACGAGCGAGGCTGAGATCGACCGCTTCATCGCCGCCTGGCGGGAAGTGGCAGGCGCATGATCTATCTTGATTACCAGGCGACCACGCAGCTGGCCCCCGAAGCGCGCGAGGCGATGCTACGCTGGCTGGGC
This sequence comes from Novosphingobium sp., assembly GCF_041905565.1. Classification (GTDB taxonomy): domain Bacteria; phylum Pseudomonadota; class Alphaproteobacteria; order Sphingomonadales; family Sphingomonadaceae; genus Novosphingobium. Next base: position 270,177 of record NZ_JAYRKX010000001.1, on the reverse strand, counting down.
GATGACAGCTTCGGCAATCCGCACAGCCCGCACCGCATGGGCCGCGCGGCGGCAGCCGCGGTCGACGTGGCGCGCCAGCAGGTTGCCGCGCTGCTGCCGCCGGGCGGGCGCGTGGTGTTTACCGGATCGGCCACCGAAGCGCTGAACCTGGCGCTTTATGACAGCGGCGATGTGCTGACCTTTGCCACCGAGCATCCCGCGGTGCTGGACTGCGAGCGCCATGCCCGCCGCCATGGCTTCCGCTTCGAAGTGCTGCCGGTCAGCGCTGATGGCCGCGCCAATGCCGCCGCGCTGGCCGGGCAGCGCCCGCCGCAGGTGGTTGCGGCGATGCAGGTCAACAATGAAATCGGCACGATCAACCCGATCCCCGCAATCGCGGCGGCGGCGCACGATCTGGGCGCGGTCATGCTGTGCGATGCAGTTCAGGGCTATGGCCGGATCGCCATTCCCGATTGCGTCGACCTGGTGGCGATTTCCGCGCACAAGATCCACGGTCCCAAGGGGATCGGCGCGCTGTGGATTCGCGACGGCGTGAAGCTGTTCCCGCTGATCAGGGGCGGCGGGCAGGAAGGGGCGCTGCGTTCGGGCACGCTCAGCCCGGCGCTGTGCGCGGGCTTTGGCGCGGCGGCGGCCGTTGCGGCGCAGCGGATCGACGAAGACGCGGCCCACGTCGCCATGCTGTGGGATGCGGCCCGCGATGTGCTGTCGCGCTGGACGCTGAACGGAAGCGCCGAACATCGCTGGAAGGGCAATCTCAACCTGCGGCTGGCCGGGCTTAACGTGAACCGGCTGATCAGCGAATGCCGCGGCGTGATGTTCGCGGGCGGATCGGCCTGCGCCAGCGGCTCGGGCCGGCCGAGCCACGTGCTGAGCGCGCTGGGGCTGGACCCGGCCGAGGCGAAAACCTCGATCCGGCTGGGCTTCGGGCGCTATACCTCGCGCGAAGACCTGCTATCGGCGTGCCGGCAAATCGATGCGGCAGCCAGGGAACAAGGCGTCTGACAATGAATGTGACTTTCGTGACGGCCAATGGTGAACGCGTTACCGCCGAGGCAGCGGCGGGCGACTGCCTGCTGGCCGTGGGTCAGAACGCCGACATGCCGCTGGAAGGGACCTGCGAAGGGCAGATGGCCTGTTCCACCTGCCACGTGATCGTCGCGCCCGAATGGTTCGCCAAGCTGCCCCGTGCCAGCGAGGACGAGGAAGACATGCTCGATCTGGCCGCCGGGGTCACCCGCACCAGCCGCCTGTCGTGCCAGATCGTGCTGACCGAGGTGCTCGACGGGCTGGAAGTGCGCATTCCCGGCGAAAGCCGCGACATGCAGCGGCGCTGAGCGCGGCAGGACTACGCAGCATCCCTGATAGCCCCAGCGCGGCGGGGTTAACCCTGTTTGGCTAAGTCCGTCGGCCAAGGGCGCCTCTGCGCCCGGTTGACTGGGGCATGGCATGGCGAAGAAGCAGCAAGCCGACGAAGGCATCGACAGCCTGCTGGGCGAGCTTGACGCCATGTCCAGCGCGCTCCCGCCGCCACCTGCGCCCGCCGCCGACGATCTGGATAGCCTGCTGGGCGATCTCGGCGTGCTTGATCCCCCAGAAGATGATGGGCTTGAGATGCAGGAGCTGCTTGAGCCGCAAGCGGTAATGCCTGCAGAAGCGCTGCCTCTGCCGCGCCCGCCGCGTGCGCGCCGCCTGCTGCTGCTCGGCGCGGCCCTGGCCAGCCACGGCGCGCTGTTTGGCCTGGGCTACTGGCTGGGCGGGAGCGGGGCGGGCCACGGCGAAGCCGCCGCCCACGGCGAAGGCGAAGTCAAGCTGGAAGGGGTGCTGCGCTATGTCGGCCAGCAGGCCGATGCGAAGATTGACGGGCAGGTGATCTTCACCAGCCCCGAAGTGCGCGAGGCCGTGCTGGAACTGGCCGGCGGGCAGGCCCTGGCCGACGCCATGACGCGCTTTTCCCGCAGCCTGCGCTCGCTTGGCCCCGTCACGCGCCACGGCGACCTGGTGGAGGCGAGCGCCTGCAACCCCGCCGCCTGCGAGCGCGAGGCATACAAGGTGCGGTATGACCAGCACAGCCGCGCGGTGTGGGTCTGCCAGACCGCGCCTTTCGCCAGCGGGGCCAGCCTGTCCTACCTCTACGATGCCGAAGGGATGCAGGAAGTCAGCCACTGCGTCGGCGCCGCGCCGCCGCCAAGGCCCGCGCCATCGCCGGAGACACCCGGCGAGCCTGCGGAACAACCCGCAGCCGAAGCCGCGCCCGAGGCGACCGCGCCGGCCGAACCTGGCGAAAACCATCACGGCGCGGGGGATTGATCGCGCCGGGGACTTGAACCGGGCGGGCCACTTGCTAGTTGCTTGTGCCCAATGGCCGCATCAGACACCACCGAACCCGATCCCTTCGACACCATCGTCGACGCGCCGTTCGATGCCGCGCTGTCCGAGCGCTATCTTGTCTATGCCCTGTCGACGATCACCGCGCGCTCGCTGCCCGATCTGCGCGACGGGCTGAAGCCGGTCCACCGCCGACTGCTGTGGGCGATGCGGCAATTGAAGCTTGATCCCAGCCAGGCCTACAAGAAATCGGCCCGCGTGGTCGGCGACGTGATCGGCAAGTATCACCCGCACGGCGATCAATCGGTCTATGACGCGATGGTCCGCCTCGCCCAGGATTTCAGCCTGCGCTATCCGCTGGTCGAAGGGCAGGGCAATTTCGGCAACATCGACGGCGATAACGCTGCCGCCTATCGTTATACCGAAGCGCGCCTGACCAAGACCGCGATCCAGCTGATGGCGGGCCTTGACGAAGGCACGGTCAACTTCAACCCGACCTACAATGGCGAGGAGGAAGAGCCGGAAATCTTCCCCGGGCTGTTCCCCAACCTGCTGGCCAACGGGTCCAGCGGGATCGCGGTGGGCATGGCCACCAATATCCCCAGCCACAACGTGGCCGAGATCATCGACGCGACCCTTCTGCTGATCGACAATCCGCATGTCGAACACAGCCAGCTGATGGAAGTGTTCAGGGGCCCCGATTTCCCGACCGGCGGGGTGGTGGTCGATAGCCCGGCGGTGATCAGCGCCGCTTATGAAACCGGCAAGGGCGCGTTCCGCGTGCGCGGGCGCTTTTCGACCGGGCGGCTGGAAGACGGCACCTGGGAAGAAACGGGCATCGAAAAGCTGGGCGGCGGGCAATGGCAGCTCGTCATCAGCGAGATCCCCTACATGCTGCCCAAGGGCAAGCTGATCGAGCAGGTCGCGCAGCTGATCGCCGACAAGAAGCTGCCGATCCTGGAGGACATCCGCGACGAATCGGACGAACAGATCCGCCTGGTGTTCGTGCCGAAAAGCCGCAACGTCGATCCGGAACTGCTCAAGGAATCGCTGTACAAGCTCAGCGACCTGGAAACGCGCTTCAGCCTCAATCTCAACGTGCTCGATGCCAATCGCACGCCGGGGGTGCTGGGGCTGAAGCTGCTGCTGCAGGAATGGGTGATCGCGCAGATCGACATCATGCTGCGCCGCGCCCGGCACCGGCTGGAAAAGATCGCCAGCCGGCTGGAACTGCTTGATGGCTACATCATCGCCTACCTCAACCTCGACCGGATCATCGAGATCATCCGCACCGAGGACGAGCCCAAACCGGTGATGATGGCCGAATTCATGCTGACCGACCGGCAGGCCGAAGCGATCCTCAACATGCGGCTGCGGAGCCTCCGCAAACTTGAGGAAATGGAGCTGCGGCGCGAGCGCGACGATCTGGTGGCCGAGCAGGAGGAACTGCAGAAGCTGCTCGACAGTCCGGCCCGCCAGCGCACCCGGTTGAAGCGTGACCTGGCGGCGCTGCGCAAGGATTACGCCGAGGATACGGCGCTGGGCCGTCGCCGCACGACCATTGCCGAAGCCGCCCCCACGGTCGAATTCAGCATGGACGCGATGATCGAGAAAGCGCCGGTCACGGTGATCCTCTCGGCCAAGGGCTGGATCCGCGGGGCCAGCGGACACGAGGCGCTCGACAAGGAATTCAAGTTCAAGGAAGGCGACGGCCCGGCCTTTGCGCTCCACGCGCAGACCACCGACAAGTTGCTGATCGCCTGCGACAACGGCCGGTTCTATACCCTGGGCGCGGACAAGCTGCCCGGCGCGCGCGGTTTTGGCGAACCGATCCGCACCATGGTGGACATTGATGCCGGGGCGGAGATTGTCGCCGTGCTGGTCTACAAGCCCAAGGCGCAATTGCTGCTGGCCAGCAATGTCGGGCGCGGCTTTGCCGCCGAAGCGGACGAATTGCTGGCCGAAACCCGCAAGGGGCGCGGCGTGATGACCACCAAGCCAGGCGTCAAGCTGACCGTAGTGCGCGAAATCCCGCCCGAGCACGATCACGTTGCCGTCTGCGGCGACAACCGCAAGCTGGTGCTGTTCAGCCTGGAAGAACTGCCGGTGCTGGCCAAGGGGCAGGGGGTGACCCTGCAACGCTACCGCGACGGCGGACTGGCCGATGCGACCACGCTCAAGCTGGACGATGGCCTCAGCTGGAAGATGGGCGGCGAAACCGGGCGGACCCGCACCGAAGGCGACATGCGGCTGTGGAAGGTGGCGCGCGGTGCCGCCGGGCGGATGCCGCCCACCGGCTTCCCGCGCGACAACAAGTTCGACTGAGCCGGATCAGCCCCGGCTTCAGTCCCCGGGGCCGGTCTGACGGCGGCGCAGCCATGCCCCCGCCGCCATGCTGCCCAGCCATAGCGGGGTGATGCCAACGATCACGAAGACCACCGACAGCGACCAGCCCACGCAGCGCGCCGGGGGATCGGCGCTGGTGCAGCCGTCCTCGATCCCGCCGATGATCAGCATGGCATAGGGCACCGCGCCCAGCAGCAACAGCAGAGCGATCTTCGCGCCGGTGTGGCGCATGTGCCAGACCAGCCAGCCCAGCGGCAGGCCGATCAGCGGCCAGACCCACGGATGATCGAACGCCCAGGGAAAGATCAGCTTGATCATGGCCTAGGCCGTTCCCTCAATCGAATTGCGCGAAGATCGCGGTGCCGTTGACGCAATAGGACGATGGCCGCGCGCCGATCGGTTCGGCGTAGATTTCCGCGAGCACCTGCTCAATCGGCAGTTCGGCATCTTCGGGCCGGGGCGAGGGGGCGGGGAAGGCAAAGGCCGCCTGGCCCGGGTTGCGCTCGGCATAGAGCCGCGCCGCGACATGGCTCAGGCGGGTGCGGCGCGCGACGACCTCTGGCGGATAGATCCGCTCTGCGGCGACCTGCGCGGCAGAGAGGAATTCGAAATAGATCACCCGGCGCAGCAGTCCGTGGTGCATCGGCGGAGAGGCATGGGCGAGCATCATGTCATGGATCAGTATGTCGCCGCCCTGCATTGGCAATTCGATATGCGGTTCGTGCATCAGCGCACAGATGTCGCGCGGATCGTGGTGGCTGCCCGGCACGACCTGCAACGCACCGTCCCCGGCGAAGGAGGGGTCGAGATAGATCCCGGCAGTAAAGCAGGTGCCGCTGCGGCGATGGACCATGTCCTTGTGCCACAGCACCGGCACACCATCGCCGCCGTGCTTGATTACCGCGAATTCCTGGATCAGGAACAGGTCATCCCCGCACAGCGCGCGGGCGAGTTTCAGCAACGGCGGATAGCCCAGTAGCTCCAGCGCGGCGAGGTTGCCGCGGTGGCACAGCAGGTCGACATTGGTAACCACCGGCCCGGACGGTGCGGCGGCGATCACCTTGCAGGTTTGGGCATCGGGCACCAGCAACTGGTCGAACAGCTCGCGCAGCCGCGCCAGCAGCGGCGGAGGAACGAAGCCGGGAAAGTGCGCGAAGCCGTCCTGCTCGAACGACTGACGCTGCGCCGCCGTGAGGGGGCTGGACGTCATTGCTCAGGCTTTTTTGCCAGCACGGCGTCGAGAATTGCGCTGGTCGCGGCCGCATCCGGGAAGCCTGCGGCGATCCAGCGCGCTTCGACCGCTTGCAGCACCCGCGCCACTTCCGGCCCAGCGTGCACCCCGCGCGCGACGATCTCGCCGCCTTTGAGCGGGAAGGCGGGAATATCCCACCCCGCCAGCGCGGCAATGCTCGCGCCGGCCAGCAACAGCCGGTCCAGCGCGGCTTCGCGCCCCAGGCGATAGGCGAGGGCGCGGGCATCGCCCGGTGTCTCGCTGCGCGCCGCTGCGGCTGCGAGGCGCTTCTTCTGCGCGCCGGACAGGCGGAACCGGCTGGCGACCGCCTCGGCCAGCGGCACATTGGCGGGCAGCAGCGCGGCCAGGCGGCGCAGCGCATCGGGCGCGGCCTGCTCGCGCGCTTCGGCGGCGACCAGCGCGGCGAGCGGAGCGGGGTCGGCTTCGGGCAGGACCACGGCCAGCACGCCCAGCTGCGCCATGCGCGCCACAGTCGGCGCGGGATCGGGCAGACCGAGGAGATTCATCATCTCCATCCCCACGCGTTCGCGCGACAAGCCCTTGAGCGTCGGAGCCAGTTCCGCGCAGGCGCTTTCCGCCTCGGCATCGGCGGGCGTCCCGCCGAACCGCGCCTGGAAGCGGAAATAGCGCAGGATGCGCAAGTGATCCTCGCGGATGCGCTGGCGGGCATCGCCGATGAATCGCAGGCGGCGCTCGGCCAGATCATCGCGCCCGCCGAACCAGTCGAACAGCTCGCCGCTGGCCGGATCGGCAAAAAGCGCGTTGATGGTGAAATCGCGCCGCGCCGCATCGTCGCGCCAGTCGGTCGAGAAGGCCACGGTGGCACGGCGGCCATCGGTGGACACGTCGCGGCGCAGGGTGGTGATTTCCACCGGGCCGCCGGGCAGAACGGCAGTGACTGTGCCATGCTCAAGTCCCGTGGGCACGTTGCGAATGCCCGCCGCGTCCAGCCGGGCGATGACCTCGGCCGGGGGCAGCAGGGTCGCCATGTCGATGTCCTTGACCGGCAGGTCCAGCAGCGTGTCGCGCACCGCGCCGCCGACATAGCGGGCATTGCCCGGCCCCAGCGCGGCGACCAGCGCGTGCAGGTCGGTGCGCTCCATCCACGGCGCGACAAGGCGATCGGGGATCACCACGCGATCCGCCGCGCCAGGTTGCTGATGATCCCGGCGGTCACCCCCCAGATGCGGTGCTGCTGCCACATGATCTCGATGTAGCGGCGCTCGCGACCCTGCCAGAAGGCCGACTGATGGTTGTGATTGCGGGTGTCGAACACGTGATCGACCGGGGCCTCAAACCATTGCGCCACTTCGGTCGGGCTGGGATTGAGTTCGAGATCGGGCGGGATCACTGCAATGACAGGGGTGATCGCATAGCCGCTGTTGGTGCGGTAGACGTCGCTTGCGCCGATCACGGTCACGTCGCGCTGGTGGATGCCCAGTTCCTCATAGGCTTCGCGCAATGCGGCCTCGATCGGGGTTTCGCCCGGGTCGATCTTGCCGCCCGGAAAGGCGACTTGCCCCGGATGCGAGCGCATGTTGGAGGGGCGGTGGATCAGCAGGAAGCCGGGCCGATCGTTGCGTTCGGTGATCGCCGCGAGAACGGCAGCCGGGCGCAATTCATGCTCGGCGCGGTCGACCTCGTTGGCCAGTTCGAGCTCCTGTGCGTGGCCTTCGGCATGGAGGCGGGCGAGGCGTTCAATCAGGCTCATGCCGGCACCAGCGAAAAGCGCGCGCCCTGGCTGGTCACGGCCAGGTCCGCATCGGCCAGGTCAACCAGTTGCAGCCAGGTGCTGCGGTTGATCCGCGCTTCGGTGCCGTGGCGCACGGCGAGGTAGATCGCGGGCAGGTCAGCGGTGCCGCGCGCGATCAGCGGATGATCCGGCCCGGCCACCACCACATCGTCGGTATTCAGCCGGAAGGTCAGCGCATCGCCGCTGCGCGCCACATCGGTGGCGATGAAGGCGGCGTCCTCGACCGTGATGCTTTGCTGTTCGAACGGGGTAACCAGCCAGTGCTGGCCATCGCCGTCGCGGCGCAGCAGGCTGGAAAAGGCGCGGATCATCGCCGGGCGGCGGATTTCGCCGCCATCGTGGAACCAGCGGCCATCGGCGCGGATCGTCATCAGGCTGTCGCTGATGGTCTGCGGCTGCCACTGGTCGAGCGGGGGCAGCTTGCGCGCGGCGGCCAGCTCGGCAATTGCATCGAGCGAGAGGGTGGCCAGATCGGGCGGGGGATCATAAGGCATGGCCCAGCGGCGATGCCAGATCAGGTCAGGCTTTCCAAGGCCCCAGCATGCCTTCGCGGGGGAGGACGGCGGGATTGTCGCACCGTACCAGCAGGCGGCGCTGCTCGAACGGGCCCGGCAGGTCCCACCCGGCGGTGTGGGCATTGGTAAAGCCCCAGAACCGGCCGTAATATTCGGGATCGCCGATCATCACCTGCGGCAACGGCGCCGAGGGGCTGAGCGCGGCGAGGCTGGCAGTCATCAGCGCCTGGCCATAGCCCATGCCCTGCGCTTCGGGCACGACGGCGACCGGACCGACCATGATCATCGGGTGACGGCGCCCTTCCGCGTCGGTCAGCGCCACCGGCCAGCACTGGATCGTGCCGACGAGGTGTTCCGCTTCGTCCAGCGCGGCGAAGGACAGGCCGGGCAGCCAGTCCATCCCTTCGCGCAGCCGATAGGCGGTGCGCTGCTGGCGGCCCGGCTCGAACGCGCGGTCGAGCAGATCTTCGATCCACTGGGGATCGATCTGGTCAAGCGGGATCAGGGTGGGCTGCGCAGACATGGCCGCGCCCGTTAGGGCAGGGGGGCGGCCATGTCGAATGCTATTTCTGTTTCTGCCGGCGCGTCAGGTGGCGCAGCCGCGCGTCCTTGCCGTCTTCCAGCACATAGAGCGAGCCGTCCGATGCCTCGGCCACCTCGCGGATGCGGTTGTCCAGCGGATAGCGCGCTTCCTCGCGCATGGTTTCACCCTGGATCGAGACGCGCACCAGCCCGCCGCTGCCCAGCCCCGCGATCAGCGCCTGGCCCTGCCATTCGGGCCACATCCGGCCCGAATGGAACAGCATGTCGCCGGGCGCGATCACCGGGTTCCAGCTGATCGCCGGGGCGGCCAGATCGGGCCGGGTGGCGTGGCGCGGGATCGGCTTGCCGTCATAGTGATCGCCGTTCGATACCAGCGGCCAGCCATAGTTCTGCCCGGGCTTGACCAGGTTGATCTCGTCCCCGCCGGCGGGGCCGTGTTCCAGGTCCCACAGCCGGCCCTGGCGGTCAAAGGCCAGCCCGAGCACGTTGCGGTGGCCATAGGACCATATTTCCGCGCTCACCCCGCCCTTGTCGGCAAAGGGATTGCCCGAGGCCGGCGTGCCATCGAGGTTGAGCCGCAGCACCTTGCCCAAGTTGACCGTCAGGTCCTGCGCGGGCGTGAACTTCTGCCGATCGCCCGAGGCGAGGAACAGGTACTTGCCGTCCGGCGAAAAGGCGATGCGGTGCGAATAGTGGCCGCGCCCGGTAACTTTCGGCGTCTGCCGCCAGATCACTTGCAGGCCTTCAAGGCGAGGGGCGGCCCCCATCACCAGCTTGGCCCGGCCCAGCACCGCGCCGCGCGTTTCGTCCGCGCCCGCTTCGGCCCAGGTCAGGTAGACGTTGCCCGACTGTGCGAAATCGGGGGCCAGGCGCACATCGCCCAGTCCGCCCTGGCCGCCATAGGCCACCTGCGGCGCGCCGCTCACTTCGGTCAGCTTGCCGTCGAGCAGCGCGACCAGCCACAGCTTGCCGCTCTTCTGGGTAACCAGCGCCTGCTGGCCGCCGGGGAGCAGGGCCATTGCCCAGGGCTCGTCCAGCTTCGCCACGTCGGCGATGACGAAAGCATCGGCGACGTCGGGCGCGGCGACAGTCGGGCTATCCCCAGCGGCGGACGGAGTGCAGCTTGCGGCGAACAGGCCGAGCGGGAATAGGGCGGTGAGGAGTTTTTTGCGCATGGCTGGCATTGTGGGGACAGCACATCGGCTTGCCAAGGGGGCGCCGCTGGTAATTGGCGTGGACGAGGCTGGGCGTGGTCCGCTGGCCGGGCCGGTGGTCGCCGCCGCCTGCCTGCTGGGCCCGGATGCGCCGGGCGGGCTGGACGATTCCAAGAAGCTGTCGGCCAAGCGCCGCGCCGCACTGGAACCGCAAATCCAGGCAACGTGTCACTGGGCGCTGGGCGTGGTCGAGGCGGACGAGATCGACCGGATCAACATCTTTGCCGCGACCATGCTGGCGATGACCCGCGCGGTGGGTGAATTGGTTGCTGCGCTGAGGGCTGAACCTGACGAAGTGCTGATCGACGGCAACAAGACCCCGCAGGGCCGGGTGCCGGAATGGCGCTGGCCGGCCCGCGCGATCGTGGGCGGGGACGCGCTGGAGCCCTGCATTTCAGCCGCCTCGATCCTGGCCAAGGAACACCGCGACCGGGTGATGCGCGATCACGCCCTGGCGCACCCGCATTACGGGTGGGAACGCAACATGGGCTATGGCACGGCCGAGCATCTGGCGGCGCTGCGCGAGCATGGTGCCAGCCCGATCCACCGCCGCAGTTTTGCCCCCGTTGCGCAACTGGTGCTGCTCTAGGCCGAATTTTTTCGCGGCCCGAGTCCGCCGCGCCACACCACCACATATCGAGTCCCGCTAGGGTGCGGGGACTCAATATCTGGTGGGGGACTCGTTCTGTTCCGCCTTAATTGGCCCGATCAAAACCCGGAATCGCAAGGATTCCTGCGGAGTCGCGACTTGACGCGGGACTCCGGATGACTCACCCTGTGGATAAGTTTCAGGGGGTTTGAACGCGCGTTATGGGTCAGATGCTGGTTGGTGAGAAGGCGCGGCTGCGCGCCGTGAAAGAGGTTGCGCGCCCGGATCTGCCCTTGGGGCGGATCCTCGATGGTGACTGCGTGGAAGCGATGCGGACCATCCCTTCGGCCAGCGTCGACATGATCTTCGCCGATCCGCCCTACAACCTGCAGCTGGGCGGCGACCTGTCGCGCCCGGACGGCAGCCATGTCGATGCGGTGACCGACCACTGGGACCAGTTCGACAGCTTCGCCGCCTATGACAAGTTCAGCCGCGAATGGCTGACCGAGGCGCGCCGCGTGCTCAAGCCCAATGGTTCGCTGTGGGTGATCGGCAGCTATCACAACATCTTCCGCCTGGGCGCGATGTTGCAGGACATGGGGTTCTGGATCCTCAACGACATCGTCTGGCGCAAATCCAACCCGATGCCGAACTTCAAGGGCACCCGGTTCACCAACGCGCACGAAACGCTGATCTGGTGCTCGATGGGCGAAAAGGCGAAGTACACTTTCAACTACCGCGCGATGAAAACCCTGAACGACGAATTGCAGATGCGCTCGGACTGGGTCCTGCCGATCTGTGCCGGGCAGGAACGGCTCAAGAAGGGCGGGCACAAGGTCCACCCGACGCAAAAGCCCGAAGCGCTGCTCTACCGCGTGATGCTGGCGACGACCAACAAGGGCGACGTGGTGCTCGACCCGTTCTTCGGCACCGGCACGACCGGAGCGGTGGCCAAGCGCCTGGGCCGCGAATGGATTGGCTGCGAGCGCGAGAGTAATTACCGCGAAGCCGCGCTGGAGCGGATTGAACTGGCCTTGCCGCTCGATGAATCCGCGATCACCACGATGCAAAGCCCCAAGGCCGCGCCCAAGGTGGCGTTCGGGGCGCTGGTGGAAACCGGCATGATCGTGCCGGGCACCATGCTGATGGACAAGAAGCGCCGCCTGAGCGCGACGGTCCGTGCCGATGGCTCGCTGGTGGCGGGGACGGATACCGGTTCGATCCACGGACTGGGGGCGAAGCTGCAAGGTGCGCCCAGCTGCAACGGCTGGACCTTCTGGCATATCGAGCACGAGGGCGAATTGAAGCCGATCGACGCGATCCGCCAGCTCTACCTCCTTGCCACCGAGGACTGACCCTTGGCCCGCTCCTTCTACCTGCGCCCGATTGCCCTGTGCGACAGCCCGCAAAGCGAAGAGGGCGAGGCGGTGCGGCTGGGCGGGGGGCTGGTCTATGCCAGCCGCTTTGCCCTGATCGAGCGGGAAGGGGCGCAAGTGGTCGCCCGCAGCCGGCTGGGCGTGGCCGAACTGCGCCGCGAACTGCCGGGCTTGCCCGATGCGGTCGGGCAGCAGTGGGCCAACCTGCAGCGCAGCCATGCGCCGCTGCAATGCGGCGCGCGCACGCTGCGGCTGGATCAGCCGCAGGTGATGGGCATTCTCAACGTTACGCCTGACAGCTTTTCGGATGGCGGCCAGTTCATGGACGATCCGGCCGTGGCCAACGCCCACGCCGCCGCCATGCTCGAAGCCGGTGCGGCCGTGATCGACGTCGGCGGGGAAAGCACCCGTCCGGGCGCGGCCGCGGTGTGGGAAGGCGACGAGTTGAAGCGCGTGATTCCGGCGGTCGAACGACTGGCGGCGATGGGCGCGGCAATCAGCGTCGACACCCGCCGTCCGGCAGTGATGGAAGCAGCGCTGGCCGCCGGCGCGCACATCATCAACGATGTTTCGGCGCTGCGCCACGATCCGCGCAGCCTGGAATTCGCCGCGCGCAGCGGCGCGCCAGTGGTGCTGATGCACGCCCCGGGCGAAGGCGAGGACCTGCACGGCGGCGGCGACTATGCCGATGTCGTGCTTGACGTGTTCGACTGGCTGGCGACGCGGCGCGATGCGGCGCTGGCGGCGGGAATTGCGCAGGACCGGATCGTGCTCGATCCCGGGATCGGCTTTGGCAAGTCGATGGCTGACAACCTCGCGCTGCTCAACGCGCTGCCGCTGTTCCACGCGCTGGGTCAGCCGCTGCTGCTGGGCGCCAGCCGCAAACGCATGATCGGCGCGCTGTCGAACGAGGCGCCGGCGCACCAGCGGCTGGGCGGTTCGGTGATGCTGGCAGTGAAGGGCATGGAGGCCGGCGTGCAGTTGCTGCGCGTCCACGACGTGCCCGAAACGGTTCAGGCGCTGCGCGTTTGGCGCGGCTTGCGCGATGCGGCGCTGACCGATTTCAGCCAGCTGGCCTGATCAGGCGTAGCGGCGCTCCGGCGCGCCGGCGGGATCGGGGGCGGTGCCTTGGGTCAGCGCGAAGACGTGCCGGGCAAATTCATCCAACCGCAGGGCGTGATCGAAGAACAGCCCGTGGGCAAAGCCATCGCGCCAGCGCACGTGGCCAAAGCGCAGCGGCATGCCGGGCACTTCCAGCCGGACCGTGGCCAGCGGATCGATCTGGCTGCCCAGTTCGATCCGCGCGCCCTGCTGTGACAGGTCAAGCAAGCGCGCCCGGTAATCGCGCCCGCCAGACGTCAGCAGTGCGCCCCGGTTGAGCCGCACGCGCAGCTTGCGCCGCTCGAACGGGCTGGGTTCGGCCATGAAGTCGCTGACGTCGATCGGCTCGCCAAACCGCGCGCCCAGCAAGTCGTCGCGCCGCCAGACCACTTCGAGCGGATAGCGCTCGCCATTGCCCAGTTCGAGCAGCAGGAACGGATCGAGCGGCTGGGCATGATAGAAGCGCAGCCGCAGCCCGGTGGCGGAAACCTCGCGCACGCTGCACACGAATTCGCCGGTGGGGGCCAGCACCTTCGCCGCCCGCAACATCAGCGAATGCCGCTGCGCGCCGCGCCGTTCGTCTGCCAGTGCCAGGTTGTCCATGTGCCCTCCTTGTCGCTGCGCCGCACTATCGCCGGGCATGGTTAACGCCGCGCAAACCATGCCATCGGGCCTATTGCGCAGGGGCAGCAGCCGACGAACGGCTGACTGGCGGCGGCGAGCGCGGCTTGCCAAGCGCTGCAGGCGGCCTAGTCTGCGCCGCTCATTCCCCGGGAGAGCACCATGCAGCGAACCATGCCCCTGATCCTTGCCGCGCTGATCGGCACGGCCGCCCTGACACCGCTTGGCGCCAAGCCGGACGCCGCCCAGGCCGCGCAGCTGGCCAGCGCCGAACGCCCCGAGGCCGACAAGGTGCGCGATGCGGACCGCAAGCCGGGCGCGGTCCTGGCTTTTGCCAGGATCAAGCCGGGCATGAAGGTGATCGAACTGGCCCCCGGTGGCGGCTATTACACCCGCGTCCTCAGCCTGGCGCTGGGGCAGAAGGGCACGCTCTATCCGCGCGGCGCCCGCATTTCCCCGGCGGTGGAGGAGTGGGCCAAGAGCCATCCCAACACCCGCCCGGCATTGTCGAGCGCCGATGGGCTGGCCGTGCCCGAAGCGGTCAATGTGGTCTGGACCACGCTCAACTACCACGATTTCAAGAACGCCAAGGTGGGCGACCGGAACCTGGCCGAAGTGACCAATGCCCAGGCCTTTGCCGCCTTGAAGCCGGGCGGGGTCTATATCGTCAGCGACCACGCCGCCGCAGTGGGCGCGCCGGCCGATGTCACTTCCACGCTGCACCGCATCGACGAGGCCAGCGTGATCCGCGAGGTCGAGGCGGCCGGGTTCAAGCTGGAAGCGAAAAGCGCGCTGCTCGCCCATCCCGCCGACGACCACACCCAGAAAGTGTTCGAAGGCGCGGTGCGCGGCAAGACTGACCAGTTTCTGCTGAAATTCCGCAAGCCCAAGGGCAAGCGTTAGGCCGGGGCGCCTGCCTCAGGCGGCGTCGCCGATCCCCAGTTCGCTGAGCTTGCGGTACAGCGTCGAGCGGCCGATGCCGAGCCGGCGGGCGACTTCGGTCATCCGCCCGCGATAGTGGCCGATGGCCAGGCGGATCACGTCGGCTTCGATGTCTTCCAGCGGGCGCAGGTTGCCATCGGGGGTGTAGAGCATCACGCCGACCCCTTCCTGCACCGGCTGCTGCTGCGCGCCTTCGCTGCCCAGCATGTCGGACAGCTGCGGGAAATCGTCGGCAGTGAGGGCATCGCCGTCGCAGAACACGGCGGCGCGGAACAGGACGGCCTGGAGCTGGCGGACGTTGCCCGGCCAGTCATAGGCCGACAGCAGCGCCAGCGCGCCATCGGTGATGCCCAGCGCGCGCAGGCCCGGCTGTTCGCCGATGCGGGCCAGGAAGTGCCGCGACAGGGCGGGAATGTCACCCGCGCGGGCGCGCAGCGGCGGCACGGTTACGACTGTGCCGGCAATCGCCTGGTGCAACTCGGGCAGGAAGTGCCCAGCGGCGACCATGTCCTTGAGCGGCAGGTTGCTGGCCGCGATCAGCCGCACGTCGATCCGGAAGGAATGGCGCGCGCCGATCGGGCGGACATCGCCGCGCTGGATCGATTCGAGCAGGCGGTGCTGCACCGCCATCGGCAGGCGGTCGATCTCGTCAAGCGCCAGGGTGCCGCCATCGGCGTGCTGCAAGGCGCCGATGTGCCGGTCGAACGCGCCCGGAAAGGCGCCTTTTTCATGGCCGAACAGCGCGCTTTCGACCGAGTTGGCCGGAATTCCGCCGACGTTGAGCACGCGCAGCGGCGCCTTGGCGCGGGGGCTGGCTGCCTGGATCGCGCGGACCAGCATTTCCTTGCCGGTGCCGCTTTCGCCTTCGATCAGCACCGGGCCGTGCCCGCGCGCCGCCTTGGCCGCCACGGCCAGCGCCGCGCGGAAGGTGGGCGCCGCGCCGATCATCGCGTCGAAATCGGGCGTCGAGGGCATCTTTTCGGTCAGCGGCTGCAATTCGTCGCGCGGGGCCTCGCGCGTGGTGGCCATGCGCAGCGCGTGCATCAGCCGATCAGGCGCGACCGGCTTGACCAGGTAATCGGTGGCCCCGGCGCGCATCGCTTCGACCGCCAGGAGCGGCGAGGCGCTGTGCGTCAGCATCAGGATCGGCAGGGCGGGACGGCGGGCCTTGAGTTCCGCGATCAGGTTGCAGGCATCGTCGCCCGGCACCCACTGGTCGAGGATTATCGCGCTGAGCTGCATGCCCTGGCGCGTGCCCAGCGTGGCAATCGCGGTTTCGGAATCGCGCACCACCAGCGTGCGCCAGCCGTCCCGCGCGGCTAGCGCGGAGATCAGCCGGCTTTGCGCCGGTTCATCGTCGATCAGCATCAGCAGGCGCTGTTCGATGTCCGCCATTGTCGTCTACGTGGCCCCCTCGGTTCGCAGCCGACATAGCCAGGTTCGGTAAAGACGGGATTAAGGCTCATGCAGCCTTTCTATCCCCGGTTTCGGGCTTTGCCGCTTGAGCAAGGGGAAATGCGGCGATAGAGGAGCGCCACGAGCTTCCTGATCCACAACAATACCGGGGAAATGACGATGGCCAGCGGCAACGACATGAAGGCACACAACGCGACCTACGAAGGCTTCATCGGTCTGGCCAAGTGGGGCACCATCGCATGCGTGCTGGTGACCGCGCTGGTCGTGTACCTGATCGCCTGACGGGCTGGTGAGCGCCTCCATGCGGATCGCGGTCCTCAAGGAAACCGCGAGCGGGGAAAGCCGTGTCGCGGCTACGCCCGAAACGGTGAAGAAATTCATCGCTTTGGGTGCCACTGTTGCCGTTCAGCCCGGTGCTGGCGAGGGAGCGTCGATTGCCGACGCCGACTACGCCGCCGTCGGGGCAGATGTCACCACGGATGCGGTCAAGGGCGCCCAGATCGTGCTGGGGGTGCAAGGCCCGGATCCCAAGGCGTTGAGCGGCGCTGCCGACGGCGCGTGGATCGTCGCCGGGCTTGACCCGTTCGGCCAGCGCGCCCGCGTGGATGAATATGCCAAGGCGGGTTTCGAAGCCCTGGCGATGGAATTCATGCCGCGCATCACTCGCGCGCAAAGCATGGACATCCTGTCCAGCCAGTCGAACCTGGCCGGTTACAAGGCGGTGATCGAGGCGGCCAGCCAGTATGGCCGCGCCTTCCCGATGATGATGACTGCCGCCGGCACCGTTGCCGCGGCCAAGTGCTTCGTCATGGGGGTCGGCGTTGCCGGACTCCAGGCGATCGCCACCGCCCGCCGGCTCGGCGCGCAGGTGTCGGCCACCGACGTGCGTTCGGCCACCAAGGAACAGATCCAGTCGCTCGGCGCCAAGCCGATCTTCGTCGAAAGCGTCGCCGGGATCGAGGGTGAGGGCGCGGGCGGCTATGCTACGGAAATGTCCGAGGAATACCAGAAGGCCCAGGCCGAACTGGTCAGCAGCCACATCGCCAAGCAGGACATTGTCATCACCACCGCGCTGATCCCGGGCCGCGCCGCGCCGCGCCTGATCACAGATGCGCAGATTGCGACGATGAAGCCGGGCAGCGTGATTTTCGACCTGGCCGTGGCGCAGGGCGGGAACGTCGAAGGCAGCAAGCCGGATGAAGTGGTGGTCAGTCACGGGGTGAAGATCATCGGCTTTTCCAACACCGCGACCCATCTGGCCGCCGATGCCTCGGCGCTGTTCTCGCGCAATCTCTACAACCTCCTGTCCGCCTTCTGGGACAAGGAACAGGGCAAGCCCGTGCTGGACGCGGAAATCGGCGATGCGATCCGCCTGACCCAAGGGGGCAAGGTGGTCAACGAGCGGCTGCTGGGGGCATAAGATGGACTTTATCTCGATCCTCTCGATTTTCGTGATGGCCTGCTTCGTGGGTTATTACGTGGTGTGGTCGGTTACCCCGGCGCTGCACACGCCGCTGATGGCGGTGACCAACGCGATTTCCTCGGTGATCGTGGTCGGCGCGCTGATCGCTTCGGCGGCGGCGGGCTCGGCCTCGTCGAAGTGGCTGGGGCTGCTGGCGGTGGTGCTGGCCAGCGTCAACATCTTCGGCGGCTTTGCCGTGACCGCGCGCATGCTCGCAATGTACAAGAAGAAGGAGCGCAACTGATGACGCTTGCGCTGCTTTCCGCCGCGGCCGGCGCCGCGCACGCCGCAGTGCCGGCCTGGGCCATGCTGGCCTATCTCGCTTCGGGCGTGCTGTTTATCCTCGCGCTGCGCGGGCTGTCCTCGCCTTCGACCAGCCGTGCGGGCAACCGCTATGGCATGATCGGGATGACCATTGCCGTGGTCACGACGCTGGTCACGCATGAAATCGCCAGCCTGCCCGAAATCCTCGCCGCGCTGGCGCTGGGCGGGGCGATCGGCTGGGTGATTGCCCGCAAGATCGCGATGACCGACATGCCGCAGCTTGTCGCCGCGTTCCACAGCCTCGTTGGCCTTGCCGCCGTGCTGGTTGGCTGGGCGGCCTATCTCAACCCCGAAGCCTTCGGGATCCTGGGGGCTGACGGCCTGATCAACCCGGTCAGCCGGGTCGAGGCGGGCCTGGGCATCGCCATCGGCGCGATCACCTTCTCGGGCTCGGTCATCGCTTTCCTCAAGCTGGCCGGCAAGATGAGCGGCGCGCCGATCCTGCTGCCGCTGCGCCACGTGATCAACCTGGGCACTCTGCTGGCAATCCTGGGGCTGACCGCCTGGTTCACCCAGGACCAGAGCCTGTGGGTGATCGCCACGATCACCGCGCTGTCGTTCCTGATCGGCTTCCTGCTGATCATCCCGATCGGCGGGGCGGACATGCCGGTGGTCGTCTCGATGCTCAACTCCTACTCGGGCTGGGCGGCGGCGGCGATGGGTTTCACGCTGCACAACACCGCGATGATCATCACCGGCGCACTGGTCGGCTCGTCGGGCGCGATCCTGTCGTACATCATGTGCAAGGCGATGAACCGCGGGTTCTTCTCGGTCATCGCCGGCGGCTTCGGCGCCGATGCGGCGGCGGGCGGCGGCGAAGCGCGCGAACAGCGCCCGTGGAAGCGCGGCAGCGCCGAAGACGCGGCCTACATGCTGGGCGAAGCGGAGAAGGTCATCATCATCCCCGGTTACGGCATGGCGGTCAGCCAGGCGCAGCACGCGCTGCGCGAAATGGCCGACTTGCTCAAGGCCAAGGGCGTCGAGGTGAAGTACGCGATCCACCCCGTGGCAGGGCGCATGCCCGGGCACATGAACGTGCTGCTGGCCGAAGCCAACGTCCCCTATGACGAGGTGTTCGAGCTGGAAGACATCAATTCGGAATTCTCCACCGCCGACGTCGCCTTCATCATCGGCGCGAACGACGTGGTCAATCCGGCGGCCAAGACTGACAAGAGCAGCCCGATCTACGGCATGCCCGTGTTCGACGTCGACAAGGCCAAGCAGGTGTTCTTCATCAAGCGCTCGATGGGCGGGGTCGGCTATGCCGGGGTCGACAACGACGTGTTCTACATGGACCAGACCATGATGCTGCTGGCCGACGCAAAGAAGATGGTCGAAGACATCAACAAGTCGCTTGCTCATTGATCGTTCAGGCGGGCGGGCCTAGTGGCCCGCCTCCTTTGCTGACGAGGATCGCGATGAAGCCCCTGGTGCCTGTCCTGTTGATTGCGGCGCTGGCCGCCTGTTCGCCCAGCAAACTGGCCTATGGCCAGGTGAAAAGCGCGATGATCGACGCGGGGTTGAGCGAGCCCAACGCTGCCTGCATGGCCACCCGCATGACCGACCGGCTGACCCTGGGCCAGCTCAACAAGCTCAAGCAGCTCAAGGGCGAGAAGCGCGGGCTAATGGACTATGTCAGCGCCGTGCGCCGGGTCGGCGATGCCGAGGCGCTGCAGGTCACCGCCAGCAGCGCCGCGCTCTGCGCGACAGGGCTGGCGGCCGAGAAGAAGTAAGCCGGCTCAGCCCGGCTCGACCCCTTCGGGCAGGACGGTGATTTCCAGCCCGCCGGGCATGGTCAGGTATTGCCGCACCAGTTGCTGCAGCCGTTCGGCCGTCACGGCGTTCAGTCGTTCCTTGGCCTTGGTGAAGCGTTCGATCCGGTCCGCTTCGGTCTGGGCGCGGTCGACGAAGGCCAGCCAGCCGCCGTTGCTTTTCAGCGCATTGTCATAGTTTTCCAGCATCGGCGCGCGGGCGCGCAGCAGCACGTCGGCGCTGACCGGCTTGTCGCGCAGTTCGGCCAGCGTTTCGAGGATCGCGGCGCGGGTGGCGGCCACTTCCTTGGCGTCGACCGAGGCGCGCATCATCAGCACGCCGTAGCCCCGGAAAGTGCGCGACAGGTTGCTGCCCACCCCGGGGCTGTAGGCCTTGCCCAGCTTTTCGCGCAGCGTGTCGGTCAGTTCGATCTGCAACACGCGGTCAAGCAGTTGCAGTTCCATCGCCGCCACCGGATCCTCGCCGTCGCGGGTCGGCCAGGTGAAAGTAACCAGCGCCTGGTCCTTGGCCCCGGTGTGGCGCAGCACGCGCGGGGCACGGTCGGCGGTGAAGGGGCGCTGGCGCTGCTCGGTCCAAGGGCGGAACTCCGCCTCGCGCGCGGGCAGCGCGCCAAAGGTGCGAGCGACCAGCGCGATCGCCTGATCCTCGTCGAAATCGCCGACCAGGCCGATTTCGATTGCGCCCTTCTGCAGGCGCTCGGAAATGTCGGTCTTGAGCTTGGCGAAGGTCAGCTTGCGGAAGGATTCGACGTCGGACAGGCTGAAGCGTGGGTCGCCGCCGGACAGGATCCGGCCCTGGTCTGCCGCCAGCGATGATCCCGGTGTGGCGCGCAGCGACTGGAAGTAATTGTTGATCGTCTGGCGGAACAGCACTTCGCCTTCGGGGCGATAACCGGGATCGGTCAGCTGCGCGGCGAGCACTTGCAATTGCAGTTCAAGGTCGGCCGAGGTCGTCGCGGCGGTGGCCACGAAGGTCTCGTCGGTCGAATTGAAATTGGCCGAGACGGTGCGCCCGGCCAGCAGGCTGTCCAATTCGTCCTTGCTGTGCTTGCCCAGGCCGCCCTGCGCCAGCACGGCTACCAGCTTGGTCGCATCGGGATTGTCCCTGGTTTGCAGGAAGTCCCCGCCATCGACCGACAGCTGGACCAACACTTTGCCCTTGTCGAGATCGGTGCGCTTGAGGTTGAGCCGCACGCCATTGGCAAAGCGCAGCTGGCGAATGCCCAGCACGCTTTCTCGGGTATCGCTGACCACGCTGCCGGCCGGGCCGAACTCGGTATAGCCGAACTGCCCGGCGGCCTTGGCGTCCAGCGGCTTGATCGGCGCGCTCAGCGCCTGGGACCAGGCGACGGCGATGGCCCGCGCGCCGCCCGCCGGCTCGCGCCGCCCCTGGAAGCGTAGCAGCGGCTGGTCGAGCGGGACCAGTTCCACCTTCAGCGCAGCCAGCACCCGTTCGGGCGTGATTTCGGGAATGAAGGCTTCCAGCCGTTCGAGCGAGCGAGTGGGGGTATCCGGCACCCGGTCGGCATTGATCAGCGCCAGCACCGCGCCGACCAGCGCGGCGTTGGGGCGGGTCGCCTCGCTCTGCGCTTCGTTGCGGGCGGCGGTGCGGATCGCGGCGACCTGTTCGGCCACTTCCGCCGGGGTGAAGCCGAATTTCAGTGCGCGGCGGTATTCGCTGCCCGCGCTGACCAACCCGCGCCACCACTTGCCATCGACCGTATCGACCGACAGCGTGGTCGAACGACCGTCCTTGAACACGTCGCTGGTGACCAGGCCCGCCGCGCGGAACGGGGCATCGGCCTCGCGCGTCAGGCGCAGCAGGCGGCGGTTGATGATCGAATAGCCGATCTGGCGCAGCAGCTGTTCGCGCCGCACGGCCTGGCTGTCGGGTTCGTCCTGGTACTTGCCATGACGGGTGGCGGTGATCCGTTCGGACAGGGCTGGGTCGATATGGATGTCGATCTTGCCTGCCAGCTTCGCATCGACCGGGCCGGGCCGGGGCTGGTCTTCCGCCGGGGCAGGGCGCCAATCGGCAAAGCGCGCCTTGATCGCCGCTTCCACGGTCGCAGGATCGACATCACCGACCACGATCAGCGTGGTATGCGCGGGCACGTATTCGCGCTGCCAGAAGGCCTTCAGCGCATCGGCGGTGGCGCCGTTCAGCGTTTCGTCCGTGCCGATCGGCAGGCGCTGCGAAAAGCGCGAGCCTGGGAACAGGAACTCGGTCTGGTCGACGAAGTTGCGCAGCCCGAAATTGTTGCGATCGCGCTTTTCCGCGAGGATCACGCCGCGTTCGCGCGCAACGGCCTCGGGCGAGAAGGTCAGCTCGCTGGCGGTTTCGCGCATCAGCATCAGCGCCGTGCCGATCAGCGCGGGATCATTGCGCGGCAGGTCGAGCATGTAGGTCGTCCGGTCGAACCCGGTGCTGGCGTTGGTGTCCGCGCCGAAGGCCAGCCCGTCGCGTTCCAGCAGCTTGACCATTTCGCCCTCGGGCACGTTGGTGCTGCCGTTGAAAGCCATGTGTTCGACGAAGTGGGCAAAGCCGCGTTCGCTGTCACCTTCATCGAGCGAGGCGGCATCGACTTGCATCCGCACCATGACCGTGCCTTTGGGCGTCTGGTTGGGCCGGATGGCATAGCGCATGCCGTTGTCGAGCCGGCCGAACCGCCAGGCCGGATCGAGCGGAACGTCGCTGGCCTCGAACGCCCAGACCGGCTTGGCGGCGGGGGGCGGGGCGCTCGCCACCGTGCGCTGCTGCGGAGCGCAGGCGCCAAGGGCAAGGGCGGAAAGGGGCAGGGCGATCAGGAACTTGGCGCGGCGCATCGCGCCTTGGTGCAAGAAACCGTCGCGGGCGGCAAGGGGGCGATCAGCCGGTGAAGCCGCCTTCGTCGATATAGGCCTGTTCTTCGTCGGTCATGGCGCGGCCAAGCATGGCGTTGCGGTGCGGAAAGCGGCCGAAGCGGGCAATGATATCGCGGTGCATCCGCGCCCATGGCGTCCAGTCGCCGCCTTCGGCATCAAGCGCCTCGCACAGCCCAACGCAGTCTTCCTGATCGGCCAGCGCCTCGCTGTGTTCGAGCGGCAGGTAGAAGAACACCCTGAGGTCCATCGGGGCCTGCCGGTCCAGTCCGGCAGCAATCGCCTGCCGGGCAAGGTGCAGTGCCAGCCCGTCGGTGGCAAAGGCATGGGCCGAGCCGCGGAACAGGTTGCGCGGGAACTGGTCGAGCAGCAGCAGCAGCGCCAGCGCGCCCTGCCAGTCCTGTGCCCAGTGGCTCAACTCGCCGCGCGCGGCGGCGTGATGCGCAGCTTCGAACCGCGTGCGAAGCGCGGCGTCGAAGGCGTCGTCCTTGGCGAACCAGGCGGGAAGGCCGGCCTCGCGCCAGAAAGCGACGATCTCGGCCGCGGCGGGCAGGGCCATGGCCCCGCGCGCCCTTACTTGCCGCGCAGCTTGCGGTGGGCCGACAGATCGGCCACTTCGCTCGGCCCGCTGTCGGTATCGAGCAGGCCAAGCCGACGCGCGACTTCCTGGTAGGCTTCTTCCTCACCGCCCAGATCGCGGCGGAAGCGGTCCTTGTCGAGCTTTTCGCCGGTGGTCATGTCCCACAGGCGGCAGCCGTCGGGGCTGATCTCGTCAGCCAGGATCACGCGGCTGTAATCGCCGTCCCAGATGCGGCCGAATTCCAGCTTGAAATCGACCAGGCGGATGTTGATCGCGGCGAACATCCCGCACATGAAATCGTTCACCCGGATCGCCATCGACGAGATGTCTTGCATCTCTTCGTTGCTGGCCCAGCCGAAGCAGGCGATGTGTTCTTCCGCGATCAGCGGATCGCCCAGCGCATCGTCCTTGTAGTAATATTCGATCAGGGTGTGGGGCAGCGGCTCACCCTCGGGGATGCCGAGGCGCTTGCTGATCGAGCCGGCGGCGACATTGCGCACGACCACTTCGATCGGCACGATTTCGACCTGCCGCACCAGCTGTTCGCGCATGTTCAGGCGCTTGATGAAGTGGGTGGGGATGCCGATGTGGCTGAGCCGCGTGAAGACATATTCGCTGATGCGATTGTTGATCACGCCCTTGCCGTTGATCGTGCCCTTCTTGAGCGCGTTGAAGGCGGTGGCATCGTCCTTGAAATACTGGATTAGGGTGCCCGGTTCGGGGCCTTCGTACAGGATCTTGGCCTTGCCTTCGTAGATCTGGCGGCGACGAGACATCATCACGTTCCTCGAAAAATCGGGCCTCGGCCAGGGCGAGTCGGACTTGACAGCGTTGCCGGGGCGAATTGGGGCGCCTCTACGCCAAAATGCCCGCCGGTGCAAACGAGGCGGCCAGGTCGCCCAAACGGGCCACCAGCCACTGCGCCGCCGGGCCAAGCGGACGGTCGGCGCGGCGGATCGCATAGAGCGGATAGGCCCCGCCCGGGCCTTCGGGCAGGGCGAGCTGGACCAGCCGTCCACGCGCGAGGTCATCGGCCACGATCCAGCGCGGCATGGTGCCCCAGCCCAGGCCCTCGCGCAGCAATTCGTGCTTCGCGCCAAGATCGCCCAGCCGCCAGGTGCGCGGCGACATGACCGAGAAATCCTGCCCTGCGGACAGGTTCGAGCGGTCCGACAGGACCAGTTGCACTTCGTCGCGCACCTGTCCGCCGTGGGCGAGGGGGTGGTGCGGCGCGGCCACCGGGATCAATTCGACCCGGCCAAGCACGCTGCGCTCCAGCCCGGCCTGCTCGGCGGCCAGCGGCCCGGCCACGCCGAGGCCGCTTTCATCGCGCAGCACCAGGTCGGCCACCGCGCCCAGCGCCTCGATCCGCAGTGCCAGCGCAACGCTGGGGTATTCGCGGGCGAAATCGCGCAGCGCGGCGGCGAGGCACGGCATCGGGAACATCACGTCCACCACCAGCGCAACGCGCGGTTCCAGCCCGGCAGCGAGTCCGCCAACCCGCGCGCGCAACGATTCCAGAGTGCGTTCGACCTGGCGCAGTTCCTCCAGCACGGCTTCGCCTGCCGGGGTTAGCCGGGGTTTCCTCGTGCCCTCGCGCGTGAACAGAGTGACGCCGAGCAGGCTTTCTAGGTTGGCGACCGAGTAGCTGACCACCGAAGTTGCCCGCCGCAACCGCCGTCCGGCCGCGGCAAAGCTGCCTTCCTCGACCACGGCGAGGAAGGTGCGGATCTGTTCGATGGTCGGGGTGCCGGGTTTGAACATTTCGATTCTGTAGAAAAGACTGATCTATATTATCCGACTGAACAGAAATGTGAAGCAGTGCCATATCGGCTGCGTCAACCCCGGGCGGCTCCCCCTCTCCATGCCGCCCCGCAGCGGAGAATTGCGATGAGCAAGGTCCTTGTCCTGTACTATTCCAGCTATGGTCACCTCGAAACCATGGCCCACGCCATTGCCGAAGGCGCCCGCGCCGCCGGGGCCGAAGTGGACGTGAAGCGCGTTCCCGAAACCGTGCCCGAGGATGTGGCGCGCGGCGCGCACTTCAAGCTCGACCAGGCGGCGCCGATCGCCACTGTCGCCGAACTGGAAAGCTATGACGCGATCGTGCTGGGCACCGGCACCCGGTTTGGCCGGATCAGCAGCCAGATGGCGGCGTTCCTCGATCAGGCCGGCGGGCTGTGGGCGCGCGGCGCGCTGATCGGCAAGGTTGGCGCGGCCTTCACCTCCTCGGCCACGCAGCATGGCGGGCAGGAAACCACCCTGTTCAACCTGATCACCAACATGCTGCACTTCGGCATGACCATTGTCGGGCTCGACTATGCCCACGCCGGGCAGATGCGGCATGACGAAGTGGTTGGCGGCGCGCCCTATGGCGCGACCACCATTGCTGGCGGCGACGGAAGCCGCCAGCCGAGCGAAACCGAACTCGACGGTGCGCGCCACCTGGGTCGCCGTGTTGCGGAAACCGCGAACAAGTTGTTCGGGTAAACCAAAGCCGGGGCGGATCGCGTGATCCGCCCCGGTCCTGTTCCCATCTCACCCAACCCGTCACCCCGGATCAAGTCCGGGGCGACGCGGGAAGGGGGTTACTTCCCACCCAGCAGGTGCTGCTGCCAGAACTGCAGCTCGGTCCAGAACTGGTAGTCCTGGTTTTCCTTCTTCCCGAAGCCGTGGCCTTCGTTCAGCCCGACGAGGTGCCAGGCGGTGCGGCCCTTGGCCCGCACGGCGGCAACCATCTGGTCGGCCTCGCTCTTGGGCACGCGCGGATCGTTGCCGCCGGTCACCACCAGCAGCGGGATCGACAGCTTGTCGACGCTGCTCAGCGGCGAGATTTCCATCAGCTTGGCGCGCTGCTTCGGATCGCGCTCGTCGCCATATTCGACCCGGCGCAAGTCGCGGCGATAGCTTTGCGTGTTTTCCAGGAACGTGACGAAATTGCTGATCGCGACGATGCAGTCCGCTGCCTTGAAGCGGTCGCCGTAACGGATCGCGCTGGCATAGCACATGTAGCCGCCATAGGATCCGCCCTGAACCGCCATGCGCGCCGGATCGATCGCCGCATCGCCCGCCAGCCGATCGAGGAACGCGCCGATGTCCTTGACCGAATTCTCGCGCAGGAAGGGGCCGTTATCGAGGGCGACGAAGCGCTTGCCGAACCCGGTCGAGCCGCGCACGTTGGGATAGAACACCGCGATCCCCAGCTCGTTGATCAGGTAATTGGTCCGCCCCCGGAACGCGGGGAGCGATTGCCCTTCCGGCCCGCCGTGGATGTTGACGATCAGCGGCCGCTTGCCCGGGAACTTCGCCGGATCGGGGCGATAGAGGAAACCGGACACCGGCTCGCCATCGAAGCTTTTCACTTCGACCAGTTCCGGATCGACATTGGCCGCCGGGTCCAGCCCGCCGGTTTCGCTTTCGGTCCAGCGGGTCACCGCCAGCGACTTGGGATCGACCGCGAAGGCATCGGTCGGCACGCGGGCGGACGAGACGGTCAGCCCGATCGTGCCCCAGGGCGCAATGCTGACGCCGCCGATCACGCCCTTGGGCAGGCCGGTTACTTCGCGCACCGTGCCGCTGGCCGGATCGAGCAGGCGCAGCTTCGATACGCCCGCCTCGTTCACCACATAGGCGATGAAGCTGCCATCGGCGGCAATGTCGAAGCTTTCGACGTCCCACTTCGCCTCGGGCGAACGGGCGGTGAACT
Organism: Novosphingobium sp.; assembly: GCF_041905565.1. GTDB lineage: Bacteria > Pseudomonadota > Alphaproteobacteria > Sphingomonadales > Sphingomonadaceae > Novosphingobium. The sequence goes on along the minus strand of NZ_JAYRKX010000001.1, from coordinate 243,478 downwards.
TGCCGGTTTTCGGGTCCAGCGTGCCGAGCCGCTGGAAATCGGACCCCGCGTCGCTCGCCGCCCACAGAGTGCCATCGGGGGCGAATTTCGCGCCGCCGTGCGCGATCTTCTGCTTGTGATCGCCAATCGGGGTCAGCTTCCCGCTGGCCAGATCGAGCGAGTAGAGATCGCTTTTCTGGACCGAGACATAATTGACGACCACCGCCGACTTGCCATCGGGCGCGAAGCCGGTGATCGCCCAGCCGCCGCCCTTGACCTGCGCGACCATGCGCGTGGTCGAAGGATCGCGCGGATCGACCACGTACAGGTCGCTGTCGGTGCCGTTGCGGCGGGTCGAGCTGTAGGCCAGCCATTTGCCGTCCTTGCTGAACGGTCCCATCCCGTTGCGGCTCTTGCCATCGGTCAGCAGCGTCAGCCGGCCGTTCTTGAGCGTGTAAAGCTGCCAGAATTCGTCCCCGCCGCGGTCCTTGCTGACCACCAGCGTGCCGTCATTGGGGGCATAGGCGCCGCCCATCGGCTCAGCCTCGAAGCTGATCTGGCGTCGCATCATCAGGGGCCCGGCCACGCTGTGCAGCTGGCTGACATTGCCGAACCGGGTGGCGACCAGCATGGCCTTGCTCTGCGGGTCCCAATCCAGAAAACCGGCGGTGCGGAATTCCATGTAGGGACGCGTCGCCTGGGCCAGCACCTGCGGCACGGGGGGCACGCCGTCCGCCTCGATCGCGGCGGGCTTGGGCATGGGGGTGGGGGCATCCTCGGCCAGGGCCGGGCTGGCGGCCAGGGTCAGGGCGGTAAAGGCAAGCAGGGTGGAGCGCATCGGGCTATCCTTGAGCAAGGGCTTGAGCTGGCGGCAGTCTGGCGCGGCGCTGCGGCGCGATCAACTGCCCTCTCGATCAGGGGCCGATCCCGGCCTGACGAGCGACAGGTGGCGCCTGTTGCGGCACGCTGCGCTTCGGGCTAGTCCGCCCGGCGAACTGCAATTCCTGCCGCCGGAGACTGCGATGGACCGCGCCGAAGCCCTTGCCCTGCTGACCCGTTACTACGCTGCGTTCAACGCGGGCGACTGGCAGGGCATGCTCGACTGCCTGGATGACGCGGTGGTCCACGACATCAACCAGGGCGAGCGCCAGCACGGCAAGGCCGCCTTCGCCGCGTTCCTGGCGCACATGGAGCGCTGCTATCGTGAGCGGCTGGACGGGATCGTGCTGATGGCCAGCGAAGACGGCCTGCGCGGCGCGGCGGAATTCACCGTCCACGGCGAATACCTCGCCACCGACGAAGGCCTGCCCGAAGCCAAGGGGCAGACCTATGTCCTGCCCGCCGGGGCCTTCTTCGGCATGGCGGGCGGCAAGATCGTGCGGGTGACGGTCTATTACAACCTGGCGGACTGGACCGCGCAGGTGGCGGGGTGACCCTGGCGGTCCGCCCGCTGACCGGCGATGCACTGCGCGCGGCGCTGGGCGATCTGGCGCGGCTGCGGATCGCGATCTTTGCCGCGTTCCCCTACCTATATTCCGGCAGCGAGGACTACGAGCGCGAATACCTCGCCGAATTCACCGCCGCGCCGGATGCGGTGCTGGTCGCCGCGTTTGATGGGGAGCGGATCGTCGGGGCGGCCACCGCATCGCCGCTGATCGCGCAGGACGACTATATTTGCGCGCCGTTCGAGCGGCTGGGGATCGATCCCGCCCCGGTGTTCTACTTTGGCGAAAGCGTGCTGCTGCCCGAATACCGCGGGCAGGGGATCGGCCACGCCTTCTTCGACCAGCGCGAGGCGGCAGCGCGTGCTTACGGCGCGACCCACACCAGCTTCTGCGCCGTGGTCCGCCAGGCTGACCATCCCCAGCGCCCGGCGGACTATGTGTCGCTCGACGCGTTCTGGCAGCGGCGCGGCTATGCCCCGGTGCCGGGACTGACCGGTGAGTTCCACTGGCAGGAACACGGCGAGGCCGGGGAAAGCGCGAAGCCGATGCAATACTGGATGCACGCGCTGTGACCCTGCGTGTCGCCGCTGCGCAATATCCGATCGAGCAATTGCGCGATTGGGACCACTATGCCGCCAAGCTGGCGCGCTGGGTTGGCGAAGCCGCTGTGGGCGGGGCGGATCTGGCGGTGTTTCCAGAATATGGGGCGATGGAGCTGGCCTCGCTCGACCCGGCCAGCATGGGCGATCTGGCCGGATCGCTCGCCAGCGTGGATGCACTGCTGGAGCAGGTGGACGCGCTTCATGCCGAACTGGCCGCGCGGCATGGCCTGCACATCCTGGCCGCCAGCGCGCCGTTCCGGCGGGCGGACGGGGCTTACGTCAACCGCGCGCGGCTGTTCACGCCGGGGGGCAAGGTGGGCGTGCAGGACAAGCTGGTGATGACCCGGTTCGAGCGCGAGCAATGGCACGTCAGCGCCGGCGCGCCGCTGCGCCTGTTTGAGACATCGCTTGGCAAGATTGGGATAACCATCTGCTATGACAGCGAATTCCCGCTGCTGGCCCGCGCGCTGTGCGAAGCGGGGATGGAACTGCTGCTGGTGCCCAGCTGCACCGATACATTGCATGGCTACTGGCGCGTCCGGCTGGGCGCGCAGGCCCGCGCGCTGGAGGGGCAGTGCTTTGCCGTCCATTCCCCCACCGTGGGGCTGGCCGAGTGGTCCCCGGCGGTCGATGTCAACCGGGGCGCGGCCGCCATCTATGGCCCGCCCGATCGCGGCGTACCGGCCGATGGCGTGGTGGCCGTGGGCGAACTGGACCAGCCGGGCTGGGTCTTTGCCGATCTTGACCTGGCCCTGGTCGCGGACCTGCGCGCCGATGGCGGGGTGCTGAACCTGCGCCACTGGGCCGAACAGCCCGGCGCGGCGCCGCTGCCGCCAGTGGAATTCGTGGACTTGCGATAAGCGCTGCCGCGCGGCAAGTTTGGCCGATGCGCCAGACCCTTGCCATCATCGCCCTGACCCTTGCCGCGCCGGCTGCGGCGCAAAGCGCCGATCCCGCGGCGCTGCGCCAGCAGGTGGAAGCAGTCCTTTCTGCCGCCCCGGCCGGCACGCGCTTTGGCCTGCTGGTGGTGGATGCCCAGGGCCGCGAGGTGGTGGCGATCAATCCCGACCAGCGGTTCATTCCGGCCAGCAACACCAAGCTGTTCACCACCGCCGCCGCGCTGGCGCTGCTCGCCCCGAAGGAGGCGGGCGCAAAGCTGGGGACCGAGGATTTCGGCCGCTATGCGCCGGGGGCCTTCATCGGCCTGGCCGAGCGCGAGGACGGCGGGCGCGACGTGGTGCTGCTGGGCCGGGGCGATGCCGCCTTGTCGAGCGCGGCGGACTGCAAGACGGACTGCCTGGCCGAACTGGCCGGCTATGTCGCGAAGAAGGCGCGCAAGGTTCACGATGTGATTGGCGATGCCAGCTGGTTCCCCGACCAGCGCTGGAGCCCGGGGATGAGCTGGAACAACATCGGCACCGATTCCGGCACGGCGATCGCCGCGCTCTCGCTCGACAACAACGAGCTGCCGGTCAAGGTTGCACCGGGTGCGGAGGGGCAGCCGCCCGTGGTCGAGATCCCGCCCTATTACACCCTGCGCAACGAAGCCGTGACGATTGCGGCGGGCAGCAAGACCACGCTGGCCTTCGAACGCGCACCGCATGGCAACGAATTGCGCCTCTACGGCGAAATCGCCGTCGATGCCGCGCCGTTCAAGGACCTGCTGGGGATCGACGATCCGGCCCACTACGCCGCCTGGCAGCTGCGCCGCCAGCTGGAAGCCGCCGGGGTCAAGGTGTCGGGGCAGGTTCGCTCGCGCTACCGCCCGCTGGCGCTGATCGACGATCCGGCCATGCGCGAAGGGCGTGATGCCCGCGTGCGGATGCCGCGCGCCGCCTTCATGGGCGGGCAGGGCGCCGCCCCGCTGGCGCAGGTGGTGACCCGCGTTAACAAGGACAGTCAGAACCTTTACGCCGAACTGCTGCTGCGGCGGATCGGGCGGATTTCCGGCACCGGATCGCTGGCCGATGGCCTGCTCGCCGCGCGCCAGTTGTTCGAAGGCGCGGGCCTGCCGCCGGGCGGGTTCGAATTTGCCGATGGCTCGGGCATGTCGAGCTACAACCGGGTTTCGCCGCGCGCCGCCGTGGGCTTGCTGCGCTGGGGGGCGGGGCAACCGTGGGGCGGCCAGTGGCGTGCCTCGCTGCCGGTCGGCGGGGTGGACGGCACGCTGAAGCGCCGGTTTGCCGGCACGCCGCTGCAGGGCAAGCTGCTGGCAAAGACCGGCACGCTCAATGCCACCAACGCGCTGTCAGGCTACTTGATCGCAGCCAGCGGGCGCGAGCTGACCTTTGCCGCTTTCGCCAACGACGTCCCCGGCGACAAGGGCGCCAGCGCGGTGATCGATGCTGCTCTGGGCGTGATCGCGGCTGCGAACTGAAAGCGCTTCCGGCAAGATTGTTGCAGCGCGGCAACAGATTGGCCCGCTTGCGGCAAAATCGCGCATGGCCAGCAAGTTGAAACTTGCTTCAACTCTGGCGCATCGGCCCGCCTGCGCTAATCTCGCCGCGCTGGCCCAAGGGGGGGCCGATTCAAATTATTGCCTGGGGGTATTCCATGAATTCACGCTCTATCGCCCGCTCGATCCTGGCTTGCAGTGTCGCTCTGGGGGCCTTTGCCGCCCCGGCCATGGCGCAAAGCGCGCCCGACATCACTTCGGCCAACGGCCCGCAGGATCAGGGCGGCGACAAGGCGATCATCGTCACGGGTTCGCGGATCAAGCAGGACCCGGGCAAGAGCGCGTTGCCGCTGACGATCATCACCAACGATGACCTGAAGCAGAACGCCATTTCCAGCCCCGAACAGCTGACCATGTTCCTGCCGTCGAACGGCACGGGCGCGGACAACCTGGCATCCAACGCGGACGTCACCACCGGCGCGCAGCGCGGCACCAACGGGCTGTCGGGCGCGAACCTGCGCGGGCAGGGCAGCGCCGCCACGCTGGTCCTGCTCAACAGCCGCCGCGTTGCCGCGCACGGCCTGTCGGGCAGCGCGGTTGACGTCAACCAGATCCCCTTCGCCGCGATCGAGCGGGTAGAAATCCTCAAGGACGGTGCGTCGGCCATCTACGGCACCGACGCGATCGGCGGGGTGATCAACTACATCACCAAGAAGAACTATACCGGCATCGGCCTGCAGGGCTTCACCGACTTTACCGAACAGTCGGGCGGCAACATCTACAACCTGTCGGGCATCGCCGGTTATGGCGACCTCAAGAGCCAGGGCTTCAACGTCATGGCTGCCGTGTCGATGCGCTGGAACGAAGCGCTGCGCGGGGATGACCGCGGCTTCGTCAACACCAACCAGCCGGGTCGCGGCCTGTCGGTCGATACCCGCGGCACCCCGATCGCGACCGTGTTCAACATCGGCGCCAACGCTTTTCAGACCCCGCTGGGCACGCTGACCCAGGGCCTGACGCTGACCGCGCCGAACGGCGGCAATGCCGCTGCGGGCGGGATCAACACCCTGGCGCTGCCGGGCCAGGCGGGCTGCACCAGCATGGATGGCGGGCTGCCCTATGACTATGCGCTGTGGAACGCGCCGAACAACTATTACGCCTGCGCCTGGGACACGGGCCGCGCGGCGGTGCTCCAGCAGCCGATCCGCACGCTGACCTATTACGGCCGCGCGACGGTGGAAGTGGGGGCAAGCGAGCTCTACGCCGAAGTGACCGGCTCTGACGCCCATTCGGCCAAGAGCTTTTCGCACAACCAGCTGTCGGCCAACGCCACCAGCCTGCCGTTGGCCTATCCGCTCAACAGCCTGACCACCGATACCTACAATTCGGTGTTCAACGCGATCAAGTCGGCGTTCAGCGGCAATGCCGCGCAGGCCGCCGCGCTGCAGGCCCGCTATGGCCGCCCGATCGCCTTCCGTTGGCGCTGCATGCCCTGCGACGTGCGTGAATACGTGACCGATTCCAAGACGCTGCGCGCCGCCGCCGGCCTCGAAGGGCCGCTGCCGCTGGCTAATTGGGACTATCGCACCGGGGTGTCGTGGGCGCGTTCGGAAGTGACTTCGGTGCTGGGCACCGGCTATTTCTATCGCGGCACGCTGGCCAACGGCGCGAACGATCCCAACGCGCCGACCGCGCCGGGCGCCACCAGCCCGGGCATCGTCGGGCTGATCAACAGCGGGCTCCTCAACCCCTTCAGCCTGACCCAGACCCCGGCCGCGCTGGCTGGCCTCGCGGCGATTTCGGCTGATGGCACCTCGCTGTACGGCGGCCGCTACAAGACGCTGCAGGCCGACGCCTCGATCTCGGGTCCGCTGTTCGCGCTGCCGGGCGGCGATGTGCAGCTGGCCGTGGGGGTCGACTATCGCCGCGAAACGTACGAATTCAACGGATCGGCCGCCGCTGCGGCGACCGCGCCGGTGATCTTCAACGCGGCCTTCGACAACGTCAACGCACTGCTGCCCAAGAACCGCACGGTCAAGGCGGCCTATGCCGAAGTCAACGTGCCGGTGTTCGACATGCTCGAAGTGACCGGCGCGGTCCGCATCGACGATTATTCGGGCTTCGGTTCGACCACCAATCCCAAGGTCACGGCCAAGTTCCAGCCGGTCGATTTCTTCATGCTGCGCGGCTCCTATTCGACCGGCTTCCGCGTCCCCAGCTTCAACCAGATCTTCAACGGCCAGACGGTCTCGCCCTATTCGGGCAGCGATATCGCCGATCCGGTGAAGTGTCCGGGCGGCGTGCCGAACCTGTCCAACCCGTCCTGCGCCTTCATCCGCCCGGACGTGATCACCGGCGGCAAGGTGGACCTCGGCCCCGAAACGTCGAAGATGGCCAGCCTGGGCGTGGTGCTGCGGCCGACCAACCGCTGGATGCTGTCGGCCGACTGGTGGTCGATCAAGGTCAAGGACACGATCCAGCTGCTGTCGCTGCGCCAGCTGATCGACAATGCCGCCCTGTTCCCCGAACGCTTCGTTCGTGACGGGGCGGGCAATGTCATCGCCATCGACAACACCTGGGCCAATGCCGGTGCGCGCGATACCCAGGGCATGGAATTCGCCGTGCGCGGCGGGTTCGACCTATGGGGCGCGACCAAGCTGGATCTGGGCTTCGACGGCACCCTGCTGCTGCGCAAGAAGGAAAAGCTGACCCCGACCGCCGCGTGGAGCGCCAGCCAGATCGGCGTGTTCAGCTTTGCCGGCGACCTCGGCCTCAAGTGGAAGCACAACGCCTGGCTGACCTATCGCAACGACAAGGTTTCGGCCACGCTGACCCAGATCTTCCGCAACGGCTACCAGAACCAGGCGCTGCCGGGCATCGCGGCGGGCACGATCACTCGTCCCGACTACAATCCGCGGGTCGATAACTACGTCACCTACAACTTCCAGGTCAGCTACCTGGGTCTGATGGACCAGGGCTTCAAGCTGACCGCCGGGGTGAAGAACATCTTCAACACCGAGCCGCCGTTCGCCATCACCTATGACGGCAACACCGGCGCGGGCAGCTCGTGGGAGCCGCGCGTGGCCGACCCGCGCGGACGCAGCTTCACCGTCTCGGCCGAAGTGAAGTTCTGACGCCAGATTCGGCGGCACTGATTCGGGGGCGCGGCCACGGCTGCGCCCCCGTTTTCGTGCCGGAATTGCGATGTTTATGAAATTCCACGGAAATTGTGCTTAACGACTGATTTACTCTGATCTGTCAGGTTGCGGACAGGTAAAACCAGTGCAGTTCCGGATGCGACCCCATGGAAATGCCCGACCAGCAACAGTTCACGACGACCGGCGGACGCCGGGCCGATCGTGCGCCGTTTGAAGCCAGCGTCACGTTTCGTGCCGGCACCCGCAAGGCGGCCGTGCGGGTGCGCGACATATCGCCCCTGGGCGCGCGGATATCGGGTGTTTACCTGGTCCATGTCGATGACCGGTTCTTCCTGACCCTGCCGGGACTGGAATCGATCGAGGCGCGCGTCGCCTGGGTGACCGATTTCGAATTCGGCTGCGAATTCGCCAAACCGCTCAGCCCGGTCATTCTCGAAGCCTTGATGCGCCGCGCGCACTGATCGCGCTGAACGGCGTTGCCCCTTTGGCAAGGTAGCGCCATAAGCCCCCCATGACTGCACAACCGCAGCACGGCAGGGGGGCGCAACTGGTCGCCGGGGGTCAGCCACTCGGCATTGGCCCGCAGTGGCTTGCGCGCCTCTGGGCCGGCGGCTTTCACAAATTGCTCGACCGGATCGACCGGGGCCTGGCCACCGGGGCAATCCATGCGCGCTTGCCCGATGGCACCAGCCGCGTGCTTGGCGGCCGCGCGCCCGGCTTTGAACCGCAGGTTGACCTGCATGATTGGCGGGCGCTGCTGCGCCTGGCCACGGGTGGGTCGATCGGCTGGTATCAGGCGTGGGAGGCGGGCGAATGGTCCAGCCCCGATCCGGTGCCGCTGTTCGCGCTGTTCATGGCCAATGCGGCCAGCCTGGGCGGAACGGCGCGGGCGCATGGGCCATGGCGCCTGGTCGCCCGCGCGCTGCACCGCCTGCACCGCAACAGCAAGGCCGGCGCACGGCGCAACATCCATGCCCACTATGATCTGGGCAACGATTTCTACGCGCTGTGGCTCGATCCGGCGATGGTCTATTCCAGCGCGCGGTTCGATAGCGGCGCGGCCGACCTGGCCGCCGCCCAGCAGGCCAAACTGGACACCATCGCCGCGCGCGTGACCGGGGCGCAAAGCGTGCTGGAAATCGGCTGCGGCTGGGGCGCGCTGGCCAATCGGCTGGCGCAGCAGGGCGCGCGGGTTACCGCGATCAGCCTGTCGGACGAACAGCTGGACTGGGCGCGGGCGCGGCAGGACCGCTCGATCGACTTTCGCAAGCAGGATTACCGCGACGTCACCGGCCCGTTCGACGCCATCGTCAGCGTCGAGATGGTCGAGGCGGTGGGGCGCGAATACTGGGGCGAATTCTTTGATTGCGTGGCGCGCAACCTCAAGCCGGGCGGGCGCGCCGCGATCCAGTACATCGCGATCCGCGACGAGCTGTTCCCCGCCTATGCCGCCAGCGCCGATTTCATCCAGGCCTATGTCTTCCCCGGCGGCATGCTGGTGAGCGAGGCGGAGTTCCGCCAACTGGCCGCCGCGCGCGGGCTGGACTGGCGCGAACAGCACGACTTCGGGCTGGACTATGCCGAAACGCTGCGAATGTGGCGCGAAACCTTCGACGGGGCGGTGGCGGCCGGGCGTTTGCCCGCCGGGTTCGACGAACGCTTCGTGCGGCTGTGGCGCTATTACCTGATGTACTGCGAAGGCGGGTTTCGTGGCGGCGGGATCACCGTTGCCCAGGTGACCCTGGTCAAGCAATGAGTTCCCGCCCGGAAGGGACCATGCGCGCGGCGCCTGTCTTGGGGGGCACAGGGGCAGGTGCGCGCTGGACCTTCCGGACGGGAACTACCTCGGGACCGAGGTAACGGGACGGGTATCAGGCCAGCGGGCGATAGACCGGGTCGTTGCGGAAGCGGACCAGGATATTGTCGTGGACGACCGGGCTGAGCAGTTGCTCGAAGGCGCAGCCGGTCAGGCTGTTATCCCACCACACCACTTCGCTTTGCAGCGATTCGAGCCCGGGCAGGGTCAGCCAGCACAGCGTGCCCGGTTGCAGGCGGTTGACCGCCGCGGCGCAGAACCCGCTCAGCGACAGGTCATGGACCACGGTCTGAAAGCCGCGTCCACCCGAAACCCGCAGTGTGGCCGGGATCGAAATGCGCGTGCGCGGGGCGCAGCGATCTTCCTGCGCCGCCGCGAAATAGGGGTCCCTGGTGTTGATCAGGTAATCGCTCATGGTCCGCTGCCCTCTATGCCAATCCTGCCGAAGTCTTTCCGGTCAGGCTTTGCAAAGAATGGCGGACGCTGGTTTCGTGGGGTTTACCGGGGCTGGTTAACCCGCAGCCGGTGCGGACTGGCGAATTGTTCACCAAGCAGGGAAACCACACTGTCCGCGACCACTTGCGGCAGCTTCACAGTGTTCGGATCCTCGCCCGGATAGGCCTTGGCGCGCATCGCCGTGCGGGTGGCGCCGGGATCGACGATCGCGACGCGCACCTTGCTGATATTGCGCACTTCCTGGGCGTAGCAATCGACCAGCACTTCGCCCGCCGCCTTGCTGGCCGCATAGGCGCCCCAATAGGGGCGCGGCGCGGTGGCGACGCTGGTGGTAAGGTAAACGAAACGCGGATCGGCGCTGCGGCGCAGCAGCGGATCGAACGCCCCGATCAAGGCCTGGGCGGCCAGGGTGTTGGTGGTCAGCGCCTTGGAAAAGGCCGTCTGGTCGATGTCGGTCACCGGCGTCAGCTGCGGCAGGATCGCCGCGCTGTGGACCAGGATATCCAGCGCCGCCCAGCGCCCGGCCAGCGCCGTGGCCAGCCGCGAAATGCCGTCGCCTTCGCCCAGGTCCACGGGCGCGATGGTGGCCGCGCCGCCAGCCGCGAAGATCCGTTCCTCGACCGCTTCCAGCGCCTTCACGTCGCGCGCCGTCAGGACCACGTGCGCGCCTTCGGCCGCCAGCGCTTCGGCAATGGCGGCGCCGATGCCCCGGCTGGCGCCGGTGACCAGCGCGAGCTGTCCGGCAAACCGGGTCATGCCGCGGTCCCGACCGGGAGCGGCAGCTGGTCCGCATCGGCCCCGCGCTCGGCCATGTCGGTCAGGCTGGTGGGATAGTCGCCCGTGAAGCAGGCGTCGCAGTGCTGCGGGCAGCCGGCATTGCGCTGCTGTTCGCCCACCGCACGGTAGAGCCCGTCGATCGAGACGAAGGCCAGGCTATCGGCGACGATGAACTTGGTCATCTCCTGGATGTCCATCCGCGCGGCGAGCAGCTTGTGCCGTTCGGGCGTATCGACGCCGTAGAAGCACGAATGGCTGGTCGGCGGGCTGGCGACGCGGAAATGCACTTCGGCCGCCCCGGCATCGCGCATCATCTGCACGATCTTCATGCTGGTGGTGCCCCGCACGATCGAATCGTCGATCAGCACGATCCGCTTGCCTTCCACCAGCGCGCGGTTGGCGTTGTGCTTGCGCTTAACGTCGGCATGGCGGGCGCCATCGCTCGGCTGGATGAAGGTCCGCCCGACATAGTGCGAGCGGATGATCCCCAGGCCGAACGGAATGCCGCTTTCCTGGGCATAGCCGATGGCCGCCGGCACGCCGCTGTCGGGCACGGGAACCACCAGGTCCGCCTCGATCGGGGCTTCGCGCGCCAGTTCCGCGCCGATCCGGCGGCGCACGTCATAGACCGAGCGCCCGCCCATCACCGAATCCGGGCGGCTGAAGTAAACGTGTTCGAAAATGCACGGCCGGGCCGGCAGGTTGCCGAACGGGCGGTGGCTGGAAATGCGGCCGTCCTGGCGCACTTCGACCAGTTCACCCGGTTCGATCTCGCGCACGAATTCGGCCCCGACCACGTCGAGCGCGACCGTTTCGCTGGCGAAGATCGTGGCGTCGCCGATCTTGCCCATCACCAGCGGGCGGATGCCCAGCGGATCGCGGCAGGCGATCATCCGCTTGGGGGTCATGCAGATCAGCGAATAGGCGCCTTCGACCATCCGCAGCGCATCGACGAAGCGGTCGAGCAGGGTGGGATAGCGGCTGGTCGCGATCAGGTGGATGATCACTTCGGTGTCCGAAGTGGACTGAAAGATCGCGCCCTTGTTCACCAGCTCCTGCTTGAGGTGCATGGCGTTGGAAATGTTGCCGTTGTGCGCGATCGAGAAGCCGCCGCGCGCGAGGTCCGCGAACAGCGGCTGGACATTGCGCAGCCCCTGGCCGCCGGTGGTGGAATAGCGCACGTGGCCCGATGCCATCGCGCCGGGCAGTTCGGACAGGATCGCCCCGTCCGAAAAGACCTGGGCGACGTGGCCAAGCCCGCGCCGGGCAAAGAATTCGCTGCCGTTCCAGCTGACGATGCCGCAGGCCTCCTGCCCGCGGTGCTGCAGGGCATGCAGCCCCAGCGCCGTCATCGCGGCAGCTTCGGGCGATCCGATCACGCCGAAAATGCCGCATTCCTCGCGGAGCTTGTCGCCGTCCGCGTCGAGGAAGGGGTGTGTAAAGTTCATGGTGCTTACCCGGGCCAGTGGTGCAGCGCCTTTGGCCCCAGTCGCGCGGGAAAGCAAGCGGCCGCGCGGCGTTTTGCGGCGCTTATTGCCGCACCACCCGATGCCTGGGCGATTCGCTGCGCCCGTCCAAACGTCAGGGGTATGTTAGATTGCGATTATATTAGAATTGAACGATTCGGCGGATGGGGTGGTCCAATGTCCAGATTTCGACTTATCGGTGTCACGGCGCTCGTGCTGCTGGCCACTGCCTGCAACAAGGATGGAGCGGGAAAGGTTGCCGTTTCCGCTGATCCGCTGGTCATTTCTGCCCAGCAGCAGTTCAAGGCAATCCCCGCGTCCTACAAGGACATCCCCGGAAACCAGGCCAGCGATGCGCAGGTCGCGCTCGGGGCGATGCTGTACCATGATCCGCGCCTGTCGGGCAGCCACGCGCTGAGCTGCGCTTCGTGCCACAACATCGGCCTTGGCGGGGGTGACGATGCGTCCACTTCCGTTGGCCACAATTTCCAGCAGGGCGGACGCAACGCGCCGACCGTGCTGAACGCGACCTTCAACTTCGCCCAGTTCTGGGATGGCCGCGCCAGGAACCTGTTCGAACAGGCTGGCGGGCCGATGGTCAACCCGATCGAGATGAATTCGCCCAAGGACCACGTGGCGGAGCAGCTGCGCTCGATCCCCGGTTATGCCAGGCCGTTTGCCGATGCCTTTCCAGGGCAGGCCAGCCCGATCACGCTGGAAAACGTCCAGACCGCGATCGCCGCGTTCGAATCCACCCTGATCACGCCCAATGCGCCGTTCGACCAGTTCCTCCAGGGCAAGTCGGATGCCCTGACGGCCGAGCAGAAGGACGGCCTGAAGCTGTTCATGGACAAGGGCTGCGCCGCTTGTCACAGCGGCATCAACGTGGGCGGCGGCATGTATGCCAAGTTCGGCGTGGCGACCGATCCGGGCGAAAAGTATCGGCCGGCAGCCGACAAGGGCCGCATGGCGGTAACCGGGGATACGGCTGACGAATTCAGCTTCAAGGTGCCGACCCTGCGCAATGTGACGCTGACCGCGCCCTATTTCCACACGGGTTCCGCCTGGGACCTGAAGGAGGCGATCCGGGTCATGGGCAAGGCGCAGCTGGGCCAGGATCTGAGCAACCAGGAAGTCGACAGGATCGCAGCCTTCCTTGGTTCGCTGCAAGGCGATCAGCCCAAGGTGCTGGTGCCGATCCTGCCGGCAAGCGGACCCGATACAACCAAACCCGTGCGCAACTAAACCCCAACGAGCCTTGCGCATGGGCCAGGCGAAGGCCGTCCGGTCCCCCGTCCGGACGGCCTTCCATTCGTCTTGGCCATCACCGGCGGGGCGGCGCGGGAAGCCTTGCCACGCGCCGGGGGGCAGCTTACATCCTGCGGCGATGACGCTGTTTGCCGGACGTTCCGCTTGATCCTCTCTCCCTTCGAATGGACCATCGCCAGGCGCTACATGCTGCCCGGGCGCGGCGAGGCGGTGATTGCCGTGGTCGCCGGGATCGGCGTGGGCGTGGTCATGCTCTCGGTCGCCATGCTGGTGATCGTGATGAGCGTGATGAACGGCTTTCGCGCCGAACTGTTCGACAAGATCGTGGGACTGAACGGCCACGCGATCATCCAGGGCTATGGCGGGCGGCTCGACAACTGGCGCGACGTGCTGAAGGAGGCCCGCGCCGTGCCGGGCGTGACCCGCGCCTCGCCGCTGATCGAACAGCCGCTGCTGGCCAGCTTCAACGGCCGGGTCGAGGCGATCTTCGCCCGCGGCCAGACTCAGGAAGACATCAACCGCCTGACCCCCAAGGTTCAGGCCGGCGCGCTGTCCGGGCTCAAGCCCGATGCCGGCGTGGTGGCGCTGGGCAGCGAGCTGGCTTCGAATCTGGGCGCGCGGGTGGGCGATACGATCACCATCATCAATCCCGAAGGGCAGAGCACCCCGTTCGGCACGGTGCCGCGGCAGATCGGCTACCGGGTGGGCGCGATCTTCGAAATCGGGGTCTATGACCTGGATGAACGCTTCGTCGTCATGCCGATGCAGGATGCGCAGACCCTGCTGCTGCTGGGCGATACGGTGGGCATGGTCGAAGTGCAGGTGACCGATCCCGACAAGGTGAGCGACACCATGGCCCCGCTGGCGCAGAAGCTGTCCGGGCAGGCCGTGGTGGTGGACTGGAAGCAGATGAATTCCAGCCTGTTCGAAGCCTTGCAGGTGGAACGCGTGGCGATGTTCTTCGCGCTGTCCATCATCGTGCTGGTGGCCGCGTTCAACATCCTGTCATCGCTGATCATGCTGGTGCGCTCGAAAACCCGCGACATCGCGATCCTGCGCACGATGGGGGCAACGCGGCGTTCGATCCTGAAGATCTTCGTCACGACCGGCTCGGCCATCGGCCTGGCGGGGATGCTTTCGGGTCTCGCGCTGGGCTTCCTCGTGCTGTTCCTGCGCCAGCCGATCGTGCGCGGAATCGAATTCGTCACGGGGCAGAACCTGTGGGATCCCAAGATCCGCTTCCTGACCGAGCTGCCCAGCCGCACCGACCCGGTCGAGGTGGCGGCGATCTGCGGCATGGCCATGCTGTTCAGCTTCCTTGCCACGCTGTACCCCGCCTGGCGCGCGGCGAGCACAGATCCGGTGCAGGTGCTGCGCTATGAGTGACATGATCGTCAGGTTGAGCGGGGTGACCCGCAGTTTCGAGCAGGGCGGGGTGCGGATCGACGTGCTGCGCGGCGTCAACCTGACTGTCGCGCCGGGCGAAATCGTCGCCCTGCTGGGGCCTTCGGGTTCGGGCAAGAGCACGCTGCTCCAGGCAGTCGGCCTGCTCGAAGGCGGGTTCGGCGGCTCCATCGCCATCGCCGGGACCGAGGCGAGCGCCCTGTCGGCGGACGAGCGCACCACCTTGCGCCGCGACCGGATCGGTTTCGTTTACCAGTTCCACCACCTGCTGCCCGATTTCAGCGCGCTGGAAAACGTCATCCTGCCGCAACTGGTGGCGGGCCGGGCGCGGGCCGAGGCCGAGGCACGGGCGCGTGAGCTGCTCGACGCGCTGGGCGTTGGCGCGCGGCTCGATCACCGGCCAAGCCAGCTTTCGGGCGGGGAGCAGCAGCGCGTCGCCGTGGCCCGCGCGCTTGCCAACAAGCCCGCGCTGGTGCTGGCCGACGAGCCGACCGGCAACCTGGATGAAGCAACCGCCGACCGCGTGCTTGCCCAGTTCCTCGAACTGGTGCGGGGCGAGGGCAGCGCGGCGCTGATCGCTACCCATAACGAAAGACTGGCACGCGCGATGGACCGCGTAGTCCGGCTGCACGAGGGAGTCCTGGAATGAAGACGATTGCCGATTTCAGTGCGAAGCTGCCCGGCGGGGAAGAAATCAGCCTGGCCGAAAAGCTGGGCAAGGTGCTGCTGGTGGTCAACACCGCCAGCAAGTGCGGCTTCACCCCGCAGTACGAAGGGCTGGAGGCGCTTTACAAGAAGTATGCCGACCAGGGGTTTGAAGTGATTGCCTTTCCCTGCAACCAGTTCGGCGCGCAGGAACCCGGCAATGCCGAGGAAATCGCCAACTTCTGCAGCCTGAAGTATGACGTGACCTTTCCGCTGATGGCCAAGGTCGATGTCAACGGTGACAAGGCCGCGCCGCTCTATGACTGGCTCAAGGCCGAAGCCCCGGGGCTGATGGGGACCAAGTCGATCAAGTGGAACTTCACCAAGTTCCTGATCGACCGCGAAGGCAAGGTGGTGCGCCGCTATGCCCCCACCGACAAGCCCGAAGGCCTGGAAAAGGACATCCAGGCGCTGCTGTAAACGCCGGCTCTCCCCCGGCGAACCGGGGGAGATGCCGTGCGGCCTAGTTCGCCAGTCCCGCCAGCGCGCCCGCGTCGATTGCGGCGACGGCGGCTTTCAGCTCGTCGATGCTGCCGGCATTGCCTTCCGCCTCGACCATGAAGCGGCTGCCGACCATCGTGCCGAACTTGCCGCTGCTGTCGGTCTTGTTCCATTCCTCAACCTGCATCTGGCCGTTGACCGTGCTGGTCTTGCTGTAGCCATCGGCGTCCTCGCGGCTTTCCTGCACGCCCATCGCCGCGCCGATCCCGGCGATTGCGCCCAGGCCCGACATGTCGACCACTTTCAGCCGGAAGCTGCGTTCGCCCTGGGTATAGGTGCCTTCGGCCTGGCTGCCCATGCCGCCCAGCGCCTGGCTTTCCACCGCGGTGCGTTGAAACCCGCCAATCGAGCCGGGCAGCAGCGCCTGCAGCCTGGCCGCGTCGACCGCGACCTTCTGGCCGTTGGCGGCGGCTTCCAACTGCTTGCCGGCCTGTTCGAGTTTGCCAGTGTCCAGCGCGCCGCCACCCGGCAGGGTGACCGTGCCGCCGCCGTCCGATCCGCTGATCGTGCTGCCCGCCATGCCGCCGCCCAGCAGAGCGACAATCGGCGTGGATAGCGCGCCGACCACCAGCCACAGCACCATGGCCGCCAGGATCGTGACGGCGGTATAACCGGCGGCCTTGTCCTGCGGCACTTTCATCAGCGGCGCGGCGCCGGTGTAGAACAGGTACAGGCTGTAAAGGCCGAGCAAGCCAAGGATACCGAGGCCCGGGATCGCTTGCGCAATCCCCACCACCCAGGCCGGGGTCGCCCCCCAGACGATCAGCTTGAACGCGCTGGTGCGGTCCGCCGTGCCGCCGAATTTCGGGGCCAGCGCATCGGCGATCAGCGCCAGCACCGCCACCCCCAGCAGCGCCAGCAGATAGCTGACCAGCGCCGTGGTCAGCCCCATCGCCAGCCCCGGCTTGTAGTTGAAGCCCAGCGCGCCAAAGCCGAACAGCTGGCCGTGCACCAGCGTCGCCACCGGGCCGATTGCGGCCAGCGGCACGGCAATGCGCCGGATCAGCGCGCCCGGACTGTCGGGTTCGGCGGCAATCAGGGGCCAGGTTTCGGCGGGTTTGGTGACCAGTGCCTTGATCCGTTGGACCAGGCCATTCATCGCCGCGGCGTTGCTATTGTCGTCCATCGTAATTCCCCTCTCGGAAACGGAATTCGACCCGGCCTATTTTTCTTGTCAGACAATCATATCAGGCCCGGCTTGGCCAGCACAATCGCGCCCCGGCGGGCACTGGTGGAAAAGGCGCGCCGCCCCGGTTTGCGAATCCCGCCGCGATGCCTAGTTTGGCCCGATGGCCCATGCTCCCTTCGTTCCGCTGCGCGTGTTTTCCAGCTTCACCATGCTGGACGGGGCGATCGACCCCAAGGCGATGGCCAAGCTGGCGAAGGAACGGCACTTTCCCGCCATTGCGATGACCGATCGCAACGGGCTGTACGGCGCGATGGCCTTTGCCTCGGCCTGCAAGGACATGGGCATCCAGCCGCTGATCGGCACGTTCCTGGGGCTGTGGCGGGACGGCAATGGCCCGATCGACTGGCTGGGCCTCTTGGTGCAGAACGATGCCGGCTGGCTCAACCTGTGCCGACTGGTCAGCCGCGCGCACCTGGAACGGCCGCTGGAACTGGATCCGCACGTCACTTTTGCCGATCTTGAAGCGGGCACCGAAGGGCTGATCGCGCTGACCGGCGCGGGCGAGGGGGCGTTGGCCCGCCTGCTCGCCGATGGCAAGCGGGACGAGGCGCAAGGCTATTGCGAGCGGCTGGAGCGACTGTTCCCCCAGCGCCTCTACATCGAGATCGCCCGGCGCGACGACCCGGTCGAGGAAGCGGCGGAAGACGCGCTGATCGACCTGGCCTATGCCCGCGATCTGCCGCTGGTCGCCACCAACCCCGCGCAGTTCGCCGAAAGCAGCTTTCACGCCGCCCACGATGCCATGCTGTGCATTGCCAATTCGACCCACATCGACGCGGCGGAGCGCCCGCGTTCGGGCGCGCAAGGCTGGGTCAAGCCGGCCGAAGTGATGGCCGAGCTGTTTGCCGACCTGCCCGAAGCGCTGGCCAACACGCTGGTCGTCGCCCAGCGCTGCGCCTTCAGCCCGCCCAAGCGCAAGGCGCTGCTGCCCAGCCTGGCGGGCGACAAGGAAGGCGAAGCGGCGATGATGGCGCAGCTTGCCCGCGAAGGGCTTGAAGCGCGGCTCGCCCCTTATGGCGAAATGAGCGAGGAGGAGCGCCAGCCCTATCTCGACCGGCTCGATTTCGAAGTGGGCATCATCACCCGCATGGGGTTCTGCGGCTACTTCCTGATCGTGGCCGACTTCATCCAGTGGGCCAAGCAGAACGACATTCCGGTGGGGCCGGGGCGCGGTTCGGGCGCGGGCTCGCTGGTTGCCTGGGCGTTGACCATCACCGACCTCGACCCGATCCGGCTGGGGCTGCTGTTCGAACGCTTCCTCAACCCCGAACGCGTGTCGATGCCCGACTTCGATATCGACTTCTGCGAAACCCGCCGCGGCGAGGTGATCCGCTATGTCCAGCGCAAGTACGGCGCGGACCACGTGGCGCAGATCATCACCTTCGGTAAGCTGAAGGCCCGCGCGGTGCTGCGCGATACCGGCCGCATCCTGCAAATGAGCTATGGCCACGTCGACCGGCTGTGCAAGATGGTGCCCAACCATCCGACCGACCCGTGGACCCTGCCGCGCGCGCTGAACGGCGTGCTGGAACTGAAGCGCGAGTATGACAACGAGCCCGAGGTCAAGCGGCTGATCGACCTAGCGGTCCAGCTGGAAGGGCTGCCGCGCAACAGCTCGACCCACGCGGCGGGCGTGGTGATCGGCGATCGCCCGCTGGAACAGCTGATCCCGCTCTACCGCGATCCGCGTTCGGACATGCCGGTGACCCAGTTCGACATGAAATATGTCGAGGATACGGGCCTGATCAAGTTCGACTTCCTGGGTCTGAAGACGCTGTCGGTGCTGAAGAAGGCGCTTCAGCTGATGCAGCGGCGCGAGATCCGGATCGACCTGTCGGCGCTGCCGTGGGATGATCAGGAAGTCTATGCGCTGCTCCAGCGCGGCGACACGGTGGGGGTGTTCCAGCTGGAATCCGAAGGGATGCGGCGCACTCTGGCGGCGGTGAAGCCGACCAATTTCGGCGACATCATCGCGCTCGTCTCGCTCTACCGTCCGGGCCCGATGGACAACATCCCGCTGTTCGGTCGGCGCAAGAACGGGCTGGAAAGCATCGAATATCCCCATCCCAAGCTGGAAGGGATCCTCTCGGAAACCTACGGGATCTTCGTTTACCAGGAACAGGTGATGCAGGCCGCGCAGATTCTGGCCGGCTATTCGCTGGGCGACGCGGACTTGCTGCGCCGCGCGATGGGCAAGAAGGTCCAGGCGGAAATGGACGCGCAGCGCCAGCGCTTTGTCGATGGCTGCCGCGAAGTGTCGGGGATCGACGCGGCCAAGGCGAACGAGCTGTTCGACTTGATCGACAAGTTCGCCGGCTACGGCTTCAACAAGTCTCACGCGGCCGCCTATGCGCTGCTCGCCTATCAGACCGCCTGGCTGAAGACGCATTACCCGCACGAATTCTATGCCGCCTCGATGTGCTTCGACATGCACCAGTCGGAAAAGCTGGCGGTGTTCGTCGACGATATGCGCCGCGCCGGGCTGGCGCTCGCCGGGCCGGACATCAACCACAGCGAGGCCGAATTTTCGGTCGAGCGCACCAACGAGGGGCTGGCGGTGCGCTATGCCCTGGCCGGCATCCGCAACGTCGGCGAAAAGGCGATGGACGCGATCGTGGCCGAGCGCGAGGCGAACGGCCGCTTCGCCAGCCTGGAAGACCTGTTCCGCCGCGTCCCCTATGGCAGCATGAACCGCCGCCAGCTGGAAGGGCTGGCCGCCGCCGGGGCGTTTGACGCGCTCGAGCCGAACCGGGCCAAGGTGCTGGCCAATGCCGACATGCTGCTGGCCGTGGCCGACGAGGCCGAACGGACCCGCAATTCCGGCCAGCACGGGCTGTTCGGCGGGGATGATCACGCCGCGCAGGCGCTGCGCCTGGCCGATTGCCCGGCCTGGAGCCGGTCCGAACAGATGGCCAAGGAGCGCGAGAACTTCGGCTTCTATTTTGCCGCCCATCCGGTGGAACAGTGGCGCGCCGTGGCCAGCGCCAACGGCGCGCGGCCCTATGCCAGCCTGATGGAAACCGGCGTGCCCGGCGGCGGGCGGCTGGGCGCGGTGATGTCGGCGATGGTGGAAGGCGTGCAGAAGCGCAAGACCAAGCGCGGCAACGATTTCGTCGTGGCGGAATTCTCGGATTCGTCGGGCCAGTTCTCGGCCAGCTGTTTCGAGGAAACGCTGGTCGAACCGATGGTGCAATGGGCGCGCGAGGGGACCTGCGTGCTGCTCAACGTCGAACTGGACGCGCCCAGCCCGGACGAGCCGCCGCGCGTCACCGTGCGCGGTGCCCGCCCGCTGAGCGAGGTGAAAAGCGCCTCGAGCATGGTGCTGAAGCTCGACATCCTGCGCCCCGATGTGCTGCCGGAACTGGCCATGCTGCTCCACCGCGACGGCGAGGGGCGGGGCGAAGTGCTGGCTCGGCTGCGCACCGGCACCGGGCAGGAACCGCTGGTCCGGCTGGGCCGCGACTTCCATCTTGACGGCGAACTTGCGGAACGCTTGGCAAGTGTTGAAGGACTTGCCAATGTGTCGCTGACCGCGCGGCGGGGGGCAGGACACCTGCGGCTCGTCGCCTAACAACAAGAATCGTCAGGAGAGGACATCAATGCTGGGAGCGATGCAGGACTGGGATCTTCGGGTCACGCGCATCATCGATCATGCCGCGCGCGAACATGGCGCGCGCGAGTTGCTGACCCGTTGGGCCGATGGCAGCGAGACGCGCACCACCTGGGCCGGCATCCGGCGCGACGCGCTGAAGATGACCCAGGCGCTGCGCAAGCTGGGCGTGGGCAAGGGCGACCGGATCGCCACCCTGGCGATGAACCACCATCACCACCTGATCAGCTGGTACGGCGCGGTCGGCGTGGGCGGGGTGCTGCACACCATCAACCCGCGGCTGTTCGACGACCAGCTGGAATACATCGCGAACCATGCCGAGGATCAGGTGCTGCTCTATGACAGCATGTGGGCCGGGGTGGTCGAACGGATGAAGTCGAAGTGGACGACGATCCGCCACTACATCTGTTTCGACAACGGCGAATTCGAAGCCTGGATCGGCGCCGAGGACGGCCAGACCGAATGGGCCACCGGGGACGAGCGCGATCCCTGCATGCTGTGCTATACCAGCGGCACCACCGGCAATCCCAAGGGCGTGCTGTACCAGCACCGTTCCACCATGCTCCACGCGATCACCAGCCTTCAGCCGGCGATCTTCGATTTCGACGCGCGCTCGGTCATGCTGCCGGTGGTGCCGATGTTCCATGCCGCCAGCTGGGGCCTGCCGTGGGGCGGGGCGGCGGCCGGCGTGAAATTCGTCTTCTCGGCGGTCAACGATCCGGCCGTGCTGTGCGAGTTGATGAACCGCGAAAAGGTGACTCACACCGCCGGGGTGCCGACCGTGTGGCTCGGCATGTTCGGCCACATGGACGCGACCGGGGCCGAAATCCCCAGCCTGCGCCACGCGATCATCGGCGGCAGCGCCGCGCCGCGCTTCATGATCGAGCGGCTGATGAAGGCCGGGGTCAACATCGCCCACGCCTGGGGCATGACCGAAACCAGCCCGATCGGCACCACCGGCGCCAAGACCTGGGACTGGGACGATTTGCCGTTCGATGACCAGGTGTCGATCAAGCAGATGCAGGGCCGCGTGCCGTTCGGCGTCGAACTGCGCTGCGTCAGCCTGGACGATCCCGATGTGGAACTGCCGCGCGACGGCAAGACCAGCGGGGCGCTGCAAGTGCGCGGGCCGTGGGTGATCCAGCGCTATTTCAAGGCCGACAAGGACGCCGCGATTGGCCCCGACCAATGGTTCGATACCGGCGACGTCGCGGTGATCCACCCCGACGGCACCCTGCAACTGACCGACCGGACCAAGGACGTGATCAAGAGCGGCGGGGAATGGATCAGCTCGGTCGAGCTGGAAAATGCCGCCGTGGCGCATCCCGCCGTGGCCGAAGCCGCCGCGATCGGCATTGCCCATCCCAAGTGGGACGAACGCCCGATCCTGGTCGTGGTCAAGAAGCCCGGGGCAGAGGCCAGCGCCGACGAGATCCGCGACTTTCTGGGCACCAAGGTGGCCAAGTGGTGGCTGCCCGACGCGGTCGAATTCGTCGATGAAATCCCCCACACCGGGACCGGCAAGATCAGCAAGAAGGACCTGCGCGACCAGTTCCGCGACTACAAGCTGGCGGACGCCTGAGCATGACCGCCTACATCGACCCGGATCGCGACAACTGGCAGCGCTTCAAGGACCTGCCGCGTGACACGCCGATTCACATGCTGAACCTGATCAAGTTTCGCGATCTGGCCGACTATCCCAAGGGCCATCCCCTGCATGGCCAGGGCCTGACCGGGCGCGAAGCCTATGCGATCTACAAGGAAGGGTTCCAGCGCGTGGTCGCGAATGACGGCGCGGCGATGGTCTGGGAAGCGCCGCTGGAATGCACCGTGACCGGCCCCGACGGCGAATGGGACGAAGGTTTCGTCATGGGCTATCCCAATAGCGCGGCTTTCATGGCGATGGTCAAGAACGAGGAATATGTCCGCGACGTGGTGCCCCACCGCACCGCCGCCGTCGCGGACAGCCGGCTGCTGCGCTTTGCTGGCTGACGGCGCGCCGGATCCGCTTGCCCGCCTGACCGATGCCGAACGCGCGGCGCTGCGCCTGCTGGGGCAGGGTCACGATACCAAGAGCGCGGCGGCCGCGCTGGGCATATCCGCCCATGCGGTGGGCGAGCGGCTGCGCGAGGCGCGGCGCAAACTGGGTGTGACCTCCAGCCGCGAGGCGGCGCGGCGCCTGCTCGCGGCGGAAAGCGGGCTACAGGAAATTCGGGCCGGATTTTCAGGGGATGCGGCGGCGTCAGGTGCCGGGCATGCCGCCCCCCGCCGCGTCAATCGCCGCGCGGTCCTTGCAGGAGTTGCCGTCATGTCCGCTATTGCCTTTGCCGCGCTGGCCTGGTTGCTGGCCGGTCCCGCCGCCCAGCCGCCGCGCGTGCTCGCCACCGCTCCGGCCGAGGGCGCGGCAGTACCCGCCGGGCCGTTCACCCTGTCGGTGACTTTCGACCAGCCGATGCAGGCGAACAGCTTTTCCTTCGTTCAGACCGATCCGGCCAGCTTTCCGCAGTGCGCCCGCTTGCCGGTGCAAAGCGCGGACCGCCGCACTTTCACGCTGCAATGCCGCGCCCAGTCGGGCCGGCAGTACGAGGTGTGGTTCAACCGCGCGCGCTGGCAGAATTTCAAGGGGCTGGGCGGACAGCCGGCCGTGCCTTATCGTCTGACCTTCCGCACCGCGCCCTAAAGCAGGCGCAGTTGCCCGGCCGGGCCGGGTCGTTCGAACCGGGTGCAGTCCAGCACCGGTTGTTCGCGGTTCAGTCCCAGCCGCTTGACTGCCAGGCGGAAGCGGGTGCGCAGCAGGTCGGCCCAGACCCCGCTCGGCTTCATCCGGGTGAAGAAGCCGGGGTCGTTGTCGCGCCCCTCGCGCACCGACTGAACGATGGCCATGACCTTGGCCGCGCGGTCGGGATAGTGGACCGCCAGCCATTCGCGAAACAGCGGCGCGACCTCATGCGGCAGGCGCAGCATGATCCAGCTGGCGCTTTGCACCCCGCGCGCGGCGGCCTCCTCCAGGATGCCTTCAATGAACTGGTCGGTGATCGCCGGAATGATCGGCGCGACCGAGACATGGGCCGGAACGCCCGCCTCGGCCAGCTTGGCCAGCGCGTCGAGCCGCTTGGCCGGGGCGCTGGCGCGTGGTTCGAGCAGGCCGGACAGGCGCGGGTCGAGGCTGGTGACGGATAGCGCCACCGCCGTCAGGTTTTGCCGCGCCAGCTCGGCCAGCAGGTCCAGATCGCGCAGCACCCGCGCGCTCTTGGTGGTGATCGTCACCGGGTGGCGGGTTTCAAGGCAGACTTCCAGCACCTGCCGGGTGATCCGGTAACGCCCCTCGATCGGCTGGTAGGGATCGGTGTTGGTGCCCATCGCGATGGGGGCGGGGCGGTAGCCGGGCCGGGCCAGCGTCTCGCGCAGCAGGTGCGCGGCTTGCGGCTTGGCGAACAGCCTGGTTTCGAAGTCCAGCCCCGGCGAGAGGTCGTGGAAGGCATGGCTGGGGCGGGCATAGCAATAGCTGCAACCATGCTCGCAGCCGCGATAGGCATTGATCGAGCGGTCGAACGGGATGTCGGGCGACTGGTTGTAGCTGACGATGCTGCGCGGGTGCTCCTCGATCACCGTGGTGCGCAGCTTTGGCCCGGGACCGTCAATCTCTTCGCGCGCGTCCAGCCAGTCGCCGTCCGCCTCGCGCGCGGCAAGGCCGAAGCGCTGCGGCACCGCGGCAGACTGCGCGCCGCGGCCATGGATCGGGGGCAGGAAGGGCATTTCGGCAATAGAACATACAAAGAACAAAACCGCAAGGACGATCTAGCCCAGCCTGGCCCCGACAATCCGGCTCGACCCGCGCGCGACGATCAGCACCTCGTCGCGGCTGAAGGCCAGGTTGGTGGGCATGTCGATCATGGTTCCGGCGGGGTCGCTGACCACTTCGACCAGCCGCCCGACCGGGGTGATCGCGACGATCCGGTTGGCGAAGGGCAGGGTCACCCACAGGTTGCCGCGCGCATCGAAAGCCAGCCCGTCGCAGTATCCGGTGCGGCTGCGTTCGGCCTGGGGCAGGGCACGGATTTCGCTGGCGGGCTGATCGTCCTTGACCATGCCCAGCGCCGGTCCTTCGTAGCGCGGCTGATCGAGCGTCCCGTCCGGGCGCCGCCGCCAGCTCATAACCCTGCCTTCGGCGGTGAGCGCGCAGTAGAGGCGGCGCTCGTCCGGCGACAGGCACAGCCCGTTCGCGCCGCGCAGGCCGCGCGCGACCACTGCCGCGCGGCCATCGGGCCAGCAGGCATAGATGAACCCTTCGGCCTTGGTGGTGCCGATATTGCCGATCGTCCACCCGCTGTGGCTGCAATAGACCACGCCGTCGCGCGCCGCCGCGGGGCAGTTGGACGCGACCAGTTCGCGCCCTTCGAGTTCGGCGACCAGCACTTCGCTCGCCCCGGTGGTCAGGTCGATCCGGCGCAGCGGGCCGGGCTGGTTGTGGAGCAGCCCGACGCTGGCGAGCAGCGCCCGGCCTTCCCGGTCGACCGCGACGCCGCCGGTCCCCCCGGGCTTGCCCAGCAGGCTGGTGCCCGCGCCGGGGCGCCACAGGCCGATCGCCGCGCCGTTGGTGGAAAACACCGCGCCGCCGCCGGGCAGCGCCGCGATCCCTTCGGGGCTGTCGATCCGGTCAACGACAAGGCGGAAATCGGCTGAGGTGAGGCGCGGCAGAGCGGCGCGGGGCCGGGCCTGGAGCGGCGGGGCAAGCAGACCCGCGCCAAGCCCCAACAGCATCGCGCGCCGGTCCGTTCGCATCGTCACACCTCTTTGAGTCGGGGCATCAGTTCGACGAAGTTACAGGGTCTGTTCCGGCTGTCGAGCTGTTCGGCCAGGATCCGGTCCCAGCCATCCTTCACCGCACCGTTCGAGCCGGGAAGCGCGAAGACATAAGTGCCATTGGCAACGATCGCTTCGGCCCGGCTTTGCACGGTGCTGGTGCCGATCGACTGGAAGCTGATCCAGCGGAACAACTCGCCAAAGCCGGGGATCGTCTTGCCGCCGTGCGACTGGCGGACGAGGTCGAGCGCCTCGGGCGTCACGTCGCGCCCGGTCAGGCCCGTGCCGCCGGTGGTGATCACGCAGTCGATCGCCGGATCGTCGATCCAGCCGCGCAGGCGGCTGGCGATCTGGGCGGCGTCATCACGCTCGATCGCGCGGACCACCAGGCGGTGCCCGGCGGCAAGCACGCGTTCGGCCAGCAGTGCGCCGCTGGTGTCGGAGTCCAGCGTGCGGGTATCGGAAACGGTCAGGACCGCGATGTTGACGGGTTTGAACGGACGGGCCGGATCAACGGCCACGCAGCACCACGCCGTTCGGGCTCATCCGCACGGCCTGCGATCCGGTCAGTCCCGGAAAGGTCGGCCACAGCCCCTGGACCAGCGCCAGCCGGCTTTCCGAAGGGCCGCCGGCCTGCCGCTCGTACATCCAGTAATTGCGCATCACGATGTTCACGTAACCGCGCGTTTCCCAATAGGGGATGCTTTCGATCCAGAGCAGCGGATCGCCCTGGTCGCGGATTTCGCTGTTCCAGCGGGTCACCGGGGCCAGCCCGGCGTTGTAAGCGGCCATCACCTTGGGCAGCAGGCCCTGGGTGCCGCTCGAATCCTTGAGCATCTGCAAGTGCTGCTGCCCGAAGGCGAGGTTGATCGTTGGCTTGGCAAGATCCGAGGGCGTGCCGGACACGCCAAGACTGGCGGCGTGGTCGCGCGCGGCGGCAGGCATGATCTGCATCAGCCCCTTGGCCCCGGCCGGGCTGGTGACACTGGTGCGGAACACTGATTCCTGCAGCGCATGGGCATAGACCAGCGCGGGATCGACCCGCCAGCCGGTTGCCGGAGTCCACTTGGGCGTGGGGAAGCGGGCGGCGGGTTCCGCCTTGCCGCCGCGCGGGGCGTTGTAGGCCATCCACAGCTGGGTGCCAGGCAGGCCCAGGTCGCGGGCGAGGCGGGTGAGCGGCTGGTATTGGTCCGCCCCGCCGATCCGCGCCTGATAGCGCAGCACTTCATCGGCGCGGCCATCCTGGCCCACTTCGGCCAGCGCGGCGGCGGCCCGCACGGTCGGCACGTCGCGCAGGCGCTGCCAATCGGCCTGGGTAAAATCGGGGGCCTGGTGGGTTTCGGGCACTTTCAGCCCCAGCTGTTCCAGCGCGAGCATGCCATAGAGCGTCTCGTCCATCCGCGCGGCCAGGCGCAGCGGCGCGGCAGCCTTGTCCGGCTGGCGGCAGCGCACGTGGGCGCGGCTTTGCCAATACCAGGCGGCAGCGGTCAGCTCGGCATTCTCGGATCCGGCGGCGGCCTTGGCAAAGGCATCGGCGGCGCCGGCACAGTCGTTCAGCCGCCAGGCGGCAAGGCCAGCGGTCCACCAGCCTTCGGCCACCCACGGCCCGGCGCCATCGGCCACGCCCTGGGCGGCGGCATAGGCGCTGGCATCGTCATTCTCGATATAGAAGCTCCACGCCACCTTGGCGCGCCATTCGGCCCGGGTCGCCTGCGAAAGCTGGCTGTCGATCCCGTCGAGCAGCGCCTTGGCCCCGGCCGGATCATCGGCCTTGATCTTGGCGAGGATGCCGGCGGATACCGCGCCGGGCATGGTGCCATCGTTGGTATCGCGCGGGCGGATCCGCTTGGGTCGGCTGGGCAGGGTGGCCAGCGCATTGGCGCTGGGCAGCGGCGGCAGCACCGTGGCTCCGCGCTTGACCGCCAGCGCGGAAATCTGTTCGGCTTGGGGCAGGCCGACGCCGGTTGCCAGCCACTGGTTCAACGCGTCGAGTTCGATCTTGGGCGAACCCGGCGCAAGATAGTATTCGGCCTTGGCGACCGCGTGCAGCGGGCCGTCCGGCTTTTGCGCGAACATCGCCTGGACCCTGGTCCAGTCACCCTTGTCGATCGCGGCGAACAGGTCCTTGTAATAGGCGCGTTCGTCCTGGCTGAGCAGCGCGGGCACCGCGCTGCGATCGGCGCGGCCGCGGAAATAGTCCACCGCCGCGGCATTGGCATGGGCCAGCCCCGGCAGCGCGGCAATTGCCCCTGCCAGCAGCACTGCCGCCATCCTTGCCTGCGCAAGCTTGGTCACGTTCAAACGTCTACCCCGTCCAGTCGAGCAAGGCCTGCCACAGCCGGGCCTTGCCACGTGGTCGCGCCCCCAGAATGTCCAGTCCCGGCGCGGTCAATGCCGACCATATAGCGCCGCCGTGGTTAAAATGCGTCAAAGGATCGGCACTTTTCGCCGGATCGTGGCCAAGCAGCGACGAGATGTTGCTGCCCAGCAGCAGCAGTCGCTGCGGCGCGGCGAGTGCGATGTGGTGGGCCAGCACCTGGCCCAGCCCGGCGGCGGCCAGCGCAGGCCAATCGGGCAGGGGGGTGTGGCGCGGCAGGCAGGCGGCGACATAGACCTGCGCCGGGTCCATCCCCAGCGCGCCCAGGATTGCATTCAGCACCTGGCCCTGCGGCCCGGACAGCAGCTCGGCCTCGTCATTCGAATCGGGCTGCTCGACCAGCACCATCAGCGGCGCCTTGGCCGGTCCGCGCGGCGGCACGCGGCGCTCGGTCATGCCATGGTCGAGCGAGGGTTCGGTCAGCCACCATGTCGTGAATTCGGGCAGGGTGGCGGGCAGCTCGGCGGGATCTCCGCCGATCCGTTCGGGTTCCGGTTCGGGCGGCGGAGGCGGCGCGGCGACGGGTGCGGGGCCGGACTTGGCGGCGGCATCGGGCCGCTCCAGCCAGTCGCGCGGCTCGTCGGTGAAGTGCAGGTCCACCCCCGCATCGCGCCACCAGCCGATTGCCGCGGCCAGATCGCCGGGCATCAGGGGCGCGCGGGGCGCAGTTTGTCCGTGCAAAGTCACATTGCGGTCTTGACCTGCCGCAACGCAGCAATCAAGGCTCGATTGCGAAGTTTGACTACGAATGCACAGGGACGGGACAAGGCCATGAGCGAACGCGAATCGATGCCCTATGACGTCGTCATCGTCGGCGGCGGCCCCGCCGGCTTGGCGGCGGCGATCAGGCTGAAGCAGGTAAATGCCGATCTTTCGGTCTGCATCCTGGAAAAAGGGTCCGAAGTGGGCGCCCACATCCTGTCGGGTGCGGTGGTCGATCCCAAGGCGCTGGACGAGCTGCTGCCGGACTGGCGGACCGATGGCTGCCCGATGGCCGAAACCCCGGTTACCGACAACTGGCACTGGGTGCTGACCAAGGGCAAGCACCTGCCGATCCCGCACTGGCCGATGCCCCCGTTCATGTCGAACGACGGCAACTATACCGGCAGCCTGGGCAACCTGTGCCGCTGGCTGGCCAGCAAGGCCGAGGAACTGGGCGTCGAAATCTTCCCCGGCTTCCCCGCCAGCGAAGTCCTTTATAACGACGATGGCTCGGTCAAGGGCGTGGCCACGCAGGACATGGGCATAGCCAAGGACGGCAGCCAGAAGGGCGATTACCAGCCCGGCATGGAACTGCACGCCAAGTACACCTTCTTCGCCGAAGGGGCGCGCGGCCACCTGACCAAGCAGGTCAAGGCGCGGTTTGACCTCGAAGCCGATTGCCAGCCGCAGGTTTACGGCATCGGCATCAAGGAGCTGTGGGACATCGATCCCGACAAGCACGTGCCGGGCCGGGTGATCCACACCCAGGGCTGGCCACTGTCGGAAAGCGAAAGCTGGGGCGGCGGGTTCCTTTACCACCAGGCGAACAACCAGGTCGCGCTCGGCTTCGTGACCGCGCTCGATTACAAGAACCCCTACGTCTACCCGTTCGAGGAATTCCAGCGCTGGAAGCAGCACCCGGCGATCAAGGCGATCCTCGAAGGCGGGCGCCGCGTGTCCTATGGTGCGCGCGCGATCAACGAAGGCGGCTGGCAGTCGGTGCCCCGGCTCGATTTCCCGGGCGGCGCGCTGATCGGCTGCTCGGCCGGCTTCGTCAACGTGCCCCGGATCAAGGGCAGCCACACCGCGATGAAGAGCGGTATGCTCGCCGCCGAAGCCGCCGCTGCCGCGATCGCCTCGGGCCGCGAAGCCGATTCGATGAGCGAATATGACGCCGCCGTGCGCGAAAGCTGGATCGCCAAGGAACTCAAGCTGGTCCAGAACGCCGAACCGATGGTCGCCAAGTGGGGCGGCGGGCTTGGCACGATGTTCGCCGGCATGGACATGTGGCTGCGCACCCTGTTCGGGTTCGGTCTGGCGGGGCCGATGAAGCACCACCGCGACTGCGAGGCGATTGGCCGCGCGGACCTGTACCAGCCGATCAATTATCCCAAGCCCGACGGGGTGTTCAGCTTCGACCGCCTGTCGAGCGTGGCGCTGTCCTTCACCAACCACGAGGAAGACCAGCCCTGCCACCTGCAGCTCAAGGACCCGGCGGTCCCGGTTGAAGTCAACCTCAAGCTCTTTGCCGGGCCGGAAGCGCGCTATTGCCCGGCGGGGGTCTATGAATTCCTCGGCGTCGAGGAAGGCAACCCGCGCCTGCAGATCAACGCGCAGAACTGCGTGCACTGCAAGACCTGCGACATCAAGGACGCCACCCAGAACATCACCTGGGTGACGCCGGAGGGCGGCGGTGGGCCCAACTACCCCAATATGTGAGACCGCCTACGCCAAGATCAACCTCGCGCTGCATGTCCGCAGGCGGCGCGAGGATGGCTATCACGAGTTGGAAACCCTGTTCGCTTTCGTCGATGCCGGCGATGGCCTCAGCGCCGTGGCCGCGCCGCGCGACGAGCTGATCCAGCTTGGTGAGTTCGGCGCGCAACTGGATGATCCGGCTGGCAATATCGTGATGCAGGCGCTGGCCGCGCTGCCCCGGCCGCAGCCCTGGGCGGTCACTCTGGAAAAGAACCTGCCGGTCGCCGCTGGCCTGGGCGGCGGCTCGGCCGATGCGGGCGCGCTGTTCCGCCTGGTCGAACGCGAATGCGGCCTGCCGGATGACTGGCACGAGCGCGCCGCTGCCCTGGGTGCAGATGTGCCAGCCTGCGTGCGCAGCCAGGCCTGCCTGGGGCGCGGCACCGGGACCGAGCTGGAGCCGGTAGAAAACGATCTGGCCGGAACGCCGGTCCTGCTGGTCAACCCGCGCCTGCCGCTCGCCACCGGGCCGGTGTTCAAGGCCTGGGACGGACTGGACCGCGGCGCCATGCCGAGTGGCAGCGCGGGCGAAATCGCCCGGACCGGCCGCAACGATCTGGAAGCCCCCGCCATCGCGCTGTGCCCTCAGATTGCCGATGTCCTGGCCGCGCTGCGCCAGACCGGCGCCTGGCTGGTGCGGATGAGCGGTTCGGGCGCGACCTGTTTTGCGCTGTATGACGATCCGGCCCGGCGCGATGCGGCGCGCGCGAGCCTGCCGGCGCAGTGGTGGCAACTGGCGGGAGCCTTGCGGTGAAGGAACACGAAGCCTGGCGGCTGGTCGGCACCCCCCGGTTCGGGGGCATCCTGGTCGTCTCGGATCATGCCAGCAACCAGGTTCCGGACGACATCGACCTGGGCATCGATCCCGCCTTGCTGAACCAGCACATCGCGGTCGACATCGGCGTGCGCGAAATTGGCGAATTGATGGCCGCTCAACCCGGGATTGCTGCGTTTCAGGGCAATGTCAGCCGCCTGGTGTGCGACTTCAACCGCGAGATGCACGGCCCCGCCGTGTTCCCGATTGCCAGCGATGGCCACGCCATTGCGGGCAACATGCTCGATCATTCGGCGCACCTCGCCCGGCTCGACCGGTTCTATCACCCCTACCACGAGGCGCTGTCCGCCGTGCTGGACGAGACGCCTCCGGCGCTGATCGTCTCGCTTCACAGCTTCACCCCGCAGTTGGCGACGCATCCCGAGCAGGCCCGTCCGTGGCAGGTTGGCGTGCTTTACAACCACGACGAACGCGCCGCGCGCCTCGCGATTCCGCTGCTTGCGGCCGAAGGACTGGTGGTGGGCGATCAGCAGCCCTATTCGGGCCACCTGCTCAACGAAACGATGAACCGCCATGCCGAAGCGGAAGGGCGGCCCTACCTGGGGATCGAGATCCGCCAGGACCAGATCGGCCATGCCGCCGGCCAAGCCGAATGGGCGGCCCGGCTGGCGCGGATTTGCAATGAAGTGGCGTTGAAGCTGGGGGATTAGGGGTGTAGGGGCAAGGCCAAGCGCCCCGTTGGCGCAAGATTCTGTCCGGAGTTCCCCATGCCCGCTTACCGTTCCCGCACTTCCACCCATGGCCGCAACATGGCCGGCGCGCGCGGCCTTTGGCGCGCCACGGGGATGAAGGACAGCGATTTCGGCAAGCCGATCATCGCGGTGGTCAACAGCTTCACCCAGTTCGTGCCGGGTCACGTCCACCTCAAGGACCTGGGCCAGATGGTCGCCCGCGAGATCGAGGCTTCGGGCGGAGTTGCCAAGGAATTCAATACCATAGCGGTCGATGATGGCATCGCGATGGGCCACGATGGTATGCTCTATTCGCTGCCCAGCCGCGACCTGATCGCCGACAGCGTCGAATACATGGTCAATGCCCACTGCGCCGACGCGATGGTGTGCATTTCCAACTGCGACAAGATCACGCCGGGCATGCTGATGGCGGCGATGCGGATCAATATCCCGGTGGTGTTCGTCTCGGGCGGGCCGATGGAAGCCGGCAAGGTCGTGCTGGACGGCAAGGAAGTCGCGCTCGACCTGATCGACGCGATGATCGCCGCCGCCGACGACAGCTATTCTGACGAGGAAGTGCAGGAAATCGAACGCAATGCCTGCCCGACCTGCGGTTCGTGCAGCGGCATGTTCACGGCCAATTCGATGAATTGCCTGACCGAGGCACTGGGCCTTTCGCTGCCCGGCAACGGGTCGCAGCTTGCCACCCACGCCGACCGCAAGGAACTGTTCCTGCAGGCCGGGCGCCTCGCGGTCGAACTGTGCCGCCGTTATTACGAACAGGACGATGCCCGCGTCCTGCCGCGCTCGATCGCCAATTTCGCCGCGTTCGAAAACGCGATGAGCCTCGACATCGCGATGGGCGGGTCGACCAACACTGTGCTGCACCTGCTTGCCGCGGCGCAGGAAGCCGGGGTCGATTTCACTATGAAGGACATCGACCGGCTGAGCCGCAAGGTGCCCTGCCTGTCCAAGGTCGCCCCGGCCAAGAACGACGTTCACATGGAGGACGTCCACCGCGCCGGCGGGATCCCGGCGATCCTGGGCGAGCTGGACCGTGCCGGGCTGCTCCATACCGAATTGCCCACCGTCCACAGCCGCACGCTGGGCGATGCGCTCAACCAGTGGGACATCAAGCGGACCAACGATCCGGCGGTGCAGACCTTCTTCAAGGCCGCGCCGGGCGGCGTGCCGACCCAGGTTGCCTTCAGCCAGAACCGCCGCTGGGACGAGCTCGACATGGACCGCGAAACCGGCGTGATCCGCAGCAAGGAGCACGCTTTCAGCCAGGATGGCGGGCTGGCGGTGCTCTATGGCAACATCGCGTTGGAAGGCTGCATCGTGAAGACCGCCGGGGTCGACGAAAGCATCCTGAAATTCGCCGGCCCGGCCAAGGTCTATGAAAGCCAGGACGCAGCCGTTACCGCGATCCTCACCGGCCAGGTCGAAGCCGGCGACGTGGTGGTGATCCGCTATGAAGGACCCAAGGGCGGGCCGGGCATGCAGGAAATGCTCTATCCGACCAGCTACCTGAAGTCGAAAGGGCTGGGCAAGGCCTGCGCGCTGCTGACCGACGGGCGCTTTTCGGGCGGCACTTCGGGCCTGTCGATCGGCCATGCCTCGCCCGAAGCGGCCGAGGGCGGGGCGATCGGCTTGGTCGAAACTGGCGACCGGATCGAGATCGACATTCCTGGCCGCACCATCAACCTGATGGTCAGCGACGATGAACTCACCCGCCGCCGCGCGGCGCAGGATGCCAAGGGCTGGCAGCCAGAGAAGGAACGTCCGCGCAAGGTGTCGGTCGCGCTGCAGGCCTATGCCGCGATGACCACCAGCGCCGCGCGCGGCGCGGTGCGCGACATTTCGCAGCTCAAGCGGGGCTGAGCGGCAGTGCGGCACCCGGCCTGCCTGCTTGCCCTGTCGCTGCTGCTCGCCGCCTGTCAGCAGACGGGCGCGGGGGCAGAACAGGACGGCGAGCCGATCTATTGCGCGCTGGCCGGGGCGAAGGAATTCAAGACCGACTGCCGCCTGGAACGGGTGATGCTGGACGGGCGGCAGACCTTCGTGATCCGCCATCCCGACGGCGCCTTCCACCGGCTTGAGGCCAGCGCCGACGGGCAGAACCTGCTCGCCGCCGATGGCGCGGACGTGACCCAATCGGCGCGCAAGGGGGATCGCTATGAAGTGATCCTTGGGCAGGACCGTTATGTCGTGCCCGTGCAGGCTCCGGCGAATGCCACGCCCCGATAGCCAGATCCTGACCGTGGCGCAGATGCGCGCGGCGGAACAGGCGCTGATCGAGCGCGGCACCTCGGTCGACCAACTGATGCAGATTGCCGGACGCGGTGCGGCCGAATGGGTCTGGCGCGTGGCTGGCCGCCGCCGCGTGACTGTGCTGTGCGGGCCCGGCAACAACGGCGGCGACGGCTATGTCATTGCCGAGGCGCTGCGCGAGCGCGGCGGCACGGTCTGCGTGGTTGCCGCCTGCGAGCCGCGCACCGCTGCGGCCCGAACAGCGCGCGCGCTTTACCACGGCGAAGTGCTGGCCCCGAACGAGGCCCCTGTCGGCGAGGTGCTGGTCGATTGCCTGTTCGGCAGCGGCCTCGCTCGGCCGCTGGACGATGGTGATGCTGCGCTGCTGCGCCGCCTGGCCGACAGCCACGCCATGCGCATTGCCATTGACGTGCCGAGCGGGATCGACAGCGACAGCGGCGCGGCGCTCAATCCCGACCTGCCGGATTGGCAGCTGACCGTGGCGTTGGGGGCATGGAAGCCCGCGCATTTCCTGATGCCCGGCTGCGCCGCGATGGGCGGGGTGCGGCTGGTGCCGATCGGCGTGGACGCTGTCGCGGGCGCGGCGCAACTGGTCACGCGGCCCGCGCTGGCCGCGCCGGCGGCGGACAGCCACAAGTACCGGCGCGGGCTGCTTGGCGTGGTCGGCGGGGCGATGCCCGGTGCGGCCCTGCTGGCTGCGCGCGCGGCGCAAGGGGCGGGGGCGGGCTATGTCCGGCTGCTGACGGACCTGTCGGTGCCGGGCGCTCCGGCCGATCTGGTGGTTGATGGCGCAACGCTGGCCGATGCCCTGGCCGATCCGCGCTACAACGCATTGCTGGTCGGCCCCGGCCTTGGCCGCGACGGCGTTGCGCGCGAGCGGCTGACCTTGGCGCTGGCCGAGCCGTTCCCCGTCGTGCTGGATGCCGATGCGCTGGTGCTGCTCGCCCCGCGCTTGCTGGCAGAGCGCTCGGCGCCGCTGATCGCCACTCCGCACGAAGGCGAATTGCAGGCGCTGGAACGCGCCTTTGACTGCACCGGAGGCGGGACTAGGCCGGACCGGGTGCGAACCCTTGCGCAGCGCAGCGGCATGGTGGTGGTGGCCAAGGGGCCTGACACGGTAATCGCCGCGCCCGATGGCCGCTTGGCCATGGCTCCGCGTGCGTCCAGTTGGCTGTCCACGGCAGGCACGGGCGACGTCCTGGCCGGGGCGATTGCCAGCCGGTTGGCCACTGGGGCCGATCCTTTCGTCGCCGCGTGCCAGGGGGTGTGGCTGCACGGCGCGGCGGCGCGGCGCTGCGCATCGGGCTTTTCCGCCGGGCAGCTTGCGGCAGCGGTGCAGAGCGCCTACGCCGCCTGCCTGTGAGCCAGCCAGAAAAAATCATTCGAATTGCCGCCAAGGGTGACGGGATCACCGCTTCCGGCCGCTTTGCCTGGGGCGCGGCCCCGGGCGACCTGCTGCACGAGGACGGGACGCTCGAACCCGGCCCGCACCATGTCACGCCGCCGTGCCGCCACTTCGGCCGCTGCGGCGGGTGTCAGTTGCAGCAACTGGACGAGGAAAGCCTGGCCCAGTTCGTCGAAGCGCGGGTGGCCAACGCCTCAACCTCGCAGGAACTGGGCGCCGAAGCGATCCTGCCACCGCACCTTTCGCCGCCGGGCAGTCGACGCCGCGCCAGCCTGCGGGCCGAAAGTTCGCAGGGGCGGGTGGTGATCGGCTTTCGCGAGGCGCGCTCGCACCGGCTGGTCGAACTGGGCGAGTGCCCGGTGCTGCTGCCCGAAATGGTCACCATCCTGCAGCCTTTGCGCAAGCTGCTGATCAATATGGGGCAGGGGCAAGCGCAGAAGGGCGGCAAGGCGAAGGGCAAGCATGCCCATGCCAAACTGGCCGCCGACATCGAGTTGACGTGGATCGATCAGGGGCTGGACCTGGGGATCAAGGGGCTGAGCTACGAAGGCCTGGCCGCGACCGAGGCGCTGCTGGACTTCGCCCGCGAACACGCGCTGGCGCGGCTGACCATGGATGCAGGCTATGGCCCCGAAACCGTGTGGGAGCCGGAACCGGCGACGGTGACGCTGGGCACGGTGGCGGTGCCGTTCCCGCCCGGATCGTTCCTTCAGGCCACCCTGGATGGCGAGCAGGCGCTGGTCGGCGCGGCGCGCGACTGGCTGGGCGACGTAGCCAGCGTGGCCGATCTGTTCGCGGGGCTGGGCACTTTCGCGTTCGCGCTGGCCGGGCCGCAGACCAGGGTGCTGGCGGTGGAAGCCGCGCGCGATGCGCACCTAGCCTGCAAGGCCGCTGCCGGCCGCACCGGCCTGCCGGTCCACAGTCTGCACCGCGACCTGTTCCGCAATCCGTTGCTGCCTGACGAACTGAACCGCTTTGCCGCCGTGGTGCTGGACCCGCCGCGTGCCGGCGCGCGCGAGCAGGTGGAGCGGCTGGCCGACAGCACGGTTCCCCGCGTGGTCTACATCAGTTGCAACCCGTCCAGCTGGGCGCGCGACGCCGCACTGCTGATCGATGCCGGCTACGTGCTGAAGGAACTGCGCCCGGTCGGCCAGTTCCGCTGGTCGACCCATGTCGAACTGGCCAGCCTGTTCGTGCGTGAAGGCTAACGGCAACTGCAATGCAAATGGGGCCGGCGTTGCCGCCAGCCCCACGCTACGCCTTCCAGGCTTTCGGGCGGTTTGGGCGATCGCTGCTACCGCGTTTGACGACCTTGCCGCTGTGACGCTACCTGAGCACCTCGCATGCCATCGCACCGTGAGTGCTATTGCCTCCGAGGAGGACCACGTCGTGATGCTCGTCGCATCGGGCAAGCCGACTTGAGCGGTGGTTTCCACAAGAGAAACCGGCTTTCATCGCCCGGCCACCGTTTCCGGCGTCCGGTCCCGTCAGGCGGGGGTTGCGGATCGGGGATCCGTTTCCTCCGCCTGGCGGTTCCGTGACCACATCGCGGTTGCCGTCCCGGATTTCCGTTTCGCTGCGCCGAAACGCTGCTTACCCTTGATCCGGTCCTGGCCACTGCCTTGTGACCAACTGGCACCATGCCATTCGCTGCATCTGCGGTTCGCCAGATTCAGGCTGAAGCCATCCTGAGGCGTGTTTTCCGATACTGCTGCGGGCCTTGCTGCCAGCATCTTGGCGGTTTCATTTTACATATCCATTTCAATGGTTTCCCACCGAAACTTCAAGTTTGATTGCACCGTCTCGATGAAGTGAGGCTGCGCCTGTTGCCCGAGTCTGGCAAGCGCGCGCAGGCCGAATTATCCACAGGCGCCCCATTTGGCGGTGGATAAGTCGGGTCTTGCGGTGGACAGAATCGGAAGACGCCGTCAAACGCCGCGATTTTCTTTCATCCGGGTCAGAAGTTACGGCGATCGCGCGTGGCCAGCAGGCGCAGGCGCAGCGCGTTGAGCTTGATGAAGCCTGCCGCGTCCTTCTGGTCGTAGGCGCCGGCGTCGTCCTCGAACGTCACGTGGCGTTCGGAATAGAGGCTGTCGGGGCTCTTGCGGCCGACGACCTGGGCCAGACCCTTGTACAGCTTGAGCCGCACCGTGCCGTTGACGCGCGCCTGGCTGTGATCGATCGCGGCCTGGAGCATCTCGCGCTCTGGCGCGAACCAGAAGCCGTTGTAGATCAGCTCGGCATACTTGGGCATCAGCTCGTCCTTGAGGTGCGCCGCGCCGCGATCCAGCGTGATCTGTTCGATGCCGCGGTGCGCGCGGGCATAGATTTCGCCGCCCGGGGTCTCGTACATGCCGCGGCTCTTCATGCCGACGAAGCGGTTTTCGACCAGGTCGAGCCGGCCGATGCCGTGCTTCTTGCCCAGCGCGTTCAGCTCGGTCAGCAGGGTTGCCGGGCTCATCGCCACGCCGTTCAGCGCCACGCCATCGCCCCGTTCGAAGTCGATGGTGATGTATTCCGGCTGGTCGGGCGCGTTTTCCGGGTGGTCGGTGCGCGAATAAACGTAGTCCGGGGTTTCTTCCCACGGATCTTCCAGCACTTTGCCCTCGGACGAAGTGTGCAGCAGGTTCGCGTCGGTCGAGAACGGGCTTTCGCCGCGCTTGTCGGTCGGCACCGGGATCTGGTGCTGTTCGGCCCATGCGATCAGCGCGGTGCGGCTGGTCAGGTCCCATTCGCGCCACGGCGCGATCACCTTGATCTCCGGGGCGAGGGCATAGGCCGACAGTTCGAAGCGGACCTGGTCGTTACCCTTGCCGGTCGCGCCGTGGGCGATCGCATCGGCGCCGGTTTCGCGGGCGATCTCGATCAGGCGCTTGGAAATCAGCGGGCGGGCGATGCTGGTGCCGAGCAGGTAATCGCCTTCGTAGCGGGCATTGGCGCGCATCATCGGGAAGACGAAGTCGCGCACGAATTCCTCGCGCAGGTCGTCGATGTAGATGTCCTTATCGGGCACGCCCATCAGCTTGGCCTTGGCGCGCGCCGGTTCCAGTTCCTCGCCCTGGCCAAGATCGGCGGTGAAAGTCACCACTTCGCAGCCATAGGTGACCTGCAGCCACTTGAGGATCACGGAGGTGTCGAGACCCCCGGAATAGGCGAGGACGACTTTCTTGATATCGGACATTCGGGCGACTCCCGCTCAAAACACGCGCGGCGGCGCCTAACAGGCGGGGGCGAGGGGCGCAACCGCTACTCGGCGGCGGCAGGCTCCAGATGCCATCGCGGAGCGGAATCCAGCGCGCAGAGGCGCGCTGCCTCCTCGCTGATGTAGTCGCGGGTCATTGGCACGGCGCTGCGGCGCTTCACGCTCTGGATGTGAAAGTTGACCATGCCGCCGTGGCGGAAGCTTTGCTCCGCGCCGGCCAGGTAGAACTCCCACATGCGAAACAGCCGTGCGTCATACAGCGCGGTGATCTCGGCCTCGTGCAGGCAAGTGCGGCGATACCATTCGGCCAGGGTGTGGGCATAGTGGTAGCGCAGCACTTCGATGTCCGCGATCTCCCAGCGATTGCGTTCCAGCGCGCTGACCAGCTCGCTCATCGCCGGGATGTAGCCGCCGGGGAAGATGTACTTGCGGGTCCACTTGTCGGTCGTGCCCGGCGGGCCGGTGCGGCCGATGGTGTGGGTCAGCATGATCCCGTCATTGTCGAGCAGCTCGTTCGTCTTGGCGAAATACTCGCCGAAATGCGGCGCGCCGACGTGTTCGATCATGCCCACACTGGTGATCCGGTCGAACGTGCCGGTAACATCGCGGTAGTCGATCAGCTGGAACTTTACCTTGCCCGCCACGCCCGCCGCCTCGGCCCGTTCCTGCGCAAATTTCACCTGGTCGGGGGCAAGGCTGACGCCCAGCACCTCGCAGCCGAAATGGCGGTTGAGGTAGAGCGCAAGGCCGCCCCAGCCGCAGCCGATGTCGAGCACCCGCATGCCGGGCTGCAGCCGCAGCTTGGCCGCGATCAGTGCTTTCTTGTCAACCTGCGCGCGTTCCAGCGAATTGGCCGGATCGCGAAAATAGGCCATGGTGTATTGGCGGTCTTCATCCAGGAACAATTCGTAGAACTGGCGGGTCAGGTCATAGTGGTGGACCACGTTGGCGCTGGCCTTGCCGCGCAGGTTGACCTGGTCGGCGCGGGCGGCCAGCCAGTCCACCGCGCGTTTCACCGTGCTGGGCGGCTTGAGATTGCCGCCGGGACGGTTGGCGTTGCGCATGACCAGCAGCACCATGTCGCGGATGTCGTGCGGCGGTTCGACCACCAGCCGCCCGTCCATGTAAGCCTCGCCAGCGCCGACGCGCGGATCGCGGGCGACGTGGAACGCGGCGCCCTTGTCGGTAAAGCGGATGCGGACGGGATCGGCGGCAGGATCGCCGTATTCGCGGGTCGAGCCATCATGGTCGGTCACCACCAGGCGGCCTTCTCGGACCAGGGCTCTGAGCATCTTGTCAAGCAGCCACATGGCCAGAGAGACTACGCCGCATTGGCGGCCTGACAAGGTGGAATCAGCGCCGCTGGACCTGCCATTCGCCTTGCCAATTGCGCGGCCTGACGGCACACAACGCGGCATCCAGAAATTTGCTCTCCGGGAGTTTCCATGACCTTGCGTCGACTGCTGCTGACCAGCGCACTGATCGCCACCCCGCTTGCCGCCCCTTCGGCCGCCTTTGCCGATGAAGGAATGTGGACCTTTGACGGCTTCCCCGCCGCGCGGATGCAGAAGGATTACGGCTGGTCGCCCGACCAGGTCTGGCTCGACAAGGTGCGCGGCGCTGCCGTGCGGCTGACCGGCGGCTGCTCGGCCAGCTTCGTTTCGCCCGAAGGCCTGATCCTGACCAACCACCACTGCATCGTGTCCTGTGCGCAGGACCTTTCAACCGCCGAAAATGACCTGGTTGCCAATGGCTTCGTTGCCGACGACCGGACCAAGGAGCGCAAGTGCCCTGGCCAGCAGGCCGAAGTGGTCACCGCGATCACCGACGTCACCGGCTCGATCAAGGGTGCGATCGGCACTGCCACCGGGCAGGCGCTGGTCAAGGCGCGCGATGCCGCCATTGCCGATCTGGAAAAGCAGGGCTGCACCGATACCAAGCTGACCCGCTGCCAGGTGGTGACGCTGTTCGGCGGTGGGCAGTACAAGCTGTACCAGTATCGCAAGTATTCCGACGTGCGACTGGTCTGGGCGCCGGAATTCCAGGCCGCCTTCTTCGGCGGGGATCCGGACAACTTCAACTATCCGCGCTATGCGCTCGATGCCTCGTTCCTGCGCGCTTACGAGGATGGCAAGCCGGTCAAGGTCGCCAGCCACCTCAAGTGGAACCCGCGCGCGCCGCAGCCGGGCGAAGCGACCTTTGTGGTCGGCAATCCGGGCTCGACCCAGCGCCTGTTCACCACCGACCAGCTAGCCTTCCAGCGCGAGGTTTCGCTGCCGATCACGCTGGCGATCTATTCGGAACTGCGCGGCCGCCTGATTGCGGCGATGGAGCAAAGCGAGGCAAAGAAGCGCGAAGGCGCCGATACCCTGTTCGGGATCGAGAACAGCCTGAAAGTCTATATCGGCCGCCAGCAGGCGCTGAACAGCCCGGCCTTCACCGCGCGGCTGGCTGCCGCCGAAGCCGATCTCAAGGCCAAGAGCGCCGGCAACGCCGCGATCGGTGATCCGTGGGGCGATGTGAAGCAGGCGGTCGGCGCCTACCGCGAGGTCTATCTGCCCTATCGCTTCGTCGTGCCGATGAGCCAGCTCTACGACTATGCCGAAACGCTGGTCCGCGCCGCCGAGGAACGCGGCAAGCCCAATGCCGAGCGCCTGCCGGGCTACACCGATTCCAGCCTGCCGCTGACTGAAAAGCAGCTGCTGGATGAACGCCCGGTCTATCCCTGGCTGGAACAGCTTCAGCTGGGTTGGAGCTTTTCCAAGGCGCGCGAATACCTGGGCGCGGACGATGCCGACACCCGTCTGATCCTGGGCAAGGAATCGCCCGAAGGGCTGGCCGCGCGGCTGGTGGCGGGCAGCAAGCTGGCCGACCCGGCATTCCGCAAGGCGCTGTGGGAAGGCGGCAAGGCCGCGATCGAGGCTTCGGACGATCCGCTGATCCAGTATGCCCGCAAGATCGACCCGCGCGAGCGCGAGCTGAAGAAGCTGGTCGACGAACGCTACACCGGCCCGCTGGCCGCTGCCGGGGCCCAGCTGACCCAGGCGCGCTTTGCCGCCTATGGCGACACCCAGTATCCCGACGCCACTTTCACCCTGCGGATCAGCTACGGCAAGGTCGCGGGCTGGAAGGAGCGCGGGGTGGACGTTGCCCCGGTGACCACCCTGGGCGGCGCGTTCGACCGGGCCACCGGGAACGAGCCGTTCAACCTGGCCAAGGCTTTCGCCGCCAACGAGGCGAAGATTGCCAAGAGCACGCCCTATGACTTCGTCACCACCAATGACATCATCGGCGGCAATTCGGGTTCGCCCGTGATCGCCAAGGATGGCTCGGTGATCGGTGCGGCGTTTGACGGCAACATCCACTCGCTCGGCGGCAACTATGGCTACGAGCAGGACGTCAACCGCACCGTGGTGGTCAGCGCCGCCGTCGTGCAGGAAGCGCTGAAGTCGATCTATCCGGCCCCGGCGTTGGTCAAGGAACTGGCCGGCGGCAAGGGCGGCAAGGGCAAGTAGGCCCGGGCCTTGCGGCACCGCTCCCTCCCCAGTGGGGGAGGGGGCGGGTCAGCCCAGCCAGCCTGCGGATGGTCGTGACGGGATTGGTTCGCGATGCCGTGTTTGACGGCTCAGAGCACCTTTGGTCCGAGCACTGCTCTAACGTCCGTTTTTCCGCGCGGGTGAAGGCATGCTGCGGGGCATCTAGGTCGCTCGACGGGCTGCTTCTTCCTCGGGACCAGCGGTTCAAGTTGCCGCTACTCGAGTGCGATGCCGAATGGTGCTCATGCTGCTGGCTGCAGGAGCCAGACCCACTTTGACCGGCCTGAAATTCTGTCCCAGTTACCCCGCTGATCGCTATCCTGGCGATGGTAGCATCGGAGCGCATGAGAAGGCGCAATTCTGCGACTTTCATGATGGTTTTGCCGCTTTTGCGAAGTGGGCACGCTAAGTGCCCCAGTTCGTCCCACTTAACGGTGTCAAATCGACCTCTCATCACCCCATGAGAAGGGTGAAAGAGGCCGATTTCCGCCGCCTGAGAACAGATTTCCGCTTTTGGGGTGCACTCCGGCTGATCTTGTCCGCCGACCGTCTAAATGCCCCATGACTCTAGACACTGAATGCGCGCGCCGCGCAGCCCCACAAGGGACAAGAAATGGCCGAAATCGGACGATCAGGACCGCACAATGCCGGAAAATCCCGGTTATCCCCGCAACCCGGTCACTCTTGTCCCCTTACACAGCCGAAGATCTGCGCCAGCTGCCACAGCCCCAGCACCAGGAACAGCAGTGCGGCAGCGATGCGCGTGGCTTTCAGCGACACGCGCTTGACCAGCTCCTCGCCCAGGAACACGGCCGGGCCATTGGCCAGCATCATCCCCAGCGTGGTCCCGGCGGCGACCACCAATACGTCCTGATACTGCGCGCCCAGCGCAATCGTGGCGATCTGGGTCTTGTCGCCCATCTCGACCACGAAGAAGCTGATCAGCGTGGTCAGGAACGGACCGCCGCGATGGCGGAAGCCTTCCTCGTCATCGTCCAGCTTGTCGGGAACCAGGGTCCAGGCGGCCATGGCGATGAAGCCCAGCGCCACGACGGTGCGGAACCACGGCGCATCGACCAGCCCGGCCACTTCCTGCCCGACCAGCGCCGCCAGCGCATGGTTGGCGATGGTCGCCACGAAGATCCCGGCCAGGATCTGCCACGGCGCGCGCAGCCGGGCGGCCAGCACGATGGCGAGCAGCATGGTCTTGTCGCCGATTTCGGCAAGGGCGACTACGGCGGTTGAGGCGAAGAAGACGCTGGCGAGCTGGGGGGCTATGGAGGAAATCATTGCCGGGCGAGGTAGAGCACATCGCGCGGCTGGGCCAGCAGATGTTGCCCGGAATCGATGTACAGGGTTTCGCCGCTGGCCAGCCAGCCTTCGCTCAGCCACAGCGCGGCATCGGCCAGTTCGCCGGGCATCGTCAGCCGCCGCAGCAGGTTCATCCGCCCGCTGGTCTCGTGCTCGTGCTCGGCCTGGTCGAAGCTGGGCAGCATCGCGCCCGGGGCCAGGCCATAGACCCGGTCCTCGGCCCGGTCCTGGGCCATGGCCAGCATCTTCACGCCCGCAGCAAAGGCGTGCTTGGCCATGGTGTAGGAGAAGAAATCGGGATTGGGGTTTAGCAGTTTCATATCGAGGAACTGTATCATCCGCCGCCCGCCCCGGGCGCGGGCGCGGGCCAGGAATCGCTGGCTCATCCGGGTGGGGGTTTCGGCGTTGACTGTCATCGCCTCGGCAAAGATCGCCGGGTCGATCGCCTGGGCGGTGTCGGGCTGGAACACGGCGGCGCAGTTCACCAGCATCCGCCAGTCGTCCAGCCGTTCGGCCAGCTGGTCGATCATCGCCAAGGCAACGTCCCCGTCCAGCAGGTCGCATTGCACGGTTTCGGCTGAGGGGAGGGTGGCTGCCAATTCAGCCCCGGTCTGGGGGGAGTGACCAACGTGGATCACCACGTGCCAGCCGGCATCGGCAAAGGCGCGGGTCAGGGCCGCGCCAATGCGCTTGGCGCCGCCGGTGATGAGGACTGCGGGACGGGACATCGCCCATGTCCATGCGGGCGATGTCCCGAATTCGTCAAGCGCTTAGCGGCAGCGGGCACCGCCCTTGGCGATTTCGTTGCCGATCAGCGCGCCGGCGGCGGCGCCCAGGATCGTTCCGGGGGCGCGGTCGCCCCGGGTGTCGATCGACCGGCCGACCAGCGCACCGGCAACGCCGCCGATCAGCAGGCCAACCGTGCCGTCCGAGCGGCGGCAGTAGTACCGGCCATTGTCGCCGCGCCAGTAACGGATGCCGTTGTCGGTGCGGTAATAGCGGCGGTCGTCGTCGAAGCGGTCATGGCCGTGGTGGCCGCGATAGCCGTGCGCCGGGGCCCAGCGCGGCGGATCGGCCGCAGCAGGGATGGCGGGGAGGGCACTGGCCGCGATCAACACGGCAAGGACAGTCTTCTTCATGGCTGTCTCCT
The DNA here is from genome assembly GCF_041905565.1 of Novosphingobium sp. GTDB lineage: Bacteria > Pseudomonadota > Alphaproteobacteria > Sphingomonadales > Sphingomonadaceae > Novosphingobium. Next base: position 198,685 of record NZ_JAYRKX010000001.1, on the reverse strand, counting down.
GGTTCCTTGATGGATTGAACAAGTGCGACCAGTCTGCGCAGCGCTCCCCAACCGCAGATGAACGGCGCGGTGAAGCGTTGCGACGCGGGATCAATCGCCCCGCAACTGCGACCAGCCGCGCGCCCTTGCGCGACGAACCGATCCCGCTAGCCATGTCGGCCAAGGAGAATCATCCCATGCAGCTAGACCTGATCGACGTGTTCGGCGCGCGCGCCTTTGCCGGCAATCCGCTGGGGGTGGTCCACGGCGCGGAGGGGCTGGACGAGGCGGCGATGCTGCGCCTGACGCGCTGGCTGGGCTTTTCCGAAACGACCTTCCTGTTGCCGCCGACCGATCCCGCCGCCGATTACCGCGTGCGGATCTTTTACCCGGCTGGCGAACTGCCCTTTGCCGGGCATCCGACCCTGGGCACGGCCCACGCCTGGCTGCGCGCGGGCGGTGTGCCGCGCCGGGCTGGCACGATCATGCAGCAGTGCGGGGTCGGGCTGATCGAAGTGCGCCAGGAAGGCGAGCTGCTAGCGTTCAAGGCGCCGCCGCTGGTCCGCACCGGCCCGCTCGACGCGGCGGACCTGGCCGAGGCGCTGCGGGTGACCGGTGCTGACCCGGCCGCCGTGGTCGAGGCGGTGCACGTCGCCAATGGGCCGCGCTGGCAGATGCTGCGGCTGCGCTCTGCCGCGGATGTGCTGGCTGCCGAGCCGGCGGCCAAGGCGCCGCCGGGCACCGACATCGGCCTCGCCGGTCCGGGGGAAGGCGGCGTTGATTGGGAACTGCGCGCGTTCTTTGCCAATGCGCAGGGCAGTGTCTGCGAAGATCCGGTGACGGGCAGCTTCAACGCCGGGGCGGCCTGTCACCTGTTCGCCGCCGGTTTGGCGCAGGATGGCTACATCGCCGGGCAGGGGCAACGGGTGGGCGCCGATGGGCGGGTCCACTGCCGGATCGACGAGGACGGCGCCGTGTGGATCGGCGGCCGGGTCGATACCATCGCAGCGGGGGCTGCCCTGCCGGCGTTTTAGCGCGCGGCTACTTCTTCTTCTTGTCCTTGGCGTTCTTCTCGGCATCGGCGGCCTCAAGGACCGCGTCGCTTGCCCAGGGGTTGGGGGAAGACTTGGCCTCGGGCTTGGCCGCAGGCTTCTTCTTGCCCTTGGCGTCCTCGGCGGCCTTGGCCGCTTCCAGCGCCGAATCGCTGCTCCACGGATTGGGCTTGGTCGATGCCGCCGCGGCCTGGCCAGCTTCTTCCTTGCCCTTGCCCGAACAGCCACCCAGCGCCAGCACCGCGGCCAGCCCAGCCATGCCCGGAACGAGAATCGAACGCTTCATTGCTTTCGCACCTCCTGTTGGCCGTTCCCTAGGGAGAAAATGCCTAACAGCAGGTAATCGACCCACCATTTCGCGTGGCTAGAGGGCGTTCAGCCCCTGCGGTCACAGCGGGTCGGGCCCTTGGCCAACTCGTTGCCGACCAGCGCACCGGCGGCGGCGCCCAGGATCGTCCCGGTGGCGCGTTCGCCCTTGGTGTCGATCGCCCGGCCGATCAGCGCGCCCAGCGCCGCACCGGCGAGCAGGCCGACCGTGCCATCCGAGCGGCGGCAGTAATAGCGCCCGTCGTTGCCCTTCCAATAGCGCACACCGTTATCGGTGGTGCGATAAACGATGCTGCCGGTCTTGGCACGATAACCGTGGGCCGGTGCCCAGGGCGGGGGCTTGGCAAAGGCCGTGGCAGGAGGCAAGGCCATGGCGCAGGCCACGGCGGCAAGCAGGATCGATCGGTGGTTCATGTTACCCGTCCCAGCATGCGCGACCACGGGGGCAAGCTTACGCCGATTGCGCGGCGGATCAAGCACCGCCGCGCCGGGCCGGATCAGCCTAGCGCGGCCTGCTTTTCCTCTGCCAGCCGGTCCAGTTCGGCCCGGCTGAGCTTTTGCGCGGTGGTCTTGAGCTGGCCGCAAGCGGCATCGATGTCGCGCCCGCGGGGGGTGCGCACCGGGGCGCTGATCCCGGCTTCGAACACGATTTCGGAAAAGCGCCGGACCCGTTCGGGGGTGGAGCATTCATAGATCGCGCCGGGCCAGGGGTTGAACGGGATCAGGTTGACCTTGGCGGGCAGCTTGTAGTGCTTCAGCAGCCGCACCAGTTCACGCGCGTCCTCGTCTCTGTCGTTCTTGTCCTTGAGCATCACGTATTCGAACGTGATGCGCCGGGCGTTCGACGCGCCGGGATAGTCGGCGCAGGCCTGGAGCAGTTCTTCCAGCCCGTACTTGCGGTTGATCGGGACGATCTCGTCGCGCACTTCCTTGCTGACGGCGTGAAGCGAGACCGCCAGGTTGACGCCGATTTCCTCGCCGCACTTGGCCATCATTGGCACGACCCCGCTGGTCGACAGGGTGATGCGGCGCTTTGACAGCGCGAGGCCATCGCCGTCCATCACCAGCTTGAGCGCATCGCGGACATTGTCGAAATTGTACAGCGGTTCACCCATGCCCATCATCACGATGTTGGTCAGCAGGCGGCCATCGGCGCCGTAGGAGCCTTCGTCCTCGTCCTCGTCCAGCCCCGCCATGGTGGCGAGGCGCGTGTCATTGGCGCTCTTGGGCCATTCGCCCAGCGCATCGCGCGCCAGCATGACCTGGCCGACGATTTCGCCCGGGGTCAGGTTGCGCACCAGCCGCATGGTGCCAGTGTGGCAGAACCGGCAGTTGAGCGTGCAGCCGACCTGGCTCGACACGCACAGCGTGCCGCGATCCGCATCGGGGATGAACACCATTTCGAATTCGTGGCCATCGGCGGTGCGCAGCAGCCACTTGCGGGTGCCGTCGCTGGAATGCTGCGACAGGACCACTTCGGGGCGCCCGATCACGAAGCGCTGCGTCAGCCAGGGCCGCATGGTCTTGGCGATGTCGGTCATCGCTTCGAAATCGGTCACGCCGCGGTGGTAGAGCCAGTGGTAGACCTGCTTGGCGCGCAGCTTGGCTGCCTTGGCATCCAGCCCGGCTTCGGCGAACAACTCGGCAATCCGCTGGCGCGGCAGGCCAAGCAGGTCAACGCGGCCATCTTCGCGCGGCGTGATGTCGCGCGGGGTGGGGACCGGGTCTATGTTCCCGGGGATCTGCATCAGGGCGGTGTCGGACATAAGGCGGCGCATATAGGCCGCAAACCGGCAAAAAGCTAGCGCAGCCCCGCGCAGCCGACCATGGCGGCGTCGACCGCGGTGGCCGCGCCCTTCAGGTCCCAGGTGTTGGAAAAGCCGCGCCCATCGGCGCCGCGCCCGCTGACGGTCATTTCGCTGGCCGAGCGCATCGCCGCGACAATCGCCGCGTCGCCGCGCTGGTCCGCTGCCCAGGCATCGCCGCCGCCGCCGACCAGGGCAATGCGCTGCCCGCCGATCGACAGGTTGATCGGCGCGCCCGGTTGCAACTTGCGCGAGAGGCGGAAATGGACCTGCCCGCGCACGTTCTGGCGCGGCCAGAAGGCGACATCGGCATAGGGCTGGAAATCGCGTTGCAGGGTGCTGGGCGCGGCCTTGGCCAGGGCATAGCAGCGCGGCACCTGCGGATCGCGGAACGCGCCCCAGTTGCCGAACATCCCCAGGCTGTCGCGCGCCGCGAGCGGCATGGCCAGCGCCATGACCCCCGCCGGCAAGGCAAACTTGATCCAGTTCAAGGCACTGGCCGCCCGGCGGGCATAGGCATGGGATCGGGTGGCGCGCAGGCGGGGCATCGCGGCCCCTTTGCCGCAAAGCACCGCGCAAGGGAAGGGAGCGCAGCTTGGGCCAGGAGATTGCCGCCACCAGCTTTGCCCCGGCCGACTTTGCCCGGTTCGGGCAGCGGCTGGCCGAGGAGACCGAGCTTGCCGCGCGGCTGTGGCGGGAAGGGCGCTTTTCCGAAGCAGGCCCGGTCGCCGGGTTCGAGCTGGAAGCCTGGCTGATCGATCGCGGCATGGCCCCGGCGCCCCACAACCAGAGCTTCCTGGCCCATGTCGGCGATCCGCTGGTCGTGGCCGAACTGTCGCGCTTCAACATCGAGATCAACGGCACGCCCCAGCCACTGGCAGGCAATGGGCTGGCGGCGATGGAGGAGGAACTGGCCAGCACCTGGGCGCGCTGCGTGGCCGTGGCGCACCAGGACGTCGATACCGCGGTGGCGATCGGCACCCTGCCGACGCTGCGCGACGGCGACCTGTGCCTGGCCAACATGACCCCCAGCAACCGCTATGTCGCGCTCAACCGCGAAGTGATGAAGGCGCGCGGCGGCCGCCCGGTGGAGATCGAGATTACCCCGGCCGAGCCCGGCGTGCCGGCGCTGGTTTCGCGCCACGTCGATGTCATGCTGGAAGCGGCGACCACCAGCTTCCAGCTGCACTGGCAGGTCCCCGCCGCGCAGCTTGGCCGCGCGCTGGATGCCTCCATCGTGCTGAGCGGGCTGCTGCTGGCGCTGTCGGCCAATTCGCCGTTCCTGTTCGGCCGGGCGCTGTGGCACGAAACCCGGATTGCCTTGTTCGAGCAGGCGCTGGGCGGGCGCGAGCAGGCGCACCGCCGGGTAACCTTCGGCACCGGCTATCCGGGGGCTGATCCCACCGCGCTGTTTGCCGAAAATCTCGCCGACTATCCCGCGCTGCTGCCGCTGTGCCAGGATGATCCGCCCGAACGGCTGGCTCACTTGCGGTTGCATAATGGCACGATCTGGCGGTGGAACCGGCTGCTGGTGGGCTTCGATCGCGATGAAACACCGCACCTGCGGATCGAGCAGCGGGTCATGCCCGCCGGCCCCACGGTGCGCGACATGTTGGCCAATGCCGCCTTCTTTTACGGCGCGGCGCACCAGCTGGCCAAGGCCGCGCCCACGCTACCCTTCGCAGCGGCCCGGGCAAATTTCTATGCCGCCGCGCGCCATGGAATCGGTGCAGCGTTGGACTGGCCGGGCGGGGAGCGCCGCCCGGTGCGGCAAGTGCTGGCCCAGCTGCTGCCCGTGGCCCGCGCCGGGCTGGAGGACCTGGGCGTCGCGGCCGGAGCGATCGACCGCTACCTGGACGTGATCGAACAGCGCATCGCCAGCAGGCGCAACGGCGCGGCGTGGCAACTGGCGCATTACCAGCGCCATGGCGACTTGTTCCGGCTGACCGCCGACTACCTCGAACACCAGCGCAGCGGCATGCCGGTGCATGAGTGGCCGGTCTAGTCCTCGCCGATCAGGTCGAGGTAGGCCACCACATCGTTATCCGTGGCAATGAACAGGCCGTCCTGCACTTCTTCCGGCTGCTGCGCGGCCAGATGCAGTGCTTCGGTCAGCGGGCCGTACATCAGGGTTGTGGCCGCGCCGCCCTCGGGGCCGCCGTCAAGGTGGTAGAGCCGCACTGTCGCGCCATCATAAGTCGTACGCATCAGCTGTCCTCGCGCCGGTGGCCGTCAAGCTCGCGCTCGGCGCGTTCGGCCTCGCGGCGGTCCTGATCGCGCGCGGCCTTGGTCTGGCCGAACTTCGCCCGGTTCTGTGCAGCCTGCTGCTGTGCTTCGGTGCGCTGGCGGGCCTTGCGGACCATGCGCAGGTTGACGATCTCGGCCATGCTCACGCCGCCTCGGGATAGCTGATGGCGATCACTTCCCACTCCTTTTCGCCGCCCGGCAGGCGGACGCGGCGCAGGTCGCCCACCGCTGCGCCGCGCAGGGCGCGGGCCATTGGCGCGCTCCAGCCGATCAGGCCGGCCCCGGCATCCTGCTCGTCATCGCCAACCATGGTGACGGTGCGCTGGTTGTCGTACTCGTCGGCAATGGTCACCTGCGCGCCGAACCAGGCGCGGCCGCGATCCTGCTGACGGGCCGGATCGACCACCCGGCAGGCCTTCATCCGCCGGGCGAGGAACGCCAGCTCGCGGTCGATCTCGCGCATGCGCTTGCGGCCATAGAGGTAGTCGCCATTCTCGCTGCGGTCACCGTTACCGGCGGCCCAGCTGACGATCTCGACGATCTGCGGCCGTTCGGTGCCCAGCAGGTGGTCGTAGCGCGCGCGCAGCGCGGCCATGCCAGTCGGGGTGATCGGCGGTCCTTCCTGGCTCATCCCGGGGTCCGCTTGCCCAGCACCTGGCTCAAGGGGTTGGGGCCCCGGAAGCGCGCCTTGTTGGGATGCATCGCTTCATAGACCACGACGTTCTCGGTCACCCGCTGCACATAGCCGCGGGTTTCGGACAGCGGGATCTTCTCGATCCAGTCAACCCATTCGATCGAGCCATTGCGTGGATCGCCCAGGTTGCGCAGCCACTTGTTCACGTTGCCCGGCCCCGCATTGTAAGCGGCAATCGCCAGCGGCCAGCTGCCGCTGTAATAGTCCAGCAGCCAGGTGATGTAGCTGTTGCCCAGGGTCAGGTTGTAGCCTGCATCCTGCGTCAGCGCGCCCAGGTTCCATTCCAGGCCGACCTTGGCCGCTTCGGCCCGCGCCGTTCCCGGCATCAGCTGCATCAGCCCGCGCGCGCCGGCATGGCTGACCGCGTTCATCGCGAACTGGCTTTCCTGGCGGCTGATCGCGTGGATCATGGTCCAGTTCGCGCCCTGCGGGATCGGGATCAGCGGGAAGCTGGTGCGGCGATAGATCCCGTGGCCGTCGACATGCGCCGCCTGGCCCAGAATCACGCCCAGGTCGCGCCGCCCCAATTCGCGGGCCAGATCGGTGACGAGGACGTGATCGCTCTCGCTTTCGGCCTGGTCGGCGATTTCGCGGAAGAAGCGCACCGCGGTCGGCCAATCGCTTTCCCGCGCCACTTCGCGCACTGCGCGGGTCAGCGACAGGGCGTTGAATTCGTCCCGCTCGGCCTTGGTCGGCGCGGCGGCCGGCACAGAATCGAGCGGGGGCAGCGGGCGGCCCAGCCGTTCCAGCGCAAGCATGCCGTAGAACTGATCGGGATAGACCGCCGCCATTTCGAAATAGCGGTTCGCCTCGGCCATGTTGCCGGTCTTGGCCATGGCCCGTCCGGCCCAGTAGAACCCCTTGGACCGCGTCTGCGGCGTCCGCGCCGCCGCGCCATAGCGCCAGAACAGCGGGGCGGCCTGTTCGCCCCGGCCCAGGCCGCTAAGCGCCATGGTGCCGCCCAGCCACATCAGCGAGGTGTAGTCATCGCGGATCTGGAAACTTTGCCGCGACACATCGGTGCCGGGGGCAAAGGCATCGTCGATCATCGCCGCGATCCGCACCGTGCTGGCCGCTTCGCTCTTGCGCGCAACCGACAGCAATTCGGCAATCCACTTGCGCACGTCGAGCGGCGGGCGCGCCAGAACGCCACGCGTGGCGTGCAGATAGGTCGCAGCGTTGATCTGCCCCGAACTGCGCAGATAGCGCGAGCGAGAATAGATATAGCCGGGATCGCGCAGGGCATCGGCCGCGGGGGCAATCCCGGCCGCCGACGGATCGGTACCGTTTGCCATGCCCAGCCGCGCCAGAAAACCCAGCCGCGCACCGGGCGAGACATAGGCGATCTGCCGTTCGGCCTGGGCCGTGGCCCCGGCCCACAGCAGTGAGTCCATCCGCGCATCGTGATCGGCCAGCGTCAGCGTGGGGGCAAGCCGGGCGAACAGTGCGGCTTCGGCCGCGTCGCTCATCGCGCCGCCGCGCCAGGCGTTCAGCGCGGTCTGTGCAGCTTCCCGGCGGCCCAACGCATAGAGCGCGACGGCATAATTGGCGCGCGCCGTATTGGTGACGGGGGCATAGCGATCGAAGAAGGCGGCGATCCGTGCCGGTTCCACCGTTTCGCGCGCCAAGGCACTTTCGGCCCAGACGCGCAGCTTGGCTTCTTCCGGAAAACCGGGGTAGCTGAGCAGATAATTGGCATAGTCGCCAAAGCTGAACCGGTCCGAAGCGGTCAGCATTTTCCAGCGCGCCACACCCTGGACCATGTCGCCCGGCGGCTTGCCCAGCAGCACCGCGCGCGCGTGGTCCCACTCGCTGCCGTCGGCGGCGGCGTCCTGGGCGCGGGCGCAGCCGGGTAACAAAGCCAGCGTAAGCAGCGGGATAGCAATTGTGGTGCGCAACATGCTGGACATTGTTGGCAAAGGCTCCTTATCAGGCGCTGAATGAAATGAACGCCCTGTCTATGGGGCATTAGCAAAGGTCATGTCCATGTTCTCCGGTTCAATTCCGGCTCTGGTGACTCCTTTCCGCGACGGGGCGTTTGACGAGAAGGCCTTCCGCCGCCTGGTCGACTGGCAGATCGAGAACGGTTCGTCGGCGCTGGTTCCCTGCGGCACCACGGGCGAGGCCAGCACCCTGTCCAACGCCGAACACCATCGCGTGATCGAAGTGTGCATCGAACAGGCCGCCGGCCGGGTGCCGATCATCGCCGGGTGCGGATCGAACGACACGATGAACGCGCGCCTGCACCTCAACTTCTCGAAGAAGAGCGGAGCCAAGGCGGGGCTGTGTGTTGCGCCCTATTACAACCGCCCCAGCCAGGAAGGGCTGATCGCCCATTTCAGCTTCCTGGCGGAAAACACTGATCTGCCGATCGTGCTGTACAACGTGCCCGGCCGGACGGTTACCGACCTCAAGCCTGAAACCGTGATCGAACTGGTGCGGCGCTATCCCGACACCTTCATCGCGATCAAGGACGCCAGCGGCGACCTGTCGCGGGTGACCGATCACCGCATGGGCATTTCGCGCGACTGGTGCATGCTGTGCGGCGACGATGAACTGGCGCTGCCGTTCAACGCCGCAGGCGGGGTGGGGTGCATTTCGGTGACCGCCAATGTCGCGCCGCGCCTGTGCGCCGAATTCCAGCAGGCCTGCGCCGAAAACAACCTGGAAAAGGCGCGCGAGCTGAACGACAAGCTTTATCCGCTGCACTACGCCATGTTTGACGATGCCTCGCCGGGGCCGGTCAAGTATGCGCTGAGCCGGGTGCACGACTGGATCGGCGAGGAGCTGCGCCTGCCGCTGGTTCCCTGCAGCGCCGAAGCGCGCAAGGCCGTTGACGCGGCGCTGGAGCATGCGGGCCTGGTCTAGGGAGAGTTCCGAGGGTCCGGCATACGGTTCCTCAACGCGGAAAAATCTAACAGCCCCTAAACCATACGAGGGGCTAGCGCATGATCAATGGATCCACTCGGGCAGGTGTCGCCGATCGGCTGAAGTTCATTGGCTTCGACGACGGCGACCGCGCGAGGATGCAGGCGATGAAGCCGATCATCGTCCGCGCCATGGGGCCGGCGCTCGATCGCTTCTATGCCCAGATCAGGGCCAATCCCGAAACGGCGCGGTTCTTTGACGGCGATAGCCACGTCAATCGCGCCAAGGATGCCCAGGCCAGCCACTGGAACGTCATTGCCGATGGGCATTTCGACGAGGCTTACCTGCGCAGGGTCGAAGCCATCGGCCGCGTCCATGCGCGGATCGGGCTTGAGCCGCGCTGGTATGTCGCGGGCTATTCGCTGGTCGCGCAAGACCTGATCGCCGCCCTGATCGAACGGCGCCGGTTCAGCAGCCGCCGCCAGCTGGCGCGCGACGTTGCCGCGCTGGTCAAGGCGATTCTGCTGGACATCGAAATCTCGGTTTCGGTCTACCAGCAGGCCACCGACGAGGAAGTGATCGGCAGCTTTGGCACTGGGTTGGCAAAGCTGGCGGAAGGCGATCTCACCTGCCGCCTTTCGGGGGTTTCCAGCCGGTTTGCGCAATTGCAGGACGATTTCAACACCGCCGCGGCCGGACTGGAGAACAGCCTGGCCAGCGTGGCGCGGACGGCCTCCACGGTGCGGGTCGCGGCCGAGGAAATCAGCTGCGCGGCCAGTGACCTTGGCGTGCGGACCGAACGCCAGGCCGGGTCGCTGGAAGAAGCGGCAGCGTCGATCCGCGAGGTCAACCAATCCGTCCAGGCCAGCGCCCGGGGCACCGGCGAAGTCGATTCGGCAGTCGGCCGCACCCAGATCGAAGTGACCGAGGGGCAGCGCGTGGTCGAATCCGCGCTGGCGGCGATGCAGGCGATCGAGCGTTCGTCGAACGAGGTTACCAAGATCATCGAACTGATCGACGGCATCGCCTTCCAGACCAATCTCCTCGCGCTCAATGCCGGGGTCGAAGCGGCGCGCGCGGGCGATGCGGGCAAGGGCTTTGCGGTGGTTGCCACCGAAGTGCGCGCGCTCGCCCAGCGAAGTGCCGATGCGGCTGGCGACATCAAGCAACTGATCGTGTCCAGTGCGGACAAGGTTGGCGAAGGGGTGGCGCTGGTCGAGGAAACCAGCGAAACCCTGACCCGCATCGTCGAGCGGGTGGCCGATGTCAGCCGTCATATCGCCGACATTCGCCAGGCCAGCGAAAACCAGGCGCTCAACCTTGCGCAGGTCAACGGCACCGTGGCCGAAATGGACCGGAACACGCAGCAGAATGCCGCCATGGTCGAACAGTCCAGCGCCGCCGCGCGCAGCCTGGCTGCCGAAGCGGCGGCACTGTCCGAGCTGGTCGGCCGGTTCCGTACCGGCGCGGCCCCGGTGCCGATGCAGCGCGCGCGTGCGGCTTGACGCCCCGCGCACACGACAAACTTTATCCAATGCCGGTATTCGGCCATTTCAATTTTAACCAAGCGGCCCTACATGCGGCCAGACCATGGCTCGTCCCACCCACGTCCAGTTCGACAAGAAGAAGATCGTCGCCGAGAACCGGCGGGCGCGGTTCGACTATCACATCGAGGACACGACCGAGGCTGGCATCGCGCTGACCGGCACCGAGGTGAAGAGCCTGCGCTTCGGCGAAGGCTCGATCGCGGAAAGCTATGCCGAAGTGAAGAACGGCGAGGTCTGGCTGATCAATTCCAACGTGCCGGAATTCAGCCATGGCAACCGTTTCAACCATGAACCCAAGCGCCCGCGCAAACTGCTGCTGCACGAACGCGAAATCGACCGGTTCACTGGCGCGGTCGAACGCAAGGGCATGACGCTCGTGCCCTTGAGCATCTATTTCAACAGCCGGGGCAGGGCCAAGGTGGAACTGGCGCTGGCCAAGGGCAAGAATGTGGCCGACAAGCGCGCGACCATCAAGGAACGCGACTGGAAGCGTGACCAGCAGCGCATCATGCGGGAATACAAATGACTGGTATCGGTCCCCGCATTGTCCGCTGGGCGCAGGCCAACATGCCCAAGCGCGAGGACCTTGAACACAATCGCTTCACCGGCCCGCTGGCCCGCCGGCACGAGCTGTGGCGCTTCACCCGCCGCTCGGTCCCGCGCGGGGTTGCGGTGGGGTTGCTGGTGGGCATTTTCGCGCTGATCCCGGGCATCCAGATCGTTGGCGCGGCGTTGATGTGCGTGCCCAGCCGGGGCAATATCCCGCTTGCGGCACTGATGACCTTCCTGTCCAATCCTGCCACCACGCCGTTGATCATGATCGGGGCAATCCGCATCGGCAACTGGCTGGGCTATCATGCCGATCTGACGACGTTCTACGCCCTGTACGAGCACGGCGCGAAGCTGCGCGAATGGACCGGCTGGCTGCTGTCCGATGCAGCGCCCGCGCTGCTGATCGGGCTGTTCATCATATCCACCGTGGCCGCGGCGATCGGCTATCTTGTTTCCGCAATCGGCTGGACCTGGTGGGTGCGCCACAAGCGTCGGATCGCCAACGAACGGATACGCGCCGACCGGCTGGGCGCGGATCAAGCCTCCGAATGAGCGGGCCATCCGCCGTTTCCGCCCGGACCGGCGGGGGCGAGCGCCTGATCCTGGGCGCGGCGCTGCTGGTCAGCGTGGCGCTGGTCGGACTGGTCAGCGGCAATCCCTTGCTGACCGGCGGGTTCGGCGCCGGCGTGCTGGCGCTGGGCGGTTGCGCCTGGTTTCTCTCGCGCCCGCGTGAGGTTGAGCGCGAGATCGAATTCGCCGTGCCCGACTGGTCGGTCACGGTCGCCGCAATCGACCGGCCCGACATCGCGGTGGCGATCATCGACCGGGCGGGGCGCCTGGTCTGCGCCAATCCGCGCTATGAAGCCTGGTTCGGCACCGGCAATGCGCCGCCGCGCCTGCCGGTGGACAACGCCTCGCTTGAACGTCTGGCCAAGGCGGGGCGCGCGGCGTGGCGCGATGGTTCGGGCCTGGCGGACCTGGTCGAGGGACCGGCGGGCCGCTGGCAGGCCGCCGTCCGTCGCGCCGGGCGGGGCGAAGATTACCTGGTCTGGACGATCGAGCCCTTGGCCGAGGCCGATCCAGTCGCCGCGCTGGTGCCGCATCTGGATGGCAAGCTGGGCAAGGCGCTGGCCCAGGCCGGCATTGCCGCCGCGATCGTCGATCCGGATGGCACGATCCGCGCCCACAGCGCCGCCTTTGCCCTGCGCGCCTGCGGCGATGCGGCCATGCTGCTGACCGGCCAGCCGTTCGTCGATCTGCTGCGCCAGGACGAGCGTGACCGGATCAGCTGGGCGCGCGACGGGCAGCGCGGCGGCGCGCTGACGATGTATTACTTGCCGGTGACCGATCCCGATGCCGGCGATCCCGACTATGGCAACGCGCCTTCACTGATGCTGCTGGTGGACCAGGGCGTCGGGCTGGGCAGCGGGGGCGGCGATGGCGGCAGCGGGGCCGTGCCGCACCTCGAAGCGCTGCTCGGGCAATTGCCGCTGGGGCTGGCCATGGCCGACCGCGACGGACGCCTGCTGTTCGCCAATCCGGCCTTCCTGCGCGCCGCCGGGCGCGAGGCCGACGGCGCGCCGGTCTATCCCACCGACCTGGTGGTGCAGGAAGACAAGGGGCCGCTGTCCGACGCGATTCGGCGCTTTGCCCAGGGACCGGCGGCCAGCGGTGACATCGCGGTGCGGCTGCGTCACCAGCCCGAAGATCCGGTCTCGCTCAGCCTGGCCGGCGTGCGCGGTCTTGGCGAGGCGGCGGTGCTGCTTGGCCTGACCGACAGCACCGAGGAAACCCGGCTCAAGCGCCAGGTCGCCCAGGCCACCAAGATGCAGGCGGTCGGTCAGCTTGCTGGCGGCGTCGCGCACGATTTCAACAACGTGCTGACCGCGATCCTTGGCACTTGCGACCTCATGCTGCTGCGCCATACCCCCGGCGACAGCGACTATGACGACATCCAGCAGATCCGCGCTAATTCGAACCGCGCCGCCAGCCTGACCCGCCAGCTGCTCGCCTTCAGCCGCCAGCAGACCCTGCGCCCTGAAGTGCTGCAACTGCCCGATGTCGTCTCGGACGTGTCGCACCTGCTAAAGCGTCTGATCGGGGAAAAGATCCAGTTGGTCGTCACCCACGACCGTAATCTGGGGCCGGTCCGCGCCGATCCGACCCAGCTTGAACAGGTCATCGTCAACCTGGCGGTCAATGCCCGCGATGCCATCCTTGCCCGGGGCGAGGGCGGGGGACGGGTAACGCTGGCCACGCGCAAGATCGGCCCGGCTGAAGTGCGCGCGATGCAGGGCGGGATCATGCCGCTGGGCGAATATACCGCGCTGGTGGTGCAGGATACCGGCACCGGCATTGCCCCCGATCATCTCGGCAAGATTTTCGAACCGTTCTTCACCACCAAGGAACAGGGCAAGGGCACCGGGCTTGGCCTCTCGACAGTCTATGGCATCGTCAAGCAATCGGGCGGATTCATCTTTGCCGACAGTGAAGTGAACCGCGGCACGACCTTCTCCGTCTACCTGCCGGTCCACCACGCCTTGCCCGAGGAACGCGCCGCGCAGGCCGCCAAGGCCGAAGTGCGGACCGAATGGTCCGGCGGCGGCCGCGTCCTGCTGGTCGAGGATGAGGACATGGTCCGCGCCGTCGCCGAACGCGCGTTGACCCGCGCGGGCTATACCGTGACCGTGGCCAGCGATGGCGACGAGGGTCTTGAGATCGTCGAGGGCGGGGCTCAGTTCGATCTGGTCGTCTCCGACGTGGTCATGCCGGCGATGGACGGCCCGACCATGATCCGCGCGATCCGCCAGCTGCGCCCTGACCTGCCGGTGTTGTTCATGTCCGGCTATGCCGAGGAACAGCTCCGCAAGGAAATCGACATCGCCGATGTCCACTTCCTGCCCAAGCCGTTCAGCGTCCAGCAGATCAGCGACAAGGTCGGCGCAGTGCTGGCCGGAGCGAAGGGGTAGCGGGGCTCAGGCAGCTGCCAGTTCGGGCAAGTGCCGGCGCGCCGCCGCCAGGGTCCAGTCGGCATAGTCCGGCAACTCGGGGCCGACCAGCGGCAAGCCCCATTCGGCCACGGTTGCGGCGATTCCCGCAGCGTCGATGGTCCGTCCGGCCGCGATCGCGGCGCGGGCGATGACCAGTTCCTGGCCCCAGAAATGGATCGCGCCCGCCGCGACGTTGGCTTGCATCTGCCGCACCTGATCAAGCCGGACATCGTCGATCAGCGGCAGCCAGATGTCCGGCATCAGGAAGTCGATCGGCTCGCCATCCGGCTGCCAGGTCAGCGCATCGCCCTGCACGACTCGCAGTTTGGCCCGCTCGGCCGGGGGCAGCTGGGCAAACAGGTCCAACTCGCGGTGCAGTTCGATCACATCCGGGTCAAATTCGATCACGGTCACCGCACGCACCGCATCGCGCATCGCGCAGGCGGCTGCGGCCCAGCCCAGGCCCAGGCCGCAGATCAACACGTGGCCATGGGCCAGCCGCACGCCGATCCCCTGGCTTTCCAGTTCAAGCGGCGTGATCGACATCCAGGTCGCACCCTGGCGGTGGAGCGCCGCCACAATCGCGACGAGGCTCGGCCCTGACCAGTAGCCGGGCATGAACCCCATCCCGATCACATCCAGCGTCCATGCGCCGCAGACGCGTGGGGAGTATCGCGGGATGAACAGGTCAGGGGCGAAATGCGCGGGCGCGAGAAGTTCCATTGGCGGTGAACCTAGAAGGCCCCGGAAAAAACGCAATGTTCCGCAAGACAGTTCGAATCATTGGGGTTAAAGATCATAATATCAATGATTTATAAGTGTTCGAAAAATGTTCCAGTTCCCCTCTTGTTCTCATGGAACAAACGCGGTACACGAGTCGCAAGTTGACCTTCCGGGTCGGCTGGTTAGGCAAGGGGACGAACAATGGCTGCTCAACTCAAGCTGATTCAGGAAGGCAAGGACAACATGGATCGTCAGAAGGCGCTGGAAGCTGCGCTGGCGCAGATCGACCGCGCGTTTGGCAAGGGCTCGGCAATGAAGCTGGGCTCGAAGGAAACGATGCAGGTCGAAGCAATTTCGACCGGCAGCCTCGGACTCGATATCGCGCTGGGCGTGGGCGGCCTGCCGCGTGGCCGCGTGATCGAAGTTTACGGGCCGGAAAGCTCGGGCAAGACCACGCTGGCGCTGCATGTCATCGCCGAAGCACAGAAGAACGGCGGGACCGCGGCCTTCATCGACGCCGAACACGCGCTCGACCCGGTCTATGCCAAGAAGCTGGGCGTCAACATCGACGAACTCATTGTCTCGCAGCCCGACACGGGTGAACAGGCGCTGGAAATCACCGACACGCTGGTGCGCTCGAACGCGATCGACGTGCTGGTGGTTGATTCGGTCGCCGCGCTGGTGCCCCGGGCCGAAATCGAAGGCGAAATGGGCGACAGCCACGTTGGCCTGCAGGCCCGCCTGATGAGCCAGTCCCTGCGCAAGCTGACCGGTTCGATCAGCCGCTCGCGCTGCATGGTGATCTTCATCAACCAGCTGCGCATGAAGATCGGTGTGATGTACGGCAATCCGGAAACCACCACCGGCGGCAACGCGCTCAAGTTCTACGCCTCGGTCCGGCTCGACATCCGCCGCACCGGGCAGATCAAGGACCGTGACGAAATCGTCGGCAACGCGACCCGCGTGAAGGTGGTCAAGAACAAGGTTGCCCCGCCGTTCAAGCAGGTCGAATTCGATATCATGTACGGCGAAGGCATTTCCAAGATCGGCGAAATCCTCGATCTCGGGGTCAAGGCCGGCATCGTCGAGAAGAGCGGCGCGTGGTTCTCCTACGATTCGATCCGGATCGGCCAGGGGCGCGAGAACGCGAAGCAGTTCCTCAAGGACAATCGTGAAGTTTGCGACCGGCTGGAGGCTGCGATCCGCAGCCAGACCGATGGTCTTGCCGAAGAGATGATGAGCGGCCCGGACGCGGACGACGATATCTGATCTTCGAAGAATTCCGGCCGCGGCCCGCCCGCCGCAGCGCCGGGGTTGAGAAGGAGGCATGGCCCGTCCCCGTACCCCAGGGCCATGTCTCCCTACCACAGGACCGGCGCGGTGTTTCATGCGAGCACCGCGCCGGTTTCTGTTATGGGGGGCAGCATCACGCCTGATGGAGCACTCACTTGCGCCCGTTGATCGAACTGATCGGCCTGCCCAGCGACGCCAATTCCTCGTTCGAGCGCGGGGCTGCCCTGGCCCCAACAGCGATCCGCGCGGCCTTGTGGTCGGACCGCGGCAACCTTGCCTGCGAAAACGGGATGGAAATCGGGCAGGACTTCGAACTGCGCGACCGGGGCGACCTGCAACTGTTCGAACGCGCCGAGGATGATGCGCTGATCCGTGCCGCCGTAAGCGAGAGCATCGCCTCGGGCGCGGTGCCGTTGGTGCTGGGCGGGGATCACGCCATGACCCATCCGGTTGTCCAGGCGGTCCACGCGGCGCATGGGCCGCTGACGATCCTGCATTTCGACGCGCATCCAGATCTCTATGAATTGTTCGACGGCAACCCGCGCAGCCACGCATCGCCCTTCGCACGGATCATGGAGGCGGGCCTGGCCAGCCGTCTGGTCCAGGTCGGGATCCGCACGCTCAATCGCCATTGCCGCGAACAGGCCGAGCGCTTCGGGGTGGAAATCCTGCCGATGGCAGAATTCGCGCCCGACCGGGCGCCGGTGTTGCCGGGGCCGCTCTACATCAGCATCGACCTTGACGGGATCGACCCGTCCGAAGCGCCGGGCGTGTCGCACCCCGAACCGGGCGGACTGACGGTGCGCGAGGTCCTGGCGGTTTTGCGCCGCCAGACCGGCCGGATCGTCGGTGCCGACATTGTCGAATACAACCCGCGCTTCGACCAGCACGAACGGACCGCGATCGTGGCGGCCAAGCTGCTGCGCGAGTTGGCCGCGCTGATCACGCGGAACGGCAGCTGCGGCTTACCCTAGGCCGCGGCCAACCGCGCCGCCTGGGTCCGGACCACATCGTCGGCATGCTTGCCTGCCAGTTCGGCCAGGTGATCGAACTCGGCAGTGAAGCTGGCCAATCCCTGGCTTAGCGAACGCAATTCCGCATCGAGGCCGTGCAGCGCGCTTTCGGGCAATTCGGCTTCGACGCGTTCCCATCGCGCCCAGTTCGGATGCGGCGAAAGGCCGACAATATGGCCGCGCCGCGCGGATAGCACCGAGCCTGCCTTCGATCCGGTTCCGGCCGGCGTATCCACCGCCACGCGGACTACGGGCTCAAGCAGGTAGGGTGCGGCCTGAGCGAGCGCTTCGCCCATCGCCATGCGCCCGGCGATGCGGAAGGCCAGTTCTGACGAGTCGACCGCGTGGAACGAGCCGTCGAGCAGCGTCACCGCGACATCGACCACCGGGAAACCCAGCGGACCGCGCTCCATCGCGTACTTTACCCCGGCTTCCACAGCGGGGATGTACTGCCGGGGGATCGCCCCGCCGGTGATCTTGTCCTCGAACAGGAAGCCGGCGCCGCGCTCCAGCGGGCGAATCTCGATCACGCAGTCGCCGTATTGGCCGTGCCCGCCGCTCTGCTTCTTGTGCCGCCCGCGCTGGTTCGCGCCTTTGCGGATCGATTCCCGGTAGGCGATGCGCGGGGCATGGCTATCCACCGCCACCCCGTAGCGGCGTTGCAGCCGCGCGATTACTACGGCGAGGTGATCATCGTTGATCCCACGCAGGATTGTTTCGTGGCTCGCTTCGTCCTGCTGCCATTCCAGCGCCGGGTCTTCCTCGCACAGGCGGTGAAGCGCGGTGGAAAGCTTGACGTCGTCCTTGCGGTCGCGGGTGGTGATTGCCGCTGCCGCGTTGCGCTGGGGATAGCTGATCGCGACCGGCTCGGCGCAGCGCGCGCCCTTGTTGCCCAGCATCATGCCGGGGCGGATGTTCTCCAGCTTGGCGACCGCCACCACGTCGCCTGGGCGCGCGGCGCTTTGCTTGGCGGTCTTGTCGCCCTGGACAAGGAACAGCGATCCGGCGCGCTCGGGCGCGGAACCAACCACCAGTTCGTCGCCTTCGGCCAGCCGGGCACCAAGCACGCGGCCAAGCGCGAGGCGGCCCATCGCTCCGCCGTTGGCAACCTTGAACACGTGCAGCGCCCCGCCTTCGCGCAGGCCCATCCGCGCCGCGGCGCGGCCCGGCGAAGGCACTTCGTGGCGCAGCAGCTTGAGCAGGCGGTGGACCCCGCCGTCCGACAGCGCCGAACCAAGCACTACCGGTACCACCTTGTTGGCCTGGGTATCGGCGGCAAGATCGGCCAGGACGAGCTGCTGGTCGGGCACTTCGTCCATCAGCAGCGCTTCCATCAGCGCATCGTCGAAATCGGCCAGCGTTTCGAGCAGATGAGCGCGGTCTTCCTGTTCGCGTTCCAGCAGCGCGCCGGGGATTTCGACCTGTTCGCTCTCCTTGCCGGGACGATAGCGATAGGCGCGCTCCAGCGCGAGATCGACATAGCCGGTCACCTGCTCGCCCTCGCGGATCGGGATCTGGCGCAGGGCCAGCGGCTCGCGACTCATCGGTTGCAATTCGGCCACCACTTCGCGCACCGCGCCGGCGCGGGCGTGTTCGATCTTGTTGATGAAGATGACGTGCGGCACGCCCAACTCGTCAAGCTGGCGCAGGAACGGTTCGGCCAGGCCCGCCCGTTCCGGCGCGGGGTCGATCACCACCAGCGCCAGGTCGCTCGATTGCAGCGCGGCCAGGCCATCGGCGGCAAACCCTGCGCCGCCCGGGGTGTCGATCAGGGCAAAGCTGTCGCCCATGTAGTCGAAGTGCATCAGGTTCACTTCGGTGGAGCCGCCGCGCGCGCGGGCTTCGGGGCTGGCATCGCCCACCGTGGTGCCGGCCTCGACCGTGCCTTGCCGGGTGATCGCGCCGCTGGCGAACAGCAGCGCCTCGGCCAGGCTGGTCTTTCCCGTGCCGGCCGGGCCGACGAGCGCGACGGCACGGGTAAATGCCGCACCGGGTGTGGTTCCGTTTTGGGTAAGGCCCATCTTCCGCCTCCTGTTCGTGAAGGCGCGCCGGGCGCGGATCGTGCGCCGGACGCGCACTGCAATGGGGCGAAGCGTCTGCCTGCAAGCAGCGAGTCGCAAGTGAAAATTTCACCGTGAATGTTGCTTGTCGGGCAATGGCAGTCGGCCTAGCCTGCGCAGCATGACCACACGCACGGATTGGCAGGCCCAGGTCGGACGCACCTGGGCGGAAAATTATCACCTGACCGATCGCAGCTTTTCGGGGCTGACCCAGCGGCTGCTGGAGCGAATCCGCGATTGCGCTGGCAAGGCCGTGCTGGATGTGGGCTGCGGCGCCGGGGAACTGACCCTGGCCGTGGCGCGGGCGCGGCCCCACGCCCGGGTGATCGGAGTCGATGTCTCGGCCGAACTGGTCGCGGCGGCACGCGGGCGGGGCGACCTCTTGGGCAACGCCAGCTTCGTCGAAGCGGACGCCGCCAGCTGGCGCGAGCCGGGGTTCGCCCCGGACCTGCTGATTTCGCGCCACGGGGTGATGTTCTTCGACGATCCGGTCGCCGCTTTCGCCAACCTTTATGACCAGGCCGCGCCGGGCGCGCAGCTGCTGTTTTCGTGCTTTCGCAGTCCGCTGGAAAACCCCTGGGCCAGCGATCTGGCGCAATTGCTGCGCCTGCCGCCAGCCGCCGATCCGCGCGCGCCGGGGCCGTTCGCCTTTGCCGATCCGGCCCACGTCGAAGCGATTCTGGAAGGCGCGGGCTGGCAGGCGGTGGCCTGCGATCCGGTCGATTTTGCCTATGTCGCGAGCACCGGCAACGATCCGGTGGCCGAGGCGCTGGACTTCTTCAAGCGGATCGGTCCCGCCGCCGCAATGCTACGTTCGCTTGAGGGCGAGGAGCTCGCCGAGGCTGTGGCGCGGATCACCAATTGGCTGGAAGAACACCGCAGCGGCAACCTGATCGCCTTTGGTGCGGCTGCCTGGCTGGTTTCGGCGCGAAAAGGGTAGAGGGCAGATCACGGAAATCGGCGCTTCGGCCTTGCCGCGATGAGCGGCCTGCCGTATCGGCGGCACGTTATGACGTCGACGAACGAAATCCGCCGCTCCTTCCTCGATTACTTCGGCTCGAACGGGCACGATGTGGTGCAAAGCGCGCCGCTGGTGCCCTACAACGATCCGACGCTGATGTTCACCAACGCGGGCATGGTCCCGTTCAAGAACGTCTTCACCGGGCTGGAAACGCGCAGCGTGCCGCGCGCCACTTCATCGCAGAAGTGCGTCCGCGCCGGGGGCAAGCACAACGACCTGGACAATGTCGGCTATACCGCCCGGCACCACACCTTCTTCGAAATGCTGGGGAATTTCAGCTTCGGGGACTATTTCAAGGAACAGGCGATCACCCACGCCTGGACCCTGCTGACCCGCGAATGGGGCCTGCCCAAGGACAAGCTGCTCGCCACCGTCTATCACACCGATGACGAAGCGTTCGAGCTGTGGAAGAAGATCGCCGGCCTGCCGGAAGACCGGATCATCCGCATCGCTACCAAGGACAACTTCTGGGCAATGGGCGATGATGGCCCGTGCGGTCCGTGCAGCGAAATCTTCTTCGATCACGGCGACCACATCTGGGGCGGCCCTCCGGGTTCGGCAGAGGAAGACGGCGACCGCTTCATCGAAATCTGGAACCTGGTGTTCATGCAGTTCGAGCAGGCCGCCGGGGAAATCGTCGCCGACCTGCCCAAGCCCAGCATCGATACCGGCATGGGGCTGGAACGCATCGCCGCCGTGCTGCAGGGCCAGCATGACAATTACGATACCGACACCTTCAAGGCGCTGATCGCCGCATCGGTTAACCTCACCGGCGTGAAGGCCGAAGGGGAAACCCAGGCCAGCCACCGCGTGATCGCCGATCACCTGCGCTCCACCAGCTTCCTGCTGGCCGATGGCGTGCTGCCCAGCAACGAAGGGCGCGGCTATGTGCTGCGCCGGATCATGCGCCGCGCGATGCGCCATGCCCACCTGTTGGGCGCGAAGGACCCGCTGATGCACCGCCTGGTGCCCGCGCTGGTCGCGGAAATGGGCGCGGCCTATCCGGAACTCGGCCGGGCCCAGCCGCTGATCGAGGAAACTCTGCTACGCGAGGAAGTGCAGTTCCGCCGCACGCTGGCCAATGGCCTGAAGCTGCTGGACGAAGCGACCGAAGGGCTGGGCGAGGGTTCCTCGCTGCCCGGTGAGATCGCGTTCAAGCTCTACGACACCTACGGCTTCCCCTATGACCTGACCGAGGACGCGCTGCGCGCCCGGGGCATTGCGGTGGACAAGGACGGCTTCGACGCCGCCATGGCCCAGCAGAAGGCCGCCGCGCGTGCCGCGTGGAAGGGCAGCGGCGAAGCGGCTGACAGCGAAGTGTGGTTCGACATTGCCGAACGCGTCGGCGCGACCGAATTCACGGGCTATACGGCCAACACCGGCGAGGCGCAGGTCGTCGCGCTGGTCCAGGGCGGCAAGGAAGTGGACAGCGCCGGGGCTGGCGAAGCGGTCACCGTGATCGTCAACCAGACTCCGTTCTATGGCGAAAGCGGCGGCCAGAGCGGCGATGCCGGGACCATCACCGGGGCTGACGGGCTGACCCTGGCGGTCAGCGATACGGCCAAGCCGCTGGGCCGCCTGCATGCCCACAACGCGCAGGTTCAGGCCGGCACGATCAAAGTGGGCGATGTGGTCAAGCTCGACATCGACGTGGTCCGCCGCGACGCGATCCGCGCCAACCATTCGGCCACCCACCTGCTGCACGCCGCACTGCGCAGTCGGCTGGGCGCGCATGTCACCCAGAAGGGTTCGCTGGTCGCGGCTGACCGCCTCCGGTTCGACTTCTCGCACCCCGCTGCGCTGAGCGCCGAGGACATTGCCGCGATCGAGGCCGAAGTGAACGCCGAAGTGCGCGCCAACGATCCGGTCGTCACCCGGTTGATGAGCCCGGATGACGCGATCGAGGCTGGGGCCATGGCGCTGTTCGGCGAAAAGTATGGCGATGAAGTGCGCGTGCTGAGCATGGGTCGCAGCGCTGCGGGCCGCAATTACTCGGTCGAACTGTGCGGCGGGACCCACGTGCGGGCGCTCGGCGATATCGGGGTGTTCCGCATCGTTTCGGAAAGCGCGGTCAGTTCCGGCGTGCGCCGGATCGAGGCGCTGACCGGCGAAGGCGCGCGCCAGTGGCTGACCGCGCGCGAGGACACGCTGAAGGGCGTGGCCAGCCTGCTCAAGACCACGCCAGACGATGTTTCGGCCCGCGTTGCCGCGCTGGTCGAGGAACGCCGCAAGCTGGAACGCGAATTGGCCGAGGCCAAGAAGGCGCTGGCCCTTGGCGGCGGCGGCGGCGCTGCGGCCCAGGCGGCTGACGAGGAAGTCGGCGGGGTGAAGTTCTCGGGCCAGGTGCTTGACGGGCTCGATCCCAAGGAACTGCGCGGGCTGCTCGACCAGGCCAAGCAGCGCATGGGCAGCGGCGTGGCCGCGATTGTCGCGGTGAACGACGGCAAGGCCAGCATTGCCGCGGCGGTGACCGAGGATATGATCGGGCGCGTCAGCGCGGTCGACCTGGTTCGCGCCGGGGTTGAAGCGCTGGGCGGCAAGGGCGGCGGCGGCCGTCCCGACATGGCCCAGGGCGGCGGCCCCGACGGCAGCAAGGCGGCCGAGGCGATCGCCGCTGTGCGGGCAGTGCTGGCGGGCTGAGCCGCCGGCTTACTGCCCGCCTGTCCCGCCGACCAGCAAGCGCCCGTGGCGCGGCTGGATCGGCCGGGCATTGTCGCCGATGATGGCGTGGATCGCGGCGATCTGCGCGGCGCTGGCCGCAACCGGCTGCATCGCCACATGCCAGCGCACGCCTTCGCTGCACGGCGGCGTGGTCAGCGATCCGTCATAGCGCCAAACCGCCAGCTCGGACGGCAGCAGCCGCGCCGGGTCCAGCGTGACGCCAGCGACCAGCCGCGCGGCGGCTTCGCTGCGCGGCGCGGCCTTGATGATTTTGTCCAGTTCGGGATTGTGGGCGCCTTCCTCGAACAGCACGCCCAGCACGGCCAGGTTGCCGGCATGGTCGGCATGCACGAAGTGCGCGACCATCGGATAAGGCACGCCATAGATCGTTTCTTCGGACGGCGTGTGGAAATGCACCTGGACCAGCTTGTAGCGGGCAATGCCGCTCGACAGGATCGAGCCTTCGGGGAAGTTGACCTGGATGGTGTGGCCATTGTTCAGCACGCTCATCGCCCCGGGGCGGTACGCGGTGCGAACGTTGATCTGGCCCTGGATGTCGGATGCGCCGAGGTCGATCGGGGATTGCATGTGCCCGGTCTTGCACTGGCTGAAGCCATCGGCGAGGTCGCCCCAGCTGTCCGGCCCGGTCGCGCCGGAATAGGTCCAGTGGACTGGCCCGGCGGCGTGTGCTTGGCCTGCGGCGTGGGCGGGGGTCTTTTCCCCGACATGTTCGGCCGGGGATTTGCCCTTGGCAGCGGGGGTATGCGGCGAAGCGAGCAGCGCTGACGCACACAGCGCCAGCGGGGCGGCGATCAGGCTGGCGAAGCGGGCCGTGGTGATCATGGCGGATCCTTGTTGCAGCGGGTATCTGCGCCCGCGCATAAGGGCTGCCGCCTAAGCCGCCTCGAACACCGCCATCCGCAAGGTTGCCTAGTGATCCCTAAGGCTTGCGCTTTTCAGGCGGGGCATCTCGTCCAACTCGCCCTCTTTCATGATCCTTGCCCGGAACTCGTCACGTTTTTCGTGGATGCTGGCGATGACCGGCCCCATCGGCACGCCCAGGTCAACCAGCACCGCTTCGGACAGCTGCAACGATGATTCGAGCGTTTCAGGCACGGCATGCGTCGCGCCGGCGCGGTACAGCGCGGCGGCGTGGCTGACGTCGCGGGCGCGGGCGATGATCGGCAGCTCTGGGTATTGTTCGCGCAGCTTGCGCACCAGCCGCTGCGCGCCGACCGGTTCGTCCATGGTCAGGATCACGGCGCTGGCCTGTTCCACGCCCAGCCGTGACAAGGTGCCGCTTCTCGCCGCATCGCCAAAGCGCGCATTGTGCCCGCGCCTGGTTGCATCGCGGACCTGATCGGCATCGGCATCGATCATCAGGTAGGGCTTGCCATGGGTTTCCAGCATATCGGCCACCAACCGCCCGACGCGCCCGCAACCGACGATGATTGCGCGGCTGTCCGCCGGATCGAGTTCGTCGTCCGATTGGCGCCTGGCCGCTTCCTGGTCGACCGAGCGTCCGACCCGCCGCCCCAGCCAGGCCAGGATCGGCGTCACGGTCAGGCCCAATGCAGTCACGATCTGCCAGAACTGGGCGGTGCCCGGCTGGATCAGCGCTGCGGCGCTGGCGGCGGCCAGCACGATCAGCGTGGTTTCCGAAGGACTGGCCAGCAGGATCCCGGCCTCGGTCGCGGTTCCGGCGCGCGCGCCCATCAGGCGCAGGGCAAAGGCGGTGACCACGGCCTTCAGCACCAGCACCGCCAGGGTTGCCGCCAGCACGGTCCACAGGCTGTCCCAGACCACGCGCAGGTCGATGCTCATCCCCACGGTCAGCAGGAACACGCCCAGCGCCAGCCCCTTGAACGGGGCGGTGAAGGCTTCGACTTCGGTATGGTAGTCCGTCTCGGCGATCAGCAGGCCCGCCAGCAGCGCGCCCATCAGCGGCGACAGGCCCACCGCGCCGGTGGCCAGCGCGGCGACGATTACCACCAGCAGGCTGGCGGCCATGAACAGTTCCGGACTCTTCGTGCGGGCGGCCTGCGCAAACAGGCGCGGCAGCAGCAGGCGGCCCAGCACGAGCAGCAGTGCCACCACCAGGGTGCCAAGCGCCAGCGTGCGGCCAAGCGCCGACCAACTGTCGCTTCCGGCGTGCGGGGCCAGCGCGCCCAGCAGGAAGATCGCCGGAACCAGGGCGATGTCCTCGAACAGCAGGGTCGCCAGCGCGGCCTTGCCGACCGGGCTTTGCGTGCCGGTGATCGGCAGGACCAGCGCAGTGGAGGACATCGCCAGCGCCAGGCCCAGGCCCATTGCCCCGCCCAGCGGCTGGCCCATCAGGCTGAGCGCAAAGGCGATCAGGCTGCCCGCGACCAGCAATTCCATCGCCCCGCCGCCAAACACCTGTCGCCGCATCGCCCACAGGCGGTTGAACGACAGTTCCAGCCCGATTTCGAACAGGAGCAGGATGATCCCGAATTCGGCGAAGGGTTTCAGCCCCTCGGGATCGGAAATTGTGACATATTCAAGCCACGGATGGTCGAACACCAGCCGCCCCAGGCCATAAGGCCCGACCACCAGCCCGACCAGGATGAACCCGATCACCGGGGTGATGCGCAGCCGGGCGAACAGCGGAATCACGATCCCCGCGGCCCCCAGGATCACGAGTGCGTCACCGAGGGCAGAGGAAGGATCGAAGGAAACGGGACCGGCCATACGGTGAGACTTAGGGGAGGGTGGGGGCCCTTGTCACGCCACCCCATACGAAAAAGGGCGGCGCCGTTGCCGGTGCCGCCCCAATTCGTGTCAGTCAGGCTGAATCAGCCCCACTTGGCCATTTCGGTTTCGAGGTTCTGCACGATCGCCTCGAAGAAGCCTTCGGTGGTCAGCCAGGGCTGGTCCGGACCGATCAGGATCGCGAGGTCCTTGGTCATCTTGCCGCTTTCCACGGTGTCGATGCAGACCTTTTCCAGCGTTTCGGCGAACTTCACCACATCGGGGGTGCCGTCGAACTTGCCGCGATAGATCAGGCCGCGCGTCCACGCGAAGATCGACGCGATCGGGTTGGTCGAGGTCTGCTTGCCCTGCTGGTGCTGGCGGTAGTGACGGGTCACGGTGCCGTGGGCGGCTTCCGCTTCGATCGTCTGGCCATCGGGGGTCATCAGCACCGAGGTCATCAGGCCAAGGCTGCCGAAGCCCTGGGCAACCTGGTCCGACTGCACGTCGCCGTCATAGTTCTTGCAGGCCCAGACGAACTTGCCCGACCACTTCAGCGCCGAGGCGACCATGTCGTCGATCAGGCGGTGTTCGTAGACGATGCCGGCGGCTTCGAACTTTTCCTTGAAGCCTTCGGTTTCGTAGACTTCCTGGAACAGATCCTTGAAGCGGCCGTCATAGGCCTTGAGGATGGTGTTCTTGGTCGACAGGTAGACCGGCCAACCCAGGCCCAGGCCATAGTTCAGGCTGGCGCGGGCGAAATCGCGAATCGAATCGTCCAGGTTGTACATCGCCATGGCGACGCCCGAGCTGGGGAACTTGAACACTTCGAGGTCGATGGTTTCGCCGTTGTCACCATCGAACACCAGGCGCAGCGTGCCGGGGCCGGGGATCAGGGTGTCGGTGGCCTTGTACTGGTCACCAAAGGCATGTCGGCCGACCACGATCGGATCGGTCCAGCCCGGGATAAGGCGGGGGACGTTCTGCATCACGATCGGTTCGCGGAACACCACGCCGCCCAGGATGTTGCGGATCGTGCCGTTGGGCGACTTCCACATCTTCTTGAGGTTGAATTCCGTGACGCGGGCTTCGTCCGGGGTGATCGTGGCGCACTTGACCGCGACGCCATACTGCTTGGTGGCGTTGGCGGCGTCGACCGTGATCTGGTCGTTGGTTTCATCGCGCTTTTCGACCGACAAGTCATAATACTTCAGGTCGATGTCGAGGTAGGGCAGGATCAGCCGTTCGCGGATCCACTGCCAGATGATGCGGGTCATTTCATCGCCGTCCATTTCGACGACGGGGTTCTGCACCTTGATCTTGGCCATCGGTGGGTGTCTCTCTTCCTGGGGATGAATTTCGCAGCGCCCCCTTAGCAGAGGCGCGAAGTTGCGCAAGTTCGGGCTGGACAGCGCGTGCCATTGCGTCCTACCCATTTAACCAACCGATTAAACCTGTCCCAGAAGAGGATCTTAGAGATGAGCGAAGCTCCCGAAGTGCTGACCGAAGTCGATGACGGCGTCCTGATCATCACGATGAATCGCCCCGAAGCGAAGAACGCGATGAACAAGGCCCAGGCCGAAGGCATCGCCGCCGCGCTGGACCGGCTGGATGCCGAAAATGACCTGCGCTGCGCGATCCTGACCGGGGCTGGCGGCACCTTCTGTTCGGGTATGGACCTCAAGGGCTTCCTGCGCGGCGAACGCCCCAGCATCGAAGGGCGCGGCTTTGGCGGGATGACCGAATGGACCCCGAACAAGCCGGTGATCGCCGCGATCGACGGCTATGCCCTGGCCGGCGGCATGGAACTGGCGATGAGCTGCGACCTGATCGTGGCCAATGCCGGCGCCAAGTTCGGCATCCCCGAAGCCAAGCGCAGCCTGGCGGCTGCCGCTGGCGGGCTGATCAAGCTGCCGCGCCAGATCCCGCCGCGCATCGCGATGGAACTGGCGCTGACCGGCGATTTCATCGATGCCAAGCGCGCCTATGAACTGGGCTTCGTCAACCGCATCGTCGATGGCCCGGCGCTGGAAGGCGCCAAGACGCTCGCCCGTGCCGTCGCTGAAAACGGCCCGCTGGCGCTGATCGCCTCGAAGAAGGTGATCCGCGAATCGCACACCTGGAGCGATGCTGAAATGTGGCAGAAGCAGGCCGCGATCGTGATGCCGGTCTTCGCCAGCGAAGACGCCCGCGAAGGCGCAGCTGCCTTTGCCGAAAAGCGCAAGCCGAACTGGCAGGGCAAGTAAGCCCTGCCGCCAGGCTGAAAACGGAAAAGGCCCCGGAAATCCGGGGCCTTTCTCGTTTCAGCGAATGGTGGGCGTAGCAAGGATTGAACTTGCGACCCCTACGATGTCAACATAGTGCTCTACCACTGAGCTATACGCCCGACACCATTCGGTTGGTTCTGCCCGAAGCCGTCGCCCCGGGCAGGGGTGCGCCTCTAGCGGGGCTTTCGCCCCGATGCAAGGGGTCAGATCAACGCTAGTTGCTGCTGGCCGAAAATACGTTCCACTTCCAGCACCAGATCGCGCAGATGGAAGGGCTTGGACAGCACCTTGGCCTCCGGCGCTTCGCGGCTGGCCTTGAGCGTGACCGCCGCAAAGCCGGTGATGAACATCACCTTGGTCTTGGGGCTGACTTCGGCGCAATGCTGGGCCAATTCGATCCCGTCCATCTCGGGCATGACGATGTCCGACAGCAGCAGGTCGAAATGCTGTTCCTGCAGCAGGGGCAGGGCATGGGTGCCCCGGTCCACCGCCACCACGTCGTAGCCCGCATTTTCGAGCGCCCGCGCCAGGTAGGTGCGCATGGCTTCTTCGTCTTCGGCGAGCAGGATTCGGATCATCGGGGGCCTTCCATCGCGATTCGGGCGGGGCATTTTGACTAGTCCGCCACGCGCCAAGTCTTGTACAACGAACTCGGTTAACATTCTTGTGCCAATTCCCCTCCGGCCCGCTTTGACACAGGGGCCCGAAGGCGGCAGCCTTGGCCGATGGACGAGCGCTCTTCCGCCCCTGACGATTCGCCGCGGATCGGCGGCGGGACGATCCCCGGCAGCCCAGGAACGCCAGCCTTTTCGCTCGCGCGCAGCGAACCTTCGGCGGTGCCGGTGCTGATCGCGGTGCCCCACGCCGGGCGGGCCTATCCCGGCAGCCTGCTGGAACGGATGCGCCATCCGGGCTCGGCCTCGCTCAAGCTGGAAGACCGCTATGTCGACTTGCTGGGAGAGCGCGTGGCCCGCGCAACCGGAGCCGCGCTGCTGGTGGCTCATGCGCCCCGCGCGATGATCGATCTCAACCGCGCGATCGAGGATGTCGACTGGGACATGTTCGCGCGCGGCAAGCCGGACAGCGTCGGCAGTTACACCCCGGGGCTGCGTGCGCGCAGCGGGCTGGGCCTGATTCCGCGCCGCCTGCCGGGGCTGGGCGAGCTGTGGAAGCGCCGCCATGACGAGGAGGACCTGGCCGCGCGGATCGGCGGGATCCACGAACCCTATCACGCCTGCCTGGCCGAAACGCTGGCCGGACTGCGCGACCGCTGGGGGGCGGCGCTGCTGGTGGACCTCCATTCGATGCCGCCGCTGGGGCTGCGCGGCGGCCTGCCGGCGCCGGAATTCGTGCTGGGCGACCGGTTCGGGCAAACCTGCGGCGGCAGCCTGATCGGCAGCTGCTTTGGCTATTTCAGCGAAGCGCGGCGCGGGGCGGCGCACAACCGGCCCTATGCCGGCGGCTATGTGCTGGAACGCCACGCCCGCCCGCATGACGGGATGCACGCGATCCAGCTGGAAATCGACCGGTCGAGCTATCTGGATTACCGCCTGGCCGAACCGGGCGAGGGGCTGGAGGCGATGGCCGAATTGCTGTGCGGGCTGGTCCGGCGGCTGGCCGGCGAAGTGGCCGAGCTGGGCCGGCTGGCCCAGGGCCGGCGCTGGGCACAAGCGGCGGAATAGCCGTAAAAAAACCACCTCGTGCAAGTCGCACGAGGTGGCCAAGGTTCAGGGAGGAGGTGCACGAAGTGCACCTGATTCGACCGGACCATGAGGGAAGCCCGGCAAAATCACTGAAAGGATATACCCGTGCCCCGGATGTGGCAAGCCCCGACCAATGGCCGGGGCTGCGCATACGAATTCACCCGCCGGGGCGGGCGCTTCGCGGGGGGAGGGGAGCTCAGTTCGCGTTGGCGACCGCGGCGTTGGCTTCGTCGACCGTGATCGGGCCTTTGCCCTGCTGGACCTGGCGCGCGAACACTTCGGTCATCAGGTCAAGCGAGAACAGGTGGGCGAAGATCAGCGCCAGCATGCCGTTCTGGTTGAGGCTGCGCAGCACATCACCGCGCACGTCGCGCAGCTTTTCCTGGTCGATCATCTTGAAGCCGCGATAGACGAACGGCTGTTCGAACCCGGCCTGCTGGATCGACACTTCGCCGTCCATCAGCAGGTTGTGCTTGACCAGTTCATCGACGAAGGCCTGGGTGCGGAAGCCGGCTTCCTCGAAGTTGCGGCAGAAATCCAGGGTCGCCTTGCACTGTTCCGACGGCTGGTCGCCATCGAACAGGGCATTGCCTTCGGCGTATTCGCCCAAGAGGTCGCTGGTCGGGTCGAAGCACAGCGACAGGTCTTCGCTGTCGGGCGCAAGCTTGGCCAGCATGAACGGATAGCGGCGGACATAGGCCGGGACGTAAGCCTGCTGGAGCAGGGTGCCCTGATCGTCGACGAAGGTGTTCACGCCTTCGTTCAGGCCCATCAGCGCCAGCGGCACCGGCTGGTCGCTGGCCGAGAACACGATTGGGTAGTGGCGGCTGGCGTGGACGAATTCCTCGGCCGTCAGCGGCACGGCGTGCTGGCCAACCAGCCAGGTGGCGTGATCGGTGGTGCGGCTCTTCCAGGTGGCGTGATCGCGGCTGTTGAGCGGCATCAGATCCTTGTAGAACAGCGGCAGGTTGGCGGCTTGCGGCGCGCTGGCCATGAATTTCTCTCCAGACATAAGGCGATATGTTCGCGAAAGGCGCGGCTTTAAGGCTTGGCGGGGCTTGGCGCAAGAGCGACCAGCTTGCCGGGATTGAGCAATTCCCCAGGATCGAGCGCCGCCTTGACCGCGCGCATCAGCGCCAGCGCGGCCGGATCGCCCAGCCGTTCCAGCTCGTCGCGCTTGAGCTGGCCGATGCCGTGTTCCGCGCTGATCGAACCGTGCCATTCGCTGACCAGATCATGGACCCGGCGGCTGATCGCCTTGCCCTCGCGCGCTTCCCATTCGGCGCGCACTGCGCCGGGCGGGGCGATGACGTGGAAATGGATGTTGCCATCGCCCAAGTGACCGAAGCCGACCGCGTGGGTGCCGGGAAATTCGGCCTCGATCGTCGGCACGGCCATGTCGAGGAACGCGGGCATCCGCTCGACGGGAACCGAGATGTCGTGCTGCATCGCTGGCCCCTTGGCGCGTTCGGCCGGGGCCACGCTTTCGCGAATCAGCCACATCGCCTCGGCCTGGGCTTCGCTGGCGGCCAGCGTCGCATCGGCAACCAGCCCGGCTTCGAAAGCGGCGGCGATCATCGCTTCGGCACGCTCGCGCAGGGAGGCTGCGCCCACCGCATCGGCGACGACCTCGATCAGCGCGTGCCAGGCGTGCGGATCGGCCAGAGGCGCGCGGGCAGTGGGAACGTGGCCCAGCACCGCTTCAAGGCAGCTTTGCGGCAGCACTTCGAAGCCTTCCAGCGCGTCGCCGGCCGCCGCCTCGCAGTGCAGCAGCAACGCGCGCGCGGCGGTGATCGAGGGCACGCCGGCCCAGATCACCACCCGCTCGGCCACTTGCGGCACCAGCCGCAGGGTGGCGGCGGTGACGATCCCCAGCGTCCCTTCGCTGCCGATGAACAGCTGCTTGAGATCGAACCCGCGGTTGTCCTTCTTCAGCGGGGTCAGCGCCGAATAGACCGTGCCATCCGGCAGCACGGCTTCCAGCCCCATGACCAGCGCCCGCATCGAGCCGTGGCGCAGCACCTGCGTGCCGCCGGCATTGGTTGAAACCAGCCCGCCGACCGTGGCCGAACCCTTGCCGCCCAGGGTAAGGGGAAAGCGCAGGCCCTGCGCCTCGGCCGCTTCGTGCAGCACTTGCAGCACCACGCCGGCCTCGCAGGTGGCCTGGCGGGCCGCCGGGTCAATCGCGCGGATCGCGTTCATGCGCCTGAGCGAGAGCAATATGGCCGTGCCGCTGCCGTCCGGCGTGGCTCCGCCCGACATGCCGCTGTTGCCGCCCTGCGGCACGATTCCCACGCCGTGCGCCCGGCACAGCCGCACCAGCGCGGCCACTTCAGCAGTGCTGGCCGGCGAGGCAAGGGCGAGCGCCGCGCCGGTGAACCGGCCGCGCCAGTCGGTCAGCCAGGGTGCCAGTAGATCGGCATCGCGGGTCAGCCCGCGCGGGCCAAGCAGCGCGGCGGCTTCGTCCAGGAAGGCGCTAAACGGGGCAGTCATGGCCAGCGGCTATGGCACAGGCGGGCACATCGGGGCCAGCCCCTTGCGGATCGCCGCTCAGGCAGGTTAAGCGGTCGTTCAACGACGAGGGGTATTGATCGGGGGCGATGCACCCAGCCTTGCACTTGCTTGCGCCACTGGCGCTGTTTGTCCCGGCCGTTGCCGCAGTGGCGGCGGCCGAAGGACACGCGCCTGCGCCGCGCGCCGGGCTGGGCATGTCGGCCGGCCCGCTTGGCAGCGGTTTGCGTCCCGGCGGAATGAGCCTGCCAAGTGCAATGCCACTGCCCATGCCCGAGGCTGAGCAGGTGCGGATCGAGCAGCGCGTCACCATCCGCATCGGCCCGCGTCCCGCGCCGATGCCGATGATGCCGCCCGCCATGTTCGAAGAGGGCGATTTCGGCGGTGGCAGCCGCATCATCGAACGCAAGATGGGCAAATGCCTGCCGCTGTCCGCAATCGCCGGGGTTTCGCCCGCCGCGAAGAACCGGTTGCTGCTGCTGCTGCGCGACAACCGGGTGGTCCGCGCCACGCTCGACAAGAATTGCCAGGGACGGGATTTCTATTCGGGCTTCCTGGTGGCGCGCAATGCCGATGGCATGGTCTGCACCGGACGCGACGAATTGCTGGCGCGCAGCGGGGCCAAGTGCAAGGTCAGCGGCTACAAGCAGCTGATCGAAGTGGACGACTGATCCGGTTTTCTTGACTTTTCGGTCCCAGATAGCCTAGGGGCCGGGCATTCGCGCGAGGCATGCCTTGCACGGAGCGGTCATCCAGAGGTGATCCGCCGCATAACTCCCGGAAGCAGCGCAGCAAGCCTATGCCTTTTGCCGATCTCGGCCTCTCTCCCGAACTTGTCCAGGCCGTCCAGGCCAAGGGGTACGACACGCCTACCCCGATCCAGGCCCAGGCCATCCCGCAGGTGCTGATGATGCGCGATCTGATCGCCATCGCCCAGACCGGGACCGGCAAGACCGCCAGCTTCGTGCTGCCGATGATCGACATCCTGGCGCACGGCCGCCGCCGCGCGATGATGCCGCGCAGCCTGATCCTCGAGCCCACCCGCGAACTGGCCGCCCAGGTGGCCGAGAATTTCGAGGCTTACGGCGTCAACCACGACCTCAAGATGGCGCTGCTGATCGGCGGCGTGCAGATGGGTGACCAGGTCAAGGCGCTGAACGAGGGCGTGGACGTGCTGATCGCCACCCCGGGGCGCCTGATGGACCTGTTCGAACGCGGCAAGATCCTGCTGACCGGCTGCGACCTGCTGGTGATCGACGAGGCGGACCGCATGCTCGACATGGGGTTCATCCCCGATATCGAGACGATCTGTTCCAAGCTGCCGACCACCCGCCAGACCCTGCTGTTCAGCGCGACCATGCCGCCGCCGATCAAGAAGCTGGCGGACAAGTTCCTGAGCAATCCCAAGTCGATCGAAGTCGCCCGTCCGGCCTCGACCAACACCAACATCGCCCAGCACAAGGTCCCGGTCGCCAGCTCGCGCGTCAAGCGCGAGGTGCTGCGCCACCTGCTCAAGACCGATGATGTCGCCACCGCGATGATCTTCTGCAACCGCAAGACCACCGTGCGCGAGCTGAACAAGAGCCTGCGCAGCCACGGCTTTGCCAGCGGCGAAATCCACGGCGACATGGACCAGCCGGCGCGGCTGGCCGAATTGCAGCGGTTCAAGGATGGGCATGTCAACATCCTGGTGTGCAGCGACGTTGCCGCGCGCGGGCTGGACATCAAGGGCGTCAGCCACGTGTTCAACTTCGACACGCCTTGGCACCCGGACGATTACGTCCACCGCATCGGCCGCACCGGCCGCGCCGGGGCAACCGGCCGGGCCTTTACCCTGGTCGCTCCGGAAGATGCCGAAGCGATCGAGAACGTCGAAAAGCTGACCAAGATGACCATTCCGGTCTTCGAAGTGAAGCTGGACGACCGGGCCGAACGCCCCCGCCGCGAACCGCGCGAAGAACGCGCCCCCCGCGATGAACGTGCGCCGCGTGAAGAACGCAGCCGCCGCGCCGACAAGCCGCGCCGCGAGGACCGGCCCGCCCGTGAGGACCGTGCCGTGCGTGAGGACCGCCCCGCGCGTGAAGATCGTGCGCCGCGCCGCGAGGCGCGTTCCGATGCGCCGCGCCGGGCTCCGCGTGAAGATCGCGAACCGCCGAGCCAGCCGGGTGAGTGGAACGGTCCCGTTCCCGGCTTCCTCAATATCTCGGCGCTCTAGACCCCAGCAAACCTGAGCATAATGCCGTTCCGCCGGGCCTTTGGCCTGGCGGGCTGTCGGCGTGGCTCACGGCCTTGTTCTGACATCAGCACACCGAAAGGCGCAGCGCGCGCCGTGTCCAAACAGGAACGGGCCCGCCCCAAAGGGGCAGGCCCGTCGTTGTGCCGGGATGGCGGGATCAGAAGCGCAGGCTGATCGCGGCGCGATAGGCCTGGTTCTTCACATCGTCGCGGCCGATGGTGGTATCCGCGCTCAGCGACAGGCCAATGCGGCCGGTGTCGATGCTCAGCCCACCCGAAACTTCGGCCCAGTTCCGGTCCTGCCCAGCGAGGTTGTAAGTCACCATCGGGCCGGGCAGCGCGCCCGCGAAGGTGCCGTTGTACAGGTAGGGATTGGTGCGGAAATCGTGGACGAAGCTGGCGCTCACGAACGGGCGGATCTTGCCCTTGCCCGCCAGATCCAGGCCAAGCCGGCCCTGGATGCTGCGGAAGTCCGGGCGGTCGAACACCATCGCGGTCGGCCCGCCGGTTTCCAGCGAGCGGCCGAAATCGACCCAGCTGCTGCGCACTGCGGCGTTCGGAACGATGTCGAAGCTGGCGGTGCCCATGTTCAGGCCCAGCTTCAGTTCCGAAGCCAGGGTCAGCGCATCGTCGCTTGACCGCAGGGTGAAGCTGGCACCCGGCAGGTTGCCCGGCCGGCTGGTCTTCGAATGGAACTTGCCCACCGAAGTCTGCGTGCTGAGCGAAACCTTGCCCCAGTTGTACTTCGAATAGAGCGTGGCCTGGATCAGCGAACCGCTGGCCCCGCCAGGCGCCCCGGCGGTCTGGCCATCGACGTCGGTGTAGGACAGCGCCAGACCGAACTGGCCGTTGTCGCTCAGCTCGGCTTCGATACCGGCCGCGATGTACCAGCCATCGAACTGGTCATTGCCCGAGGCCGGGCGGGCGAACTGCATCGGGCGGCTTTCGCCATCGAGGTAACCCCCGGCGAAGAACGCGCTCATCGTTTCGGGCAGCTTGCCGTCTTCGGTGGTCGCCGGGCCGCCGTTATCCGCCGCGTAACCGGCCAGGGCGCCGACGGCCGGCATCCCCAGATTGCCGCGCATCCGGTTCTGGATCAGCGAGGCGGTCTGGGCCGGACGCCCGTAATAGGCGATGGTGCCACCGTTGCCGCCGTTCGGACCCAGCGCGGCAAGGCGCTGGCGGATCAGGCGGGAATTGTTGTCGATCGTCATCGTCGCCAGGGCCGAACGCAGGGTTTCGCTGCGCGGCGCGAGGGCATCGAGGGTGGTGCGGATGGTGCCGGCATCCTGCATGTCGAGCACGCCGTAGATGTCGGGGATCTTGCCCGACCCGCGGTTGGCATCGAGCAGCGCGGCATAGGCGCGCTGGACCGGCGAGGTGGTGTCGATCACGCTGGCATAGGAGGCCGCATCGATCCGCAGTTGCACGGCATTGGTCGAATAGAGCACCGTCGGCCGCAGGATCGCGCTGAGCGAACCGGGGTTGGTGAAGGTGCCGGTCACGCCGCCCGCCGCAGTCAGGACAGTGTAGACATCGGCATAGCGCACCGTGCTGCCCGCGGCCGGCGAAATCGCCAGCGAACCGCCAAGGTTGGCCGCACCGATGCTCGAGCCATTGGCCACCACCGCGATGCGGTCAGATACGCCCGCGCCGGCCAGGTTCACGAAGTAGTTCGTGCCCGAGGCCATCACCAGGTTGCCGCCAACGGTCAGGGTGCCGGTGGTGCTGGTGGTACCGGGGGCGAACTGGCCCAGCACGCTGGTCAGGAACGGTGCGTTGATCCGGCCCGAACCCAGCAAGGCGCCGCCCAGCAGGCTGTAATCGCCGACCGAGGTCAGCGTGCCGTTCACGGTGACCGTGCCGGCGAACTGGTTGGTACCCATCAGGGTGGTCAGCGAAGCGCCGCTGGCGATGTTCAGCCCGGCGGCGGCCGTGCCGATGGTCAGCCGGTCGATGGTGACGTTCGCACCGGACAGGGTGGTGGTCCCCGCCGCCGAAAGCGTCACGTCATAGTACTGGCCGGCCGTGCCGGTGGTGCGGACGGGATCGACGTTGTTCGGTACGAAGTTGGTCGCGCCGGGCAGGCCATTGGCCAGCGTGGCGGCTGGCAGGACAGCCGTGGCCAGCGCGCTCTGCTGCGATTCCAGCACGACTTCGCTGAACCCGGCATCCGAAACGCCCTGGCCATCGGTGATCGACCTGATCGTCGCGTTGCCGGCATTGTTCGATGCCGTCCCGATCGGCCCGCCAGTGATCGTTTCGACCCCGGTGGCGGTATCGAAGCAGTCGCTCAGTCCGGTGGTCTGGAAGCAGATCTGGCCGTAATCGCCCGAAGTGCCGTTCTTCTGTTCACCAGCGACAGTCGGAAGCCCGTTGACCAGCGATCCGCCCGACAGGATGTTGTAGGCCGGATCCAGCGTCGTCACCCAGCGGCTGGGATCGGTCCACGAACCGTCGCCCGCCTTGGCGCTGACGTAGTGGTAGGGGTTGTTGGCCGCGATCCAGTCCCAATAGAGATAAAGCGGCTGGTAGAAGCTGACCGCGCCGTAGCTGTAGGGAAGCTGGCCGTTGAAGAAGCGCGAATAGCCGCCCGATAGCACACCGGCGACGACCTGCTTGGCAAAGTTCTGCACGATCAGCGGGCCGCCCGAATCGCCCGGGGCAGTGATCCCTTCGGTCGGGGTGGTGCCGTTGAAGCGGGCGTTGTCGCGGAAGGCGTTGAAATCAAACGGGCTTGCGCCGCTCACGCCGCGGCGCGGATCGTCGAAGTCCATGAAGTACAGGTTCTGCTTCAGCCCGTTGGGGGCGCCGCCGAACAGGAAGCCTTCGAAGGTTTCAAGATCGGTCAGCGCGCCGATCATGTTTTCGGCCGCGCGGCGGCGGAAGTCCGATCCGCCGGTCTGCCCGGCCGTGCCGGTGCCGATCCCGCCGTAACCAGCAATCTTCACGTTGTAGCCGGTGCCGCCCGCGGTGATCGAGCCGGGGTTCGGGAGCGGCGAGAACAGCAGCGCCCAGGTCGGCACATTGGCGGCCGGCGTGTCCAGCGTGGCCATCGCCACGTCGCCATAGAGGAAGCTGCGCGCCTCCGGTTCGAGCGAGTAGGGGTTATAGGCCACGAAGTTGGCATTGTAGAACGACTGGGCCGTGTTGGTCTGGAACTGGCCGGCACCGCCCGTGCCGCCGCGCAGCCAGCGCACCAGCTCGTCGGTTTCGCCAGGGGCATTGGCGCGGGTGTAGGCTTCGAAGCCAAAGGCGATCCCGGTGCCGCCGGAATTCGCGCCATAGGCGGTGGCGGGGCGAGTGTTCACGCAGTGCGCAGCCAGGATCACCGTGCGCGGGTTGATCAGGGTGCCGGTGCACAGGCCGATGAACCCGCCGCCCGAATCGACGATCATCTGGCCAACGCCGGTCACGCCGGCTTCGCGCGAAGTCACGGTGGTCCCGGGGCTGGCGATGAGGATCGACGGGTCGGGCGCGCCGACCTGGACCAGGTTGGGCGCCTGCGCTTCGGGGGCGACCGCTTCAAGCACGGCGGACAGCTGCGGCTCGGGCAGCACCAAGCTGGTCAGCCCGGCGCCGTGCGCTTCGGGGGCAACTGCATCGATCAGGCCGACGTCGTTGGCCAGGGCAGGCTGGGAAACGGCGGTCAGGGCAATCGCGCTGGTGACGAGCAGGCGGGTGCGGCCGGCGGTCCGCGAACGGTTTTGATTGTGCATGAACAACTCCCTTGATCGGATAATTTTGCCTTAACTTTTATCCGAAACAAGGTGTTTTGATTAATTCATTATTAATAAGTTGAGAATCGCGCGAAAGCGTAATTACCGGCGCGGCATGCGCCGGTTTTACGAAATAATTGAATGATACGGGGCGTTTGGGGGCAACAAATGCACCCAATCCGATGCGCGGAATGGTAAATGCGGGCGGGGCTGGATAGCCCGAGCAGCGCGTTCAGGCAGAATCGGCCAGCTTGACGAAGCTGTCGATCACCCGTTTCGGCCCAGCGGTGTCGAAATCGATCTCCAGCTTGTTGCCTTCCTGGGCGGTGACCAGGCCATAGCCAAACTTGTCGTGGAACACGCGCACGCCCACCGCGATGTCGCGGCGGGGTTTGGCGGCAAAGCTGGCGGCGCTGCGGGTTGCTTCGGGCAGGCGGCGCGGGGCGGGGTCATAGGCGCTGGCGGCAGCGCGCTGCCAGCCGGGGCCGCGCGCGGAAACCTTGTCCGGCCGGTCACGGGCGACGTGGGCGAAGGGATCGTCGCGCTCGCTCCACTGTGCGCGCCACAGCGAGGCGCCGCCGGACAGGGTGCTTTCCTGCTCGACATGCGCTTCGGGCAACTCGGCGATGAAGCGGCTGGGGATCGAACTGGTCCACTGGCCGTAAATGCGGCGGTTCGACGCGTGCAGGATGGTACAGCGCCGCCGCGCGCGGGTGATCGCGACATAGGCGAGGCGGCGTTCCTCCTCGAGGCTGGCAAGGCCGCCTTCATCCAGCGCGCGCTGGCTGGGGAACACGCCTTCCTCCCAGCCGACGAGGAACACGTTGTCGAATTCCAACCCCTTGGCGGCGTGGATGGTCATGATCGTGACCTTGTCGGCATCGTCGGCGCGGTCGTTGTCCATCACCAGGCTGACGTGTTCGAGGAAATCGCCCAGCGTCTCGTATTCCTCCATCGCGCGGGCAAGTTCCGAGAGGTTTTCCAGTCGCCCGGCGCTTTCGGCGGTTTTTTCCGCCTGGAGCGCGGCGGTGTAGCCGCTTTCGTCGAGCAGGATGCGCACCAGCTCTGCCGGGGCGGTGGTCTTCGCCAGATCCCGCCAGCGCGCCACGTCGCGCATCAAGGCGAACAAGGTGTTGCGGGCGCGGGCCGGCAACTCGTCGGTATCGGTGATCTCGACTGCCGCCAGGCTCAGCGGCACGCCGCGCGCGCGGGCGTGGCGGTGCAACTTTTCCAGCGTCTTGTCGCCCAGGCCGCGTTTGGGGGTGTTGTAGATCCGCTCAAACGCCAGGTCGTCGCTCGGCTGCGCGATCAGCCGCAGATAGGCGAGGGCATCGCGGATTTCCGCGCGTTCATAGAAGCGGAAGCCGCCGATGATCTTGTAGGACAGGCCGATCGCGATGAACCGGTCTTCGAATTCGCGGGTCTGGTACTGCGCGCGCACCAGGATCGCGACCTGGCTGAGCGGGGCGCCCTCGCGTTCCAGCCGCTCGATCTCGTCGCCGACCCGGCGGGCCTCCTCGGGCGCGTCCCACACGCCGATCACGCGGACCTTGTCGCCGCCGTTCCGTTCGGTCCACAGCGTCTTGCCGAGCCGCTGGCTGTTGGCGTCGATCAGGCCCGATGCGGCGGCAAGGATGTCCGGGGTGGAGCGATAGTTCTGTTCGAGCCGGATCACCTTGGCGCCCGGAAAATCCTGTTCGAAGCGCAGGATATTGGCCACTTCGGCCCCGCGCCACGAATAGATCGACTGGTCGTCGTCACCCACCACGCAGATGTTCTTGCGGCCCTGGGCCAGCAGGCGCAGCCACAGGTACTGGACCTGGTTGGTGTCCTGGTATTCGTCGACCATGACGTATTTGAAGCGCTGCTGGTAATGTTCCAGCACATCGCGGTGCTGGCGCAGCACGTTCAGCATGTGCAGCAGCAGATCGCCGAAATCGCAGGCGTTCAGCGCGCGCAGCCGGTCCTGGTAGAGCTGGTAGAACTTCTGCCCCCGGCCATTGGCATAGCTTTCGCTTTCGGCGGCATCGATGTCCTGCGGGTTCAGCCCCTTGTTCTTCCAGCGGTCGATGCACTGGGCAAGCTGGCGGGCGGGCCAGCGCTTTTCGTCCAGCCCTTCGGCCTGGATCAGCTGCTTGAGCAGGCGCAGCTGGTCGTCGGTATCGATGATCGTGTAGTTCGATTGCAGCCCGACCAGTTCGGCATGGCGGCGCAGCAGTTTGGCGGCGATCGAATGGAACGTGCCAAGCCACGGCATCCCTTCCACCGCCGGGCCGACCAGCTGGCCGACGCGTTCGCGCATTTCGCGCGCCGCCTTGTTGGTGAACGTGACGCAGAGGATCTCGCTCGGCCAGGCGCGGCGGGTGCGGATCAGGTGGGCCAGCCGCGCGGTCAGCGCCGCGGTCTTGCC
The DNA here is from genome assembly GCF_041905565.1 of Novosphingobium sp. Lineage (GTDB taxonomy): Bacteria > Pseudomonadota > Alphaproteobacteria > Sphingomonadales > Sphingomonadaceae > Novosphingobium. The sequence continues at coordinate 158,296 of NZ_JAYRKX010000001.1, read as the reverse complement.
GGTGCCGGCCCCGGCCAGCATCAGCACCGGCCCTTCGGTGGCAAGCACGGCTTCGCGCTGCGGCGCGTTCAGACCGTCGAGCAAGGGGTCGGCCATGAGACCGGACGAGGATTCGGAAAGCTGGGACACGTGCGAACAACTAGGGAACACGGGGCCCCAGCGCAAGGGCTGCGGGATTGACAGGGCGGGGACAAGCGGCAAGTCAGCTTGGCCATGCATCCGATCCGCCAGCACGCCCGCATCCTGACCGCCGCCCTGACCGGGACGGCAGTCGAATTCTATGACTTCTACGTCTATGCCACGGCCGCCGCGCTGGTGTTCGGCCCGCTGTTCTTCCCGGCGGAAAGCGCGGCGGCGCAGACCATGCTTTCGTTCATGAGCTTTGGCCTGGCGTTCCTGGCCCGGCCGCTGGGGGCGATCGCCTTTGGCCACTTCGGCGACCGGATTGGACGCAAGTCAACGCTCGTTGCCTCGCTAATGCTGATGGGCCTGTCGACCCTGCTGATCGCCTTCCTGCCGACCTATGCCATGGCCGGCTGGGTGGCGCCGCTGCTGCTGTGCGTGCTTCGCTTTGGCCAGGGGTTTGGCCTGGGCGGCGAATGGGGCGGGGCGGCGCTGCTGGCGGTGGAATATGCGCCCAAGGGCTGGGAGGCGCGGTTCGGGTCCGCTCCGCAATTCGGTGCGCCGCTGGGGTTCCTGGCGGCGAACGGGCTGTTCCTGCTGCTGGGGCTGGTCCTGTCGGATGCCGATTTCAAGGCCTGGGGCTGGCGCATCCCGTTCCTGGCCAGCGCTTTCCTGGTCGGACTGGGGCTGTGGGTGCGGCTGCGGATTGCCGAAACCCCGGCCTTTCGCGAAGCGCTGGCCCACAAGGCGCCGCCGCCGGTGCCCTTTGCCCTGCTGGTCAGCCGCCATGCGGGCGCGGTGCTGGCGGGAACGGCGGGGGCCGTGGCCTGCTTTGCGGTGTTCTACCTGTCGACCGCCTATGCCTTGGCGCAGGGGACCACTTCGCTCGGCTACAGCCGCGAGACGTTCCTGGGAGTGCAACTGGGGGCCAACTGCTTTTTCGCGGCGGGCATCCTGTTCGCGGTGATGCGGGCGGACCGGATCGGCTCGGCCCGCGTGCTCAGGCAAGGGATGCTGGCCTGCATTGCGCTGGGCGCGGTGTTCGGCCCGGGCCTGCAATCGGGCTCGCTGTGGACCGTGTTCGTGACCCTGTCGGCCGCGCTGTTCGTGATGGGGCTGGTCTATGGCCCGCTGGGCAGCTGGCTGCCGACGCTGTTTCCGGTGACGGTGCGCTATTCGGGGATTTCGCTGGCGTTCAACGTTGGCGGGATCGTCGGCGGGGCGCTGACGCCGCTGGCTGCGCAGCAGATGGCCGCCTGGGGCCACGGGGCGCAGGCGGGCTTGCTGCTGTCGCTGGCGGGATTGCTCAGTCTGCTGGGGATTGCGCTGGCGAAGGCGCCAGACGCAGCAGCGTAAGCCGCGCCTTGCCGACCTTTCGGTCGGCATCGACGACAAAGCCCTTCACCTTGGGTTCCTCGTCGTGCGCGGTTTCGAGGCTTACCCAGGTCTGCTCGCCAATCCAGCCGAGCCGTCGCAGCTTGTCGAGCGCAACGCTGCCCGCGCCCGAGTGATAGGGCGGATCGAGCAGCACAAGATCCAGCGGGGCCTTGACCGGGCCCAGCGCCAGCACCGATCCGGCGCGCACGTCGCATTCGCTGGCGGCGCGCAGGGCGGCAATGTTGGCGCGCAGCGCGCGGATCGCGGGCGGGTCCTGCTCGACAAAGACGCAGCTGGCCGCGCCGCGCGACAGAGCTTCCAGCCCCAGCGCGCCCGAACCGGCAAACAGGTCGGCCGCCGTCAGCCCATCGAAGGTGCCGAGCCGCGACAGCAGCATCGAGAACAGCGTTTCGCGGGTGCGGTCGGCGGTGGGGCGGGTGGTTTCGCCCTGCGGTGCCTGCAACTTGCGCCCGCGCCACTGCCCGGCAATGATCCGCAGGCTCATCGTTTAGGGGCTCCGCCGCGCGGACCGGGTTTGCGCGCGCCGCCATTCGGGCCAGATTTGCGCGGTGCCGACTTGCCGGGCGCTGCGCGCAGACCATCGGGCTTGCGACCCTCGGGCTTGCGACCCTCGGGCTTGCGACCCTCGGGTTTACGACCCTCGGGTTTGCGTCCGTCTGGCTTGCGGCCATCGGCGCGCGCGGGGGCGGCCTTGGCGCTGTTGGGCCGGGCCGGGGCAGCGCGCGCGGCCTCGTCGCGGCGCGGGGCGCTGCGGGCGATCCGGGCGCGGGCCTGCTGAGGGGCGGACAGTTCGACCGATTGTGCCGTCCCGCCGGTCAAGGCCTTGCGGAAGCGTTCCACATCAGCCTGGCGCACTTCAACGGCCTGGCCGCGCGGCAGGTCGAGCAATTCGAACGGGCCATAACGGGTGCGAAGCAGGCGGCTGACTTCCAGCCCCAGGTATTCCAGCACGCGCCGCACTTCGCGGTTCTTGCCTTCGGTGATCGTCACTTCGATCCACTGGTTGCGCCCGGTGCGGCGCTCCATGTTGGCGTCGATCTTGCCATAGCGAATCCCGTCGATCTCGACGCCCTCGATCAGTTCTTCGAGCTGAGCCTGGCTGATATCGCCAAAGGTGCGGGCGCGGTAAGTGCGGGGCAGGCCGGTGCTGGGCAGTTCCATCGCCCGCTTCAGCTCGCCATCGTTGGTCAGGAGCAGCAGGCCCTCGGTGTTGAAGTCAAGCCGGCCGATCGGCATGACCCGGCCGACGTTTTCGGGCAGGGCGTTGCGCAGCGCGGTATAGATCGTCGGCCGCCCGGCGGGATCGCGCTCAGCCGTGATCAGGCCGGATGGCTTGTGGAACACGAACAGGCGGGTTGCATCGGCGGCCTTCACCGGCTTGCCGTCAACGCTGACGCCTTTCAGGCTGGTCAGGACGGTGTTGGGGGTGGTCACCACCTCCTCGCCGATCTTGACCCGTCCATCGGCAATCATCCGCTCCACCTCGCGGCGGCTGGCGATGCCGGCGCGGGCAAGCAGCTTGGCGATACGGTCGCCCTGGCGGTCTTTCTCGGGAGAAGTCATGGGGCGCCCTTACGCCAGAAGGGCCGCCGCGTCACCCCTCGGCCAGGGCCATCTGTTCGTGGCAGATTTCGTGGAAGCGGCGAACGCCTGCTTCCAGCGTGCCGAGCGTGACATGCTCGACCGCTCCGCTGGCGAGGCCCTGCTGGCCGAGCGCCGCGGCGCGGAAGTCCTCGCTGGCGAAGACCCCGCCGTCGAGCAGCTTCCAGCTGCGTTCCCAGTGGTCACGCGCCTTGTCAGTCTGCGGCTCCTCGGGGATCAGCATGAAATCCTCGACCAGGGTGCGCTCGTGCGACTGCGGCCACAGCGCCATGACGTTGATATAGTCCGGACTGATCACCAGCACGGTGCCGGGGAACAGCTGATAGGCAAAGGTGCCCAGCCGGCGCAGCGTGGCCATGTCGGTCAGGTCCAGCCCTTCCAGTTCGGCCGCGCGGCCGACCAGGCTGCGCTGGTGCGGGCCGATCTGGTCGCCGCTGGTCACCCCGTCCTTGAAGAACGGACCGATGGTGGCCGCGTGCAGCCGGGCAACGTGGTAGCTTTCCAGGAACGCGTCCATGATCAGCTTCCAGTTGGCCGGCACATCGTGCGTCTGGCGGCGGAACAGGTGTAGCCGGCCCATGGCAAAAGCATCGAAATCCGCGCCCAGCGTGCGAGCGTGGCTGAAATCGGCCTCACCTTGCGGGGCATACCAGATCAGCCCGCCGGCCTCGCAGCTGGGCAGTTCGACCAGGCCGTGATCGCCCTTGTCCAGTCCGGGGAAGGTTTCGGGGCGGGGCAGGGCGAGCAGCCGCCCGTCCATCGCAAAGGTCCAGGCGTGGTAGGGGCAGACCATCCGCTTGGCGCATTGTGCCTCTTGACCCTCGACCAACCGGGTGCCGCGATGGCGGCAGACGTTGAGGAACACGTGGGCCTGCCCCTCGCCGTCGCGGGTGATCAGCAGCGGGCGCCCGGTGGCATCATGCGGCACGGCCATGTTCGGCTGGGGCAGCAGCGCCGATGGGCACAGCACCTGCGGCGCCTTGCGCCACAGCAGCGCCTGCTCGCGCTGCCAGTGGGCCGGATCGGTGTAGACCGCGGCGGGCACCGTGGCCACCTCGCTTGCCATGCGGGCCTGGCCCTGCGCAATTGCCAGGGCCAGCGCATGCTGGCCGGGGGTCGGGCTGGTGCCCGGGAGTGTGGAAGCCGTCGCCATGAGGGCTATCATTACCCCAATTCGGCGCTAGTTTCGCGCGCAAAGTTCACGTGAGGGCGCGCAATGTCGGTTGAATTGTCCCGGTTTATCATCTTCGTGGCGGTGCTGATCGGCCTGGCACTGGTTGCCACGCGGATCCGGTCCTTCCGGCCCTACTTGCGCAAGAACCCGATGATCACCTTCCTGCTGGGCATTTCCAGCGGCTTTCCGCTGACCCTGCTGGTCGCGACCATGACCTTCTGGTTGGCCAAGGTGGGGATCGACACGGCGACCATCGGCTTCGCCGTGGCGCTGGGCACGCCCTATACGATCAAGTTCCTGTGGGCGCCGCTGGTCGACAAGCTGCCGCTGCCGGTGCTGACCCGCACGTTCGGCCAGCGGCGGGGCTGGCTGTTCTTCATCCAGGCGCTGCTGTTCGTCTCGGTCTGGCAGCTGGGCGCCAGCAATCCGCAGCCGGGGCAGCTGGGCGGCTTCATGTTCTGGGCGGTGGTCACCGCGTTCCTTTCGGCGACACAGGACATCGTGATCGACGCATACCGCATCGAGATCCTGGAGGACGAGGAGTTCGCCCACGGCACGGCCACCAACCAGTTCGGCTATCGCACCGGCAACCTGATTGCCGGGGCGGGCACGGTGTTCCTCGCCTCCAGCGAAGGACTGGGGCTGGGCTGGGCCACGGGTTACGGGCTGACCGCGTTCTGCATCTTGCCCGCGATTGTCGGCGCGTTGATCGCCGGGCCGGGGCGCTATGTCGACCGCTTCGCGGGCGCATCGGGGATGAGCGCGCGGCAGTGGCTGAGCGAAACGGTGCTCAACCCGTTCCGCGAATTCCTCGGCCGCCACGGCGCGTTCCTGATCCTGGGCTTCGTGCTGATCTACAAGGTTGGCGACGCGATGGGGCAGACCATGCTGGCGCCGATGATCGTCGACCTGGGTTTTTCCGACCTCGATTATGTTTCGGCGAACAAGCTGTGGGGCTTTGGCGCGCTGATCCTGGGTTCGGCGCTGGGCGCGCCGTTCATCCTGTGGCTGGGCATGGGCCGGGCGCTGCTGCTTTCTGGCCTGATGATGATGTTCTCGAACGTGATGTTCATGCTGCTGTCGGTCACCGGGCACAACTACTGGATGCTGGTTGCCGCGATCGGGACCGAGAACCTGACCAGCGGGATCGGCTTGACGGTGTTCGCCACCTACCTGTCGGGGCTGTCGAGCCTGGCCTATACCGCCACCCAGTTCGCGCTGCTGTCATCCTTCGCGGCTTTCGGGCGGACCTGGCTGGCGACGCCTGCCGGGGTGATCGCCAAGGAACTCGGCTGGACGCTGTTCTGGGGCTTCACCGTGCTCGCCGCGATCCCCGGCATGATCCTGCTGTGGCTGCTGTGGCACAAGGGCCATATCGCCCAGACCGTCCGCCAGCCGAGCACCGAGGATGACAGCGTCGAAGCGAAAGCCTAGTCGGGAAATTCTGCGTTGAGCCGCAAGACCTCGCCCGCGAGGTAAAGCGACCCTGCGATCAGCACGTCGCCTGCGCCCGGCAGTGCGCGCAGCGCGGCGGCGACATCGGGGAAGGCCGTGACCGGTCGGTCGGCATGGGCAGCAATATCGGCCGGGCTGTGGGCATCGTGGCCCGGCGCGGGGACGACTGAGACACTCAGCAACTTGCCTTTTAGCGGGGCGACGATCGCGGCCGGGTCCTTGCTCGCCAACATGCCGGTAATCAGGTGGAAGGGCGGCGCGTCGGCGAAATGGCGGGCGATGGCGAGGCCCGCATCGACATTGTGCCCGCCGTCGAGCCAGACCTTGCGGCCCGGCGCCAGTTCGGTGAGCGGGCCCTGGCCCAGCAGTTGCAGCCGTGCCGGCCAGCGCGCCGCGCGGATGCCGGCCGCCATCGCCTCGGGCGTGACGGTCACTTGCGACTGGTGGCGCAGCATGGCCACCGCCAGCGCGGCGTTGTCGGCCTGGTGGGTGCCGGCCAGCGTGGGGAGGGGCAGGGTCAGCTCGCCCTGCCGGTCACGGTAAGCGATCCCGGCGTCGATCGCCGCGTCCCAGTCCAGCCCGCGGATCGCGGTGCGGGCGCCGACCCGCATGGCGTGTTCGATCACGGTGCGGGTCATGTCGTCGCGGTAGGCCTGGGTCACCAGCGGCACGCCGGGGCGCGCGATCCCGGCCTTTTCAAAGGCGATGCGGCACAGCGGGTCCTGCGGCACGCCCTGTTCGGGGGTAAGCAGGAAGCCCTCGTGGTCGATCCCGAGGCTGGCGATGCCGCAGGCGGCCTGGTGGTCGAGCACGTTGGTCGCATCGAACCGGCCGCCCAGACCCACCTCGATCACGCAGGCGTCAGCCGGAATGCGGTGAAACGCCAGGAACGTGGCCGCCGTGGTCACTTCGAAGAAGCTGGGGGCGAGGTCCTCGCCCTTGTCCAGCACTTCCTTCAGCAGGTCGGCCAGCAACTCGTCGTCGATCAACTGGCCGGCCACGCGGATGCGTTCGTTGTAGCGTACCAGGTGCGGCTTGGTCGCGGCGTGCACCACCAGTCCCTGTGCTTCCAGCATGGCGCGCAGGTAGGCGCAGGTGCTGCCCTTGCCGTTGGTGCCCGCAACGTGGAACACCGGGGGCAGGGCGCGCTGGGGGTTGCCGAGGCGCTCCAGCAGCGCATGGATCACGTCCAGCCCGATCCGCCCCTGCGGCAGGCTGAGCGCGCCCAGCCGGTCCAGCTGGGCCTGGACGCGCGGATTGTCCGAGATCGCGAAGTCCTTCACGGCGGCTCAGGCCGCCTTGGCGGCGCCCAGGAAGTCCAGCACCTGCGCCAGCGTGGCCTTCAGCTCGCGGCGGTGGACCACCATGTCGACCATGCCGTGTTCAAGCAGGTATTCGGCGCGCTGGAATCCTTCGGGCAGCTTTTCGCGAATCGTGTCCTGGATCACGCGCTGGCCGGCAAAGCCGATCAGGCAGCCCGGTTCGGCAATCTGGACATCGCCCAGCATGGCATAGCTGGCAGTGACCCCGCCGGTGGTCGGATCGGTCAGCACCACGACATAGGGTAGCCCGGCGCGGCCAAGCCGGCGCACCGCGACCGTGGTCTTGGGCATCTGCATCAGGCTGAGAATGCCTTCCTGCATCCGCGCACCGCCGGCGGCGGTGCAGATCACGTAAGCGCACTTTTCCTTGATCGCCCGGTCCACCCCGGCAACGAAGGCCGCGCCCACCGCCATGCCCATCGACCCGCCCATGAAGGCAAAGTCCTGCACGCCCAGCACCGCCTTGTGGCCATCGATCCTGCCCACCGCGTTGGTCAGCGCATCGGGATGCGGATTGGCGGCGCGGGCGGCCTTGAGCCGTTCGGGATACTTCTTGCTGTCGCGGAACTTCAGCGGGTCTTCCTTCACCTTGGGGGTGGGAAGCACTTCAAAGCCGGCGTCGAGCAACTGCGCGAAGCGCGCGTCGGCACCGATGCGGCCATGATGGTCGCAGCGCGGGCAGACGTTCTGGTTATCCTCGTACTCCTTGGTGAACAGCATTTCGCTGCACGAAGGGCACTTGATCCACAGGTTGTCAGGGGTGTCGCGCTTGTCCTGAAACGGCAGCGCCTTGCGAACACGATCGAGCCAGCTCATGCCGTTTCCCTAGCGCAATGGACGGCATCGGCAAGCGCCTTGGTCAATTCGCGCACAGGTCCGGCGGCACGCGCGCCGTGCAGACCGACCAGATCGACCAGCGCCGAGCCGACCACCACGCCGTCCGCGACACGGGCAATCGCCCCGGCCTGTTCCGGCGTGCGCACGCCAAAGCCGACCGCGACGGGAATCGTCGCGTGCTCCTTGAGCCGCGCCACCGCATCCTCGATCGAGGTTTGGGCTGCCTGCTGCATGCCGGTGATCCCGGCAACCGAGACGTAATAGAGGAAGCCTGACGAGCCTTCGAGCACCGCCGGCAGCCGCGCCGCATCGGTGGTTGGGGTGGCCAGGCGGATCAGGCTGACGCCCGCCGCGCGCAGGGCCGGGCCAAGCTCGGGGTCTTCCTCGGGCGGGATGTCGACACAGATCACCCCGTCGACCCCGGCCTTGGCGCATTCGGCGGCGAACCATTCGGACCCGCGGATGGTCATCGGGTTGGCATAGCCCATCAGCACCAGCGGCACATCGGCGTGGCGGGCACGGAAATCAGCGGCGATGCGGAAGATGTCCGCCGTGGTGGTGCCGGTGCCCAGCGCGCGCAGGTTGGCGTTCTGGATCGCCGGGCCATCGGCCATCGGATCGGTGAAGGGCATGCCCAGCTCGATCACGTCGGCCCCGCCTTCGACCAGCGCGTCGAGGATCGCGGGCGTCGCATCGGGCGTCGGATCACCGCCGGTGACGAAGCAGACCAGGGCCGGGCCCTTGGCAAAGGCGCGTTCGAAGCGGCTCACAGCGTCACCCCCAAGTGTTCGGCGACCGAGAAGATGTCCTTATCGCCGCGCCCGCACAGGTTGAGCAGGATGATGCTGTCCTTGGGCATGGTCGGCGCGATCTTCTTGACCGCAGCAATGGCGTGGCTCGGCTCCAGCGCGGGGATGATCCCTTCGGTGCGGCAGAGCAGCTGGAAGGCGTCCAGTGCCTCGTCGTCGGTGACGCTGGTGTAATCGACCCGGCCAATGTCGCGCAGCCATGCGTGTTCCGGGCCAATCCCCGGATAGTCCAGCCCGGCGCTGATCGAGTGGCCTTCGGTGATCTGGCCGTCCTCGTCCTGCAGCAGGTAAGTCTTGTTGCCGTGGAGGATGCCCGGGCGCCCGCCCGCAAGGCTGGCAGCGTGTTCCTTGTCGAGGCCGTAGCCCGCCGCTTCGACGCCCATCATCCTGACCGAGGGATCGTCCAGGAACGGGTGGAACAGCCCGATCGCGTTGCTGCCCCCGCCGATCGCGGCGACCAGCAAGTCGGGCAGGCGGCCAGTGCGGGCCAGCATCTGGGCGCGGGCTTCCTTGCCGATCACGCTCTGGAAATCGCGGACCAGTTCCGGGTAGGGGTGCGGGCCGGCGGCTGTGCCGATGATGTAGAAAGTGTCGTGGACATTGGCGACCCAGTCGCGCAGCGCCTCGTTCATCGCGTCCTTCAGCGTGGCGGCCCCGGCGGTGACCGGGCGCACTTCTGCGCCCAGCAGCTTCATGCGGAACACGTTGGGGGCCTGGCGGGCCACGTCGGTCGCGCCCATGAAGATCACGCAGGGCAGGCCGAAACGCGCGCAGACGGTGGCGGTGGCCACCCCGTGCTGGCCCGCGCCGGTTTCCGCGATGATCCGGGTCTTGCCCATCCGCATCGCCAGCAGGATCTGGCCGATGCAGTTGTTGATCTTGTGCGCGCCGGTGTGGTTCAGCTCGTCGCGCTTGAACCAGATCTGCGCGCCGCCCAGCTCCTCGGTCAGGCGCGGGGCGAAATAGAGCGGGCTGGGGCGCCCGACATAGTGTTCCAGGAGGTCGTCGAACTGGGCGTGGAACGCGGGATCGGCCTTGGCGGCGGTATATTCGCGCTCAAGGTCCAGGATCAGCGGCATCAGCGTTTCGGCGACGTACCGGCCTCCGAACTGGCCAAAATGGCCGCGATCGTCGGGCTGGTTGCGAAAAGTGTTCGGCGCGGGGGTTTGGACGGTCATGACGCGCTGGCGCTTGGCATTATCAGCCGCGGAAGTCCAGCCTTTGCGGGCTTTTGCTGCCACGGCTGAACGTAATTTAACTATCAGATGTTATCAATATCTGTTGCTAACATGCAACAAATGGAAATTCTGACGGAATTTCTGAACAATGAATTCATCGAAGCGACAGGAAGGGCGACCTACCTGCCGCCTCGTCCCTGTCACAGGGCTGAATATCCAAGGAGTTTGATTATGCGTAAGGTTCTTCTCCCGCTGCTCGCCATTGCGGCCACCGCGACCCCGGCCATGGCGAACGAAGCCCGCGTCGAAGCGCGCGGCGGCGTGTTCTGGACCGATGGCTACACGCAGGACACCTATGGCGTCGCTGCGGGCTACGATTTCGACCTCGGCCAGACCTTGTTCGCCGGTGCCGAAGTGTCGGCCGACAAGATCGCCGACAGCGGCACCAAGGTTGCCTGGGGCTTCACCGGCCGCCTCGGCACCAAGGTGGGCGAAACGGGCAAGCTCTACGCCGCCTCGGGCTACACCACCGAGACCTGCTCGGGCTGCAACAACGATTCCGTCCACCTCGGCGCGGGCTATGAGCAAGGCTTTGGCAACAACCTCTATGCCAAGGTCGAATATCGCCACTTCTTCCTCGACCAGAACCGCCAGGACGGCAACGCCGTGGTCGCGGGCCTGGGCGTGAAGTTCTGATCGAACAACCAGCCACCGAGCGAAGGGGCGGCCCGGCAACGGGTCGCCCCTTTTCCTATGCTGATCGCGCTGCCGCGCAGAAGGCGGCGATCTTTGCCGGGTCCTTCATCCCCGGCGCGGTTTCGATCCCGGACGAGGTGTCGACCAGCGGCGCGCCGGTCAGCCGCACGGCTTCGGCGACGTTGTCGGGCGAAAGCCCCCCGGCGAGGCCCCAGGGGCAGGCGGCCTTCCACGCCGATAGCAGCGACCAGTCGAACTTCAGACCCATGCCGCCCTGCAAAGCGCCCTTGGGCGTCTTGGCGTCGAACAGCACCAGATCGGCCGCGCCGACATAGGCGCGCGCCCTGGCCACGTCTTCGGCGGTGGCGACCGACAGCACCTTCCACGCCGGCAGGCCGTGATGCTGGCGCAGCTGCGCGACCCGCTCGGGGCTTTCGCTGCCGTGCAGTTGCAGCGTGTCGAGCCCGGCGGCGGCGACTGCTTCCGCAATCTGCGCGTCATCGGCATCGACGAACACGCCGACCCGGCCAATCCGTCCGGCAGCGCGCTGGCCCAGCGCGCGCGCGACGTCGAGCGAGGCGTAACGCGGACTGTTCGGATAGAACATCAGCCCGAAATGATCGGCGCGCGCGGCAATCGCGGCGTCGAGCGTTTCGGGCGTGGTCAGGCCGCAAAGCTTGATGGCGGGGGCAGTCATACCCCCGCCGGTTAGCGTGGCCGCGCTCAGGGCGCCAGTTCGAACTGCACGGTGACGCTGGCGGCCAGTTCGACCTGCCCCGCCGCGACCGGGGTGGGCATGCCATCGGCCATGCGCGCTTCGGCAAAGGCGAACTTGGGCTGCGGGGCATAACCGCCGCTTTCGGTGATCGTCAGCATCCGGACCACGCGCAGGCCTGCGGCTTTGGCGTAAAGCTCGGCGCGGGCGCGCGCGGACTTGATCGCGGCCACGCGCGCTTCGTCCAGCGCGGAATCGGGATTGTCGAGCTGGAAGCTGGGGCCGTTCACTTCGTTCGCGCCGGACGCGACCAGCGTGTCGAGCACCTTGCCGAACTGCTTCAAATCGCGCTGCTTGACGCTGACCGTGTTGGTCGCCTGGTAGCCGGCGATGCGCGGCGCACGCGCGATGCCATTGGGGCCGACCGGCTGTTCGGCATAGACCGGGCTGAGCGAGATCTGGCTGGTCTGGACGTCCTTGTCCGCGATCCCGGCGGCTTTCAGCGCGGCGATCACCTTGGTCATCTGCACGGCATTGGCGCTCATCGCCGCGCCGGCGGTGGGGGCCTGGCTGGTCACCCCGGCGCTGAACATGGCCAGGTCCGGCGCGCGGGCAGTGCGGCCTTCGCCGATCACGGTCAGCACGGTGCTGCCGGCGGCAAGGACCGGGCCGGACTGGGCGTTTTGGGCCATGGCGGCACCCGGCAGGGCCAGGGCAAGGGCCAGCGGGGTCAGGGCAAATCTAAGCGATTTCATGGCGATACTCCTTCGCATCATGAACCGCACATGCCCGTGCCCGGCTTTCGCGGGGCTGAACCTAGAGCGTTCCTTCGATCGCGCGGGCGGCGGCAACAGGGTCTTCGGCGCGGGCGATCGGGCGACCGATCACCAGCACGCTGGCCCCGGCATCGCGCGCCTGGCGCGGGGTGACGGTGCGCTTCTGGTCGCCGTGGCTGCCCTTGCCGTGCGGATCGGCGGGGCGCAGTCCGGGAACGACGAAGAAGCCGTCCTTCCACTGCGAATGGACCGAGGCCACTTCGTGCCCGGAACAGACGATTCCATCCAGGCCCGAGGAATGGGCGAGGTCGGCCAGCCGCATGACCTGATCGTGCGCGGAGCCGCCAATCCCGGTCGCAGCCATGTCGCTTTCGTCGAGGCTGGTCAGCAGCGTCACGCCGACCACCTTGCAATGCTCACCCGCCGCCGCCTTGGCATCTTCCATCATCGCGCGGCCGCCGCCGGCGTGGACGGTGACAATCGACGGCTGCAACACATGGATCGCCTGCATCGCCCCGGCCACGGTGTTGGGAATGTCGTGCAGCTTCAGGTCAAGAAAGATCGGCAGGCCGATCTTGGCAATTTCGTGCACCCCGTGGTGGCCGTGGGCGCAGAAGAATTCGAGCCCCAGCTTCAGCCCGCCGATATGCCCCGCAACCTTGCGCGCCACCGCTTCGGCGGTTTCCAGCCGGGGGAAATCAAGCGCGAGGTAGATCGGATTGGTGTTCATGCCGGGGGATTCTCCTGTGCGGCGGCGTCAAGCTGGGTGGTGGTGGCGACGGCGGCGGGCTGGGTGGCGGTAGTTGCCCGCACCGTGTTTTCAAGGTTGGCGATTCGCCGGTTGAGCCGCCAGCGCGCGCCCTTGTGCAGCAGCCACATCGGCAGCAGTCCGATCAGGAACGAGACGACGACAAGGGCGGGCAGCTTGGTCTGGAGGATCAGCCCCTCCCAGATCTTCACTTCGACGTCGTTCCAGTTGTTGAGCGAGAACAGCAGCAGGGCGACGCCCAGCAGCACCCACACGATCGTCCGGATCACCCGCATGGTCGTTCAACCTCCATCCCGATCAGTCCCTTGCCCGGCGATGCTAGGCGCGAAGCGAAAGGGGCGCAAGCGCGCCCCAGACGCCGGCTTACTCGCCGAACACCCGGGCGAAGATCGTGTCGATCGCCTTGAAGTGGTAGTCGAGGTTGAACTTCTCCGCGAGGTCCGCCGCGCTCATCACCGCGCTGACTTCGGGATCGGCCTTGAGCAGTTCGAGCAGGCTGAGCTGACCGTCGCTTTCCCACACCTTCATCGCGTTACGCTGGACCAGGCGGTAGGCGGCATCGCGCTCAAGCCCCGCCTGGGTCAGCGCCAGCAGGACGCGCTGCGAGTGGACCAGGCCGCCCATCTTGTCGAGGTTCTTCTGCATCCGCTCAGGATAGACGACCAGCTTGTCGACCACCGAGGTCAGCCGGGCCAGTGCGAAGTCGAGCGTGATGGTCGCATCCGGCCCGATGAAGCGTTCGACCGAGGAGTGGCTGATGTCGCGCTCGTGCCACAGGGCGACGTTCTCCAGCGCCGGAGTCACGGCCGAGCGGACCATGCGGGCCAGGCCGGTCAGGTTCTCGGTCAGCACCGGGTTGCGCTTGTGCGGCATGGCCGAGCTGCCCTTTTGCCCGGGCGAGAAGTATTCTTCCGCTTCCAGCACTTCGGTGCGCTGCAGGTGGCGCACTTCCACCGCCAGGCGTTCGATGCTGCTGGCGATCACGCCCAGCGTGGCAAAGAACATCGCGTGGCGATCGCGCGGGATCACCTGGGTCGAAACGGGTTCAACCGCGAGGCCAAGCTGCCCGGCGACGTATTCTTCGACCGACGGGTCGATATTGGCGAAGGTGCCGACCGCGCCCGAAATCGCGCAGGTCGCCACTTCGGCGCGGGCGGCCAGCAGGCGCACCTTGCAGCGGCTGAATTCGGCATAGGCTTCGGCCAGCTTCTTGCCGAAAGTGGTGGGTTCGGCATGGATGCCATGGCTGCGGCCGATGGTCGGGGTGTACTTGTGTTCCAGCGCGCGGCGCTTGATCGCGGCGAGCAGCGCGTCAAGGTCTTCCAGCAGCAGGTCGCTGGCGCGGGCCAGCTGCACCGCCAGTGTGGTGTCGAGGACGTCCGAGCTGGTCATGCCCTGGTGCATGAAGCGCGCTTCGGGGCCAACCTGCTGGGCCACCCAATCGAGGAAAGCGATCACGTCGTGCTTGGTCACCGCCTCGATCGCGTCGATCGCGGCAACGTCGATGCTGGGGTTCGTCGCCCACCAGTCCCACAGCGCCTTGGCGCCACTGGGGGGGACCACGCCCAGTTCGCCCAGCTTCTGCGTGGCGTGGGCTTCGATCTCGAACCAGATCTTGTAGCGGGCTTCCGCCTCCCAGATGGCGACCATCGCGGGGCGGGCATAACGGGGGACCATGGTTCGACTCCTTCGTGGCTACGCGGCTGCCGCTAGGGCGCGCGCGGCGTGAAGGCAAGGGGCGGTGGAGGCCAACCGGTGCAGGACTTGCCACGATCCGCCAATCCCGCCACCCTGCGGCCAGTGTCCCGATCCGCCGCCAGTCGCCGTTCGTTCCTTGCCGCGGGCAGCGCCTTGCTGCTGGTGCCGGGGCGGCTGCGCGCGGCCCAGGCCAGCCAGGATGTGTCGATGTTCCAGTCCAACCGCCCGCCCGTGGCCGAGCGCCGCTTCGTTTCCAAGGTGGTCGAGCGCGAGATCGACCGCGTGACCGGCCTGATCCGCGATCCCGAGCTGGCCTGGCTGTTCGGCAACTGCTTTCCGAACACGCTCGATACCACGGTGTTCCTGGGCGAGCACGAGGGCCACGACGATGCCTTCGTCATCACCGGCGATATTCCGGCGCTGTGGCTGCGCGACAGCGCGGCGCAATTGCGGCCCTATCTGCACCTGGCCCGCCATGATGACGGCCTGCGCCGGCTCTATCGCGGGCTGATCCGCCGCCACGCGCGCTGCGTGCTGGCCGATCCCTATGCCAATGCCTTCCTGCGCGATCTGGACGACCGGGCCGGGCTGCACTGGGCGCGCAGCGACCGGACCGAGATGAAGCCGGGCGTGGCCGAACGCAAATGGGAGGTCGATTCGCTGTGCTATGTCCTGCGCCTGGCGCACGATTACTGGCGAGCGAGCGGGGATACCGAACCCTTCGATGCCACCTGGGCCAGTGCCGCGCGGCTGATCGTGGCGACCTTTCGCGAACAGCAGCGGCTGGCCGGTCCCGGTCCCTACCGGTTCCAGCGCCAGTCCACCCAGCCGACTGAAACCACGCTGGCCGGGATCGGCGTGCCGACCCGCAAGACCGGGCTGATCCATTCCGCCTTTCGCCCATCGGACGATGCCTGCACCTACCCCTGCAACATTCCGGGCAACCTGTTCGCGGTGGCGACCCTGCGCGAACTCGCCGCGCTGGCCCATGCCGTGCTGAAAGACGATGCGCTGGCGCAGGACGCCGCCGCGCTCGCGGCCGAAGTCGAAGCCGCAGTGTTCAAGCACGGCGTGATGCAGCTGCCCGATGGGCGGCAGGTCTTCGCCTATGAAACCGATGGCTTCGGCAACCACCTGTTCATGGACGATGCCAATGTCCCCAGCCTGCTGGGTCTGGCCTATCTGCGCTGCCTGCCGTCCGATTACCCGCTGTGGCGCACCACTGCCGATGCCGTGTGGAGCGAGGCGAACCCGTGGTTCTTCCGCGGCCGCGCGGCGGAAGGGATCGGCGGGCCCCACATTGGCGAAGGGCAGGTCTGGCCGATGTCGATCGTGCTGCGCGCGCTGTCGAGCGATGACGAGGCGGTGATTGCCGATTGCCTGCGCGTGCTGCGGGCGACCCACGCGGGCACCGGCTTCATGCACGAAAGTTTTGATGCCAATGATCCGGCGAAGTACACCCGCGCATGGTTCGCTTGGGTCAACGGACTGTTCGGGGAACTGGTGGTCAAGCTGGCGAACGAGCGCCCGCACCTGCTGGCGCTGGATTTCGGGGAGGGGTGAGGGGGCATCCCCAACAGACCCGTCACCCCGGACTTGATCCGGGGTCCAGCTGCCTTTTTTTATCCGACGCGCTGCCAAGGAAAAGCTGGACCCCGGGTCAAGCCCGGGGTGACGGTAAATCGTAAACGGCAGCCCTAGGGCACCAGTACCACCTTGCCCACGATCTGCCGCGCGGCCATGGCGTCGAAGGCCTCGCGCCAGCGCTCCAGCGGCAAGATGCGGTCGATGTGGGGGTGGAGCTGGCCCGATGCGGCCAGCGCCAGCATCGCCTCGCGCAGGGCCTTGCCGCGTTCGGGAAAGCGCCGGGCATATTCGCCCGCGCGCACGCCGACGATCGAGAAGCCCTTGATCAGCGGGATATTGGTCGACACGTCGGCAATCCGCCCGCCGGCAAAGCCGATCACCAGCAGCTTGCCGCCAAAGGCGACGCAGCGGGTGCTTTCATCGAAAATGTCGCCGCCGACCGGATCATAGACCAGATCGCACAGGCGCCCGCCGGTGATCTCTGCCACCGCCTCGCGAAAGCGGCCTTCGGCGAGGATTGCGGCGTCGGGGTTGCAGGCGGCCTTCAGCGCTTCCAGCTTGGCGGGGGAGCCGGTGGTGGCGATCACTTTCGCGCCCAGCGCCTTGGCCAGGTCCGCCGCCGCCAGGCCGACGCCGCCGGTGGCGCCGTGGACCAGCACCCAGTCCCCGGCCTTCAGCCCGCCGATCTCGACCAGCGCGGTATAGGCCGTGCCATAGGCCGCGCCGAGCGCGGCGGCGGTGGGATAGTCGATGCCATCGGGAATCGGGCGCAGCGCCGATGGATCGAGCGCGGCATATTGCGCCATGCAGCCGCCCTTGCTGCCGCCCATCACCCGCGTGCCGACGGGGAGCGGGCTGCCTGCGTCCGCCTCGACCACTTCGCCGGCCAGTTCAAGCCCCAGCACGAACGGCGGCTCGGGCTTGAACTGGTATTCGCCCCTGGTCATCAGCAGGTCGGGAAAGTTGAGCGAGGTGGCGTGGACGCGCACCAGCACTTGCCCGGGCGCGCGCTGCGGCATGGGCAGATCGAGCAGGGCCACGCCCGACAGGTCGGGCGAAAGGTGGCTGACAATCAGGGCCTGCATCGGTTCAGAAGGTGTCCTTGGCGGTGCGCAGCGCGGCAAAGGTGGCGACCGGATCGCCGATAACCGCCCCGCGATCGGCCCAGCGCGCCTGCATGTCGGGATCGTCGGCGCGCAGGAACGGGTTCGTCACCAGTTCGCGGCTCAGCGTGGTCGGAACCGTGGGCATCCCGGCGGCGCGGTTCCGGTCAATGTGCGCGGCATAGTCGCGCAGCTTGGCATTGTCCGGGTCGGCATGCAGCGCGAAGCGGGCGTTGCTGGCGGTATATTCGTGCGCGCAGTAGAGCATGGTCGAAGGCGGCAGCGCCTTGAGCCGGCACAGGCTGGCCCAGAACTGGTCGGGCGTGCCTTCGAACATCCGCCCGCAGCCCAGCGCGAACAGCGCATCGCCGACAAAGGCCATGTCGGCCGCCGCGCAGTGCAGCGCGATGTGGCCATTGGTATGCCCGCCGACGTCGATCACAGTGAAATCGAAGGCGCCGATCGACACCTTGTCGCCCTGGCCGACCGTGCGGTCGACCGCCGGGGTGCGCGGCGCATCCACGGTAGATGCGGTCACCGTGCAGCCGGTGGCTGCCTTGATCGCCTCGTTCCCGCCGGCATGATCGGGGTGCCAGTGGGTGTTCCAGATCTGGGTGATCTGCCATTCCTTGTGCGCGGCTTCGCGCAGGTAGGCCTGGGCATCGGGGGTGTCGATGCACACGGTCTCGCCGCTGACGGGATCGTGCAGCAGGTAGCCGTAGTTGTCGGACAGGCAGGGGAACTGGTGGACTTCAAGCATGGGACTCTCCTGCGCCCACCTTAGCGCGTCGCGCGCAAAGCAAAAGCCCGCCCGGATCACTCCGGACGGGCCTTTGTCTGCCTGATGGCGGGAAGTTGGACTTAGTCCTTCTTCGCCTTCAGCGCGGCGCCGAGGATGTCGCCCAGCGAAGCGCCGGCATCCGACGAGCCGTACTGTTCCACGGCTTCCTTTTCTTCGGCCAGCTGGCGGGCCTTGACCGAGAAGTTCGGCTTCTTCGAACGATCGAAGCCGATGACCATGGCGTCCAGCTTCTGGCCGACCTGGAAGCGGTCGGGGCGCTGTTCGTCGCGGTCGCGGCCCAGGTCCGAACGCTTGATGAAGCCGGTGGCCCCATCTTCGCCGGCCTGCACTTCAAGGCCGCCGTCGCGCACTTCGAGCACGGTGACGGTGACGACTTCGTTCTTGCGCAGCGAGCCCGTCGCGGCAACGCCGCCGGCCGCCGGAGCGCCCTTTTCGAGCTGCTTCATGCCGAGGCTGATGCGTTCCTTGTCGACATCGACGTCAAGCACGATGGCCGAAACCTGCTCGCCCTTGCGGTGCAGCGCCAGCGCGTCCTCGCCCGAGATGCCCCAGGCGATGTCCGACATGTGGACCATGCCGTCCACGTCGCCATTGAGGCCGATGAACAGACCGAATTCGGTCGCGTTCTTGACTTCGCCTTCGACCTGCGAACCAACCGGGTGCTTCTCGGCGAAGGCCTCCCAGGGGTTCTGCTGAGCCTGCTTGAGGCCCAGGCTGATGCGGCGCTTGTCGCTGTCGACTTCCAGCACCATGACGTCGACTTCCTGGCTCGTCGAAACGATCTTGCCAGGGTGGACGTTCTTCTTGGTCCAGGACATTTCCGAAACGTGGACCAGGCCTTCGATGCCCGCTTCCAGTTCGACGAAGGCGCCGTATTCGGTGATGTTGGTGACGGTGCCGCGCAGCTTCGCGCCGACCGGGTACTTGGCGGCGACGCCTTCCCACGGATCGCTTTCCAGCTGCTTCATGCCCAGGCTGATGCGCTGGGTGTCCTGGTTGATGCGGATGATCTGGACCTTGACGGTGTCACCGATGTTGATGACTTCGTTCGGGTGGTTGACCCGCTTGTAGCTCATGTCGGTGACGTGGAGCAGGCCGTCGATGCCGCCGAGGTCAACGAACGCACCGTAATCGGTGATGTTCTTGACGACGCCGTCGATGATCTGGCCTTCCGACAGGTTCTGGATCAGGCCGCTGCGCTGTTCGGCGCGGGTTTCTTCCAGCACCGCACGGCGCGAGACGACGATGTTGCCGCGGCGGCGATCCATCTTGAGGATCTGGAACGGCTGCGGCACGTCCATCAGCGGCTGCACGTCGCGCACGGGGCGGATGTCAACCTGCGAGCCGGGCAGGAAGGCCACGGCGCCGTCGAGGTCGACGGTGAAGCCGCCCTTGACGCGGCCGAAGATCACGCCTTCGACGCGCTTGCCTTCGCCAAATTCGTTTTCGAGCTTGTCCCAGGCGGCTTCGCGGCGCGCGCGGTCGCGCGACAGCATCGCTTCGCCTTCGGAATTTTCGACGCGGTCGACATAGACTTCGACTTCATCGCCAACCTTGAGCCCGTGGGGCTGGCCGGCCATCGCGAATTCCTTGAGGGCCACGCGGCCTTCGCTCTTCAGGCCAACGTCGATGACGGCCTTGTCGTTTTCGATGGCGGTGATGGTGCCCTTGACGACGCGGCCTTCGAAGCCGCCCGCATCGGCGCCGCCGAGCGATTCATCAAGCAGCGCGGCAAACTGGTCGCGCGTGGGATTGGTAGCCATTGCTGGTTTCCTTCAACGTTTTTCCCGGCCAGGCGGTTGTTTCCGCCGGTCTTTCCTCCACCCAGGCACTATTGCCGAGGCGGGCCAAAAGGGCCGAACCGCCGCGGCGGCCCCATGCCATCCGCAGCATCCGCATGAGGGCAGACCCCCGCACGGACCGGCGGCCCCTAGGGGAAGGGGGGCGCAAAAGCAAGGAAAATGCCCGCCGGGCCGCGCCGGGACGGGCGCTCAGATCGTTGGCTTGTAGTCCGCCCGGCGCAGGGTGACGATATAGTCCGCCAACTCGCGGATTCGCTCGCGCTCCACCGCAAAGTCCATCGCTTCGGGAAAGTTGTGCGAATCGCGCAGGAACTGGCGCAGCGTGGTGCTGGTCAGCCCGGGGCGGTTGGCGATGTCCTCGAACGTCGGGCTTTCGGGATTGGGCGAGGAGCTGTTGCGGGTGACCCCGTGGCAGGCGGCGCAGCGCTGCTCGGCAAAGGTCTGCCCGCGCTTGACCCGCGCCGCAGCGGCAGCGGCCGCCTTGCTTTTCGCCGGACGCGGCCCGGCATCAACCGCGGCGGGCAGGGCAAGGGCGATGGTCAGCGCGGCGAGCAGCAGGGGACGGGTCATGCCCGGTCCCTAGCAGCCCGGCCGCCCCGGCCGCAACGCTTCAGCGCCGGGCGGCGGCCTGTTCGCTGACGATCCGGATCGCGGCGGCAATCGCCTCGTCCTTGCCCAGATCGCTGGTGTCGAGCAGCACTGCGTCGTTTGCCGCTACCAGCGGAGCTTCGGCGCGGGTGCGGTCGCGCAGGTCGCGCGCCTCAAGATCGGCGGCGATCTCGGCCAGGGCGACGGCGCGTCCGCTGGCCTGCATTTCCTTGAAGCGGCGTTCCGCCCGGGCGGAAACGCTGGCGATGACAAACAGCTTGGCATCAGCCTCGGGCGCGATCACGGTGCCGATGTCGCGCCCGTCCAGCACCGCACCGCCCGGTTGCAGGGCAAAGCCGCGCTGGCGCTCATACAGCGCATGGCGCACGTCTGGATGGACCGAGACCCGGCTGGCCAGGCCGCCGCTGGCCTCGCTGCGCAGCTCGGGATCGTCCAGCAGGCTGTCGGGAAAGGCGCAGGCGGCCAGGGCGTCGGCCGGATCGTCGGGATTGCCGCCGTTCAGGCTGACCTGCCGCCCGACCGCGCGGTAGAGCAGGCCAGTATCGAGATGCGGCAAGCCGAAATGCGCGGCCAGCGCCTTGGCCAGGGTACCCTTGCCCGATGCGGTCGGGCCGTCGACGGCGATGATCATGACTTGCTCCTGCGTTCGCGAAACGCCTTGGCCAGGCCCCAGATGGCAATCGCTGCCCAGAACCCTTCCAGCGTCAGCGAGGCCAGGTTGGTGTTGACCAGCAGCGACACCGTCAGCAGCGCCGCGCCCGCCAGATTTACCCCGTGCTGGACGAACGGATTGGGCTGCCGGGCATGAGTGGCGTAGCCATAGGCAAAGATGATGCAGGCCATGCCCACGAATCCGCAGGCATTGGCAAAGGTCTCGTTCATCCCGCCAGCCCGTCGAGCATGGCTTCGAACACCGGGAAGCTGGTGGCGATGGGGCGCGTGTCGTCCACTTCGACCCCGGCCTTGCTGGCCAGACCCCCAACCGTCATCGCCATGGCGATGCGGTGGTCGAGATGCGTGGCGATCGCGCCGGAAGTGCCGGGCAGCGGTTCGCCGCCGGTGCCCTCGATCGTCAGGCCGTCTTCCTGCTCGCTCACCCGCGCGCCGGCGGCGGACAGCGCGGCGGCCATCACCGCCAGACGGTCGCTTTCCTTGACGCGCAGCTCGTCGAGGCCGGTGGTCACGGTGGTTCCTTCGGCAAGGGCAGCGGCGACGAACAGCGCGGGGAATTCGTCGATCATGCTGGGGGCGATGGCGGGATCGACCGCGATGCCGCGCAGTGCGGAATGTTTCACCAGCAGGTCGGCCACCGGCTCGCCGCCCACCTCGCGCGCGTTCAGCAGGGTGATGTCGCCGCCCATCTGTTGCAGCACTTCGACCAGCCCGGCGCGGGTGGGGTTCAGCCCGACGTTCTCGATCAGCAGCTCGCTGCCCGGCACTACCAGAGCGGCGACGATGAAGAACGCGGCGGACGAGGGATCGCCCGGCACGTCGATCACCTGCGGCTTCAGTTCCGCTTCGCCGCGAATGCGGATCACGCGGGTGCCATCTGCCTCAATCTCCACGTCCAGTTCCGCGCCGAAGCCTCGCAGCATCCGTTCGGAATGGTCGCGGGTGGGGATGGGTTCGATCACCGTGGTCAGGCCTGGCGTGTTCAGCCCGGCCAGCAGCACCGCGCTCTTTACCTGGGCGCTGGCTACCGGCAGGCGGTATTCGATCGGCACGGCGGGCTGGGCGCCGCGCAGCATCAGCGGCAGCCGGTCGCCCGGGCTGGCGGTGAACTGCGCGCCCATGCGGCTCAGCGGTTCGATCACCCGGCCCATCGGGCGCTTCGACAGGCTGGCATCGCCGATGAAGCTGGCGGTGATCGGGTGGCTGGCGACCAGCCCCATCAGCAGGCGGGTGGACGTGCCCGAATTGCCCATGTCGAGCGCGGCCTGCGGCTGGAGCAGGGCGCCGACGCCGACCCCGTGGACCGACCAGCTGCCTTCGCCCAGCCGCTCAACCTGCGCGCCCATCGCCCGCATCGCGGCGGCGGTGGAGAGCACGTCTTCCCCTTCGAGCAGCCCGGTGACCCGCGTTTCGCCCACCGCCAGCGCGCCCAGCATGATCGAGCGGTGGCTGATCGACTTGTCGCCAGGCACACGGATCCGGCCCTTCAGCGGGGCGCTGGGCAGGAAGCGGCGGGGGCGCATCTGGGCAGGATCGGCAGAGGACAAGAGGCGGGCTTTCGCAACAAGGGGCGGGAAATGCGCGCGGCTTTTGACAGCGGGCGCGGGCTATGGCAAGGCGCGCCCCGCGCTGGGACTGGCGCATCAGCCTCCCAATACGTATTAAGCCAAATTCGCGGCCCGCCCGGGCGGCGCAAGTGAGGAATTGTATGGTCAAGCCTGAATGGGGCGCCAAGCACGGCTGCCCGAAGTGCGGCACCCGCTTCTACGATCTGGGCAAGGACGACCCGATCACCTGCATCGAATGCGGCTATGCCTGGCATGCCGAGCCGGTGCTCAAGTCGAAGCAGCCGATTCCCTACGAGGAAATCCAGAAGGACAAGGTCGAAGAAGGCGCTGATGTCGATCTGGCCGATGCCGATCTGGACATCGACGAGGACGGCGATTCGCCGGATAACGACGTTGATCTGGGCGGCGATGACGACCTGGGCGTCGGTATCGACGGCGATGGCGACACCGACGACGTTTGAGGTAAAAAACCCTCTTGCCAAGCTGGAAGGCCGCCACTAGAGGGGCGGCCTCCCGGCGAGACACCGGGGGCATTGACCGGGTTTCCAGAGCCGGTCGGATGAATGGTACGGGGCCTTAGCTCAGCTGGGAGAGCGCCTGCATGGCATGCAGGAGGTCAGCGGTTCGATCCCGCTAGGCTCCACCATTCACCAAACAGAGTTCTAGCGGCAAGCTGGTCGGCGAGGTTTCGCCCACCGGCTTTTTTCGCGTTGATGTGGAGTACGTGAGCGAATGTTCGACGCACTGTCAGACCGGTTGGGCAATGTCTTCGACCGACTGCGGGGCCGTGGCGCGCTCAAGGAACAGGACGTCCGCGATGCGATGCGCGAAGTGCGAATCGCGCTGCTCGAAGCCGACGTCGCGCTGCCGGTGGTCCGCCGCTTCATCGACGATGTCACCGAAAAGGCCGTTGGCGTTGAAGTCCTGAAGTCGGTCACCCCCGGCCAGCAGGTGGTCAAGGTCGTTAATGATGCCCTGGTCGACATGCTGGGCGGCACCGAAGTGCCCGGACTGGATCTGGCCGCCACCCCGCCGGTGGTGATCATGATGGTCGGCCTGCAGGGTTCGGGCAAGACCACCAGCACCGCCAAGCTGGCCAAGCTGCTCAAGGAAAAGCAGGGCAAGAAGGTGATGATGGCGTCGCTCGACGTCAATCGCCCGGCGGCGCAGGAACAATTGAAGGTGCTGGGCGAGCAGGTCGAGGTTGCGACCCTGCCGATCGTCCCGGGCCAGATGCCGGTCGATATTGCCGCCCGCGCGATGCAGGCGGCCAAGCTGCAGGCGGTGGACGTGCTGTTGCTCGACACCGCGGGCCGGCTCCACGTCGATCAGCAGTTGATGGACGAGATGAAGGCGGTCGCGGCGACCACTTCTCCGCGCGAAACGCTGCTGGTGGTCGATTCGCTGACCGGTCAGGACGCGGTCAACGTCGCTCAGGCCTTTACCGGCCAGGTTGATCTGACCGGCGTCATCCTGACCCGGATGGACGGCGATGCGCGCGGCGGCGCGGCGCTGTCGATGCGCCACGTCACCGGCAAGCCGATCAAGTTCGCGGGCACCGGCGAAAAGCTCGATGCGCTGGAAGTGTTCCAGCCGGCCCGCGTCGCCAGCCGCATCCTCGGCATGGGCGACATCGTCTCGATCGTCGAAAAGGCGGCCCAGGCGATCGAGCAGGAAGAAGCCGAGCGCATGGCCGAGCGCATGGCCAAGGGTCAGTTCGACATGAACGACCTGCGCACCCAGCTGCGCCAGATGCAGTCGATGGGCGGGCTTGGCGCGCTGGCGGGCATGCTGCCGGGGATGAAGAAGGCCAAGGCGGCGATGCAGCAGTCAGGCATGGATGACCGGGTGCTGCTGCGCATGGACGCGATCATCGGGTCGATGACCCCCAAGGAACGCGCCAAGCCGGACCTGCTCAACGCCAAGCGCAAGATTCGCATTGCCAACGGTTCGGGCGTGCAGGTTCAGGACGTCAACAAGCTCATCAAGATGCACCAGGAAATGGAGCGCGCGATGAAGCAGATCAAGAAGATGGGTGGCCTCGGCGGCCTGGCCAAGCTGTTCGGCAAGGGCGGGCTGGGTGCGGCCATGCCGGGGCTGGGCGGTGGCCAGGGTGGCGGCTTGCCGGGGCTGGGGGGCGGATCGCTGCCCGGCAACATCGGGGACCTGCTCAAGAAGTGATTTCAGTTATTTCGATTTGATAGAAAGGTAGTTCAAATGTCTGTTTCCATGCGTCTTTCGCGCGGCGGTTCGAAGAAGCGTCCGTACTACAAGATCGTCGTTTCCAACAGCCGCGCCCCGCGCGACGGCAAGTACCTGGAACAGGTCGGCACCTATAACCCGCTGCTGGCCAAGGACGATGACAACCGCGTGCGCCTGGTCGAAGACCGCGTGCGTTACTGGATCGGCGTTGGCGCCCAGCCGACCGATCGCGTCGCCCGTATGCTCGACAAGGCCGGGATCAAGGAACGCGCCGCGACCGTGAACCCGAAGAAGGGTGAACCGGGCCAGAAGGCCAAGGACCGCGCTGAAGACAAGGCCGCCAAGCTGGCTGAAGCCGAAGAAGCCGCCAAGGCTGCTGCTGAAGAAGCTGCCGCTCCGGCCGCTGAAGAAGCTGCAGTCGAGGAAGCTCCGGCTGCCGAAGCCGGCGAAGCCCAGGCTGAAGGCTAAGCCTTGGCTGCGGACCGCCCCGTCACCATGGCCGCCGTCTCCGGCGCGCATGGGGTGACGGGCGAGGTTCGGCTCAAGCTGTTCGGTGAAGGCGTGGAATCGCTCCGGCGGTTCCGCGCCTTCAACGATTCCAGCCTGACGCTGACCAAGCTGCGCGACGACGGCAAGGGCGGGGCGATTGCCCGCTTTGCCGAAGTGACCGACCGCACGGCGGCGGAAAAGCTGCGCGGCACCGCGCTCACCGTCCCGCGGGGCGCGCTGCCGCCGCTGGGCGCGGGCGAATACTACCACGCCGACCTGATCGGCCTGCCCGCCGTGTCCGATACGGGCGAGCCATTGGGCACCTGTGTCGCGGTCGACAATTTCGGCGCGGGCGACGTGCTGGAAATCCAGCGCCCCGCCGGGGAAGACGGCAAGCCGGGCAAGCGCTTCATGGTGCCGATGCGCGACAATGCTGTGCCCGAATGGAGCGCCGAGCGCCTGGTCATCACCGCCGCCTTTGCGGCCGAGGACTGAGCGGCTAGGCTGTCACTATGGCATTCCTGCTGATCCTGGTGTTCTTCATCGCCATTCCGGCCGCGATTGCGGCGGGAATGGCGGGCATTCTGGCGATCCGCCAGCCGGGCTGGTCGCTGCGCCGCCGCAGCGTGGTAGCGGCGGCCGCTGCGGGATTGGTGCCGGTGATCTTGCCGATCGCCTCGATCCTGTCGGGCAATGACGGCGGCGTCGGGCCGGTGGTGCCGACCGTGGCCGTGCTGGTTCTGGCGTTGCTGATGGCCCTGCTGGTCGGCCTGCCGGTGGCGCTGTGGATCGGTCGGCGCAAGCAGGCCCAACCGATCAGGCCGGACCTGTTCGACTAGCTCGCTCCACGCGATTTGCGATCCAATCCCGTCATCCCGGGCTTGACCCGGGATCCAGCTTCTCGCTCGCGGAGTGATCGCGGCGCGTGAGGCCGCAAAACAAAGCTGGCCCCCGGATCAAGTCAGGGGTGACGACTGTTCCGGGGTTGGAACGACTAGTCCTTCACCAGCTTTTCCAGTTCCCTGGCGAACTGCTTAAGCTCGAAATTCTGCGGATCGTCGTGGGCATCGGGGATGCCGGCGTCGACCGTGGCGTGGAACCCCGGGATCAGCCACTGCCCGGCGCGCGCGCTGGTGTAGACGTAGAGCGCGGCGAGCATCCGGTACTGCGCCTTGCTGAACCCCGGCTTTGGCCCCTGGGTAAAGCCCCGGTTGGTCGCGCCCGGCAGGAACCGGCGCGGCTGGACCGTTTCGATATGGACGAAGCGTCCGCGCGCGGCGGGGCCAATCACCCGGCTTTCCAGCTTGGTCGCGCGCCAGCCTTCCTGAAATTCGTGGCCCGCCCAGATCTGCCCGACCCGGTTGAGGAAGATGTGCGCCACCGGCGATTTGGCGAAAGTGCCGTCCATGTAGCTGGTGAAACTGTTGACCCGAAGGTCCGTGTCGAGCCGCTTGGGAAAGGGCGCGTCCTTGTAGAACGGGTCGCTGGTATCGTGGATCACGAAATAGCGCGCGGGCAACCCGGCTTCGGTCTGGCTGATCGGCGCATCGGCATATTGCCGGGCATAGTCCTGGTACGGCTGCGGAAAGGCCGCCAGCGCGGCTTCCTTCATCGCCGCCGTGGGCGCCGTTTCGCTTTCCAGCAACTTGCGGATCACCGGGGGGAGGGGCTGCACCTCCTTTTCGCCCAGCAGCTTGACCTTGCGCAGCAGGCAGCCGGCCTGTTCCACCGGCGTGCCGGCAAAGGTCAGCGTGTCGCGGTCGAATCGGCATTCGCCGATTTCCTCGGCCAAGGCGGGAACGGCGGAGATCAGCGCGGCAAGGGCGGGCAGCAGGGCAAGCTTCATCATGCCAGACTGGCCCCGGTGCGGGGCAAGCTCAAGTCTGCATTTGCCTGTTGCGCGTCAATCTGGAAAAGGCGGCGGCGATGACCTTTCACGCCACCGTCCTGACGCTCTACCCCGAAATGTTCCCTGGCCCCCTGGGAATCAGCCTGGCCGGCCGCGCGCGGGACGAGGGGAAGTGGGCGCTGGACGCCGTCCAGATCCGCGATTTCGCGATCGACAAGCACCGCACCGTGGACGACACGCCGGCCGGTGGCGGCGCGGGCATGGTACTGCGCGTCGACGTGCTGGCCAAGGCGATCGACCATGCCCGCACGCTCAATCCCGAGGCGCCGATCCTCGCCATGACCCCGCGCGGGAAGCCGCTGACCCAGGCCCGTGTGCGCGAGTTGGCGGCGGGGCCGGGCGTGATCGTGCTGTGCGGGCGCTTCGAAGGGTTCGACGAACGGATTTTCGAGGGCCGGGCGGTCGAGGAAGTGTCGGTCGGCGACATTGTCCTGTCCGGCGGGGAACCGGCGGCAATCATGCTGTTAGACGCTTGCATTCGGCTGCTTCCCGGCGTAATGGGCGCCCCTTCCAGCGGGACCGAGGAATCGTTCGAGAACGGCCTCCTCGAGTATCCGCACTATACCCGACCCACCGAGTGGGAAGGGCGCACGATCCCTGAAGTGCTGCGATCGGGGGATCATGCGAAGATCGCGGCGTGGCGCAAGTCACAGTCCGAGATCGACACACGGTTACGCAGGCCGGACCTTTGGGAGCGTCACAGTGACGCTCGGGACCAGCCTGCCTCTGGCGCGCGGCAAAAGAAGAAGGACTAGGGTTCATGAACCTGATCCAGCAGATCGAGGCCGAGGAAATCGCCAAGGCCGCCAAGGAAATTCCGGAATTCCGCCCCGGTGACACCGTCCGCGTCGGCGTGAAGGTGATCGAAGGCGAACGCAGCCGTGTCCAGGCCTACGAAGGCGTGTGCATCGCGCGTGCGAACAAGGGCATCAATTCCAACTTCACCGTCCGCAAGATGAGCTTCGGTGAAGGCGTGGAGCGCGTGTTCCCGCTCTACTCGCCGAACATCGATTCGATCACCGTCGTCCGCAAGGGCGTGGTGCGTCGTGCGAAGCTCTACTATCTGCGCGGCCGCACCGGCAAGCGCGCGCGCATCGCGGAACGCCGCGACGTGCGTAACGAGGGCTAAGCCCCTAGCGCTTCGCGTCGAGTGAACTAGAAAGGGCGTCCCGGCCATCGCCGGGGCGCCCTTTTCCTGTTCGGGACCATCATGTTGCCATGCACCTGTCGCGTTATTTCCTGGCCCTGCCGCTGCTTGCCCTGTCGCCCGCGCTCCACGCCCAGGAGGCACGGGTGAGCGCGGCGCAACCCGCCGAGGGACAGCCGCTCAGCCTGGAGCGCGTCTTTGCCAGCCCCAGCCTGAACGGGGCGGTGCCGCGCGGGGTGAAGCTTTCGCCCGATGGCCGTTACCTGACGATGCTGCGCAGCCGCGCCGACGACCGTGAGCGCTATGACCTGTGGGGCTTCGACCGGACGAGTGGGAAATGGTCGATGCTGGTCGACAGCCTCAAGCTCGGTTCGGGCAAGGACCTGTCCGAGGCCGAGAAGATGCAGCGCGAACGCCAGCGGATCGGCGATCTGAAAGGCATCGTCAGCTATGATTGGGCGGCCGACGGCAAGGCGATCCTGGTGCCGCTGGACGGCGACCTGTTCCTCGCCGGGCTCGACGGGTCGGTCCGCAAGCTGACTGCTTCGCAGGCGGACGAGCTCAACCCCGCGCTCAGCCCCAAGGGCGGCTACGTCTCGTTCGTGCGCGACCGGCAGTTCTACGTGGGCAAGCTGGGCGGCGAGACCGCGCCGATCACCCCGCCGGAAGCCGCCGAGACGGTCCACTGGGGCGAGGCGGAATTCGTCGCGCAAGAGGAAATGGCCCGCTTCACTGGCTATTGGTGGGCGCCTGACGACAGCCGCATCGCGGTGCAGCGGTTCGACGATGCCCCCGTCGGCGTGGTCACCCGCGCGGCGATTGGCGCGGACGGCACCCGCACGTTCCAGCAGCGCTATCCGGTGGCCGGATCGGCCAATTCGGACGTCTCGCTCCATGTGATGAAGCCCGACGGGTCGGGCCGCGTCCAGGTCGATCTGGGGGCGGACAAGGACATCTACCTTGCCCGGGTCAACTGGGCGCCCGATGGCAAGGCGCTCTATGTCCAGCGCCAGAACCGCGCGCAGACCCGGCTTGACCTGCTCAGCGTCGATCCGGCGAGTGGCGCCTCGCGGATGCTGTTCAGCGAACAGGCCGCGCCGCGCAGCTGGATCAACCTGTCCGACAATTACCGCATGCTGAAGGACGGCAGCATGATCTGGTGGTCCGAGCGCGACGGGTTCGGGCACCTCTATCGCTATCGCCCCAGCAACTATCCCGAAAGCCAGTGGCAGCAGCTGACCAAGGGGCCGTGGGTGGTCTCGAAGCTGGTCGGGGTGGACGAGGCCAAGGGCAAGCTGTTCTTCCTGGCCACTCGCGATGATCCGCTGGCGATGCAGCTCTATGCGCTGGACCTGGCCCACCCGGACAAGGTGCAGGCGCTGGGCGAGGCGGGGTGGAATTACGACGCGAGCATGGACAGGGGCGGGCAGACCCTGCTGGTCAGCCGCAGCTCGCCCAGCCAGCCGCCGCAGGTCTATGTTGCCGATGCCAAGGGCAAGCGGCTCGCCTGGGTCGAGGAGAACCGGCTGGCGGGCGATCATCCCTATGCGCCCTACCTCGCCAGCCACCGCGCGCCGCAGTTCGGCACGATCAAGGCGGCGGACGGGACCGAGCTGCACTGGAAGATGATCGTGCCGGACATGCAGCCGGGCAAGCGCTATCCGGTGTTCTTCCAGCACTATGGCGGCCCCACCGCGCAGACCGTGACCCGCGCCTGGGGCGGGGCGCTGGAACAGGCGATCGTCGACAAGGGCTATATCTATTTCGCGATCGACAACCGCGGCAGCGAGCATCGCGGGGTCGAATTCGCCAGCCACCTCTACCGCGCGATGGGCGGGATAGAGGTCGAGGACCAGAAGGCCGGGGCGCTGTATCTTAAGGGCCTGCCCTTCGTCGATCCGGCCAAGATCGCGACTTATGGCTGGTCCTATGGCGGCTACATGTCGATCAAGATGCTCCAGGCCGATCAGGGGCTCTATGCCGCAGCCATCGCCGGTGCGCCGGTGACGCGCTGGGAACTATACGACACCCACT
The DNA here is from genome assembly GCF_041905565.1 of Novosphingobium sp. GTDB lineage: Bacteria > Pseudomonadota > Alphaproteobacteria > Sphingomonadales > Sphingomonadaceae > Novosphingobium. Next base: position 127,820 of record NZ_JAYRKX010000001.1, on the reverse strand, counting down.
ACACCGAACGCTACATGGGGACGCCCCAGGCCGACGGCGCTGCCTATACGAAAAGTAGCGCGCTGCCCGACGCGGGCAAAATCAAGGACCCGCTGCTGATCATTCACGGCATGGCCGATGACAACGTGGTGTTCGAGAACAGTTCGGCCCTGATCGCGCGAATGCAGGCCGAGGCGGTGCCGTTCGAAATGATGCTCTACCCCGGCTTCACCCACCGCGTGTCCGGCCCCAAGGTGGGCAAGCACCTGTGGGAGACCATCTTCGGCTTCCTCGAACGCCACGGGGTGACGCCGCCGAAGTAAGATGATCTCTCCCATTGCGTCACCCCGGGCTTGACCCGGGGTCCCGCTTGTTCTCTTGGCGCAGGGACAGGTCCAAAGCTGGACCCCGGAGCAAGTCCGGGGTGACGATTGGATTTTTATTGAATCGAGGCGAGCAGCCTCTGGCGGAGAACGACGATGGGTTACCGGGTGGTGGTGGTTGGCGCGACCGGCAATGTCGGGCGCGAAATGCTCAACGTTCTGGCCGAGCGCGAGTTCCCCTGCGACGAGGTGGCGGCACTCGCCAGCTCGCGCTCGACCGGGGACGAGATCGAGTTTGGCGAAACCGGGCGGATGCTCAAGGTCCGCAATATCGAGCATTTCGATTTCACCGGCTGGGACATCGCGCTGTTTTCGGCCGGTTCGGACGTGGCGAAAACCTATGGCCCCAAGGCGGCGGCGGCCGGCTGCGTGGTGATCGACAACAGCAGCTTCTATCGCATGGACCCGGACGTGCCGCTGATCGTGCCGGAAGTGAACCCCGAGGCGATCGACGGCTACAAGGCGAAGAACATCATCGCCAATCCCAACTGCTCGACCGCGCAGATGGTCGTGGCGCTAAAGCCGCTGCACGATGCGGCGAAGATCAAGCGCGTGGTGGTCGCGACCTACCAGTCGGTCAGCGGCGCGGGCAAGCAGGGCATGGACGAGCTGTTCGAGCAGAGCCGCAACATCTTCGTCGGGGACAGCGCCGATCCGGTGAAGTTCACCAAGCAGATCGCTTTCAACGTCATCCCCCACATCGATAGCTTCCTGGATGATGGTTCGACCAAGGAAGAATGGAAGATGGTGGTCGAAACCAAGAAGATCATGGGGTCCAGGATTAAGGTGGTGGCGACCTGCGTGCGCGTGCCGGTGTTCGTCGGCCACAGCGAGGCGATCAACCTGGAATTCGAGGACGAGATTTCAGCCGAACAGGCCCAGGACCTGCTGCGCGAAGCGCCCGGCGTGATGCTGGTCGACAAGCGCGAGGACGGTGGATACGTCACCCCGGTCGAATGCGTCGGCGATGGCGCGACCTTCGTCTCGCGCGTGCGCGAGGATCCCACGGTCGATAACGGCCTGACGCTGTGGTGCGTGTCCGACAACCTGCGCAAGGGCGCGGCGCTCAACGCGGTGCAGATCGCCGAACTGCTCGGCCGCCGGCACCTCAAGAAGGGTTGAACCGCGTAATGCAGCCCGTGACCAGCATGGTGCCCGGCCACCTCGGCACGCGGCTGGCGGTGCACCGCATGGGTGCGGGGCGGCCGCTGGTGCTGCTGCATGGGTTGTTTTCCAGCGCAGAGATGAACTGGATCAAGTTCGGCCACGCCCAGGTGCTGGCCGAAGCCGGGTTCGACGTGATCATGCCCGATCTGCGCGCCCACGGGCAGAGCGAGGCGCCGCACGACGCAGTCGCCTATCCCGACGATGTGCTGGCGCTCGACCTTGCCGCCGTGGTCGCGGACCTGGCGCTGTCGGACTATGACCTGTGCGGGTTTTCGCTCGGCGCGCGCACTTCAGTCCGGGCGGTGATCCGGGGCTTGCGCCCACGCAAGCTGGTGCTGGGTGGGATGGGGCTGGAAGGGCTGGCCGGCTGGACCGGGCGCGGCGCCTTCTTCATCGACGCGATCGACCGGTTCGGCAGCGTCAAGCATGGCGATCCTGCCTTTCCGGCGGTGTCGTTCATGAAGACGATGAAGGTGGACCGGGTGGCCGCGCGGCTGCTGCTGCAGACGTTCAGCGATACCGCGCCCGAACAGCTGGCGGCGATCACCATGCCGACTTTGGTGGTCAACGGCGATCAGGACCGCGACAACGGCTCGCCCGACTTGCTCCAGGCCGCGCTGCCCAATGCCACGCTGGCGACCGTGCCCGGCACCCACATGAGCTGCGTTGCCAAGCCCGAGTTGGGGCTGGCGATTCGCGACTTTCTGATCGACTGAAGCCTTCTGCCGATCCGCGCTTGACGGCGCGCGCGCCCATGGCCAGCCTTGTCCCATCGGCCTTCGGGTCGGAGTATTCCCAAGGGGACAAGACAATGAAAAGACTGGTTTCGCTCGCCGCGCTGTCCGCGGCGCTCACGGCCGCGCCGGCCATGGCCGATGCCGCCAACCCGCAGCAGGCCGCCAAGGATTTCGTGACCAAGGCCGAGGCTGAATATGCCCGGCTGGGGATCGAAGGCGGGCAGGCCGAATGGGTCTATCAGACCTACATCAACCAGGACACCGAAGCGCTGACCGCGCGCGCCGGGGCAGCCGCGACCGAATTCAACGTCAAGACCGCGATCGAGGCGGCGAAGCACGCCGGCACGCCGGGGCTGGACTATGACACCACGCGCAAGCTGGCGCGGATGCGTACGCTGATCGTCCTGCCCGCCGCGACCAAGCCCGGCGCGGCCGAGGAAGTGGCCACGCTCAACGCCAAGCTTCAAGGTGTCTACGGCAAGGGCAAGGGCACGCTGCGCGGGGCGCCGATCAACGGCAGCGACATCGAAGCGGCGATGGGCACCAATCGCAACCCGGACGAACTGAAGGAAATGTGGCTTTCCTGGCACGACAATGTCGGCAAGCCGATGAAGGACGATTACGCCAGGCTGGTCGCCGCCGCCAATGCCGGGGCGCAGGAACTGGGTTATGCCGATACCGGCGCGCTGTGGCGCTCGAACTATGACATGCCGCCCGAACAGTTCGCCGCGCTGACCGAGAAGCTGTGGGCCGAGGTCAAGCCGCTCTACGATTCGCTGCACACCTATGTCCGGATGAAGCTGAACCAGAAGTATGGCGACGCGGTGCAAGGCAAGACCGGCCCGATCCGCGCCGACCTGCTGGGCAACATGTGGGCGCAGGAATGGGGCAACATCTATGACGTGGTTGCTCCCGCTGGCGCTGGCGACCTGGGCTTCGACACCACCGACCTGCTCAAGGAAAAGGGTTATGATCCGCTCAGGATGGTCAAGGGCGGGGAAGGGTTCTTCACCTCGCTTGGCCTCGCGCCACTGCCCAAGACCTTCTGGGAACGCTCGCAATTCGTGAAGCCGCAGGACCGCGAAGTGGTGTGCCATGCCTCGGCCTGGAACCTCGACAACGTCGATGACCTGCGGATCAAGATGTGCATCAAGGTGAACGGCGACGATTTCACCACGATCCACCACGAGCTGGGCCACAACTTCTACCAGCGCGCCTACAACAAGCAGCCGGCCTATTACCTCGACGGCGCGAACGACGGCTTCCATGAAGCGATCGGCGATACCGTCGCGCTGTCGATCACGCCGGAATACCTGGTGCAGATCGGCCTGCTTGACCGCGCCAAGGTGCCTTCGGCCGACAAGGACACCGGGCTGCTGCTGCGCCAGGCGATGGACAAGGTGGCGTTCCTGCCGTTCGGCCTGCTGATCGACCGCTGGCGCTGGCAGGTGTTCTCGGGCGAGATCAAGCCTGCCGACTATGGCAAGTCGTGGACCGACATGCGCCTGAACTACCAGGGCATCATTCCGCCGGGGCCGCGCGGCGCGGACGCGTTCGATGCCGGGGCGAAGTATCACATCCCGGCGATGGTGCCCTATACCCGCTATTTCCTGGCGCGGATCCTGCAGTTCCAGTTCTACGAAGCCGCGTGCAAGCAGGCCGGGTGGAAGGGCCCGCTGCATCGCTGCAGCTTCTATGGCAACAAGGACGTGGGCAAGAAGTTCAACGCGATGCTGGAAATGGGCGCGAGCAAGCCCTGGCCGGATGCGCTGCATGCCTTCACCGGCAGCCGCGAGATCAGCGGCAAGGCGATGATGGCCTATTTCGCGCCGCTCAAGAAGTGGCTCGACCAGCAGAACAAGGGGCAGAAGCCCGGCTGGTAAGGGATGAGGGCGGGGCGAAGGGCTTTTCCTTCGCCCCGCTGATCCCTCACCGGAACGGCGGTTCCTTGAACGCGCGCAGCTTGCGGCTGTGCAGGCGGGCCCCTTCGGCGCGTAGCAATTCGCAGGTCGTGGTGCCGATCTGCAGGTGCGCGGCAATCGCTTCCTCGTAGAAGCGGTTGGCCTGGCCGGGCAGCTTCAATTCGCCGTGCAGCGGCTTGTCCGAAACGCACAGCAGCGTCCCGTAAGGCACGCGGAAGCGATAGCCCTGCGCGGCGATGGTCGCGCTTTCCATGTCGATCCCGATCGCGCGGCTGAGCGACAGGCGCTGCGCGGAATGGGTATAACGCAGCTCCCAGTTGCGGTCGTCGGTGGTGGCGACCGTGCCAGTGCGCATCCGCTTCTTCAGGTTCGCGCCGATATCGCCGCTGACCATTTCCGCCGCGCGGGCGAGCGCGATCTGCACTTCGGCAATCGCGGGGATCGGAATTTCCGGCGGCAGCACCGCATCCAGCACGTGATCGTCGCGCAGATAGGCGTGGGCCAGCACATAGTCGCCGATCCGCTGGGTATCGCGCAGGCCCCCGCAGTGGCCGATCATCAGCCAGGCTTCGGGGCGCAGCACCGCGAGGTGATCGCAGATCGTCTTGGCATTGCTGGGGCCGACGCCGATGTTGACCAGCGTGATTCCCGAGCGGTCCGGGCGGACCAGGTGATAGGCCGGCATCTGGTGCCGCCGCCAGGCCGTGTCCGACAGGATATCACGGGCATTGTCGGTCGGCTGGTCGATCAGCAGGCCGCCGGCGCCCGACAGCATGGTGAAATCGTCCTTGCCCAGCTGCTGCGCCGCCCAGTCCACGAATTCATCGACATAGCGGTGATAGTTGGTGAACAGGATGAAGCGCTGGAAATGTTCCGGCGCGGTGCCGGTATAGTGCGCCAGCCGCGCCAGGCTGAAATCGGTGCGCAGCCCGTCGAACAGCGACAGCGGGGTGGCATCGTCGTCAGTTTCCACCGCGATGCCATCGGCCAACTCGTCACCGATCATCGCCAGCTCGGTGGCGGGGAAATGCTTCGACAGTTCGAGCGGGCTGATCGTGCCGAGACCGCTGCTGGCGTCGATCACATAGGGAAAGGGGATTTCCTGGGCCGAAGGGCCAACCTCGATCTCGATCGCGTAGTCGTCTTCCAGCAGGCCCAGCTGTTCGGTCAGGTAATCGGCGAACAGCGCCGGGCGGGTCACCGTGGTGGCGAAAGTGCCGGCGTGGCCCAGCCGGCCAAAGGCGCGGGCCAGGTCCGGGCGGGTTTCGACACCGCTGTAACGCAGGCGCACTTCCGGATAGTTCCAGGCCCGGCTGGCGCGGCGATCGGGGGGCGGGAGAGTGCCGTCCTGGGCGAATGCGGCAATGTCGCGGCGCAGGGTGGAGACGGCGGTTTCATAAAGGCGGACCAATTCCGCGATGACGTTTTCTGTTCTTTCCATCGCAGGCTCCTAGCGGAACTTGCATGAAATTTCAATGACGCGGAACAATCTGTGGTCGGGCAGCCAGCATTGGCCCCTGCGGTACAAACGAAAAGGGGGCGCCGAAGCACCCCCTCAACGTTTGGCTCAAGCTGATGAGGCTCAGGCGTCGCCTTCGGCGGCCGGAGCTTCCGCTTCGATGTCTTCGCCGTTGCCGGCTTCGAATTCACCGGCGGCGGCGGCCGCTTCAGCTGCGTCGTCTTCGAACATCGCCGCGATCACGTCGACGCCGGCAGCCTGCTGCTCGGCTTCGTCCGGCGAGCGGGCGACGTTGACCTTGACGGTCACGGCCACTTCCGGATGCAGCGCGACCTTCACGTCGAACACGCCGATGGTCTTGATCGGGCGTTCGAGCACGATCATCGACTTCGACACGTCGGCGCCTTCGGCGTTCAGCGCGTCGGCGATGTCACGCACCGAGACCGAACCATAGAGCTGGCCGGCGTTCGACGAGGCGCGGATCAGGACGACCGACTTGCCTTCGACGTTTTCCGAATGCTTTTCGGCATCGGCACGGCGGGCGGCGTTGTCGGCTTCGATCTTCGAGCGGTTGGCTTCGAAAACCTTGCGGTTGGCATCGTTGGCGCGCAGCGCCTTCTTGTTGGGCAGCAGGAAGTTGCGTGCGTAGCCGTCCTTGACGGTCACGACATCGCCGATGGTGCCCAGCTTTTCGATGCGTTCGAGCAGGATGATCTGCATGGTCCTGTCTCCCCTTACTTCACGAGGTAGGGCAGGAGGCCCAGGTGACGGGCACGCTTGATCGCCTGGCCCAGTTCACGCTGCTTCTTGGCAGAAACGGCGGTGATGCGGCTCGGCACGATCTTGCCACGCTCAGACATGTAGTTCTGGAGCAGGCGCGTGTCCTTGTAATCGATCTTGGGAGCGTTCTTGCCCGAGAAGGGGCAGCTCTTGCGGCGGCGGAAAAATGCGCGGGCCATCTCTTAGAACTCCTCGCGTTCGCGGCGCTTGCTGCGCTCGCGGTCCTGCTTGCGCATCTGCACCGACGGGCCGGTTTCCAGCTCGTCGACGCGCACGGTCAGCCAGCGGATCACGTCTTCGTTGATCGCGGTCTGGCGTTCCAGTTCGGCAACGGTGCCGGCGGGCGCTTCGATGTTGAGCAGCACGAAGTGCGCCTTGCGGTTGCGCTTGATCTTGTAGGCCAGGTTCTTCAGGCCCCAGGTCTCGGTCTTGGTCACCTTGCCATTGTTGGCTTCGACGATTTCCGTCGCGGTGGCGGCCAGCGCATCGACCTGCGCCTGGCTGAGGTCCTGGCGTGCCAGGAACACGTGCTCATATAGAGCCACGGCAGCTTCCTTTATCTCTCTAACCGATCGCTGGCTGATCCGCACCATTGCGGGGCCCCTCCGGCTTTCTTCGTTTCCCCACGGATTCGCACCCGGGGAAGGGCGCGCCTTTAACCGATTATGCGGGCAATGCAAGCCTTGCGGCGCGCGCCCGGTCTTGGCAACAGGCTGGTCTGCCTTGATGAGGACTGCCTTACCATGCCTTCCGGACTTGTTGCGCTGCTCGACGATGTGGCGATGATTGCCAAGGTGGCGGCCGCCTCGGTCGATGACCTGGGCGCGGCGGCTGCCAAGGCGGGATCCAAGGCTGCCGGGGTGGTGGTCGATGATGCCGCGGTCACGCCGGGCTACCTGACCGCCTTCACGCCCGACCGCGAATTGCCGATCATCTGGCAGATCGTGAAGGGATCGCTGCGCAACAAGCTGCTGATCCTGCTGCCCGCCGCCCTGGCGATCAGCCAGTTCGCGCCCTGGGCGATGACCCCGCTGCTGATGATCGGCGGCTTGTTCCTGTGCTATGAAGGCGCGGAAAAGGTGCTGGAAAAGCTGGGCGGCGATCATCACGGCGAAGTGCTGGGCGATGCAATCACCGACCTGACCGAATTCGAGCGCGAGCGGGTGTCCGGCGCGGTGCGGACCGACCTGATCCTGTCGGCGGAAATCATGGCTATTGCCCTGGCCGAAGTTGCCACCGAGCCGCTGGTCAGCCGCGCGCTGATCCTGGCGCTGGTCGGGGTGGTGATCACCATCGTGGTCTACGGCGCAGTCGCGCTGATCGTGAAGCTGGACGATATCGGCCTGCACCTGGCGAAAAAGCCGGGCGCGGCGAACCAGAAGCTGGGCGAAATGCTGGTCAATGCCATGCCCAAGGTGCTGGCGGTGCTTTCGCCGCTGGGCACGGCGGCGATGCTGTGGGTCGGCGGCGGGATCCTGCTGCACGGCACGCACGAGCTGGGCTGGCACTGGCCATCGGACCTGGCCCACGGCGTCCAGCACGCCGCAGAAGCGGCCGGCGGCGCGGCTGGCTGGCTGGCCTATGCCGTGTCCTCGGCGCTGGTCGGGCTGGGGCTGGGCGCGGCCATCGCGCTGCTGCTGCACAAGGTGCTGAAGCGGAAGGCGCATTAGGCGCCCCGCGAAAATTCCGGCGAACCTTGCTCCAGGTCAATGCCGTTTGTGCTGCAAGTGCTAACGGATGCTGCATTGCAAAAGGAGCCGAGCAATGCTTGCCGAAGATCTTGCCCCCGAAGTCCAGGAACTGCGCACCCGCAGCGGCGCGGTGATCGCCGTGCGTCCGGTCTGCGCCGAGGATGAGCCGCTGCTGGCCGAGTTCTTCGACCGGGTCAGCGACGAGGACCGCCGCTTCCGCTTCCTGACCGCGCACAAGCACCTGACCCACGAACAACTGGTGCCGATGATCGAGGTTGACCACTTCCGCACTGAGAGCTTCGTGGCGTTCGACGAGGCGAGCGATACCCTGGTCGGCCATGCCATGCTGGCCTGCGACAATCCGCTCGACACGGGCGAAGTGGCCATTTCGGTCTGCCAGAACTGGCGCGGCAAGGGGGTGGGCTGGGCCTTGCTCGACGTGCTGGCCGAAGCGGCACGCAAGCGCGGGCTGCGCCGGGTGATCGCGATCGAGGACCGCGAAAACCATGCCGCGATCGAGCTGGAGCGTGAAAAGGGCTTCACCCCCCACGGCGTGGAGGGCGATCCCACCCTGGTGATGCTGGAAAAGCTGCTGCGCTGACCGGCCCCGTGCGGGCGGCGAGCTACTTGCTCGCCGCCGCGCGCGATTGTTGCACCACGTAGTGTTGCAGCCCGTTGATCTGGGCGTCGCTCAGGTCTTCGAAGCTGGGCATGCCCGCCGGGCGCAGCACGCCTTCGCGCAGCACCGCCACCAGCGCTTCGCGCGAGGGCGGGATGGGCGAGCGGCGCAGATCGGGCGCCGCGCCGCTGGCGCGCAGGGCCGGGCCGTGGCAGATCATGCAGCGGGTGCCATAGACCTCCTGCCCGACCTTGGCCTTGGCGGGATCGACCGTAAAACCCGGGGCATCGACCAGCGGCAATTCGGTACGCTGCGGCGCGGGCAGGGCTGCCTGGCCATCGAGCGCGAAAGTCAGCACGCGGCGCGGCTGCTGGCGGTATTCCCAGGTCGGCCCGCCGCCATAGCCGGTGCCGCGCCAGCCGGCGATGATCGTCACCATCTGCTTGCCGCCCGCCCGGTAGGTGATCGGCTGCGCCTGAATCCCGACTTGCGCGTCGAAATTCCACAGCGGCTTGCCGTTCTTCGCGTCATAGGCAACCACCTTGCCGAGCACGTTGCCCTGGAACACCAGCCCGCCGGCGGTGGCCAGCGTGCCGCCCTGGACCAGGCCGGGCAGGGGGACGCGCCAGGCTTCCTTCTGCGTCTCCGGGTTCCAGGCGAGCAGCGCGCTCCATCCCTGTGGCAGCTTGACCTCGGGCGGGGCGTTGCCGGTGCCGGTATCGTAGATCCGGTTGCCCTTGGACTTCCACTGGCGCAGGTCGCCCGCCGGATCGACAAAGGCCCGCGCCGCATGGGTGATCGGGATATAGGCCAGGCCCGTCTGCGGGCTGAACGACATTGCCGCGACATTGTGCCCGCCGATCGGGCCGGGCCAGATCACCTGGGTTTTGCCGCCGGGATAGCGCGCCTCGGCCGTTTCGACCGGACGGCCGGTGGCCTTGTCGATATGGCTGGCCCAGTTGACCGGGACGATCTTTTCGGCCGAGATGAATTTGCCGTTGCGGCGATCGAGCACATAGAAGAACCCGTTCTTGGGCGCGTGCAGGATCACCGGGGTGGGCTTGCCATCGACCGGCAGAGTCGCCAACTCGATGTCCATCGTGCTGTTGTAGTCCCAGGTTTCGCCGGGATTGGTCTGGTAATGCCAGGCATAGGCGCCCGTATCGGCATCCAGCGCGACGATCGCGGACAGGAACAGGTTGTCGCCGCCTTGCGGGCTGCGGATGCGCTGGTTCCACGGCGAGCCGTTGCCGGTGCCAAGGTAGATCCGGTTGAACTGCGGGTCATAGGCCATGGCGTGCCACACCGTGCCGCCGCCGCCGTATTTCCACCATTCGCCGGTCCAGGTTTTCGCGGCCATCTTCATGGCCTCGTTCTCGAACCCCTTGGCCGGATCGCCCGGCACGGTGAAGAAGCGCCACTTCTGCTGCCCGGTGCGGGTGTCGTAAGCGGTCACATAGCCGCGCGTTGCGCCGTAATCGGCCCCGCCGTGGCCGATCACCACGGTATTGCCGAAGACATAGGGCGGGCCCGAGATATAGCGCGCATCATCCGGCTCGGTGGTCTGCGTGCTCCAGTTCAGCTTGCCGGTCTTCGCGTCGATCGCGAGCAGCCGCCCGTCGAGCGTGCCGGTAAACACCTGCCCGTCGCGAAAGGCGATGCCACGCACACCCCAGCCGATCCGCAGCTTCGATCCCGCCACCTTGTGGACTTCGGGATCGTATTTCCACAAGAGCTTGCCGGTCTGGGCATCGACCGCGTGGATCACCGAAAAGCCGGCCGAGAAATAGAGTATCCCGTCCACCGCCAGCGGCGCTGAATTGACGCTGGGGAAAGTGTCGAGGTCCAGGAACCAGCGCAGCTTGAGGTCGGCCACGTTGCCCGCGTTGATTTCGTCCAGCGCGCTGAAGTGGTTTTCCGAAACCGAGCCGCCGTAATGCAGCCAGTTATCGGCCGAGGCTTCCTGCGCCGACCATGGGGCGGGGCGGCTGCACGATCCCAGTACGGCGAGGGCCAGGACCAGGGGGGCGGCACGCAGGGCAAGCAGCGGGATATGGCGGGGGCGAAGCTGTGGTACGGGTCGCATCCTGTCCTCGATCGCGTCGGAGATCGCGCCATGCGTCCCGGCTTTTCGAGACGCAGCTATAGGAACGCGCGGGGCGGTGATGCAACCAAATTCATACCGTGGTCTAAAAATGCAGGGCGGGCGTTACACCCGCGCCAGCAGGTCCCGCGCAAACTGGCTCAGCGTGTCGTCACGCGCGCCCATCACCACCACGCGGTCACCCGGGCGGGCGAGCTGCGCGATCCGGGCCGCGCAGGCATCGCGCGCGGGAACGTATTCGGCATGGCCGCCGCCCTCGGCGATCAGCTTGACGATCCGTTCGCTGCCCTCGCTGCGGTCAACCGTGCCGCCGAAATAGACCGGATCGCACAGGATCGTGACATCGTCCGGGCCAAGCATCCGCGCAAACACCTGCGCCAACTCGCGGCCCATCTGGCGCAGCGGACCATAACCGTGCGGCTGGAACAGCGCGATCACCCGGCCCGGATGGGCTTTCAGCGTGGCAAGCGTAGCGGCGCACTTTTCCGGGTTGTGGCCGAAATCGTCGATGACCGTGATCCCCGATGCGCTGGTGCCGACCACGTCGAACCGGCGGGCCAGCCCCTTGAAGGTCGACAGCGCGTCGACCGCCTCGCGCACCGGCACCCCGGCGGCGCAAGCAGCGGCAATCGCGGCCAGAGCGTTCGACAGGTTGTGACGGCCCGGCACGTCCAGCACCAGCGGATGGGCATAGCCATCGCGGCGGTCGATCACGGTGGCGGAAATCAACAGCGGCCCTTCCATGATCGTATCGGCGAACACCCCGATCTGCGCCTCGTGATTGGTCACGCCATAGGTCACGTGCGGGGTGAATTCGGGCATCAGCGCCGCGGCTTCGGGATCGTCGAGGTTGACCACGCAAATGTCAGACATGCCCAGGAAATCGCTGAACAGGGCGCGCAGTTCATCCATCGACTTGTGGTCGAGGCTGACGTTGAGCAGCACCGCCACCTTGGGCCGGTAGAGCGCGATCGAGCCGTCGCTTTCATCGACTTCGGACACGAACACGCCGCCCTGGCCGACTCGCGCGCTGGCGAAGGGGGCGTCGGCACTGACGAAGTTCTTCATCACCGCGCCGTTCATGATCGTCGGATCGCGCCCGGCCTGGGTCATGATCCAGCCGGTCATCCCGGTCACCGTGCTCTTGCCGCTGGTCCCGCCAATCGCGATCCCGCACGGATCGGCATTGAACAGCCGGGCGAGCAGTTCGGCCCGGCTCAGCCGCGCGCAGCCGAGTTCGCGCGCGCGGACCATCTCCGGCACGGTATCTTCCACCGCTGCGCTCGCCACCAGCACCTGATCGGCTGAGGTGATGCCGCTGCCGTCCTGCGGGAGCAGGGTGAAGCCCAGGCTTTCCAGCCAGGCGAACTTTTCCGGCGTCCGGCCCTGGTCGCGGCTGCGGTCGGATCCGGACACCGCTGCGCCCTTGCCCTTCAGGATCAGGGCCAGGGGCAACATGCCCGATCCGCCAATGCCACAGAAAAACCACGGGTGCTGGGTCAGTTCGCTCATCCTGCCTCCGGTATGCGGCCTTGCGCGCCAGCGCAACCGGGTTAGGAAGGCCTATGCGCCGTATTGCCATCTGTGCCCCGTCCCGCCCGCTGACCGAGGAGGATGCGGCGCGCGTGCTGGCGCTGGCGGCGGACTATCCGGGGGTGGAACTGCATTTCCACCCGCAGTGCTTCTTCACCGAAGGCCATTTCGCGGGCAGCGACGCGCAGCGGATCGCCGCGCTGGTCGAATGCGCCAACGATGCCACGTTCGACGCGGTGTGGTTCGCGCGCGGCGGCTATGGCGCGGCGCGGGTGGCGCAGGACGCGATAGCCCGGTTCGATCACGCCGCGCAGGACAAGCAGTTCCTCGGCTATTCCGATGCCGGCACCTTGCTCGGCGGACTGTACCGCGCGCGGATCGGCCGCCCGGTCCACGCGCCGATGCCCACCGACATCCGCCGCGCCGGGGGCGAGGGGGCCGTGCGCCGCACTCTGGGGTTCCTGGCGGGCGAACGCGCGGGGATCGAACCCAGCGGCGATGGCCGCCCGCGCGCGGCCTTCAACCTGATGACATTGGCCATGCTGTGCGGCACCCCGCTGATGCCGGGCCTGTCGGGTCATGTCGTCATGGTCGAGGAAGTGGCCGAGTATCACTACGGTGTGGACCGCCTGTTCTTTCATGTCACCGCGCACCTCGGCGGAGTGGCGGGACTGCGGCTGGGCCGGGTCAGCGACGTGCCGGAAAACGACGTGCCGTTCGGCCACGAGATCGAGGCCATCGCTCGCCACTGGTGCCAGCGCCACGCGATCCCGTTCCTGGGCACGGCGGATATCGGGCACGACGTTGCCAACAAGATCGTGCCGTTCGGACTTGCGGGAGCCGCGCCGGGGCAATAACCGCGCGGCGCAAAGGAGATGTCAGCTATGCGCGCATTCGTTTTTCCGGGTCAGGGCAGCCAGAAGGTGGGCATGGGCGTGGAACTGGCCCAGGCCAGCGCCGCCGCCCGCGCAGTGTTCGAGGAAGTGGACGATGCGCTGGGCCAGAAGCTGTCGGCGATCATGCGCGATGGCCCGGACGATGCGCTGACGCTGACCGAGAATGCCCAGCCGGCGATCATGGCCAATGCCATCGCGGTGCTGCGCGTGCTGGAACAGGAAGGCGGGATCGTGCTGGCCGACAAGGCACAGTTCGTCGCCGGGCACAGCCTGGGCGAATATACCGCGCTGTGCGCCGCCGGGGCCTTCAGCCTGGCCGATACGGCCCGTCTGCTCAAGCTGCGCGGCCAGTCGATGCAGGCCGCCGTGCCGGTTGGCGTCGGCGCGATGTGTGCGCTGCTGGGCGCCGATATCGACAAGGCCCAGGCCCTGGCCGATGCCGCCGCCGAGGGTGAGGTCTGCACCGTGGCCAATGACAACGACCCCACCCAGGTTGTGCTGTCGGGCCACAAGGGCGCGATCGAGCGCGCGATTGCCCTGGTCAAGGACCACGGGATCAAGCGCGGCGTGGCCCTGCCGGTGTCCGCCCCGTTCCATTGCCCGCTGATGCAGCCGGCTGCCGATGCCATGGCCGAAGCGCTGGGCAAGACCCCGCCGGGGCCGCTGTCGGTTCCGCTGTTCGCCAATGTCACCGCCGCGATGGTCACCGATCCAGCCGAAGTGCAGCGGTTGCTGGTCGAACAGGTCTGCGGCCGGGTGCGCTGGCGCGAAAGCGTGATGGCGATGCAGGCGGCGGGCGTGGACAGCTTCGTCGAACTGGGCGGCAAGGTCGTCGGTCCGATGATCGGCCGCACCGTTGCCGATGTCACCGTTACCAGCGTGATCGGCATGGCCGACATCGAAGCGCTGATCAAGGAGCTCTGAGCCATGGAAAACCGTCTGTTCGACCTTACGGGAATGACCGCCCTTGTCACCGGCGCTGCCGGCGGGATCGGCTCGGCGATCAGCCACGCGCTGGCGCGGCAGGGGGCGCGGCTGGCGCTGTCGGGGACCAACCCGGCCAAGCTGCGCGCCTTCCGCGAGGAATTGAACGACACTTACGGCCACGACCACGTCGAGATCACCTGCGACCTGTCGAACACCGAACAGGTCGAGCACCTGGTGCCCGCCGCGGTCGATACGCTGGGCAAGCTCGACATCCTGGTCAACAATGCCGGGATCACGCGCGACAACCTCGCCATGCGGATGAAGGACGAGGAGTGGGACGCGGTGATCAAGGTCAATCTTGAAGCCGCCTTCCGCCTGATGCGCGCGGCCTGCAAGCCGATGATGAAGGCCCGCCACGGGCGGATCATCACCATCACCAGCGTGGTCGGCGCCACCGGCAATCCGGGCCAGGTCAACTATGCAGCGGCCAAGGCGGGCCTGGTCGGCATGTCGAAGTCGCTGGGCCAGGAAGTGGCAAGCCGCGGGATCACTGTGAACTGCGTCGCCCCCGGCTTCATCCGCACCGCGATGACCGATGTGCTGCCCGATGGCCAGAAGGAAGCGCTCAACGCCCGGATCCCGATGGGCCGGATGGGCGAGGGCGAGGATATCGGTGCCGCCGTCGCCTATCTCGCCAGCCGCGAGGCCGGTTACGTCACCGGCCAGACGCTCCACGTCAATGGCGGCATGGCGATGATTTCCTGATACTTTTTCCCGCTGTCGCGTTGTTACAAGGGCAAGCGCACGGCGGGCTGGCAAGCCCGGCGCATCAAGACACCAAAGGGGGAATTTGATGCGCCGTGTTTCGCTGATCCTGATTGCCATGGCCTGTGTGGCCGCCGCCCCGGCGGCTTCGCGGTGGACGCCCAAGCAGGCTGCCTGCCCGCTCAAGCAGGCGCCGGCCGGGCTTTCGGCCGAAGTGGTCAAGCCGATGCTGCCCGGCGCGGCGGAAGACGCGGAAATCAGCGATCAAGCCGCCGAACAACTCGCCAACCTGGCGCTGACCTGCGCCAAGCAGACCAAGGTCGGCAAGGCGCGGCTCGATGCCTATATCGAAATGGCCACCTGGCAGCTGACCAGCGCGGGGCTGGCGCCCGAAGTTTCGGCGCGCGGAATTGATCCGGCCACGCTGGGCGCGATCATGAATGTCGGCGCCGGGCGGGCCAATCCCAGCTTCGAGACGCTGAGCGATGCCGACGTGACGCGCATGATGGTCGCGCTCAAGGCCAAGGGCGTGAATGTCGATGCGCTCGACACCGATGCCTGGCACGTTGCCGGGGCCTGGCTCGAGGCGACCAGCCGCGCGTACCGCGCCGGAATGCCGGGCAAGTAATCTCGCGGGAAAACCTGCGGATTTATCCCCAGTTTCGCCCTGTTTCGGGCCTGTCAGCCTTGCCGCTGGCAGGCCCGGCGCTAAGAAAGACAGTCCGAAACGAAGGCGCGGCGCCGATTCCGGTCGGCTGCGTTCCGCAGGGGACACGTTACGACCATGAAGGCCACCATCGAACGCGCGACGCTGCTCAAGTGCCTGTCGCACGTCCAGTCCGTCGTTGAACGGCGCAACACCATTCCGATCCTCTCGAACGTGCTGATCGAAGCCTCGGGGGATGGCACGCTCAAAGTGATGGCGACTGACCTTGACCTGCAAGTGGTGGAAACCATGGGCGCGGTCGCGGTGGAAAGCCCCGGCGCGATCACCGTTTCGGCGCACCTGTTGTTCGACATCGCCCGCAAGCTGCCCGATGGCAGCCAGGTCAGCCTGGAAACCGCCGACAACCGCATGGCGGTGAAGGCCGGGCGCAGCCGCTTCAGCCTGCCGACTCTGCCGCGTGACGATTTCCCGGTGATCGTCGAAGGCGACCTGCCGACCAGCTTCGAGCTGCCCGCCGCGACCCTGGCGCAGATCATCGACCGCACGCGGTTCGCGATCAGCACCGAGGAAACGCGCTATTACCTCAACGGTATCTTCTTCCACGTCACCGACGATGACCTGAAGGCCGCCGCCACCGATGGCCACCGCCTGGCGCGCTACACCATAGCCCGGCCCGAAGGCGCGGCGGGGATGCCTGACGTGATCGTGCCGCGCAAATGCGTCGCCGAACTGCGCAAGCTGCTGGAAGAAGCGCTCGATTCGAACGTGCTGATCGACCTGTCGGCCAGCAAGATCCGCTTCACCCTGGGCGGCAACAACGGCGTGGTGCTGACCAGCAAGCTGATCGACGGCACTTTCCCCGATTACAGCCGCGTCATTCCCACCGGCAATGACAAGCTGCTGCGGCTCGATCCGAAGAGCTTCTATGAAGGGGTGGACCGCGTTGCCACCATCGCCACGGAAAAGACCCGCGCGGTCAAGATGGCGCTGGAGAATGACCGCGTGACCCTGTCGGTCACTTCGCCCGACAACGGCACGGCGGCGGAAGAAGTCCCGGCGGACTATCGCAGCACCGGCTTCGAAATCGGCTTCAATGCCAATTACCTCAAGGACATCCTCGGCCAGATCGAGGGCGACACGGTCGAACTGCACCTGGCTGATGCCGGCGCGCCGACCCTGATTCGCCAGGACGACAAGTCGCCTGCGCTCTATGTGCTGATGCCGATGCGGGTCTGATCCCGTTTTGGGCGAAGCGGTCGTCGCCACGCTGCCCGGGCGCCAATGCGGCACTTGCAGCCTGTGCTGCAAATTGCCGATCGTGCCGGAAACGGAAAGCCCCGCCGGGGAATGGTGTCGGCATTGCCAGGTCGGCAAGGGCTGCCGGATCTATGATGCGCGGCCCGAGCGCTGCCGGGCGTTCCATTGCGGCTGGCTGGGATGGAGCGCGGTGCCCGAACACTGGTTCCCGGCCAAGGCGCGGATCATCGTGTCGAGTGAACCGGCCCGGCTGGTCTTCGATGTCGATCCCGCCGCGCCGACCCGCTGGCGCGAACAGCCCTGGCATGGCGAGATCAAGGCCCTGGCCGTCATGGCCTTTGCCGAACAGCGCCAGGTGCTGGTGCGGATCGGTCGCAAGGTGATCGCCATGCTGCCCGACCGTGACTGCGAGCTGGGCGTGGTTGCCGATGACGAGATCGTGATTACCGGCCTGCGCCCCGATGGCACCTGGGGCGCGGCCAAGGTCCGCCAGGACGATCCGCGCATGGCGCTGGGCGGGGCGACGATCCCGCTGCAATGACCGCCGATTGACCTTGCCCGGCGATGCCCTAGGCTGGAGAAAACCAGATCAGGGAGAGCGAGATGAGCCGGACGGTCCAGGTCAAGCGCCATGCCATCACCGAAACGCGGATCGTGGACGCGCCGCTGCCGCCGCTGGGCGATGGCGAAGTGCGGCTGCGGGTGGAAAGCTTCTCGGTCACCGCCAACAACGTGACCTATGCGGTGGCGGGCGATGCCTTTGGCTACTGGAACTTCTTCCCGGGCGAGGGTGACTGGGGCGTGGTGCCGATGTGGGGCCACGCCGTGGTCGAGCAATCGCGCCATGATGAAATCAAGGAGGGCGAGCGGGTCTATGGCTACCTGCCGATGGCCGAACATCTCGACGTGCTGCCATCCGCCGTTTCGCCGAGCGGGTTCAGCGATGCGGCGGCGCACCGCCAGCCGATGAGCCCGATCTACAACCAGTACAGCCGCCTGGCCGCCGATCCCGAACACGATCCCGCGCGCGAGAACGAGCGGATGATCTTTGGACCGCTGTTCAAGACCGGGTTCCTGATCGAAAACTTCTTCCGCCGCGAACAGTGGTTCGGGGCAAAGAACCTGGTGGTCACTTCGGCCTCGTCCAAGACGGCGATGGCGCTGGCCAGCGTCACCCGCGCGCTGTCACCGCAGGTGCGGCGGATCGCCCTGACCTCGGCCGGTAACGTCGATTTCGTGCGGCGCGGGGGCTTCTATGATGAAGTGCTGGCCTATGACGCGGTGGCGCAGCTGCCGCGTGAAGCCAGCGTTTCGGTCGATTTCGCGGGCAATGCGCAGCTGCTCCACGCACTGCACAGCGCGCTGGGCGATCACCTCAAGTATTCGAGCACGGTCGGCGCGACCCATGTCGGCGCGGGGTTCGGGCAGGACAACGGGCCGATCCCGGGGCCGACGCCCACGCTGTTCTTCGCCCCCGATCATGCCGTGGCCGCGATCCGCGAGCAGGGGGCCAAGGCTTTTGGCGAGGCGGTTGCGGCCAGTTGGGCGACCTTCATGGCCGAAACCGCCGGGGCGGTGACCGTGTCGGTGCGCGCTGGGCTGGAAGCCGCGGGCGAAGCCTTCGTCGCCGCGGCGCGCGGCAGCGCCGATCCGGCGGTCGGGGTGGTGATCCACCCCTGACCACGCGGGATCAGATATCGACGACGATCTTGCCGAAGTGCTTGTTGGCTGCCTGGTGGCGGAAGGCTTCGGCGAGGTTGGCCAGCGCGAAGTGATCGGAGATCACCGGCTTGATCCCGTTGGCTTCGATGCCCTTGATCATGTCCAGCTGCTGGGCGCGGCTGCCCACGGTGAGGCCCTGAACGCGCAGGTTCTTGGCCATCAGCAGCGCGGTCTGCACCGGCCCGGCAAAGCCCGCCAGCACCCCGATCAGCGCCACGTGGCCGCCAACGTGGGTCGCCAGCATCGACTGGTCGAGCGTGCCCGAACCGCCGATTTCCACCACGCAGTCCACCCCGACGCCATTGGTCAGTTCGAGGACCTTCGGCCCCCAGGCCTCGACTTGCTTGTAGTTGATCAGATCGTCCGCCCCCAGCGCCTTCATCCGCTCCAGCTTGGCATCGGACGATGAGGTGGCGATCACCCGCGCCCCTGCGGCCTTGGCGAATTGCAGCGCGAAGACCGAGACGCCGCCGGTGCCCTGAACCAGCACGGTCGAACCCGGTTTGATCGAATCGTCGACGAACAGCGCGCGCCACGCGGTCAGCCCCGCGCAGGTCAGCGTCGCGGCTTCGGCGGCAGAGTAGCCCTGCGGCACGTGGGTGAACCAGTTTTCCGGCGTCACCACCACTTCGCGGGCATAGCCGTCGATCCCGTCGCCCGGCACGCTGGTAAAGGCGGTGCTGGGCGGGTGGCCATCATTCCAGTCGGTGAAGAAGGTCGAGACGACCAGGTCGCCCGCCTTGAACTGGGTCACCCCGTCGCCCACCGCTTCGACCACACCGGCGCCGTCCGACATCGGAATGCGCCCGGCAGCCGTCGGGATCATGCCTGCGACCACGGCGTAATCGTGGAAGTTGAGCGAACTGGCCTGCAGGCGCACCCGGATCTGGCCGGGGCCGGGCTGGCCCGGATACTCGGCCGTGCCCGGCAGCAGGCTCTCGAGATTGGCGGGCGAGCCCACCCGCACGACGGCAATCGTCATTCGGCAGCCTCCAGCATCGCGGCGCGCTGCGGCCCGCGGATCAGCCCGCCCGGCGTCGCGCCGGTCCATTCACCCTGGCGGAAGGTCACCACGCCGCCCTTGACCGTGCAGACATAGCCTTCCGCCTTTTGCAGCAGGCGCTTCCCGCCGGCCGGCAGGTCGAACGCCAGCCACGGCTTGCCCAGCTTCAGCGCATCCAGGTCGATCACATTGAGATCGGCGATGTAGCCGGGCGCGACCACCCCGCGATCGTCGAGGCCATACAGCCGCGCGGTGTCGAGGCACTGGCGCTTGACCGCCGCTTCGAGGCTGAGCCGCCCGCCACGCTTGCGATCGCGCACCCAGTGCTGGAGCATGAAGGTCGGGCTGGCGGCATCGCAGATCGTGCCGCAATGCGCGCCGCCATCGGACAGCGCGTTCACCGTGTCGCCGCTGGCCTGCAGGGCTTCGAGGAAGTCGAGATTGCCATCGGCGTAGTTGAGGATCGGCAGGTAGATGAAGCCGGTGCCATTGTCCTTGCACAGCAGGTCAAAGGCATATTCGTCCGGCGTCACCCCGGCGGCAGCGGCACGGGCGGCAATGCTTTCCTCGGCGGTCGGCTCGTAATCGAAGTCCGGGTCCATCTGGTACTGCATCGCCCAGCCGGCGCTGATCGCCATGGCCACGCCCATGATCCCTTCAGGCACCTGGCTGTAATCGTTGGCCTGGCCCAGCAGCTTGGCCTTGAACGCCGGGTCGAGCAGCTTGGCGCGCTGCTGGTCCCACGGCAGCTGGGCGATTTCGGCATAGGCCGGGCGCATGCGGAACGGGTGGACCGTGCCCTGCCAGGCCATGATGATGCCATTGCCGCGCAGCGCGATCGCCGCGACGATATTGGCGCCATTGTCGTTTTCGGCGCGCATGTTGGCGATCTGCTCGCTCAGCGGCTGTTCCTTGGCGATGCTTTGCAGCGCGGCGAAGACCACCGGCAGCCCGGTTTCGCGGCTGAGCGCGCCCATCCAGCCGAATTCGTTCCATTCGCGCTTGAGGTCGCTGGCGAGTTCGAACACGCCGTGGCCAACCTTGCCCATGGCGCGGCCGATGGCGATCAGTTCTTCTGCCGTGGCAGTGGTGCCGGGGACCAGTTCCCCGTCGACCGAGCGGTGCAGCACGGTGCGGCTGGTGGAAAAACCCAGCGCCCCGGCGCGTACGCCTTCCTCGACGATGGCGGCCATCTGCTCGATATCCTCGGCGGTGGGGACGGCGCCGGGCTGTTCGCGGTCACCCAGAACATAGGCGCGCACCGCGCCGTGCGGCACGTGAGTGGCGACGTCGACCGAGCGCGGCAGGCGTTCGAGCGCGTCGAGGTATTCGGGGAAGGTTTCCCAGTCCCACTTCATCCCTTCGGCCAGCGCCGTGCCGGGAATGTCTTCCACCCCTTCCATCAGGCCGATCAGCCATTCATGCCGGTTGGGGGCGGCGGGGGCGAAACCGACGCCGCAGTTGCCCATGACCACGGTGGTCACGCCGTGCCAACTGGACGGGGCCATTTCCTGATCCCAGGTGGCCTGGCCGTCGTAATGGGTGTGAATGTCGACCCAGCCGGGGGCAACCACCTTGCCGCCCGCGTCGATTTCCTGCGCCGCATCGCCGTGCACCTTGCCCACGGCGGCGATCAGCCCGTCCTTCACCGCGACATCGCCGGTAAAGCGCGGGGCGCCGGTGCCATCGACGATGGTGCCATTGCGGATGATCAGGTCATAAGTGGCCATCGGAACTCTCCCGTTCACAGCCGACTCGCGCGGCTGTTTAACTGGGCGATAAAGCCACGGTTGCGGGAGAGGGGCAAGGGGTGACCGCCCCCGGCGCGGTCAGCTGCCGCGCGCGGCGATCATTTCCTCGACCCGGACGAACTTTTCGCGCGGCGCGCCTTCGCGGGCGCGGGCTTCTTCCTCGGCCTCGATCTTCTTCCAGTCGCGGAAGGTGACAACATCCAGCCCGCGCGCCTGCGCCAGCGCATCGAACCCGGGGCGGCCCTGCTTGCCCGCGCCCGCGCCGATGTCCTCGGCGATCTTCTCGATCACGCTGAACCCGTCGGGGCGGTTGGTGCCGATCGTGCCCGAAGGGCCGCGCCGCGCCCAGCCGACGCAGTAGAGGCCCGGCAGGATCCGCCCTTCATCGTTGGGAAAACGCCCGGCGCGATCATCGAACGGCACGCCCGGAATGCGGCTGGTCTGATAGCCGATGCAGCACACCACCAGTCCGGCGGGAATGACATAGGTTTCCCCGGTGCCGACCGCGCGGCCGGCTTCGACCGTCGTGCGTTCCACTTCCACCCCGGTCACCTTGCCATCGCCCAGGATCGCCTTGGGGCTGGCGTAGAAATCGAACTCGATCTCGATCGGCACGTCGCCGTAATGGCTCGCCGGGATCGCCGCGAAGCTGCGCAGGTGGTTGACCGACTTGCGCAGGCCGGGCTCGAGCAGCGCATCCTCGCCCACTTCGGGCAGGTCCTGCGGATCGACCCGCGGCGCGGCGCGCGACAGGTGCGACAGCTCGCCCAGTTCCTTGGGCGTCATCATGATCTGGTGCGGCCCGCGCCGCCCCAGGATGACGATGCGCCGCAGCTTTGAGGTATCGAGCACGTCGAGCGCGTGGGCGACGATGTCGCTCCCGGCGAATTCCTCGCGCGTCTTGGACAGGATGCGGGTCACGTCGAGCGCGACGTTGCCCATGCCGATCACCACCGCCGTATCGCCCGACAGGTCGGGGTCGAGATTGGCGAACATCGGATGGCCGTTGTACCAGCCGACGAAGGCCGCGCTGCCATAGACATTGGGCAGGTTTTCGCCCGGCAGGTCCATCTTGCGGTCGTGCGGCGCGCCGGTGGCCAGCACCACCGCGTCATACAGGCCCTGGAGTTCCTCGACCGTCACGTCCTTGCCGACCATGACATTGCCGACGAAGCGGACGTTTTCGGACAGGGCGGTCGCCTCGTACCGGCGGGCGACGCCCTTGATCGACTGGTGATCGGGCGCGACCCCGGTCCGGATCAGCCCGTAAGGCACGGGCAGCATGTCGAAAATGTCGACGCGAACGTCATCGCCCCACTGCTTCTGCGCGGCCTCGGCCGTGTAATACCCTGCTGGTCCCGAGCCGATGATCGCAATGTGGCGCATGAGGTCTAGGCTGCCTTTCGTGTGGTGTCGGCCCGGTCCGGCCCGTCAAGGAACCCCCGGATCGACGAGATCGTCTGTTCGCGGTGGGTCAGCATGAACAGGTGTCCGCCCTGTTCGAAGATGTCGAGCCGGCTGTTCGGGATCAGCGCTTCGAGGATCTTGCCATTGGCGAGCGGGACGATCTGGTCCTCGTCGCCCATCATGATCAGTGTGTCCTTCTTGAGGAAGGGCAGGGCGGGCGCGCTGGTCCAGCCCATCATCGCGAGCAGCTGGTAGATGTAGCCGCGCGGGGAAGGGGGGATGAGGCGGCCGATGTGTTCGGTCTTGCCGCCGGTCAGCCCGCCGTACAGGGTGCGGAAGTGTTCTTCCATGAAGGCCGCGTCGACATAGCGGCGCGGGTTGACCATCTTGGTCAGTGCGGCCGGGTTGCCCGGCACCATGAACATCCCCGCGCTGGTCGCGCACAGGATCAGGCGGCGCACGTAATCGGGATGTTGCAGCGTGAAGTGCTGCGCCATGGCGCCGCCCCACGAAATGCCCATCACGTCGACCTGTTCGCAGCCGAAGCGGCGGATCAGTTCCCTGGCGGTCCAGCTCATCGTGAAAGTGTTGTACGGCACCAGCGGTTCGGGGCTGCGGCCCACGCCCGGCATGTCGAACATGATGAACGGCCGTTCGGTCAGCGCTTCGGCCAGCGGGGCGACGGCCTCGATATTGGCGCCGATGCCGTTGAAGAACAGGATCGGCAGGTGCTCGCTCGCCATGTCCCAGCGCCAGCGCGCGACCCGCAGGGTGCGGCCGCCGACCTTTTCCATCGAGAATTCACAGGTCAGCTCTTGCACAGGCGCCCTTTCGGCTCAGGTCAGTACGTAAAGGCCGGGGGCGCTTTCCATCGGCGGATGCGCCTTGCTGCCCAGCGCCTTGGGGGCAGGAACCTGCTTGCCCGAACGCTGTTGCAGCCAGTTCATCCAGTACGGCCACCAGCTTCCCGACTGTTCCTCTGTCCCCTGAAGCCATTCGTCAACGTCGGCGGGCGGGTGGCCGGCCTTTTTCGACACATAATACTTCGCCTTGGGGTTGCCCGGCGGGTTGAGGATCGCCTGCATGTGTCCCGACTGGCTGAGCACGAAAGTCACGTCCTTCGAGCCGAACAGCTGGGTCGAGCGATAGCAGGCGCGCCACGGGGTGATGTGGTCGGTCGTCCCGCCCAGAATGAACAGGTCGCTGTTCACCTTGGTCAGGTCGATCGGGTGGCCGGCCATCTCGACCTCGCCCTGCTTGGTGAAGGCGAGGGTTTCGAACAGGTGGAGGAAATCGCCCATCAGCGTGGCCGACAGGTTGGTCGCGTCCGCGTTCCAGAACAGGACGTCGAAGGCCGGGGGATCCTCGCCAAGCAGGTAGTTGTTGATGACGTAGTTCCAGATCAGGTCGTTGGGCCGCAGCCAGGCAAAGCCGCGGGCGAGCGAGTGGCCTTCGATGATCCCGGCCTTGGCGGCGCGCTGCTTGGCGAGGGCCAGGCCGTTCTGCGAGATCAGCGAGCCGGCCTCGATGTCGTTCTGCTTGGGGTGCAGCACGGTCACCATGAAAGTCAGCGCGCCCAGCCGCTTGTCGCCGTTTGCCGCCATCTTGCTGGCCAGGATCGCCCCGGTCTGCCCACCCGAACAGGCGCTGGAAATGTTCACCTTGGGCGCGCCGGTGATTTCGCAGACCACGTCCACCGCCTTCATGCAGCTGGCGATGTATTCGTCCATCCCCCAGACCCCTTCCTCCTTGGTCGGGTTCTTCCAGGAAATGACGAAGCACTGGATGCCGTTGTCGACCTGCCACCTCACCACCGACTTTTCCGGCGACAGGTCGTTGATGTACATCTTGTTGATTTGCGGCGGAATTGTCAGCTGCGGGATGGCGTGGACCTGCTCCGTGGTCGGGGCATAGTGGATCAGCTCGAACATCGCGTCGCGGTAGACCACGCTGCCCTTCGAAGTGGCGACGTTCTCGCCCAGCTTGAACGGCTTGCTGTCGACCTGGCTGACCATGCCCTTGTTGTGGACCATGTCGTTGTAGGCGTTCTTCAGCCCCTTGATCAGGGAAAGGCCGCCGCTGTCGATCAGCCGCTTTTGCGCGGTGGGATTGCCGATCAGGGTGTTGGTCGGCGCCAGGCCGTCGATGATGATATTGGCGATGAAATTCGCACGGTCGCGCTCCAGTTCATCCAGTTCCAGCTCTTCCAGCCAGTTCTTCATGCCCTTCTGGATCGCCAGGTAATACTGCGCCCCGGCGCGGAAGAACGGGTTGTAGCGCCAGGCCGGGTCCATGAAGCGCTTGTCCTTGGGCTCGGGCGCCAGCTCGCTCTTGCCGCTGAGGATCTTGACCACGTCTTCGCCGAAGGCCTGCATGTGGCGCAGGCTGCGCTTGGGGTCGGTGGCCGTTTCGCGCAGCAAGAGCGCGACCGCGCCGACGAAATCCTCGCGCGCCAGGCCAACCAGCGGGCCCAGCGCGGTGGTGAACTGCGCGGCTTCGTTTTCCAGCGTGGTGCCGCCTTTGGCCATCCCCTGTTCCCCAGCTGGCGGGCGGGCGGTTGACCCGCTCCTGCCCGCATGTCGTTATCGTTGGCGGGGAACATGCACTGCTCGCCAGACCATTTCAAGCACCGTCCACGCAGCTGTCCGGAGCGCGCAAATGCGCCGGAATTAATGGTAAATTTAACCCTTTCTCAAACGGTTTCAGGGCATGCGATGCGCCATGGTCGCCCAGCCCGCCAGGCAAGAATCCGCGGAACCGCCCGCAGTCGCTCCGCGCGGACCGGCTGGCGCGCCTGTGGCCGAGGACCAGCGCCAGGTATCGCCAGCCAGCCTGCGCCAGCAGGCAGCGCGCAGCGACCGCGCCTTGCGGCAGCGCCGCGCGCAGGAATATTCCAGCCTTTATCACGTGCTTGATCGCAACTGGACGCTGATGGCGCCGGTCCTGGCGATCGCCGTGCTGCTGAATGGCCTGGCCACATTCAGCGTGCCGCCCCTGCTGACGGTGCTGACCGCGATCCCGGCCGTGGGCCTGGTCGCGGCGACATCGCTGGCCATCCGGATCGAACGCGAGCATTGCGCAACGGCGATGCACCGGCTGCTGGTGCTACTGGTGATGATCGCGCTGCCGATGGCGCTGACCGGCATGTCGCTGTCCTACTGGACGATCCGGGCCGACGCCGACTGGAGCGACTCGCTGGGCCTGATGATCATCAGCGGTGCACTGGCGGCGGTGATCCTGAACCGCCGGGTGATCGCGCTGATCGCCAGCCAGATCGGGCTGTGGACCGGCGCGACGCTGGTTGTCGGCACGATCGAGACCTGGGTGGGCCTGGTGCTGGGCGTGGGGCTGGGGATCTTCGTCGGCCAGCGCGAAAACAGGGTCAACGCCGCGACTGTCCGCGCCCAGATCGAGCGCGAACGCGCCCAGCAGCGCGCCGAGGAAATTCTCAACGATTTCGAACAGACCGGGCAGGGCTGGTTCTTCGAAACCGACCGCCGCGGCGCGATTGTCTATGTGTCGGCGATCGTCGGCCAGATCCTGAACCGCAAGGTGCTGATCGGGCGGCCGTTTACCGAAATGTTCGTGACCGACCCCCAGGGGCAGGAAAGCGAACGGACGCTGGCCTTCCACCTCAACGCGCGTTCGGCCTTCAGCGAACTGGCGATCCGCGCCGCCGTGCCCGAGGAGGAGCGCTGGTGGTCGATCAGCGGGCGGCCGATCTATGACAGTTTCGGCAACTTCCTGGGGTTTCGCGGGTCCGGCCACGACCTGACCGAAAAGCGCCGATCCGAGGAACAGGCCACGCGCCTGGCGCATTACGATTCGCTGACCGGCCTGGCCAATCGCCTGCAGATGGCCCAGACGCTGGAAAAGATCCTTGCCGCGCCGAACCTTGAACACCGGGCCTGCTCGGTGTTCCTGCTCGATCTCGACCGGTTCAAGCAGGTCAACGATACCATGGGCCACCCGGCCGGGGATGCGCTGCTGAAAATGGTGGCCAGCCGGCTCGAACGCGCCGTGGGCGAAGGGGGCCGCGTCGGCCGCCTGGGCGGTGACGAATTCCAGGTGATCATGGCCGGGCGCCATCGCCGCGAGGACCTTGCCGCGCTGGCCCGGCGGATCATCCACGACCTGTCCGAACCCTATTCGATCGACGGGCACCGGGTGGTGATCGGCGCGTCGGTGGGGATCGCGATGTCACCCGATGACGGGGTGACCTCCGAAGCGATCATCCGCAACGCCGACCTTGCGCTTTACGCCGCCAAGGACGGCGGGCGCGGGCGCCACCATTTCTACGCGGCCGACCTGCACAGCGATGCCGAAGAGCGCCGCCAGCTGGAACAGGACCTGCGCGATGCGCTGGTGAACAACGGGCTGGAGCTGTACTATCAGCCAGTGGTCCAGACGGTGACCGAACGGATCACCGGGTTCGAGGCGCTGCTGCGCTGGAACCATCCCGAACGCGGGATGCTCTCGCCGGCCAAGTTCATCCCGATTGCCGAAGATACCGGGCTGATTGCCCAGATCGGCGAATGGGCGCTGCGCACGGCCTGCCAGGACCTGACCCAGTGGCCCGAAAGCGTGCGCGTGGCGGTCAACGTCTCGCCGCTGCAATTCGCCAACCCGGCGCTGCCGGCGATCATCACCAATGCCCTGGCGGCGGCCCAGATCGATCCGCAGCGGCTGGAACTGGAAATCACCGAAAGCGTGTTCCTGAACGACGATGAAGGGACCGAGGCGATGTTCGCCGCGCTCAAGCGGGTGGGCGTGCGCCTGGCGCTCGACGATTTCGGCACCGGCTATTCCTCGCTCGGCTATCTCAAGCGCGCGCCGTTCGACAAGATCAAGATCGACCAGTCATTCGTGCGCGGCGCCACGATCCGGGGCAGCCGCAACGGCGCGATCATTTCCTCGATCGTCAGCCTGGCCGAAGCGCTGGGCATGGAAACGACGGCCGAGGGCGTGGAAACGCTCGACGAGCTGGACCTGGTGCGGATGCTCGGGTGCAGCCACGTGCAGGGCTATATCTACGAAAAGCCGCTCAGCATGGTGTCGGCGACCCAGCGGTTGCAGACCGGGCTGACCGCGATCGCGCGCGGGCCGCGGGCCGCGCGGGCCACGCGCCAGACGATGCTGCGCAAGGTGGTGCTGGACCATGCCGGGCAGCAGTACCATGCGACCATCCGCAATATCTCGACCACCGGGGCGATGGTCGAAGGGCTGTGGAACGTGCCGCCCGGCACGATTTTCCGGATCGTACTGGCCGAAGGCAGCGTGGTTACGGCGACCAGCCGGTGGTGCCAGGAAGACCGCATGGGCGTGGAATTCGCCGCCCCGCTGCAGCTGGACGAATCGGGCCGCATCGCGGTCCTCGGATCCGTGACAGGACGGCCCCGAAATCCCCTGCTGCGCTCAGCTGGCGAGGCTGCATGATCCGGCACCTTTCAGCCAGATCAATAACTTGCACTTCCTGCATCGTTAGCGGTTTCGCAACCACGTTTGGTTATCACAGTGGCATCCATCGGCGAACTTGCGGGAATGCACGGCTTACGGGACATGGTTGAAGCGAAGGGATCAGGCCGGGGACTGTTCCGCAACCTGCTGGGTGGCAGCAGGGGCGAAGCCGGCCTGCGCGCGCCCAATGCTCCTGCCATGCCGACCGGCGACGAATTGAACCGGGCCGTGGCCCTGCTGCGCGATTACGAGCAGTCGGGCATCGGCTGGTTCTGGTCGAGCGATCACGAAGGCCGGCTGACCTACATTTCAGACTGCGTGGCGAAAAGCCTGGGGCGCGAGCGCCGCGACCTGGTCGGCCAGCCGATCCAGTCGCTGTTCATCCTCGACCGTGACGAGGACGAGCCGGTCGAACGGACGCTGCCGCTGATCCTCAGCGCGCGCAAGACCTTCGTCGAACTGGCGGTGCGCGCCGCGCTCGACGACCACGAGGTATGGTGGTCGATTTCCGGGCGGCCGCAGTTCAATGCCGATGGCGAATTCTGCGGCTATAACGGCAACGGCACCGACGTTACCGCGACCCGCCAGAACCAGAAGGACGCCTCGCGCCTGGCGCAGTACGATTCGCTGACCGGGCTGGCCAACCGCCACCGCATGGGCAAGCGGCTGGGGGCGACGCTGACCGCTTACAAGACCGCCAAGCGCGCCTGCGCGGTGATGATGATCGACCTCGATCGGTTCAAGCAGGTCAACGACACCCTGGGCCATCCGGCCGGGGACGAGTTGCTCAAGCAGGTTGCCCAGCGGCTGCAGCGGGTGGTGACCGAGAAGGGCTGCGAGATCGGCCGGCTGGGCGGCGACGAATTCCAGATCATGCTGCCCGACATCGACGATCGCGGGCGGCTGGGCGAAATCGCCAAGACGATCATCACGATGGTGTCGCAGCCCTACCAGATCGAAGGCAGCCGCTGCGTGATCGGCGCTTCGGTGGGGATCGCGATTGCGCCCTATGACGGGGTCGACAGCGAGGAACTGATCCGTTCCGCCGACCTTGCGCTCTATGCCTCGAAGGGTGGGGGGCGCGGACAGTTCCGGTTCTATTCCAGCGACCTGCACAGCGAAGCCGAGCGCCGCAAGCAGATCGAGGACGACCTGCGCGATGCCCTGGCCAATGGCGAAATGCGGGTTGCCTACCAGCCGATCGTCGATACCCGCACCAACAGGGTGGTGACGTTCGAAGCCTTCTCGCGCTGGGAACATCCCGAGCTGGGCGACGTTCCCCCCGGCGTGTTCATCCCGATTGCCGAGGAAGCCAACCTGATCGGCGCGCTGGGCGATTGGGTGCTGAAGCAGGCCTGCGTTGATGCGATGTCCTGGCCGGGCAGCGTGCGCGTGGCGGTGAACGTCTCGGCCTCGCAGTTCGCCAACCCGGGCTTCGCCTCGGTCGTGGCCCAGGCGCTGGCCCATGCCGAAATGCCGCCCGAACGGCTGGAACTGGAACTGACCGAAAGCGTCTTCCTGGGCGACCGCGCGCAGACCGAGGACATGTTCAATTCGCTCAAGCTGCTGGGCGTGCGGCTGGCGCTGGACGATTTCGGCACCGGCTATTCCTCGCTCGGCTATCTCCAGCACGCGCCGTTCGACAAGATCAAGATCGACAAGGGCTTCATCCGCGGGGTGACCGAGCCGGACAGCCGCAACCGGGCGATCATCTCCGCGATCGTCAGCCTGGCGACCGCCCTGAAGATGGATACCACCGCCGAGGGGATCGAGGCCCACGACGAGCTGGGCGAGATGCGCAAGCTGGGGGTCAGCCAGATCCAGGGCTTCATCTATGCCCCGGCGCTGCCCAGCGATGACGTGGCCGAGGCGATGATGAGCGGCGAATGGGTGATCGAACCCTGCGGCCCCAGCAAGTATCGCCAGGAACGCCGCACCGTGCTGCGCAAGGTCGGCCTGATCCACGAGGATCACCGCTATGAGGCGACCATGCGCAACCTGTCGCGCACGGGCTGCATGGTCGAAGGCCTGCTCGACGTGCCGATCGACACGCCTTTCGTGGTCGATTTCGGCGAAGGGCAGCTGGCCGTGGCCGTGGTGCGGCGCAGCGCCGGCGCGATGCAGGGGCTGGAATTCGAATTGCCGCTGGTCGATGACGGGGCCGGGGGGCTGTGCACCCGCCACCGCGTTTCGCCCTATGTCATGGCCCAGGCCGGCATGCCGCTGCAGGCCTTGCCGCCGGGACAGTATCCGATGCAGCTGATGCAGCAGCCCGGCGCGGCGCTGTCGCTGCCCAAGTTCGGATCGGTCAGCGATCAGCGCCCCAAGAGCCGCGTCGCCTGAGCACAGTCCTGCGTTCCTGCTGAATTGCCGGCAGGTTGCCAAACCATCCATTGCCAGTCATGATCCCTGCATTACTTGGGGGACTGGCGTGCGGATCAAGGATCGGTACGAATACGATCCAGTTACCGACTTGCTGGGCAAGGGCGGCTTTGCACGGGTATTTCGGGCGCGGGATGAATTGCTTAACCGCGATGTCGCGCTGAAGGTATTCAGCAAGCTGGGGCACGATCAATATTCGGTGCTCGCCGAAATTCGCAAGGCGATCCAGCTCGAACATCCCAATCTGCTGCGTTATTACGATGTCCTGCTGCTGAGCCAGGCGAATGCCCTGGGCGAGGAGGAGGAACTGCAGGTCGGCGTGATGGAATATGCCAACGCCGGCGATCTCAAGTCCTTTGTCCGCGCCAATCCGGGAACCGACCAGTTGCCCCGGCTGCTGCGCGAAGTGTTGCAGGGGCTGGAATATCTCCACAGCCGCGGGATCATTCACCGCGACCTGAAGGCGCAGAACATCCTGCTGGTCGAGCGCGGCGGCGTGGTCACCGCCAAGATTTCCGATTTCGGGATCAGCAAGGACCTGAGCGGCTCCGATCCGCACAGCTCGTCGATGCTGGTGGGCACGATCGAATACATGGCCCCCGAACAGTTCTATCCCGGCCGGTTCGGGATCGACGGCAAGGTTCAATCCAACGCCGATCTGTGGGGCTTCGGCGTGATGATCCACGATCTGCTGACCGATACCACGCCGTTCGGCCGCCGCGACGGCGATACCACGGTCGAACAGATCATGGCGGCGATCGTCGAAGCCAGGTTGCCCGAACAACTTGACGAGTTGGCCGAACCCTATCGTTCGGTAGTGCGCCAGTGCCTGGTGGCTGACGCCCGCCAGCGCATCCGCCGGGCGTCCGACCTGCTGGGCTATTTCGGCGGGGACGCAGGCACCGCGGCCTATGCGCCGCCGCCCGCGTCCGACGATACCGTGCCGATGGACCGCGCGGCAGCCGGAAGCGGAATCCGCGCACCGCGGCGTCCGGGCCTGGCTGGCGGCGCGGCCCGCGCGGCGGTTGGCGCTGGTCGGGGGGGCGGCGGTCGGTCTGGCCGGCGCGGCCTGGCTGGCCGGGCTTGGCCTGCCGGGCGAGGCATCGGGGCACGGCGATCCGGCCGCCCCGCCTTCCGCGCGGGAATTCGTGACCGATTCGATGCTGGCGGCAATGGTCACGCGCGAGCAGGCCTGCGTTGCGGCCTGCGTGGGCGTGCCGGCCGCTGCGGCGGACAGCTGGCCGGGCATCTGGTCGGAATCGCAGCCGATCGGGCAAGTGGTTCACAAGCTGCCCGATGACGGCAAGGAACAGGCCGAACGGCTCGCGCGCTATTTCTGCCGCGCCGACGATGGCTGGCTGGTGACGCTGCACCAGCATGGCGGATGCGATGGCCTGACCTGTACGGCCAATGTCTTTGCCTCGTGCTTCGAACTTCAGCCACCCGGCAAGCCGGCGGCGCAGGTGCGGATGTGCCGCTCGCTGTGCAAACAACAGACCAACATGGAGTAGATGGTCATGAGAGGATTTTCAGTGCCCAGGCAGTTGCTGGTGATCGCGCTGCCATTTGTCGTCATGGGATGTTCGTCCAAGGTTGAAGTGCAGCCCGGCCTGTGGCGGCTGACCGAGCAGTCCACCGGGGTCGAAAGCTCCGACAAGGACAATCCGATCCCGCCCGAACTGGCCGCGGGTTCGAACAGCAAGCAATCGGTGGCGGTCTGCTGGGGGCCCAAGGATACCGGATCGTTCCGGGGCATGATGAAGGACGCCAGTGAACTGCCCAAGGATTGCAAGATCACCAAGGACGTGGTGGCCGACGGCAAGATCGACTTCGAGCTGGAATGCAAGGACCCGAGCGCGGAAGGCATGTCGCTGGTCCGCAAGATGCACGGCACCTACACCGCGACCACGTTCGAGGTTGAATCCGCCACCACGATGAGCGGCCCCACCCCGGACGGGAAGACCACTTCGATGACCTTCAAGGCCAAGGGCACGGCCGAGCGCGTCGGCGAATGCAAGGCCTGACCGGGCGGCGGGCCGGGTCCTGAATCCGGTCCGCCCCGGTCATTGCGGCTTGACCGTGACCACGGGCAGCAGTTTCCGGACGGACTTGCCGCGCTGAGCTTGCCGCACCACCGCAGCGCGCGGCGTGACATGGGCCGCCGCCGCTGCTAACGGCGCGCTCATGACTGACCTGGCCGCCATCCGCAATTTTTCGATCATCGCCCATATCGACCACGGCAAGAGCACGCTGGCCGACCGCCTGATCCAGTTCACCGGCGGTCTGAGCGAGCGCGAGATGAGCGCGCAGGTGCTCGACAACATGGAGATCGAGAAAGAGCGCGGGATCACCATCAAGGCGCAGACCGTGCGGCTGAAGTACAAGGCGCGCGACGGCAAGGACTATGAGTTGAACCTCATGGACACGCCGGGCCACGTCGACTTTGCCTATGAAGTCAGCCGCAGCCTGGCGGCCTGCGAAGGCGCGCTGCTGGTGGTCGACGCGGCGCAAGGGGTCGAGGCGCAGACCCTGGCCAACGTCTACCAGTCGATCGAGCACGACCACGAGATCGTGCCCGTGATCAACAAGATCGACCTGCCCGCCGCCGAGCCGGAAAAGGTCAAGGCCGAGATCGAGGAGATCATTGGCCTCGACGCGAGCGACGCGGTGCTGGCCAGCGCCAAGAGCGGCATCGGCATCGAGGAAGTGCTGGAAGCCGTCGTCACCAAGATCCCGCCGCCCAAGGGTGATCGCGATGCGCCGCTGAAAGCGATGCTGGTCGATTCGTGGTACGATCCCTATCTTGGCGTCGTCATCCTGGTGCGGATCATCGACGGGGTGATCCGCAAGGGCCTGCAGGTCAAGTTCATGGCCGGCGGCACCGAACACCTGATCGACCGCGTCGGCTGCTTCACCCCCAAGATCGAGCAGCTGGCCGAACTGGGCCCGGGCGAGATCGGCTTCATCACCGCGCAGATCAAGGAAGTGGCCCAGGCCCGCGTCGGTGACACGATCACCACGGTCAAGGGCGGGGCAACCGAAGCGCTGCCGGGCTTCAAGGAAGTCCAGCCGGTGGTGTTCTGCGGGCTGTTCCCGGTCGATGCGGCGGACTTTGAAAAGCTGCGCGAGAGCATCGCCAAGCTGCGGCTCAACGATGCCAGCTTCAGCTTCGAAATGGAAAGCAGCGCGGCGCTGGGGTTCGGCTTCCGCTGCGGGTTCCTGGGGCTGCTGCATCTGGAAATCATCCAGGAACGCCTGACCCGCGAATATGATCTGGATCTGATCACCACTGCGCCCAGCGTGGTCTATCGCATCCAGCTGCGCGCCAGCCGGACCGACGACGCGCGCGAGATCCTGCTGCACAACCCGGCCGACTATCCCGATCCCAGCCGGATCGAGACGATCGAGGAACCGTGGATCAAGGCGACGATCTACACCCCCGACGAATACCTCGGCTCGATCCTGAAACTGTGCCAGGACCGGCGCGGGATCCAGACCGGGCTGACCTATGTCGGCGGGCGCGCCCAGGTGCAGTACGAATTGCCGCTGAACGAAGTGGTGTTCGATTTCTACGACCGTCTGAAGTCGATCAGCCGCGGCTATGCCAGCTTCGACTATGAACAGATCGGCCTGCGCGAGGGCGACCTCGTCAAGATGGGCATCCTGGTCAACAACGAGCCGGTCGACGCGCTGTCGATGATCGTCCACCGCAGCGCCGCCGAGGCGCGCGGGCGGCACATGTGCGAACGGCTGAAAGACCTGATCCCGCGCCACCTGTTCAAGATCCCGATCCAGGCCGCAATCGGCGGCAAGGTGGTGGCCCGCGAAACCATCAGCGCGATGCGCAAGGACGTTACCGCCAAGTGCTATGGCGGCGACATCACTCGCAAGAAGAAGCTGCTGGAGAAGCAGAAGAAGGGCAAGGCCCGGATGCGCGAGTACGGCAATGTCAGCATCCCGCAGGAAGCCTTTATCGCCGCGTTGCGGATGGGCGAGGAGTAGCGCCCCCTTGTCATGATCCTAACGATCGTTACTGTCCTGCGGTAACGAGAGGAGAGGGATGATGGCAACGGACGGACAAGACCGGATCGAGGATGACGCCCGCACCGCGCAGGCGCTGATCCGTTACCTGGGCGATGGCGATTACGTCACCCGGCGCTATGTCAGCCAGGGGGCGGAAATCAACACGGGCGACTATTCCGACCACGTCATGCCCATGCGCGACGGGATGCCGATCCGCGATCACTTCACGCTGGACCGCCATGGCTTCATGATCGGGCGCCACCGCTCCGCCGTGGCCGATTTCGATGACCGGGCCGAAGTTGACGCCAAATACAACGCCGAAGTGGCCGAAGCGGTCAGGGCGCTGAGCGGGGCCAGCTTCGTCGCGGTGCAGGGCTGGATGCGGCGGACAAGTGCCGACCTGTCCGAACGGGCCGCACAGAAGGTCGCGGGCTACCAGCACAGCGGCGGGCTTCAGCCCCAGGCGGGCGAGGCGCACATTGACTACAACCCGCGCACCGGCGAAGCGGCGGGCGCGCGGATGTACGCCAGCCACCGTCCGGGCGGGCCGGGGTTCACGCGGCACTGCTGCTTTTCGTTCTGGCGGACTTATTCACCCGGCCCGCAGGACTGGCCGCTGGGGATGATGGACGGCCGTTCGATCGTCGGCGACGAGCTGGCCAGCAACACGCTGTTCGTGGTCGACGAATTTCCCGAGGGCGCGGCGCTGACCGCCCCGGTCGCGGGTGAGGACGAGATGATCGCCGCCACCATCCTGCGCAAGCGCGACGCGCACCGCTGGTGGTATTTCTCGAACATGGACCGCGATGACGTGCTCTTGTTCAAGTTCTACGACAGCGACCATTCGGTCACCTGGCGCTGCCCGCACACCGCCTTTCACGATACCAGCCTGGCGAACACGCAGACCCGCAATTCGATCGAAGTGCGCTGCGTGGCGTTCTGGGAATAGCCGCGCTGCCGGGGGCAGCCGGGGAAAGCGCCACCCTTTCACTTGGCGTTCAGGCTGGGGCTGGTTATAGGCTGGCGCCATGCTGACCCGTTCTCCGCTCAAGCTCGCCCTGCTTGCCACCGCCACGGTGGCCATTTCGCTGACTGCCGGTTGTGGCGGCCGGGGCAAGATTAAGGATACCGCCTTCGTCGCGCGCGACGTCGATACGCTGTACCGCGCGGCCAAGGACAAGCTCGACAGCGGGGATACCCGCGTTGCCGCCGCCCTGTTCGACGAGGTGGAACGCCAGCACCCCTATTCGCCCTGGGCCCGCCGCGCCCAGCTGATGAGCGCATTCAGCTATTACGTTGCCAAGGATTTCACCAAGAGCACGCAGGCCGCGCAGCGCTTTCTGGAAATCCACCCGGGCAACCGCGACGCCGCCTATGCCTATTACCTGATCGGGCTCAACTATTACGAGCAGATCAGCGACGTCA
Organism: Novosphingobium sp.; assembly: GCF_041905565.1. Taxonomy (GTDB): domain Bacteria; phylum Pseudomonadota; class Alphaproteobacteria; order Sphingomonadales; family Sphingomonadaceae; genus Novosphingobium. The sequence goes on along the minus strand of NZ_JAYRKX010000001.1, from coordinate 91,764 downwards.
GCCGCGACCAGAAGAACACCAAGCTGGCCAAGGACGCGCTGACCGAAGTGATCCGGCGCTATCCCAACACCCGCTATGCCAGCGACGCCAAGCTCAAGCTGGACCTGGTCAACGACCACCTGGCGGGCAAGGAAATGACCATTGGCCGGGCCTATGAACGCTCGGGCAAGTGGCTGGCGGCGCAGCTGCGCTTCCGCAACGTGGTCGATCAGTACCAGACCACCAGCCACGCGCCCGAAGCGCTGTTCCGCCTGGTCGAAACCAACCTGGTGCTGGGCATCCCCGAAGAAGCGCAAAAGGCCGCCGCCGTGCTGGGCACCAACTATCCCGGCACCGAATGGTACGACAAGGCCTATCAGCTGATGCAGAAGCACGCGCCGGGCACCAGCGCGAGCTGATCCGGCGGCGGGAGTTTTCTACTCCCCAAGTTGACATTTGCCGCGGGGCAGGGCTCTAATCCGGGGCCATGCTTTCGCAAAAGACCCGCTACACGATCCGCGCGCTCCAGCACCTCGCCGACACCTGGCGGCAGGGGCCGGTGCGGCTGGACGTGATCGCGGAAACGCAGAATATCCCGCGCAAGTTCCTGACCGTGATCCTGTCGGAAATGGTCCGCGAAGGGCTGGTCATTTCCACGCGCGGGCGCGACGGGGGCTACGAGCTGGCGCTGCCCCCGGTCGACATCCGTTATGGCGACATCATCCGCCTGACGCGCGGCAGCCTGGCGCTGGTACCCTGCGCCAGCCGCAACGCGCACGAACACTGCCAGAACTGCTTGCCCGAAGCCGAATGCCGGCTGCGCGGCCTGATGCTGACCCTGCGCGACGAAATGGCCGAAATGCTCGACCGGGTCAGCCTGGCCGATCCGATCAGGCTGGAACCGCCGTTCGCCAGGGTTGAGCAGCCCTGACCGGTTCCGCCGGCGGGGCCTGCCGGGCCTGCATCAGCGCCGCTTCGAACTGGTCGGTCGCCTTGTCCCAGCTGAACCCCGCGCCATAGACCGCCGCCGCCAGCGGATCGAGCTGCAAGGCCCGGCGGATCGCAGCGGTCAGGTTGTCGTCCAGTGCGGCGATCCGTGCGGGCATGCTGCCATCCGCGCCGTGGCCATCGGCCCCCAGCACGTCGAGCGGCCCGGGCACGGGGAATGCGGCGACCGGCAGCCCGCAGGCCAGCGCTTCGATCATCACCAGCCCGAACGTATCGGTGCGGCTGGGAAAGACGAACACGTGGCCCGAACAATAGGCCCGCGCCAGTTCGATCCCGCTCAGCGCGCCGGTGAAGCGCACTTCGGGATAGCGCTGGCGCAGCATGTCCAGGTCCGGCCCGTCGCCGACCACCACCTTGGTGCCGTTGACTGGCGCGTCGAGGAACGCGGGCAGGTTCTTCTCGACCGCGACCCGCCCGACATAAAGCAGGACCGGGCCGGGCAGGGCCGCCAATTCGGGCAGCGGGGCATGGCCGGGGTGGAATACACTGCGGTCGATCCCGCGCTGCCACAGCTGCCACTGCGGCAGGCCGCGCGCGGCCAGTTCCGCGCCCAGCGCCGGGGTCGATACCAGCACGGCGCGGCTGTGCTGGTGAAAACGGCGGACCAACGGCCAGAACCGTTCGGCATCCAGCCCGGTGCGCACGGCGGCATAGTCCGGGAAGCGGGTGTGGAAAGCGCTGGTGAAAGGCACGCCGTGCTTCAGGCACCAGTTGCGCGCGCTCCAGCCGATCGGTCCTTCGGTAGCGATGTGGACCACGTCGGGCGCGAAGGCGGAGAGCGAGCGGCGCGTGCCGAAGCGCGGGGCCAGCGCGAGGCGGATTTCGCTGTAGCCGGGCATGGGCATGGTGCGGAACTGGTCAGGCGTGATCAGTTCCACCGCGTGGCCGCGTTCGACCAGCTGGTTGACGGTCATGCCCAGCGAACGGACCACGCCGTTGACTTGCGGGTGCCAGGCATCGGTGCACAGGGCGATCCTCATGCGGTTTCCTTTTCAGCTTGAATGTGGGGCAGGGCCGGGGCGGTGCGCGCGGCGCGGCGGGCTTCCTCGGCCCAGTCGACCAGGCGCATCGCGCCGTCGGGTTCCTCGACTAGGGCTGTGCAGCTTTCGACCCAGTCGCCATCGTTGTAATAGGTGATGTCGCCGATCTGGCGGATCTCGGCGCTGTGGATGTGGCCGCAGACCACTCCGTTCACCTGCCGTTCGCGCGCGGCGGCGGCCACAGCCTCCTCGTAGGCGCAGATGAACTGCACCGCGTTCTTGACCCGCTTCTTGAGATAGGCCGACAGCGACCAGTAGGGCAGTTTGAAACGCCGCCGCACCGCGTTGAACAGCACGTTCGCGCGCAGCAGCAAGGCATAGGCCTTGTCCCCGAGGAAGGCGAGCCAGCGGGCATAGAGCACCACCGCGTCGAATTCGTCGCCGTGGGTCACCAGCAGGCGGCGGCCGTCGGCGGTCAGGTGGATCGCATCCAGCGCCACCTGCACGCCGCCGAAATTCATCCCCGCATAGGGGCGCAGCATTTCATCGTGGTTGCCCGCGATCAGCACCACGCGCGTGCCGCGATGCGCCATCTTGAGCACCCGGCGGACCACTTCATTGTGGGCATCGGGCCAGTACCAGCCCTTGCGCAGCCGCCAGCCATCGACGATGTCGCCCACCAGGTAGAGCACCTCGCACTCGGCCGTGCGCAGGAAATCCAGCAGGAGCGCCGCGTTGCAGCCGCGCGTGCCCAGGTGCACGTCCGAAATCCAGACGGTGCGATAGTGGCGCTTGGGGCGGAAAGCCTGCGGTTCGGGCAGGTCGAGCCAGTCCGGCAGGCTGGCGGCGGATCGGGCGGTCTTTCGTGCCATGGGCATCCCTGTGTGCTGACCTTGTCGCATGCCAGACCTGCCCTTCGCAGGTTGCGGAGATGTGGCGGGGCGATGACAGTTTTGGGACAAGCGGGGGCGCGGCACATCTGGCCGCACAAAAGCTGCGCTTCATCGCCGCAAAGCGAATCTCTGCTTGTCTAGTAAATAAGTAGAGATAAAGTGGCGGACGAAGGAGCCGCCTCGATGACTTACCCTGCCAGTTCGCCCAAGTCATTGTCGGAGCGCCGCAATCCGGCTGTGCCCGAACAGGTGATCGACGCGGTTGGCGCGGCGGTGGGCCGGCTGCGCTACGGCGTGGTGCAACTGACCGTCCATGAGGGGCGCGTCGTCCAGCTCGAAGTCACGGAGCGCCAGCGCTTCACCTGAGGCGCGCGTTTTCCCCGGGCGGGGCCGGTTTGCGAGTGGCCGGTCCCGCCTGACACCTTTGTCGCTCGTTCAGTTTTTATGCCTGCAGACCGGACCGCCGGATGTGGCCAAACCACCTTGCCAAAGGAATTTGGACATGTTGCCGTTCGTCCGTGTTGCCCTGTTGTCTTCCGCTGCCCTGCTGGCCGTGCCAGCCCATGCGGCGCCCGATCCCTTAGCCGATCCCGCCACCGATCCCGCCGTCGCTGATGCTGCGGAGGGCGATGGCAATGCGATCGTCGTCACCGCGCGCCGCCGCGTGGAAGACGTGCAGGAAGTGCCAGTGGCCATTTCCGTCTTGTCAGCCGAAAAGATCGACGCGACGGGTGCCTTCAACATCCAGCGGGTCACCCAGCTGCAGCCGACGGTGCAGTTCTATTCGCAGAACCCGCGCAACACCTTCATCAACATTCGCGGCATCGGCGCGCCGTTCGGCCTGACCAACGACGGCTTCGAGCAGGGCGTCGGCATCTACATCGACGACGTTTATTACAACCGCATCGCCTCGGCGACGCTCGACTTTGTCGACGTCGATTCGATCGTCACGCTGCGCGGTCCGCAGGGCACGCTCTATGGCAAGAACACCACGGCGGGCGCGATCAACATCACCACCCGTGCGCCAAGCTTCGAGCTTGAGGGTAAGGCCGAGGTCTCGCTGGGCAACATCGGCTTCAAGCAGGGCAAGGCGTCGATCTCGGGGCCGCTTTCCGAAAACCTGGCCGCCCGCATCAGCGTGACCGGCACCCACCGCCGTGGCACCGTGTTCAACACCACCACCAACAGCTACATCCAGTCGCAGGACAATGTCGGGGTGCGCGGCGCGCTGCTGTGGAAGCCGAACTCGGATATCGCTGTCACCCTCAGCGGTGACTGGAACCTGCAGGACCCGATCTGCTGCGCCTTCTCCTATGGCGGCTACGGCAAGACGCAGCGCTCGCTCGCCCGGCAGTATCCGGCGCTGGTCACGGCGGCGCAGGTCCTGTTCCCGAACTTCACGCCCGCGAATGCCGGCCCGTTCACTTATACCACGGATACCGATGCCGCGCTGTCGGCCCGCAACGAGCATGGCGGCCTGTCGCTGCGCGCGGTGTGGGACGCCGATGACAGCAACACGCTGACCTCGATCACCGCCTGGCGCTATTGGGACTGGGGGCCGGCCAACGACCGCGACTACACCGGCTTCCCGGTCTATACCAAGGTCAACAACCCGACGAAGCAGAACCAGTACACGCAGGAATTCCGCTTCAACCACCAGGGCAACGGCTTCGACTTCGTCGCCGGGCTGTTCGGCTTCCACCAGCAGATCCGCACCAGCGGCATCCAGCAGACCGGCCGCGCCGCGAGCAAGTGGCTGCTTAACCCGAGCGATGCGCTCTCGAACAATCCCGACGTGCTGAACAACGTCGTCGCGATCAACGATATCCGGCTCGATAACACCAGCCTGGCCGCTTACGCCAAGCTCAACTGGGAAGTGACCGACCGGTTCGTCGTCTCGCCGGGGATCCGCGTCAATTACGACAAGAAGGATGGCCTGTACGATTCGGTGGTCACCGGCACCGCGTCGGACGGCACGCGCCAGGTGGTCTCGGCGGTGCCCGGCTCGCCCTACTACACCGATCGCTGGACTGCGGCGCAGCGGGGTATCCAGGCTTCGCAATACTACGCCCCCAAGCTCAGCGCCTGGAACCTGTCGTACGATCTCAACCTGCGGTACGAGGTGGCCGACGACGTCAACCTCTACGCAACCTACGCGCGGTCGTTCAAGACGGCGGGCATCAATCTTAACGGCGTGCCGGCGGACTCCACCGGCGCCGCGATCCCGTCGACCTTCACGATCAAGCCGGAAAAGGTCGATCACTTCGAGTCCGGCATCAAGACCCAGTTCTGGGATCGCCGCGCGACGTTCAACATCTCGGGCTTCTGGACCGAGATCGAGAACTTCCAGGCCAGCGTCAGCAACGGCCAGCTCGGCACCGTCCGCGGCTATCTCGCCAATGCCGACAAGGTCCGCAGCCGGGGTGTGGAAGCCGACCTGTCGGTCCGTCCGAGCGACCGCTTCAGCGCCTATGTCAGCGGCGCCTACACCGACGCCAGCTTCACGAAGTTCTGCGATGCGCCCCCGCCGCCGGAACTCGCGGGCGGCAGCAGCACGGGGATCGTGGTGACCGGAAAGTGCTCCTATACCGGCAAGATCGGCGCAGCCGGCCAGCCCGGCAGCGTCAGCCCGCCGTTCGTCGACGTTTCCGGCGCGGTCCTGCCCGGCGTATCGAAGTGGGCGGCTTCGTGGGGCGCCGAATACAACCTGCCAAGCGCGCTGTTCGACCAGGACGGCCAGTTCTATCTGGGTTACGACGCCAGCTACCGTTCGCGCTGGTCGTCGAACCCGTCGCCCTCGATCTACACCTGGGTTGATGGCTACGCGCTGCACAATTTCCGGGCCGGTTTCCGCACGGACAAGTTCGATGCCTTTGTCTGGGTGCGGAACGCCTTCAAGAAGGACTACATCGACCTCTACCTGTCCGGCACCGGCGGCAACACCGGCCTGATCGCGGCCTATGCGGGCGATCCGCAGACCTGGGGCGGGACGATCAAGTTCGCGTTCTAGTTCCAGTTCCAGGTCGCCCGCGGCCTCTCCACGCTGGCGACCGGGAAATACCGCCCTTTTCATTCGGGGGCGGGGCCAGGGGCGGGGCATCCTTGCGGGTGCCTCGCCCCATAGCTGTTGAATAGTGCTGCAAACGGGTGACTTTGCCGGAACGCGCGGTTAGAACACCACGCGAACATGCTGACCCGACTCTCCATCCGCAACATCGTGCTGATCGAGGCGCTTGACCTCGATTTCCGGCAGGGGCTGGGCGTGCTGACCGGGGAAACAGGGGCGGGCAAGTCGATCCTGCTCGATGCGCTGGGGCTGGTGCTGGGCAACCGCGCCGATAGCGGCCTGGTCCGCGCCGGAGAGGATCAGGCCAGCGTTACCGCCAGCTTCGAATTCGCCGCGCTGCCCGCCGGGGTGCGCGCCGTGCTGGACGCGGCAGAGCTGGACGTCGAACCGGGCGAACCGCTGATCGTCAAGCGCCGGCTCAAGGCCGATGGCGGATCGAAAGCTTTCGTCAACGACCAGCCGGTCAGTGCCGCGCTGCTGCGTGAACTGGCGCCGTTCCTGGTTGAACTGCACGGCCAGCACGACGATCGCGGGCTGGTCAATCCCAAGGGCCACCGCCTGCTGCTCGACCGCTATGCCCGCGCCGATAGCGCCGGGGTGGAAGCGGCGTGGAAGGCGTGGCGCACGGCGCAGGACGCGCTTGACCAGGCGCGCGAGGCGGTGGCCCGCGCCGGGGCGGACCGCGACCTGTTGCTGGCTCACCTGGCCGAACTGACCACGCTGGAACCGGTCGAGGGCGAGGAGGAGCAACTGGCCGAAGCCCGCGCCGCGATGCAGAAGGGCGAACGGCTGTCTGGCGACCTGGCTGAATTGCAGCACCTCTGGACCGGATCGGATTCGGCGCTGGCCACCTTGCGCGGCGCGGCCCGGCGGCTGGACCGGATCGCGGGCGAACACCCCTTGCTGGCCGAAGCGCTGGCCGCGCTCGACCGCGCGGTGATCGAGGCAAGCGAGGCCGAGGACAAGCTGGACCGCGCGGGCGAAGCGCTGGCCCATGATCCCGCCGCGCTCGACCGGATCGAGACCCGCCTGTTCGACTTGCGTGCCATGGCCCGCAAGCACCACTGCCAGGTCGATGACCTGCCCGCCCGGATGCGCGAGATGCGCGCCCAGCTTGACCTGATCGAAGGGGGCGAGGCCGGGCTGGCCGAGCTGGAAACGGCGGCCACCCGCGCGGCCGAGGATTACCGCCAGCGCGCCGCCGCGCTGTCCGCCCGGCGGACCGAAGCGGCGCTGCGGCTGGACGCGGCGGTGGCCGATGAACTCGCCCCGCTCAAGCTTGATGCCGCGCGGTTCCGCACCAGCATTCTGCGCCTGCCCGAAGAACGCTGGGGCGCGGGCGGGATCGACGGCATCGAATTCCTGATCAGCACCAACCCCGGCGCGCCCTTTGCCCCGCTGGGCAAGATCGCCAGCGGCGGCGAGCTGTCGCGCTTCATCCTCGCACTCAAGGTCGCGCTGGCCGAAGAAGGCGGCGCGGCCACCGTGATCTTCGACGAGATCGACCGCGGCGTGGGCGGGGCGGTGGCCAGCGCAATCGGCGAACGGCTGGCGCGGCTGGCGGCGGGTGGGCAATTGCTCGCCGTCACCCACAGCCCGCAGGTCGCGGCGCGCGGCGGGCAGCACTATGTCATCGCCAAGTCGAGCGAAGGGACGGTAACGCGCACTTCGGTCCATCTGCTTGACGCCGCCGGGCGGCAGGAGGAAATCGCCCGGATGCTGTCCGGCGCGGAAGTCACCGCCGAAGCGCGCGCGCAGGCGGATCGACTGCTGGAGCGGGCATGATCTACGCACGGCGCGAAGTGATCGGCGGGGCCATGGCGCTGCTGCTGTTGCAGGGATGCGGTAAACACATGGAAGAACTGGATAACGGGGCTGAGCTGTTCGGCCTGATCGGGCAGATGAAAGCCCAGCCGGGCCAGCGCGGGGCGCTGATCGATATTCTGAAGGAAGGCACCGCGCAGATGCCGGGCAACCTTGCCTACATGCTCAACGAAGACCGCGACGATCCCGACGCGCTGTGGATCGTCGAGATCTGGCAGGACGAGGCGAGCCACCATGCCAGCCTTGCGCTGCCAACCGTCAAGGCCGCGATTGCCCGGGGCCGCCCGCTGATCGCCGGGTTCGGCACCAGCGCCAGAGTTCGTCCGGTGGCGGGGACGCATTGATGCCGACTGGTCTGTCCGAAGCCGATGCCGCCAATGAACTGATGCGGCTGGCCAAGGTGATTGCGCGGCACAACCGGCTCTATCACACCGAGGATTCGCCCGAGATTTCGGACGCCGAATACGACGCGCTGGTGCGCCGCAATGCGGAGCTGGAAGCGGCGTTCCCGCACCTGGTCCGCGCCGACAGCCCCAGCCGCAAGGTCGGGCACGAGGTGGCCGCATCGCCGCTGGCCAAGGTCACCCACGAAGTGCGGATGATGAGCCTCGACAACGCCTTCAGCGACGAGGACGCGGGCGATTTCGTGGCGCGGGTGCGTCGCTTCCTGGCGCTGCCGGACGATGCTGAAGTGGCGATGACCGCCGAGGACAAGATCGACGGACTGTCCTGTTCGCTGCGCTATGAGCAAGGCCGTCTGGTCCGCGCCGCAACGCGCGGCGACGGGCAGGTGGGAGAGGACGTGACCGCCAATGTCGCGACCATTGCCGACATCCCGCAAGTGCTGCGCGGGCAAGTGCCCGACGTGTTCGAGATCCGCGGCGAAGTCTACATGGCAAAACAGGACTTTACCGCACTCAATGCTGCGCAGCATGAACGCGGCGACAAGCTGTTCGCCAACCCCCGCAACGCGGCGGCGGGATCGCTGCGGCAGAAGGACCCGGGTGTCACCGCCAGCCGCCCCTTACGCTTTTTGGCGCACGGCTGGGGCGCGGCCAGCGCGGTTCCGGCGGCAACGCAGTTCGAGATGATGCAGCGGATTGCCGACTGGGGCTTGCCGGTCTCGCCCCTGTTGGTGCGCTGCACTTCGCTGGACGACATGTTGCAGCATTATCGCAGCATCGAGCATCGCCGGGCCGACCTGCCCTATGACATCGACGGCGTGGTCTACAAGGTCGACCGGCTCGACTGGCAGGAGCGTCTCGGCTTTGTCGCCAAGGCGCCGCGCTGGGGCATGGCGCACAAATTCCCGGCGGAACGCGCCGAAACCACGCTGGAAGCCATCGACATCCAGGTCGGCCGCACCGGGAAGCTGACCCCGGTCGGACGGCTGACGCCGGTTTCGGTCGGCGGGGTGATGGTCTCCAACGTCACCTTGCACAACCGCGACGAGATTGCCCGGCTGGGTCTGCGGATCGGCGACCGCGTGGTGATCCAGCGTGCGGGCGACGTGATCCCCCAGGTGGTCGAGAACCTGACCCGCGAGACGCCGCGCGAGGACTATGCCTTTCCCGACCATTGCCCCGAATGCGCCAGCGAAGCCGTGGCCGAGGAGGGCGAGGTTGACGTGCGCTGCACCGGCGGGCTGATCTGCCCGGCGCAGCGGACCGAACGGCTCAAGCACTTCGTCAGCCGCGCCGCGCTCGACATCGAGGGGCTGGGCGAAAAGACCATCGACGAGTTCTTTGCGCTTGGCTGGCTGGAAAGCCCGGCCGACATCTTCCGGCTCAAGGCCCGCCGCGACGCGATTGTCGGGCGTGAGGGCTGGAAGGACAAGTCTGTGGACAACCTGTTGACGGCAATCGAGGCCAAGCGCGCGCCCGATGCCGCGCGGCTGCTGTTTGGCCTGGGGATCCGCCATGTCGGCGCGGTTACCGCGCGCGACCTGCTGAAGCGCTTCGTCACGCTGGAAGCGCTGCGCGATGTGGCCCAGCGCGCCCAGGCCGGGGACGCCGAGGCGCTGGCCGAACTGACCGCGATCGATGGAATCGGCCCCGCCGTGGTCGAGGCGCTGGGCGATTTCTTCCACGAGGCCCACAACAACGCCGTGTGGGACGACCTGCTGGGCGAGGTCACGCCGCCGCCCTATGTGGTCGAGACGAAGGACAGCGAAGTCGCCGGCAAGACCGTGGTGTTCACCGGCGCGCTCGAAACGATGAGCCGCGACGAGGCCAAGGCCCAGGCCGAACGGCTGGGCGCGCGCGCCGCCGGGACGGTCAGCGCCAAGACCGACCTGGTGGTGGCAGGGCCGGGCGCGGGCAGCAAGCTCAAGAAGGCGGCGGAACTGGGCATTCGGGTTATCGACGAGGCGGCCTGGGCCGAAATCGTCAAGGCAGCGGGGTAGGGCACATGCTGAACGAATTGCACCCACAGGCGGCGCGCATTGCCGAGGCGCTGAAGGCGCGGCGGGAGAAGATCGCGGTGGCCGATGGGGCGACCGGCGGGCTGATCGGTGCGGCCTTGCTGACCGTGCCGGGAGCGCTGAAATTCTATGTCGGCGGCGGGATCGTCTATTCGCTGCGGGGGCGCGAGGTGCTGTTCGGGCTGCCGGACGAAGCCTTTGCGGGGATGCGTTCGGCCACGCCCGAATATGCGCTGATGCAGGCCCGCGCGATCCGCGACAACTTTGGCGCGGACTGGGGGATTGCGGAAACCGGATCGGCCGGGGGGAGCAAGCACCCGATGGGGGTCGCCTCGGGGATCAGCTGCTGCGCGGTGGTCGGGCCGGGGGTGGAACTGACCCGCGTGACCGAAACCGCCAGCGATGACCGGATCGGCAACATGCAGCTGTTTACCCGCGCCGCGCTGGACCTGCTGGAATCAGCGTTCGCCTAGGCCCTCGCTCCAGTCGAGGGCGTGGGCATGGTTGCAGATGCGGTCGTAGACCTCGCGGTTTTCCTTGATCCACAACATGCCCTGCATGTCCTCGGGATCGAGCGGCTGGTCGAAATGCAGCCCGCATTCCAGCCCGCGCGACCAGACCACCTGGCTGAACAGCTGCAATTCGTGGAACAGCAGGATCGCGCTCTGCCGCTCGGCCACGGGCTGCTGGACCCGCAGCCGCGCCCCGGTGCGCGAGATGTCATCGATCAGGCAGGTGCGCTGCTGGTGGGTGAGCGCCAGCGATGCGGGAGCACCCAGCCGCAGCCGGTTGAAATGGCGGTTGCCGCGCCGGTGTGCCGGGATCGAGTGGAAACCCATGGCGCGCAATCTATCCGCGCCGGGTTAAGCGGGGCCTAACTGTGTTCCTGCGCCTCGGCGATCGGGGCTTTGGTGCGGCGCACGGCGACGATCAGCACGCCGCTCAAGGCCACGATTGCCCCCACGATCATCTGCGCGTCCAGCTTGTCGCCCGTGATTGCCACGCCCAGACCAATCGTGCTGAGCGGGGTGATCAAGGTCAGCGGGGCGATCAGGTTCGCCTCGTACTTGGCGATCAGCAGGTAGTAGAGCGTGTGCGCGCCGACCGAGACGACCAGCGCCGAAAACACCACCGCCGCGCCGAACTGCCAGCCGACCGCGCCGATCTGCGCCCAGTCGTGCGTTTCGAACAGGACGGTGGCCGGGGCCAGCACCAGCATGCTGGTCATGCCCACCCAGGCCTGGAAGCGCAGCGGGGCGATGTCTTCCATCTGCTTCATCAGCACCGCGCCCAGCGATCCTGCCGCGGCCGAAGCCAGCACCAGCAGCAGCCCGGCGGAAATGGCGAAGCCCGGCTTCCACACCACCACCAGCACGCCCAGCAGGGTCAGGGTGATGCCCAGCGCGCGGCGCCAGTGGATCCGTTCGCCCAGGATCACGATTGATAGCAGGGTGGTGATCGGCAGCCCGGCCTGGATCACCACGGCGGCGGCCGAAGGGCTGACGCTTTTCAGCGCGACGAACATCAGGGCAAAGCTGCCGCCGCCCATCAACAGGCCGATGGCCACGATCCGCCAGGTCGGGCGCGGCATCGGCCGCAGCCACGGCAGGGTCACCGCGGCGACGATGGCAAAGCGCACCGCGGCATAGAACAGCGGCGGCACGTGCCACATGCTGACGACCAGCTTGCTGACGATATTGTTGACCGCCCAGATCAGGCAGATTCCGACCAGCAGCAGGAAATCGCGGGGGTTCATCGCTCGCCCGCGCGGTGGCGCTTGCGGAGCCACAGGATCGACCAGTCGCCATTGACCAGCCGCGCGGCCAGCCGCAGCCCGGCGCGGCGGCAGGCGCGGCGGACCTGGGCTTCCTGCGTTTCAAGCAGTCCGGCCAGCAGCAAGTGCCCGCCCGGCACCAGGCTCTGCCCGAAATCCGGGGCCAGCCCGATCAGCGGCCCGGCGAGGATGTTGGCGATGACCAGGTCATAGGGCCCGCGCGCCTGAAGCAGCGGATGGTCCATCCCGTCAGCCACCAGCATGGTCACTTCACCCGCGCCCGCGCCCAGCGGCACCCGGTTGAGCTCGGCATTGGCGTGGACCACGTCGAGGCAGACATGGTCGATGTCGCTCGCCGTCGCCAGCGCCCGCGGCCACAGGTGCAGCGCGGCAAAGGCGAGCAGGCCGGTGCCGGTGCCGATATCGGCCAGGTTGCGCACCACCAGGCCCTGCGCCTTCATGTGGGTCAGCATGGCGAGGCACCCGGCGGTGGTGGCGTGCTGGCCGGTGCCGAAAGCCTGGCTGGCGGGAATGCAGAAGTCGCGCACGCCGGGCAGGCCCAGCGGGGCATGATGCGGATCGTGGACGTGGAACCGCCCGGCGCGGATCGGGTCCAGCCCCTGCTGGCTTTGCGTCACCCAGTCGACATCGGGCAGGCGCTCGATCTCGAGCCGCGGGGCATCGCCTGCGAACAATGCGCGGATCGCGGCCTGATCGGCCTTGGCGGGCTTGCGCGGCAGCCAGGCTTCGAGCCGCCAGTCATCCGGGCGGTCCTCGGCCACTTCGCTGCCCGAAAGGACGATCTCCGGGTCCCAGTCCCACGCGTCCTCGTGCGCGAGCAGTGCCGCTTCGATCACCGCGCGCGGGGCGTGGACGGTGACTTTCCAGCTTTCCTCAGCGGACATAGCTGGCCCCGTTGGCGTCGATCACCGTGCCGGTCATGCTTTCGGGCGCGTCGAGCGCGCAGAACGTGGCGATGGCCGCGATTTCATCGGGCGTGGCGACGCGGCCCAGCGGAATGTCGGCCAGCAGCCCCGGCCCGCCCCGGCTGGCGAGGTAATCGCCGGCCATCGCCGTATCGGTGAAGCCGGGGCAGATCGCATAGCTCATCACGCCCTTGGCCGCATACTGGCGGGCAATGGTCTTGTGCATGGCGATCATCCCGCCCTTGGCGGCGGCATAGTGCCAGTGATCGGGCGAATCGCCGCGGTAGCCGGCGCGGCTGGCGACGTGGACGATCCGGCCCGTGGCTTCGCGTTCCAGCCAGTGCCTGACTGCAAAGCGCGACAGTTCGGCCGCGGCGGTCAGGTTGATGCGCAGCGTGTCTTCCCAGTTGTCGAGCCATTCGATGTCCGACAAGCCAATGGGATTGGGCGAGAACAGCCCGGCATTGTTGACCAGCAGGTCGATCCGTCCGCCGGCGCGGTGCAGCGCTTCTTCCCAGATCCGCGCCGGGGCGGTGGGGTCGGTCAGGTCGGCACCGATGGTCTGTTCGTCCACCGCGCGGCTGGCATGGCCGATCACCCTGACGCCGCGTGCGCGCAGCTGCGAAGCGATGGCGGCGCCGATCCCGCGCGAGGATCCGGTGACAAGGGCAACGGGCTGGGTCATGGCCCTGCCTTTGGCGCAGGGCGCGCGCGCGGGCAAGCGGGCCAAGTGCATTTGCGGTCAAATTGTCCCTTGTGGCCGCTTGCAAGGCCCCGCGTTTTCAGTAAGGGGACTTGGCAAGGGGCATTCGCACCCGCAACCAAACGAAAGGGAAGTGCCGCATGGCCGGAGCGAAAAACCGTCCGCTTTCGCCGCATCTGCAGATCTGGCGCTGGGGTCCGGCGATGCTGGTCTCGATCCTGCACCGCGTTACGGGCAATGGCCTGGCGCTGGTCGGGCTGGGTGTGCTGCTGTGGTGGCTTGGGGCGCTCGCCGGGGGCGAGGCCAGCTATCTCACCTTCACCCGCCACATGGGCGAATGGTACGGGCAGGTCGTGCTGATCGGCCTGACCTGGGCCTTCTTCAACCACATGATGAGCGGCCTGCGCCACTTCGTGCTGGATATCGGCGCGGGTTTCGAACTGAACAGCAACGCGTTCTGGTCGGTGGCCGCGCCGCTGGTCGCGATCGCGCTGACCGTGGCCGTCTGGGCCACGATCCTGCTGCGCTGAGGGAGACGACAAGATGGGTAACGGAACTTCCATCGGCCGCGTCCGCGCGCTGGGTTCGGCGCATTCGGGTACGCATCACTGGCTGGTGCAGCGCTATACCGCCGTGGGCAACCTGGTGCTGTCGCTGTGGCTGGTCTTCTCGCTGCTGGGCCTGCACGCCTACGATTTCGCCACGGTGCGCGAATGGGCGGCCCAGCCGGTCCCCGCGACCTGCCTGGTGCTGTTCGTGATCTCGACCTTCTGGCACGCCCGTCTGGGCCTGCAGGTGGTGGTCGAAGACTATCTGCACGAGGAAGCCAACAAGGTCGGCGCGATGATCGCGCTCAACCTCGTCACTGTCGCCGGGGCCGTGTTCGGCCTGCTGAGCGTCGTCCGCATCGCGCTGGGAGCCCATTGAGATGAACGCGCCCGCTTACAAGATCATCGACCACACCTATGACACCGTGGTTGTCGGGGCCGGCGGCTCGGGCCTGCGCGCCACGATGGGCAGCGCCGAGGCTGGCCTCAAGACCGCCTGCATCACCAAGGTGTTCCCGACCCGCAGCCACACCGTGGCCGCGCAGGGCGGCATCGCCGCCAGCCTCAAGAACAACACGCCCGATCACTGGACCTGGCACATGTACGACACCGTCAAGGGGTCGGACTGGCTGGGCGATCAGGACGCGATCGAATACCTCGTTCGCGAAGCGCCCCAGGCGATCCTTGAGCTGGAACACGCCGGGATGCCGTTCAGCCGCAACGACGATGGCACGATCTATCAGCGTCCGTTCGGCGGCCACATGCAGAACATGGGCGAAGGCCCGCCGGTGCAGCGCACCTGCGCCGCGGCGGACCGCACCGGCCACGCGCTGCTCCACACGCTCTACCAGCAGAGCCTGAAGTACGACGCGGACTTCTTCATCGAATACTTCGCGATCGACCTGATCATGGAAGATGGCCAGTGCCGCGGCGTGATCGCCATGTGCATGGACGATGGTTCGATCCACCGCTTCAAGAGCCATGCCGTGGTGCTTGCCACCGGCGGCTATGGTCGCAGCTATTACACCTGCACTTCGGCCCACACCTGCACCGGCGACGGTGGCGGGATGGTGCTGCGCGCCGGCCTGCCGCTGCAGGACATGGAATTCGTGCAGTTCCACCCCACCGGGATCTACGGCGCGGGCGTGCTGATCACCGAAGGCGCGCGCGGCGAGGGCGGCTACCTCACCAACTCCGAAGGTGAGCGCTTCATGGAGCGCTATGCTCCTTCGGCCAAGGACCTTGCCAGCCGTGACGTCGTGTCGCGCTCGATGGCGATGGAAATCCGCGAAGGGCGCGGCGTCGGCGCGCACAAGGACCACATCTTCCTGCACCTCGATCACATCGATCCCAAGGTGCTGGGGCAGCGCCTGCCGGGGATCACCGAAAGCGGCAAGATCTTTGCCGGTGTCGACCTGACCCGCCAGCCGCTGCCGGTGGTGCCGACGGTCCACTACAACATGGGCGGCATCCCGACCAACTATCACGGCGAAGTGATGACCATCGGTGCCGACGGCAACCCCGAAACGGTCGTCCCCGGCCTGTTCGCGGTCGGCGAAGCGGCCTGCGTTTCGGTCCACGGCGCCAACCGCCTCGGTTCGAACTCGCTGACCGACCTCGTGGTGTTCGGCCGCGCGGCGGGGCTGCGGCTCAAGGAACTGGTCAAGCCGGGCACCGCGCACAACGAGTTGCCCAAGGACAGCGCCGACCTGGCGCTGACCCGCCTCGATCACTTCCGCCATGCCAAGGGCGGTTCGCCCACTGCCGAAGTGCGCACCGCGATGCAGCGCACGATGAGCCAGCACGCTGCCGTGTTCCGCACGGACGAGCTGATGGCCGAAGGCAAGGTCAAGCTGGCTGAAACCTACAAGCAGATGCAGGACATCCACGTGTCCGACCGTTCGCTGATCTGGAACAGCGACCTGATCGAGACGCTGGAACTGGACAACCTGATCAGCCAGGCCAGCGTTACCCTGCACGGCGCGCACAACCGCAAGGAAAGCCGCGGCGCCCACGCGCACGAGGATTTCCCCGATCGCAACGACGCCGAATGGATGAAGCACACTGCTGCCTGGTTCAACGGCTGGGGCGGCCAGGGCGGCGACGTGCGGATCGACTATCGTCCGGTCCACGAATTCACGCTGACCGACGACGTCGAGTACATCAAGCCCAAGAAGCGGGTGTACTGACTTGGCAATCGGGGCCGCACTGCTGTTCGCCGCGATGGCGACCGGTGGTGCGGCCCCGGCGGCAACCGCGGACGAGGTGATCGCCCGGACCCGCACGACCAGCGCGACCTACAGCGCCTATTTCTGGAACGTCATCACTTTCCCGGATGGCGAGACCATCGCGGAATGGTCGGCCGAATTCCACAAGGGCCGGTTGCACCGCGTGGAAACCCCGCGCGACCGGATCGTGGCCAATTGCGCCGATGGCACCGGAACCCATTTCAACCTGATGACCGGCGAACTGCGCCGCGGCCCCGAAGTGGCGCGCTCCGCCTGCGGGATCGATGCGAACGGCGCGGTCCTGTCCGCCGAAGTGACCGGACAGGTCCCGCACCGCTTCGCCGCGCCGGGCATGGCCACGGCGCTGCGGCTGGTGGGCGCCGAAACGGTGCGCACCTACACGGTCAGCCCCGACGGCGTGCTGCTGACCTTCGGCGTTGACCCGCTCGGCGCCGGCCCGCGCCTGACCGGCGCGATTGTCGCACTGCAGGATACGGTGGACGACGACCTGTTCAGCGAGGAATCGTTGGAGCAAAGCGCCGTGCCGCCGGAATATCAGGCCGAGCCGAAACCCGGGGCCTGACCCATCCTGTTGCGATCGGTTGGAGTGAACCGTGGCGATCATCACCGACGAACAAGTGTCTGCCGCCTTCTCGACCGGAATGGACTGGCTGGCGGACAAGCTGACCCGGCAGGAAGCGATCGAACTGCTGGCCGGACAGCACGCTATCAACCCGGTTTCGGCCGGCGACCTGCTGCAAGTGCTGAAGGCCATGCTCGACGGGCAGCGCTTCACCCGTTCGATCAGCGCCCCGGCAGCGGACATCTATCTGGCTGGGATTCTTGAGGCCGCCGGGCCGACCGCGCTGGCCAAGGCGGTGTCTGCCCTCGACCAGCACCTCGCCTATTACGAGAGCATTCGCCCGGTAACCCTGCACAAGCTCAGGGCGGTGCGGGACAAGTGGCTGGCCGCGTTGCCGGATGCGCCGCCACTCGGGCTGGATGACCTGTCAGCCGCCTTCGAACAGGAGGTCGCCGCCTTGATCGTTGCGCCAGCCGCCAAGCGTCGGGCGCTTCTGCCGCAGCCCGGCACCAAACCGAAGGTCAGCGTGGCGCAGGTCAAGGTCTATCAACGCAGCGCCGCAGTAGTGGCCGAAGTGCTGCTGCGCGCGGCGGGAAACTGCGAATCCTGCCGCAATCCGGCGCCGTTTCGCCGGGCCAGCGATGGTTCGCCCTATCTGGAAGTGCACCATGTCGTGCAACTGGCGCATGGGGGCGCGGATACCCCGGACAATGCCATTGCCGTCTGTCCGAACTGCCATCGGCGGCATCATCACGGCGGTTAGTCCGCTGGCCTGAGTGCCGTTCATCCTGCTCCCAGTGACGCTGGTCGATGGCCTGCTTGCGTTCATCGGCGCTTCATGTTTACATCCGTAGTCGATTACAGGTGTAGGCATTAGAGGTGCAGTCATGGCCGCAGAGCCGCAGGGTGGGGAACGGATTACCGATGCCGAGCAGGCGGTGATGGAGGCGCTGTGGCAGCGCAGCCCGCTGACCGCAAACGAGGTGGCCGACATGGTCGCCCCGGCGCGGGGGTGGAGCCTGCCTACCGTCAAGACGCTGCTGTCGCGCCTGGTGACCAAGCAGGCCGTGGCGACCGAGCCGCAGGGCAAGCGCTTCCTCTATCGCCCGCTGATCGCGCGGGCCGACTATGCCACCGGCGAATCGCGGCGGCTGGTCGACCGGCTGTTCGGCGGCAGCGCCGCCGGGCTGTTCGCCCATCTGGCGGAACGCGAAGCGCTGAGCGACCGTGACCTGTCGGAAATCGAGCGCCTGCTCAAGGAACTGCGCAAGTGAGCTGGCTGGTCGATACCCTGCTGGCCACTGGCGCGCTGATCGCCCTGGTGCTGGTGCTGCGCCGCCCGGTGGCGCGGCTGTTCGGTGCAGGGCTGGCCTATGCGCTGTGGGCGCTGCCCTTGCTGCGCCTGATCCTGCCGCCGCTGGTGCTGCCAGCGCAGGGCGAGTCGCAGCTGGCCGCCGCGCCTGTGCTCACCGATCTGCCGGTGACCGTCCTGGCCGAGGCCGCGCCTGCAGGGCCAGACTGGAACGCGTTGCTGCTGGCCGTGTGGCTGGCCGGGGCGATGGCTTTCGCGCTGTGGCGGCTGTGGGGTTATGCCGCGATGCGCCGCCTGCTGCTGGGCGGGGCCGTGCCGGTCGGGCAGGTGGGCGATGTCCGCCTGGTCGAAAGCCCGGCGACGCAGGCCCCGGTGGCCTTCGGTGTGCGCGACAAGGTGGTTGCGCTGCCGCTGGGTTTCATGGACCGGCCGGACCGGGTGGGCCGGGATCTGGCCATCGCGCACGAGCTGGAACACCACGCTGCGCGCGACCTTGCCGTCAATCTCGCCATGCAGCCCTTGCTGGCGCTGCACTGGTTCAATCCGCTGGCCTGGCTGGGTTGGCGCGCGCTGCGCCGCGATCAGGAGGCGGCCTGCGACGCCCGGGTCATGGCCGGTGCCACCCCTCAGCTGCGCGCCGCCTATGGCCAGCTGATCGCCGCATTCGCTCAATCACCCCGCCTTGCGCTTGCCGCCCCGATGGCCTGTCCGGTCCTGGGGGAAGCCAGCGTGATCCACCGTTTGAGGAGCCTGACCATGTCAGACCACAGTCCGCGCCGCCGCCAGGCGGGCCGCGCCCTGATTGCCAGCGCCGTGCTGGCTCTGCCGCTGACCGCCTCGCTGTCCTACGCTGCCGCCGATGACCTGCCGCAGCCCCCTGCGGCCCGGACGCCGCCCGCCGCGCCGCTCGCCCCGGCAGCGGGCAAGCAGCACCGCATCGTCATTGTCGAAAAGCAGGGCGGGGCATGGACCGACGAAGCCAGGCTCAAGACCCGCGTGATCGAGCGCGGCGGCAAGACCGTGGTGTTCAAGACCGACAAGGCCCTGACCGATGCCGAGATCGAGCAGAAGATCGACCTGGCCCTGCGCACGCTCCCCGAACCGCCCGCGCCCCCGCAGCCGCCCGAAGCGCCCGAGCCGCCCGCCGCACCCGAAGGTCCCGGCAAGCTGCGCCGGATCGCGATTTACGACGGCGCTGGCGGCAGCAAGATGATCGACTTGCCTGACGCGGCCCAGATCTCGGCCCAGGTCCAGGCCGAGGTGCGGCGCGGGCTGGCCGAAGCGCGGCGCGGGATGGCCGAAGCGAAGGCTGGCCGGGCCGAAGCCCTGGCCGCCATCCGGAGCGCGCGCGATGAGGTTGCCAATGATGACAGCGTGCCCGCCGACATCCGCAAGCGCGTGGTCCAGCAGCTTGACCGCGAGATCGAACGGCTTTCCAGCCAGGGCCAAAGCTAGCCCCTTGATCCCCTGAACTGGAAGCGGCGGCGGGCAGGTGTTGAGCGATACTGTCCGCCGCCGTCCTTGCGCCCGCGCCGCGTTCAGCGCCAGCGCAGCCGGTCGCTCGTCAGTTCGGCCACGTTGTGGACACCCATCAGCTTCATGCCGCGCTCGATCTCGTCCTTCAGGATGGCGATGGCGCGTTCCACCCCGTCCTGCCCGGCCGCGGCGAGGGCATAGAGGTAAAGCCGCCCGCCCGACGCCGCCGTGGCCCCGGCGCACAGGCTTTTCAGCGCGTGGGTGCCGCGCCGCACCCCGCCATCGCAGATGATTTCGATCTGTCCGCCCACCGCATCGACGATTTCGCGCAGCTGGTCGAACGGGGCGCGGCTGCCGTCGAGCTGGCGGCCGCCGTGGTTGGAAATCATGATCGCATCCGCGCCGATTTCCACCGCGCGGCGGGCATCGGCCACGCTCATCACGCCTTTCAGGCAGAACTTGCCGCCCCAGTCCTCGCGCAGCTGGTCGGCCATCTTCCAGTCGAGTGTCTGGTCGAGCATGGTGTTGAAATAGCCCGCGATCGACACAGCCTCGCCGGTCCCTTCCTGCACGTGGGTATCGAGGTTGGGCAGGGCGAACTTTTCGCGCAGCAGGTAATCGAGGCCCCACCGGGGCTTCATCGCATAAGACAGGAACGAGCTCGGCGTGAACTTCGGCGGCGAGGTAAAGCCGCTGCGGGCGCAGCGTTCGCGTTTGCCCGCGACGATAGTGTCCACCGTCAGCGCGATGGCATCGAATTTCGCCGCCTGGCAGCGCTCGATCATGCTGCGGTTCAGGCCCCGGTCCTTGTGATAGTAGAACTGGAACAGCTTGGGGGTGGAGATCATCGCGCCGATCTCCTCGATGCTGACGGTCGCCAGGCTGGAAATGCCGCACCACAGCCCGAACTTTTCCGCCGCGCGGGCCACTGCGCGTTCGCCCTGCCAGTGGAACACGCGTTGCAGCGCGGTGGGCGACAGCATCAGCGGCAGCGCGCTTGGCCGGCCCATGATCGTGCAGCTGGTGTCGATTTCCGCCACCCCGGCCAGCACGTCCGGCACCAGGTCGGCGCTGGCATAGGCGGCGGTGTTACGGGCCTTGGTCGCCTCGTCGTCGGCTGCGCCGTCGATATAGTCGAACACCGGCCAGGGCAGGCGCTGCTTGGCGAGGAGGCGGAAGTCGTCGATGTTGTGGCAGTCGGTCAGGCGCATGGCCATGGGGTTACACCAGCGACCGGCCGGCCGCCAGCGTTCAGGACCGCCGCCGGATGTCGGCAAAGGTGTCGCAGGCGTCCTCGTTGCCGGTCTCGAGCCCCTTGCGCAGCCAGGACATGCGCTGCTCGCTGCTGCCGTGGGTGAACGAGGCTTCGACCGGGCGGCGGCCCGCAGCCTTCATCAGCGTGTCATCGCCGATCGCATGGGCGGCGTTCAGCCCGCTTTCCATGTCGCCGGGTTCCAGCCGGTCGCGGTTGCGGGCGGCCCAGACCCCGGCATAGCAATCTGCCTGCAATTCCAGCCGCACCGACAGCTGGTTGGCGGCGCGCGGGTTCTGCTGTTGCAGCGAATGGACCTGGTCGGACATGCCCAGCAGGTTCTGGATATGGTGGCCGTATTCGTGCGCGATCACGTAATCGCGGGCGAACTGGCCGGTGGCGCCAAGCTGCTGGTCCATCTGCTGGAAGAAATCGGTGTCGAGGTAGATCCCCCGGTCGCTGGGGCAATAGAACGGCCCCATCGCGCTTTGCGCCGAACCGCAGCCGGAACTGCCGGCCTGCGAATAGAACACCAGCTTGGGCCGCTGGAATTCGATCCTGGCCTGCTGGAACAAGGGCTGCCAGGTCTTGTTGAGCGAGGACAGCGCATTGCAGCTTTCGCGGCTGGCGGCATCGACCGAGCAGCTTTCCACCGCGCCCGAAGCACCTGAGGCGGCAGAGCGGCCCGTGCCCGGCTCGCCCGGCAATTGCGGGGCATCGCCGGTCTGGCTCAGGCCGCCGAGCATCTGGCTGGGATCGACCCCGAACACCACCGCCGCGATCAGCGCAATCACCAGGGTGCCGCAGCCGACCTGCCGCCCGCGCCCCAGTTGGAAACCGCCGCGGCTGCCCCCGCCGCGCTGATCTTCGACATCGATGGCATTGGGATCAAAATCGTCCAGACGCATGCGGCAACCCTCCGTGTCCGCTGGACAAGTGGTCAGCCAGCGGCAATGGCCTGACTATAGCCAAATCCTCAAACTGTTGGAGTCGGGAATGTTTCTTTCGGGCAAGCGGGCGCTGGTCACGGGTTCCACTTCGGGTATCGGCCTGGCAATTGCCCAGGCGCTGCGGGCCGAAGGGGCCGAGATCGTGCTGTCCGGGTTTGGCGACGGTGACACCATCGCGCGGCTGTGCGACGAATTGCAGGCCGTGCACGTGCCTGCCGACCTGTCGCGCCGCGACGGGGTGGAAGCGCTGATGGCCGGGGCCGGGCCGATCGACGTGCTGGTCAACAATGCGGGCATGCAGCACGTTGCCCCGGTCGAGGAATTCCCGGTCGACAAGTGGGACATGATCATCGCGCTCAACCTGACGGCGGCCTTCGATGCCTGCCGCCTGGCGATCCCGCACATGAAGGCGGCGGGCTGGGGACGGATCATCAACACCGCCAGCGCGCATTCGCTCACCGCCTCGCCCTACAAGGCGGCCTATGTCTCGGCCAAGCATGGCCTGTCCGGGCTGACCAAGACGCTGGCGTTGGAACTGGCGACGTTCAATATCACCGCCAACTGCATCAGCCCGGGCTATGTCTGGACGCCGCTGGTGGAAAACCAGATCCCCGATACGATGGCGGCGCGCGGGATGACCCGTGAACAGGTGATCCAGGACGTGCTGCTGACCCGCCAGCCGACCAAGAAGTTCGTCCAGCCCAGCGATGTTGCTGAAATGGCGGTATTTCTGTGCCGCGATGCGGCGGCGAACATCACCGGCACCAACATCAGCATGGATGGCGGCTGGACCGCCGAATAGGCATGCCGGAGCGGCCGGGCAGGTGAGTGTAACTTTCCTGCCACCCCCGCGCCTTAACTCGCACCGCTGGTCGCAAAGCCGCTTGTCGCGGGCCCGGCTTGCTGTAGTCATGCCGGGATGAGCCGTGCGGGGAGATCGATGAACCGATGCCTGTTGCTGCTCGCAGCGGCAGCGCTGGCCGTTGGTCCCGCCCAGGCCGCGAAAAAGCCCAGCAAGGCCGACCAGGCGCTTAAAGCGCAGCTCCTCGAACATATCCAGGAATTGGCCAGCGACGCCTATGAAGGGCGCGAACCGGGGACCGAGGGCGAGGCGAAGACGCTGCGCTACATCGGCAAGGAATGGTTTGAAATCGGGCTGGAATCCGGCACCAACAACCCGCGTCACAGCTGGTTTGCGCCGGTTACCCTGATCGCGCGCGAACCCGATGGCAGCCGCGCCGCCTTCACCCGCAAGGGGCGGCGGGTCTATGTTGCGCCGGGCGCGGTCCAGGCCTTCACTTCGGGCAAGCGCAGCCTGATCGAAAATGCGCCGGTGCTGTTCGTCGGCGCGGCGCGGGCCATGCCGACCCGGGCCGAACTGGCCGGGCGGGTGGCCTTGCTGCTCGACGGCGGGCAGGACGGCAGCGAACGGCAGAACGCCCTGCTGCGCGCAGGCGCTTCGGCCGTGCTGACCGTGCTGGACGGCGAACGCACGCTGGACAATGTCATCGCCCGGCGCGGCCGTTCGGGTTATGCCCTGGCCAGTGACGAGCTGGGCGGCGATCTGGAAGCCTTCATCACGCGCGAGGGGCTGAACGGCGTGCTGGCGGGCACCGGTCAGTCGGTCGATACGCTCCAGGCCGCCAGCAATGCGGCGGATTTCGCCCCGCGCCCGCTCGATCTGGCCGTATCGCTTGAGGCGACCACCCGGGAAACGCGGATCAACACCCACAACGTGATCGGCAAGCTGGCGGGCCGTCGCAGCGATGCGGGCGCGGTGCTGCTGCTGTCGCACTGGGACCACTTCGGCATCTGCGCCGAACCGCCGGTGGAACACCTGATCTGCAACGGCGCGATCGACAATGCCAGCGGCGTTGCCGTGCTGACCGAAGTGGCGCGCAAGCTGTCGGCCCTGCCGGCGCTGGACCGGGACGTTTATTTCGTGGCGACCACGGGCGAGGAACTGGGGCTGCTGGGCGCCCACGCCTTTGCCGAAAACCCGCCGCTGCCGCTCAAGCAGATCGTCGCCGCGTTCAATATCGACACTGTCGCCATTGCCCCCGCCGGATCGCCCTTTGCCATTGTCGGCAAGGGGATGACCCCGCTGGACGCCGGGATCGCCGCCGTGGCCAAGGCGCAGAAGAAGAAGCTGGTCGATGGCCTGGCGGCCAATGCCTATGTCCGCCGCCAGGATGGCTGGGCGCTGCTCCAGCACGATGTGCCCACCGTGCTGGTCTCGACCGCCTGGTCGGACGTGCCGCGCATGGAACGCTTCATGGAAACCGACTATCACCGCCCGGCCGATGTGCTGAAGCCGACGATCGAGCTGGGCGGGGCGGTGGACGACGTCAATTTCCTCGTCGCGCTGGCCCGTCATTTCGCCGATGTGAAGAAGGTTCCCACAGCCGCAAAATAGCCCCCTAGCGGTAGCGCGCCGGTGCGTTTACATGGGCCGCCACGAATCGACCCGCGCAAAAGGCATAGTGGCACCCATGGACATCCCCCTCGGCTTGACCTTCGACGACGTTCTGCTGCGTCCGGCGGAGTCCGAAATCCTGCCTTCGATGGCGGACACCCGCACCCGGCTGACGCGCGACATCGCGCTGAACATCCCGGTGATCTCGTCGGCGATGGATACCGTGACCGAAGCCGACATGGCGATCGTCATGGCCCAGCTGGGCGGGATCGGCGTGCTCCACCGCAACCTGACGGTCGAGGAACAGGTCGCCGCGGTGCGCGCGGTCAAGCGGTTTGAAAGCGGCATGGTGGTCAATCCGATCACCATCACGCCCGATGCCACGCTGGGCGATGCGCGCTCGCTGATGGAAATCAACCGGATCAGCGGCATTCCCGTGGTCGAGGACGGCGGCAAGCTGGTCGGCATCCTGACCAACCGCGACGTCCGCTTTGCCGACAACCCGGCCCAGCCGGTGCGCGAGCTGATGACGCACGAAAACCTTGCCACGGTGCGCGCGGGCGTCAGCCAGGACGAGGCGCGCCGCCTGCTGCACCAGCGCCGGATCGAAAAGCTGCTGGTGGTGGACGATGCGTTCCACTGCGTCGGCCTGATCACGGTCAAGGACATCGAAAAGGCCGTCACCTATCCCGAAGCGACCAAGGACCAGGCCGGGCGCTTGCGCGTGGCCGCGGCGACCACCGTGGGCGAAAAGGGCTTCGAACGGACCGAGGCGCTGCTGGCGGCGGAATGCGACGTGGTGATCATCGACACCGCGCATGGCCACAACAAGGACGTTGCCCGTTCGGTCGAACGGGTCAAGAAGCTGTCCAATTCCGCCCAGGTGATCGCCGGCAACGTCGCCACCTATGAAGCGACCCGCGCGCTGATCGATGCCGGGGCCGATGCGGTCAAAGTCGGGATCGGGCCGGGTTCGATCTGCACCACCCGCGTCGTCGCGGGCGTTGGCGTGCCGCAGCTGACCGCGATCATGGACGCGGCCCGCGCCGCGCGCGATGCGGGCGTGCCGATCATCGCCGATGGCGGCCTGCGCACCAGCGGCGATGCGGCCAAGGCGCTGGCGGCGGGCGCGAACACGATCATGGTCGGCTCGCTGCTGGCCGGCACCGCCGAAGCGCCGGGCGAAACCTTCCTGTACCAGGGCCGCGCCTACAAGAGCTATCGCGGCATGGGTTCGGTCGGGGCGATGGCGCGCGGCAGCGCGGACCGCTATTTCCAGCAGGACATCAAGGACCAGATGAAGCTGGTCCCCGAAGGGATCGAAGGCCAGGTGCCTTACAAGGGCCCGGCAAAGGATGTGATCCACCAGCTGGTTGGTGGGATCAAGGCGGCGATGGGCTATACCGGCAGCGCCACGATCGAAGACCTGCGCACCAAGGCGCAGTTCGTCCAGATCACCAATGCCGGCCTCAAGGAAAGCCACGTCCACGACGTGACCATCACCCGCGAGGCGCCGAACTACCCGACGCGCTGAGCCATGACGCCGGGCGCCCGTGTCCAGGCGGCGATCGAGGTGCTGGACCTGATCGTCGCGGCCGCGCGCGCCAAGGGCGCGCCGGCTGACCGCATCCTGGCCGACTGGTTCCGCACGCGGCGCTTTGCCGGCAGCAAGGACCGCCGCGCGGTGCGCGAGCTGGTCTACCGCGCGATCCGCGCCTGCGGAGAGGTCCCCACCAGCGGCCGCGCCGCGATGCTGCTGATCGCCCGGCAGGACCCGGCGGTGACCGCGCTGTTCGACGGGGTGGGGCACGGCCCGGCGCCGATCGGCGCGGACGAGGTGTCCGCCGCGCCCGGCACCGCGCCCGCCTGGCTGGAAGCAGCCCTGGCGCAAAGCGGGATCGAATCTGCCACGATGACCGCGCTGCTGGAGCGTGCGCCGCTCGACATCCGGGTCAACGCCCTCAAGGCCGACCGCGCCGGGATCGACCTGCCGGTTGCGGGAGAGAGGCTGGCCGCCCCGCAGGGCCTGCGCCTGCCGCCCGATACGGCGGTGGAACAATGGCCTGCCTACCAACAGGGCCAGATCGAGGTGCAGGACGGCGGCTCGCAGCTGACCTGCCAGGCCGTGGCCGCTGCCCCCGGTGAAACGGTGGTCGACCTGTGCGCCGGGGCAGGGGGCAAGACGCTCGCCCTGGCGGCGGGCATGGACAATCGCGGCCGGCTGATCGCCTGCGATGTCGACCGCGCGCGGCTGGCCCGGCTCACCCCCCGGGCAGAGCGCGCCGGGGCCGTCCAGATCGAGGAGCGCCTGCTCAACCCCCAGCGCGAGGCCGAAGCGCTGGCGGACCTGGCCGGGCAGGTGGACGCGGTGCTGATCGACGCGCCCTGTTCGGGCACCGGCACCTGGCGCCGCAATCCCGAGGCGCGCTGGCGGCTGACCCCGGCGGAACTGGACCGGCTGACCGCGGTCCAGTCGCGCCTGCTGGACGTTGCCGCCGCCCTGGTGAAGCCGGGCGGGCGGCTGGTCTATGTCACCTGTTCGCTGCTCGATGCCGAAGGGGCGGACCAGATCGCCGCCTTCCTGGCGCGGCATTCCGGCTGGTGCGCGGTCCTGCCGCAGCTGGGCGCCGGGCGTCCGCGCGGGGCCGGGCTGCGGCTCGATCCGCGCCACGACGGGACCGACGGGTTTTTCGTCGCGCGGCTTGAACCCATATGATAGCTAGTCGGCAAATGGCTACGCTCAGGGAGCAGATCATGCGTTTTACCCCGGCCGCCCTCGCGCTTGCGCTGCTGGCGGGCGTCACTTCCAGCATGTCGCACAGTGCGACCCCCAATCCGCTTGATCCGCGCGCTGCTGCGCTGGTCCAGCAGGGCCGGGCCGCGCTGGGGGTGGGCAAGATCGATGAAGCGATCGACGCCTATGAAAGCGCGCTGGCGATCCAGCCGGGGCATGTCGCGATTTATCTCAACCTGGCCGAAGCGACCCGCAAGCAGGGGATGCAGGGCAAGGCGCTGCATTACTACCGTCAGGCGTTGAAGATCGATCCGTCCAACCAGTATGCCATCGCCGGCGAAGGTGCGGCGCTGGTCGAAAAAGGCGCGGTGGAAAAGGCGCGGCGCAACCTGACCCGCCTGCAGCAGCTGTGCGGCGGAGACTGCGCCGCTTCGCTGGAACTGGCCGCCGCGATCCAGAAGGGACCGGCGCCGCAGGTTGTCACCGCCGACCAGGTCAAGCCGCAGTCGATGGTGACGCCGGAATAACCGTCAGATCAGGGCGCGGAATTCGTCCAGCACGGCGCGGTAGACCCGCTTCTTGAACGGCACGATCACTTCGGGCAGCAGGTCCGGCTCAAGCCATTTCCAGTCGCAGAATTCGGGCGGATCGTGCCGTTCCAGATGGATGTCAGCATCCGCGCCGCCGAACCGCGCCAGCACCCAGTGCTGGCGCTGGCCGCGGTACTTGCCCTTCCACAGCTTGCCGATCAATTCGTCCGGCAGGTCGTAAAGCAGTTCCTCGCGCGTCTGGGCGAGCAGGGTGATGTGGCGTTCCTCCACCCCGGTTTCTTCCCACAGCTCGCGCATGGCGGCCTGCATCACTTCTTCGCCATCGTCGATCCCGCCTTGCGGCATCTGCCAATAGACCCCGCCTTCGTCAGGCTGGCCGCGCGTGTCGATCCGCTGGCCGACGAAGACGTGGCCGGACTGGTTGACCAGCATGACGCCCACACAGGGGCGATAGGGGAGATGGACGAAAGGGTCGGTCATGGCCGACCCCTTACCCTCAAACCTGCTGCAACATCAACTTCATCGCCGCAATCACCTTGGCCGTGGCCGCCGCTGCGCTGGGCAGCGCCTTGCGGGTGGAGGAAAAGTCATGCGTCATGCCCGCGATGTGCAGGTACAGCGTATCGACGCCCGCATCGACCAGCTTGGCCGCCATCCGCCGGCCCTGGTCCTGCAAGGGATCAAGCCCCGCCGTGGCGACGATCGTCGGGCACATGCCCTTGGCGCTGGCGTGCAGCGGGAAAGCGCGCGGATCGCCGCTTTTGGGCTGATAGAGCGAATAGAACCATTCCATCACCGCCTTGGTCAGCAGGTGGCCTTCACCAAAGTTTTCCATCGAGCCGTCCTGCGATTCGTCGGTCGCGGGATAGAGCAGCACTTGCAGCAGCATCGGCGCGGCGGCCGGCTGGTCGCACAGCGCGCGGGCGGTGACCGTGGCGAGGTTCCCCCCGGCGCTGCCGCCGATGGTGATCAGGCCAGTGACCGTGCGGCCAAGTTCCGCCGGGCTTGCGGCCAGCCAGCGTGCGGCGGCCTCGCAATCGTCGGGCGCGGCGGGGAAGGGGTGTTCCGGCGCCAGGCGATAGTGGACCGCCAGCACCGGCAGGTCGAGTTCGGCCGACAGCTCGGTGCACAGTGAATTGTGCGTATCAAGGTCGCCGATCACGAAGCCGCCGCCGTGGAAGAACAGCACCACCGGCGAAGGATCGCGGCTTTCCCGCACGTCATAGAACCGCACCGGAATGTCACCGGCGGGGCCGGGGCAGGTCAGGTCCTTGATCACTGCCATGGGGCGCGGATCGGCCTCGGTCATGGCCTTTAGGCCCAGATAGCCGGCGCGCTGTTCTTCGGCCACCAGCGCCTCGGGCTTGGGCAGGCTGTTCGCCAGGGCCAGGAACCCGGCGACGTCTTCACGGATCAGGGGGGTGGAATCGGTCATGGGGGAATCCTCTCGGGTTATCGTTTAATCGACAGGTTAAATTGCCGAATGCCACTTGACTAGCCGCCTTGGCGGCCCTTTGGTGGAATTGGCGGCAGGACAGTTTTTCTTGATTGCCCGCCGCGCAGGGAGGGGATTAGGCGCAGGTCCAAGGCGTCAGTCCGCCTGACAAGGAACAAGCATGGCCACGCAACTCGCCGAAACCGAAACCCGCTCCAGCAATGCCCCCGATGCCGTCGTTGTCCGTTTTGCCGGGGACTCCGGCGACGGGATGCAGCTGACCGGCGGACAGTTTACCCTGTCGACCGCGCTGTCGGGCAACGATCTTGCTACT
This sequence comes from Novosphingobium sp., assembly GCF_041905565.1. Lineage (GTDB taxonomy): Bacteria > Pseudomonadota > Alphaproteobacteria > Sphingomonadales > Sphingomonadaceae > Novosphingobium. The sequence goes on along the minus strand of NZ_JAYRKX010000001.1, from coordinate 62,369 downwards.
TTCCCCGATTTCCCCGCCGAAATCCGCGCGCCGCAGGGCACGCTGTTCGGCGTGTCGGCGTTCCAGATCAACTTCGGCTCGACCGAGATCGACACCGCCGGGGACGCGCCCGACGTGCTGGTGGCGATGAACCCGGCCGCGCTGAAGACCAACGTCCAGGCGCTGAAAGCCGGCGGTCTGATCATTGCCGACACTGGCGAGTTCACCAAGCGCAACCTCGAAAAGGCCAAGTACGATGCCAACCCGATCGAGGATGGCAGCCTGGCCAAGTGGAAGGTGCTGGCCTTCGATATCAGCGCGCTGACGCTGGAATCGGTCAAGCCGTTCGGCCTGGGCAACAAGGAAGCCCTGCGCTGCAAGAACATGTGGACGCTGGGTCTGGCGCTGTGGATGTTCGACCGTGACCGCGCTCCGCTGGTCGAATGGCTGAACAACAAGTTCAAGAAGAACCCGGTGCTGGCCGAAGCCAACATCGCCGCGCTCAACGCGGGCCACGCTTACGGCGAAACCGCGGAACTGGGCGGGCAGCTGCACCAGACCCACCTTGATCCGGTGCCGAGCCCGGCGGGCCTGTACCGCACGGTCACCGGCGCGGAATCGGTCGCGCTGGGGCTGGTCGTCGGCGCGCAGCTGGCGGAATTGCCGATGTTCTTCGGCGGCTATCCGATCACCCCGGCCAGCTCGATCCTGCATTACCTTGCGGGGATGAAGGAATACGGCGTCACCACCTTCCAGGCGGAAGACGAAATCGCCGCCATCGCCAGCGCGATCGGCGCCAGCTATGCCGGACACCTGGGGGTTACCTCCTCGTCCGGGCCGGGCATCGCGCTCAAGGGTGAGGCGATGGGCCTGGCGGTGATGACCGAGCTGCCGCTGGTGATCGTCAACTCGCAGCGCGGCGGTCCTTCCACCGGCCTGCCGACCAAGACCGAGCAGAGCGACCTTTACCAGGCGGTCTATGGCCGCAACGGCGATACGCCGCTGCCGGTGATCGCCGCGCGCAGCCCGTCCGACGCGTTCGATTGCACGATCGAGGCGTGCCGGATCGCGGTGCAGTACATGACCCCGGTGATGCTGCTGACCGATGGCTACATCGCCAATGCCGCCGAACCGTGGCAGGTGCCCGACGTCAGCGCGTACAAGCCGTTCCCGGTGCAGTTCCTGCAGGAACCCAACGGCCCTGACGGCACGCTGCTGCCCTATGCCCGCGACGAAAAGGGCGCGCGCCCGTGGATCAAGCCCGGCACCCCCGGCCTGATGCACCGCATCGGCGGGATCGAGAAGAACCCCGGCACCGGCAACCTCGATTACAGCCCCGGCGCGCACCAGGCGATGACCGACGCGCGCAAGGCCAAGGTCGATGGCGTGGCCAAGGGCATTCCCGCGCAGGAAGTCACTCTGGGCAACGACAAGGGCAAGCTGGCCGTGGTCGGCTGGGGCAGCACTTACGGCCCGATCCACCAGGCCGTGCGCCGCGCCCGGGCCAAAGGGCTGGACGTCAGCCACATCCACGTCCGCCACATCTGGCCGCTGCCGGAAAACCTGGGCGACCTGCTGCGGGGCTATGACAAGATCCTGGTCCCCGAAATGAACACCGGCCAGTTCAAGACCGTGCTGCGCGACCAGTTCCTGGTCGATGCCCGCCCGCTCAACAAGACGAGCGGCCAGCCGTTCACCATTGCCGAAATTGAGGCAGCGATCGAAGGAGCGCTGGCATGAACGCGATTGCCCCCATGACCACCACCCTCAAGGACTGGGAATCGGACCAGGAAGTCCGTTGGTGCCCCGGCTGCGGTGACTACGCCATCCTGAAGGCGGTGCAGCGCACTCTGCCTGATCTGGGCGCGAACCCGGCCAACACGGTGTTCGTTTCGGGCATCGGCTGCTCGAGCCGGTTCCCCTATTACATGGCGAGCTATGGCTTCCACACCATCCACGGCCGCGCCCCGGCCTTTGCGACGGGCATCAAGCTGTCGAACCCCGAACTCGACGTCTGGCTGGTCACGGGTGACGGCGATGGCATGTCGATCGGCGGGAACCACACGTTCCACCTGATCCGCCGCAACCTGAACATTCAGATCATGCTGTTCAACAACGAGATCTACGGGCTGACCAAGGGGCAGTATTCGCCCACCAGCCGCGTTGGCACCAACAGCCCGACCTCGCCGATGGGGTCGGTCGACCGGCCGGCCAGCCCCTGTGCCTTCGCGCTGGGCGCGGGCGGGCGGTTCATCGCCCGCGGGTTCGACGTGTCGAAGCATCTGCCCGACGTGCTCAAGGCCGCCCATGCCCACCAGGGCGCGGCTTTTGTCGAGATCTTCCAGAACTGCATCGTCTACAACAAGGACCGGTTCGAGGACTTCGCCGCCCCCAAGGGCGCCGAGGACCGCCAGCTGTGGCTGAAGAACGGCGAACCCATGCTGTTCGGTTCCGAGAAGACCGGCGGCACCAAGGGCATCGCGCTCGACGCCGAGCAGCTGACGCTGAAGGTGGTCGACGTGGTCGATGGCGATTGGCAGGCCGCCGGCGTGCTGGTCCATGACGTGACCAACCGTTCGGTCGCGCACATGCTGGTCGAAATGCCGTTCGGGCCGTTCCCGATGGCGCTGGGCGTGATCTATGACGATCCGCGCCCGACTTACGAGGTCGAACTGCTGGGCCAGGACGCCAAGGCGCGCGAAGGCAAGAACACCGACCTGTCGAAGCTGCTGGCCAAGGGTCAGACCTGGACGGTCGAGCACTGACCGTCCCGCAGGGACATATTGGCGGCCCGGGCCTCTGCGCCTAGGCCGCCGGTATGACTGCTCCTTCAATCGTATGGCTGCGCCGCGACCTGCGGCTGGGCGATCAGGCTGCCTTGCTGGCGGCCTGCGCGGCTGGGCCGGTGATCCCGGTCTATGTGCTGGACGATGAAACCGCGCGCCACCGCCGGATGGGCGGGGCATCGCGCTGGTGGCTGCACCATTCGCTCGCCAGTCTGGACGCGGCGCTGCGCCAGCGCGGCTCGCGCCTGATCCTGCGGCGCGGCAAGAGCGACGAAGTGCTGGCGGCGCTGGCCGGGGAGACCGGCGCGCAGGTCGTCCACGCCTTGCACCATTACGAGCCGTGGTGGCGCAATGCGGAACGCGCGGTAGCGGCGCGGCTGGCGCTGCACCTGCATCACGGCAATTACCTTGCCCCGCCGGGCTCGGTGCTGACGGGCAGCGGCACGCCGTTCAAGATCTACACCCCGTTCTGGCGCGCGCTGAACGAACGAATGCCGCCCGCGCCGCCACTGCCCGCGCCGGAGCACATTCCCGCGCCTGCAAACTGGCCGGACAGCGACCGACTCGACGATTGGGCGCTGCTGCCGACCGCGCCCGACTGGGCGGCAGGTTTCCGCGCCGAATGGACTCCGGGCGAGGAGGGCGCGCTGGCCCGGCTCGATGCCTTCGTCGCGCGCGCCGCGCGCTATCAGCAGCGCCGCAACTTTCCCGCGCAGGAAGGCACCTCGCGGCTGTCGGCCCACTTGCACTTCGGGGAGATTTCACCGGCGACCATATGGCACGCGGTGGCCGGGGCCGGCGGCAGCGTCGATACCTTCCTGGGCGAACTCGGCTGGCGCGAATATGCCCAGAACGTGATCGCGCAGTTCCCCGATTACGGCACCCGCAATGCCCGCCCGGCCTATGACGCCTTGCCCTGGCGCGAGGGGGCGGAGGCCGAGGCGGACCTCAATGCCTGGCAGCAAGGCCGCACCGGCTATCCCATCGTCGATGCCGGGATGCGCCAGCTGTGGCACACCGGCTGGATGCACAACCGGGTGCGGATGATCGTGGCCAGCTTCCTGATCAAGCACCTGCTGATCGATTGGCGGCGGGGCGAGGAATGGTTCTGGGACACGCTGATCGACGCCGATTACGCGCAGAACGCGGTCAACTGGCAATGGAGCGCCGGGACCGGGGTGGACAGCAACATGTTCGTGCGGATCATGGCCCCGCTGACGCAAAGTCCCAAGTTCGATGCGGCCGAATATATCCGCCAATGGGTGCCGGAACTGGCGCACCTGCCCGAAGCGGCGATCCACGATCCGCCGCTGCCGGTGCGCGGCTATCCGCGCAAGCTGGTGGAACATCCCGCCGGCCGCGCCCGCGCGCTGGCAGCGCATCAAACGCTAAAGCAGTAGCACCGCAAAGCCCAGCGCACAGCCAAAGCTGATCACTGTGGCCGCCAGCACCGGCACGGTCGCGCGCCAGCCCATTTCCATCAGCAGGTCCATCCGGCTGCGCATCGCCGTGGCGGTGACCGCCAGCAGCAGCAGCGCCTTTGATCCCACCAGCGCGCCGTGCGCCAGTTCCTTTGGCACGGTTACCACACTGTTGAGCGCGACCGTGGCGAGGAAGGCGGTGATGAACCAGGGCAGGGCCAGGCGCTTCCACACCGGCTGCCCGGCCGCTTCGCCGGGTGCGCCGATTGCCAGAGTGACCAGTGCGACAACGGGGGCCAGCAGGGCGACGCGGGCCAGCTTGACGATCGTGGCATAGGCGCCGGCCTCATCGGAAAAGGCATAGCCCCCGCCGATGGCCTGGGCGACATCATGGATCGAGGCGCCGATCAGGAACCCCGCCTGCTGGTGGCTCAGCGCAAATTCGCCCGCCAGGACCGGATAGACCGACATGGCCATGGCGCTCGCCAGCGAGACGCCGACCAGCGTCAGCGCAAATTGCGCCTGGCTCAGCCGGTCCTTGCCGATCACGCCATACAGCGCCAGCGCCGCGCTGGCACCGCAAATCGCGGTCGCGCCGCCGGCCAGCATCCCGGCATAGCTGGACTGGCCGAACAGCCGCGCACCCAGCATTCCGGCAAAGAAGGTTGCGGTCATCACCACCAGCAGCGCACCGAACGGCGCGGCGCCCAGCGCGGTGATCTGGCCGAAAGTCACTTGCAGCCCCAGCACGACAATGCCGATTCGCAGGCAGGTGCGGCTGGCGAAATCGAGTCCCTTGTGGGTCTTGGGCTCGCGCGCGATGAAATTGAGCGAGAGGCCGATCAGCAGGCCGAGCAGGATAATCGGAAAGCCGTAATGGTCCGACAGCCAGGCCGCGGCCGCTGCCGCGACGCCGCAGATCGCCAGGCCGGGAAAATAGCTGTCCTTTTCCGGCGCGGGCTGCGGCGCGGTCTCGGCCAGATGCAGTTCGCCATAGAGATCGCCGCCGTATGGCAACGATTCCCAGTCGATCCCGCTGCTCGCGGGCTTGCTCCCCCCCTGTGTCATGCGGAGTTGTTAGACACCACGCCCGCTTGCAGCAAGGGCAGTGGTGCCCGGGGACGGAATCGAACCGCCGACACCATGATTTTCAGTCATGTGCTCTACCAACTGAGCTACCCGGGCAGCGCTGCGGCGACGGTCCGTTGTGTGGACCGGCGAGCGGCTGGAAGCGCGCCTATGGCGAAGTGCGCCGCGCTTGGCAACCCCCTTTGGCAGCCTTGTTTGGCAAGTGCCGGTTCAGGCCGCCAGGCGCTGGCTGTCGATCTCGCCCGTCCCGACTGGAGCCGCCGCGTCCGGCGTGGTCGCGGTCTTGCGAAAGCGCATGACCAGGCGGGCCAGCGCGGTGGTCTTGTCAGCCAGGGTGCGCGACAGGGCGGTGGCCTGTTCGGCCATTGCCGCGTTCTGCAGCGTCGTGCCTTCGATCCGGCCGACGGCTTGCGAGACTTCGTCCAGCGCCCGTTCCTGCATGGCCCGATGGCTGGTGACCTGGTTGATCATCGCCAGCACGGTATCCATCCGCGCGACGATTGCGCGGGCAGCCTCGCCGGTCTGGCTGACCAGCGCGGCGCCGGTGCTGACCTGGGCGGTGCTGGCGTCGATCAGCGCCTTGATGTCGCGCGCGGCATCGGCGCTGCGCTGGGCCAAGGCGCGCACTTCGCTGGCGACCACGGCAAAGCCCTTGCCGGCATCGCCGGCGCGGGCAGCCTCGACCCCGGCGTTCAGGGCCAGCAGGTTGGTCTGAAAGGCGATCCCGTCGATCACGTCGGTGATGTGGCCGATTCGCCGCGACGATGCCTCGATCTCGGTCATCGCCGCGACCGCTTCGCCGACCACGTCCTCGCAGCGCTGCGCCTGGGTGCGGGTCTGGTCGAATTCGGCAGTCATGTTCTGCGAAGTGGCCCCGGCGGCCTGGCCCTCGGCCTCGCTGCGCAGCATCGCCTCGACCGTGCGGTTCAGGTCATTGGCCTGCTGTTCGGTGCGCAGCGCCAGATCGTGGGACGATCCGGTCAATTCGCGCGCGGTCCCTTCCAGGTGCAGCGCAACCAGAGCGACTTCCTCCAGCGTCGCGTCAAGCACCATGGAAATCGCCACGTTCATGTCGAACAGCGCGGCGCGCACCAGCGTGGCATTGGCGCGGGCGCGGCGGCGCACGCCGGGCAGCCAGCCCAGCCACCCCGCGCAGGTCTGCCGCTGGATCAGCTCGCCCAGGATGAAGGCATAGCCGCCGAAATAGAGATGCGGTTCCAGCCCGATGCGCGCGTGGGTGCGGCCGATGCGCTCCGCCCGTTCGAGGTATTCCGGGCCGATCGGCTGCGAAAACAGCAAGGTCCAGTGTTCGAACTGGGTGCGCTTGGCCGCTTCGATCCGTTCCTCGCTGGCGAAGTAGGTGCGGGCCTGGGGATTGGCGCGGATCCGGTCGTAGAAGCGTTCGACGATGTCGCTGCCGTGGCGGCGCAGCACCTTGCTGATCAGGCGAAAGCCCGCTCCGTAATCGCGCGGGCCAAGGCCGTGAAAGTCCAGGCTGGTTTCGAGCTGTTCGGTCATTGGCGGCTTTGCCCCCGGTGCGGGTTTCCAGCCCGCAGGGGTAGCGCGGCCATGGCAAATACCGCGTTGCCGGCGGGCCCGGGGAAGCTACCTAGTTGCCGTCGTCCTCGCGCTCGGCGGGCGGCCCGGGCAGGGCGTAGCCATCGTCGAGCCAGCGCACCAGGTCGCGGTCGCGGCAGCGGGCCGAGCAGAACGGGCTATGCTCGGCGGCGCGGGGTTTGCCGCAGATCGGGCACTTGCGGGTGGGGGCGATGCTCATGCCGCTACCGCCTGCGCGAAGGCGGCGTCCAGTGCAAGGCCCTCCTGCTCGGTCCAGCGCAGTTGCCGCCCCGTGCGGCGGGCCAGCTCGGCCTCCCACTCGGGCCGCACGGCCCGGCGCACGGCGGGATGCGCGCTCAGCAGCAGCACGCCGGGGTCCTGGACCGCTTCGGCGCGGCGCAGCAGCAGCCGGGCCGCCGCGCCCGCCCTGTCGCGCGCCAGCAGCGCCAGCAGCGAAGGCCGCTCGAGCCGGGCGACCAGCTGGACGAAGCCGAAGCCGTTCATCGCCGTGCGCTCATGCGGCCAGTGCGCCAGGGCCGCGCCCAGCGCCTGGTCGACCGCGCGGCGATCCGCCTTGTCGGACAGGGTGGGAAAGTCGATCCCGATCGATCCCGCCAGGTCCAGCTGGCCGATCGCCTGGGCGAGGGCGGGAACCGCCGCCAGCGCCAGCTCGCGCGGGGGCAGCGCGCCGTCGATGTCGATCAGGGTCATCGCCGGGGTCGCGCTGACGGTCAGCGCCCCGCCGGGAAAATCGAACTGCCCGGACCAGGCCTGGATGAACACCTCGTCCCACAGGGCGGGGGGAAAGGCATGGACCTCGCGCCCGCCGGTCTGCTCGGCCAGGGTGGGGGCAGGGCGGAGCGGCTCGTCGCTCGGGCGGGCCTGGGCGAGCTTGAAGCGGCCGCGTTCAGACATCGCGGCGCGGGTGACTTTGAGGCGGAGCGGGGCGCCTTCGCTGGCGGCGGGGGGCAGGCTGTCGACCAGCGCCTCCTCGCCGTTGGTAAAGCGCGCGGTGCCGCGTCTAGACCCTTTGGTGCGCGTGGTCAGCACCGCGGTGTCGACCAGGCCGGACTCCAGCCCGCCAGGCCAGCGCAGCCGCGCGGCCAGCACTTCGTCATGGTCGATCAGCAGCGCGCGGTCTTCACCGATGCCGCGTTCGACCAGCCACTCAGCCAAGGGGGAATCCCGCCGCCTTGAGCAGCGCTCGCGTCTCGAACAGGGGCAGGCCGACCACGCCCGAATGGCTGCCGCCGATCCAGGCGATCAGCCCTTCGGCGCTGCCCTGGATTGCGTAACCGCCTGCTTTTCCGTGCCATTCGCCGCCGGCAAGGTAGGCGGCCACTTCCTCGGCCGAGAGCTGCTTGAAGCGCACGACCGTTTCCGACAGGCGCTCGCGCAGCGTTCCATCCGGCGCTTTCAGCGCGACCGCCGACAGCACCCGGTGGCGCCGGCCCGACAGCAGTTCAAGGCAACGCCGCGCGGTCGCCTCGTCCTCGGCCTTGGGCAGAATCCGGCGGCCGCAGGCGACCACCGTATCGCCGGCCAGCACGAAGGCATCCGGGGAGGTAACCGCCAGCGCCTTTTCCCGCGCCATGCGCCCGGCATAGGCGCGCGGATCCTCAAGCTTGCGCGGGGTTTCATCGATGTCTGCGGCGGAAATCCCGGCAGGCTCAATCCCCAACCGCGCGATCAGTTCACGGCGGCGAGGGCTGGCAGAGGCAAGGATCAGGGCAGGCGCGGTCACGCGCCGGGCTTAGCCGAACTGGCCGGGGCCGCCACGGCCGGGCATGAAGCGGTAGGTAATGCGCCCCTTGGTCAGGTCATAGGGGGTCAGTTCCACCAGGACTTCATCGCCAACCAGCACGCGGATGCGGTTCTTGCGCATCTTGCCGGCGGTGTGGCCAAGGATTTCGTGGTCGTTTTCCAGGCGGACGCGGAACATGGCGTTCGGCAGCAGTTCCACCACCGTGCCACGCATTTCTAGCAGTTCTTCCTTCGCCATCCGCGCTCAATATCCGTAAGAGTTCAGCTTCATTGCGGCGCCCCATAGCCCCGCGGGCGCGAAAAGGGAAGCCTTAGGCGCATTTGCCGCATTTGGCATTGTATTGCGGGCGCGCGACAAATTGTTACGCGGTGATATATTGCCATTCACGGACCGTTCGGCCAACGAGCGACATGGGAACGGGAGGGGCGGTTAAAACCCCTGATTTCAAGCCATAAGTGGAACGAAAAGCCCGTGAATGCCAACCTCTCCCTGATCGCCCTGGCCGCCGTCATGGCTGCCTCGCCCGCCCAGGCCCAGGAAGCGCCCGCCGATCCCGCGCCAGTCGCAGCCGATCAGGATGGGCAGGACACCGGCACCGAAATCCTGGTCGTGGCCGAACGGGTGCGCGGGCAGGTCGATGCGCCGCAGCCGCCGATCGCGACGTTTGATGAGAGGGAAGTGGCCGCGCTTGGCGCCTCCTCGATCACCGACGTTCTGACCCGGATCGCGCCGCAGACGGGTTCGGGCCGTGGGCGCGGTGATGGCCCTCCGGCGATCCTGGTCAATGGCCAGCGGATCACCAGTTTCCGCGAGATGCGCAATTATCCGCCCGAAGCGATCAAGAAAGTCGAAGTGCTGCCCGAGGAAGTCGGCCTGCGTTATGGCTTTGCGCCCGATGCGCGGGTGGTGAACTTCATCCTCAAGGACAATTACACCAGCAAGCGGGTCGAGGCGGAATATGCCGTGCCGACGCGGGGCGATTGGGGCGCCGGACAGTTCGAGGCGACCGCGCTCAAGCTGAAGGGGCCGCAGCGCTTCTCGCTGACAGTCACCGCCGAGGATACCAGCCCGCTGACCGAAGTCGAGCGGCCGGTGGTCCAGTCGGTGCTCCGCAGCGTGGCCAGCGATCCGGATCCGGCGGCCAACCGCACGCTGATCGCGGATTCGCGCAACCTAGGTCTCAACCTCAGCTGGGCCAAGGGGCTCGGCCAGGGCGGGACTGGCGGCCAGATCAGCGCCAATGCCAATCTCAGCCAGGACGACAGCCTGAGCCTCTCTGGCCTTGATGTGGTGCAACTGACCGCGCCGGGCGGGGCAACCGTGCTGCGCACCTTGGGTGATCCGCTGGAACGCCGCAGCCGCACGCGCACGGTGCAGGGCGGGGCGGGGATCAACACCTTCCTGGGCCTCTGGCGGCTGAGCGCGACGATCGATGCGAGTCACGCGGAAGGCACCACCTGGATCGACCGCCGGGCCGATACCACCGCGCTGGTCGCGGCGGCAGCGGCGGGCACGCTGTCGGTTACGGGCACGCTGCCCGGCGTGACGAATGCGGGGCGCGATGTGGCTCGGACCAATTCCGACCGGGTGGACAGCCTGGTCACCCTGGTTGGTCGGCCGCTGCGCCTGCCGGCAGGCGAAGTGACCACCACGCTCAAGGCCGGCTACACCTGGCTGGGTTACGACAGCGAGGATTCGCGTACCGTCACCGGTCCTGTCTCGCTGACCCGCAACCGGGTGATCGGAGGCGTCAATGTCGCGATTCCGCTGACCAGCCGGCGCGAGCATTTCCTGTCCGGCGTGGGCGATGTGGCGCTGAACCTCAGCGCCGACCGGACCCATGTGTCCGACTTTGGCCAGGTCAACAGCTGGAGCACCGGGCTGACCTGGTCGCCCACTGGCAAGCTGGGCCTGCAAGCCAGCTATATCGCCAACGAGGCGGCGCCGGCGATCAGCCAGCTGGGCAACCCGCTGACCCAGACCTTCAACGTCCCGATCTACGATTTCACGCGTGGCGAAACCGTGCTGGCCACGGTGATCGGCGGGGGCAACCCGCTGCTGAAAAAGGAACGCCAGCGCGACCTGAAGCTGGGGGCCAACTGGCAGCTGCCGGTGCTGGCCAATTCGAACCTGGTACTCGAATACTTCCGCAATCGCTCGAACGACGTGACGGCAAGCCTGCCGCTGCTGACCCCGGCGATCGAAGCGGCCTATCCGGGGCGGGTGATCCGCGATGCCAGCGGACGGATCGTGACAGTGGACCAGCGCCCGGTCACCCTGGCCGAGCAGACCAGTTCGCGCCTGCGCTGGGGCTTCAACCTGTCCGGCTCGCTGGGCAAGGCTGCGCCCGGTGGCGGCGGCGGCGGGATGATGGGCATGGGTGGTGGCGGTCCGCGCCCGGCTGGCGGCCCTCCGGCTGGAGGCGGCATGCGCGGCCCCGGTGGCGGCGGTCCGCGCGGCGGCATGATGGGGATGATGGGTGGCGGCAGCGGCCAGGGGCGGTGGAACCTGGCGCTGTACCATACCGTCCAGTTTAGCAACGAAGTGCTGGTGGTGCCGGGCGGTCCGGTGCTGGACCTGCTGGGCGGCGATGCGCTCAGCGCTGGCGGCACGCCGCGAAATGCGCTCGAAATGAATGGCGGGTGGTTCTATCGCGGCTTCGGGATGTTCGCCAACGGCAGCTGGACCGCGCCGACGCGGGTCAAGGCCAGCGGCGCGCCGGGCACCAGCGATCTGCGCTTTGGCAGCGTGACCAAGCTGAACGTCAACCTGTTCGTCGACATGGCGCAGCAGTTCAAGGACAAGCCGTTCTGGAAGGGCACGCGCCTGTCGCTACGGGCGGAAAACCTGTTTGATTCGCGCCAGAAGGTCACCGATGCCAGCGGCGCGGTGCCGATCTCGTACCAGGCTGACTACATGGATCCGCGCGGCCGGGTAATCGAGGTTGAATTTCGCAAGATGTTCTGAAATTCGCGGGGTCCGACGTGCCGGATCGCGCAATGAGGCGGCGGCCGGGTGGCCCGGCCGCCCCCCCGGTGCGTTGTGGGACCACCCGATCAGCCGGTGCAGTGTAAGCGCCCTCAGGCCCAGGCTGGACCAAGCGACCAACATGAAACGCACCATCACCCGGTTGGAAATCGCCTGGACCAGCGAATGGGCGATGCGCAGGCCGACATAGGCCCAGGCCAGCTGCGCGTTCAGCCCATCGCCCTGGCCGACCAGCGCCAGCGCCAGCACCACCGCGTAGAACACGGTTGGCGCTTCGTGCAGGTGGTTGTAATTGTGGGCGATCCACTGGACCTTACCCGGCAGCACGGCGTCAAGATCCTTGCCGGTGCCGCCGACCAGCGTTTTGCTGTCGATCTTGGCGGCGTTCATCGCCGGGATGCGGGTGGCATACATCCACAGCCACATCACCATGGTCCAGCCCGCCAGTACGGCGAGCGGTTTGAGCACTTCCATTCCAATCATGCGGCAACTCCCTTGGCCAGCGCGGTCAATTCAAAGGCGTGGATGGCCAGCAGGACCAGGCACACCGTGGACAGGATAAACAGGGAAAAGCGGACGGGGATCGTGTTCACCGTGGCCTGCCACAGCGAATGCAGCACCCGCAGCGCGACATAGCCCCAGGCAATCGCCACGTCGCCCGGATTGGGGCCCATCAGGGCCAGGATAAGCACCACCGGATAGAAGATGGTCGGCTGTTCCATCAGGTGGGAATAGTTGTGGCTTTTCCACTGCACCTGGTCGGGCAGGACCCCGTCAAGGTTCTGGCCGCGCCCGCCGGGCGGGGCGCTCTTCACGTTGACGCCCAGCTTGGCCATCGCCGGAAACCGTGTCGCGGCTGTCCAGACCAGCATGATGAGCGACCACAGCACCAGCGCGGCGGCTGGCGCGAGCATCTGCGCCTGCATGATTGTTCTCCCCCTCGTTTTTTGCGAACCGAGTGGGGCGAGGGTGTGCCTTGTGACAACGATTGTCAAACGCAACTAATCGCTGTTTTGCAGCACCTTGGCAAAGCTGGCGGGATCGGTGTTGCTGCCGGTCAGCATGATCGCGGTGCGCCCGTCCACCGGGGCCTTGCCCGCCAGCACCGCCGCCAGCGCCGCCGCGCCACCCGGTTCCAGCACCAGATGCAGCACGCTGAAGGCCCAGCGCTGCGCGGCGCGCACTTCCGCCGGGCTGACCGCCAGGCCATAGGCGCAGCGCTCCTTGAGCACCGCAAAGTTGATCGGCCAGGTCGCGGGCGTTTGCAGCGCGTCGCAGGCAGTGGGCGGGGCATCGGCGGCCACGCGCTGGATCTCGCCGCTGGCCAGGCTGCGGCAGACATCGTCCCAGCCTTCAGGTTCGACCGGGATCACTTCCGCATCGGGGCAAGCCAAGGCCAGCCCGGCAGTCAGCCCGCCGCCGCCGCACGGAGTGACGATCCGTGTCGGCCCGTCCAGTCCGCGCGCCTGCATTTGCGCCACGATTTCCAGCCCCGCGCTGCCCTGGCCCTCGATCACCCAGGGATCGGCATAGGCGTGGACCAGCGTTGCGCCGCGTTCGGCGCAGAGGCGGCTAGCCACCGCGTCGCGGTCCTCCCCGCCGGGGCGGTCGTACAACACCACTTCGGCGCCCAGCGCGCGGGTGGCGGCCAGCTTCACCTGCGGCGCATCCACCGGCATGACGATGGTCGCGCGGATGCCCAGTCGCCGCGCTGCCCAGGCCACGCCCTGCGCGTGGTTGCCGCTGGACACGCCGACCACGCCGGCCGCGCGCTCGGCTTCCGACAGGTCGCTCAGCCGGTGCCAGGCACCGCGAATCTTGAACGCGCCGATCGGTTGGAGGCAATCGGCCTTGGACCACACGGTATGGCCGTTGATTTCAGCCTCCAGCAGGGGTGTCTGCGGCAAAAGCTGTGCTATCTTGGCTTCGGCCCGGGCGACGCCTTCCGGACTGGGGCTGCGCATTTGTTGTGCTGTCATGAAACAATCCTATATGCGCGCCATCGCGTCCGCAAAGGAGATTCGGTTGTGAGCAAGGTTCTGGTGATCGGTGCGGGCGGGGTCAGCTCGGTCTGCGTGCACAAGATGGCGATGAATGCGGGGATATTCAGCGAGATTCACCTTGCCAGCCGCACCAAGACGAAGTGCGACGCGATCGCCGCGTCGGTCAAGGAACGCACCGGCGTGACCGTCCAGACTTACGAGATCGACGCCGAGGAAGTGCCCGCGCTGACCCGCCTGATCGAACAGATCGGGCCGAAGCTGGTGGTCAACCTGGCGCTGCCCTACCAGGACCTGCCGATCATGGACGCGTGCCTGGCGGCGGGCGTGAACTACCTCGACACTGCGAACTACGAGCCGAAGGACGAGGCCAAGTTCGAATACAGCTGGCAGTGGGCTTACCAGGACCGCTTCAAGGAAAAGGGCCTGATGGCGCTGCTCGGCAGCGGCTTTGACCCGGGCGTGACCAGCGTGTTTGCGATGTGGCTCAAGAAGCACAAGCTCAAGACGATCCGCAGCCTCGACATCCTCGATTGCAACGGCGGCGATCATGGTCAGGCTTTTGCCACCAATTTCAACCCGGAAATCAACATCCGCGAAGTGACCGCGCCGGCGCGCCACTGGCTGAACGGCGAATGGGTCGAAACCCCGGCGATGACCATTCGCCAGAACTTCGAGTTCGAAGGCGTCGGCCCCAAGAACATGTACTTGATGTATCACGAGGAGCTGGAAAGCCTCGCCCGGTTCATTCCCGAGCTGGAGCGCGGGCGGTTCTGGATGACTTTCGGCGATGCCTATATCCAGCACCTCACCGTGCTGCAGAACGTGGGCATGACCCGGATTGATCCGGTGGTCTACCAGGGCAAGGAGATCATTCCGCTGCAATTCCTTGCCGCCGTGCTGCCCAAGCCCGAAACGCTGGGCCCGACCACCAAGGGCAAGACCAACATCGGCGACATCGCCACCGGCCAGGCGCTGGATGGCAGCGGCGAGAAGACCTTCTACATCTACAACATCTGCGACCACGAGGACGCGTTCCACGAAACCGGCAACCAGGCGATCAGCTACACCACCGGCGTGCCCGCGATGATCGGCGCGGCGATGATGGTGACCGGCGCGTGGACGGGCGAAGGCGTGTTCAACATGGAACAGATGGACCCCGATCCGTTCATGGACATGCTGAACACGCAGGGCCTGCCGTGGCAGGTCAAGGAACTGGCCGGGCCGGTCGAGTTTTGATGGAAACCAGAGCCGGCGATCCCGGGGCCTTTGCCCACTTCGACCTCAGCCGCGTCGACAGCCCCAGCTTCGTGGTCGATGCCGCGCGGCTGCGGCAGAACCTGTCGATCCTGGCTGACGTGCGCGACCGGGCGGGGATCAAGCTGCTGTCGGCGCTCAAGGCGTTTTCGATGTGGTCGACCGCGCCGATCGTGGGGGAATATCTCGACGGGGTCTGCACCTCGGGTCTGTGGGAAGCGCGGTTGGCCGGCGAGTTCTACGACGGTGAAATCGCGACCTACTCGGCGGCCTACAAGCCGGAGGATCTGGACGAGATCCTGCAGCTGTCGGACCACGTGATCTTCAATTCGCCGCAGCAGATCGTCCGGTGCAGCGCCATCATCGAGGCGGCGCGGGCGCGGGGCGAGCGGTTCGACATCGGTCTGCGCGTTAACCCGCTGCACCCGGAAGGCGAAGTGCCACGCTATGACCCCTGCGCGCCGCATTCGCGCCTGGGCTTTCCGATCGACCAACTGACCGACGAGCATGTCGCCCTGATCGACGGCATCCACATGCACACCCTGTGCGAACAGGACTTCGAACCGCTGCGCCGCACCTGGGACGTCGCCTTCGACTATCTTGAGCCGTGGTTCGGCCAGTTCAAGTGGATCAACCTCGGCGGCGGGCACCACATCACCCGCGCTGATTACCAGCGCGACGAGCTGGTCGAATTCCTGCGCGACATGGCCGAGGACACCGGCGCGGAGATCTACCTCGAACCGGGCGAGGCGGTTGCGCTCGATGCCGGGATCCTGGTCGGTACGGTGCTGGATACCGCGTGGAACGGCATGCCGATCGCGATCACCGACATTTCCGCGACCTGCCACATGCCCGACGTGCTCGAAGCACCCTATCGCCCGGCCATGCTGGGGGAACTGCCGCAGATCGATACGGACATCGACGAAGGTGCTGGCGGCGCGGTGCGGCTGGGCGGGCCTTCGTGCCTGGCGGGCGACGTGATCGGGGACTACCGCTTTGCGCAGGGGCCAGAAGTTGGCCAACGCTTCGCCTTCCTCGACCAGGCGCATTACTCGATGGTCAAGACAACCACGTTTAACGGGGTGCCACTGCCGTCTATCTGGCTGTGGGACAGTGCAACCGACAGCCTCGAATGCATCAAGCGCTTCGGTTACGAGGACTTCCGCGACCGGCTGAGCTGAGGCATGTTGCTCCCAGACCACAAGGGGGAGCAGCATGCCGGACCGGATTCTTGACGCCCATACCAGCGATCCCAAGTCGATGGGCTGGATGGAGGGCTTGCCTCCGCCGCCAGGTAAGCGGTTGGCCTGGGCGCGGGCGGATCACATGCGCTTTCCGACCCACCGCCACGCCTTTTCGCGGATGCGCGAATTTCTCCCGTCAGCGCGGGTCGGGCGGGGCAATGCGGTCTGGGAACTGCCGGTGGCTCTACGCGACGATCTCGATTCGCTGCGCTTCATCACGCTGGATGACGGTCGCGAGCTGACCTGGGGCGAATCGCTGGCCGCCAATTTCACCGATGCGATCCTGGTGCTTCACCGTGGCACGGTGATCTATGAGCGCTATTTCGGGACAACCCGGCGCGATACGCCGCACATCGCCTTTTCCGTAACCAAGAGCTTCGTCGGCACGATTGCCGAAATGCTGGTCCATGAAGGGCGGCTCGACCCCGCCGCGCCGATTGCCGAGCTGTTGCCCGAACTCGCCCGCAGCGGTTTTGCCGATGCCACGCTGCGGCAGGTGATGGACATGACCACCGCGCTCGATTTCAGCGAGGACTATACCGACGCCAATTCCGGGATCGGGGCGATGAGCAACGCCCTGGGGCTGACCCCGCGCGCACCCGGTTATGCCGGGCCGACCGACGTCTATGCCTTCCTCCCCACGGTGCGCAAGCAGGGCGAACATGGGGAGCGGTTTACCTACCGTACCTGCAACACCGAAGTGCTTGGCTGGATCGTTGCGCGCACCGAAGGCAAGCGTCTCGACCAGGTGATGAGCGAACGGATCTGGCAGCCGCTCGGGATGGAACAGGACGCCGATTTCCTGCTCGATCCCACCGGCATGCCGTTTGCCGGGGGCGGGCTCAATCCGGTGCTGCGCGACCTTGCCCGGTTCGGCGAGGCAATGCGGCTTGGCGGGCAGGGCAATGGCGGCCAGGCTATCCATGCCGCGGCGGTCGAATCGATTCGTGCCGGCGGCAGCCGCGCGGCCTTTGCCCCGGCCGGATACACCTACCTTCCCGAAGGGTCATACCGCAGCCAGTGGTGGATGATGCCGGGCAATTCCGGGGCCTTCTCGGCGCGTGGAATCCATGGCCAGACGATCTACATCGACCCTGCGGCAGAGCTTGTAATTGCCCGATTTGGCTCGCATCCGGTCGCGGCTGGCAGCGGCAACGATCCGGTCAGCCTGCCGGCCTTTCGGGCTGTCGCACAGCACCTGCGCAACGCCTGATTTGCGCCGTCAAATGGCGCGTTTTCACTTGCAGTTCAGAGAGGGGGGACTATAGGGACCATCCGCTGCCCCAAGGGGACTTCCAATAACCGCAAGGCAGCCTCGTCTTCGTGTTACCTGGCCGCAAGGCCTATTGGGGGTCCCTTGAATTGCACAGCTATCCTGACGCACCGGCAGTAGTTCGCGCTCTCTCGCCCGACGAACCCGTCATCCTCAATCGCCCGCACGCCGCCGCGCGCGCCGCCCGCTTCTTTGTCGAGAAGTTCCCGGGCAAGTCGCTCTATGCGGTCAAGGCCAATCCCTCGCCGGAACTGCTCAGGGTCCTGTGGGATTCGGGCGTAACGCATTACGACGTTGCCTCGATTGCGGAGGTGCGACTGGTGCGCGGCACGCTGCCCGAAGCCACCCTGTGCTTCATGCACCCGATCAAGAGCCAGGCGGCGATTGCCGAAGCCTATGCCGAGCATGGGGTTCGCACCTTCAGCCTCGATAGCCACGAGGAACTCGACAAGATCGTCGCGGCAACCGGCGGGGCGGAAGATCTGGCCCTGTGCGTGCGGCTGCGCGTCTCGTCCGACTATTCGGAACTCAGCCTCGCCTCGAAGTTCGGGGTTGACCTGGTCGATGCCGCGCCGTTGCTCCAGGCGACCCGCCAGGTCGCCGACAGCCTCGGCATCTGCTTCCACGTCGGCAGCCAGGCGATGACCCCGTTCGCCTATGTCCAGGCGATGGAACGCGTTCGCGCGGCGATCGTCGATGCCTCGGTCACGGTCGACATCATCGATGTCGGTGGGGGCTTCCCTTCGATCTACCCCGGCATGGAGCCGCCGCCGCTGGAAGACTATTTCGGCGCGATCTACCGCGCGGCGGAATCGCTGCCGGTGTCGTACTCGTCGGAACTGTGGTGCGAACCCGGCCGGGCGCTGTGCGCGGAATACAATTCGATGATCGTGCGGGTCGAACGCCGCCGTGGTAACGAGCTGTACATCAACGACGGCGCTTACGGCGCGCTCTATGACGCGGCCCATGTCGGCTGGCGTTTCCCGGTGCGCTGCCTGAACGACGCGCGCGGCGAGGCGGAAGGCGAATTCGCCTTCTACGGCCCGACCTGCGACGATGCCGACTACA
The DNA here is from genome assembly GCF_041905565.1 of Novosphingobium sp. GTDB lineage: Bacteria > Pseudomonadota > Alphaproteobacteria > Sphingomonadales > Sphingomonadaceae > Novosphingobium. The sequence continues at coordinate 43,942 of NZ_JAYRKX010000001.1, read as the reverse complement.
TGGAAGGCCCGTTCCAGCTTCCGGCCGACATCCAGCCTGGCGACTATATCGAGGTCGGCATGCTGGGCGCCTATGGCGCGGCGATGAAGACCGCGTTCAATGGCTTTGGCCAGGCGCATGCGCTCGATACCAGCGACGAGCCGATGGCCAGCCAGTATCGGGGCGACCGCCGCGATCCGCGCCACAGCGACAACGTGGTGTCGCTGCGCTGATTGTGCTGCCCTGTGCAGTCACGAGAACACAGAAGGGCGGGACCGGCAGGTCCCGCCCTTGCTGTTTGCGGATAGCGCTCGGACGGAGTGGCTAGGAGCCGAGGAACAGCCACCAGATCGCGAAGGCTGCCAGCACGCCAAGCAGCAGCAGCCACAGCCAGCCAAGACCCGGGTGCTCATCATCCAACTGGAGCGCTGCTGCGCTCAATTTATCTGCAGCGCCGCTTGCTGCGGCGACCGCTGCCTGGGCACCAGCGCCGACCGCTTCGACCGCGCTTTCGGCGACTTCGCCCACGGCATCGGCAGCCTTGCCGGCAAGGTCCGCCGCGCTATGCGCTGCAGCACTGGCGGCCTCGCTCGCCGATTCGGCCGCGCTGGCGATTGCGGCCCCGGCCTTGTCAGCGGCTTCCTTCGCTGCATCGACCGCCTCGCTGGCCACTTCCTTGGCCGCGCTGGCAGCGGTCCCGGCCTTGTCACCCAGGTTGGCTGCGAGCGTGGCAACGCCAGTTGCAGTGCCGGCCGCGGCCTTGGTGGACTTCTTCGCCGCCGGCTTCTTCGTGGCAGCGGCCTTGGGCTTGGCTTCGGCCTTGGCGGCCTTTGCCGCGGCAGGCTTGGCCTCTGCCTTCGCGTTGGCTGCCTTCTTTGCGGGTTTGGCGGCGGCAGGAGCCGGTTCAGCGGGCGTGGCAACCTTTGCAGCCTTGGCAGTTTTGGCCGCGGGCTTTTCGGCCGCCTTGGCCGGCGTCTTGACGAACAGGTCCAGCTTGCCGTGCGCTTCGGCCAGCAGGTAATAGACCGTCACGCGGTGCTTGGTTCGATCGCCCTTCAAGCGCGCGCCCACTGCGGCGATCGTGGCATCTAGCACGTCGTCGGGTGCGGTCAGGCCCAGCTTTTTCTTGAGGAAATTGCCGCGCACGCGGGCCAGTTCCTTGGGATCGGAAAAGGACACCAGCGCCGAATCCCGATTTTGCAGGGCGATCCCGCAATAGCGCACGATCCCGCCAATCACGCCGTCATCGGCGTCCGGCGCATATTTCCTGACGTGTTTGCCCCAGTCTGTCGCCATGTCCCACTCCCTCCGACCGGCGCAGCCGTTGCTGCGCGCAATGGTTCGCCGTGCGCAAGCACGATGCGGAAGTGGTATCGAAAATTTCGCCCGCGTCCAAGGCGAATTGCGTTACGGAAACGGGGCGGCGATCAGGCCGCCTTGCGCAGTTCCAGGTCCATCCGTTCCCAGATTTCGACCAACGCGCGGGTCAGGTCGCGCATCATGTCCTCGGTGTGGGCCGGGCCGGGGGTAAAGCGCAGTCGCTCCGTCCCGCGCGGCACGGTCGGGAAGTTGATCGGCTGCACATAGACGCCGTATTCGGCCAGCAGGATGTCGCTGATCTTCTTGGCCTTGACCGGATCGCCAACCATCAGCGGGACGATGTGCGTGGTCGAATCCATCACCGGCAGCCCGGCATCGCGCATCTGCTGCTTGAGGAAGGCGGCGGCGGCCTGCTGGCCCTCGCGCTCGACCGACGAGCTCTTGAGGTGGCGGACCGAGGCGAGCACGCCCGCGACCAGCACCGGCGAGAGGCTGGTGGTGAAAATGAAGCCCGGCGCATAGGAACGGATCACATCGATGATCCGCGTATCCGCCGCGATGTAGCCGCCCATCACGCCGAACGCCTTACCCAGCGTGCCTTCGATGATGTCGATGCGGTGCGCGGCCTCGTCGCGGTCGGTGATGCCGCCGCCACGCGGGCCGTACATGCCCACCGCGTGAACCTCGTCGATATAGGTCAGCGCGTTGTACTTTTCGGCAAGGTCGCAGATCGCGTGGATCGGGGCGACATCGCCTTCCATCGAATAGACGCTTTCAAACGCGATCAGCTTGGGCAGCGCGGGATCTTCGGCTGCCAGCAGTTCTTCAAGGTGTGCGACGTCGTTGTGACGGAACACGCGCTTTTCGGCGCCCGAATTGCGAATGCCGGCAATCATGCTGGCGTGGTTCAGTTCGTCCGAGAAGATCACGCAGCCCGGCAGGATCTTGGCCAGGGTCGACAGCGTGGCATCGTTCGAGACGTAGCCCGAAGTGAACAGCAGCGCGCCATCCTTGCCGTGCAAGTCGGCCAGTTCGGCTTCCAGATCGACGTGGTAATGGGTGTTGCCGCCGATGTTGCGAGTGCCACCCGAGCCGGCGCCGACATCGTGCAGCGCTTCTTCCATGGCGGCGATCACCTTGGGATGCTGGCCCATGGCGAGATAGTCGTTCGAGCACCACACCGTGATCGGCTTGGGGCCGTTGTGGCCGGCAAAGCAGCGCGCGTTGGGATAGGCGCCCTTGTTGCGCAGGATGTCGATGAACACCCGATAGCGGCCTTCGGCGTGCAGACGTTCGATCGCCTGGTCGAAAATATGCTCGTAATTCACAGGCAGAGAGCCCTCCAAGGCGGGGCGGCGCGAGGTCCGGCCCGGCTGACGCTGCCGCCCTTACTCCACAATGGCCTTGTGTTGCAATTCGAAACGCAGCGGCGACTGCGCGATCGCGGGCCGGTCGCCAGCCGGATAGAGCGTACTGATGTCGTGACCGGGGATTACCGCGAGGTCCGGCGCTTCCCGCTTCAACTGGCGGATGGTCTGGAGCCAGGCATAAACCTCGTCCCGGTTTTCCGGCGCCATGTAGCGCCCGACCAGGTTGGAACGCGCGCGCAGCTGCTGCCAGGAATAGCGCAGGGTGGCGATATCTCCGGCGAACAGCACCTCGCGGCCATCGGCGAGGCGGGCAAAGATCATCTGCGATCCAGGAGTGTGACTGCCCGGGGCGGGGATCACCACGATCCCGGGGGCGACGGCAAAGGGCGCCCCGTTGCCCAGCTGGGCGGGTGGCGGGGCGATGCGCGGCCAGGGCAGTTGGGCCGCGACCGGGCTGGGCGGCAGCTGTCCGGGGTTCAGCCTGGCGGCCGCCGGCAGCCATTGCGGCAGCTGGAGCGCGGCGCCCATGTGATCGGGATGTTCGTGCGTGAACAGGACCAGCAATGCCTCACCCAGGGCGCGGTTGATCCGGGCCTGACCTTTCGCGTTGAAGTGCGACATCTTCATCGCGGCGGCGTCGTGCGGGGTGATCCCGGAATCGATCATCACGCTGGTCCCGTCGCTGTTGACCAGCCGATAGGCCAGTACGGTTATCGGGTCGAAGGCCATGCCCGAACCAGCCGCGAACAGGTTGCGCGGGAGGCTGCGAAAGGCCGCCGCTTCGCCTTGCAGGGCGGCGGGGCGGGCGCCAGGCAGACTATCGGCCAGCTGGCGCAGCTGGGCGATGTGGATCGGCTTGGGGGCGGCATTGCCGGGACGGTTGTCCAGCATCAGCCAATAGAACGGCACGCCGATCAGCAGGATCAGGACCAGCATGGCAATGTTGAAGCGGCGCATCACAGCACTCCCGTTCGGTCCAGCTCATAGCGGCGCAGGGCCGGCTGCAATGCCGCGATCTCTGCACTGTCCCGGGTGAACAATGCAAGGTCCGGCTGCGAACGGATCAGTTCCTGCCCGGCGAGCAGGCTAGCGATGCGCCGGGCAATGCCGCTGGCGCCATCGACGAACTCCACACCCGGGCCGAACGCCTCGGCCAGCTCGGCCTTGACCAGCGGAAAATGGGTGCAGGCCAGCACCACCGTGTCGATCATGTCGCCGCCGGGCTGGTCGCGCAGCAGCTTGGCGGCGCGGCGGAACACTGCCGGATCGACTGGTTCGCCGCGCAGTTTCGCCTCGGCCGCACCGACCAGTTCCGGCGCGGCGGCGCGCAGCAGGCGCTTGCCTTGCGCGAATTCAGCTTCGAGCCGGTCGACATAGCCCTGCCGGATCGTCGCCGCCGTGCCGAGCAGGCCGATCGTGCCGCTGCGGGTCATGGCGGCGGCGGGCTTGATCGCGGGGACGGTGCCAACGATCGGCACGTTCAGCACGTCGCGGACCATGCCGAGCGCGATGGTCGAAGCGGTGTTGCAGGCAATGCAGATCAGCCGTGGGCGGAACCGTTCGGCCATGCGGCCGAGCAGGCCGCAGACCCGCGCAGCCACTTCCGCCTCGGTCTTGGTGCCATAGGGCATGCCGCCGTTGTCCATCGCCTGGATCACCGGTGCACCGGGCAGCACCTTGCGCAGTTCGGCTAGCACCGACAGCCCGCCGACGCCCGAATCGAACAGTAACACGGGGGCATCAGCGTCCATTTCCGGTGCAATCCTTCCTCGCGCCCTTGCCGGGCCGGGGACCTTGTAGCTACGAGTGACGAGGAATGGGAAGGGGAGCGCGATGGATTCCGTTTACGCACTGGCGCTGGGCTACTTGCTGGGGTCGGTCCCCTTCGGACTGATCCTGACGCGATTGTTCGATGCGGGCGACCTGCGCCAGATCGGATCAGGCAACATCGGCGCAACCAACGTGCTGCGCACCGGGCGCAAGGGGCTGGCCGCCAGCACCTTGTTGCTCGATGGGGCCAAGGGGTTCCTGGCCGTGTGGCTGGCCTGGCGGTGGTGGCCCGAAGTGGCGGGCCTGGCCGCGCTGGGCGCGGTGCTGGGGCACTGCTTCCCGCTGTGGCTGGGGTTCAAGGGGGGCAAGGGCGTGGCCACCACGCTGGGCGTGACCCTGGCCCTGGGCTGGCAGATCGGCGCGGCCTATGCCGTGACCTGGCTGGTGATGCTGGCGCTGACCCGCATTTCCTCGCTGTCGGGCATGACCGCCGCCGTGGCCGCGCCGGTTGCGGCGTGGCTGCTGGGCCGTGCCGAACTGGTGCCGGTGCTGGCGGGGATCGCCGCGCTGGTGATCGTGCTGCACCGCGCCAACATCGCCCGGCTGCGCGCCGGGACCGAACCCAGGGTGGGCGCCAAGGGATGAACATGCTTTCGCAGGAGGAAGCCTTTGCGCGCATCCGCCTGCTGCGTTCACCCAATGTCGGCCCGGTCAGCTACCGGCAACTGCTCCGCCGGTTCGGTTCGGCCCAGGCGGCGCTTGAGGCGCTGCCCGATCTTGCCGGGCGGGGCGGGGCAGCCTATCGCCCCGCACCCGAAGGACGCATCGCGGACGAGGTGCAGGCCGTGCGCCGTGCCGGGGCGCGCTATCTGTTCCATGACAGTGCGGACTATCCCCCGCTGCTGGCCCAGCTGGGCAGTGCCCCGCCGATCCTGACCGTGCGCGGCGATGCGGCGCTGGCGGCGCGGCCCTGTGTGGCCATCGTCGGCGCGCGCAACTGTTCGGCCGCCGCGGTCAAGCTGGCGCGCCAGTTCGCCGGGGAACTTGCCGAAATGGGCTTCGTGATCGCCTCGGGGCTGGCGCGGGGGATCGATGGCGCGGCGCACCAGGCGGCGCTGGCCGGCGGCACCATCGGAGTGATCGCCAGCGGGATCGACATTGTCTATCCGCCCGAACATGCTGACCTGCAGGAACAGGTCGCCAGCCAGGGCCTGCTGCTGGCTGAACAGCCGCCGGGGACCGAGCCGCTGGCCCGGCACTTCCCCTCGCGCAACCGGATTATCGCCGGGCTGGCGGCGGGGACGCTGGTGGTGGAAGCCGCACCCAGATCAGGCTCGCTGATCACCGCGCGCCTCGCCGCCGAAGCCGGGCGCGAGGTGATGGCCATTCCCGGCTCGCCGCTTGATGCCCGAGCCCAGGGCTGCAACCAGCTGATCCGCGAAGGGGCCGTGCTGGTGCAATGCGCGGCGGACGTGGCCGAACTGCTCTCCGCCTTCGATGGCACGCCGCGCTCCACCTTCCGCGACAGCGCCCCGCCGCCAGCCTTCGAGGTTGAGGAGCTGGCCGACGAGCCCGCCGACATCGCCAGCCTGCTGACCATCGCCCCGGTCGCGGTCGATGAACTGATCCGGCAGAGCGGCGCGCCAGCGGCGGCGGTGCAGCTGGCGCTGCTTGAACTGGAACTGGCGGGCTCGCTGGTACGCCACGCTGGCGGTCGGGTCAGTCGCGCCGGGTAGGGTAAGGGGAAACGGGCATGTTTGCTGCGCGAATGTTCCGCTGGGCGGCGATCTATGGGGCAGTCGTGCTGCTGCCACTGTACCTCACTCCGCTGCCGCCGCTGGGCGGTGAAACGTTCCTCGGCTTTGTCGGGCTGGCGCTGGTGTTCCAGGCGGTGTTCTGGATCATCGGTAGCGAACCGGTGAAGTACCGGGCGCTGATGCTGCCCGCCGTCGCCGAAAAGGTGGTATTCGGCCTGCCCACTGTGGCGCTGGCGCTGCGCGGCTATCCGGTGCAGCCGCCGGTGGTGGTCTTTGCCGGGATCGACCTCGCGCTGGGGCTTGGCTTCTACCTTGCCTGGAGGCGCACGCCTGCTGCCCCTTGACGGGTAGGGGCGGGGGCTCCCACCCTCGCGCGTACGTATACACGTGAGGGAATGCACCAAACCGCCATGCAACTGGTTATCGTAGAAAGCCCGGCCAAGGCCAAGACCATCGAGAAGTATCTCGGCAAGGATTACAAGGTCCTGGCCAGCTATGGTCACGTCCGCGACTTGCCGCCCAAGGACGGCTCGGTCCGCCCGGACGAGGATTTCGCCATGGACTGGGAGCTCTATGGCGACAAGCAGCGCCAGGTGAAGGCGATTACCGACGCCGCCAAGGAGGCCGACCGCCTGATCCTCGCGACCGACCCTGACCGCGAGGGCGAGGCGATTTCATGGCACGTGCGCGAACTGCTGGCCAAGCGCAAGGCGCTGCCCAAACAGGTCGAGCGAGTTACTTTCAACGCGATCACCAAGGATACCGTCACCAAGGCGATGACCCAGCCGCGTGAGCTGGATCAGGACCTGATCGATGCCTACCTGGCGCGGCGCGCGCTGGATTATCTGTTCGGCTTCACGCTGTCGCCGGTGCTGTGGCGCAAGCTGCCCGGCGCCAAGAGCGCTGGGCGCGTGCAATCGGTCGCGCTGCGCCTGATCGTCGAGCGTGAGCGCGAGATCGAACTGTTCCGCCCGCAGGAATACTGGTCGGTGATCGCGCAGCTGGAACACCTGGGCACGAAGTTTCCGGCCCGGTTGGTCAAGTTCGACGGAGCCAAGCTCGACAAGCTGAGCCTTGGTGATGCCGGCAGCGCCGAGCGTGCCAAGGCCGCGGTTGAGGCTGCGACCTTCCGTGTCGAGGAGGTCGACACCCGCCCGACCCGCCGCAATCCCTGGCCGCCGTTCACCACCAGCACCCTGCAGATGGAAGCTTCGCGCAAGCTGGGATTCTCCGCCAGCCACACGATGCGCGTGGCCCAGACGCTGTATGAAGCGGGCGCGATCACCTATATGCGGACCGACGGGGTGCAGATGGACCCCAGCGCGATTTCCGCCGCGCGTGTGGCCATCAGTGAACGCTACAGCAATGGGCATTATCTACCTGAAAAGCCGCGCCATTACGAGACCAAAGCCAAGAACGCGCAGGAGGCCCACGAAGCCATCCGGCCGACCGATTTCGGCAAGGATCACTATGGCAGCGGCGACGAGGCGCGGCTCTACGAGCTGATCTGGAAGCGCGCGATTGCCAGCCAGATGGCCAGCGCCGTGATTGAACGCACCGCCGTGACCCTGCGCGATGGCACCGGCAAGCACGAGCTGCGCGCCACTGGCCAGGTGATCAAGTTCCCTGGTTTCCTGGCGGTCTATGACGAAACGCTCGACCAGAAGCCGGGCGAGGACGAGGATGACAGCGCCATGCTGCCGGTGCTGGCCGCTGGCGACACGCCCGCCAAGCGCGCGGTCGATGCCACCCAGCACTTCACCCAGCCGCCGCCGCGCTACAGCGAAGCGACGCTGGTCAAGCGGCTGGAAGAGCTGGGAATCGGGCGCCCGTCGACCTATGCCGCTACGATCCAGGTGCTGAAGGATCGCGCCTATGTTCGCACAGAGAAAAACCGTTTCTTCGCAGAGGAATCCGGGCGACTGCTCACCGCGTTTCTGGAACGCTTCTTCCCCCGCTATGTCGGCTACGACTTCACCGCCGGGATGGAGGAGGAACTGGACGACGTGTCCGGCGGGCGCGAGGCGTGGAAGGTGCTGCTCGCCAAGTTCTGGAAGGACTTCAAGCCCAAGAGCGACGAGGTCATGGAGCGCAAGCCCTCGGAAGTGACCGAGGCGCTGGACGAGTTCCTGTCCGATTACCTCTTCCCGCCCAAGGAAGACGGCAGCGATCCACGGAAATGCCCGCAGTGCGAGGCTGGGCGCCTGTCGCTGCGCGGTGGGCGGTTCGGTGCGTTCATCGCCTGCTCGAACTATCCGGAGTGCAAGTTTACCCGCAAGTTCGCGCAGCCGGGTGGCAGCGCTGACGGCGGCGAAAGCGGGGAACTGGGCAAGCACCCCGAAACGGGTGAGCCGATCAGCCGCAAGGTCGGCCGGTTCGGGCCCTACCTCGAAATGGGCAGCGGCAAGGAAGCCAAGCGCGCCAACATCCCCAAGGATATTGGTGAATTGACGCTGGACTGGGCGGTCAAGCTGATCGACCTGCCGCGCCTGCTCGGCAATCACCCCGAAACGGGCGAGCCGATCACGGCCAGCATCGGGCGTTATGGCCCCTACCTGGCTCACAACGGCAAGTACGCGAAGCTGCGCGGCACGGCCGAAGTGTTCGAAGTGGGGATGAATGCCGCCGTGGTGCGGCTGGCTGAAGCGGCCACTGGCGGCGGGCGCGGCGCGCGCGCGGCGGCCGAACCGCTCAAGACCTTTGGCCCGCACCCGGACAGCGGCGGGGAAATGAAGCTGATGGCGGGGCGCTATGGCCCTTACGTCACCGATGGCACCACCAACGCCACCCTGCCGCGCGACAAGCAGCCCGAAGACCTTACCGCCGAGGAAGCTATCACGTTGATTTCGGAGAAGGCTGCCAAGGGCCCGGCCAAGAAGGGCGCGCGCAAGAAGGCCGCGCCCAAAAAGGCGGCGGCGGCCAAGAAGCCTGCGGCGAAGAAAGCCCCGGCCAAGAAAAAGGCCCCGGCGAAGAAGGATGCGGCGGACTGATGGCGGAAAAGTTCGAACGCCACCGCCAGCCGTGGAAGGCGGATGAGATCCAGAAGCTCCATGCCCTGGCCGCCAAGGGCAAGGGGCTTAAGGAAATCGCCAAGGCGCTGAACCGTAGCGAGGAATCGACCAAGGAGCGCGCCAAGCAGGACGGCATCGGCATCGCCAAGCTGCGTTAGATACGTGCCTCGCGGAAATTCGTCATCCCGGGCTTGACCCGGGATCCAGCTGCCTTCTTGCGGGCTTGCGCGTGACTAAGCTGGACCCGGGATCAAGTCCGGGGTGACGGTATTAGCGGCGTTGGCCTAAACAGGCGTGGCGAACCAGATCACGTGCTTTGGTCCCTTGCCATTGGTGCGGGCACGCACGGTCACTTCGTCCACTGCGAAGCCGCACTTGGTCAGCCGCCGGGCAAAGGCATCGTCGCGCGCGGCGGACCAGATCGCCAGCACTCCGCCGGGGCGCAGGGCAGTGCGCGCCGCGCGCAAGCCGCGCTGCGAATAGAGCCCGTCGTTCGCCTCGCGCGTCAGGCCGTCGGGGCCGTTGTCGACATCCAGCAGGATCGCATCGTAAGCGCCGGGAAAGCCGGCAATTTCGTCACGCACGTCGCCTAGCCGCAGTTCGACGCGCGGATCATCGAGGCAGCCGGCGGCCAATTCGGCCATCGGCCCGCGCGCCCAGTTGATGATTTCGGGAACCAGCTCAGCCACTACCAGGTGCGCATCCTTGCCCAGCCGGGCCTGCGCCGCGCGCAGGGTAAAGCCCATGCCATAACCGCCGATCAGCAGGCGCGGGGCCTTGCGCCCCTTGATCCGGTCGCAGGTCTGTTCGGCCAATGCGATTTCCGAGCCGCTCATCCGGCTGCTCATCAATTCGTTGCCGCCCAGCACGATCATGAAATCGCGGTCATGGCGGAACAGCCGCAGTTCCGGCCCGCCGGGCACCTGCGCCGTGCCGAGGAGTTCACGCTGGATCACTTGACCCAGTCCAGTCCCAGTTCCTCGTAGATTTCCTTGTCCTCCAGCCAGCGTTCGTCGACCTTGACGTGGAGGAACAGGTGGACCTTCACCCCCAGGATTTCGGCCAGTTCCTTGCGCGCGGCCTCGCCGATCGCTTTCAGCTTGGCGCCGCCCTTGCCCAGAACGATGCCCTTCTGGCTATCGCGGGCGATGACGATCTGCTGGTGGATTTCGACCGAGCCGTCGCGGCGCTGGGTGTAGCTTTCGGGGCGGACGGTGCTGTCATAGGGCAACTCGTCGTGCAGCTGGCGGTACAGCTGTTCGCGGGTGATCTCGCAGGCGAGCAGGCGTTCGCTCGCGTCAGAGACCTGGTCCTCGGGGTAGTGCCACGGCCCTTCCGGCATCAGCGCGGCCAGACGGGCCTTGAATTCGGGCACGCCGTCGCCGGTCAGGGCCGAGAGGAAGAACACTTCGCTGAACTGACCCTCGCCGGCCAGTTCCTGCGCGGTAATCAGCAGGGGTTCCTTGGCGGTTTCGTCAACCTTGTTGAGTACCAGGATCTTGCGTTCCGGGCGGTCCTTCAGGGCATCTAGGATCGGTTCAAGATAGTCTAGCTTCTTCTTGCGGCCATCGACCACCAGCACAATGGCATCGGCTTCGTGCGCGCCTTCCCAGGCGGCGGAGACCATCGCCCGGTCGAGCCGTCGCCGGGGTTCGAACAGGCCCGGCGTGTCGGCCAGGATGATCTGCGTCTCACCTGCCAGCGCGATGCCCAGCAGGCGGGCGCGGGTGGTCTGCGCCTTGGCCGAGACAATCGCCACCTTTTGCCCGACCAGCGCATTGACGAGGGTGCTTTTGCCCGCATTGGGGGCGCCGATAACGGCAACGAGGCCGCAGTGGGAAGTCATTGGATTGGGCTCCGTTGCGTGTGGCCTTCGACAGGCTCAGGCTGAGCGGGGGTGGGGAATGGAATTGCAGTTCGGCTTCGCTCAGGCAGAGCCTGTCGAAGGCCATGCGCTGCAATCACCCGAACCTCCGCATGAATTCTTCGGCCGCCAGGGTTTCCGCCTCGCGCATCGAGCTGCCGGTTGCCTCGGCTTCGCCCACACCCTTGATCGCGACAGCGACGGTGAAGCGGGCGGCGTGATCGGGACCGCTGCGTTCGACCAGGCGGTATTCGGGCACCTTGCGGCGGTTGCCGGCGGCCCATTCCTGCAGAGCGCTCTTGGGATGTTTGGCCTGGCCGGTCTTGCCGCCCACTGCGTCGGCCCACAGGATGCGGACCATGTCGCGGGTCGCTTCGAAGCCTTGCGTGACGAAGCTCGCGCCGATCAGGGCTTCCATCACGTCACCCAGGATGTTGGCGCTGTCCTGCCCGCCATCGTCGCGCGCCTGCTTGCCCAGTTGCATGTGCGCGCCAAGGCCGATCTTGCGGGCCACGGCAGCGCAAGTGGTGCGGCTGACCAGCGCGTTGAGCCGCTGCGACAGGCGCCCTTCGTTGCCCTGTTCCAGTTTGTAGAGCCATTCGGCCACGACCATGCCCAGCACCCGGTCGCCCAGGAATTCAAGCCGCTGGTAATCGCGCGCCGCGCCGGTGCTGCCGTGGGTCAGCGCTTCCAGCCACAGCGCCTCGTCAACCGGCGGGCGGCCGGCAAGGCGGGTGAGGAAGGCGTGGGTATCCGGGTTCAGCACAGGCTCAGAAGGTCCCCCCGATGCGGCTGCCGCGCGCGGCGGTGAACCAGGTCCAGGGCTTGAGCCATTCGGCGCTGCCATCGGTGGACCACATCATCACCGTGGCGCGGCCGACCAGGTTGTCCTGCGGGACCAGCCCGATGCCGCGGCCCGGTTCGGCCGGAAAACGGCTGTCTTCGGAATTGTCGCGGTTGTCGCCCATCAGGAACAGCGCGCCTTCGGGCACCACCACCGGGGGCGTATCGTCCTGCGGGCGCGGCCCCAGGTCGAGCACGTTGTAAGTGCGCCCGCCCGGCAGTGTTTCACGGTACTGCGGATAGCGGCAGACGTCGCGGCCGTCGGCCAGCTTGGCTGCGAACTGCACCGAATAGCACTTGGTGTTGGGGCTGACCGGGATCTCGAAATCCTCGATCCGCTGCTTGGGGATCGGCTGGCCGTTGAGGAACACCTGCCCGGCGCGCATTTCCACCGTATCGCCCGGCAGGCCGATCACCCGCTTGATGTAGTCGACCTCGTTCAGCGGCGGCTGCTTGAAGATCACCACGTCCCCGCGTTCAGGCGTGCGGGCCAGCAGGCGCTGTTCGGGCAGCAGCGGCGCCGACCACGGCAGCGAATAGGCCGAGTAGCCATAGGCCCACTTGGCGGCGAGCAGATAGTCCCCGTTCTGCAGGCGCGGCAGCATCGATTCGCTGGGAATGTTGAACGGCGAGAAGATGAAGCTGCGGAAAATCGCCACGATGATGGCCAGCTTGATCACGAAGACGGGAAAGCTGTCTTCCTTCTTGGCAGGCTTGGCCAGCTTGGCTTGCGGGGCAGGGGTTGCGGTCTGTTCGGTCATCAGGGTGTCCATGTTGGCCCGCGCCACGCGCGTCAAGCTCTTTGGTGTATTATAAGAATAGCACGCCTGGCCTGCAAACAAGCGCGCATACGTCTTCAAGGCCCTTGGCGGGCGGACGGCGCGGAGGCATAGGCAAGGCCAGATACCTTGCGGAGATGTCATGACCGAAGCCGTAACCGCTGCCTGGGCTGCCTTAAATGCGCTCGACAAGCCGACGCTCAAGGCGCTGTTCGCTGATCCGGCCCGGCTCGACCTGCTTTCGGCGCGGCTTGACCTGCCGGGCGGGGCGGTGCGGTTCGACTGGTCGAAGACGCACCTCGATGCGGCGCACATCGCCGCGTTCGGGCGGCTGGCCGAAGCGAGCGGGTTTGCCGACAAGCGCGCGGCGATGTTTGCGGGCGAGGTGATCAATGTGACCGAGCACCGCGCGGTCGAACACACGGCGCTTCGAGGCGTGGGCCGGGACACCAGCGTCGAGGAAGCCTTTGCGCTGCATCTGCGGATGAAAAGCCTGGTCGAGGCGATCCACGAAGGCGCGTTGGGCGAAGTGCGGCACTTGATCCACATCGGTATTGGCGGTTCGGCGCTTGGCCCGGCGCTGGCGATCGACGCGCTGGCGCGCGACGAAGCTAAGGTCGCTGTCCACGTGGTTGCCAACATCGATGGCTGCGCGCTGGAAGCGGCGATCAGGGCCTGCGATCCGGCGACCACGCTGATCGCGGTGGCAAGCAAGACCTTCACCACCACCGAAACCATGACCAACGCCGCCAGCGCGCTGACCTGGCTGCAGGAAAACGGGGTGGACGACCCCTATGGCCGGGTCGTGGCGCTGACCGCGCATCCCGACAAGGCGGTGGAATGGGGCGTCGATGAAACCCGCGTCCTGCCGTTCCCGGAAAGCGTCGGCGGGCGCTATTCGCTGTGGTCGTCGATCGGTTTTCCGGTCGCGCTGGCGCTTGGCTGGGAGGAGTTCGCCGAATTCCTCGACGGCGCGGCGGCAATGGACCGCCACTTCCTCGATACTGACGGCGCGGCCAACCTGCCGCTGCGCGCAGCCTTTGCGGACCTTTATTACACCCAGCTGCGCGGCACCCAGACCCGCGCGGTGTTTGCCTATGACGAGCGGCTGCGGCTGTTTCCCGACTATCTCCAGCAGCTCGAGATGGAATCGAATGGCAAGGCGGTGACGGCCGATGGCCAGCCGCTGGGCCGCCCGTCCGCACCGATTACCTGGGGCGGGGTCGGCACCGATGCGCAGCACGCGGTGTTCCAGTTGCTGCACCAGGGGACACATCTGGTTCCCGTCGATTTCCTCGCCACGATCATTTCTGGCGACAGCCTGGACCCGGCGCACCACCGCAACCTCCTCGCCAATTGCCTGGCCCAGGGCGCGGCGCTGATGGCCGGACGCGGTTCGGACGACGGCGCGCGCGATTATCCGGGGGACCGCCCTTCGGCCACGATCCTGTGCGAGGACCTCAACCCCGCCACACTCGGCGCGCTGATCGCTTTCCATGAGCATCGCACCTTTGCCGCGGGCGTGCTGCTCGGGATCAACAGCTTCGACCAGTTCGGGGTGGAACTGGGCAAGGAGATCGCCAAGTCGATCCTGGCAGGCGGGGTCAGCTTCGATCCCAGTACCGAGGCGCTGCTGGCCGAAGCGGGGATCAAGTAGTTCCCCTATCACTCTGACCAGCAAAACCGTTTGGCAAACCGGGCCGGGACCGGCCATATCCCCGGCCATGACAGACTTTGATTTTGACCTGTTCGTGATTGGCGCCGGTTCGGGTGGGGTGCGGGCCAGCCGCGTCGCCGCATCACACGGCGCGCGCGTAGCCGTGGCCGAGGAATTCCGCGTTGGCGGGACCTGCGTGATCCGGGGCTGCGTGCCCAAGAAGCTGCTGGTCTATGCCAGCCATTTCGCCCACGAATTGCAGGATACGGCCAACTATGGCTGGACCATCGGCGAAGCGCGGTTCGACTGGGCCAAGCTGCGCGATTTCGTCGCCAGCGACGTCGACCGGCTTGAGCGCGCCTACACCTCGACGCTCGACAACAACAAGGTCGAGCATTTCCACGAACGCGCCGTCATTACTGGCCCGCACACGGTGCGCCTGGCCAGTGGCCGCGAAATCAGCGCAAAGTACATCCTCGTCGCGGTCGGCGCCTGGCCGGTGCTGCCGGAGATCGACGGGGTGGAGCATTGCATCACCTCGAACGAGGTGTTCCACCTGCCCGAATTGCCGAAACGCATGGTCATCCAGGGCGCGGGCTACATTGCACTCGAATTTGCCGGGGTGTTCAATGCGCTGGGAGTGGAGGTCACGGTGGTCAACCGCAGTGACAAGATCCTGCGCACCTATGACCAGTCGCTGACCGAACGCCTGCTGCCGATCCTGCAAGGGCGCGGCATAGAATTCGGCTTCAACCGCCCGATCCGCAAGGTTGAAAAGCAGGCCGATGGCTCGCTGCTGGTCCATGCGGGCGAGGGTGAGCCGATTGCCGCCGACGTGGTGATGGTGGCCACCGGCCGCCGCCCCAAGACGGACGGGCTGGGGCTGGACAGCGCCGGAATCGCGCTGGGGGCCAACGGGGAAATCCCGGTCGACGAATATGGCAAGACCAGCTGCGACAGCATCTACGCTGTGGGCGATGTCACCGACCGGGTGCAGCTGACTCCGGTGGCGATCCGCGAGGGCCATGCCTTTGCCGATACGGTGTTCGGCGGCGCGCCGCGTTCCACCGCTTATGACGCGATCCCCAGCGCCGTGTTCACCCAGCCGCCGATTGCCGCCGTAGGCCTGACCGAGGCCGAGGCGCGCGAACGTCACGGCGAAGTGAAGGTCTTCACCAGCGATTTCCGGCCGATGATGAACATGTTCGCCAGCAAGGCCGAACGAGGCTTTTACAAGCTGGTGGTCGATGGTGCGACGAACCGGGTGCTGGGCGTTCACCTGCTTGGCCCGGATGCCGCCGAAGTGCTGCAGGGCGCGGCCATCGCGGTGAAGGCCGGGCTGACCAAGGATCAGTTCGACGCCACGGTCGCGCTGCACCCCTCGATGGCCGAGGAACTGGTTCTGATGCGCTAGGTTGCCAGTCGCAACCAATCGGCTAGTCTCCCCTGAAACAACAGGGGAGAACGGGCCGTGCAGCTATCGGGCAAGACCGCACTGGTCACTGGCGGGACCGACGGGATCGGCGCGCACCTGATCCGGCAATTGCGGGACAGGGGCGTTACGGTGGTCACTTCGGGGCGCGATCCGCAGCGCTGCGCCGCGACCCGTGCCGATGGGTTCGAAGTGATCGAGGCCGACCTGTCGACGCCGCAGGGCGTGGCTGCCTTGCTTGCGGGCGTGCAGGGACGGGCGATCGACCTGTTGGTCAACAATGCCGGGGCAGGGGCGGACCATGATTTCCGCAATGGCGGTCAGCCCGATCTGGCCGTGGCCGATGCGGGGATATTCCTCAACCTCAACGCGCCGATCCACCTCATCACCGCGTTGATGCCGATCCTGCGCGCCCGGCCAGAGGCAATGATCGTCAACGTCACCTCGGGCCTGGCCATCGCGCCGCGTGCGGGCGGGCCGGTCTATTGCGCGACCAAGGCGGCGCTGCGCAGCTATACCCAGGCGCTGCGGGCCCAGCTCAAGGGCAGCAAGGTCCACGTGCTTGAAGCGCTGCCGCCGGTGGTGGAAACCAAGCTCACCGCCGGGCGCGGCAATGCCAAGATGCCGGCGGCTGAATGCGCGCGGCAGATTGTCGCGGCGATGGAGCGGGGCGCCGACGAAGCCAATGTCGGCATGGTCAAGCTGCTTCAGGCGGTCCACTCGATCTCGCCCGCACTGGCGCGGCGGATCATGATCCGGTTCTGAGGGGAGGCGAACAATGGCAGGCACGGTCCTGGTGACAGGTGGCAGCGGCTACATCGCGGGCGAAACGATCCGGCAATTGCTGGCGCGGGGGTGGACGGTCCACACCACGGTGCGCAGCCCGGCGCGCGAGGCGGAACTGCGCCCGCAGCTGGGCGGCACGCCCGAGACGCTCAAATTCTTCGCCGCCGACCTGACCAGCGATGCCGGTTGGGCCGAGGCGATGGCCGGCTGCACCCATCTGTGCCACATGGCCTCGCCGTTCCCGGCCAACGTGCCCAGAGACGAGAACGAGTTGATCGTCCCCGCGCGCGAAGGGGCGCTGCGGGCGCTGCGCTTTGCCAAAGCGGCGGGGGTGGAGCGCGTTGTACTGACTTCCAGCGCCGCCGCAGTTGCCTATGGCCATCCCCCGGGCAAGACCCGGTATGACGAGCGCGACTGGACCAATCCCGATGCCCCGGGCGTCCAGCCCTATAGCAAGTCCAAGACCCTGGCCGAACGCGCCGCGCGCGACTGGGTTGCGGCGGAAGGCGGCGACATGGTGTTCTGCACGGTCAACCCGGTGGCGGTGCTGGGGCCGGTCACCAGCACCGATTTCGCCGCCTCGGTCGAAGTGTTCGAACAATTGCTCAGCGGCAAGGTGCCGGCTTGCCCGGACGTGGGCTTCTGCCTGGTCGACGTGCGCGATACGGCTGCCCTGCACGTACTGGCGCTGGAAGCCCCGGCGGACAAGGTGCGCGGCGAACGCTTCATTGCCAGCTCGGGACCGTTCTACAAGATCATCGATGTTGCCCGGATGCTGCGCGAACGGCTGGGCGAACAGGGCCGCAAGGTGCCGACCCGGGTGATGCCCAACTGGCTGGTGCGGGTCATGGCCCTGGTCATGCCCTCGCTGCGCCAATTGCTGGGCGAACTCGGCCGCACCCGCGCGATGAGCAGCGCCCACGCGCAGGCCGTGCTAGGCTGGCAGCCGCGCCCGCCGGAAGACACGGCGGTAGACTGCGCCCGCAGCCTGATCGAACGCGGGATCGTGCGCCTTTAGGCCAGGCGGTAGGGCACCACGCCGCGCTGGTCGGGATCGACGCTGATCGGACGGTCGCTGGGCGGGAAGGCGCGCTGGTCGCAGTCCGCGCGCGGGCAGATGCGGCAGGAAATGCCGATCCGGGTCGCGGCGCGTTCGGCCGTCAGGTCAAGGCCATCGGCATAGATGAATTCCCCGGCGTGTTCGGCCTCGCAGCCCAAGGCGACGGCATAGCGGCGCGGGGCGCGGTCATAGGAGCCGCTGGGCTTGACCAGTCCCTTGGCCATCGAGACATAGCGCACCCCGTCTGGCGTTTCTGCCAGCTGCACCAGGATGCGGTCGGGGATCGCCACCGCCTCGTGCACGATCCACAGCGGGCAGGCTCCGCCGAACCGGGCGAATTGCAGCCGGGTCGCGGAATGCCGTTTGGTGATGTTCCCGGCCATGTCGACCCGGCAGAAGTAGAACGGCACGCCGCGCATGTCCTCGCGTTGCAGCGTGGACAACCGGTGGCAGGTCTGCTCGAAACTGGTGCCGAACAGCTGGGCCAGCCGGTCGATGTCGTGGCGCACCGCCCGCGCTTCGGCGCGGAAACGGCGATAGGGCATCAGCAGCGCGCCGGCCGCATAATTGCACAGGCCAACGAACAGCAACTGGCGTGATGCGGCGCTGCGCAATTCGGCGCGCTCGATCACGCTCGCGATCTCGTCCTTCAGCGCCAGCGCGGCCAACTGGTGGGCGAGCTGGAAGCGGCGGCTTTCGGCCGGCTGGCCGGGGTCGATCACCAGGTGGCCCATTTCCGCATCGAAGCTGCGCAGCCCGGCCTGCCCGGTGTAGATCAGCGAGATCGACAGCGCGTCCTTCAGGTACTGTTCGATCGCGGCGGTCTGGGGGGAGGGGCCGCCCAGCCGCGCCGCCAGCGCCTCGGCCGCGCGGTCGATCGGGTCGACATAGTTGTTGGCAAGGTGGAACCAGTCGCGCACTTCCTCCCACGGCAGGCGGGCGACATTGCTGCTCTCGCTGGCCAGCGCCTCGTCCACCATCTGCAGCCGCTGACCGCTGCGGCGATAGGCCTCGTGCAGCGCGATGAAGCGGTCGGCCAGCGCCGGTTGCTGTTCGGCAAAACGCGCGAGCTGTGCGGCATCGAGGCTGTCGGGAAACAGGGGATCGGCGTTCGCCTCGCGCAGCGCCGCCAGCCGGGTCTCGCTCTCGCCCGCGCCAATCTCGCGCCAGTCGAGCGGGAAAGCGCGCGACAGGCGCTCGACCAGCGCCGGGGTCAGCGGGCGGTCGTCGTTTTCCAGCTGCGAAAGATAGCTGGTACTGATCGCAAGGCGTTCCGCCATTTCCGCCTGGCGCAGATTGCGCTCGGCGCGGATCGCGCGCAGCTGGTGTCCGGCAAAGATGCGGCGTGGCGACATGGCTGCATCCTACTTTGCAAAGTGGCACTTCGCAACTTTGCAAATTCACATTGGACATTGCCGGACCTCGCGCGCAAGGCAGACGCTTCCGAAAGACCGGATCGAGGGAACCGATGTCCGCAAATATCGCCGAAATGGAAAAGCGCCGCGCCGCCGCCCGCCTGGGTGGGGGGCAGAAGCGGATCGACGCGCAGCACGCCAAGGGCAAGCTTACCGCCCGCGAACGCCTCGAGATCCTGCTTGACGAAGGCAGCTTCGAAGAGATGGACATGTATGTCGAGCATAACTGCGTCGACTTCGGGATGCCCGACCAGACCATCCCCGGCGACGGGGTGGTGACGGGCAGCGGCACGATCAATGGCCGCCTGGTCTATGTCTTCGCGCAGGATTTCACCGTGTTCGGCGGCGCCGTGTCGGAACGCCACGCGATGAAAATCTGCAAGGTGATGGACAACGCGATGAAAGTCGGCGCGCCGGTGATCGGCCTGAACGACTCTGGCGGCGCGCGCATCCAGGAAGGCGTCGCTTCGCTGGGCGGCTATGCCGAAATCTTCCAGCGCAACGTGCTCGCTTCGGGCGTGGTGCCGCAGCTGTCGCTGATCATGGGCCCCTGCGCGGGCGGTGCGGTTTACAGCCCGGCGATGACCGACTTCATCTTCATGGTGAAGGACAGCTCGTACATGTTCGTCACCGGGCCTGACGTGGTCAAGACCGTGACCAACGAAGTGGTGACCCAGGAAGAACTGGGCGGCGCGATCACCCACAGCACCAAGACCTCGGTTGCCGACCTCGCGCTGGAAAACGATATCGAAGCGCTGCTGACCGCGCGCGACTTCTTCGATTTCCTGCCGCTCAACAACCGTGAGGACGTGCCGGAACGGCCGACCAACGATCCGTGGGATCGCCTGGAAGACAGCCTCGATACGATCATTCCGGCCAATGCCAACCAGCCCTATGACATGCACGAAGTCGTGCGCAAGGTGCTGGACGAAGGTGATTTCTTCGAAGTGCAGCCGGGCCACGCGGCCAACATCATCTGCGGCTTCGGCCGGGTCGAAGGCAAGACCGTGGGCGTCGTCGCCAACCAGCCGATGGTGCTGGCCGGCGTGCTCGACATCAACTCGTCGAAGAAGGCCGCGCGTTTCGTGCGGTTCTGCGATGCCTTCAATATCCCGATCCTGACTTTCGTCGACGTTCCGGGCTTCCTGCCCGGCACCGCGCAGGAAATGGGCGGGATCATCAAGCACGGCGCCAAGCTGCTGTTCGCCTATGCCGAATGCACCGTACCCAAGATTACGGTCATCACCCGCAAGGCTTACGGCGGGGCCTATGACGTGATGGCCTCGAAGCACCTGCGCGGCGATCTCAACTATGCTTGGCCGACTGCCGAAATCGCGGTGATGGGTGCCAAGGGCGCGGTGGAAATCATCTTCCGCCAGGACATCGGCGATCCCGACAAGATCTCGGAACGCACCAAGGAATACGAAGACCGCTTTGCCAACCCCTTCGTGGCGGCCAGCAAGGGCTTCATCGACGAGGTGATCCACCCGCATTCCACCCGCCGCCGGATCGCGCTGGGGCTCCGCAAGCTGCGCAACAAGCAGCTCGAGAACCCCTGGAAGAAGCACGACAACATTCCGCTTTAAGGAGCAGCAGCCATGAAACTCGGCCGCCTGAACCATATCGGGGTTGCGACCCCGTCGATCGCCGATTCCATCGTGTTCTATCGCGACGTGATGGGTGCGACCAAGATCCACGATCCGTTCGACCTGCCCGACCAGGGCGTGAAGGTCTGCTTCGTCGACACCCCCGGTGCCGATGGCGCGCTGAACGGCACGCAGATCGAGCTGATCGAACCGCTGCCCGGCAACACCAGCATCGCGGGCTTCCTTGAAAAGAACCCGCAGGGCGGGCAGCACCACATGTGCTACGAAGTGCCCGACATTCACGCCGCCAAGGCCGAATTCGAAGCCATGGGCAAGCGCGTGCTGGGCGAGCCCCGGATCGGCGCGCACGGCACGCTGATCTTCTTCGTCCACCCGCGCGACATGGGTGGGGTGCTGACCGAAATCATGGAAACGCCAAAAGAAGCGCACTGAAGCGCCGCTGAGAGAGGAACCGCGAGAATGGCTTACGAAACGATCACCGTTGAAGTCAGCGACAAGATTGCCACGATCACCCTGAACCGCCCGGAGCGGATGAACGCCTGCAGCCTCGACATGGCAGGTGAGATCAACGACGCGCTGTCGAGCGACATGGGCGACGCGCGCTGCCTGGTGATCACCGGGGCGGGGCGCGGGTTCTGCTCGGGCGCGGACCTTGCGGCGCGGGGCGAACGCTCGATCTCGGGCGGAGAGGGGTCTTATGTGGCGCTGACCCGTCACTACAACCCGCTGATGATCAACCTCGCGCGGCTCAACATGCCGATCGTCACCGCGGTGAACGGCGCGGCGGCGGGCGTTGGCTGCTCGATCGCGCTGGCTGGTGACTTCGTCATCTCGGGCCAGAGCGGCTATTTCCTGCAGGCCTTCGTCAACATCGGGCTCGTTCCCGATGGCGGTGCCAGCTGGATGCTGCCGCGCATGATCGGCAAGGCGCGCGCCACCGAAATGATGATGCTGGGCGAAAAGATCAGCCCGGAAAAGGCGCTCGACTGGGGCCTGATCTACAAGGTGGTTGAAGATGCCGCGCTGCAGGCCGAAGCCCGCGCGCTGGCCACCCGGCTCGCCAACGGGCCGACCGTTTCCTACGCAGTGATGCGCAAGAACATCCTGGTGGCGATGGAGAATTCGTTCTCCGAACAGCTGCTGGCCGAAGCCGAAGGGCAGCGCATTGCCGGCAGCAGCGACGACGCGATGGAAGGCGGTCTTGCTTTCCTCGAAAAGCGCAAACCGAATTTCCAGGGCAAGTAAGGCTCAGGCCTTCCCGGACCAATCAGAGGGTAAGATGGCAAAGATCGAAGACTGGCAGGCCGCAGCGGCGAAGGAAGTCAAGGGCAAGGACCTGACTTGGCACACGCCCGAGGGGATCGACGTGAAGCCGCTCTACACGGCGGACGACGTCAAGGCCGATCCCGGCCTGCCGGGCTTCGCGCCGTTTACGCGCGGGGTGCGCGCCTCGATGTATGCGGGCCGTCCCTGGACGATCCGCCAGTACGCGGGCTTCTCGACCGCCGAGGAATCGAACGCGTTCTATCGCCGCAACCTGGCCGCCGGGCAAAAGGGCCTGTCGGTGGCTTTCGACCTGGCCACCCACCGCGGTTATGACAGCGATCACCCGCGCGTGGTTGGCGACGTCGGCAAAGCCGGCGTGGCGATCGACAGCGTCGAGGACATGAAGATTCTGTTCGACGGCATCCCCCTTGGGGAAATGTCGGTGTCGATGACGATGAACGGCGCGGTGATCCCGATCCTGGCGTTTTTCATCGTTGCCGGTCAGGAACAGGGCGTGCCGACCGCGCAGCTCGACGGGACCATCCAGAACGACATCCTCAAGGAGTTCATGGTCCGTAACACCTACATCTATCCGCCCGAGCCGAGCATGCGGATCATCTCGGACATCTTTGGCTATACCAGCGCCAATATGCCGAAATTCAACAGCATTTCGATTTCCGGCTACCACATGCAGGAAGCCGGCGCGACCCAGGTCCAGGAACTGGCCTTCACCATCGCCGACGGCATGGAGTACGTGAAGTACGGGGTTGCCTCGGGCCTCGACATCGACAAGTTTGCCGGCCGCCTGTCGTTCTTCTTCGCCATCGGCATGAACTTCTTCATGGAAGTGGCCAAGCTGCGCGCCGCGCGCGTGCTGTGGCACCGGGTGATGACCAAGCTGGGCGCGCAGGACGAACGCAGCAAGATGCTGCGCACTCACTGCCAGACCTCGGGCGTGTCGCTGCAGGAGCAGGATCCCTACAACAACGTGATCCGCACCACGATCGAGGCGATGGCGGCGATGCTGGGCGGGACCCAGTCGCTCCACACCAACGCGCTCGACGAAGCGATCGCGCTGCCGACCGATTTTTCCGCCCGGATCGCGCGCAACACGCAGATCGTGATCCAGGAAGAAACCGGGATGACCAAGGTGGTCGATCCGCTGGGCGGCTCGTACTACATCGAAGCGCTGACCCAGGAACTGGTCGACCAGGCCTGGGAGATCATCGAGCGCGTCGAGGCCGAGGGCGGCATGGCCAAGGCCGTGGCGGCCGGTTGGCCCAAGGCAATGATCGAGGAAGCCGCCGCCGCCCGCCAGGCCCGCGTCGACAAGGGCGAGGACGTGATCGTCGGCGTGAACAAGTATCGCCTGGCTACCGAAGAACAGCTGGAAACGCTGGAAGTCGATAACCACGCCGTGCGCGAGGCGCAGATCGCGCGCCTCAAGCGTGTACGCGACAGCCGTGACGAAGCCGCGTGCCGGGCTGCGCTCGCCGCGTTGACCGAAGGCGCGAAGGCGGGTGGCAACCTGCTCGAACTCGCCGTTGAAGCCGCGCGCCAGCGTGCCACGCTGGGCGAGATTTCGGACGCGATGGAAGTGGTGTTCGGCCGGCATGACACCGTGCCGACCCCGGTCAAGGGCATTTACGGCGCGGCCTATGCCGAAGACCGGCGCTACCAGCAGGTGGTAGAAGGGGTCGAAGCGGTCAGCACGCGCCTTGGCCGCAAGCCCCGCATGCTCGTCGCCAAGATGGGCCAGGACGGCCACGACCGCGGCGCCAACGTGATCGCCTCGGCCTTTACCGACATGGGCTTTGACGTGACCAGTGGTCCGCTGTTCCAGACGCCTGAGGAAGCGGCGAAGCTGGCGCTAGAAAAGGATGTGGACGCGGTTGGCGCTTCGTCGCTCGCCGCTGGGCACAAGACGCTGATCCCGGAACTGATCGGCCACCTCAAGGCTGCCGGACGCCCGGATATCAAGGTCGTCGCGGGCGGCGTGATCCCGCCGCAGGACTATGACTTCCTGCGCGAGGCCGGGGTTCAGGGAATCTACGGTCCGGGTTCCAACGTGGTCGAATGCGCCGCCGACATGCTGCGCCTGCTCGGCCACAACATGCCGCCGCTGGAAGATTGAAGGACGCCGCGATGACCCAGAAGATCGAAACCCTGACGATCCACGCCGGGTGCGAGCCTGATCCGACCACCAAGGCCCGGATCACGCCGATTTACCAGACGGCGAGCTATGTGTTCGACAGTGCCGAACACGCGGCGAACCTGTTCTCGTTGTCCGAATTCGGCAATATCTACACCCGCATCATGAACCCCACCAATGCCGCGCTTGAAGCCAAGATCGCGGCGCTGGAAGGCGGGGTGGGGGCGCTCGGCGTCGCTTCCGGCCATGCCGCGCAGTTCATCGTGTTCCATACCCTGATGGAACCGGGCTGCGAAATCGTCGCCGCGAAAAAGCTCTATGGCGGCTCGCTTAACCAGCTTGCTCACGCCTTCGCCAAGTTCGGATGGAAGACGGTGTTCGTCGATGCCGACGATCCGGCCAATGTCGCCGCGGCGATCAACGACAAGACCCGCGCGGTATTCATCGAAAGCCTGGCGAACCCCGGCGGGGTGGTGCAGGACATTCAGGCCATCGCCGATGTCGCCCATGCTGCCGGCGTGCCGCTGGTGGTGGACAACACCATGGCGACCCCGCTGCTGTGCCGCCCGATCGAGCACGGCGCGGACATTGTTGTCCATTCGTGCACCAAGTTTCTGAATGGTCACGGCAACTCGGTCGGCGGGCTGATCGTTGATGCCGGCAAGTTCGACTGGGCGGCGAGCGACAAGTTCCCCTCGCTGTCGAAGCCCAACCCCAGCTATCACGGCGCGGTGCTGACCGATGCGCTTGCCCCGGTCGGCCCGATTGCCTTCATCATCGGCTGCCGCGTGCTGGGCCTGCGCGACCTTGGCCCGGCGATGGCGCCGATGAATGCCTTCCTGACGCTGACCGGCATGGAAACGCTGGCGCTGAGGATGGAGCGCCACTGCGCCAACGCGCTGCATCTGGCGCAGTGGCTCCAGAACCACCCCAAGGTGGCTTGGGTCAGCTATGCCGGGCTGCCGGAAGATCCCTACCACCAGCTCTGCCGCCAGTACCTTGGCGGCAAGGGCGGCGCGGTGTTCACCTTCGGGGTGAAGGGCGGTTACGAGGCCGGGGTCAAGCTGGTCCAGTCGGTCAAGCTGCTGAGCCACCTTGCCAACATCGGTGACACCCGCAGCCTGATCATCCACCCGGCCAGCACCACCCACAGCCAGCTGGAGGAAGCCGAACTGCTCTCCGCCGGGGCTGGCCCCGATGTGGTGCGCATCTCGGTCGGGATCGAACACATTGACGACATCGTGGCGGACCTCGCCCAGGCGCTCGAACAAATCTGACGGATCGGAAAGACCCAACATGTTCAAGAAAATCCTCATCGCCAACCGCGGCGAAATCGCATGCCGGGTGATCAAGACTGCCCGCCGCATGGGCATCCAGACCGTTGCGGTCTATTCGGACGCCGATGCCCGCGCCCCCTTCGTGCAGATGGCTGACGAAGCCGTCCACATCGGCCCGGCGCCCGCTGCGCAAAGCTATCTGATCGCGGACAAGATCATCGCGGCCTGCAAGGCAACCGGGGCCGAAGCGGTCCATCCGGGTTATGGCTTCCTGTCGGAACGCACCAGCTTTGCCGAGGCGCTCGCCGCCGAAGGTATCGAGTTCATCGGGCCCCCGGTCAATGCCATCGCCGCGATGGGTGACAAGATCGAGTCCAAGAAGCTGGCCAAGGAAGCGGGCGTCAACGTCGTCCCGGGCTTCGTCGGCGAGATCGAGGATACCGAGCACGCGGTGCGCATCTCGAACGAGATCGGCTATCCGGTGATGATGAAGGCTTCAGCCGGCGGCGGCGGCAAGGGCATGCGCCTGGCCTACAACGAAAAGGACGTGCGCGAAGGCTTTGAAAGCGTGAAGCGCGAGGGCCTGAATTCGTTCGGCGATGACCGCGTGTTCATCGAAAAGTTCATCCTCAACCCGCGCCACATCGAAATCCAGATCCTGGGCGACAAGCACGGCAACGTTCTTTACCTCAACGAACGCGAATGCTCGATCCAGCGCCGCCACCAGAAGGTCGTGGAAGAAGCGCCGTCGCCGTTCGTCACCGACAAGATGCGCAAGGCGATGGGCGAACAGTGTGTCGCGCTGTCGAAGGCCGTGGGCTATTACAGCGCAGGCACGGTCGAACTGATCGTTTCGGGTGCGGACCCGAGCGGGGAAAGCTTTTACTTCCTCGAAATGAACACCCGCCTGCAGGTGGAACACCCGGTCACCGAATGCATCACCGGGGTCGACCTCGTTGAACAGATGATCCGCGTTGCCGCTGGCGAAAAGCTGGCGATGACCCAGGACGATGTGAAGATCGACGGCTGGGCAATCGAAAACCGCGTCTATGCCGAAGACCCCTATCGCGGCTTCCTGCCTTCGACGGGCCGTCTGGTGCGCTACCAGCCGCCGGTTGCCGGGTGGGAAGATGATGGCGCCGAAAACGGCCGCCGCGGCGTGGACGGCGTGCGCGTTGACGACGGCGTCTACGAAGGCGGCGAAGTGTCGATGTTCTACGACCCGATGATCGCCAAGCTGATCACCTGGGGCAAGACCCGCGACGAGGCTGCCGACAAGCAGATCGAAGCGCTCGACCGGTTCGAGATCGAAGGGCTGGGCCACAACATCGATTTCGTCTCGGCGATCATGCAGCACCCGCGCTTCCGCTCGGGCGAGCTGACCACCGGGTTCATCGCCGAGGAATACCCCGAAGGCTTCACTGGCGCAGCCGCGTCGGACGAAGTCAAGTCGCACCTTGCCGCCGTGGCCGGGTTCATCGCCACCGCCCGCGCCGACCGGGCGCGGCAGGTTGACGGGCAGCTCGATAGCGAGCTCGACCCGCCCTACGAATGGGCGGTCAAGATCGGCGATCACACCTTTGCCGTCGAACTGGGCGATGACATCACGGTGGATGGGGCCGTGGTCGATCTGGCGATGGAATATACCCCGGGTGACCGCGTGGTCAGCGCCGAGGTGGGTGACGCCACCTTTGGCATCAAGGTCGAGCCGACCCGCATGGGCCTGAAGATGACCACGCGCGGCGCTATCCATAACGTGCAGGTCCTGCCTGCCCGGATCGCGCACCTGACCCGGCACATGATCGAAAAGGTCCCGCCGGATCTTTCGAAGTACCTGATCTGCCCGATGCCGGGTCTGCTGGTCGCGCTGCACGTGGCCGAAGGCGACAAGGTCGAAGCCGGTCAGCCGCTTGCCGTGGTTGAAGCGATGAAGATGGAAAACATCCTGCGCGCGGAAAAGTCGGCAACGGTGAAGACGGTCAATGCCAAGGCCGGCGACAGCCTGGCCGTGGATGCGATCATTCTGGAACTGGAATAAGGCTTAAGTGAAGCGCTGGGCGGATTCTATCCGCCCAGCGCTTCAACTACCTTGTCGTCAAACGACATGTTGGCCGCGCTCCAGCCCTTGCTGCCCTTGACGGTCAGGAAGATCCACCGGGTGAACAGCGCGGGGTGCTGGCAGTGGTATAGGCGCTGCTGAACCCACGTGCCGATGTTGCGCGTTTCGGCCAATTGGCAA
This sequence comes from Novosphingobium sp., assembly GCF_041905565.1. Lineage (GTDB taxonomy): Bacteria > Pseudomonadota > Alphaproteobacteria > Sphingomonadales > Sphingomonadaceae > Novosphingobium. Next base: position 16,358 of record NZ_JAYRKX010000001.1, on the reverse strand, counting down.
GCGCTGATCGGGCCATAGAGCCCTAGCGTCGAATCGATCTGCGACGACAGGTAGGCCATTTCCGAGGCCTTGCCGCTGATCATCGGGTTGGTACCCAGAAAGGCGTCAACAGCTTGCCGTGCCTTACCGGCCTTGAGCGCTTCGAGCGAGGGCGCGATGAGCCGTTCGATCGCAGACTCGTCGCTGCTGGACGAAGCGGACTGCGCGTGAACCGGCGCGGCGATAAAGCACAGCGCGATTGCCAGCAGTGTCAGTCTTTTCAATTCAATCCTCCAAGATGGCAACAGCGCGAATCCAGCCGGCGCTGGCGCCTTCGATCTTGACCGGAAAGCAGCTGACCGTGAAGCCGTGCTCGGGCAGGGCGGACAGGTTGGCCAGCTTTTCGATTTGCCAATAGGGGCGGATGCGGCCCGCCTTGTGGCCTTCCCAGATTATCGCCGGATCGCGCGTTTCCGCCCACTTGCGTGCGGTGTGGCTGAACGGAGCGTCCCATGACCAGGCATCGGTGCCAACCACTTCCACGCCGCGCTCGGTCAGCCACAGGGTGGCCTCGGCGCCCAGGCCCACGCCCTGATCGGTGAAATTGTCGGTGCCATAGACCGCGCCGGACTGGACCAGCACGATATCCAGCGGCTGCAAGACATGGCCGATCCGCGCCAGTTCCGCTTCTACCTCGGCCGCGCTGACCACGTGGCCGTGCGGCAGGTGGCTGAAATCCAGTTTAACGCCGGGGCGGAAGAACCGGTCGAGCGGGGCCTCGTCGATTGTCGGGGCGCGGCGGGCGCCGCCATCGGTGGTCGAATGGTAGTGCCACGGCGCGTCCATGTGCGTGCCGTTGTGGGTGGACAGGGTCAGCGTTTCCACCGCCCAGCCTTCGCCGTCTGGCAGGTCCTGCTTGGTCAGGCCGGGGAAGAACAGGGCGATCTGCTGCCAGGTGCTCTCGTGCGTGGCATAGCTGATCTGCGGCAGCATCACCGGCGGGTCTGAGACTACCTTTGTGGTGATCGGGATCGAAAGGTCGATGAACTGGGTCATGCCACGAAGGATTGACCCGCCTTCCGTTTACGTCAATGGAAAGTGCATGAGCCTGCCCCAAGCCCTTGCCGCCCGCCGTCCGATCGATGGCGGTTTCGCTGCCGAAATTCCCGCCACCTGGATGCAGGGGCGGACCAGCTATGGCGGATTTTCCGCCGCCTTGGCACTGGAAGCGGCGCGGGGGCTGGCGGATGACCTGCCGCCGCTGCGCTCGGCCCAGGTCAGCTTCGTCGGACCGCTGGCGGGCGAGGTGGAAGTGCGTGCGCGGCTGCTGCGGCGGGGCAAGAACGCCAGCTGGGCCACGGCCGAAGTGGTGAGCGAGGCCGGGGTCGGCCTGACCGCGACCTTCGTGTTCATGGGCCCGGTCGAACAGAGCGAATTGCACCTACATGAAGTGCCGATGCCGGCCGAGGTTATCCCGCCGGCGGACGCGGTGCTGATCCCCGAACGCGCCGGACCCAGCTTTGCCCCCAATTTCGAACGCCGCTTCGCGCTGGCTCAGTCGAGCCACAAGAAGCCGGAAATCTGCTGGTGGGTGCGTCTGAAAGAGGCCGAAGGGCTGGACCCGATGGTCAGCCTACTGCTGACGGCAGACATGCTGCCCCCAGGTGTCATGCCGCTGACCGGGCCGGTGCCGATCAGTTCGATGACCTGGCTGGTCAACCTGCTGACCCCGCTGCCGCAGACCCGCGATGGCTGGTGGCTGCTGCGTTCGGCGGGTAACTATGCGGAAAAAGGCTGCTCCAGCCAGGACATGGCGATTTGGAATGCCGATGGCACGGCGGTCGCCGTGGGGATGCAGTCGATCGCGGTGTTCGGCTAACCGGCCAGTTGTTGGTCGAGGAAGGTGGCCACGTCATCCAGCGCCACGTCCTTGGCAAGCCAGGCTTCGCCGATCGACTTCATCAGCACGAAGGGCAGGGTGCCCGCGTCCATCTTCTTGTCGTGGAGCATGTGCTGCACCAGGGCGGGGCCATCGCAGTTGAGGCCGAGGTCGCGAATCTCGCTGACCATGCCCACTTCGGCAAAGTGCCGGGCGACATGTTCCGCGCTGGCCTGTGGTAGCTCCCCGCGCCGCGCCGAATAGCGCGCCGCCAGCACCATGCCGAGCGCCACGCCTTCGCCGTGGAGCAGCCGGTCGGAAAAGCCGGTCTGCGCTTCGAGCGCGTGGCCGAAAGTGTGGCCGAGGTTGAGCAGCGCCCGCAGGCCCAGCGTCTCGCGCTCATCCTCTTTCACGATCCGCGCCTTGGCTGCGACCGAATGGGCCACGGCAAATTCGCGCAGCGCCCCGTCGCCATCCAGCATCGCCGCGCCGTGGGCATCGCACCACTGGAAGAAATCGGCATCGCCAAGCAGGCCATACTTCACCACTTCGGCATAGCCGGCCAGCAATTCGCGCCGGGGCAGCGTATCGAGCACGGCCAGGTCCGCCAGGACCAGCGAAGGCTGGTGGAACGCGCCGACCAGGTTCTTGCCGGCAGCGGTATTGATCGCGGTCTTGCCGCCCACGCTCGAATCGACCTGCGCCAACAGGGTGGTGGGCAGCTGGATGAAATGACACCCGCGCTTGAGGATTGATGCGGCAAACCCGGTCAGGTCGCCGATCACGCCGCCGCCCAGCGCCAGGATGTGGTCGCCGCGCTCAACCTCCTCGGCCAGCAGCCAGTCGACCAGTGCGGACAGTTGCTCCCAGCTCTTGGTTGCCTCGCCCGGCGGCAGGATCCGCCACGCCGCTTCGTGCCCCGCGCCGTGCAGCGCGGCTTCGATCACGCCGCCCCAGGCGGCATGGACGCGCTGGTCGGTTACTACCGGCACGCGGCGCTTGCGCAGGCGGCCCTGGCAATGTTCGGCCAGGCCCGCCAGCAGCCCGGTGCCGACTTTCACTTCATAGGGGCGGCCAGCGATGTCGACCGGGATTACAGCCATGCCTGAATTCCTTTGAGCACCTTGTCCAGCGTGCGGCCGTGCGGCCCGCGCGTGCTGATGACGTGGATCGGGGCCTGTTCATAGGCGGTGCGCCGTTCCTCGCGCAGTCGGGTCAGGATTTCGCGCGGATCGCCCTGCTTCAGCAGCGGGCGATTGTCCTTCCGGCCGACCCGTTCGAGCAGGGTTTCGACATCGCTGTCGAGCCACACCGCAATCGCCCGGTCCAGGATCAGCGCGCGGGTTTCGGCATTGACGAATGCGCCGCCACCAGTGGCGATCACCTTTCGCCCGCCATCGACCAGCCGCTGGATCACCCGGCGCTCGCCATCGCGGAAATGGGCTTCGCCGAACCGCTCGAAGATTTCGGGAATCGTCATCTGCGCCGCAGCCTCGATTTCCTCGTCGGCATCGACGAAGGGGACGTGCAGCACAGCGGCCAGCTTGCGCCCGACGCTCGACTTGCCCACGCCCATCATGCCGACCAGCACCACCGGGCGGTCAATCCGCTGGGCGAGCGCCTCGATTTCGGCGGAAGTTGGGGCCGTTTCATCAAGTTCCATTGCGGCCCTGCCTATAGTTGCGCTAACCGGCAGCGCAAGCATTGCTCTCGAAAGGTCGTGTGTGAGGTCAAGGATCGGCAGGAACGCATGGTTGGGACTGGGCGGAGCGCTGGTGATGGCGCTGCTCGCCTGGGCCTGGATCGACGGCGGCCTGCGTCCGCTGCGCCCGTTGTCTGAACCTGTCGTGATTGCGGGAGTGTCGCGGTGAAGCGTCTGGCCCTGCTGGCGGGCGGCGCGCTGCTTGCGCTCAGCTCTGCCCTGGTGATCGCGCAGGATGCGCCCGAATCGCTGCTTCCCCCCGGGTTCGACCGGCCCCGGCCCAGCCGCGCCGCACCTGCGGCACCGCCGTCCGCGCCGGCTGCTCAGGCGGGTGGTGCCGTTTCGGTGCCGGTGGTCCAGGCCATACCCGGCGCACCTGCGGGTGCCGCACTGCCGGCCGGCACGAAGGTCCCGAGCCTGAAAGAGCTTGAGGCGATGTCGCCGGACGAGCTTGACGAGCTGCTCGGCCTCAAGCCCAAGTCCGACATGCCCCCGGCGGCGCGCCGGTCGATGCGGCAGGTTGGTGTGATTGCCTCCTACGAAGGCGGCCTGCCTTCGGCGGCGCTGGCGCGGCAAAGCCCCGACCTGGTCCGCGCCGCGCTGGATCGCAACAAGGGGCAGCTGGTGTCGCGCTGGGGCCATATCCTGCTGCGCCGCGCGCTGGCCTCGCGGCTTGATGCGCCGGCGGGGATGAATCCGGCGGACTTTGCCGCCTCGCGCGCGGCCCTGCTGGTGCGGATGGGGGAGGGCGATGTCGCCCGCGCGCTGGTGCAGGACGTGGACGTGGGCAACTTCAGCCCCGCGCTGACCCAGGCCGCGCTCGATACCTACGCCGCCACGGCGGACATTACCGGGGTGTGCCCGGTCGTGTCGGTGCACGGCGGGGTGCGCAAGGATGCGGACTGGCGGGTGCTGCGCGCGATCTGCACTGCGTTCCAGGGCGATAGCGCCGCCGGGATGACCCAGCTCGACCGGCTGACCGACGAAAATGCGTGGCCGAAGATCGACATGCTGCTGGCGCAGAAATACGCGGGCGCGGCCGGCAAGGCGCGGCGCGCAGTCAAGATCGAATGGGATGGTGTCAAGGAACTGACCCCCTGGCGCTATGCGCTGACTGTTGCGGTCGGGCTTGAACCCCCGGCCGAGCTGATGACCAAGGCCCCCGCGCGCTACAGTTATTCGGCGGCGCTGGCGCCAATGGTGCCTTTGCAGGCGCGGGCCGCCGGAGCCGAACGGGCCGGGGCGGCGGGGATCCTGTCAAGCGCGGCGATGGTTGACCTTCTCAGCCAGATCTACGAGCAGGATGAGATCACCGGCACTTATGCCGACGCGGCGGAAGCGCTTCGCGCGGCCTATGTCGGCGCCACGCCGGATGACCGGATGAAGGCGATTGCCAGCCTGTGGGACGGCGCGCCCGATGCCCAGGCGCGCTATTCGCGTTTGGTGCTGACCGGCTACGCCGCTGCCCGCATGCCGGTCGAAGGGGCCTTTGCCAAGCAGGCGCCAGATCTGATCGCGGCGATGCTGGCCGCCGGGCTGGACCAGAACGCCATGCGCTGGGCACCGCAGGCCGATGTTGGCAGCCTGGCGTGGGGTCAGCTCGCTCTCGCCCAGGCGCAGCGTTCGACCCCGGTGGATGGCGCGGCGCTAAACAGTTTCTACGGCAACGATCCGTCTGACGGCTATCGCAAGTCGCGCTTCCTGCTGGCCGGCCTGATGGGACTAGGCCGGGTCGATCAGGCGGCGGCGCAGGATTTTGCCGGCAAGCTCGAGCTTGACCTTGGCCGCCAGACCAAATGGTCGCGGCTGATTGACCAGGCGGCCGATGCCAACAACCAGGCGCTGGTCGCGCTGCTGGCGGGGCTGGGCATGCAGGGTGATGGCTGGGACAAGATGACCGGTCTGCACCTTTACCACATCGTGTCGGCGCTCAACCGGGTCGGGCTTGGCGCGGAAGCACGGATGATTGCCGCCGAAGCGGTGGCGCGGGCCTGATTCTGTCCGCCGAGGTCGATTCCTTCCTCGCCATGCTCGCCGCCGAGCGGGGCGCGGCGGCGAACACCCTGGCAGCCTATCGCCGTGATCTGGACGGGGCCGAGGAGGAACTGGGCAGCCTGATCGTCGCCGATGGCGCGGCGCTGGCCTCGCTCGGCCCGGCCTGGGCGCACCTTGCGCCGGCCAGCATGGCGCGGAAATGCTCGGCGCTGCGCCAGTTTTATGCCTTCCTGCAGGATGAGGGGCTGCGCCAGGACGATCCCTCGGCGGCCTTGCCGCGCCCGCGCACCCGGCGTCCTTTGCCGCGCTTGCTGGGGCACGGCGAAGTCGCCGCGCTGTTTTCCCAGGCCGAGGACGAGGCCGCATCCGATCGCCCGGCGGCGGTGCGGCTGCTGACCCTGCTCGAACTGCTCTATGGCTCGGGCCTGCGTGCGACAGAGCTGGTCTCGCTGCCGCTGGCTGCTGTGCCGCGCGATGCCCCGTTCCTGACCGTGACCGGCAAGGGCGGGCAGCAACGCATGGTACCGGTCAGCGGCCGGGCGCGGACGACGTTGTCGCGCTGGCTGCCCTTGCGCGGGGAGGGGGGGCGGCACCTGTTCCCCTCGCGCGCGGGGCAGGGGCATCTTACCCGCGTGCGGCTGTTCCAGTTGCTGCGCGAGTTGGCGGGGCGCGCCGGGATCGACCCGGAAAAGGTCAGCCCGCACGTGCTGCGCCACGCCTTTGCCACCCACCTGCTCGAAGGCGGAGCGGACCTGCGCGTTCTGCAAACGCTGCTGGGTCACGCCGACATTGCGACCACCCAGATCTACACCCATGTCGATGGGGCCAGGCTGGTGGCTCTGGTCAATGCGCGTCACCCCCTTGCCGCGCGCGGCGGAGCGGGCTAGCGCAATTCCATGGTTTCCTACCTTGAGTTCGAAAAGCCGGTGGCCGCGCTCGAAGCGCGCATTGCCGAATTGCGCCAGACCGCCAGCGCGGGCGACGTGGACATCAGCGCCGAGATTCGCCGCCTTGAAATGAAAAGCGCTGATCTGCTGGCCAGCACCTATGCCGCGCTGACTCCCTGGCAGAAGACCCAGGTGGCGCGTCATCCGATGCGCCCGCATTTCAAGGATTTCGTCGAGCAGGCCTTTGCCGATTTCATGCCGTTGGGCGGGGACCGCTATTACGGTGACGATCAGGCGATCATCGGCGGCTTTGCGCGGCTGAACGGTCGCCGGGTGATGCTGATCGGGCACGAAAAGGGCCACGATACGCAGACCCGGATCAAGCACAATTTCGGCATGGGCAAGCCCGAAGGCTACCGCAAGGCGATCCGCCTGATGGAACTGGCCGGGCGGTTCGGCCTGCCGGTGGTGACGCTGGTCGATACCTCGGGCGCGTTCCCGGGGATCGAGGCGGAAGAACGCGGCCAGGCCGAAGCCATCGCCCGCTCGACCGAGGCGTGCCTGGGCCTGCCGGTGCCGATGGTCGCGGTGATCGTGGGCGAGGGCGGCTCGGGCGGCGCGGTGGCGCTGGCCAGCGCCGAACGCGTGCTGATGCTGGAACATGCGGTCTATTCGGTGATCAGTCCCGAAGGCTGCGCCTCGATCCTGTGGCGCACCAATGAAAAAGCGGCCGAAGCGGCCGAGGCGATGAAGGTGACCGCACAAGACCTGCTGGCACTGGGCGTGATTGACCGGATCGTGAAGGAACCCGTTGGCGGGGCGCACCGCGACCCGGCGCTGGCGACCAGCGCGCTGGCCAAGGCGATTGGCGAGGAACTGGACGAGCTGGGCAAGCTCAAGCCCGAACAACTGCGCGCCAAGCGCGAAGAACGCTTCCTGCGCATCGGCGAGGGCTGAGCTCGGCTCAGCCCGTTGGGGCTTTTCAAGCGATCCGGCAGGGCCTAGCCATGGGCCTGGTTAATCGGTCGCAGGAGAAGCCGTTCATGTCCCACAGGAATTTTCGCAAGCTCGCGCTCGGCGCGGCTGCCCTTGCCATGCTCGCGCCGCTGGCCGCGCCGGTGGCGCAGGTCGGCGGCGGCACGGTCCAGGCGATCAGCGCCAAGGACAAGCAGGAAGGGGCAAAGGCCCACCCGCAGCTGCTGGCCGAGTTTGGCGGTGCGCTGACCGGACCGCAGGCCACCTATGTCGAAACCATCGGCAAGAACGTGGCGGTGCACTCAGGCCTGTCCAACGCGCGGGGTGATTTCACCGTCTCGCTGCTCAACAGCTCAGTCAACAACGCCTTCGCGGTTCCGGGGGGCTACATCTACACCACCCGCCAGCTCGTCGCGCTGATGAACAACGAGGCCGAACTGGCCGGGGTGCTGGGGCATGAGGTGTGGCACGTCGTCGCCCGCCATTCCAACAAGCGGCAAAGCGCGGCCACCAAGAACACGGTGATCGGTGCCGGGCTGGCGATTCTGTCGGGTGTGCTGCTGGGTAACAGCCAGGTCGGGCAGGTGCTGCAACAGGGATTCCTGCAAGGCTCGCAGCTGCTGACGCTGAAATATTCGCGCAGCCAGGAAACCGAGGCGGACAACGGCGGAATCCTGCTGCTGCGCAAGGCCGGCTACGATCCGCGCGCCATGTCGACCGTGCTGCAAAACCTGGCGAATCAGAATGCGCTTGATGCGCAGCTGATGGGCACGAATGACCGGGTGCCGGCCTGGGCCTCGACTCACCCTGATCCGGCCTCGCGCGTGAAGGCAGCATTGGCCCAGGCTGGGGCCGGGGCCAAGGGTGTAACGAATCGCGACACTTTCCTCGCCAGGATCAACGGCCTGACCTATGGCGATGATCCGAAGCAGGGGGTGGTCGAAGGGCGCAAGTTCATCCATCCGGACCTGAAACTGGCGTTTGAGGCTCCGGCCGGCTTCTACCTGATGAACGGCAGCGATGCGGTCACGATCGGCGGGCAATCGGGCAAGGGTCAATTCGCCACCGGCCAGTTCAACGGCGATCTGGATGCCTATATCCGCGCCGCCTTCGCCGGGCTGACCAGTCAGGGCCAGGCGGCGATCGATCCCGGCACGATCGCCCGCACCACGGTAAATGGCGTTCCGGCCGCTTATGGCACGGCGCGGGTCAACAATGGCAGCAGCCAGGTCGATGTGACGGTGTTCGCCTATCAGTTCGATGCGAATACCGCCTATCACTTCCTGACCGTGGTCCAGGCCGGCGGAGCCGACGTGTTCACGCCGATGTATCAGTCGCTGCGGCGGATCACCGTGGCCGAGGCAGTCGCGGTCAAGCCGCGCAAGCTGGTGGTCGTAACTGTCAAGAAAGGCGACACGGTCGCCTCGCTGGCTGGCCGCATGGCCTATGCCGATGCGCAGCAGCAGCGCTTCCAGGTGCTGAATGGCCTGGCTGCGGGCAGCACGCTGGCAGTCGGGCAGAAGGTCAAACTGGTCACTTATTGATCAGAACCGGCAAGGCAAACGAGAAGGGGCGGCAGGTTTCCCAGCCGCCCCCGCTGTTCAGTCCGTGACGACCGAAGGCTTGCTATTAGGCAGCCTTGGCGTTGGCCGTCGACATCTGGCCCGAGGTCACGTTGAAGGTCGACTGGAGCTGGTTACCCAGGCCGTTCATGGCGGTGATCGCGGCAACGGCGATGAGGGCGGCGATCAGGCCGTATTCAATGGCGGTCGCGCCTTCTTCGTTGCGGAAGAACTTCTTGATGAACTTCATGGTCAGTCTCCTGTTAGCAGTCTCTAGTACCCGGCTCTTTTCCTGTTTCCCGGATCGAGCGATTACCGATCTAGGGAAAACTTCTTTCCAAATGGTTATCATTTGATGGCTTTTTGAACGGCTTCCTCAGTCTTGGTGTTGATGGTTTCCCAGGTCGACTGGGTCTCCTCGCTGAAGCTCTGCAGCGCGCCCAGCATGGTCAGCACGACAAGCGACAGGATCAGCCCCATTTCCAGAGCCGACGTGCCGGTGCTGTCTTTCAGAACGCGTTTCAGATAGGCCGTCATTGTCCCCCTCTCCGGGTGTGTAGTTGGACAAGCTGCCGATTTCGCAAAGCGTGCTTAAGAATTGATTGAGATTTGAAACAGGATTGAAAAAAATTCCGACAATGATTCCGGTGGTGGCGGTGGCCCTGATCGACAACGAACAACGCGTCCTGATGCAGCAGCGCCGCATCGGTGGGGCGCATGGCGGACTATGGGAATTCCCCGGGGGCAAAGTTGAAGCGGCGGAAACGCTGCAATCCGCCTTGCTGCGCGAGATAGAGGAGGAACTGGGGATCCACTTGGCGAAGGATTCGCTGAAGCCTCTCAGCTTCGCGGCGACAGCTGACGAGCCGTATGTCGTGCTGCTTTACACTTGCCGGGCCTGGCAAGGCACGCCGGTCTGCCTGGAGGGCGAGGGGATTGCCTGGGTGCCGGCGCAGGACCTTCTTGGTCTGGCGATGCCCCCGCTCGACGTGCCTTTGGCGCGGGCTTTGCAGGAATGTTTGCGAAGGTGAAAATAGGTGCTTGCCAAGCCCGAATGACACCCCTATGTGCGCCTCTCCAACGCGCCCGTAGCTCAGCTGGATAGAGCATCAGACTACGAATCTGAGGGTCGGACGTTCGAATCGTTCCGGGCGCGCCATTACTTTCAAAGGCCATCCGCAAGGGTGGCCTTTGATGTATCCGGCATGTGGCGCGGCTTTTGCGCCGGCTCTTGGCGAAGCTGATCAGCACGAACCATGCCGATGGCAATTGCGGCCAAACGTCCGTCATGGTGGCCGGTCAAGCGTGGCTTAAGAATGAAAGTCTCCATGATCGCCGACAGGGGCGAATGGGGTGGAATTGTGCTGCTACAGCGGCGCCCATGCTCAACGATCTGGGTCATGCCTCGCCTGCCCTTGTGGGGGATAAGCGACAAACGGCGCAGATGACATTTAATCCAAACATCGAATCGCGTTCGGCAAGCTGCATACGATGCGCATGCGTCAGCAGGACCAGCCATCAGACCGGCGGGGTCGCTACGCTTCTATCAATGAGTTTGGAAAGGCGGTGGTGGACGCACTAGGGCTCGAACCTAGGACCCGCTGATTAAGAGCAATCTTTCCGTCCGGATGTGTTCGCGAGCGACCGCATCGATGTGCAGGTGTCCAGAGGATCTGGTCAACTGACTGCGATCCCGTCGAGGATCGGACAATCGGGTCTGCTGTCGCCGCTGCACCCTTCGGCCAGTTCCAGCAAGGCGCGCCGCATGGCTTCAAGTGCTGCGGCCTTGCGACCAAGGTCATCGGCATGCGCCAGGGCAACGGCCTTCACTTCACTGCTCGTCCGCTCGCGGTTGTCCCATAGGCCGAGGAGAGTGGTGATCTCCTCAAGCGAGAAGCCAAGGCCGCGGGCGTTGGCAATGAAGCGCAGGCGCTCGATCGATTGCGGCGAATAATCCCTGTAACCATTGTCGCGTCGGTCAGGGGGCGGCATCAACCCTACGCGCTCATAGTGCCGGATCATCCGCTCCGACACGCCAGTGGTCTTCGATGCCTGTCCGATGTTCATGGCCGCTGTTCGCCGAACTTCGGGTAGCGTCCTTGGTGGTGGCCGCCATGGAAGAAGTGCAGCAGCGGGCAGGCGAACAGGAATGCGTAAGGGATCAGCCCGAAGAAGTGCTGCCGGTGTTCCGGATAGAGCAGGAAAGCGGCGATCAGCGCGCCCGATGCCGCGGCCAGCAACCACGCGCGCTTGCTGGAAAGGCTCATAGCGCAATCCTCCTGAGACGCAGCGAATTACCGATGACGCTGACCGAGGAAAGCGCCATTGCCGCCGCTGCGATGATCGGTGAAAGCATGATGCCGAACAGTGGGTAGAGCGCGCCTGCAGCCACCGGGATACCAGCGACGTTGTAGGCAAAGGCGAAGAACAGGTTCTGCCGGATGTTGGTCATGGTTGCATGACTGAGGTGCCGGGCACGCGCTATCCCCGTCAAATCGCCCTTGAGCAGGGTGATCCCTGCGCTTTCAATCGCAACGTCTGTGCCGGTGCCCATGGCGATGCCGACATCGGCAGCGGCAAGCGCAGGGGCGTCGTTCACACCGTCGCCTGCCATCGCCACGATCCTGCCTTCGTCCCTCAAGCGCTTCACGATCGCGCTCTTCTGGTCGGGCAGGACATCGGCTTCGATGTCGTCGATACCAAGGCGCCGGGCGATGGCGTCTGCCGTGACGCGGTTGTCTCCGGTCAACATGATGACATGGATGCCCGCTTCGGCCAGTGCCTTGAGCGCGCCAGGCGTAGTCTGCTTAACCGGATCGGCAATGCCGATAGCACCCGCAACACGGCCATCGATGCCAAGGAAAATTGCGGTCGCCCCGTCAGCGCGCAGGGCGTCGGCACGTTGCGCCAGTTGGGCAGTCGAGATCCCTTGCTCCTCAAGAAAGCGGGCATTGCCAGCAACAAGCCGATGTCCATCGACGATTCCGGTGATGCCTTTGCCGACTGGCTGATCGACGTCGCCCGGTTCGCTGATTGCCAGTCCTTTGGCTTCGGCATCCCTGACAATGGCGAGAGCCAGCGGATGCTCGCTGCTGCGTTCGAGGCTGGCGGCAAGGCGCAACACCTCGCGGCTGTCGAACCCCTCGGCCGTCTCAATCGCGACCACCGCAGGCTTGCCTTCCGTAAGCGTGCCGGTCTTGTCCACGACAAGCGTATCGACCTTCTCCATGCGTTCGAGCGCCTCGGCATTCTTGATGAGAATACCGGCCTGGGCACCGCGTCCGACCCCCACCATGATCGACATCGGGGTTGCGAGGCCAAGCGCACAGGGGCAGGCGATGATCAGCACGGCCACCGCGGCAATCAGGCCATAGCCCATTGCCGGCGATGGGCCGACCAGGGACCAGACGACGAACGCGATCGCTGAGACCGCGATCACCGCCGGCACGAACCAGCCCGACACGGTGTCGGCAAGCCGCTGGATCGGCGCACGACTGCGCTGGGCTTCTGCTACCATCTGGACGATGCGCGCCAGCATGGTATCGCGCCCGATCTTCTCGGCGCGCATCACGAGGCCGCCGGTCTGGTTTATCGTGCCACCGATCAGCTTCGACGATGCCTCCTTGGTCACCGGCATGGACTCGCCAGTCACCATCGATTCATCGACGGTGCCGCGGCCCTCCAGCACCACGCCATCAACCGGAACTTTCTCGCCAGGGCGAACGCGTAGCGTGTCGCCGACCAGAACCTGGTCGAGTGTGATCTCCTCGTCACTACCATCGGGACGAACCCGGCGGGCGAGCTTGGGCGAAAGGTCGAGCAATGCGCGGATCGCACCGCTGGTTGTTTCCCGGGCACGCAGTTCAAGCAGTTGGCCAAGCAAGACCAGCACGGTAATGACCGCCGCTGCCTCGAAATAGACCGCGACTGAGCCGTCTATTGCGCGAAACGCGGCCGGGAAAATGCCGGGCGCGAGCGTCGCCGCCATGCTGTAGATCCAGGCGACGCCCGTTCCCATTGCGATCAGGGTGAACATGTTGAGGTGACCGCTTTTCACCGAGGCCCAGCCGCGTTCGAAAAATGGCCAACCCGCCCACAGGACCACCGGCGTCGCCAGAACCATCTGGATCAGGTTGGCGATGTTTCCATCCAGATAATGGCGCAGTCCAGTCAGATGCCCGCCCATTTCGAGTGCAACCACCGGCAAAGCGAGGATGAGGCCGATTACAAAGCGCCGCTTCATGTCGGCATATTCGGGCGACGGTCCATCGTTGAGCGTCGGCGTCATCGGTTCCAAGGCCATGCCGCAGATCGGGCAGCTTCCCGGCCCGGACTGCTGGACCTCCGGATGCATCGGGCAGGTCCAGATCGCGCCTTCTGGCACCGGTTCTGTCGGGCGCGGCGCATCGCTCATATAGCGCTCTGGATCAGCCCTGAACTTGGTTAGACAGGCAGCGCTGCAAAAGTAGTGATGGACGCCGCCGTGGGTCGTGACATGCGGCGTGGTCGCCGGGTCGACGCTCATTCCGCAAACGGGGTCGATAGCCGTTCCCGGGGTTTCCGGTCCGGAATGGGCGCAATGCGCGTGGTTGTGTTGCGACTCGGTCATGCCTCATGCTCCTCTGGTCGCCAGCTTCATCAACCCTGACATCATGTCAGGGTCAAGCAGTAATTCATCCTTTCGCGATGGCAAGCTCCAGCGTACCCAGCCAGGCCACCAAGGCGAGGATCGTAAGGGCAGCAGACGACTCCAGAACCAGGCTTTGCCGAAGACCGCGTAACGCGTGGGCGAGGTCGTCTTGTTCGATTGCTGCACCTAGTGTGGGCGTTAGGCGCCAACAGTTGGCACTCGCCAACACCAGCATGGCAGCGAACAGTCCGAGCTTGATGAGCAGGAGTTTTCCGTAGCGCGAAGCGAACAAGGTGTCCGGATGAGGCAAGCCCATCAGGCTCAGGCTGTTGATGAGGCCCGTGAGAACGATCAACCCGACCGCAAGCGTCCCAACCCGCGAAAATTGTTCAAGAGCCCGATGCGCTATCCTGATCTGCGCATCGGATTGGTGCGCCATTGGCTGAAAGAGCAGCCAGGCGAACGCGGCAATTCCGCCGATCCAAACAGCCGCCGCCAGCATGTGGACGATGTCGCTCAGCCGGTGGAGAGTTCCGGTCCACCCTTCGGTTGCGCCGGCATGGCCCGTCCAGACCAGCGTGGCGATAGCCACCGCCGTCGAAGCAAGCAGCCAGTATCTTGCAAGGTGTGGGCTTCGGCCAAGCGCGAGGGCGGCAACCAAGGCAATTGCAACTGCCACCATACGCACGACCCAGGCGCTGCCAATGGCGCTCTGTGTGACGATTTCCCCGATGACCGAGGCATCGGCTGCCCAGAGGCTTGTCCCCATCATGGCTGCGACAAGCGCAATCATGCCGGCGCCAGACAGCAGCAGTCCGAGCAGCGAAAGGATGAGGGCAGGTTTGGCCAGCGGCAGCAAGGCAGTGCCTCGCTCCTCGGGTTTCAGCGCGTAAAGCGTGAAGGCCGTCACACCTGCCAGCACCATCAGATCGGCGTAAAGCGCGAACCGGATGGCGATGACAGGCAGGTTGTCCATGTCTTCAGCGCACGGTGAAGCTGAAGTTGCCGCCCATGCGATGTGTGTCGGCTCCGGCCGCGCTCCAGGTCACGCGGTAAGTCCCGCTGGCCAGCGGCCGACGGAGCAGCAAAGTCATCGATTTCCTGTCATTGCCGAGCCGGGCGGTGAAACCCGTGATCGGCATCGGCGCATGGTTTGGCATACCCGGCATTCCGGTCATTGCGATCTCGGCCCTTGCCGTTGCGCCGATCACGGCCTCATTGAAGCGCAGTTCGACCTTTGTCGGCGCTGCGACCGTGGCATTGGCTGTCGGGGTCGAAGACACGAGCTGCGTATGCGCGCTGGCAACCTGCGGCACGATGAGCCCCAGAGTCGCAACGGCAAAGGCAAGGCTGGGCAAACGCATCAGTTATCTCCTTGGAAATGGCTATCAGGTTGAGATACGCGGCCCGGAACAGCATCCCTCAAATTGGGCTGGTTCAATTTTTCTGAGGGATCGGGGATATGGCTGCGTATAGGATCACAAGACCTCGGGAGACCCACCATGTCCGACCTTGATCAGGCGCTCCGCCGCCTGGGCACACTTCCGGCTCCTTCGGGGCTGGCGACTATCGACGATGCTGTGCTTGCCGGACTGGCTGCGAGCCGCCGTGAGGCTGCGGCTGGGTCGCGGCTGATGGGTTTTGCCGCAGCCCTGGCGCTGGTGGTCGGCGTAGCCGGTGGCGGACTAGCGGGCGGCGAACCCGCCACGGCTCAGCCCATCTCTCCCTTTGCGCCTGACAATCCCCTCGCACCTTCGACCTTGCTGGATGTCCACCCGTGAATTGGACCACGCGGCTGATCCTGATCGCGCTTGTCGCATTTGCAGCGGCGCTGGGCGGCACTTATGCTGGCCGCGTCCTGTTCGCACGGGAAAGGCAGAGCGAGACCGAACTCCACGCCTTGCTGCACAGCGAGCTCGAACTCGATGCCGCACAGGAAGCAAAGATCGAGGCAATCGAGCAGCGTTTTGCCACACGCCGCAAGGCGCTCGAACTCGAGATGCGGGCCGCCAATGCCCATCTGGCCGAAGCGATGGAATTGGAGCACGGCTATGGTCCGCAAGTCACCACCGCCATCGACCACACCCACAAGGTCATGGGTGAAATGCAGAAGGAAACGCTTGAGCATCTCTTTGCCATGCGCGCCGTCCTGAGGCCTGATCAGGCGGCCAAATTCGACAGGTCGGTTACCAGAGCCCTTACCCCAGAAGTGCGGTGAGCCTTCCGCTGTCCGAGGGGAGCGACGGCGAGCTCGCGGCACTGGCGCTCGCGGGCCGGCAGGACGCTTATCGCGAATTGCTGGCGCGCCACCGTGACGCTGTGTTTCGCTTGGTGCGAGCGTCAGTCGGCGATCCGCACGAGGCCATCGACGTCACCCAGGAAACCTTCATTGCCGCGTTCTCGGCCCTTGGGCGTTACGACCATGGGCGACCGTTTCTGGCATGGCTCAAGCACATTGCGCTCAACAAGTGCCGGGACTGGGGACGAAGGCGCAAGGTGCGCGCCTTCTTCACGCGCGCAGTGCCGCTCGAGATGGCTTTCGATGTTTCAGACGATGCCATTCCCGCCGATGTGCAAGCGGCAGACCGGGCCGAGCTGGCGCGCGTGACCACTGCCATATCCCGCTTGCCATCCCGTCTGCGCGAGGCCCTGGTCCTCCGCACGATCGATGGCCTCGGCCAGGCCGAAGCTGCCGAGGTGCTCGGTGTCAGCGAGAAGACGGTCGAGACCCGCCTCTACCGGGCCAGGG
>NZ_JAYRKX010000011.1:0-125515 GCF_041905565.1 Novosphingobium sp. | reverse complement strand
GGCCCGACCACCCATTCAGGTTACACTTCCGTGGGTGGTCGGGCCGGGGGAGGGGGCCGGCCAGGCCAGGAAAAAGCCGAATGGCTTTTCCGCACCGGCGTCAGCCGGAAAGTTAAGCCGCTTCTTCCTTGCCCTTGAGCACGCGGACGGGTTCCTTGCGGCCTTCGACCACGTCCTTGTCCACCACCACTTCGGCGATGTCCTGTTCGGTCGGCAGGTCGAACATCGTGTCGAGCAGCAGCCCTTCGACGATCGAACGCAGGCCGCGCGCGCCGGTCTTGCGTTCGATGGCCTTCTGCGCGATCGCTTCCAGCGCATCGTCGGTGAAGGTCAGCGTCACGTCTTCCAGCTCGAACAGCTTGGCGTACTGCTTGACCAGGGCGTTCTTCGGTTCCTTGAGGATCTTGACCAGCGCCTCGATGTCGAGGTCGTTGAGCGTCGCGATCACCGGCAGACGGCCGACGAATTCGGGGATCAGGCCGAACTTCAGCAGGTCTTCCGGTTCCGCCTTCTGGAGCAGTTCGCCCACCCGGCGCTTGTCCGGATCGGCCACATGCGCGCCGAAGCCGATCGAGCGCTTCTGCAGGCGATCGGCAATGATCTTTTCCAGACCGGCAAAGGCGCCGCCGCAGATGAACAGGATGTTGGTGGTGTCGACCTGCAGGAATTCCTGCTGCGGATGCTTGCGCCCGCCCTGCGGCGGCACGCTGGCCGTGGTCCCTTCCATCAGCTTGAGCAACGCCTGCTGCACGCCTTCGCCCGACACGTCGCGGGTGATGCTGGGGTTTTCGGCCTTGCGGCTGATCTTGTCGATTTCGTCGATATAGACGATGCCGTGCTGCGCCTTGTCGACGTTGTAGTCGCTGGCCTGGAGCAGCTTGAGGATGATGTTTTCCACGTCCTCGCCCACGTAACCGGCTTCGGTCAGCGTGGTCGCGTCGGCCATGGTGAACGGCACGTCGAAGGTCTTGGCCAGGGTCTGGGCCAGCAGGGTCTTGCCCGAACCGGTCGGCCCGACCAGCAGGATGTTCGACTTCGACAGTTCGACGTCGCCGCCCTTGCCGCTGTGCTTCAGGCGCTTGTAGTGGTTGTGCACCGCGACCGACAGGACGCGCTTGGCGCGGTCCTGGCCGATGACATAGTCGTTCAGCGTTTCGAAGATGTCCTTCGGGCTGGGAACGCCGCCATCCTTCTTGCCGGCGATCCCGGCCTTGGTTTCCTCGCGAATGATGTCGTTGCACAGTTCGACGCATTCATCGCAGATGAACACGGTCGGCCCGGCAATCAGCTTGCGCACTTCGTGCTGCGACTTCCCGCAGAAGCTGCAGTACAGGGTGCTCTTCGCGTCGGATCCACTCAATTTCGTCATGCCTGTTCCCGTTGCCCTCTTGATAGAGGGACTCGCCGGGACTCTACCCCGGCGAGAGCAAACTTCAATCCTGCGTCATAACCCGGTCACATTGACCGGGGCTGAAGGCGCAGGGTTACCATTCCTTCAAGCCGTGTCAGCCCTTGGCTGCTTCGCCATCGGCGGCCGGACGGCTTTCAAACACCTGGTCGACCAGGCCGAACGCCCTTGCTTCCTCGGCGTCGAGCCAGGTATCGCGGTCCAGCGCCAGATCGATCTCTTCCACGGTCTTGCCGGTGTATTTGGCATAGAGCGAGTTGAGCCGCTGGCGCAGGCGCAGGATTTCGCGGGCCTGGATCTCGATGTCGCTGGCCATGCCGCGCGCCCCGCCCGACGGCTGGTGGACCATGATCCGCGCCTGCGGCAGCGCGATGCGCATGCCCGGTTCACCCGCGGCAAGCAGGAAGCTGCCCATCGAGCAGGCCTGACCGATGCACACGGTCGACACGCGCGGGCGGATGTACTGCATAGTGTCGTGGATCGCGAGACCCGCGGTCACCACCCCGCCCGGCGAGTTGATGTACATCGAGATGTCCTTGCTCGGATTCTCGCTTTCCAGGAACAGCAGCTGGGCGACGATCACCGAGGCCATGTGGTCCTCGACCTCGCCCGTCACGAAAATGATGCGTTCGCGCAGCAGGCGCGAATAGATGTCGAAGCTGCGCTCGCCCCGGCTCGACTGTTCGACGACCATCGGAATCAGCGCGCCGGTTACGGGATCGCGGGTGAACTTGCCCTGGGAATTGGAAGAACCGAACAGGTCGAGCATGGGAATCCTCTTGAAGCTGGCCCGCCTATGTCGCCCCTGTGGGCGCGATGTTCAAGGGCATTTACCGATTGAATGATGCCGAAGCGGACATTGTAAGCCCGATTTAACCCAAGGCTGGCAACCGTCGGGAAACGCCTCCCCTGCGAAAAACCCGCAGCTTGCCAAGGTCTTGTGTTAAGCCTCTGCCGATGAACGACAAACCTGCCACATGGGCCGAACTGCTGCGGCGCGGCGCCCTGCCGGGGCAGGCCGATCCGCGCCCGGCGCTGCTGGCGGCGGCCCTGTGCGCGCTGGGGCTGGCCGGGGCGCTGGTCTGGGCGGCGCTGCACCGGGGGCCGTGGTACGACGAATTCTTCACCTGGTTTGTTACCCGGCCAGATCGCCCGTTCATCGCCGCGCTGTGCGGCAGCTGGCTGGCCGACAATCATCCGCCGCTGTTCAACGCGCTGGCCTGGGCGGGCGCGCATCTGGCCGGCACGCTGGAACAACTGCGCTTGCTGAACCTGGCTGCGCTGGGCGCGGCACTGGCCGGCGGCTGGGTGCTGGTACGCCGCACGCCGCAATGGTGGACCCTGGCCGCGCTGCTGCTGGTGGCACTGGCCGCGAACGAAACCCTGCTGCGCAGCGGGGCAGAGCTGCGCTCGTACTTCTTCTCGCTCTGCGCGGGGGCGGTGGTCGCGCTGGCACTTGCGGTGGGCTGGCTCGAGGGCGAGCTGGCCGGGCGCGGGCAGCGCACGGTGCTGTGGGCGGTGCTGCTGGCGGGCTTCAACGTGCATATCCTGACCAGCGTGATCCTGGGCGCGCTGGTGCTGCCGTTCGTGCTGGCAGCATGGCTGGCGCGGCGGCGCGCGTTGCTGCGGCAACTGCTGGTCCCGGCCATCGCCGGGGGCACACTGTTCCTCGCCGTGTCCCTGATCCAGTTGCCGCGCTGGCAAAGCAACACGGCCAGCTTCTGGATCCAAGGCGGCCTGGACGCGGCCTGGCGCGCGATCGAATATGCCGTGCTGCGGGCGGGCCTGGCCAACATGCTGGTCCTGGCGGCGGCGCTGGGCGGAGCGGCGCTGCTGGCGCGGCAAGCCCTGACAGGACGCCGCCTGCCGCCCGCATTGCAAGCCATGCTGCTGCTCGCCGCCGGGATCACGCTGGCGGCCGCGCTGTTGATCGCGCTGCACCTGCTGCGCCCGGTGGTGACGGAACGCTTCCTGGCGGCGCTGGTGCCCTCCGTAGCGCTGGGCATGGCGCTGGGCGCGGATGCGGCGCTGCGACGCCTGCCCGTGCGGGCAGGAACTGCCCTGCTGATGGGGGCATGTGCGCTCAGCCTGTGGGCGTTGGCGGGCAATGCCCGGCACACGGTGCAGCGCAATTCGTGGGAAGGCAGCGCGGCGCGAATCGGCGCGCTGGTGCGTGCCTGCCCGGACAGTCCGGTGCATGTCGATCCGGCCTATTGGAACGCCTTCACCGTAGCCCTGCCCCCGGCGGACAACCGGCTGGTATTCGGCCAGGCCCATGCGCTGATGGCGCGGCGGCACGGCTTCACGCTTGAGGCGCCAAGCTCGCGGCGGATCTCGGCCATCTGCCCCACCCTGTTCTGGGCCGAGCATGACACCCGCCGCGAATGGGACGAAGCCGCGATCCTGGCCCACCTGCGCGCGGGGGGCTTTGCGGTGGAGCGTATCTGGCAGAGCCGCATCGGCGATGGCTGGATCGCGTCCAACCGCCCGCTGGACGGCGGCGCGGCCACGCGTTAGCCTGCCCGTCATGGCAGTGATGCAGGTTCCCCAGGGCCAGGTGCTCTTTCGCCCCGACGATGCCTGCAGCGGCTTCGTGGTGGTCCACGCCGGCTCGATCAAGGTCTCGCTGACCGCCGAAAACGGGCGCGAGATCGTGCTGTACCGCGTGCGGCCGGGCGAGATCTGCCTGCAAACCTTCGGCTGCCTGGTTGGCGGCGGGACCTATTCCGCCGAAGCCGTGGCCGAAACCCCGCTGGAACTGGAAGTGCTCCCGGCGGGCGATTTCCAGGCCAAGGTCGGCAGCGATGCGGACTTTCGCCAGCAATTGTTCAGCGCCGTCGCCGCGCGCTTTGCCGATCTGGAACGGCTGGTCGAAGACGTTGCCCTGCTCAGCGTGGCCGAACGGCTGGCGCGCGCCCTGCTGCGGCTGGCGGGCGGCAGCGCCACGGTCGATGCCACGCACGAGGCGCTGGCGACCGAGATCGGCTCGGCCCGCGCGGTGGTCAGCCGCCAGCTGGGCGCCTTCCAGCGCGATGGGCTGATCGCGATCACGCGCGGCCATATCGAACTGGTCGACCGCGCCGCGCTGGCTCACCTCGCCCACGCCGCCGAATAAATTCGCGCCTGTGTGACTAAGTCACCGACAGTCCCCGCACGGGGTGCCATCCCCCCTGTGTCGCACCCAAGGAGGACTGTGAAATGGCCCGCAACGAAGGAACCATCGACCGCGCGCTGCGCGTCATCGCCGGGATTGTGCTGATCGTGATGGCATTGCGGGGCATGTACACGCCCTGGACCTGGATCGGCGTCGTGCCGCTGCTGACCGGACTGGTCGGCATGTGCCCGCTCTATTCGGTGCTGGGCATCAACACGTGCAAGGTTCGTTGAACCAGATCGCCTGACCGGTCCTTCCTGACCGGCCTACCCCCGTTGGCCGGGCAAGGGTCGCAAGTGCCGGGAAAGCGGAACAGCCCATGCGCAAGCCCCCACTTGCGCATGGGCTGTTCTTCGTTTCGCCGGCCGCACAAACGACAACGCCCCCTGCCTTGCGGCAGGGGGCGCGGTGCGTTGCAGCTGGTGCTGCTTACTTCTTGGCGGCAGCCTTCTTCGCCGGGGCCTTCTTGGCCGGAGCCTCATCGTCAGCCTTTTCGGCCTTGGGCGCGGCTTCCTTCTTGGCGGCGGGCTTCTTGGCCGGCTTGTCCTCGGCGGCAGCCTCGTCCTTGGCCTCGTCCTTCTTGGCAGCCTTCTTCGGGGCGGCCTTCTTGGCGGGCTTGGCGGCTTCGGCGCCTTCCTCGGCTTCGATCGCGGCCTGGAGTTCCTCGCGGGTCACTTCGCGTTCGCTGACTTCGGCCTTGTCGAACAGGAAGTCGACGACCTTGTCTTCATACAGCGGGGCGCGCAGCTGGGCAGCGGCGAGCGGTTCCGACTGGATGTATTCGACAAAGCGCTGGCGGTCTTCCGGGCGATACTGCGAAGCGGCCTGCTGGAGCAGCATCTGCATTTCCTGCGCGGTCACTTCGACGCCGTTGGCCTGGCCGATTTCCGAAAGCAGCAGGCCAAGGCGGACGCGGCGCACGGCGATGCCGCGGTAATCATCCTTCTCGTCCTCGATTTCCTTGAGCGCGGCGGCGGGGTCTTCCTCGCGCGCGGCTTCCTGGGTCAGCTGCTGCCAGATCTGGGCGAATTCGGCTTCGACCATGCTCGGCGGCACGTCAAAGTCGTGACCGGCGGCCAGCACGTCGAGCAGCTGGCGCTTCATCTGGGTGCGGGTCAGGCCGGCGGTTTCCTGTTCCAGCTGGCCGCGCAGCAGGCCCTTGAGCTGGTCGAGGCTTTCCAGGCCCAGGCTCTTGGCGAATTCGTCGTCGATCGCGGTTTCGCCGGCAACCTTCACCGCCTTGACGGTGATGTCGAAGGTGGCGTCCTGGCCCTTGAGGTTTTCGGCCGGGTAATCGGCCGGGAAGGTCACGGTGATGGTCTTTTCATCGCCGACCTTCACGCCAACCAGCTGTTCTTCGAAGCCCGGAATGAAGCGCTGCGCGCCCAGTTCCAGCGCGGTGTCCTGGGCGCTGCCGCCTTCGAATTCGACGCCGTCGAGCTTGCCGACGAAATCGATGACCAACTGGTCGCCGTTTTCGGCCTTCTTGCCCTTCTTGGCGTCAACGAAGCTCTTCGCGCCAGAGGCGATGCGGGCAACCTGTTCGTCCACTTCGGCGTCCGACACCGGCACGACCAGCTTTTCGAGCTTCAGCCCGTCGAGCGAGGGCACTGTCACTTCGGGGAGCACTTCCAGCTCGACCGTCAGCTCGGCGTCCTTGCCCTGGTCATAGCCTTCGCCCAGGTTGACCTGCGGCTGCATCGCGGGGCGCAGCTTGTGGTCGGCCACCAGCTTGTCCATCGCTTCGCGGATCGCCGCGCTCAGCGCGTCCTGGTGCAGCGCCGGGCCATGCATCTTCTTGACCAGGTTGGCCGGCACCTTGCCGGGACGGAAACCGGGCATGCGCACCTGCGGCGCGATGCGGGTCACCTCGTCATCAATCCGCGCGGTGATGGTCGCCGCCGCGATCGTCACCGTGTAGGCGCGCTTCAAACCCTCGTTGCTGGTCTCGACAATCTGCATGACAATAGAAGCCTTCTTTGTACGCATCCGGCCGCATCGGATCGGCTTCGGCGGGACTGGTGCGGGCGAAGGGACTTGAACCCCCACATCTTGCGATACTGGAACCTAAATCCAGCGCGTCTACCAGTTCCGCCACGCCCGCGGCCCGACGAAGCCCATCTCCCCCACCCCCGGAACAGAGGCAGAGACCGGAATCAAGCGCTGGCCCTTAAGGGCAGGCAAGCGAAAGGGCAAGCCACGAGGAACGGTTTATTGCCGTTTCCCGACCGGCCGCCCGAACCGCCCGGTCAGAGCGCCAGCCAGCCCCGCACCAGCGCGAGCCAATCGGTGCGCTGCGGGCGGCTGGCGGCGGGCACCGGAACCGGGCAATCGAGGCACTGTGCCTGGACCCCGCGCAGGGTCAGCAGCCGGGCCAGATCGCTGCCCACGCGCCCGACCAGCGCCTGCTGGCGCTGCGCCACCAGCGCGGCGAAATCGGCGGCGGGCACGCCGCTCTCGTCATCCTCGTCCCCGGTCAGCCGTTCGAGCAGCGATGCGTAAGGGTTGGCCGTACTGCCGTAATAGGCCGGGTGCCAGGCATCCAGCTTGGCCTGCTGCGCGGCCCAGCCGATCGCATCGTCCAGCCCGCCGAACTGGTCGACCAGCCCGTTCTGGCGCGCGGTGCCGCCGTCCCACACCCGGCCCTGCCCGATCGCGTCGATCTGCTGGGGCGTGCGCTTGCGGCTGTTCGCGACCAGCGCCAGGAAGCGGCCATAGCTGCTTTCGACGCTGGTCTGGAGCATCTGTTCGACTTCCGGGGTCAGCCCGCCGATCATGTCCGGCTGGCCCGACAGCGCGGTGGTGCGCACGCCATCGGCATGGACGCCGTATTGCTTGAGCGTGTCTTCAAAGGTCGGGACCACGCTGAACACCCCGATCGAGCCGGTGATGGTCGACGGTTCGGCAAAGATCCGCTGCGCCGGAGTGCTGACCCAGTAGCCGCCGCTGGCCGCCAGGTTGGCCATGGATACCGCCACCGGGCGCCCCTTGGCCTTGAACCGTTCCACCGCCAGACGGATGTCTTCGGACGCGAACACCGAGCCGCCCGGCGAATCGACCCGCAGCACCAGTGCCTTGGCATCGTCGGCATTGGCTTCGTCGATCAGGCGGGCGATGCGCTCGCCCCCGGCGGTGCCTGGCCCGGCCTTGCCGTCAACGATCTCGCCCGCGACAGTGACCACCGCGATGGCTTCGCCCGAGGTGTTTTCGCCCTGCGCGGCCAGCAGCGCGGCAGGCCGCACGTGCGCGAACGCGCCGGGGCGCTGGTCGGCGCTGTCTTCGCCCGCCACGGCCTTGACCCGTTCGCCAAAGGCGGCGCGGTCCCCGATCTTGTCGACCAGCCCGGCGGCCAGCGCCGCCTTGGCCGCATCGCCGCCCGACGCCTTGAGCCAGCCGACCGGATCGCGGGTGACCAGGTCGATCTGCGCCTTGGGCCGGGCCTTGACCACATCGGCTTTCCAGTTGTCCCACAGCGAGGCGTAGAGCGCGGTGCGCGCCTCACGCGAAGGGTCGGACAGACCGTCGCGGATATAGGGTTCGACCGCGTCCTTGAAGGTGCCGACCTTGAACACGTGGGCCTTGATCTTCAGCTTTTCGAGCAGCGGCCCGTAATAGAGGTTTTCGCCGCCCGGCCCGGTGACAAAGGCCCCGCCCAGCGGATCGACCCAGACTTCGCTGGCGTGGGCTGCCAGCAGCAGCGAATCGTCGGTATAGGCCAGCGCCCAGGTATAGACCGGCTTCTTCGCGGCGCGGACCGCGTCCAGCGCCTTCGCCAGTTCCAGCATGTGCACCTGCCCGCCGCCAACGAAGCGCGACAGGTCCAGCACCACGGCCTTGATCCGGCTGTCGGTGGCCGCCGCATTGATCGCGCGGGCGACGTCGCGGGCGCGGTATTCCTTCATCGGCGCATCGCCCGACAGCACTTCGCCAAGCGGGTCCTGGGCCGAGGGTTCTTCCACCACCACCCCGTCCAGCTTGACCAGCAGGGCCCCGTCGCGAACCAGCCCGGCGCTGGGCCGCGCGGTCAGCGCGCCATAGATCGCGGCGAAGAACAACAGCATGAACAACAGGACCAGGCCGTCCTTGATCGCGACAAGCAGGTGCCAGACCTTGCGGGCAAAGAGCATGCGGGTTCCTTGTAACCGTTTGCCAAAGACATAGGAGCGCACTGGCCCCTTGGCGAGTCCCGGCTCGACCAAGCGCGGTTGTCCACCGCCCAATGCGATCCGCGCTTGAGCAAGCCGCTCGCGCTCGCTAGGGCGCTGTCTTCAATGACATCGCCAGATACCAGTCACGCGGGCCGCTATCCAGCAGGCTCCGCCGCCTTCCCGCACCGTGGGCTCACGGGGCTGGCGGGCCTCGCCCCGTGGGAGATCCTCTACCTGCTGGACGAGGCGGAACAGTGGGTCGAACTGAACCGCGGCGCGAACAAGCGCGACAACCGGCTGGCCGGGCTGACGATCATCAACGCCTTCTTCGAAAACAGCACCCGCACGCTGCTGAGCTTCGAGATCGCGGGCAAGCGGCTTGGGGCCGACGTGGTCAACATGCACGCCGCGCAGTCCAGCGTGAAGAAGGGCGAAACGCTGATCGACACGGCGATGACGCTCAATTCGATGCGCGCTGATGCCATCGTCATCCGCCACGCCAGCAGCGGCGCGGTGCGGCTGATCGCGGACAAGGTCGATTGCCCGGTGCTCAACGCCGGGGACGGCCAGCACGAACACCCCACCCAAGGGCTGCTCGACGCGCTGACCATCCGCACCGCCAAGGGGCCGGAATTCGCCAAGCTGAAAGTCACGATCTGCGGCGACATCCTGCACAGCCGCGTGGCGCGTTCCAACATCCATTGCCTGACCACGCTGGGCGCCGACGTTCACGTCTGCGCGCCCCCCGCGCTGATGCCGGCCGATATCGAGGCGCTGAAAGTCACCCCGCATTACCATTTCGACACCGCGCTGCAGGATGCCGACGTGGTAATGATGCTGCGCTTGCAGCAGGAACGGATGGAAGGGCAGTTCATCCCAAGCCCGCGCGAATATCGCCACCTCTACGGCCTCACGCTGGACCGGCTCGCCAAGGCCAGGCCCGATGCATTGGTGATGCACCCCGGGCCGATGAACCGGGGGGTGGAAATCGACAGCAACGTGGCCGACCTCGCCGATCGTTCGCTGATCACTCGCCAGGTGGAAATGGGCGTTGCGATCCGCATGGCCTGCCTGGAAGTTTTGACCCGCAAGGCGCGCGGGCTGGAGGGTTGGGCATGAAGCAGGTGGCTCCCCTCACCCTCATCAATGGCCGGCTGGTCCTGCCCACTGGCGAGCCGCAGCCGGGCGCGCTGCGCGCGGTCGATGGCCGGGTTGCCGCGCTGGGCGCCGATGCGGCGCCGCAGCCGGGCGACACGGTGATCGACGCGAAAGGCGCGCTGATCGCGCCGGGGCTGGTCGATCTGGGCGTCTTCGCGATCGACAAGCCGGCGTTCCATTTCGGCGGGATCACCCGCGCCGCATTGATGCCCGATCAGGGCACCGTGCTGGACAAGCCCAGCACCGTCCGTTTCGCCGCGCAATCGGGCAAGCCGGACCTGTGGGTCCACCCGCTCGCCGCCGCGACCAAGGGGCTGGAAGGGCGCGAGCTCGCCGAACTGGCGATGATGCGTGATGCCGGCGCCCGCGCGGTTGCCACCGGGCGGCGCTGGATCGCGGATTCGGGCACGATGCACCGCCTGCTGTCCTATTGCGCCATGCTGGGGCTGACCGTGGTGGTCCATGCCGAGGACGGCGGGCTGGTCGGCAATGCCGTGGCCACCGCCGGCGAAATGGCTACCCGGCTGGGCCTGCCCAGCGCCCCGGCCGAAGCCGAAGCGCTGGCCATCGCCCGCGACCTCGCGCTGGCCGGCCTGTCCGGCGCGCGGGTCCATTTCCGCCAGGTCACCACCGCGCGCGGCCTCGCGCTGGTGCGCGCCGCCAAGTCGCGCGGGATGCCGGTCACGGCAGGGGTCACCCCGGCGCACTTCATGCTGTCCGACACGGCGATCGGCGATTTCCGCACTTTCACCCGCCTGTCCCCGCCGCTGCGCAGCGAGGCGGACCGGCAGGCGGTCCGCGCCGCGCTGGCCGATGGGACGATCGACGTGATCTCGTCCGGCCACGACCCGCGCGGGCCGGAAGACAAGCGGCTGCCCTTTGCCGATGCCGAACCGGGCATGGCGGGCGCGGAAACGCTGCTGCCGCTGACCCTGGCGCTGGTCCGCGACGGCGTGATCGACACGGCCCGCGCCTTCCAGCTGCTCGCCGCCAATCCTGCCGCGCTGCTGGGCGTCCCGGCCGGACAGCTCGCCGTTGGGGCCGAGGCTGACCTGGCGCTGGTCGATCCCGACCGCCCCTGGGTGGTTGACCGCGACAAGATGGCCGCAGCGGCCGGCAACACCCCGTTCGACAAACAGGGCGTCGAAGGCCGCGTCACCGCGCTGTTCAAGGGCGGCGTGCAAGTCGCCTGAGCGGAGCCGCTCAGGCGACCGGCAGCGTCTCGCAGCGAACGGCCGTCATGCCGCCATAATCTGCGGCGATCGCTCCGGAATGCAAAAGAATTTGACGCTTCTGGCCGAAAGTGTTTGATCGACTGTTAGTCCCGATGAGGCAGGATATGCGCGCTTTTCTGTTTGGCCTGGCCACCGTTGCTTTGATTTCCACGCCAGTGGCCGCGCAAAGGGGAAGCGGCAATTCGGCCGTTCCACTGCCGTCTGCCAGCGCTGCGCAAAGTCGGCCTCCATCGGTCTCCAGCGTGCTGCAATCCGGTGCCGCAATCACGCTCGTCACCCGCGAAGAGTTGAGCACTATGAAGAAAAAGCTTCGCGTCGGACAAACCATTGAATTCGAAGTCGCAGACGATGTCGCAAGGAACGGGGTGACGGTCATTCCCGCCGGCACCATCGCCAGAGCCGAACTGACCAAGGTCGGAGGCGGCGGGATGATGGGCGGACCTCCCACCATTGCGGGCAGGCTCTTGCATTTGCAGTTTGGCGAACGCCAAATCAGGCTGAAGGGCACTTTCGATGACAAGACCGTCACTGCTCCCGCCGGCAAGGGCGGTGCGCGCGGCGGGGGGTCACTGATGGGCGGCCTGCTCGGGGGGATGGCGATGGCGGCCGGAGCCACAATCCCGGCTGGCTCAACCCTCATGGCGGTCCTCGACGAGGACGTTCCCTACTAGCCAGCACCACCGCAGGCGCCCTGCCCAGGCTAGGCAGGGAACCGCTGCAACTTGCCTTCCGGCGCGATTTCACCGGCGCGAAGCGTTTATGCCGGTGAGATGACCCCGAACAGGTCATGCTCGTCCGCGTCCTCGACCAGCACGGAGACCACCTGGCCCGGCTGGGTCCCGGCGGGGACGTTGCGCAGGTAGACGGCGCCGTCGATTTCCGGCGCGTCGGCCTGGCTGCGGCCCGTGGCGCCGATGTCGCCGTCCTCGTCAGCCTCGCCCACCTCGTCGATGATCACCGGCAGGACGCGCCCGACCTTGGCCTGAAGCTTGGCGGCGCTGATCGCTTCGGTCTTGGCCATGATCCGCTGGAAGCGTTCTTCCTTGACCTCGTCCGGCACGGCGCCGGGCAAATCGTTGGCCGAAGCGCCCGCGACGGGTTCGAAGCGGAAGGCGCCAACACGGTCAAGCTGGGCTTCGTCCAGCCAATCGAGCAGATACTGGAAATCGGCCTCGGTCTCGCCCGGAAAACCGACCACGAAGCTGGAACGGATCGCGATATCCGGGCAGATCTCGCGCCAGGCGCGCAGACGTTCCAGCACCTTGGCCTCGTTCGCCGGGCGCTTCATCGCCTTGAGCACCGAGGGCGCGGCGTGCTGGAAGGGAATGTCGAGGTAGGGGGTCAGCAGCCCCTCTGCCATCAGCGGGATCACCGCATCGACGTGGGGGTACGGATAGACATAGTGCAGGCGGACCCACGGCGCGTTCCCATCGGCGGTGCGCAGCTGGCCCAGCTCGCGCGCCAGGTCGGTCATGTGGGTGCGCACGGCATGGCCATGCCACTCGCGCTCCTCGTGCCGGACATCGACGCCGTAAGCCGAAGTATCCTGGCTGATCACCAGCAGCTCGCGCGTGCCGGCGGCGACCAGCTTCTCGGCCTCGCGCAGCACGGCATCGATCCGGCGGCTGGCGAGCTTGCCGCGCAGCTGCGGGATGATGCAGAACGAGCAGGCGTGATTGCAGCCCTCGCTGATCTTGAGATAGCTGTAGTGACGCGGGGTCAGTTTGACGTCGCCCTGGGGGGTGAGGTCGATGAAGGGACCCTGGCTGGGCGGTGCAGCCTGGTGCACGGCCTCGACCACGGCTTCGTACTGGTGTGCACCGGTTACGGCCAGCACATCGGGGAATTTCGCGCGGATCAGTTCCGCCTCGTTGCCCATGCAGCCAGTGACGATCACGCGGCCGTTTTCGGCAATCGCCTCGCCAATCGCGGAAAGGCTTTCCTCCTTGGCGCTGTCAAGGAAACCGCAGGTGTTGACCAGGACCACGTCGGCCCCGGCGTAATCCGCGCTCATCGCGTAGCCATCGGCGCGCAGTTTGGTGAGGATGCGTTCGGAATCGACCAGCGCCTTGGGGCAGCCGAGCGAGACCATGCCGATGCGCTTCTGATCGGGAATTGTGGAGGCCATGGCGGCGGCCCCTACACGTTTGACGGGCGAAAGGCTACTGTCACGGCAAAGGAGCGCAGGCGATGGGTCCGATCAACTGGGTGGCGGTGGTGCTGGCGGCCGTTGCGGCAAGCGCAGTGCTGTGGCTGTTCTGGCGCGGCCGCGCGGTGCCGCTGTGGACCTGGACGCTCAGTCTGGTGCCCGCCGCGATGCTGGGCCATGCGCTGGCGCAGATCGGGCCGGACAAGCTGGCCGCCAAACCCCACCTTTACTGGATGCAGTCGAGCGGGTTGGCCCTGGCCATCGTCATCCCGGCGCTGTGGCTGGCGGGCACCAAGAACGGCGTGCCGGCGCGCGAAACGGGGCGCGACAGCCTCGCCTTCCTGCTTGCCTACCTCGCCATGGGGGCGGTGTTCAGACTGCTCGGCTAGGGCTTGGGTTTGGGCAGGTAGCGCTGCGGGTTGAGCGCGGCGCGGTTGTGGCGCACTTCGAAGTGCAGTTGCGGCTCAGTCGCCAGGCCATCCTGCCCGTTGAGGCCGATACGCTCGCCAGCCTTGACCTTGTCGCCCAGCTTGACGGTGATCTTGTCGAGGTAGGAATAGACCGTGGTCCAGCGCTTGCCGTGGTGCAGGATCACGGTCTTGCCGTATTCCTTCGGCCCATCACCCGCGAAGATCACGGTGCCGGCCGCACTGGCCCGCACGGCCAGGCCCCGGGCAGCGAGCACGTCAATCCCGTCATGGTAGCCGCCCTTGGCACCGCGCGCCGCAAACCCGCGGCGGACCTGCCCGGCAAGCGGCCAGGTGAAGCTGACCGGCGGATCGGCATCGTCAAGGTCAAGCTTCGGCGCGGCGACAGGCTTGGCAGGCGTTTGAACGGGCGCGGGAACGGGCACGCCCTTGGCCAAGGTCGGGATCGCCAGCTTCTGTCCCGGCTTGACCGCAGCCTTGGGATCGAGCGCGTTGGCGGCGGCGATGGCCGACCACGGCACGCCATAGTCCATGGCGATCGAAAAGCCGGTTTCACCATCCTTGACCGTGTGGCTGCGGCGGCGCGGGATGACCAGTTTCTGCCCGGCCTTGACCACATAGGGTGGTTGCAGGCCATTCGCCTCGATGATCAGCACGCGCGGCACTTCGGCCCGGGCGGCGATCCCGCCCAGCGTCTCGCCCGGCTTGACCAGGTGGCTGGTCTCGGTCCTTGGATCGGGATCGGCGGCGGCGATCAGCAGCAGCGCGCCCGCAGCCAGCAGGGCGGCCGCGCGGCGCATCAGGCGAAGCGCCCCGCCAGATCGGCGAGCGAGGCGCCGTGCGTCAGGTCCAATTGCAGCGGCGTCACCGAAATATACCCATCCTGGATCGCTTCAAGGTCGGTCTGGTGCCCGGGGGTGTGTTCAATCCCGTGCAGTCCGAACCAGAAGTACTGGTAACCTCTCGGATCGGTCCCTTCAACCACCGATCCGCGCGCATAGTCATGAAATCCCTGACGAACCACCCGGATCCCCTGCACCGCTTCGGCCGCGATCGGCGGAAAGTTGATGTTGACCAGGGTGCGTTCGGCGAACGGCGCGTCGAGCAGCGGGGCAATCGCCCGCACGCCCCAGGCTTCGGCGGCGGCGAAAGGCACGTCATCGCCCATCCCTTCCTTCGCATAGACCTGGCTCAGGGCGATCGAGCGGATCCCGGCCAGCGCCCCTTCAATCGCGGCGGAAACAGTGCCCGAATAGGTCACGTCATCGCCCAGGTTCGCGCCGCGGTTAACGCCCGACAGGATCAGGTCAGGCTTGCCCGGCATGACCTTGCGCAGCGCCATCATCACCGAATCGGTCGGCGTGCCGGACACCGAAAAGCGCCGCTCGCCGTGCTGGCGCAGCCGCACCGGACGGCCGAGCGTGAGCGAGTGCCCTGCCCCGGACTGTTCCTCCGCCGGGGCGCAGATCCACACGTCGTCCGAAAACTGGCGGGCGATCCGCTCCAGCACTTCAAGGCCGGGGGCAAAAATGCCGTCGTCGTTGGTCAGCAGGATACGCATCAGGCGGGCACCAGCGCGTCGATCCCGCCCATGTAGGAGCGCAGCGCATCGGGCACGGTGACCGAGCCGTCTTCCTGCTGGTAGTTTTCCAGCACCGCCACCAGGGTGCGGCCCACGGCCAGCCCCGAACCGTTGAGGGTGTGGACGAATTCGGTGCCCTTCTGCCCTTCGGGCCGATAGCGCGCGTTCATCCGCCGCGCCTGGAAATCGCCGCAGTTCGAACAGGACGAAATCTCGCGGTAAGCGTTCTGGCCGGGCAGCCAGACTTCAAGGTCAAAGGTCTTGCGTGCGCCGAAACCCATGTCGCCGGTGCACAGCAGCACCTTGCGATAGGGCAGTTTCAGCGCCTGAAGCACTGCTTCGGCAGCGCCGGTCATGCGCTCATGCTCGGCCGCGCTGTCCTCGGGGCGAACCACGCTGACCAGCTCGCACTTTTCGAACTGGTGCTGCCGGATGAAGCCGCGCGTATCCTTGCCGGCGGCGCCAGCTTCGCTGCGGAAGCACAGGGTCAGCGCGGTCATGCGGATCGGCAGTGCCGCCTCGTCGAGCAGCTGGCCCATGACCGAGCTGGTCAGGCTGACCTCAGCGGTGGGGATCAGCCAGCGATCATCGGTGGTGCGGAACAGGTCATCGGCAAACTTGGGCAGTTTGTCGGTGCCGTACATCGCCTCGTCGCGGACCATTACCGGCGGGTTGCATTCGGTATAGCCCGCCTGGGTGGTCTGCATGTCGAGCATGAACTGGCCCAGCGCGCGGTGCAGCCGCGCCATCGCCCCGCGCAGGAAGGTAAATCGCGCGCCGCTCATCGCCGCGGCGGTTTCGAAGTCCAGGCCCAGCGCCGGGCCGATGTCGGCATGTTCGCGCGGGGTGAAGGCAAAGCTGCGCGGCGTGCCCCAGCGGCTGACTTCGACATTGTCGCCCTCGTCCGCCCCATCGGGGGTATCAGCGGCGGGCAGGTTGGGGATTCGCGCCAGGGTATCGTTCAGCCGGGCGAGCAGATCGCGGTCCTCGGCTTCCAGCGTGGGCAGCGTGTCCTTGAGCGCGGCGACTTCGGCTTTCAGCCGTTCCGCCTCGTCCTTGTCGCCCCGCCCCATCGCCGCGCCGATCGCCTTCGAGGCATCGTTGCGGCGGCTTTGCGATTCCTGCATCCGGGTCGCCACCGCGCGCCGTTCACTGTCGAGCGCAAGTATTGCGGCGGATTGGGGCTCCAGCCCGCGCCGGGCCAGGCCGGCGTCAAAGGCTGCGGGGTTCTCTCGGATGGACTTGATGTCATGCATGGTGCGCAGGCCTATGCCCGCAAGCGCCACTGCTTTCAAGGAGAGGAGGAAGTGGTGGGCGCGACAGGGATTGAACCTGTGACCCCACCCGTGTGAAGGGTGTGCTCTACCGCTGAGCTACGCGCCCACTTCCGTCGGGAAGCGCGCCCTTAAAGCGGTCTGTTCGAATTGACAAGCGCCGATGAGCATCTAAGGGCGCTTTCATGAGCGAAGAAACCAATTCCGGCCCCGACGTGCCCCCCGATCACCTGGCGATCAACCCGCGCAGCCCGCATTTCGATGCCGAAAAGCTGCAGCGCGGCGTGGGCATCCGATTCAAGGGCGTGGTCCGCACCAATGTCGAGGAATATTGCATTTCCGAAGGCTGGGTGCGCGTCCAGGCTGGCAAGACCATGGACCGCAAGGGTCAGCCGCTGACCATCAAGCTGAACGGCCCGGTCGAAGCCTGGTACGAAGACCTGGGCGATAATCCGCCCGTGGCCAAGGCCTGAACGATCAGATCCCCAGCCTGGCGCTGATCAGATCGCCGATCGGATCAGCGCTGCGGGCGGCAGGCTTGTCGCTCTTGGCGAAAGTCAGCGGGCGCGTCAGGATCGGGCGTTCGCCCTTGGGCGGCTTGCCCTTGTAGATGAAGCCCTGCACCGGCCAGTGGGTTCCGCCCAGGGCCTGGATCGGCGCGTACCACACGCGCACCTCGCTCCAGTCGTTGTCTTCCGACACGTCGATCGCGCGGACATCGTCCTCGATCTGGCCGCGCCGGCCGTTGATCGGGCTCCAGTTGGCATGGCGGATCAGGATCGTGCGCGAATCGATGATCCGGCTGACGGCAGCGACATGGCCCAGTGTGGAATTGCCGTGCGGCTTGAACGCCATCACCGCGCCGACCCGGGGCATGGTGCCCCGCGAATAGCGACCGGCGGCTTGCTCCCACCAGGTGTGGGCATCGCCGAAGATCATGATGCCGGACACCTGCCGGGCATAAGGCACGCATTGCAGGTAGGGCGGCAACATGCTGCTGCCCCCGCCCGAAACCATGGCGCTGTCGTCGAGCGCGATGCCGCGCGCCGCCACTGGCCCTGCCCCCGCGGCCAGCGCACCCAGGGCTCCTGCCATCACGGCCGCCATCATGCGATTGTGTCCCGTCATGGGCTAGGTAAATGCCACGACAAGGTTAGGGCCAACATAGCCGGTTTGGTTAACAAGGCCGCAAGATTTTGCCCTGCGGCTTGCAAATTGCCGCCAGTACGGTCAGGGGCATGTCATGGCCCTCCCACAAGTGATTATCATTGGACGTCCCAACGTGGGCAAAAGCACCTTGTTCAACCGGCTGGTGGGCAAGAAGCTGGCGCTGGTCGATGATCAGCCCGGCGTGACCCGCGACCGCCGGTTCGGCGAGGCTCACTTGCTGGGGCTGGATTTCACCGTGGTTGATACCGCCGGCTGGGAAGACGAGGACCCGTCGAGCCTGCCCGGCCGCATGCGCAAGCAGACCGAGGCGAGCCTGCACGGCGCCGATGTCGCCCTGTTCGTGATCGATGCCCGCGCCGGGCTGACCCCGCTGGACGAGGAAATCGGCCGCTGGCTGCGCGAACAGTCGGTGCCGGTGATCCTGCTGGCGAACAAGGCCGAAGGCCGCGCGGGCCAGCCGGGAATCCTTGAATCCTATGCCCTGGGCCTGGGCGATCCGGTGCCTTTCTCGGCCGAACACGGCGAAGGTATAAGCGACCTGTTCGAGGCGCTGCTGCCTTATCTTGACGACAAGCAGCAGGACGAGGACGAGTTTGCCGAGGAAGATGAGGAAGCCCTCACCGGCCCGCTCAAGCTGGCGATCGTCGGCCGGCCCAACGCCGGCAAGAGCACGCTGATCAACGCCCTGCTGCATGAAGACCGGCTGCTGACCGGGCCCGAGGCCGGGATCACCCGCGATTCGATTGCGGTCGACTGGACCTGGACCGATCCCGACACGGGCGAAGAGCGCCCCGTCCGCCTGATCGACACGGCCGGCATGCGCAAGAAGGCGCAGGTGGTCGAAAAGCTCGAAAAGCTGTCGGTCGCCGACGCCCGCCGCGCGGTGGACTTTGCCGAAGTGGTCGTGCTGCTGCTCGATGCCACGCGCGGGCTGGAACACCAGGACCTCAAGATCGCCAGCATGGTGCTGGAAGAAGGCCGCGCGCTGATTGTCGCGATCAACAAGTGGGACGTGGCCGACAATGCCAGCGGCCTGTTCAACGGTATCCGCGCCGCGCTTGACGACGGGCTGAGCCAGGTCAAGGGCCTGCCGCTGCTGGCCGTTTCGGCCCGCACCGGCAAGGGGCTGGACCAGCTGATCAAGGCCGCCTTCGAATTGCGCGAAGCCTGGTCGAAGCGCGTGCCGACCGCGCTGCTCAACCGCTGGTTCGACGATGCCCTGGCCAAGAACCCGCCCCCGGCCCCCGGCGGCAAGCGGATCAAGCTGCGCTACATCACCCAGGCCCGCGTGCGTCCGCCCAGCTTCGTGCTGTTCGGCACCCGGCTCGATCAGCTACCGGGCAGCTACGAACGCTACCTGGTCAACAGCCTGCGCCGCGACCTCGGGTTCGATTCGGTGCCGGTGCGCCTGACGCTGCGGATGCCGAAGAACCCGTTCAAGAAGTAGCGCGCCGCCGCAGTGGTTGCGCCCGCCACTCGGTGGCGCTGCGCCACAGCCATTCGAGCGGGCCTTGCCGGAAGCGCGCCAGCCATGGCGTGCTCCAGGCCAGCATCAGCACCCAGCCCAGCAGCACGAACAGCCAGTGCGCCGCCGCGCCATGCCGGGCGAACAGGCCCAGCCCCCAGCCATAGAACAGCGCGCCCATTACCAGGCTGGTGCCAAGGTAATTGCTGAACGCCATTCGCCCCGCCGCCATCAGCAAATGCCCGGGCCGGCTGCGCGTCAGGCGCGCCGCGGCCAGCATCAGCAGTGCCGCATAGCCCAGCGCCATGGCCAGGTGCGGCAGGCCCAGGGCATAGTTGACAAGCAGCCGCATGGTCATTTCGGGAAAGTGCGCCGCGCGCGCCCACAGGGCGGCCCACAGGCTGACCGCCCCGCCCAGCCCCAACCCGGCCAGCACGATCTGT
Organism: Novosphingobium sp.; assembly: GCF_041905565.1. Lineage (GTDB taxonomy): Bacteria > Pseudomonadota > Alphaproteobacteria > Sphingomonadales > Sphingomonadaceae > Novosphingobium. The sequence continues at coordinate 105,901 of NZ_JAYRKX010000011.1, read as the reverse complement.
CGCAATCGCCGCGCCGGCCATTGGCCGGAAAAGAACCCGGTGCGCAGCAGCGCCATGCCCAGCAGCATGTAGGGCAGCGTCTCGCCGATCGCGAACAGGGTGACCCGCAGCGGATAGAACGGGCGTTCGGTCAATTTGGCTGTCACCTGCGCGCCCCAGTTGCGGCGTGCTTCGGCCATGTCGGCGGCGTCCTGCGCACGGTAGGGGGCCTTGATCGCGGCGATCCGCTGTTGCAGCGCGGCGTCGTCCGGGCGGGCCAGCGCCGCCTGCTCGATCGCGGCGTCGCTCAGCGACAGGGCCGTGCCGGCGAGTTGCCAGAACAGGAACAGCGCCAAGCCGCTGCCGACCAGCGCCGGGGCGGACGCCTTGCGCAAGGCCAGGGCGATCGTTCCGGCCACGGCATAGAGGAACAGGATGTCGCCCCACCACAGCAACAGGAAATGGAGATAGCCGAACAGAGCCAGCCAGCCCAAGCGGCGCAGTTGCAGCGCCTGGCCATCGCGGCCCTGTTCGTCCGCGCGCTCGACGAACAACAGCATGCTCGCGCCGAACAGCAGACTGAACAGCGCGCGCATCTTGCCTTCGAACAGCCAGAACATGGCGGCAAAGGCCCATTCGTCCGCCGCACTTGCGGGCACGGGGATCGACGGCGTGTAGGTGGCCGAAGGCGGCCCGGCGAACCCGGCGATATTGACCGCCAGGATGCCCAGCACGGCAACGCCCCGAATCAGGTCGAGCGCGGCGATCCGTTCGCGCGCCGCATCAGCCATCGCGTCAGCTCTTCACGGCGATGCAGGTCTGCCCGCTGGCGCCGAGCCGGCTGCACGCCGCGCGCGCCGCCGCTTCGCTGGCGAACCCGCCCGCCTGCAGCTTGATCACCGCGCCGGCCTTGACGTTGAGGCGGGGATGGCCCGCCAGTTCCGGCCGGCCCTTCAACTTGTTCCACAGCGCATCGGCATTGGCCGGCTGGCCGAACGCGCCCAGCTGGACCCGCCAGGCGCCGCCCGCCGCTGGCGCGGGCGCAGGCGCAGGCGCGGCGATTGGCGGCGGCACGGGTCGGGGCGCGGCGATGCCCGGCAACTGCCCGGGCGGCGGCCCCTGATGCACCACCACCGGGCGCGTCGGCGGCGGGGCCACCTGCGGGCGGGCATAGTCCGCCCCGGCAGTGCCCGGCGATCCGCCAGCGGCAACCCGCGCAGCGGCGGCGACGGCATCATTGGCGGCAGCCACGGTCGGACCGCGCACCGGCACCACAGGTTCAGCAGTTCCCGGCGGGGTGGACGATACAGTCGCCCCAAGGTCAACCGCGGCAAGCTGACGGGCCCGCGTCGAATCGGCATCGCTTTGCAGCTGTGCGGCCAGAGCCACGGCCTGCTGGCGCTGGTCCATCGGGAGATACTTGTCCATCTGGGTCAGCGCGGTCTGTGCCGCTTCCAGCCCCTGCTGCTGCGCCAGGCTGACCAGGGCATAGGCCCGCACCGGATCGCGCTGCACGTTCTCGCCATTATAGTGCGCCAGCCCCAGCAGGTACTGCGCGCGCGGATCGCCGCGATCGGCCGCCGCCCGGATATAGGGCAAGGCCTGCAGGCGCTGACCGCGCTGGAACAGGAACAGGCCGTAGCTGTCGGACGCCTGGAGATGGCCCAGCGTGGCCGCCTTGCCATACAGTTCCTCGGCCTTGGCCATGTCCTGCTTGACCCCCTTGCCCCACTTGTAGGCCTGGGCAAGGTTGTACATCGCATCGGCATCGCCGCGGGCGACATCGCCCTGCCATTCGCGCACCGCGGCGGTGAAATCACCACGCGACCAGGCATCGACTCCGGCCTTGTTATCGGCCAGCGCGACGCTGGCCGGCAGGCTTACGGCCGCAAGCAGAAGGCCGAGCTGAAAATATTCACGCGCCATCGAAAATTTCCCGTCGCCTGGCCGATCGTAACCATCGCCGGGCGCTTACCGCCCCCACAGTCCTGATCCGGCTCCCGAACATACTTAACTGGCATACTGAACAAGTGGTTAGCAAAGGATTTATCCCCCCGGCGCCATCAGCAGGGGCTTTCTGGCAGAGCCACTGTTAACCCAAAATTAGGAACGATCTGCGATCCCCCGGGGCAAGTGGAACTGGAATTGCTGGTTTTTAGGGGGACTGCTGTGCGCGTACTGGCTTTGGCTTCTCAGAAGGGTGGATCGGGCAAGACGACCTTGTCCGGGCACCTGGCCGTGCAGGCCCAGCTTGCCGGGGCTGGCCCGGTGGTGCTGATCGATATCGACCCTCAGGGTTCGCTGGCCGATTGGTGGAACGAGCGCGAGGCGGAATTTCCCGCCTTTGCCCAGACCACGGTCGCCCGCCTCGCGGCGGACCTGGCGGTGCTGCGCCAACAAGGCTTCAAGCTGGCGGTGATCGATACCCCGCCCGCGATCACCATGGCGATCCAGAGCGTGATCTCGGTGGCCGAACTGATCGTCGTGCCGACCCGCCCCAGCCCGCACGACCTGCGCGCCGTGGGCGCCACGGTCGACCTGTGCGAACGTGCGGGCAAACCGCTGATCTTCGTGGTCAACGCCGCCACGCCCAAGGCCAAGATCACCTCCGAAGCGGCTGTCGCGCTGTCGCAGCACGGCACCGTGGCCCCGGTTACCCTGCATCACCGCACCGATTTCGCCGCCTCGATGATCGATGGCCGCACGGTGATGGAAGTCGATCCCAATGGCCGTTCCGCCGCCGAAGTGACGGCGCTGTGGAACTACATTTCGGACCGGCTGGAAAAGAACTTCCGCCGCACCGTCTTCGCCGCGCCCAGCAGCGTGGCGGTGATGCCCGGGGTCCATCGCCCGGCGGGCGGCTTCGGCCGCCGCGTCGCGGGTTCGTGACGGAGTGCTGGGGGGCATGTCCGAACCGAAACCTCTCGCCTCGCTCAGCCCGAGCCTGCTCGCCCGCAAGGGCGGCGCGCGCCCGGCAATGCGTCCGCAGCTTGCGCCGATCACCCACGAAGTTCCGCCCCACCAGTTCGATGACCTGGGCTGGAACGACATGGGCCACGATCAACCCGCCGCCCCGCCGCCCGGCGTGGCCGACGTGGTAGCGCTCGAACCCAGCGCGCCGCTGCCGCCGCCGGCCGTCCCCGAAGTGGTGCGCCAGCAGCAGGCCGTGGCCCGCCGCGTCGCCCAGCCGCGCAAGTCCGCGCTGGAAAGCGGTCGCCGCGCTGCCTTCACGCTGCGGGTCGATGCCGATCGCCACCTCAAGCTGCGGCTGGCCTGCGCGGTGCGTAACCGCAGCGCCCAGCAGCTGGTGACCGAAGCGCTCGACCGCCTGCTTGACGAATTGCCCGACATCGCCGCGCTCGCCGCGCAAGTTGCCGCCAAGCGCCGCAGCTAACTGTTTCAGAAAGGGAGACTTCCCATGACCTCGTCGACCATTGTCCGCAGCAAGATCCTGCCCCTCGGTATTGCCGGGGCGATTGCCGCACTGGCCATTGCCGGCGCCGGAATGAGCCAGACCGCCACGGCCAAGCCCAGCCCGGACAAGACCGCCCAGGCAGCCCAGATCGCGCTGGCCAAGGGCCAGGTCGACAAGGCGATCCAGCTGGCTGAAACCCTGGTGGCCGGCAACCTGCGCGAACCGGCCTACCGGGCACTGCTGGGCCATGCCTATCTCAAGGCCGGGCGGTTCGAATCGGCTGCGACCAGCTTCAACGATGCGATGAAGCTGGGCGACAATTCGTCGCGCACCGCGCTGGGGCTGGCGCTGTCGAACATCGCTGCGGGCAAGCCGCGCGACGCGGTGGCGATCCTCGATGACTGGCGCGATGCGATCCCTGCCGCCGACCTGGGCCTGGCCCTGGCGCTGTCGGGCGAAACCAGCCGCGGCGTGGCGATCCTGGCCGATGCCCTGCGTGCCGGCGATGCCAGCGCCAAGGTCCGCCAGAACCTGGCCTATGCCTATGCGCTGGACGGGCGCTGGCGCGACGCGCGGATCATGGCCGCGATGGACGTGCCGGCCGACCAGCTAGACGCGCGCCTGGGCAGCTGGGCCGAACGCGCCAAGCCCGAAGACGCGCGCCTGCGCATTGCCGGCCTGATCAACGCGCCGCTGCGCGCCGATCCGGGCCAGCCGACCGCGCTGGCGCTGGCCGACAATCCCCCGGCCGAACAGCTGGCCGCCGAACAGAGCGGTGCCGTGCTGGCGGCCAAGGCCCCGGCCCCGGCTCCGGCCGCCCCGGCCGAACTGCCCGCCGCCGCGCCCGAAGCGGCCGCGAACCTCGCGCAGTATGCCCCGGTTGGCGCTCCGGTCGCGGCGCCCGCCCCGGCCCCGGCCGAACGCAGCTTCGCCGCCACCTTTGCCGAAGCCGCCCCTGCCCCCGCTGCCGTGCCCGAAGTGCGCCCGGCGATGGCCTACAAGGTTCCGGCCAAGGCCGCCCCGCAGCGCCAGCCGGTGCGCGCGGTGGCCGTTGCCCCGGTTGCCGGCGGCAATCACGCGGTCCAGCTCGGCAGCTTCTCCAGCCCGCAGGGCGCCCGCCGCGCCTGGGGGATCTATGCCGCCAAGAACCCGGAACTGCGCCGTTTCAAGATGGTGGTCACCCCGGCCAAAGTGCGCGGCCGCAACTTCTGGCGCGTCGCCGCCGCCGGCTTCGACAACCGTTCGGCCACGGGCCTGTGCGGCACGGTCAAGGCACGCGGCGGGGTCTGCTTTGCCTATTCGACCGTGCGCCCGGCACCGCTGGCCCGCCCGGCGGCCGCGCCGATGATGGCCCGTGCCAAGGCTCCCGCCAAAGCGCCGGTCGGTCCGGGTCTGGCCCGGCGCCGCTAAGCGCAGCTATTCCGAGACAACAGCGAGCGGGCCTGCCATTTGGCGGGCCCGTTTTCGCATGGGCGGCCTGCGCATGGTCAAGTCGTTTAGCCGCCGCAGCCCCACCTTCTGGTCAATGCGGATCGTGAACGCGAAAGAGCCGGGGCGCATGATCGCAGCCCCGGCCCCTGCAGGATCATCGCACCGCCGCAGCGGCACGTGGATCAGAACATCCGGGTCAGTTCATAGAACACCGCGCCCACAGCCGCGCTGGCCGGGATGGTGATGAACCAGGCCGTCACCACCCGGCCCGCCACGCCCCAGCGCACGGCGCTGGCCTTGCGCGCGGCGCCGGTGCCGATCACACTGCCGGTGATGGCGTGGGTAGTGGACACCGGAATGCCCATGATGCTGGCGCTGAACACCACGATCGACCCCGCCGTGCTGGCACAGAAGCCCGTATGGTGGTTCAGCTTGGTGATCTTGGTCCCCATGGTCTTGATGATCTTCCACCCGCCCGACAGCGTGCCCAGCGAAATCGCCAGGTAGCAGGAAATCACCACCCAGGTCGGGATGTGATATTCTCCGCCCAGATTGCCGGTGGAATAAAGCAGGACCGTGATGATCCCCATGGTCTTCTGCGCATCATTGCCGCCGTGGCTGATCGAATAGGCCGCTGACGAGAAGATGTGCAGTGTCTTGAACACCCCTTCGGCGCGGCGCGGCTGGAACCCCTTGAACAGCCAGCTGGTCAGCAGCACCATCAGCATGGCCAGGGCAAAGCCGATCATCGGCGACAGGAAGATCGCGAAGATCGTTTCCAGGGTCTTCTTGCTTTCGACCGCGTCGAACCCGCCGTGGACGATCCCCGCCCCCAGCAGCCCGCCCAGCAGCGCGTGGCTGGAACTGGACGGAATGCCCTTGAGCCAGGTCACCACGTTCCAGAACATCGCCCCGATGAGCGCGCCGAACACCACGCCGGGGGTGACCATGTCCTTGTTGATGATGCCCTTGCCGATGGTATCGGCAACGTGCAGCGGCACCAGCCAATAGGCGGCGAAGTTGCCGAAGGCGGCGAAGACCACCGCCCAGACCGGCGAAAGCAGCCGGGTGGATACCACCGTGGCGATCGAATTGGCTGCATCATGCAGGCCGTTGAGGAAATCGAAGGCCAGCGCGATGATGATCAGGCCGACCAGCAATGGAAAGGCAAGCTCGTGCATTGCCGTACTCCTGAAATGTGGGCGGCCTCAGCCGTGGTCGATGACCAGGCTGTCGATTTCGTTCGCGACGTCTTCAAAGGCGTCGGCGATGCGTTCGAGGTTCTTGTAGATCTCGCGCGCGACCATGAAGGCCAGCGGATCGGGCTTGGCCTTTTGCGCCTGGAAGGCATTGCGCATCCCGGTATCGTGCAGCACATCGACTTCGCCTTCCAGCTTGACCAGCTTGGCGGTCAGTGCGTGGAGGCGGCGGCCGTTGCGTTCCACATCGCGCAGTAGCGGCATGGCTTCGGCGATCAGGCGGGCGGCATCCTGCACCAGCACGCCGATCTGCTTCATCTGCGGGTCGAACGTGGTGACTTCGAGCAGTTCGATCGCCGAGGCGGAGCGGTTCATCTCGTCGATGGTATCGTCCATCGACCCGATCAGCGCGGTGATTGCGCCGCGATCGAACGGGGTCAGGAAGGTCTGGCGCACTTCGTGCAGCGTTTCGCGGATCACTTCGTCCGCGTCATGCTCGCGGTCGCGGATCGTGCGCAGGTGGGCGTCGCGTTCGCCCTGCCCGGCAGTCAGCTGCGCCAGTGCATCGGCCGCGCCGTTCAGCGCGGCGGCGTGGCGTTCGAACAGCACGAAGAAATCGCCCGAATGCGGCAGCAGCCGCTGGAACCAACCAAACATTGTACTTCCCCCTCAGGAATTCGTGACACGCCTATGACAGCAGTGCGACAGATTCGACAGGGGGAACTTGCCTGCGGCCGTGCCCTGTCCACAGGGCGGCCTGCCAGCGCGGCTATCCGCAGTCGCACGCCGCGCTGCGCTTGCCGCTGGCCGCCGGCTGCCCTACCGCCGCAGAATGCGTCACTCTGCCCTGCTGCTCGCCCTGGTTGCCCTGCCCAGCCCCGTGCTGGCCCAACCCCTGACCGGCGACGAGGCCGCCGAGATCGACCGCGCGGTCACCCAGGCGCTGGCCCGCACCGGTGTACCATCGGCCCAGGTCGCGGTGGTGCGCGGCGGCGAACTGGTGCTCGACAAGGCCTGGGGCAAGGCGTCCGAAGCGATCCCCCAGGCCCGCACCGACCTGCCCTACCAGATCGCGTCCAATTCCAAGCAGTTCCTGGCAGCCTTGCTGATGATGCTGGAGAACGACGGCAAACTTCGCCTGGACGACAAGGTTGCCCGCTGGTTGCCCGACGTTTCGGGCGCGGACCGCATCACGCTGCGCATGCTGCTGGCCCATACCTCCGGCCTGCAGGACTATTGGCCGCAGGACTACAGCTTTGCCGACATGGCGCAGCCCGTGTCGCCGCAGGACATCGTCCGGCGCTGGGCAATGAAGCCGCTGGACTATGAACCGGGCACGCGGCGGCAGTATTCCAACACCGGTTATGTCGTGGCCGGGCTGATCGCCGAGCAGGTCGGCGGCAAGCCGCTGATGCAGCAACTGCGGGAACGGATCTTCGATCCGCTGGGGATTCGCCCGCACGCGATGGACGATACCAATGGCCCAGGCTTTCCCCAGGGCTACCACCGCAACGCGCTGGGCCCGGTGCGCGCTGCCACGCCGCCTGCGCGGGGCTGGCTGTGGGCGGCGGGCGAACTGTCGATGACCGCGGCGGAACTGGCCATCTGGAACCAGGCCCGGATCGAGCGCCGCCTGCTCCCGCGCGAGGACTGGGAGGAAATGGAACGCCCGGTGCGGCTCGCCGATGGCACGGCCAGCGGCTATGGCCTGGGGGTGGCCACCCACCTGGTCGGCGGGCGCCGCGTGGTCGATCACGGCGGCGAATCGGTTGGCTTCCTGTCGCAGAATTCGGTGTGGATCGACGACGGCGTGGCCGTGGTCGTGCTGACCAATGCCGATTTCGCCGACGTGCAGGACGAATTGACCCACCGCATCGCCGAAGTGGTGCTGCCGCGTTCGCCCGCCACGGATGCGAACGAGGCGCTGCGCACGGCCGATGCCCGCGCCACGCTGCGCGCGCTGATCGCCGGGCGGTTCGATCCCGCTCGCTTCACGTCCAACGCGCGCCATTACTTCAATGCGCAGACCTTGGGCGATTATTCCGCCAGTCTGAAAGCGCTCGGCCCGCTCACCGCGATTGGCCCCACCCGCCCGCCGCGGATGCGCGGCGGCTTCGTCAACCGCGTGTTCGCGCTGCAGTTCGGACAGAAGAAGCTGCTGCTCAGCACCTATGCCGAACCGGGCGAACAGGGCCGCTGGGAACAGTTTATCGTGATGCCGGATTAAGTGGGGAGCGGGCCGGCCAAGCCAAGCTGATCGCGCAAGGCGAGTCAGCGCACCAAGCAAGAACTCACCCTATTCCAGCGGCACGCCGGGCATCTGCTTGGCGGTGCGGATCGTCAGGCTGGTCTTGACGCTGGCGACGTTCGGGGCCGGGGTCAGCTTGCTGGTCAGGAATTCCTGGAAACTTTGCAGGTCCTTGCTGACGATCTTGAGGATGAAGTCGATCTCGCCGTTCAGCATGTGGCACTCGCGCACTTCGGGCAGGTCGCGCATCGCTTCCTCGAACTGGCGCAGCGAATCCTCGGCCTGGCTTTTCAGGCTGACCATCGCGAAAACGGTGATCGCGAAACCCAGTTTCGATGCGTCGAGATCGGCGTGATAGCCGCGAATAACGCCCGATTCCTCAAGCGCGCGGACCCGGCGCAGGCATGGGGGCGCGGTCAGTCCGACGCGGTTGGCCAATTCGACATTGGTCACCCGCCCCTCGTCCTGCAGCTCGGCGAGCAAGCGCCGGTCGATGGAATCGAGATTTGCCATTTGCCCACCTTTTTACATCGGATCGCGCAGCACAATGCCCGGACAGGGCAATATTCACAGCAATCTATGCCGCAAGCCGATAATTTTATTGTTTCATATCGCAATTGTCCCGCTTTGCAACGCATCAATCGCGCGCGCTTTCCCAATCCTCCACGTCTGGTATGCCGAGCTGCCCCCGCGCATCCGCCGCAAGGGGGCCAACCGTGACGAGTGGAGCCGCGATGCTGTTTGACGACCGCCTGGCCACCGTGCTGCGCCTGCGCGCTGACGGAGGGGTCGGCGCGCGCGCGCAGTACCGCCAGCTGGTCGATCTGCTCGGTACCCTGCCTGCCGATGCGCAAGGGCCGCAGCTCGATGCCGCCTATGCTCGCCTCGCCGATCTGTCGCGCCAGTTGCCCGCGGCCGAGCGCGCCGCGATCCTGAACGATCAGGGGCTGCGGCTGCATTCGCCCCGGCTGCTGGCCGTGCTGGCCGGCGGCGAAAGCCAGGTCACCGCCAGCGCCCTCGCCCGCGCCCGGTTGAGCGAGGAACAGTGGCTTGACCTGATCCCCGCCCTGCCCCCCACGGCCCGCGCCGAAATGCACCGCCGCCAGGACCTTGGGCCGCAGGCGCGCGATCTGCTGGCCCGGCTTGGCATCCGCGAACGCGGCCTGCCTGCCGCCGCAGAGGTGGCCGCAGATGCTGCCGCTCAGCCGGCGCCCCGGCCCGCCGAAGCCACCGCGCAGCCCACAGCCGCGCCTGCCCCGCCGCCCGAGGCCGAGGTTCTGCCGCCCCCGCCCGCCCGGGGCGAGGACAGCATCGGCGCGCTGGTCAAGCGGATCGAAGCCTATCGCCGTTCCCGCCAGGTGGTCGAAGCCGGCCCGGCCGGGGATTCCCCGCGCCTGCCGCTGGGTGAGGACCACGTGCTGCACGTGCCGGGCGAGCCGCGCGCGTTCGATTTCGCCACCGATGCCGCTGGGCGGATCGTCTGGGCCGATCCCGGCGTGGCGCCGATGACGGTTGGACTGGCGCTTGATCACAGCGGCGCCGCCGCCTCGCTGCGCGACGCGCTGCACCGCCGCCAGCCGCTGCGCGCGGTCATGGTCCAGCTGGACGGTGCGCGGGCGATTGCCGGGACCTGGCGGATCGACGCAGCCCCGGGGTTCGATCCGCTGACCGGGCGCTTTACCGGCTATCGCGGGCGCATGCGCCGCCCCGCATCCGGTGCCGCGCCGCTCGCCGCCAACCCGCCGGTGCGCGACAGCGAGGCCGACCGCCTGCGCCAGATGCTCCACGAATTGCGCACCCCGGTTAACGCGATCCAGGGCTTTGCCGAAGTGATCCAGCAGCAGCTGTTCGGCCCCACTCCGCACGAATACCGCGCCCTGGCGGCCGGCATCGCGGGCGATGCCGCGCGGATGCTGGCCGCGTTCGAGGAACTGGAACGGCTGGCCAAGCTGGACAGCGGCGCGCTGGCCCCGGAGGTCGGCGAAACCGATTTTTCCGCATCGGTCGGCGCAACTGTGGCCCAGCTAGCCGCGCACACCCGCTCGCGCGGCAGCGGCTTTAACGCGCGGATCGAGGATGGAACGATGCCCGTCGCGCTGGAGCGGATCGAGGTTGAACGCATGGTCTGGCGCCTGCTGGCGACCCTGGCCGGCAGCGCCGCACCCGGCGAAATGCTCAAGCTGCGACTGCGGCGCAAGGGCGCGGGCCTGCGGCTGAGCGTGCAATTGCCCGCCGCGCTGGCCCGGATGGACGATGCCGCCCTATTTGCCGCCGCCGTCGGCGCCGTGCCCCAGGTGATCACGGCGGGCGTGTTCGGCATTGGCTTTGCCCTGCGGCTGGTCCGGGCCGAAGCCCGCGCCGCCGGCGGCAGCCTTGAACGGCGCGACGACCGGCTGCGACTGGAACTGCCGGGGTTGACCGCGAACGCTTCGGATCATAGCGATAGGTCCGGCCGCGACGCTGCCGGTTAACAACTGACAGGGGAATTTAAGAAGGTGGCGCAGACCCGGATCACGGACTTGCCCGCCAATGCCGAACCGGTGCGGTTCGCCCCCGGTTTTGGCCAGCGCTTCATCCTGACCGTCGATACCGAGGAAGAATTCGACTGGACCCGCCCGATCCAGCGCGAAGGCTATACCCTTCATTCGATCGCCCGGCTGGCCCGGTTCCAGGAATTCTGCGAAGGTCAGGGCGTTTGCCCGATCTACCTGGTGGACTATCCGATCGCCACCTCCCCCTTGGCGGGGGATATCCTGCGCGGCGCGATTGCGGCTGGGCGGGCCGAAGTGGGCGTCCAGCTGCACCCGTGGGTCAGCCCCCCGTTCGACGAGGAGGTGGTTGAGCACAACACCTTTGCCGGCAACCTGCCGCCTGCGCTCGAACGCGAAAAATTCATGCGCCTGCGCGATGCGATCAAGGCCAATTTCGGCACCGATCCGCTGATCTACCGCGCCGGACGCTACGGCGTTGGCCCCAACTCCGCCGGGATTCTGGCCGAAGGCAGGATCGCGATCGACACCTCAGTGCGCGCGCGGTTCGATTACAGCGCCGGGGGCGGCCCCAATTTCCGCGAATTTCCGGTTACGCCCTATTGGCTGGACCGCCAGGCCGGGCTGATGGAACTGCCGCTGACCTCGGTCTATTGGGGCCTGCTGCGCCAGTTGGGGCCGTGGCTTTACCCCAAGATGTGGCGCGTGCCGCGCCTGCGCGGCGCGCTGGCGCGAATCGGCATGCTCGAACGCATCCCGCTGACCCCCGAAGGGGTAACTCTGGACGAAGCGATCCGCGGGATCGACATCGCGCTGGATGAACGCCTGCCAGTGCTGGTGTTCTCGTTCCACAGCCCCTCGCTCGCCCCCGGTTTCACCCCCTATGTCCGCAGTGAGGACGATCTGGACGCGCTGTATGACTGGTGGCGCGGCGCCTTTGCCTACCTCGCCCAGCGCGGCGTGCGCCCGGCCAGCGTGGCCGAACTGATGGCGGCTGTGGAGCTTGCCTAAGCGCCCCGGGCAAGCTAGGGCCGCCGCTGTCCGGCAAGGGCATTGGCTGGGGACGGGCCTGTAGCTCAGCGGTTAGAGCTGGCCGCTCATAACGGCTAGGTCGCGGGTTCGAATCCTGCCGGGCCCACCAGCAACCAGCCCTTCGGGGCCGGGCCGCGACGAGAACCAGGGTCGGGGAGTAGCGCAGCCTGGTAGCGCATCTGCTTTGGGAGCAGAGGGTCGCAGGTTCGAATCCTGTCTCCCCGACCATCGTTCAATGCCTTGGCGGCAGCAGTCACGCCGGCGTTGCCACCAGTTCGACGATTTCGAAGGTGAAACTCTTCCATCCGCGCATCTTCGATGCCTCCTCGGCCGGGGCACGCTTGCGGCGGGCTTCGTTCAGCGAACGGGCGTGACCCCAGAACACCTCGGTTTTGCCGTTCTCAAGCTCGGCCACGATCCGCCAATAGTGCGTAAAGCTGTCGGTGGTCGGCCCGATGGTCTTTTCATAGCCATCCGGCATGGTCGCGGTGAGGTAGCGGCGCTTCTTCTTCATGGCCCATCACCCGTGCCTCTTGCCAGGGGGCGCGGCAACCACAATTCGGCTGCGCGCGATGGGCTGACGGATCGCTCGAGCCGATCTATGGGGACCGCATGGATGACCGATTGGAATCGTCGACGCCGCCGCTGAGCGTGGCGGCACTTTACCGTTTTACCCGCTTCGACGATTGCGCGGCCCTGCGCGCCGGAATCGAACGCCTGTGCCGTGAGCAGGGGGTGCGCGGCACGCTGCTGCTGGCGCCGGAGGGCATCAACGGCACGATCGCCGGCACCCCGGCGGCGATTGATCGGGTGCTGGAGCATCTCCGGTCGCTCCCCGATTGCGCGGACCTCGATGTCAAGCTGTCGTCCGCCATGGTCATGCCCTTCCATCGCCTGAAGGTCCGGCTGAAGCGCGAGATTGTAACCATGGGCGAACCGGATATCGATCCGCGCGCCAGTGTCGGGACCTATGTCGAGCCGGGCGCATGGAATGCGCTGATCCTCGACCCCGCAACCATCGTGATCGACACGCGCAACGACTATGAAATCGCGATCGGCAGCTTTGCCGGTGCGATCGACCCGGGCACGACCACATTTCGCCAGTTTCCCGAATGGTTTCGCCAACACCGCGAAGCGCTGCTGGGCCAGGGCCAGCAACCGAAAGTCGCGATGTTCTGCACCGGCGGGATTCGCTGCGAGAAATCGACGGCCCTTCTCAAGCAGGAAGGCGTCGCCGATGTGTTCCACCTCAAGGGCGGCATTCTCAAATACCTGGAAACGGTGCCCGAGGACGAGAGCCTCTGGCACGGGGAATGCTTTGTCTTCGACGAACGGGTGGCGGTCGGCCACGGCCTGGCCGAGGGCAGCCATACCCTTTGCCGCGCATGTCGCCGTCCGATGAGCGAGGAGGACCGCCAGTCGCCGCTCTACGAGACGGGCGTCAGCTGCGCGACATGCCATTCGGAACGGACCGAGCAGCAGCGCGCATCCGCCCGGGAGCGCTACCGGCAGGAGCAATTGGCGCTTGCCCGAGGGGAAAGCCATGTTGGATCCAGCCAGGCCGGCCAGGGGGCGCAACGCGCCCGGCCCTAGGGTCAGGACCCATTAGGCGCTGGCAAGTCCGGTGAAATGCCGCGCCAGGCCCAGCGCCATCATCACCCCCAGCACCCGGATCAGGCCCAGCCGGACCCGCAAGATCAGGATTGCGGCCACGGCGGCCAGCCGCGCCAGCGCAGCGAAGGCCGCCAGCGCGATGCCCTGCTTGAACCGCGTATCGAGCGCACGTCCAGCCACGCGCAACAGGGCCCGGACCGCGGCTTTTGATCGCGATGCAGCTTGCTCCGCGTTACCAACTGCCAAAGCGCGCGATGCTGGGGCGATAACCCCAGGCGTCCCGTTCCCCTCACAAACGATGAGGTGAAGCGATGCGCATGCACACCAATTTCCAATGACGGCAGGCGGCGCCATGGGCGCTTTCGGACTGATCGTCTGACGCCGCAAGCCATTTACCCTGGGCGATCCTGCCCCACCACCCGCAAGGTCAAGGTCAAGCTCTTTCCGGCCACATGCCGCGTTCGCACGCTTCGTCGAAGCAGTCCCACGGTTCACCGCCAGTCTATTGTCTACTAATTCAATTGACATAAATAGCAGGTCTGTCGGAACGTAATCCAAGTCGACCGGCCCCAGCACTTCATGGAGTTGCCCGATGGCCAATGCCGGATTGCCCGATCCTGCCCGTACCCCGCTGGTCCTGACCGTTCCCGGCCTGAACAACAGCGGCCCCGACCACTGGCAGACCCGGTGGGAACAGCAGCGCAGCGATTGCCAGCGCGTCGAGCTGGGGATGTGGGACCGCCCGCATCGCAACACCTGGGTCAACCAGCTCAACCTCGCGATCGGCCAGGCCGGGCGGCCAGTGGTGCTGGCCGCGCACAGCCTGGGCTGCCTGGCCGTGGCCTGGTGGGCGCAGCTGGAACGCCCCGGGCCGGACAGCAACGTGCTGGGCGCGCTGCTGGTGGCGCCGCCCGAAGTCGATTTCTTCCCGCTGGATGAACGCATCGCCCCGTTCGCACCCACCCCGGCCGAGCCGCTGTCGTTCCCCTCGATCCTGGTTGCCAGCCAGAACGATCCCTTCATGGGCTATCGCACGTCGCGCCGCCTCGCGCGCTCGTGGGGCAGCAATTTTGCCGATGCCGGGCGGGTTGGCCACATCAACGCCGAATCCGGGCTGGATGACTGGCCTTTCGGCCAGTTCCTGCTGCAGCAATTGCTGCGCCGCTTCGTCCATGCCGAAGTGCCCAGGGTGCGCAGCCTGCCGGGCCTGGCCCAGCCGCCCCAGGTGGAGATCGCGCTGTGAAGGCCGCATCCGTGCCTGAAACGCTTGGCCGCACGCCGCATGTCCGGCTGGCGCGGCTGTTTCCCGATGCCCAGGTCCGGGTGAAGAACGAACGGAGCAACCCCGGCGGGTCGATCAAGGACCGGATCGCGCCCGCCATGATCGAGGCTGCCGAGGCAAGTGGCGAGCTTGCCCCGGTGGCCACGATCATCGAGCCGGCGTCGGGTAACCCCGGCGTCGGCCTTGCCCTGCTCGAACCCGGCGAGGCCAGGACCTGGACCCCCCGTTCCGCGCGCGAGGACAGGCTGCTGGCCGGGATTTCCTGCCCACCGATTGACCGTTCCGCCCACTGGAGTACCCGCCATGGCTGACAAGCCGACCCTTTCCATCGCCCGCCCCCCGGCTTCGCCCGGCGCTGACCGCCACGCCGAAACGCTGGCGGCTGTCCGCGCGGCGCTCGACACGCTGCGCTTTGGCCAGGTTGTGCTGACCGTGCACGAAGGCAAGGTGGTGCAGCTCGACGTCACTGAAATGCAGCGCTTCGGCTGACCTGTCCGTAACGATGACCGCCAGGCGCGCGCTGGCGGAACGGGGCTGAGCCATGGCAGTAACTGGGGTTTCGCCCGCGCCGCGAATGCCCTACCGATCCGGCCATGTCAGAGTTCCCGAATGAGCAAAGCGACTGGCGCGTAACCGATGGTCCGGCGATTGGCCGCGCGCCGCTGTTCGACTTGTCGGAAATCCGGTTGCGGGCCGATTTCTATGCCACTGGCGCGATGTCGCGCAGCATCATGGCCGATCTGTCCAGCACATCGCCGATGTGGCTCGAACGGTTGGAGCGCCACCTGGCCGAACTGCCCGGCTACCTCGAGGTGTTCGAGGCCCTGCCGGAGGCGAGCTATCCCGGGCTCTACCCCGACCTGTTCCAGAGCATCGCGCTGAACGGACAGCGCGGCGCGCTGGCCGCCGTGGCGCCGGATCATTACGCGATCCACCTGTACCTGCCGCCGGACCAGTTCGCCGCGATCCTGCCGCTGGTCGGCACGGCGCAGCGCCGCGCGCGGCTACTGATCGACATCGACCGCACGATCGACCAGGGCCTGCCCGACGAGGAATGCCATTTCTGGAACGACTGGCTGTCCCCCGTAGTCCTGTTCAACGAATTCAGCCTGGTATCGCCGCCCCCGCCGCCGCGCTTGCCCTAGGGTCAGGACCCATAAACCGCACCTTCGAGGCGGCAGAATGGCGAACATATCGGGCGGAAATTCCCGCCGGGAAGGCTGGTTGCCTTTCCAAGGGAATTTTCGTTCGAGATGGAAGCCATTCTGCCGTCCCGCAGGGATTTGGCCACAATTGCCTCTCGCAGCGTCGAGAAGTCTTGAAATATCGACATATTCCCGCGCCTTCTCTCCTCGCGACAGGCCATTTTGACTCAAACCTCGAAGGTGCGGTTTATGGGTCCTGACCCTAAAGCAGGCTCTGCCGGATCGCGGCGGCCAGAACCGGGGCCAGCGGGATCGTCGCGACCGGGCCGGGCACGCTGTCGCAGGCCAGCACCGGGGCGATCCCGGCGGCGGCCAGGGCGGCAAGATCAGCCTCGCTTGCCAGGCAGTGGCTGGCGACGGCGCCGATGCTGGTCGCCCCAGCCGCGCGCAGCGCCTTGGCGCAGGCGATCAGCGTGCCGCCACTTGAAATCACGTCATCGACCAGCAGTGCCGGGCGGCCCGCGACCTTGCCGGCTTCCTCCAGGGTGATTTCCACCGCGCGGTCGCCGCGGCGCTGCTTGGTGCCGACGATCAGGTCGAGCCCCGCCGGCGCGGCGACCGACTGGACCCAGGGGCGCGATTCCGCGTCCGGGCCGACCAGCACGGTATCGGGCGTGACCATCGCGGCAATCGCCCCGGCGATGGCCGGCGCTGCCGAAAGGCTCAGCGCCTCGATCCCTGGCACCACCGCGTCCAGGCAGGACGTGCGGTGCAGGTGCGGATCGACCGTGACAAGGGCGTCGAACGTCTGCGCGATCAGGGTGCCGATCACCCGCTGCGACACTGCCTGGCCGGGCGCAAAGGCGCAGTCCTGGCGCATGTAGCCCAGATAGGGCGCGACCAGCACCAGCCGCGCCGCGCCCTGATCGCGTAGGGCCGAGGCGGCGAGCAGCAGCGGCATGATCCGCGCGTCAGGATCGTCGAGCGGGCAATAGAGCAGCGCCGTCCCCTCGCCCCCGCCGGGTTCAACCTGCACCAGGCTTTCGCCATCGGGAAAGCGGCGATGCGCGATTGCATGGACCGGCAGGCCGAGCGCCTCGGCCAATCGCCGCGCCGGGCCGTCATCGTGCGCGAAGTGATGGACCGCCGCGTTCACGCCGCCACCGTATAGCCCGAGGCTTCGCCCGCCAGCTCGCATGCGAAGTTCAGCCCGGTCTGCGACGTCGCGTGGATGCGGTAGAGCGCCTGCCCCGCCCCCACCGCATCGCCAACCTTGCACAGCAGGTCGATCCCTGCGCCCTTTTCCATCGGCGCCCCGGCCAGCCGGGCGATGCGGGCAATCAGGTGGCAATCGATCGCGGTCACGCGGCCATCACGCGGCGCGGGCACCTCGTGGGTCAGCTGCCCCAGCGGCATCGACTGTTGCTGCGGCCCCTGGGCCAGGATCAGCCGCTCCATCGCCGCCAGCGCCGCGCCGGATTCGAGCAGTTCGAGCGCGCGGGCATGACCCTGCCCGCCCTCGATGCGCGGATCGAAATCGAGCACCCGCCCGGCCAGCATCACCGCGCGGTCGCGCAGGTCGGCCGGGGCGTTCGGCTCGCCGCGCAGCACCGCCATCACGTCGCGCGCTTCGAGCACCGGGCCGATCCCGCGCCCGATCGGCTGCGACCCATCGGTCAGCACCACGTCGATGGTGATGCCGACCTTGCCCGCGACATATTCGAACAGCTTGCGCAGCCGCACCGCCTCGTTGTGGCTGCGCACCTTGGCGCTGGGGCCAACCGGAATGTCGATCACCAGGTGGGTCGATCCCGCCGCCAGCTTCTTCGACAGGATCGAGGCGACCATCTGTTCGTAGGTGTCAATCCGCAGTGGGCGTTCGACCGAGATCAGCACGTCATCCGCAGGCGACAGGTTCACCCGCCCGCCCCAGGCCAGCACCGCGTTTTCGCGCGCGACGATCTCCTGCATCCGTTCGACCGAGATATCGACGTTGGCCAGCACCTCCATCGTGTCGGACGTGCCCGAGGGCGAAGTGATCGCGCGCGACGAGGTCTTGGGAATGATCAGCCCGTGCGCGGCGACGATCGGCACCACGATCATCGAGGTGCGGTTGCCGGGGATGCCGCCGATGCAGTGCTTGTCCACCACCAGCGGCGCATCCCATTTCAGCCGGTTGCCGACATTGGCCATCGCCCGGGTCAGGGCCAGGGTCTCATCCGTGGTCATGAACGCCGCGCAGGCGACCAGGAACGCGGCGATTTCCATCGGCGAATAGAGATGCCGGGCGACATCGCGGATGATCGCGGCGATTTCATCGTCGGTCAGGGTATCGCCGCCGATCTTGCGCCGCACCGCCTCAAGGCTGGCGGGCGGCTTGGCCTGGGCGATGGTCACCTCGGTTCCTTCGGGCAGGCCGAGGCGGCGGAACGCCTGTTCACCCAGGCCAATCTCGCCGCGTTGCAGCAGGTGTTCATCGTCCATGATCGCCAGGGTCGCCAGGATGCTGGTGCCGTCGTGGCAGATCTCGATCTTGCGCAGCGCCTGGAACTGCTCCGCGCCATAGCCGCTGTCGTTGCGGGGCAGGAACGCGGTGTTTTCCGGATAGGTATCAATCGCGACCGCGCGAATCCTGAACATCCATTGCTCCCTTGTGCAGCAGGCCCGCTTATATCGTATTTTCGCCAGACTTGTTTGTTCTCGCGCAATGCCCGACGATGGCCCGTGCAGGCATGGTGCGGCCTGCGGCAGCAAGGGGCGATCCGGCCATGAGCGAAGGCAGCACAGATGCACAGCCGGGCGCGGCGGGTCTGGCATTTCGCGCACGCGGCCTGGGCAAGGTCTACCAGACCGGCGAGACCGAAGTGCAGGCGCTGCGCGGGGTGGACCTGGATATTCCGGCGGGCGAAATCCTGGTGCTGCTGGGCCCTTCGGGCAGCGGCAAGTCGACCCTGCTCAACATCGTTGGCGGGCTGGACCGGCCCAGCACCGGCACGCTGCATTACGGCGACAGCGAGCTGACCGCGCTCGATGATGCCGCCCTCACCCGGTTCCGCCGCGCCCATGTCGGCTTCATCTTCCAGTTCTACAACCTGATCCCCAGCCTGACCGCCGAGGAGAACGTGCGGCTGGTAACCGACATTGCCGAACACCCGATGGCGGCGGGCCAGGCGCTGGAGCTGGTCGGACTGGCCGACCGGCGCGACCACTATCCCGCCCAGCTTTCCGGCGGCGAGCAGCAGCGCGTCGCCGTGGCCCGCGCGATTGCCAAGCAGCCCGCCGTATTGCTCTGCGACGAGCCGACCGGCGCGCTCGACAGCGCGACCGGGATCAGGGTGCTGGAAACGCTCGCCCGCGCCAACCGGGACCTGGGCACCAGCGTGGTGATCATCACCCACAACGCCGGGATTGCCGCCATGGCGCACCGGGTGGTCCATTTCCTCGATGGCCGGATCGCGCGGATCGAAGTCAACGCCCAGCCCGCCGATCCCGCCGGGATCAGCTGGTGAAAGCGCTCGACCTCAAACTTCTGCGCGACCTGTGGCAAATGCGCGGGCAGGTGTTGGCCATCGCGCTGGTGCTGGCGGCGGCCTGCGCCACTTTCGTCATGTCGGTTGGGGTACACCGCTCGCTCAAGGACACGCGCGATGCCTATTATGCGCGCAACCAGTTCGCCGATGTCTTTGCCGGCATGACCCGCGCGCCGCGCAGCGTGGTCGCCCGGCTGGCCGCAATTCCGGGGGTGCGCAGCGCCGAAGGGACGATCCAGCAATATGCCACGCTGGACTTTCCGGGCCGCGCCGCCCCGGTCCGCGCGCTGCTGAACGGGGTGGAGGAAGCGGGCGGCAACCGGCTTAACCGGCTGACCCTGCGCGCGGGCCGCCTGCCCCAGCCCGGCAGCCCCGGCGAAGTGGTGGCGGACGAGGCCTTCGTCTCGGCCAACGGCCTTGCGCTGGGCAGCCGGATCGAGGCGCTGGTCTATGGCCGCAAGCAGACCCTGCGGATCGTCGGCGTGGGGCTGGCGCCCGATTACATCTATGCCCTGGCCCCGGGCGACATCATCCCCGACGATACCCGCTTCGGCGTGTTCTGGATCGGCCGCAAGGCGCTGGAGGCCAGCACCGACCGGACCGAGGCGATCAACAGCGTAGCCCTGACGCTGGAGCGCGGCGCGTCCGAAGCCGAAGTGATCCGCGCGGTCGATACCCTGCTCGCGCCCTATGGCGGCAGCGGCGCGCATGGCCGCAGGGACCAGCAGAGCCACGCCTTCCTCGAAAACGAGCTGATGCAGCTGAACGCGATGACCAAGGTGATCCCGCCGGTGTTCCTGCTGGTCGCGGTGTTCCTGGTCTATATCGTGCTGGGGCGGATGATCCGCACCGAACGCACCCAGATCGGGCTGATCAAGGCGTTCGGCTATTCCGACTGGGCAATCGCGCTGCATTACCTGAAATTCGCGCTGGCCATCGCCGTGCTGGCGACCGCGCTGGGCGCGGCGGGGGGGATCTGGATGGGCAGCGCGATGACCGAGATCTATGCGCGCTACTATCGCTTCCCGTTCCTGTTCTACCACGTTGCGCCTTCGGTGATCCTGGCGGCGGGGGCGCTGTCATTGGCGGCGGCGGCGCTGGGCGCGCTGGGGGGAATGCGCGCGGTCGCCGCGCTCAACCCGGCGGTGGCGATGTCGCCCCCGCCCCCGCCGGTCTACCGCGCCGGACTGGTCGAACGGCTGGGCAAGGCGGCGGGCTTCACCGCAATCGGCCACATGATCGTGCGGCACATCGCCCGCTGGCCGGGGCGTTCGGCGATCACCGTGCTGGGCGTGGCGCTGTCGGGCGGGCTGCTGTTCGCCACCACCCAGTTCGCCGATTCGAGCACGACCATGCTCGATGCGTTCTTCTTCCGCGCCCAGCGCCAGGACCTGACCGTGACTTTCACCGAACCGCGGAGCGAGGACGTGCTGTTTGCGCTGGCGCAGCTACCCGGCGTGCTGCGGGTCGAACCCGTCCGCGCCGTGCCAGCCACCATCACCCACGGCAGCCGCACCGAGCGCACCGCGATCGAGGCGACCCGCGCCGATACGCAGCTCAGCCTGCGGATCGACCGCGACGGGCAGATGCTGCCCATGCCTGTGGCGGGCCTGATGCTGAGCCGCCAGCTGGCCGACAAGCTGGCCGTGCGCAGCGGCGACCGGGTGGAAGTGACCATGCTGGGCGGCCGCCGCGCGCGCGAGGTGCTGCCGGTGGCCAGCGTGGTCGACGAATTCATTGGCGAGCGTGCCTATGCCGCCGAAGCGACGCTCGAGGCGCTGGCCCGTGACGGCGCCCCGGCAGGCGCCGCGCTGCTGCGGATCGACCCCGCCGCGCGCGATGCCATCCTGACCCGGCTCATGGCCATGCCCTTGGTGCTGGGCGTGACCGAAAAGACTGCCGCGCTGGAAAAGTTCGAGGAAATGATCGACGAGAACATGCTGACCATGATCAGCTTCTACATCGCCTTTGCCTCGGCCATCGCGGTCGGCGTGGTCTATAACAGCGCGCGGATCCTGTTTTCGGAACGCGCGCACGAATTGGCGACGCTGCGCGTGCTGGGCTATTTCCGCAGCGAAGTGGGGCTGGTGCTGCTGGGCGAACTGGCGCTGCTGGTGGTGGTTTCGGTGCCATTCGGCTGCGTGATCGGCTATGGCATGGCCCAGTTGATGACCGCGATGTTCAGCTCCGATCTGTTCCGCCTGCCCTTTGCGCCCTCGCGCGCCAGCTATGGCTGGTCGGTGGTGATCGTGCTGATCGCCGCCATGGGCACCGCTGCCACCGTTGCCCGGCGGGTCCAGCGGCTTGACATGGTGCGGGTGCTGAAGGCGCGCGAATGATGGCGGATCTGTTCAAACGCTGGCGCTGGGCGCTGCTGATCGTGGCCCTGCTGGCAGCGGGGCTGGCCTTTGCCTTCTGGCCCACGGCCAGCGCGGTCGATACCGCACGGGTCACGCGCGGGCCGATGGCGGTGGGGATCACCGACGATGGCGTGACCCGCGCGCACGAATTCTACGTCGTCTCCGCACCGGTCAGCGGTTACCTTTCGCGGATCGAGCTGGAAGTGGGCGATAGCGTGACGCGCGGCACACTGATCACGCGGATCACCGGGCGTCCCTCGGCCCCGCTCGATCCGCGCACCACGGCCGATCTCGGCGCAGCCCTGGCCGCCGCGCGTGCTGCCGAAGGCGGCGCGGCCGCCACTCTCGCCCAGGCCCGCCGCGACCTGACCCGGGCCGAGGAACTAGCCCGGCGAGGGTTCCTGCCGCGCGCCCAGCTGGAAGCCGCGCGCACCCGCGTTATTGGCGCCCAGGCCGCGCTCGCCCAGGCCCGCGCCGAAATTGCCCGGATCCACGCTCAGGCCCGCCCGGTCAGCGGCGCGGGCGGCGGCAACCCGGTGGACGTGCGCGCGCCGGCCAGTGGCGCGGTGCTGTCGGTCATCACCGAAAGCGCCGGCGTGGTGGCTGAGGGCACGCCCCTGATGACGATCGGCGATCCCGCCCGGATCGAAGTGGTGGTCGACCTGCTCAGCCGCGAGGCGGTGCGGGTCAAGCCGGGCGATCCGGTGGAAATCACCCAGTGGGGCGGCGATGCGCCGCTGACCGGGCGGGTGCTGCGGATCGAACCGTTCGGCAAATTGAAGGTTTCGGCGCTGGGGATCGAGGAACAGCGGGTCAACCTGATCGTCGCTTTCGATGCCGCCAGCCTGCCGCAGGCGGCGCGGCTGGGGCATGGCTACCAGCTGGACGCCACGGTGATCCTGTGGCGCAAGGACGATGCGCTGCGCGTGCCGATCGGCGCGCTCTATCGCGGGGCGGACGGCGGCTGGCGGGTGCTGGTGGTGGAACGCAGCCGCGCCCGCGAACGCGCGGTCAAGCTGGGCCACATCAACAATGAATTCGGCGAAGTGCTGGATGGCCTCGCGGCGGACCAGGTGCTGGTGCTGAACCCCGGCAACAGCGTCAAGGACGGCGCGCGGGTTGCCCCGCGCTGAGCAACACGCTTCCCCGCGCGGCCAAGCTGTGACATGCAGCGCGCGATGCCGGACCAGCCGCCTTCAGCCTTGCGCGAACGCTTGAAGCGGCTGCCGGGCGCGCGCCGCGCGGCGCACTGGCTGCGCTGCCTGCTGCGCCCCGAATACCGCGAAATCGCCCGCCTGCGCCGCAGTGCGGCCGGGCAGCTGCTGCAACCCTACACCCAGACCGGCGAAGATCGCTATCCGGCGGTATTCGATATGCTGGCCCAGCACCTCGCGCCGATTGCCGAACCGCGCATCCTCTCGTTCGGCTGCTCCAGCGGGGCGGAAGTGCGCGCGCTGCGCCGCTGGATGCCGGCAGCAAAGATCACCGGGCTCGACCTCAACCGGGTGATGATCGTCCGCGCCCGCGCAGCCGATCCCGATCCGCGCAGCACCTACGTCTGCGCCGGGGCACCCGAGCCGGGCGCGCAGTTCGACGCGGTGCTGGCCATGGCGGTGTTCCGCCACGGTGACCTTGAAGCCGCCCGACCCGACAGCTGCGCCGCGGTGCTGCCGTTCTCCCGTTTTGTGGACGGCCTTGCCATGCTGGACCGGCATCTTGCGGTGGGCGGCTGGCTGGCGCTCTACAACCAGCAGTTCCGCCTGGCCGATACCCCGCTGGCCACGCGCTACGAAGCCGATCCGCTGCTGATGGGCGAGGACGAGGCGCTGGTCCTGCTCTATGGCCCGGACAACCGCCGGATCAACGGCGCACGCGAACGACTGGTGCTGTTCCGCAAGCTGGCCGACAGCTAAGGCGCAGCTATCCCTCACTTTAGGCTGTTGCAGCCTTTGGTTTGCCCACAGTGCATAAATTTGCAAGAAGTCCTGATGCTGGAACGCCTGCCCCGACCGCTTGCCCTGCTGGTGCTGGGCCTGTTCCTGCTGGCCTGCGCCTGGTGCTTTGCCGCCCCGCCCCAGGCCCCGAACGTCGTCAGCACGCAGGAATACACCGACCTGCAGCTGTTCCGCGACATCACCGCGCGGGTCGCCAGCGGCGCGCCCTATCACGAGGCGGCGGCAGAAACGCACCGCGCCCATGCCTATCCGCTGAGGCCCTTCGTCACCGTGCGCGAGCCGACGCTGTTCGTGCTGGCGGCGCGGCTGGGCTGGCCCATGATGCAGGCGCTGGCCTTTGGCCTGGTCGCCGGCGCGCTGATCGCCTGGGCGGCGGCGCTGCGCGCGCTGGTCAGCCCGGCGGAGCGCTGGGGCGCGCTGGCCGGGATCGCACTGGCCAGCCTGGCAATTGCCAATGTCGGGCTGCTGGCAGGGACCGAACCGTGGGTCGGCCTGCTGCTGTCGATCGCGCTGGCCTGCCGGCTGCGGGGCCTGCCCCGGGCCGAGCTCGCGGCGGTCGGCGCGGCGCTGCTGCTGCGCGAATTGGCGCTGCCCTATGCGCTGCTGGCCCTGGCCTTTGCCGCGCTGCGGCGCGAATGGCGCGTGGCCGGGCGCTGGCTGGCGCTGATCGGCCTGTTCGCCGCGTTCATGGCGGTCCACGCCTATTTCCAGCTGCAAACCGTGCGGCCGGGCGACATCGTTTCGCCGGGGTGGAGCGGCGGGCTGGGCCTGCGCGGGTTCCTGATGGGGGTAGCCTATACCTCGGTCTGGCAGGTGCTGCCGCAGCCGCTGGCGCTGCTGCTGGCGCTGCTGCCGGCGCTGGGCTGGATGGCGCTGGCCGGGCGCGGCGGACTGTTCGCGCAGCTGCTGCTGGGCGGCTATGCGCTGATGCTGATGCTGTTCGCGCGCAGCGACAATTTCTACTGGGGCTTTACCGTGATGCCGATGTGGTTTGCCGGCTATGCCCTGCTGCCGCGCGCCGGCGGCCAGCTGGTGCGGGCGATCCGCACCGGCTGAGCGCTCCCGCGACCTACAGACCGCCGAGCGGCCCCGGCTCGTTCGCGACGATCCCCAGCACGGCGGTCCAGGCCTGGACGTTCTGTTCCAGCTGCACCGGATCGACCTTGTCCAGCGTGTCGTCGGGCGTGTGGTGCAGGTCGAAATAACGGGTGCCGTCCTGGTCGAGGTCGATCACCGCCAGCTTCTGGCGCTCGATCATCGGTTCGACGTCGGTGCCGCCATTGGCCACGGTATTGCCGCGCACGATCCCCAGCGGCGCCAGAGCAGCGGCCACGCGGTCGGCCAGCGGGCGGTTCGCCTCGGCCAGGCGGAAGCGCACGCGCCACACCCGGTCGGCGCCGAAATCGCTTTCCATCGCCAGGGCGTGCGGCTGGTCGGCATGGGCGGCGGCATAGGCCTGCCCGCCGAACCCGCCCAGTTCCTCAGATCCCGCCCACAGCAGCCGCACCGTGCGCAGCGGCTGGCCCTGCGCGCGCAGGCGCAGCGCGGCATCGGTGATGATCGCGCAGCCCGAAGCATCGTCGATCGCCCCGGTGCCCAGATCCCAGCTGTCGAGATGGCAGCCGAGCAGGATCGCCGGCAGCGACGGATCGCGCCCCGGCACTTCGGCGATGACATTGCCCGACGGCAGGTTGGCCTGGGGCTTGCCGGTCAAGGTCAGGGCAAGCTGCATCGGCTTGCCGCTGCGGGCAACGCGGGCGATCAGATCGGCGTCCGGGTTGGACACTGCCCCGGCGGGGATCGCCGCCGCGCCCTTGGCAAAGTTGGTCACCCCGGTGTGCGGGTTGCGAACGTGGTCGGTCCCGATCGAGCGGATCACCACCGCCACCGCGCCCTTGGCCGCGGCCACGCTGGGCCCCTGCCGCCGCGCCTGGCCATAGGGGCCATAGCCCGAGCCGTCCTGGTTGGCGCGCATCGCGTGGTCGATGAAGGCGATCTTGCCCTTGAGCGCACCATCCGGCGCGGCCTGGAGCGCCTGGAACGAGGGGAAATAGACCAGTTCGCCGCTGATTCCGCCCGCCGGGGTCGGCGCGGAATTGCCCAGCGCGGTGATGTGCAGTGCCTGCGGGTAAGGCGCGGTCAGCCGGGCGGTTTCTTCGCCCCGGACCCAGCCCTGGATCGGGAAGGCTTCGCTGCGGACATTGGCCAGCCCCAGCGCCGACAGGCGGGCAACCGCCCAGTCGCGCGCGGCAGCCTCGCGCGGGGAGCCGGGCAGGCGCGGGCCGATCTCGGTCGTCAGGTCGGCCAGGATGCGCCAGGCGGTGGTTTGCGGTTCATCTGCCCGGGCGGCGGTGGACAGGACCAGGGCGGACAGGGCGGCGGCGCGCAGGAATGCAGTGTTCATCCCCCCGGCCTATTGCCCCACATGGGCCAAGGCAAGCGCCGCTGGTCGAAAAGACAAAGGGCCGGCGGGATCGCTCCCGCCGGCCCCTGTTCAGGTGCGGTCAGCCAGGCTTAGTAGCTGAACTTCACCGTCGCGCCCCAGGTGCGCGGTTCGCCCGCGAAGCCCTCGAACAGCTGGTTCGCAGTGCCCGCCAGGCCGGTCGAGGCCGGCGAAGCGACCGCGTTGAACGTCCCGCTGCCCTGTAGCGGCATGTCGGCGCCGATCATCTGGTACTTCTTGTTGAGCAGGTTCTGGCCCCACAGTTCCACGCCCCAACGCTTGTTCGGGCCGTAGATGCCGATGCGCCCGTTGAACAGGGCATAGGCGTCCTGGATCTTTTCCATGTCCAGGTCCGAACCGGTGTTGGTATCGCTCTGCATACGGGTGTCGAAATAGACCAGCCCGGTCAGGCCCGTGCTGCCGATGTCCGGGGTCCAGCTGACACCGGCGGTCATCACGTACTTGGGCGCGTTCGACACCGCACGGCCGGGCAGCTGGAACAGCACCGGGCTTAGCGGACGGCCAGCCGTACCGACGAGGTCCTTGGCATACTTGGTGTCGGCATAGGTGAAGCCCAGGTTGACACCGAAGTTGCGGGCCGGCTTCAGGAAGGCTTCGATTTCGAAGCCCTTCGAAGTCACGCCCGGCTTGAGCCGGTTGGCGGCGCAGGCACCCGTGGCGGCCGAACCATCGATATCAGCCCCGGCCAGGCTGTCCTTGCAGGCCTGGATGTTGGTGACTTCGAAGTTCACGCCGTTGTAGGTGTTCAGCTGGTAGTTGCTGTAGCGCTGGTAGAACGCGGCGACGTTCAGGTCGAACCCGCGCCCGTTGTACTTCACGCCCACTTCGAAGGCATCGACCTTTTCGCTGGCGAACTGCAGGTCGGTCGCTTCGGGCCGGGCATTGCCCGGGGTCAGCGCCGGACGCGCCAGCGTGGCGACGCAGGCCGCATTCTGGGCAGCCGAACCGCCAACAATGCTGCACGGACGATCCAATGCCGAATAGTCGAGGTTGAAGCCACCGGCCTTGTAGCCCTTCGAGGCCGAGCCATAGACCAGCAGGTCGTCGGTCGGCTTGTAGCTGAGCACCGCGGTGCCGGTCCACTGGCCTTCGCCAAAGTGGGTGCCGGCGCTGCCCTTGGGCAGCGACACCGCCGCGCCGTTGATCACGCAGGCGATCGAGGCGAGGCTCTGGAACGGGGTGGCCAGGATTGCCGGGCACAGCGAATTGGTGAAATTCGACTGCCCGGTCAGGTCCTTGGTTTCGTGCGTGTAACGCGCGCCCAGGGTCAGCTTCAGCTTGTCTTCGACCAGGTCGAAGGTGTTATGCGTGAAGAACGCATAGTTTTCGCTCTGCTGGAAGAAGTTGGCGCCGTTGTTGCCCGTGCCGTTGAGCCGCGCCGAACCGGTCAGCGTGGCCAGCCCCTGGAAGCCCGGCCAGCTGGTGACCGGCAGGTTCGAGCAGGTGGCCGAAGCCGGGTTGAGGTTGGCCGCCGAAAGCGCCGAAGCCGCCAGGCAGTTGGCATAGCGTTCGTAGTCCGCACCGTACTTGATGTCGTCGTCCACGAACAGCTTTTCGTTGGCGTAGTAGCCGCCGAACAGCCAGTTCAGGCGCCCGTCGAGCGCTTCGCCCTGAACGCGCAGTTCCTGGGTGAACAGGCGGAAGTGGCGGTCCAGGTCTTCGCGGCGCAGGATGTCCATCGCCTGGAAATCGCCGTCCTGGCCCTGCTGGTTCAGGTAGTTGCGATAGGCGGTGATCGCGGTCACGTTGATCTCGCCCAGCTTCCAGCTGAGTTCGCCCGAAACGCCCCAGTCCTTGCTGTCAGCGCGGTAGGGCACGCCCTTGGTCGTCGCGGTCTGGCGCAGCAGCAGCTCGCCATTGGTCGGGATCTGGTAGTTCGCGCCCAGCGCCTGCAGCAGCGGCAGCAGGGTGTTGGCCGAAGACACCGGGAACCCGTCGGTCCCGCGCGCCAGGCTGCGCACCGGCGACATCAGCACGCCGGCGCAGCAGTTTTCATCGTGTTCGCCGTAATCGGCGATCAGACGCAGCTTCATGTCGTCATTCGGCTGGAACAGCAGCTGGCCGCGCAGCAGGAAGCGGTTGCGGTCGTTGGGACGCGGTTCGCCCGGAGTGGCCTGCTTGAGGTAGCCGTCGCGCTTCATCCACACGCCGTCGAGGCGGGCGGCGATGGTTTCGCTCAGCGGAGCGTTCACCGCGCCATCGACGCGCCAGTAATCGTAGTTGCCATAGGTGGCCGAACCCTTGGCCTGGAAACCCGAGAGGTCCGGACCCTTGGTGACGATGTTGATCAGGCCCGCGGTGGAGTTGCGGCCGAACAGCGTGCCCTGCGGCCCGCGCAGCACTTCGACGCGTTCGATGTCGCCCAGTTCGGTCAGGCCGACGCCGGTGCGGCTGCGATAGACGCCGTCGATGAACAGGCCGACCGAGCTTTCGAGGCCGGCGTTTTCACCGACCGTGCCGATGCCGCGGATGCGCGCGGTGAAGTTCACTTCGCTGGTCGCGCCCGAGACGAGCAGCGACGGGGCAACCTGGTTGAGCGCGCGCACGTCGGTCGCGCCGGTCTTTTCCAGCGCTTCGCCGGTGACGGCCGAAACCGCGATCGGCACGTCCGACAGCACTTCGCTGCGGCGGGTGGCGGTGACGATGATTTCGTCCGCGTCGCCCGTTTCGACCACATCGGCCTGCGGTGCGGCATCCTGCGCCATGGCCGGAGCCCAGGCAAAAGCGGACGTTCCGGCAATGAACGCCGTAAGTAACTTGATTCGCATATCTTCCTCCCAAGGTTCAGGGGCTAAATGGGGGACCCCTCCTGGCCCGCTGCCCCAACCACAGCTTGAAGCGCGTGGAAAGGGGCCATGGCGCAATTTGTTCCGACTGTGGCACGGCTGCCACCCTTGCCAGGCTGGGCCAGCCCTGCCCCCTGCCCGCCCGCGCGCGTCGTGCTTGCCCCGGTGCGCGCCGCCCTGTAGAGGCGCGGCAAACCCGCAACTTGCATAACTTCAAGGACCGCCCATGGCCGCCCAGTACGCCTTCGTGATGAAGGACATGACCAAGACCTTCCCCGGTGCGCAAAAGCCGGTGCTCAGCAACATCAACCTGCAGTTCTACCAGGGTGCCAAGATCGGCATCGTCGGCCCGAACGGCGCGGGCAAATCGACCCTGATCAAGATCATGGCCGGGATCGACAAGGACTATACCGGCGAAGCCTGGCCGGGCGAGAACATCACTGTCGGCTACCTTGAACAGGAACCCGAGCTCGACCCCACCAAGACCGTGCTGGAAAACGTCAAGGACGGCGCGCGCGGCACGGCCGACATGGTTGAACGGTTCAACCAGATCGGCATGGAAATGGCCGAGGAAGACGCCGATTTCGACGCGCTCGGCGCCGAAATGGCAGAGCTTCAGGACAAGATCGACGCGGTCGACGGCTGGACGCTCGACAACCAGCTCGAAATCGCGATGGAAGCGCTGCGCTGCCCGCCGGGCGACTGGAGCGTGGAAAGCCTGTCGGGCGGTGAAAAGCGCCGCATCGCGCTGACCCGCCTGCTGATCCAGAAGCCCGACATCCTGCTGCTGGACGAACCGACCAACCACCTTGACGCCGAAAGCGTCGAATGGCTGGAAAACCACCTCAAGGACTATGCCGGCGCGGTGCTGATGATCACCCACGACCGCTACTTCCTCGACAACGTGGTCGGCTGGATTCTCGAACTCGATCGCGGCCGCTACTTCCCGTATGAAGGCAACTACTCGACCTACCTCGAGAAGAAGGCCAAGCGGCTTGAGCAGGAAGACCGCGAGGAAAGCGGCAAGCAGAAGGCGCTGCAGCGCGAACTGGAATGGATCCGCCAGACCCCGGCGGCCCGCCAGACCAAGTCGAAAGCGCGTATCCGCAAGTTCGAGGAACTGCAGAACGCACAGGACAACCGCCCCGTCGGCAAGGCCCAGATCGTCATCCAGGTGCCCGAGCGCCTGGGCGGCAAGGTGATCGAGGTGAAGAACATCTCGAAGGCCTACGGCGACAAGCTGCTGTTCGAAAACCTCTCGTTCATGCTGCCTCCGGGCGGGATCGTGGGCGTGATCGGCCCGAACGGCGCCGGCAAGTCGACCCTGTTCAAGATCATCACCGGCAAGGAAACGCCCGACAGCGGCACGATCGAGATCGGCCAGACGGTGCACCTGGGCTATGTCGACCAGAGCCGCGACCACCTCAACCCCAAGAACAACGTCTGGGAGGAAATCTCGGACGGGCTCGACTACATGAAGGTCAACGGCCAGGACATGTCGACCCGCGCCTATGTCGGCGCGTTCAACTTCAAGGGCGCCGACCAGCAGAAGAACGTCGGCAAACTGTCGGGCGGTGAACGCAACCGCGTCCACATGGCCAAGATGCTGAAGGAGGGTGGCAACGTCCTCCTGCTCGACGAACCGACCAACGACCTTGACGTCGAAACGCTTGCCGCGCTGGAAGACGCGATCGAAAATTTCGCCGGCTGCGCCGTGGTCATCAGCCACGACCGCTTCTTCCTTGACCGCCTGGCCACCCATATCCTGGCGTTCGAAGGCAACAGCCACGTCGAATGGTTCGAAGGCAACTTCGCCGCCTATGAGGAAGACAAGCGCCGCCGCCTGGGCGACGCTGCCGACCGCCCGACCGCGCTGGCCTACAAGAAGCTGACGCGTTAAGCCAAAGCGCCGCGAAGATGAACAAAAGGCTTACCGAGCCATTCACCTTCGCGACAGCGCGAATCGCCTAGCACTCCATCCAAGGTCGCCGCCGTTGGTGCGGCGCAGTGGATGGAGATGCGGCCATGGCCGTGAACAAGCTTGCAAAGACCGGCCGCCGCAGCGCCCTCGCGCTGGCCCTGGCGGCCATGGTGCTGCCGGGGATCGCCGCAGCGGCGGAACCGGGCGGCGAGGATCGCGGCGGCTGGCGCGGCCGCGGCGGCGAAGCGCGCGAGGCGCCCGGCAACATCGGCGCCAGCGGCTGGCAGCGCCCTGCCCCGCAGCCCATGCCCGAGCGCAGCTGGGCCGGTAACGGCAACGGGGATGGCGGCAACCGCGGCGGCTGGGCCCGGCCCGAAGCCGCGCCGCGCCCGGTCGCCGCACCCATTCCGGCACCGGCGCCGGTCGTGGCCCCGCCTCCCGGCGCGAACCTGGGCGACCGGGGACAGCGCGGCGGCTGGAACGGCCAGAGCGGCGGCGGCAATCGCGGCGGCTGGGATGGCGGCCGCACGGGCCGGGTCGATCCCGCTCCGGCCCCGGCGCCCGCCCCTGCCCCGCAGCAGCGCTGGAACGGCGCCCAGGACAATCGCGGCGGCGCGGGCTGGAACCGCCCGGCGGAAAATCGCAGCGGCTGGAGCGGCGGCAATCGCGACGGCAATCGCGACAACTACCGCACCCGCGACGGCAACCGCGAGCGCAGCCGCGATGGCGACCGCTGGCGCGGCAACGACTGGAACCGCGGCAACACCTGGAATGGCAACCGGGGGTGGAACGGCTCGCGCTATAGCTACAACCAGGACTACCGCCGCTGGGACAACCGCTGGCGCAGCAACAGCCGGTATGACTGGCACAGCTATCGCCGGGGCAACCCGCAGATCTACCGGCTGCAGCCCTACTATTCGCCCTATCGCGGTTATTCGTACCGCCGGCTGAGCATCGGGTTCTTCCTGGATTCGCTGTTCTTCAGCCAGAACTACTGGATCAACGATCCGTGGCAGTACCGCCTGCCCGATGTCTACGGCCCCTACCGCTGGGTGCGCTACTATGACGATGCGCTGCTGGTGAACATCTACAGCGGCGAAGTGGTGGACGTGATCAACGACTTCTTCTGGTAAGCCCTCACCCGACGAACAAGGCCCCCGCCAGCGCGGCGGGGGCCTTGCCTTTTTTGCGCTTCCCGGCCTGACCGGGTCAGGGCATCCACGGCGCCATGCGCCGCAGGGTGCCATCCTTGTCGAGGAACTGGTGCTTGAGCGCAGCGAGCACGTGCAGGATCATCAGCGCCAACATCAGCGTGGCGAACACTTCGTGCAATTCATGGAACATGCCGATGGTCGGCTTGTCGGAGCCAACCGGCATGGCCGGAAAGTCGAACAGGCCGAACATGCCCACCGCCTTGCCCTGGCTGGCGGATGAATGCAGCCCCCAGCCCGCCAGCGGCACTGCCAGCATGACGAAATAGAGCGCGGCATGGGTGACCCGCGACAGCGCCGCTTCCCATGCCTTCAGCGTTTCGACCAGCGGCGGCGCCTTGTGCACCAGCCGCCAGACGATGCGCAGCACCGTCAGCAGCAGGATGGCGATGCCCAGCGCCTTGTGATTGCCCATCAGGGCCATCCGGTCTTCCTTGGGCAGATCCTCGGCCATCCAGGCCAGGACATAGTTGGCGGCGATCGCCAGCGCGATCAGCCAATGCAGGACGACAGCGCCAAGCCCATAGCGGGCGGCCTGAATGTTATCGTTTGCCATGACGCGCGAAACTGGCGCAATCGCGCGCGGTCGGCAAGCGGCTTTTGCGCTTGCCCCGCGCGGCGCGCGCGGTAGTCAGGAAGCGACATGACTTCCAGCCCGCCCGCCTACCAACCGCTGCGCTATCCGCCCTGCCCCAACCCGGACAAACTGGCGCTGCTGCGCGCCGGCGCGCAAGTGCGCCGGCGGCTGGCAGCCGAACCGCTGGCCCAGAAGGTGCCGGTGGAAGCGGCGGAGATCTGGGCCATCCCCCAATTCGTCAGCCAGGATGAATGCGCCCGGCTGATCCAGCTGGTCGATGGATCGGCGCGGCCATCGGACCTGCTCGACCAGGGCAATGGCTATGAGGGGGCCTACCGCACCAGCTATTCCGGCGACGTCAACCGCAATGATCCCTTCGTGCAGATGATCGAACGCCGGATCGACGACACGCTGGGCCTGCCGCACGAATGCGGCGAGACGATCCAGGGCCAGCGCTATGACCCGGGCCAGGAATTTCGCGAACACATGGACTGGTTCTGGACCAAGGCGCCCTACTGGAAGCAGGAAGCCAAGCGCGGTGGGCAGCGCTGCTTTACCGCGATGATCTACCTCAACGATGTCGAGGAAGGCGGCGAAACCCACTTTCCCAACATCGGCGTGACCATCGCCCCGCAGCAGGGCGCGCTGATCGTGTGGAACAACGCCTGCCCGGACGGCTCGCTCAACCAGGACACGATCCACGCCGGGCGGCCGGTGGTGCGCGGCACCAAATATATCATCACCAAGTGGTATCGCACCCGCAGGTGGGGCTGACCGGTTGGTGAAGGGGCGCATCTCCTGGCGGCTGCTGCTGGCGGCACTGCTGCTGGCCCCGCTGCCCGCGCAAGCCGACGTTCGGCGCGCGCCCGCCGCCCAGGCCGCGATCAGCGACGAAGCTCGCCTGCTGGCGCTGTTCCGCGACGATCAGCGGCGCGAACAGGGGCTCGATCCACTGCAACTGCTGTACCAGGGGGCCGAAGTGCAGCCGGGCGAGCTGCGCCGGGTGTTCACTGATGAACAGCTGCGGCTGGGCCGCGCCTCGGCCCAGCAGAGCCTGGCCGCGCTGCGCCGGATCGACCGGCGGCGGCTAAATCCCGACCGGCAGATTTCCTATGACGTGTTCCTCGATGCCAAGCGCGAGCAGCTGGAGTGGTTTTCGCCCGACATGATCGCGCTGACCGCGGTTCGGCCGATGGATCATTTTGGCGGGCTGCAGGTGGAATTCCCCGCGATCATGGCGGCGGGCGGCGCGGTGCGTTACGCCAGCGAGGCGGATTACTGGCGCAACCTGGCCGTGCTGCGGATGGCCCCGGTGATGTTCGCCAATGCCGAATTGCGCTTTCGCCAGGGGCTGGACAGCGGCGTGGTCGACACGAAACTGACCACCCGCAACATGATCGCCCAGATCGACGCGCTGCTGGCCCAGCCGCTTGAGCAATCACCGCTCTATTCCCCCGTCGCCCAGTTCCCCGATGCCGTGCCGGAAGCGCACCGCGCCCAGCTGCGCAGCGCCTGGGCCGCCGCGCTGCAAGACGAGGTGCTGCCCGCCTATCGCCGCCTGCGCGCCTTCCTCAACGATGAATACCTGCCCGCCGCGCGCGAGGCGGTGGGCCTGTCGGCAATGAAGGGCGGCGCGGGGCTGTACCGCCGCCTGATCGAGAAAGAGACCACCCTGCCGCTGGAACCCGAAGCGGTCCACCGCCTCGGCCTGGCCGAAGTGGCGCGGATCCAGCGCGAGATGGAGCAGGTCAAGACGCAGCTGGGTTATTCGGGCGATCTCAAGAGCTTCTTCGAACATATTCGCAGCGATCCGCGCTATCATCCGCGCAGCACGCAGGACCTGGCCGATGGCTATGCTCGCGTTGCCCGGGCGGTGGCGCAGCAGGCCCCGCGCCTGTTCCTGCGCCTGCCGCGCACTCCGCTCGAAATCCAGCCCTACCCCGACTATCGCGGCCGCTATGACGCCGGGGGCAGTTATCACGAAGGCAGCGCCGACGGGATCCGCGCGGGCGTGTTCTTCTACAACACCTATGACCTGCCCAGCCGGTTCCTGACCGGGATCACCACGCTGTACCTGCACGAAGGCGCGCCGGGGCATCATTTCCAGATCAGCCTGGCGCAAGAGGACAAGAGCCTGCCCGATTTCCAGCGGTTCGGCGGCAACAACGCCTATGTCGAAGGCTGGGCGCTCTATGCCGAAACGCTCGGCCACGAAATGGGCCTCTATGCCGATCCGCTGCAGCACTGGGGCACGCTGGACGACGAGATGCTGCGGGCGATGCGGCTGGTGGTCGATACCGGAATCCATGCCAGGGGCTGGAGCCGCGAGGCGGCGATCGATTACATGCTGGCCAACAGCGGCATGGGCCGCAGCGACGCCACCGCCGAAGTGGAACGCTATATCGCCTGGCCGGCCCAGGCGCTGAGCTACAAGGTCGGCGCGCTGACGATCCAGCGGCTGCGGCGCAAGGCCGAAGCCGCACTGGGCGCGCGGTTCGACCTGCGCCAGTTCCACGCCCAGGTGCTGGGCAGCGGCGCACTGCCGCTGCCGGTGCTGGAAGCCAAGCTCAACCGCTGGATCGCGGCCGGCGGCGGGAGTTAAGCGAGCGCCTCGGCGATCAGCTTGCGGGTGTTGGCAATGCCGTACAGCGCGATGAAGCTGCCCATGCGCGGCCCCTGGCTGGAACCAAGCAGGGTTTCATACAGGCACTTGAACCAGTCACGCAGCTGCTCGAACCCGTAATGCGGGTCCTTGCCGATCTCGTAGACGATGTTCTGCAGTTCCTCGCCCGTGGCATCGTCGCTGGTCGCGGCCAGTTCCTCGTCCAGTGCGGTCAGGGCCAGAGCCTCGTTCGCATCGGGCTTGCGGCGGTGCAGCGTGGGGGCGATGAAATCGCGGTTGTAGGCGAGTGCGGCTTCGACCAGCACTTCCACTTCGGGATGAGCCTCGGGCGTCGCATCCTCGACATAGTTGGCGAGGTATGACCACACCTGGTCGCGGGTCGCATGGCGGCCCAGCACGCCGACCAGGTTGAGCAGCAGGCCGTAGGTCACCGGCAGCCGGTCACCCGCGCCGCCGTGGTAGCCGTTGGTGCGCAGCAGGTGCCAGGCCGGGTTGCCCAGCTGCTGCTCGATCGGCTGGCTGGCCAGCTTTTCGCGGAACTGCCAGTATTCATCGACCGCGCGCGGGATCACGCCGACATGGAGCTGCTTGGCGCTCTTGGGTTCGCGGAAGAGGTAGAGGCCCAGGCTTTCCTCGCTGCCATAGGTCAGCCACTGGTCGATAGTCAGGCCGTTGCCCTTGGACTTCGAGATCTTCTCGCCCTTCTCGTCGAGGAACAGCTCGTAGATCAGGCCTTCCGGGGCGCGGCCGCCGAGCACACGGGCGATCTTGCCGCTTTCGCGCACGGAATCGGTCAGGTCCTTGCCGCACATCTCGTAATCGACGCCCAGCGCGACCCAGCGCATCGCCCAGTCGACCTTCCACTGCAGCTTGGCATTGCCGCCCAGGATGCAGCTTTCGACCATTTCGCCGTGATCCTCGAAGCGGACGATCCCGGCTTCGGCGTCAACCACTTCGACCGGCACCTGCAGCACCTGGTGGGTCTTGGGGCTGACCGGCAGGACCGGCGAATAGGTCTTGCGGCGTTCCTCGCGCAGGGTCGGCAGCATCACGTCCATGATCGCGCCGAAATTGCGCAGCACGCCGCGCAGCGCATCGTCGAACCCGCCCGAATTGTAGCGATCGCTGGCCGAGACGAATTCATAGTCGAACCCGAAGCGGTCAAGGAATTCGCGCAGCATCGCGTTGTTGTGGTGCGCGAAGCTTTCGTACTTGTTGAAGGGATCGGGAATCCGGCTGAGCGGATGGCCCAGATAGGCCGTCAGCAGCCCCTGGTTGGGGATGTTGTCCGGCACCTTGCGCAGCCCGTCCATGTCATCGCTGAAGGCGACCAGCCGGGTCGGCGCGCCGCCGCTCAGCACGTCATAGGCGCGGCGCACCAGCGTGGTGCGCAGCACTTCCTGGAACGTGCCGATGTGCGGCAGGCCCGACGGACCATAGCCGGTTTCGAACAGCACGGGCTCACCCCCCGGTTTCCCGTCCGGGAAGCGCTTCAGCAGCTTGCGGGCTTCCTCGAAGGGCCAGGCCTTGGACACCTGGGCGGCGGCGTGAAGTTCAGCGTCGGTCATAGCCCCGCGCCTTTTCCCGATGTGGCGCGCCAAGGCAAGCAAAACCGCCGCCCCGCGCAGGGCGGGACGGCGGCATCATGCCCCCATGACGGGAAGAGCCGGGTTTGGCGCACTTGTGCTTCGGCGGGGCCGAAGCGGGCATCACCGGCCCACTCCCCCGGCCCGGCCACCCATAGGGTACCTTGAGCGGGTGGCCGGGCCGGGGGAGCGGGCCGGTGATGCTGCTGGAGAGACCGCTTAGCGCAGCAGCGACATCACGTTCTGCTGGCTCTGGTTGGCCTGGGCGATCATCGCGGTCGAGGCCTGGCTGAGGATCTGGGCCTTGGCCATCGCGGTCGTTTCGGCCGAATAGTCGGCATCGGCGATCCGGCTGCGGGCGTCCGACAGGTTGGTCGAATTGCTGGTCAGGTTGTTGACCACCGATTCCAGCCGGTTCTGCCCCGCACCGATCCCGGCGCGGCTGGCGTTGACGTCGGCCAGGGCCAGGTCGACATTCGAGATCGTCGTATCGGCCAGCGCAGCGGTGGTCACATCCAGCGCGGTCGCGTCGATGTTGGTGCCATCGATCGCCAGCGAGGTGAGCGTGATCGTTTCACCCGAATCCGCCCCGACCTGGATGTCGAAAGTCACGTCCGTGCCCGCCGTCTTGGAAAACAGCGCGTTGCCGTTGAACTTGGTGTTGGTCAGCACATCGTCGATCTGCTCGGTCAGCGCGGTGACTTCCGACTGCATGTAGGTGCGGTCCGAGGTCTGGTAGGTGCCCGAGGCCGACTGCACGGCCAGTTCGCGCACGCGCTGGAGCATGTTGGAAACTTCGTTCAGCGCCCCGTCCGCGGTCTGCGACAGCGAGATGCCGTCGTTCGCGTTACGGATGCCCTGGTTCATGCCGCGAACCTGCGCGGTCATGGTGGTGGAAATCGCCAGCCCCGCCGCGTCGTCCTTGGCGCCGTTGATGCGCTTGCCGGTCGACAGGCGCTCCATCGCGACGCCCAGCATCTTGTCAGCCGCGACCGAGGCGTTGGCCGCCCGGATGGCACTGATATTGGTGTTGATGACAGCCATTGTACTTCCCCTTCACAGTTGAGCGGGTGGGGCCGGTATGGGCCATGAACCGCTGCTGGGGGAAAGACCGGCAGGCGTCGGCAGATTTTAATCCGCATGGTTAACGGCGCGTTTGGAAATGCCCCAAATGCGCCGCCAAAGTGCTGATCTTGCGCTGTTTAAGGGAGGAGAAAATATTTTCGCGTCACAGCGGCTCGCGCGCCAGTTCGGCCCCGGCCGCGCCGGAATCGCTGCACTGGCGCAGGACGCGCGCCGCGCTGATCGTCCCGCCCCGCGCCGAAATGGCCAGTTCCTCCTGCTGCTCGGCGCCGTGATCGCCACAAGGATAGTTGACCACCCGGGCCGGCTTGGCCCCCAGCAAGGCGCGCCACGCCGCCGCCGGCAGGACCAGCGGCGCGCCGGGATTGGCCTTGCTCGACAGGGCGTGCAGCTTGCCGCTGGCCTTGGCTACCCCCACGGCGGCGAACTCGGTGTGGCCGCAGGGACCTGCGGCGACCTGGACCAGGAACTCGCTGGCCGTGCCATCACGGTCATAGTCGGCCAGCTTCATCACGCGCGGCCCCGGGCGGCGAGCCACTTCGGCCAGGAACGCGGGCGATGCGCCGTCCGCCGCGCGGTCGAAATCCTTCGGCGCCACCGGCCGCCACGGCATCGCCGCCAGCCCGTCCGTATTGTCGGCCGGAAGCTCGCTGAACAGCTGGCCCAGGTCCATCCGGTCCACTTCCTGCCCGCCGCGCTGGCGCACCAGCGCCAGCTTGCCCACTTCGCCATAGGCAAAGCCGGTGCACGGACAGGTGATCGCCGTTTCGACATCTTCCGGCCCGCAGATCGAACGCGGCTTGCCCTGCCAGACCAGCTGCCACGTTTCGGCCGCGCCGCCGATGGTCACGGCGCGCTGTTCGCGCAGGAACGTGCCCGGCGCCGCCAGCGCCGGGGCGGTGAGCGAGAGGGACAGGATCAGGGCGAGCGCGGGACGCAGCATGCAATTCTCCGAATTTGATCAGCACGCCCAGGCACATGAAAGGACATTCCCGCCCCGCCCGCAAGGGGGCTTGGCATCGCCGCGCCTTGCGCGCCGCGCCGCGCTGTATCACTGTGCCGGGCGGAGAGGAGCCCATAGTCCCATGTCGAAGCTGATCCCGTCCGGCGCCCTGCTGCTGGCGCTGGCCATGTCCACCCCGCTGGCCGCCAAGGATGCCCCCGCCCCTGCCCCGGCCTCCCTGTGGCATGGCGGACCGATCCTGACCATGGACGGCAACCGCCCGCAGACCGTGCAGGCCGTGGTCGAACGCGGCGGCAGGATCGTCTACGCCGGGACCGAAGCGCAGGCCCGCCGCATTGCCGGCAAGGACGCCGCCGACCACGACCTCAAGGGCGCGACCATGCTGCCCGGCTTCGTCGATGCCCATTCGCACTTCGCCATGGCGATGCAGGTTGCCAGCGGCGTGGACCTGGGCGATCCCGAGGCGCCGGTGCGCGACGTGGCCGAGGTGATTGCCGCGCTGAAAACAGGCATTGCCAAGCGCGGCATCCAGCCCGGCGGCTGGGTGGTGGCGTGGAACTATGACGAGGGCAAGCTGGCCGAAAAGCGCCACCTGACCCGCGCCGAGCTGGACACGCTGGGCGATTTCAAGGTGGTTCTGGTCCACTTCACCGGGCACGGCCTGGCGGTGAACAGCGCGGCGATGGCCGCCGCCGGGATCACCGAGGATACGCCCAACCCGCCGGGCGGCATCACCCTGCGCGACAGCGCGGGCAAGCTGACCGGGGTGTTCTTCGAAAACGCCGCCTATCCGGTCTACATGAAACTGCCGCAGCTCAGCCAGGAACAGAAACTGGCGGCAATGGACGCAGCCCAGCTGAAATATGCCAGCAATGGCTTCACCCATATGCAAGACGGCGCATCGAGCTGGCCCGACGTGCAGTTCCTGACCGGGGCGGCGGCGGCCAGCCGGCTCAAGCTGGACCTGGCGATGCTGCCGACCAGCCAGAACCTGCCCGCGCTGGACAAGCATCCCGAGCTGAA
This sequence comes from Novosphingobium sp., assembly GCF_041905565.1. Classification (GTDB taxonomy): domain Bacteria; phylum Pseudomonadota; class Alphaproteobacteria; order Sphingomonadales; family Sphingomonadaceae; genus Novosphingobium. The sequence goes on along the minus strand of NZ_JAYRKX010000011.1, from coordinate 65,984 downwards.
GTTCGGCAGCTATTCCGGCCACGTGAAGCTGCAGGGGATCAAGTTCGTGCTCGATGGCTCGCCCCAGGCACGCACGGCCTATTTCACCAAGGATTACCGGAACGGCGCCCCCGATGGCCACCACCCGTGGCACGGCACGTCGAACATGACCCAGGACCAGTTCAACGCTGAGGCAAAGCAGGTGCGCGCCAAGGGCTGGCAGCTGTTCGTCCACGCCAATGGCGATGCGGCGATCGACATGGCGGTGAAGGGCTTCGACGCCGCCGGGATCAAGGCCAGGGACAACGCCCGCCCGGTGGTGATCCATTCGCAGTTCCAGCGCCCGGACCAGCTGAAGGACTATGTCCGGATCGGGGTCGGCCCGGCCTATTTCAGCAACCACACCTATTACTTTGCCGATATCCACCGCAGCAATTTCCCGGCCGAAGTGGTCGATTTCATCAGCCCGTTCCAGTCGGCGCTGAAGGCCGGGCTGCACGCCTCGAACCATTCGGACGCGCCGGTCACCCCGCTTGGTCCCTTTACCCAGCTGTGGTCCAGCATGGCCCGCCAGTCGCTGACCGGCGTGGTCAGCGGAGCCGATCAGCGCCTGTCCGCCTGGCAGGGCCTGCAGATGCTGACCACCGGCCCCGCCTGGCAAGTGTTCGAGGAAGGCCGCAAGGGCCGGATCAAGGCCGGGCTGCTGGCCGACTTCGTGGTGATCGACAAGAACCCGCTGACCACGCCGGTGGGCCAGATCCGCGGCATCAAGGTACTGCGGACGGTGAAGGAAGGGCAAACCGTGTGGGCGCGCGGGCAATAGGCTGATGGACGGCCTGCCCTCCGGCCTGTTGCCGCAGATCCTGCCGCCGCAGTTCGAGGCTGCTCTGCGCGCGCAATTGCTGCCGGGCGAACGCGTGCTGTGGCGCGCCCAGCCCCGCCCGAGCCGGCAGTGGATGGTGTTCCTGATCTGGCTGTTCGCGATCCCGTGGACCGCGTTTGCGGTGGGCTGGACCTGGCTGGCCAGCCTCCCGCTGCGCAGCGGGGCGGAAACCGGGGTGTTCGGCTGGCTGTTCCCGATGTTCGGGGTGCCGTTCATCCTGATCGGGCTGGGCATGCTGGCCACGCCCTTCCGCCTGCTGCTACGCGCGCGCAGCACCGTCTATGCCCTGACCGACGCGCGCGTGCTCCGGCTCTACGCGGGCAAATCATCGCGCGTTGAAACCCTGCCGATCGAACAGGTCGGCCAGATCACCGCCCAGCACGGCGCGGATGGCTATGGCCGCCTGACCATCGCCACCACCCAGTTCATCGACCGCGGCCGCGACCACCGCACCAACGCCTTCACCCTGCTCGGCGTGCCGGATTCGGCCCGGCTGGAACGCCTGCTGCTGGAAGCGGTGCGGGCCAGGAAAGCGGCGGAGAGCGAGGGGGGATAGCTCCTTGTTGCGTCACCCCGGGCTTGACCCAGGGCCAGGCTTTTCTTCTGCAAGCTATCGGCGAACGGTAACGTCGCAAGGAACAGCTGGACCCCGGATCAAGTCCGGGGTGACGGGGTTTTAGTGCGGCAATGTTGGGTTTATTGTCAGAACAACCAATTCGTTTCCCCCCACCGTCACCCCGGGCTTGACCCGGGGTCCAGCTTGCCTTTTCCTCGCGCCATGGAGCGAAGCAGAACCGGCGGCTGGGTCTACATCATGGCCAACCGCTATCGCGGCACCATCTATGTCGGCGTGACGGCAGACCTGCCCGCCCGGATCGAACAGCACCGCCAGGGCACCGGCTCTGATTTTTGCGCGCGGCACCAGTTGGACCGGCTGGTCTGGGCCGAGGTCGGCGACAGGATCGAGGACTGCATCGCCCATGAAAAACGGCTCAAGCGCTGGCGCCGCGAGTGGAAGTTCGAATTGATCGAACGCGCGAACCCGGACTGGGCGGATCTTTATGAGCAGCTCGCCTGAACGGGCGTCGCGCTGGAAGAACAGCTGGACCCCGGGTCAAGCCCGGGGTGACGAGGTAATCTGAATCTCCCCACCGTCACCCCGGGCTTGACCCGGGGTCCAGCTTAGCTTCGGCGGTCAACACCGCCGCGCCGGAATGCCCCCTACCTCTCCCGCAAAATCTCCTCGGCCCCCGGCTTGTAGGCGCGAATTTCGGCTTTGCTCAGGCCGCTGATCTCATGCGGGAAGACCAGCCAGTCCTCGGTTTCGTGGACGTAGAAATCGGGCTTCAGCGCGGTCTTGTTGCGGCTGGGTTTGTAATAGACCGTGGCGATCTTCACCGTTTGCGGCATGTTGGCGCGGCAGCGGGCTTTAAGCTCGCGCAGGAAGGCTTCGATCGAGCGGCCGGAGTCGAACACGTCGTCGATCACCAGCAGGCGGTCATCGGGGCTGAGCGTGTCGACGAGGTAGCCCAGCGCATAGACCCGCACTTCCTTCTGCTGGTCGATCCCGGCATAGCTGCTGGTGCGGATCGCGATGTGGTCGGCCTCGATCCCATTGTATTCGAGCAGTTCCTGCACCGCGATGCCGATCGGCGCGCCGCCGCGCCACACGCCGACGATGTGCGTGGGGCGAAACCCCGCATCGATGATCCGGTTGGCGAGGCGGTAGCTGTCGATCAGCAGCGCGTCGGCGGAAAGCCAGGTCTTGGCCACGCTCATCGCGCGGCCTCGCGCAGGGCGGCCAGATGGCGGGCAACATCGTCGGGCGGCAGGAACGACCCGGTAAAGCTGTTTTCCGCCAGCTGGACGATCTGCGCCGCCGACAGACCCAGCGCCGCCGTGACCGCGCGGTAGTTGTCGTTGACGTAGCCGCCGAAATAGGCCGGATCGTCGGAATTGATCGTCGCTTTCAGGCCCTGCTCCAGCATCCGCGCCACCGGGCTATGCGCCATGTCGGCGATCACGCAGAGCCGCAGGTTGGACAGCGGGCAGACGGTGAGGGTCAGCCCCGCGTCGGCAATGCGGCGGACCAGCGCGGGGTCTTCCAGCGCGCGGTTGCCGTGGTCGATCCGCTCGACCTGCAGCAGGTCCAGCGCCTCGGACACATATTCGCTCGGCCCTTCCTCACCGGCGTGGGCGACGACATGCAGCCCCAGCTCGCGCGCCCGGGCGAAGACCCGGGCGAACTTGGCGGGCGGGTGGCCCAGCTCGGACGAATCGAGCCCGACGCCGTGGATGCGGGGCAGGTGCGGCATGGCTTCGTCGAGCGCGGTGAAGGCGTCCTCCTCGCTCAGGTGGCGCAGGAAGCACATGATCAACCGGTAGGTGATGCCCAGCTCGCGCTCGCCCGCTTTGAGCGCGCGCTCGATCCCGCTCAGCACCGTGTCGAACGCGACGCCGCGCATGGTGTGTCCCTGGGGGTCGAAAAAGATCTCGACATGGCGGACCTGGTCGCTTTTCGCGCGCTCAAGGTAGGCCCAGGTGAGGTCGAAAAAGTCCTGCTCGTTCCGCAGCACCGCCATGCCCTGGTAATAAATATCCAGGAAATCCTGCAGGTTGGAAAACCGGTAAGCCGCCCGCACCTCCTCCACCGTCCGGAACGGAATTTCCACCCCGTTCCGCCCGGCGAGTTCAAACAACAGCTCCGGCTCCAGCGATCCTTCGATGTGCAGGTGCAGTTCCGCCTTGGGCAGCCGGGCGATCAGGGATTCGAGTTCGGGGGTCAGCATTTGGGCAGGCTGGGCCAAGCCGCGCATGTGGTCAACCGCCCGCCTGCCCCTTGCCCCGCGTTCCAGTTCCGTTCTAACGCTGGGCCATGGCCGAAGCCCTGCCCCTCCCCGCGCTCCACGCCAGCCACGGCGGCTGCTGGCTGCGCGACGGCGCGGGCAACACGCGCGGCGTGGGCAAGGGCGATGCGATCGTCGCGGCTGCCGATACCCCGCTGCTGCTGCTCAACGCGCCGCTGGTCGCCAGCCGGCTGGGCTATCCCGACCTGTCGGGGCTCGACCTGCTCGAACTGTTCGCCTTCATCCACCCCGCGCGCTTCGTGGTGCCGACGCCCAAGGGGCTGGCCCACGCGATCGACCTGCCCGAACCGGCGGGTGACGACGGGGTGCCGCTGCTGCTGCAACAGGCCGCCGAAGCGTTGCTGGCCTGCTGCGCCGATCCCGCCTGGCAGGCGCGCGAAGGGGCGTGGAGCGCGCTGCAGAACCTGATCCGGCTGCGCTGGCCCTGGGCGCCGCTGCTTACCCCGCGCCTGCCCCGCCCGGACAAGGCGGAACGCTGGCTGTTCGCCCGCCTGCCCGAATGGGACGAAGCGCCTGAACGCCCCCAGCCCGCGCAGGTCCAGATCGATCCAGAGGCCGTCGCGGCGCGCCTTGCCCAGCTGACCGGCAGCGGGGCCGAAGCCCGCCCCGCCCAGCGCGCCTATGCCGCCGAGGCCGCCCACGTCTTTGCCCCGCGCCGCCACGAGGCGCTGCCGCACCTGCTGCTGGCCCAGGCCGGCACCGGGATCGGCAAGACGCTGGGCTATCTTGCCCCGGCTTCGCTCTGGGCCGAGCAATCGGGCGGGACGGTCTGGGTGTCGACCTATACCAAGGCGCTGCAACGCCAGCTGCGCCGCGAAAGCCGCCGCGCCTGGGCCGAACGCCGCGCCGATGGCAGCCTGCCCGTGGTGGTGCGCAAGGGGCGCGAGAACTACCTGTGCCTGCTCAACCTGGAAGACGCGCTGCAAGGCGGCTTTTCCGGGCGCGCAGCGATCATGGCGCAGCTGGTCGCGCGTTGGGCCGCCTACAGCCAGGACGGTGACATGATCGGCGGCGATCTGCCCGGCTGGCTCGGCACGCTGTTCCGCCAGCGCGGGATCGCCGCGCTGACCGACCGGCGCGGCGAGTGCGTCTATGCCGGCTGCCCGCACTACCGCAAATGCTTCATCGAGCGCGCCGCGCGGGCCAGCGCCCAGGCCGACCTGGTGATCGCCAACCATGCGCTGGTCATGGTCAACGCCGCGCGCGGACGCGACGCCGCCCAGCGCCCGACGCGGATCGTGTTCGACGAAGGCCACCACGTGTTCGAAGCCGCGGATTCGACCTTCGCCGCCGCACTGACCGGCGCGGAAACGATCGAGCTGCGCCGCTGGGTGATCGGCCCGGAACGCGGCGCGAAAGGGCGGCGGCGCGGCCTGTCCGCGCGGCTCGCCGATGTCGCCAGCTATGACGAAGCCGGCGGCAAGGCGATTGCCGCCGCGCGCCATGCGGCCGAGGCGCTGCCCGGCGATGGCTGGCTGCAACGCTTGAACGAGAACGCGGCGTCCGGCCCGCTGGAGGAGCTGCTCGCCGCCGTGCGCGCCTGCGTTTACGCTCGCGACGAAAGCGGCGGGCAGGAAGCCGGCTATGGCCTGGAGACCGAGGCCGCGCAGCTCGACGGGGCGTTCATCGAGCGCGCCGGGGCGGCCCAGGCCGCGCTGGCGGAGCTGCGCATCCCGCTGATCCGGCTGGGTCTGCGGCTGGAAGCGATCATGGCCGAACCGCCCGACTGGCTCGACGGCCCCGGCCGCGCCCGGATCGAAGGGGCGCGCCACTCGCTCGCCTGGCGGATCGACCTGCTGGCGGCCTGGGAAGCGCTGCTGGAGCGGCTGGGCGGCCCGGCCGATCCCGAATATGTCGACTGGCTGGCGGTCGAGCGCGGCGATGCGCGCGAATTCGACGTCGGCATCCACCGCCGCTGGCTCGACCCGATGAAGCCCTTCGCCAAGGTCGTGCTGGAACCGGCGCACGGCGTGATGCTGACCAGCGCGACGCTGAAGGACGCGGACGATTGGGACGCCGCTGTAACCCGCAGCGGCGCGCCCTCGCTAGGGCTGGCCCCGCGCCTGTCGAGCTTCGACAGCCCGTTCGACTATGCCGCCCAGGCCGAAGTGCTGATCGTGACCGACGTGCCCAAGGGCGATGTCTCCGCGCTTGCCGGGGCCTATGGCCGCCTGATCGAAGCCTCGCGCGGCGGGGCGCTGGGCCTGTTCACCGCGATCCGCCGTCTGCGCGCGGTGCATGGCCGGATTGCCGACCGGCTGGCGCGCGGCGGGCTGCCGCTTTACGCCCAGCATGTCGATCCGATCGACACCGGCACGCTGGTCGACATTTTCCGCGATGATCCCCACGCCTCGCTGCTCGGCACCGACGCGCTGCGCGACGGGGTGGACGTGCCGGGCCATTCGCTGCGGCTGGTGGTGATGGAACAGGTCCCCTGGCCCAAGCCGTCGATCCTCCACCGCGCGCGGCGGCTCGCGGGTGGCGGCAGTGCCTATGACGACCGGATCATCCGCGCGCGGCTCGCCCAGGCCTTCGGGCGGCTGATCCGCAGCCGCGAGGATCACGGCCATTTCGTGATCCTGTCATCGGCCTTTCCCAGCCGCCTGCTCTCCGCATTTCCCCCGGGCACGCCCGTCACGCGATTGTCACTGGACGAGGCTTTACAACGGGTGTCCGCTGGTGCTTACGGCAAGCCCGCAACCACAGAGAGTCTCCCGTGAAGATCCTCGGCCTGTTCCGCCACGCCAAGTCCGACTGGCACGATCCGCGCGCGCGCGATTTCGACCGTCCGCTCAACGAGCGCGGGCGCAAGGGCGCGGAAACGATGGGCCGCCACATCCGCGATCACGGCGTGGCCTGGGACCGGGTGATCGCCAGCCCGGCGATCCGCTGCGCCGAAACGATCGAGATCGCCTCGGCCGCAGCAGCGCGCCCGATCGCGGTCAACTGGGACCGGCGCGTCTACCTCGCCAGCAGCGCCACCCTGGCCGACCTGCTGCGCGAGTTGGACGGCGATCCCGGCGCGGTGCTGATGGTCGGGCACAATCCGGGGCTGGAAGACCTGATTTTCGACCTGGTGCCCGATGACGGTTCCAGCCCGCTGCGCGACGTGGTCGAGGCAAAGTTCCCCACCGCCGCCTTTGCCGTGCTCGAACTGAACATCGACCGCTGGGCCGATCTCAAGGACAATTGCGCCCGGCTGGTCCACCTGGTCCGCCCGCGCGACCTTGATCCGGCGCTGGGGCCGCAGCTGGCCTGATCCAGCCGCGCTCAGGCGGTGTGGATCGCCTTGGTCACCAGGTAGCTGTCCAGCCCTTCCAGTCCGCCTTCGCTGCCGAAGCCCGAATCCTTGACCCCGCCAAACGGGGCGTCGGCCGTGCTGATCGCGAAGGTGTTGATCCCGACCATGCCGCTTTCAATGGCATCGCCCAGCAGGTTGGCCTGGCGCATGTTCTCGGTAAAGGCGAAGGCGGCGAGGCCATAAGGCAGGCGGTTGGCCTTGGCGATCGCATCGTCCAGCGTGCTGAACGGCGCGGCCACAGCCACCGGGCCGAAGGGTTCGTTGCTCATGATGTCGGCGCTGTCGGGCACGTCAGCCAGCAGGGTCGGCTGGAAGAAGAAACCCGCGTTCCCGCGCTTGCCCCCGGCCATGACCCGCGCGCCCTTGGCCTCGGCATCCTCGACCAGCGCGGCAATCGCCTGCGGACGGCGGACATTGGCGAGCGGGCCCATCTTCGTTTCGGCATCCAGCCCGTGCCCGGTCGTGACCTGCGCGGTGCGCGCGGCGAAACCTTCGACGAAGGCCGAGTAGATCCCTTCCTGGACATAGAACCGCGTCGGGCTGACGCAGACCTGCCCGGCGTTGCGGAACTTCTGCGGCACCAACATGTCGAGCGTCTTTTCAAGGTCGCAGTCGTCGAACACCAGCACGGGGGCATGGCCGCCCAGTTCCATCGTCACCCGCTTCAAGCCGTCCGCTGCCAGCCGCATCAGGTGCCTGCCGACCGGGACCGAACCGGTGAAGCTGATCTTGCGGATCACCGGCGAGGCAAGCAGGTGGCGGCTGACCGCATCGGGCACGCCGTGGACCAGTTGCACCACGCCAGCGGGCAGACCCCCGTCCAGCAGGCAGCGCAGCAACATGCCGGTGCAGCCGGGGGTTTCCTCGGGCGGCTTGGCAATCACCGAGCAGCCCACCGCGAGCGCCGGCGCCAGCTTTTTCGCCATCAGGTAGACCGGGAAGTTCCACGGACTGAACGCCGCGACCGGCCCGACCGGCTGGCGAATCACGATCGAGCGCTGGCCGCTGGGGCGCGGCAGGACGCGGCCATAGATCCGCACCGCTTCCTCGGCGCACCAGTCGAAGAAGCTGGCGCTGCTGATCGCTTCGGCGCGGGCTTCGGCAAAGGGCTTGCCCTGTTCCAGCGTCAGGGTCCGGCCGATCACGTCGGCGCGTTCGCGCAGCAGTGCCGCCGCCTTGCGCAACACGGCGGCGCGCGCTTCGGGCGCGACGCTGCGCCATTCTTGGAACTTGGCATCGGCCGTGGCGAGCGCCTCGTCCAGGTCGGCGGGCGTGGCCAGCGGCACTTCGGCAATGGTTTCGCCGCGCGCCGGATCGACCACCGGAAACAGATCGCGCCCTTCGCCGATCTTCCAGCCGCTGCCGATGAACAGGGCGAGATCGGCGTTATAGTCGTAGGTCATGGCAAGCCTCACTTGAATGCAAGGCGATGTGGTAACCAGTGAAACCGGATTTGGCGAGCGCCGATCAGCTGTCGTGCAGCGCCTGGACCAGGGTTGTCCGCAGCGCGATCAGCCGCGCGCGATAGGCAAAGGCGTTTCCAGCCGGAGCGGGCGCGGCCTGCACCGGCGCGGCGGCGGTGGCCGGGGCAGGCTTGGCTGCCGCCCTGGCCGCGCCGCTTCGCAGCGCCTGCTTCGCGCCTTTCAGCGTATAGCCTTCACGGTGGACCAGCCGGTCGATGGTTTCGACCAGGGTCACGTCTTCGGGGCGGTAATAGCGGCGGCCGCCACTGCGCTTGAGCGGCTTCAGCATCGGGAACTGTTCTTCCCAATAACGCAGCACGTGCGGGCGGATGCCCAGCGCCTTGGCGACTTCGCCGATGGTGCGCAGGGCCCCCTCGTCCTTGCCATCGGCAAAGCGCGGGGGCTCCTCGGGACGGGAGAACAGGTCCTCCCCTGCGCTCACCCCTTGGCGATCCGGTCTTTCAGCATCTGGCTGGCACGGAAAGTGAGCACGCGGCGCGGCGTGATCGGCACTTCGATCCCGGTCTTGGGATTACGGCCGATGCGCTGGCCCTTGTCGCGCAGCAGGAAGGTGCCGAAGCCGGAAATCTTGACGTTTTCGCCGTTTTCCAGGGCGCCGGACATCATGTCGAGGATCGCTTCGACCATGCCGAGCGATTCGGAGCGCGACAGGCCCACCTTGCGGTTGATGGCTTCGGCCAGGTCGGCCCGGGTCAGAGTGTTCATCGAGCGCATGCAGCGCTTCCCCCAATGCTAGTGGCGCGACCACTGAGTCGAGAGAATAGTGAATGATCGCGCGATTGCAATGAAATCGACGCAATTCCTAAAGCAGGTATCAACCACTCAGACCCGCAGCAATGCGGCGCCCCAGGTGAAACCGCCGCCCATCGCTTCGAGTACGACCAGGTCCCCCGGCTTGATCCGGCCATCGCGCACTGCGGTGTCCAGCGCGAGCGGCACCGAGGCGGCCGAAGTGTTGGCATGACGATCGACCGTCACCACCACCCGTTCGGGTGCCAGGCCCAGCTTCCGGGCGGTTGCATCGAGGATGCGCTGGTTGGCCTGATGCGGCACGACCCAGTCGATATCGGCCGAGGTCAGGCCGACTTCGGCCAGCACCGAACCCAGCACGTCGGCCAGGTTGACCACGGCGTGGCGGAACACTTCGCGCCCCTTCATCCGCACGTGGCCGACGGTCTGCGTGGTCGAGGGGCCGCCATCGACGTAGAGCAGCTCGTTGTGCGCACCATCGGCGTGGAGCTTGGTGGCCAGGATGCCGGGGCCGTCTTCGGCGACGTCCCGCGCTTCGAGCACGACCGCGCCGGCGCCGTCACCGAACAATACGCAGGTGGTGCGGTCTTCCCAATCGAGGATCCGGCTGAAGGTTTCCGCGCCGATCACCAGCGCGCGCCTGGCCATGCCGCTGCGCAGCATCGCATCGGCCACCCCCACGCCATAGAGGAAGCCCGAGCAGACCGCGGCGACGTCGAAGGCCATGCCCCCGTTCGCGCCGATCGCGTCCTGGACGATGGTTGCCGTGGCGGGGAAGGTCTGGTCCGGGGTGGCCGTGGCCAGCACGATCAGGCCGATGTCCTTGCCTTCGAGCCCGGCAGCTTCAAGCGCGGCCCGCGCCGCGTCAGTGGCAAGGCTGGAAGTGGTTTCCCCCTCGCCCGCGATGTAACGGTTGCGGATGCCGGTCCGCTCGACGATCCATTCGTCGCTGGTATCGACCATTTGCGCCATTTCGGCGTTGGGCACGGCACGCTTCGGCAGGGCAGAGCCGGTGCCGATCAGGACGGAACGCAGGGTCATTCGGCAGCCTTCGGGCTCTTGCGGAGATTTTCGGCGCCAAGGCGCGCCAGGTCGGCGGTGATCCGCTCGGTCAGGTTTTCCTCGAGCAGCCGCGCGGTCACCGCCACGGCATTGGCCACACCCAGCGCACTGGCCGAACCGTGGCTTTTCACCACCACACCGTTCAGCCCCAGGAAGACCGCGCCGTTGTGGTTGTTGGGATCGAGGTGGTGCTTGAGCAACTCGGTCGCCGGACGGCTGACCAGGAAGCCGAACTTCGAGCGCAGCGAACTGGCAAAGGCGCGGCGCAGCAGGTCGGCCACGAACCGGGCGGTGCCTTCCACGGCCTTGAGCGCGATGTTGCCGGAAAATCCGTCGGTCACCACCACGTCCACATCGCCGCGGCCCAGCTTGTCCGCTTCGATATAGCCATCGAACAGGATCGACAGGTCATCAGCCGCGTTCTTGAGGATCGCGGCGGCTTCCTGCAACTGGCCGGTGCCCTTGGTTTCCTCGGTGCCGATGTTGAGCAGCCGGACGCGCGGCGCATCATGGCCCGTGACGATCCGGGCATAGGCCGCGCCCATTACCGCGAACTGCACCAGATTGCGGGCATCGCATTCGGTGTTGGCGCCAAGGTCGAGCATGACCAGGTCGGTATCACCCAGCGTCGGCAGCAAGGCCGACAGGGCGGGCCGATCGATCCCCGGCATGGTCCGCAGCGCCAGCTTGGCCATGGCCATCAGCGCGCCGGTGTTGCCGGCACTGACGGCAGCGCCAGCATCGCCCTGTTTGACCGCGTTGATCGCCAGACCCATCGACGTGGTCTTGGCGCGGCGCAAAGCCTGGGTCGGCTTTTCCTCGCCGCTGACAACGTCGGGCGCGTGGAGGATTTCCGCCGCGGCACGCAGGTTCGGGTGGTTGTCCAGCGCGGACTTGATCCGCTCCTCGTCTCCGACGAGCAGGAACTTGAAACGGTCGTGGCGGCGACGCGCAAGCGCCGCGCCCTCGACCATCACGCGCACGCCTTCATCGCCGCCCATCGCGTCTACTGCGATACGCGGCAGGCTCATGCGCTTAACCCCCTGGGACTTGCGGTGGGCTTAGAGCCCGACAGCGACGATCTCGCGACCGTTGTAGTGGCCGCAGGCCGGGCACAGGTTGTGCGGACGCTTCAGTTCGCCACAGTTCGGGCATTCATGGAATGCTTCGACCTTCAGCGCATCGTGGCTGCGGCGCATGCCCCGGCGGGACGGCGAGGTTTTTCTTTTGGGGACAGCCATTGCGGCACCTGTTCCTGCAAATTCTAGACGTCTAAGAAGGCCGCGCTGGGCCACAAGGGCCGGGCGGAGCGAAGGCGCGCCTATACAGATTCTGTGGCGCGTTGCAAGCTCCCTCGGACCAATGGCATCGCCGGGCCATCATTCTGGCCCAACAGGGGAGAGAACAATGTTGCTGACCACCACCCTTTCACTGGCCGCCGCAGCGGCCGTCATCAACTTCTGGCTGGCGCTGCGCTGCGGCCAGGTCCGCGCCAAGGCGGGGATCAGCATCGGCACGGGCGGCAACGATCTGCTGGAACGCCGTATGCGCGCGCAGCTCAACTTTGTGGAAAACACCCCGTGGGTGCTGCTGCTGATCGCGGGGATCGAACTGGCCGGCAAGGGCGGCGCCTGGCTCGCGCCGGTCGGCGCGGTGTTCATGCTGGGCCGCGTCGCGCATGGCCTGGGCATGGATGGCACCGGCCTAGCTGCCGGCCGCACCGCCGGCACGATCATCACCATGCTGACCCAGCTGGGTCTGGCCATCGCCGCCGTGCTGGTGGTGCTGGGCAAGCTGTGAGGGGATTCGGCCCCCGCTTCGCGCAGCGGGGGCCGTTCGCTCAGCTCAGCGCATAGTCGCTGACGAAGCCATTGGTCTGCCGTTCGCGGCCAAAGGTGCTGTTGGGACCATGCCCGGGCACGAAGGTGGTGTCGTTGCCCAGCGGCCACAGCTTCTGCGTGATCGAATCGATCAGCTGCTGGTGATTGCCCATGGGAAAGTCGGTCCGCCCGATCGAGCCCTGGAAAATGACGTCCCCGACAATCGCGATGTGCCCTTCGGGATAGTGGAACACCACGTGCCCGGGGGTGTGGCCGGGGCAATGGATCACATCCAGCTCGACCTCGCCCACGGAGACCTTGTCGCCGTCCTCCAGCCAGCGGTCCGGCACGAAGTTTTCCGCCGGCATCTGGTACTGCCGGCCCGATTCTTCCAGCCGGTCCAGCCAGAAGATGTCGTCCTTGTGCGGTCCTTCGATCGGCACGCCCAGTTCACGGGCATAGATCCCGGTCACGCCGCAATGGTCCATGTGGCCATGGGTGACGAGCAGCTTCTCGATCGTGACGCCGACCTTGGCGACCACGGCACGCACCTTGTCGAGATCGCCCCCGACATCGCACAGCGCCCCGCGCATCGTCTTGGTGCACCACAGCAGGGTGCAGTTCTGTTCCAGCGGGGTGACGGGGATGATCCCCACGCGCAGCGGCGGTTCGCTCTGTTGATCGGTCATGCGCAGGATTTGGCGCGGGATCGCGCGCTTTGCAATCCCGGCTAGAGCCGACCGCTCTTCCACACCACCCGGCCGATCACCTTCACCTCCTCGCGCGGGAGTTCGATGGTGCGGTAGGCGGGGTTGTCGCTGACCAGCGCGAGCAGGCCCGCGCGGCTGGTGTCGAGCCGCTTGACCAGCAGCGCATCACCGGTGCGAACCACGTGGATGCCATCGCGCAAGGGGCGCGGGCTACGATCGACCAGGATCTCGTCACCGTCGCGCAGGGTGGCTTCCATCGAATCGCCCTCGACCCGGATGGCCGAGAGCATCGCCGGATCGAGCCCCTGTTCGCGCAGCCAGCGCGCGGCAAACCGGAACGCGCCGATCGGCGCTTCCTCCAGCGCCAGCGCGCCCGGCCCGGCCGACGCGCCCAGCGGCAGGCGCGGCACATCGATCCAGTCACCCCGCGCCGGCTTTACCATGGGAAGCGAAGAATTTTCCTCGGGCGCGCCCAGTTCCGATTCGTCCACACCAAGGAACCGCGCCAGCGTTCGCCGATCGGTCTCCTCCAGCTTGCGCGGGCTGCCCTTGCGGATAAATTGCTGCAAATACGTGCTGTTCCGGCCAATCAGTTCCGACAGGCTGGACAGGCTGGCGCCCCGCTCGGTGGCAAGTTCAAGCAAACGCGCGCGTGGATCGTGAGTAACCATAAATCATCGCTACACGATGTATTTTTCCTAGACAAGTAGGATTTCACCCGGAACAAAAGGATTATTCCAACGGCGATTCGTCGTCGGAATGGCCAGAGACAGGAGGGAAATGCCCATGTTGATTCGCCGGATCGAGCGCTTCCTGCGCGAAACCGGAATGCCGTGGACCAAGTTCGGCCGGCTCGCCGCGCAGGACCCGCGCTTTGTCGCCGACCTGCGCAATGGCCGCGTGCCCCGTCCCGGTACAGCGAAGCGCGTGGAACATTTCATGAACATCTATAAGGAGCAAGCCAGTGCAAATTGATCCCGCCGCCATGCAGACGATGCGCCAGGTGCTGACCGGCCCGACCGGCCAGGGCAAGCGGCGCGGCACCTGGCTGCACCTCTTGTCGGCACTGATGGAACTGGCCGATGGGCAGGCAGAGCTGATCAGCCACAGCGAACGGGCCTGGGCCAGCGCGACTTTTGCGGGCACGCGCCACCGCGTGACCCTGCGCTTCACCGGGGCCGGGGCGGTCGAAGCGGGCGAAGGCTTCATCGACGCGCTGGCCGAGCACGAGTTCACCATTCCGCGCCAGCTGGTGGCGGATGCGGCGGTGATCACCGTGCAGCACACCGCCCTGCCCCAGCCGATGCTGGAAGTGCAGACCGAACTGCTGCTGCTTGAGGATGCCTAACAGGCTAGCTCCAGCCTGTTAGACTGGAAGCCAAGATGCCAGACCTGACCGGACGAAGTGCAGCCGGTGGCCTGCCCAAGCAAGCAGTTCGCGGATTTGCGTTGCACAGTGAACTGCTGGTTCAACCGCACCGGGTCAATAGCCGCGCGTCAGATCCGCTTCGGCCTCCAGCGGTTCGCCAGACCGGAAGCGCGGCAGGTTGCGCAGGAAGCGCTGGGCGGCGCGTTCGTACATCCGGGTCTGCGCCCGGCCCGACAGGTGCATGGTGACCACCGCGTTATCGAGGCTCCACAGCGGGTGCCCCTCGGGCAGCGGCTCGGGCGTGGTCACGTCAAGGAACGCCCCGCCGATCCGCCGTTCCTGCAAGGCCGCGACCAGCGCCTCCTGATCGACCACACCGCCGCGGGCGATGTTGACCAGCACCGCATCGCGCTTCATCGCCGCCAGTTCCGCCGCGCCGATCATCCCTTCGGTTTCGGGGGTCTGGGGCACCGCCAGGATCACCCAGTCGAATTCGCCCAGACGCGCGCGCCATTCGTCCGGGCCTAGCGTGCCCGGCCCGGGCGTGCGGCGGACCTTCGCCACCTCGACCCCGAAGGCGGCCAGCCGCGTGTCGATCTCCTGCCCGATCGCGCCGTGCCCCAGGATCAGCGCCTTGCTTTCGAACAGCTCGCGCTTGCCGGGCGAATCCTTGAGCCATTCGCCCCGCGCCTGCGCGCGCAGCACGGCGGGATAGTCCTTGGCGAAGGACAGCATGCCCATGACCACGTATTCGGCGATAGTGATCGCGTTGATCCCCGCCCCGTTGGTCAGCTGCACCCCGCGTTCGGCCATCAGCTCCAGCGGGAAGAAGTCCAGCCCGGCATAGCCGGTGTTGAGCCAGCGCATCCGTTCGGCCATGGTCACGACCTTGACCACATCGGCCTTGGTATACATGTCGAACCAGCCGATTTCGGCCTCGGGGGCCAGCGCGAAGACCTCGTCCTTGTTCGCATACCAGCGCGGCTCGACCCAATCAGGCAACCGCCCTTCGAGCCAGGGCTTGAGCATGGCGTTGAGCACGGTAACGGTCATGGCATTTTCCTGAACTGATCGAGCATCGGTGGAGGTATCGTCGCCGCTGGCGTCATGCGCCCGGCTTGGCGGCCAGTTCCTCGCGCAGGATGGCCTTGATCCCGGTGGGCACGCTGTCGCTGAACAGATCGTCGATCAGCCAGCGGCCGCCCTGCCGGACCAGCACCAAGCGCTGGTTCGACCAGTTGTCCCAGCCGGCGTTGACGCGCAGTTTCACTTCGGCCCGGTTCGGCCCCAGCGCGCGCAGCGACAGGCGGGTCCAGCGGAACTTCTTCTCGTCCCAGTCCTGGCAATCGCAAAACCAGCTAAAATCGGAGAGCGAGGTCAGGTTGTCATCGACCCGCTTCTGCCAGTCCCGAATCAGCGCGGCGGTTTCCGCGCTGTAGACCGGCTTCTGCCAATCGGCCGGACCATCCAGGCTGGCACTCTTGTACCCGCCATAGGCCTTGAGCAGCAGTGCATCGACCTGGGCGGGCGCCGGGCCGGCGGGACTGGCGGAGATCAGGGCTGCGGCGGCAAGCGGCAAGAGCAAGGCCCTGATCGTGCGTATCATCCCAGTTTCCATTCCCAGCCCAGCGGATCGCCGTCCATCACCTCCACCCCGCGCGCGGCGAGGTCATCGCGCAGCGCATCGGAGCGGGCGAAATCCTTGTCCGCGCGCGCCGCCTTGCGGGCGGCCAGCGCGGTCTCGATCTCGTCCTCGGTGATGGTGGCGGCCTTGGGGCGAATGCGCAAGACCGCGCGGTCCAGCGCCAGCAGGTCCAGCCCCAGCACCGCGTCCATCGCGGCCAGCGCGGCGAGCTTTTCCCCGGCATCGACCTTCTTCAGCGCGGCAACTTCCTCCAGCACGGTCAGCGCGACCGGCGTGTTGAGATCGTCGGCGACGGCGGCGGCAAACCGCTCAAGATAGGGAGCAAAGCGCGCACCCGGCGCGGCTGCAGGTTCAGCCCCCTGCCCGCGCAGGCCCGCCACGGCCAGCACCAGCCGCTTCAAACGAACCAGCGCCGCCCCCAGCCCTTCCCAGCTGAATTCCAGCTCGCTGCGGTAATGCGCCTGCAGGCACAGCATGCGGTAGGCCAGCGGGTGATAGCCCTTGTCGATCAGCAGTTGCAGCCGCAGGAACTCGCCGCTCGACTTGCTCATCTTGCCGCTGCGTTCGACCAGGAAGTTGTTGTGCATCCAGATCCGCGCGCCCGAATTGGCCGGCACGTCCAGGCCATTGGTGCAGCAGAACGCCTGGTTCTGGGCGATCTCGTTGGGATGGTGGATTTCGCGGTGGTCGATCCCGCCGGTGTGGATGTCGAACGGAAAGCCCAGCACCTGCCCCGACATGACCGAGCATTCCAGATGCCAGCCCGGCGCGCCGCGGCCCCACGGGCTGTCCCATTCCATCTGGCGCTTTTCGCCCGGCGGGGTCTTGCGCCAGATCGCGAAGTCGGCGGCGTTGCGCTTATCCTTCACTGGATCAATTCGCATGTGCGCTTCTTCGGATTCCTGAAGCTGATCTAGCTTCGTCCGGCCAGCAAGGAGCGCATAGTCAGCCACGGTCGACACGTCGAAGTACAGGCCGCTGTCGAGCTCGTAGCAGTGCTTATCGGCGATCGACTTCGCAAAGTCGATCATCTGCGGCACGAATTCGGTGGCGATGGTCCACTGCGCGGGCTGGCGGATGTTCAGCGCCTTGATGTCGGCCCAGTAGGCTTCGGTATAGTGGCGGGCGATGTCCCAGATCGACTGCGCGCGCTGCGCGGCCATCTTTTCCATCTTGTCCTCGCCCGCGTCGGCATCGTCGGTCAGGTGGCCCACATCGGTGATGTTGATCACGTGGGTCAGCTTGTAGCCGTTGAAGCTGAGCGTGCGGCCCAGCACGTCGGCAAAGACATAGGCGCGCATGTTGCCGATGTGCGGGTAATTGTAGACCGTCGGCCCGCAGGTATAGACCCGTGCCTCGCCCGGATGGACGGGCTGGAACGGTTCCACTTGGCGGGTCAGGCTGTTGAAAAGGCGCAGGTCAGTCATGGCCGCAGGCCATAGGTCGGCGCGCCCGCGCGGGCAAGCCGGGTCGGATCAGAACCCTTCCCAGCGCACCACGTTGTCCAGCGACTCGCGCGGGACGGGGAAGCCGTTGATTGCCGCGTCGCGGTCGCCCCAGCCGATCGCCACGCCGCAGAAGAAGATGTGATCGTCAGGCAGCGCCACCACTTCGCGGACCTGCTTCTGGTAGACGGCCCAGGCTTCCTGCGCGCAGCTGTCCAGCCCTTCCTCGCGCAGCAGCAGCAGCACCGTCTGCAGCCACATGCCGATGTCCGACCATTGCGGCAGCCCCATGTAGCGCGGGGTGTGGACCAGCATCAGCACCGGAGCGTCGAAGGCGCGGAAGTTCTTGCGGAACATGCCGAGCCGCTGGGCCTTGTCCTCGCGCGGGATGCCGAGCGAGGCATACATCGCTTCGCCCACCCCGAACCGGCTGGCGGCATAGCGGCCTTCCAGTTCGGCAGGATAGACCGGATATTCAGCCGAATAGGCCTTGCTGCCCTGCGGGATCGTATCGGCGACCAGCGCTTTCAGCCGGTCGAGCGGCTCACCCGTGATCATCACCGCGTTCCACGGCTGGGTGTTGCCGCCCGACGGCGCGTTCTGCGCCTTTTCCAGCACACGGCGCAGCACCGCCTGATCGACCGGCCGGTCAAGGAACTGCCGGATCGAGCGGCGGCTGGCGACAGCGTCGGAAACGTTCATGATGATCCCTTATTCAAAACCGAGGAACTTGACCTTGCCGTCCAGCGGCTCGCGCTTGCGGTCAAAGTGGTTCACCGGGTCTTCCTCGTCGCGGTAGCCGATGGCGATGCCGCAGAAGAAGATGTGGCTTTCGTCCGAAACGCCCAGGTATTCCTTGATCAGCTTGGCGTGAAGGGAAAGGAATTCCTGCGGGCAGCTGTCCAGCCCGGCCTCGCGCAGCAGCAGCATGATCGTCTGCAGCCACATGCCCACGTCCGACCACTGCGGCGCGCCCATCACGCGCGGGAAATAGACCATCAGCACGGCCGGGGCATCGAACGACACGGTGTTGCGGGCCATGAAATCGGCGCGCCCGGCCTTGTCCGAACGTTCGACGTTGAGCGCGGCATACATGTCGGCGCCAACCTGGTGCAGGCGCGCCAGGCACTCGGGCAGGACTTCGGGATCGCTCCACGAATATTCCTTGGGATCCTGCGGCGGGCTGGCGGCCATCTTGGCCTGCAATTCGCGCAGCGGCGCGCCGGTCAGGATCGCGCCTTCCCACGGCTGGAAGTTGCACCCCGAAGGCGCCCACCGCGCGGTGTCCATCACCTGGCGGATCACGTCGAGGGGAACGGGCTTGTCACTGAAGGCACGGACGGAGCGGCGCGACAGGACGGCGTCGGTAACAGAGGTCGATTGGGTCATATGGATTTAATCGGGCGATTAAATGCCTTGGTCAAGACACAAAGTTCAATTGCGCAACACTCCCAGCCGGACAACAAGCCTATCGCTTAGCCGCGTTGAAATTCGAGAGAACAACATACCGAATCTTCAAATTGTCAGCTTCCAACACCTTTATTCGCGCACCACGATAAGCAATCTCGTCCGAAATGGAGAGATCATATTCAGCCTCGTTAGAGAAAGCAGTTCGAGCATATCCACCAGAATTCTCTCTATAACCTATCTTTATTTTTCCCCCAACTCGACCACTATAAATAAGAGTCTGCTGAAAGTCCCGCTCCGACAGCGCAGGCTTCCTCGTTCTCGTGAAATTGCGCTCAGTATCGCAGACAGGAGAATTCAATCCTCCGACTATTACACACGTCTCTTGCTTGCTCTTTGAAAATCGAATTGACTGCGGAATAGCCAATGGAAGCCCCAGGAAGTCATTTCCCGAAATAAGAAACCCCTGACCATCCAAGCCCCTTGAAATTCCAAATGAATGATAGGTATTATCTTTATCTTCAGAGATCAAAGGGTAGAAACCTGAACTAATTTTATAGCCCTTGATATTGTTTTCACCAAGAGTCTCTACACCATCAGTCTCTGTATAAAACCCCTGCTTAAGCATATCCTCCCCAAGCGAGACAACTGAATCCTTGCCAATTTCAGGGAAGCTCACTGCCACCGTCACAGGGGTATAATTTGGAGCAGGAGTGCTTGAGCAGCCAGCAGCTGAAATCGCCAATCCAAGCAGAGCAATATTCCGCATAAGCCCCTCACTAATCAAATTTTAGATCAGTTTACGAGCATAATCAGGTAATTGTTTAATGCAAATGAAAGATTGGTATCTGGCACAAAAAGGCCACGAAATGATCTAAGCCCTTAGCCAAATCCCACCCGACTATTCGTCCTCAAACAGGCTGGCCAGCTGTTCGATCATCGTCCCGCCCAGCTGTTCGACGTCCATGATGGTCACCGCGCGGCGGTAATAGCGGGTCACATCGTGGCCGATGCCGATCGCCACCAGCTGCACCGGGGACTGCTTTTCGATCCAGTCGATCACCTTGCGCAGGTGCTGTTCGAGATAGCCCGCGCTGTTGACGCTGAGCGTGCTGTCATCGACCGGCGCGCCGTCGGAAATGACCATCAGGATGCGGCGGTCCTCGGGCCGGGCGAGCATCCGGGTGTGCGCCCAGAGCAGCGCTTCGCCGTCGATGTTTTCCTTGAGCAGCCCCTCGCGCATCATCAGGCCGAGGTTCTTGCGGGCGCGGCGATAGGGCTCGTCCGCCTTCTTGTAGACGATGTGGCGCAGGTCGTTGAGGCGGCCCGGGTGCGCCGGCTTGCCGCCAGCCAGCCAGGACTCGCGGCTTTGCCCGCCCTTCCACGCGCGGGTGGTGAAGCCCAGGATCTCGGTCTTGACCCCGCAGCGTTCCAGCGTGCGGGCCAGCACGTCGGCGCTGATCGCCGCGATCGAGATCGGGCGGCCGCGCATCGAGCCGGAATTGTCGATCAGCAGGGTGACGATGGTGTCCTTGAACTCGACGTCGCGTTCGATCTTGTAGGACAGCGAATGGCCGGGGCTGATCACCACGCGGGCCAGCCGCGCAGCATCGAGCAGGCCTTCTTCCTGGTCAAACGCCCAGCTGCGGTTCTGCTGCGCCATCAGGCGGCGCTGCAGGCGGTTGGCCAGCTTGGTGACAATGCCCTGCAAGCCCTTCAATTGCGCGTCCAGGTAAGCGCGCAGCCGGGTCAGCTCGTCCTCGTCGCACAGGTCCTGTGCGGCGATGATCTCGTCGAACTGCTCAGTATAGGCCTTGTAGTCGAAATTGGCGGGCAGGTCGGTCCACGGGCGGTTGGGCCGGGTGGGGAGCATCCCCTCCTCACCCTCGTCGCCGGCTTCGCCTTCGGAGGTCTCCTCCTCCATCTGGCGCTCGGCCTCGCCCTCGCCGTCGTCCTCGCCTTCGCTCGGTTCGGCGGCGGCTTCGGCCGGGCTCTGGTCCTGCTGGCTTTCGCCGTCGTCGGGCTGGTCCTCGGCGTCGTCCTCGCCGTCCTGGTCCTCGCCCTCCTCGGTGTCCGGCTCCATCGGATCGGCGCGGGTCAGTTCAAGGTGCTGGAGCATGTCCAGCGTCAGCTTCTGGAACGCCTGCTGATCGTCGATCGACAGCGCCAGGGCATCGAAATCCTGGCCCGCCTTGTCGCCGATCCAGCCGCGCAGCATGTCGACGCCCTGCTTCGCGGCCTCGGGCACCGGCTGGCCGGTGAGGTGTTCGCGCAGCAGCAGCCCCAGCGCGGCCTGCAAGGGCACTTCATCAGGGCGGCTGGCGCGGGTGATCGGATCGCCGCCAAGGCGCACCATGGTCGCCGCATCGAGGTTGGCGCGCATCCCGGCATAGGCATTGGCGCCCAGCGCCTCGTACCGCACCGCCTCGACCGCGTCATAGCAGGCGCGGGCGGATGGTTCGCTCGGGGCATGGCGGGCGTGCAGCGCCTCGTCGTGGTGCTTGACCTTCAGCGCGAAGCTGTCGGCAAAGCCGCGCGCTTCCATCGCCTGGTCGCGCGGCAGGCTGCGGCCCGGCATGGGGATGCGAAAGTTCTTGCCGTTGACCACCGGGCTGTCGGCAGTCCACGCCACCTCGACCTCAGGCTCGTGCGCAATCGCGCGGCTGGCGCCGGTCAGCACGCTCTTGAAGCGGTCGAGGGGGGATTCGTCGGACATGCCTGCCTTGTGTCAGCCTTGACCCGCTTTTGCCGGGTTGGTGCGCCAGATCAACTTCAAATCGACCGCGTTCAGATCGACTGGCCGGTCTTGGCCCAGTCGGCCAGGAAGCCCTCGATCCCCTTGTCGGTCAGGATGTGCTTGAACAGCCCCTTGATCACCGCCGGGGGGGCGGTCATCACATCGGCGCCGATCTTGGCCGCTTCGAGCACGTGGACGCCGTGACGGACCGAGGCGACAAGGATTTCGGTGGCGAAGTTGTAGTTGTCGTAAATCAGGCGGATGTCGCTGATCAGCTGCATCCCGTCGAAGCCGTTGTCATCGTGCCGGCCGACGAAGGGCGAAACGAAGCTTGCCCCGGCCTTGGCCGCGAGCAGCGCCTGGTTGGCGGAAAAGCACAGCGTGACGTTGACCATGGTGCCGTCGCTGGTCAGCGCCTTGCAGGTCTTCAGGCCATCGATGGTCAGCGGCACCTTGATGCAGACGTTGTCGGCCAGCTTGCGCAGCACTTCGGCCTCGCGCATCATGCCTGCGTGGTCGAGCGCGACCACTTCGGCGCTGACCGGGCCATCGACCAGGGCGCAGATTTCCCGCGTCACTTCCATGAAATCGCGGCCCGACTTGGCGATCAGGCTGGGATTGGTGGTCACCCCGTCGAGCAGGCCGGTAGCAGCCAGTTCCTTGATGTCGGCGATTTCGGCGGTGTCGGCAAAGAATTTCACGGCGGCTGCGCTCCTGCTGGCGATTCATCCTGCCTATAGCCACCTATCGGCGCTGGCACCAAGCCCCTTGCCCCCATATAGCCCAAGTCAATGCGCCGCGTCCGACTCCTCGTGTTCAATCCCGTGCTGAACGTGCTCGACTACCGGGTGCCCGATGGCATGGCGGTGGACCTGGGCAGCGTGGTGATCGCGCCGCTGGGGCCGCGCCAGGTGCTGGGGGTGGTGTGGGAGCCGGACCGGCTGGACGGCGCCGAAGTGCCCGATGCCAAGCTGCGCCCGCTGCTGGAAGTGCTGCCGGTGCCGCCCTTCCCGGCCGCGCTGCGGCGGCTGATCGAATGGTGCGCGGATTACTATGTCGCCCCGCTCAACGCCGTGGCGCGCATGGCGCTGGGCTCGATGGCGGCGCTGCGCGGCGGCGGCACGGCTACCGAATACCGCCTGACCGGGGCGGAGCCCGCGCGCCTCACCCCGCAGCGCGCCGCCGCATTGGATGCGCTGCACGGCGAGCAGGCCAGCATCCGCGAGCTGGCGGAACTGGCCAGCGTTTCGGAAGGCGTGCTGCGCGGCATGCTGGGCGCCGGGCTGCTCGAGCCGGTGACGGTCGACCTTGACCGGCCCTACCCCCGCGCCAACCCCGATTTCGTCCAGCCGGAGCTAAGCGAGCAGCAGCGCGCGGCAGCGGACGAATTCATCGCGGCGGTGGACGGCCACGGCTTCCAGCCGTTCCTGCTCGACGGGGTGACCGGATCGGGCAAGACCGAATGCTATTTCGAAGCGATCGCCCAGGCCCTGCGCCGGCGCGAGCAGGTGCTGGTGCTGCTGCCAGAAATCGCCCTGACCGAGAATTTCCTGCGCCGGTTCGAAGCGCGCTTCGGCGCGCCGCCGGTGCTGTGGCATTCCAACCTGAAGCAGAGCGAGCGCCGCCGCGCCTGGCGCGCGATCGTCAACGGCCAGGCACAAGTGGTGGTCGGCGCGCGCTCGGCGCTGTTCATGCCTTATGCCCGGCTGGGGCTGATCGTGGTCGACGAAGCGCACGAGGTCAGCTTCAAGCAGGATGACGGGGTGCGCTACAACGCCCGCGACGTGGCGGTGATCCGCGCCCGGTTCGAACAGATCCCGGTGATCCTGGCCAGCGCCACCCCGGCGCTCGAATCGCTGCAACTGGCCGAGGCCGGCACTTACCGGAAGATCGACCTGCCCAGCCGGTTCGGCGGCGCGCTGCTGCCTGATGTGCAAGTGGTCGACCTGCGGATCGAGGCGCCCGAACGTGGGCGCTGGCTATCCCCCCGGCTGGTCGACGAGATCAAGGACCGCCTGCTCAAGGGCGAGCAGTCGCTGCTGTTCCTCAACCGGCGCGGCTATGCCCCGCTCACGCTGTGCCGGCACTGCGGCTACCGCTTCCAGTGCCCCAATTGCACCGCCTGGCTGGTCGAACACCGCCTGTCGCGGCGGATGGCCTGCCACCACTGCGGGCATCAGGTGCCGGTGCCCGAGGAATGCCCCGAATGCCACACTCCCGATTGCCTGGTCGCCTGCGGCCCCGGGGTGGAGCGCATCGCCGATGAAGTGGCCGAACTGTTTCCCGAAGCGCGGCTGGCGGTGGTCACTTCCGACACGCTGAACAGCCCGGAAAAGATCGCCGAATTCGTCGCCAAGGCCGAAGGCAAGGCGATCGACGTGATCATCGGCACCCAGTTGGTGACCAAGGGCTATCACTTTCCCGAATTGACGCTGGTCGGCGTGGTCGATGCCGACCTGGGGCTGGAAGGCGGCGATCTGCGCGCGGCGGAACGCACCTACCAACAGGTCGCGCAGGTGGCCGGGCGCGCGGGGCGCGGCGAAAAGCCGGGCGAAGTGCTGATCCAGACCCGCCACCCCGAAGCCGCGGTGATCGCCGCGCTGGTGGCGGGCGACCGCGACGCCTTCTACGCCGCCGAGGCCGAGGCACGGCGCGAAGCCGGCGCGCCGCCGTTCGGCCGCTGGGCCGCGATCATCGTTTCGTCAGAAGATGAAAAGGAAGCGCGCGAGGCCGCCCGCGCAATCGGTGCGCTGCGCCCCAACCTGCCGGACGTGATGGTGCTCGGCCCCGCTCCCGCCCCGCTGGCGCTGCTGCGCGGACGCTATCGCTACCGCCTGCTGATCAACGCCCGGCGCAGCGCGCAGGTGCAGAAGGTGATCCGCGACTGGCTGGGACAGCTGACCTTCCCGTCCGGCGTGCGGGTGGGCGTGGACATCGATCCGTATAGCTTCGTTTGAAGCAAACAGTCTCGTCATTGCGAGGAGCGCAGCGACGAAGCAATCCAGGGGCGAACAGCGCCACCGCTCTGGATTGCTTCGCTACGCTCGCAATGACGCGGGAAAATGGATCAATCCGGCAGCAGCGCGGCGGCCTGCATCAGGCGGTTGCCGTGATCGGTCTCTTCCTTGCCGTTGAGGCGGAACAGGCGGGCCGCTTCGGCATTGTCGATATTGGCCGCCCACTTTTCATACAGCGCCTCGCCGCCGAACTCGCCCTGAGCCAGGCCGGTCAGCGCAGCCTTGGTCACCGGGGCGAACGGCGCGGCGCCATCGGCGAGATAGGGGTTGTCTTCAGCCAGCGGGGGGAAGAAATCCTCGCCCGAAACCGCCTTCACCGCCATGGCCGCGCGCTGGGCGTGAAGGAATTCCTCGCGCCCATTGGCCTGAAGCAGCGCGGCGACCGCCGCATTGTCGGTCCCTTCGGCGGTCTTATAGTAAAGCGTCATCGCCGCCGCCTCGGTCAGGGCCATGACCTTCATGTCCAGCACGCTGGGCGTGGTGACGGTGCCGATATGGGCAAAGGCTTCGCGCAGAGTGGCCGGCGCACCGGCGGGCAAGGGCATGGTCATTCGCTTTCTCCCGTATTTTGCCCCAGCTTGCGCTGCCAGGCCGGCGCGATCAACCCGTCACTTTGGACAGTGCGGCGCAGCAGCCACAGTCCGGTTGCCGTGGCCAGCACCAGCGCCACGACCGAGGCTTCGAGGCCAAAGGCCCCGCCGGTCAGCCAGTCCGGCCCGGCAAAGCTGGTTTCGAGCAGTCCCTTGGCCGCCCTGCCCCCCGATACCGGCACCGAGAACACCCAGCCCTGGGTAAAGTTCCAGGCGGCGTGGATCCCCACCGCCAGCCACAGCCGCCGGGTCAGCATATAGGCCGCGCCGAGCAGCACTCCGGCCTCGACCGCGATGGCGAAGGCGGCGAACCAGCTGGCTCCGGAATTGCCGATATGGGCGAGGCCAAAGAAGGCCGAAGTCAGGGCCAGCGCCGCCCAGCTGCCCAGCAGCGCTTCAAGCTGGCGAAAGGCGATGCCGCGAAACAGCAGTTCCTCGAACAGGCCGGAAATGATCGCCATCGTCAGCATCGGCCACAGCGCGCCGATCCCATGGCCCAGCCCATGGATCCGCATGCCCCCGGCCAGGCAAGTGACCAGCACCACCGCGCAGAACAGCACGAAGCCGATCCCCAGCCCCCGGCCCAGTTCCGCCCCCGCCCCGGCCAGCGCGAATTCCGCATCCTCGCGCGTTTCGACGAAGCGCTGGAACAGCTTGTAGAGCCACACCGCCAGCGCCGCGCCCGCCAGCACCGCCAGCGGCTGGAGCGGCGAACCGCGCAGGCCCGGCGTCGTGCCCGCCCCCACCGCGACCAGCCCATAGATCACTGTAAACAGCACGAAGCCCAGCACCAGCAAGGTCAGCGGATAGCGCAGGATGCGCAGGGCCAGGCCCCGGCGCGGCTGGATCACGGTCATTAAAGCTCCCCTAAACTGTATTGCCCAAACAATACAGCCGGGACCGGGCAGGTCAATCGCCGAGCGGCAGGACCGCGCCTTCCTTTTCCAGCAGCTTGCGCTTGATCTCCAGCCCATAGGCATAGCCGCCCAGCGCCCCGCCGGTGCGGATCACGCGGTGGCAGGGGATCAGCACGGCGACGTTGTTGGCCCCGTTGGCGCTGCCCGCCGCGCGCACGGCGCGTGGCTTGCCCGCCGCCGCCGCCAGCTCGGCATAAGTGCGCGTCTCGCCCGGCGGGATGCGTTGCAGTTCGCGCCAGACCGCCTCCTGGAACGCGGTGCCCTTCACGTCGAGCGGGATGTGCGAGAAATCGCCGGGCGCTTCCACGGCTGCCACCACCTGCTCCAGCAGCGCCGCGAAGTCCGCCCCGCCCTCGACCAGTTCGGCATTGGGAAAACGCGTTTCCAGCGCTGCGCGCCCTTCATCGAACGACAGGCGGCATACGCCTTTGGCGGTCGCGGCGACCAGCATCGCGCCCAGACTGGTCTCCACCACGGCCCAGTGGATCGTCACCCCCCTGCCCCCGTTTGCCCAGGCCGATGGCGTCATGCCCAGCCGCTCCCTGTTGGCATCATAGAACCGCGACGGCCCGGAATAGCCCGCCGCATAGATTGCCTCGGTCACCTGCCCCTCGCCGGTCAAGGCCTCGCGCGCACGCTCGGCCATCAGCGCCCGGGCATAGGCGGCGGGCGACAGGCCGGTGTGGCGGGTGAACACGCGCTGGAAGTGGGTGGGTGAATAGCCGGTTTCCACCGCCAGCGCGGCCAGCGCCAGCGGCTGCTCCGCCGCCTTGATCGCGGCGATGGCGGCCAGCACGGCGCGCTCGTCACGCGCCACGTCATCAGGCAGGCAGCGTTTGCACGGCCGCAGCCCCGCTGCCCGCGCCTCGGCGCTGGTGGCAAAGAAGCGCACGTTGCCGCGCGCCGGATGGCGCGCCGCGCAGCTGGGGCGGCAATAGATCCCGGTGGACAGCACCCCGGTCACGAAGCGCCCGTCATAACTGCGGTCGCGCGCCAGCACGGCGGTCCAGCACTCGTCGGGGTCGATCATGGCGTCAGTCATTGCAGGGCTCCTTCCTGACGCAAGCCCTATCCCGCGTGCCGCAAGCGCGCGTCCCGCATGTTGCGTTCAAAGCAGGTCGAGCATGCGCCGCGCCAGTGTCCAGGCATCGCCCGGCCAGCGCGCCGACAGGTAAGCGCCGTCGCGCACGACGAAGCCCGCGTCAGGGCTGCCCGCATCGGCATAGCGCGGCGCCAGCGGACCGCGCTCGAACCGCCCGGCCGGACCGATCAGGCGGCGCACCTCGTGTTCGACGCTTTCGGGATAGGTCCGGTAGTGCCCCGGCAAGGCCGCGCGGGTCAGCCAGACCGCCACGGCCTCCAGCGGCGCGGTCAGCGCGGTGGTGCGCCGCCCGGCCAGCACTCCGGCGCGGGCCAGCGGCAGCACGCCGTGGCACACCGCGCTGACCGGCTGGTTCGCCGCAAAGGCGGTGCGGGCCAGCCGCATCACCTCGCCCGATTCGCAATAGGGCTTCATCCCCGGAGCATGCCCCCCGGGAAAATGCAGCGCCGCGAAATCGCCAGGCCGCACAGCGTCCCAGCGCAGAGGGGACAGATAGGCAGAGTCCGCGATCATCTCCGCATAGGCCGCAATTGCCGAATCGCGCGCCCGCAGGAAGCGGGCCAGTCGCGGCAACCCGGCCCCGGTCAGCGTCACCGGATCGCAGGCTGCCGCCGCCCCGGTCTCGGTAGCAAAGGCCACGTCATGCCCGGCGCGGGTCCAGACCAGCCAGGGCAAGGCAACCTCCGCCGGATCGAAATCGGCCTGCGGCAGGACGATCAGCAGCGCGGCCACTTCAGCCGCCGAGCGCGCGGAACAGCATCAAGGTGCGTTCCTTGGCGAGGTCCGCGCTTTCGGGGTGGTAGTCCTTGCGGCGATCGGAATTGAACCCGTGCCCGGCCTCGTAGACGAAGATCTGTGCAGTCTGGTGCTGCTTCTCGATCAGTTCTTGCACCGGGGCGAAATCGACCAGCGGATCGTAGCGCCCGAAATGGCAGATCGTGGCGCAGCGCGGCGCCTCATCGGCAAAGCGGGTGGCGATGTAGCCGCCGTAATAGCAGCTGGCCGCATCCACATCCTCGCAGGTCTGGGCCATGCGCCAGGCAACCGAGCCGCCAAAGCAATAGCCGACAATGAAGGTGGGGCCGCCCCGCGCCTTGAGCCAGGCGATCACGCGGCGGGTATCGTCCAGCCCGCGCTCCCAGTCGTGCTGCTCGCGCGCGATCTTGATCGCCCGTTCCCAGTCCGCCCCGGAATAGCCCAGCGCGCAGCCTGGCTCGATTCGCTCGAACAGGCCGGGGCTGACCACTTCATAGCCGTCCTGGGCATATTCGTCGCACAACTCGCGGATATGGTCGGTCACGCCGAAGATTTCCTGGACCAGCACCAGGCCACCGCGCCGCTCGCCCGCGGGAACGGCGTGGTAGCACGGCATTTCGAAGCCATCCCCCATCGTGATCCGGATTGTTTCGCCCATCGTCATCCCCATGTCCCGCTTTCGTATCCGAGAATGTCCTAGCCCCAGCTTGCATCGCACCGCAATCGTCGCTATGCGCGCCCCCGTCTCAAGGGGCGAAGTCACCTTTCAGCGTGGCGGTCGCCCCGTCAACGCATCCGATGCAAGGAACCAAGGCGCGTGGAGAATTCCGGCGGCATTACCGCAAGTTTGCAAGGGCGTTACGCCTCTGCGCTGTATGACCTGGCCAGCGAAGGCGGCAAGGTTACCGCTGTCGAATCCGACCTGGCCGGTCTGGGTCAGGCGATCGCCGAATCCGCCGATCTGGCCGCGCTGATTCGCAATCCGCGCGTCACCCGCGATGCCGCCTCCAGGGCGATGGAAGCGGTCGGCAAGCTGCTCAAGCTGTCGCCGCTGACGCAGAATTTCCTTGGCGTGCTGGCGGGCAACCGCCGCCTGGCCGTGCTGCCCGACGTGATCCGCGCCTTCGCCGCGATCGCCGCCGCCGCCCGCGGCGAGGTGAACGCCGAAGTGACCAGCGCCCATCCCCTCTCCGCCGCCCAGCTCAAGGCCCTGGCCGACAAGCTCAAGGCGCGCGAAGGCAAGGACGTGAAACTGACTGCCAAGGTCGATCCCGAGTTGCTCGGCGGCCTCGTCGTCAGGATCGGCTCGACCCAGATCGATTCGTCGATCCGCACCCGTTTGAACACTCTCGCGAACGCGATGAAAGGCTGAATGATGGATATCCGCGCCGCTGAAATCTCGAAGGTCATCAAGGACCAGATCGCCAGCTTCGGCACCGACGCCCAGGTCTCGGAAGTCGGGTCGGTTCTCTCGGTGGGTGACGGTATCGCCCGCATCCACGGTCTGGACCAGGTCCAGGCCGGTGAAATGGTCGAATTCGCCAACGGCGTGAAGGGCATGACCCTGAACCTCGAAACCGACAACGTCGGCGTCGTGATCTTCGGTTCGGACAGCGAAATCCGCGAAGGCGACGTCGTCAAGCGGACCGGCACCATCGTGGACGTCCCCGTCGGCAAGGGCCTGCTCGGCCGCGTGGTCGACGCCCTCGGCAACCCGATCGACGGCAAGGGCCCGATCGAAGCCGCCTCGCGCCAGCGCGTCGAAGTCAAGGCGCCGGGCATCATCCCGCGCCAGTCGGTCAACGAACCCGTCCAGACCGGCCTCAAGGCGATTGACGCCCTGGTGCCCGTGGGCCGCGGCCAGCGCGAACTGATCATCGGTGACCGCCAGACCGGCAAGACCGCCGTGGCGATCGACACCTTCATCAATCAGAAGGAAGTCAACCAGGGCACCGACGAAGGCAAGAAGCTGTACTGCATCTACGTCGCCGTCGGCCAGAAGCGCTCGACCGTGGCGCAGATCGTCCGCCAGCTCGAAGAAAACGGCGCGATGGAATATTCGATCGTGGTCGCCGCGACCGCCTCGGAACCCGCCCCGCTGCAGTACCTCGCGCCCTACACCGGCGCGACCATGGGCGAATTCTTCCGCGACAACGGCATGCACGCCGTGATCGTGTATGACGACCTTTCGAAGCAGGCCGTCGCCTATCGCCAGATGTCGCTGCTGCTGCGCCGCCCGCCGGGCCGCGAAGCCTATCCGGGCGACGTGTTCTATCTCCACAGCCGCCTGCTCGAACGTGCGGCCAAGATGAACGACAGCCAGGGCGGCGGTTCGCTGACCGCGCTGCCGATCATCGAAACCCAGGCGGGCGACGTGTCGGCCTACATTCCGACCAACGTGATCTCGATCACCGACGGCCAGATCTTCCTTGAAACCGGCCTGTTCTACCAGGGCGTCCGCCCGGCGATCAACGTCGGTCTGTCGGTCAGCCGCGTCGGCGGCGCCGCCCAGACCAAGGCGATGAAGAAGGTGTCGGGCTCGATCAAGCTCGAGCTGGCGCAGTACCGCGAAATGGCGGCCTTCGCGCAGTTCGGTTCGGACCTCGACGCTTCGACCCAGAAGCTGCTCAACCGCGGCGCGCGCCTGACGGAACTGCTCAAGCAGGCCCAGTTCAGCCCGCTGCCGTTCGAAGAGCAGACCGTGTCGATCTTCGCCGGCACCAACGGCTACCTCGATGGCATCGCCACCTCGGACGTGACCCGCTACGAAGCCGAAATGCTCAGCTTCATGCGCGACAAGCACGCCGATGTGCTCAAGCTGATCCGCGACAGCCGCGACTTTGGCGATGA
This sequence comes from Novosphingobium sp., assembly GCF_041905565.1. Taxonomy (GTDB): domain Bacteria; phylum Pseudomonadota; class Alphaproteobacteria; order Sphingomonadales; family Sphingomonadaceae; genus Novosphingobium. Next base: position 35,293 of record NZ_JAYRKX010000011.1, on the reverse strand, counting down.
TGCCAAGAAGGGCACCGTTGCCGCGCTCGACGCTTTCGCGAAGCAGTTCGCCTGATCCGATTGAAAGGGTAAGGCTTCATGGCCTCGCTTAAGGAACTCAAAGGGCGGATCAACTCGGTCAAGTCGACCCAGAAGATCACCAAGGCCAAGCAGATGGTCGCAGCTGCAAAGCTGCGCCGGGCGCAGGCCAATGCCGAAGCCGCGCGTCCCTATGCGGCGCGCCTGGCCGAAGTGATGGGCTCGCTCGCCAGCAAGATCACCGTCAGCGAAAACAGCCCACGGCTGCTCGCCGGCACCGGCAAGGACCAGGTCCACCTGCTGGTGGTCGCCAACTCCGACAAGGGGCTGTGCGGCGCGTTCAACTCGAACATCGTCAAGGCCGCCCTGGCCGAGGCGCGCAGCCTTGAAGCTGCGGGCAAGACGGTGCTGTTCTACCTCGTCGGCCGCAAGGGCCGCGCGGTGATCCGGCGCAACTATCTGAACGCCGTGCTGGCCTCGTTCGACACCACCGACGTGCGCGAACCGGGTTTCGAGGAAGCCGAAAAGATCGCGAACGAGCTGGTTGCGCTGTACGACGCCGGCAAGTTCGACGTCGCGCACCTGTTCTTCTCGACTTTCAAGAGCGCGCTGGCCCAGGACCCGACCAAGGTCCAGATCATCCCCGTTCCCGCGCCCAAGGCCGTGGCCGCCGATGCCGGCGCCGTGGTCGAATACGAGCCGGAAGAGGAAGCGATCCTGGCCGAACTGCTGCCGCGCTACCTGCGCACCCAGCTGTTCGGGGCACTGCTGGAAAACCAGGCCAGCGAACAGGGCGCCTCGATGACCGCGATGGACAATGCCACGCGCAACGCGGGTGACCTGATCAACAAGCTGACCATCCAGTACAACCGCAGCCGCCAGGCCGCGATCACCACCGAACTCATCGAAATTATCGCGGGCGCGGAAGCGCTCTAAGAGATCCAAGGCAAGGAACGAGACATGGCAACCGAAGCCAAGACCACGACCCGCAAGAAGGCTGCCCCCAAGGCCGCCGCCAGCACCGCCAGCGGCAAGATCAGCCAGGTGATCGGCGCCGTCGTCGACGTCACCTTCGAAGGCGAACTGCCGGCGATCCTTTCGGCGCTCGAAACCGAGAACAACGGCAACCGCCTGGTCCTCGAAGTGGCGCAGCACCTGGGTGAAAACACCGTGCGCACCATCGCGATGGACGCGACCGACGGCCTGACCCGCGGTCAGCCGGTGTCGAGCACCGGCGCGCAGATTTCGGTCCCGGTTGGCCCGCGCACGCTGGGCCGCATCCTCAACGTCGTCGGCGATCCGATCGACGAACGCGGCCCGGTCGATACTGACATGCGCGCCCCGATCCACGCCAAGGCCCCCGAATTCGTCGAACAGTCGACCGAAGCGGCGATTCTGGTCACCGGCATCAAGGTCATCGACTTGCTCGCTCCCTACGCGAAGGGCGGCAAGATCGGCCTGTTCGGCGGCGCCGGCGTGGGCAAGACCGTGCTGATCCAGGAACTGATCAACAACATCGCCAAGGGTCACGGCGGCGTGTCGGTCTTCGCAGGCGTCGGTGAACGCACCCGCGAAGGTAACGACCTCTACCACGAATTCCTCGACGCCGGCGTTATCGCCAAGGACGCCGATGGCAACCCGACCCCCGATGGGTCGAAGGTGGCGCTCGTGTTCGGCCAGATGAACGAACCCCCGGGCGCCCGTGCCCGCGTTGCGCTCTCGGGCCTGACCATGGCTGAATACTTCCGCGACCAGGAAGGCCAGGACGTGCTGTTCTTCGTGGACAACATCTTCCGCTTCACCCAGGCCGGTTCGGAAGTGTCGGCGCTGCTCGGCCGTATTCCTTCGGCGGTGGGCTACCAGCCGACCCTGGCGACCGACATGGGCGCGTTGCAGGAACGCATCACCTCGACCACCAAGGGTTCGATCACCTCGGTCCAGGCGATCTACGTTCCCGCGGACGACCTTACCGACCCTGCGCCGGCCACCTCGTTCGCGCACCTTGACGCCACGACCACCCTATCGCGCGCGATCTCGGAACTCGGCATCTATCCGGCGGTGGACCCGCTGGACTCGACCAGCCGCGTGCTGACCCCGGCCGTTGTCGGCCAGGAGCACTACGACGTTGCCCGCCGCGTTCAGGAAACGCTGCAGAAGTACAAGTCGCTGCAGGACATCATCGCGATCCTGGGCATGGACGAGCTTTCGGAAGAAGATAAGCTCACCGTCGCCCGCGCGCGCAAGATCCAGCGCTTCCTGTCGCAGCCGTTCCACGTCGCCGAAGTGTTCACCAACATCCCGGGCAAGTTCGTCCAGGTGGAAGACACCGTGGCCTCGTTCAAGGCGGTTGTGGACGGCGAATACGACCACCTGCCCGAAGCCGCCTTCTACATGGTCGGCGGGATCGACGAAGCGGTCGCCAAGGCCAAGAAGCTGGCCGAGGAAGCCTGATGCTAACGGCAATTCTCCTTCTGGCCTCGTCTGTTGGTAGTCCAACAGACACCGGGTCAATGAAGGAGTTGCCGGACTTCATTAAAGATCAAACGTCATTAGAGCAGAGCTTCCGCGTTGCTGAGAAATGTCTCACAGCTTTTCGTGAGACGAGTGATCAATCAAAGCTTGAAAGCTTTGGTGCGGCGTTGTTAGCGCTTGAAGAACGCGAGGGCATGTCTAACTTGGCTGCACTTGCGTTGAACCGAGATTGCGCGATCTGGTTTCTCGGTCGAATGACAGGTGAAATTGATGCAGCTACAGCTGCTTCGGTAGGAAAGAAATAATGGCTCTCCACTTCGAACTCGTCACGCCGGCGCGGCTCGTGCGGTCCGAGGACGTTCACATGGTGATCGTCCCCGGCACCGAGGGCGAGTTCGGCGTGCTGGAGGGCCATGCGCCCTTCATGTCGACCGTCCGCGATGGCGCGATCAAGGTCTACAAGACCGAGAACGGCCAGCCGGAAGAAATCCTGGTCCAGGGCGGCTTTGCCGAAGTGGGTGCCAATGGCCTCACTGTGCTGGCCGAAAAGGTCGCCGACTAAGCCCGGCGCCACTGGCAAAGAAACGGGGCGGCCTTGCGGGGCCGCCCTTTTCATTTGTGGCTAACGGTTTGCCGCCGGTTGAAACCCCGCCGCGCAGCGGGCAACCATGCACGAATGGACGCAGCCCCGCCCGCTCCCCCGCCGCGCTGGACCGCATGGGCCGAAGCCGGCTGGCTGCTGGCCTTTGCCCTGCTGACCCGCTGGTCGGCATTGGGCGATGCCGGCTATTTCAATGACGAGCTGTTCTACTTCGCCGCCGGGCAGCACCTGCACGACGGGCTTCTGCCTTATGTCGATGTGTGGGACCGCAAGGGACCGGGGCTGTTCCTGACCTATTACCTGCTGGCGGCCCTCGGCAATTCGCCGCTGGCCTACCAGATCCCCGCGCTGCTGTTTGCAGCCGCCACGGCCTGGTGCATCCGCACGATCGCGCTGCGCTTTGCCAGCCGCACCGGTGCCATGGTCGGGGCGACGCTCTATCTGGCCGCGCTGCCGATGTTCGGCGGAGGCAGCGGGCAGACCCCGGTTTTCTACAACCTGTGGATGGCGCTGGCGGCGCTGCTGGTGCTGCGCGCCGGGCCAGCCTTGCGCGAAGGGCGCACGCCCCCGGGCGCGCTGCTGGCGATGGCCAGCGCGGGGTTTGCGATCACCTACAAGCAGACCGCGCTGTTCGAGGCCGGGTTCCTGGGCCTGTGGGCCGTCTGGCAACTGCGCCAATCGGGCCGGGCCGCGCTGCTGCCCGCCGCGCGGCTGGCGCTGGCGGGGATCGCGCCCTTTGCCCTGTTCGCGCTGGCCTTTGTCGCACTGGGTCATTTCCCGGAACTGCGCGACGCGATGATCGACGCCAACCTGCGCAAGGAGAACAACCCCACCGGCGACCAATTGGCCCGCGCCGGACGGCTGCTGTTCATGGGCTGGCCGATTGTGCTGGCCGCCGCGATCGGCATCTCCTGGCCGCGCGGTCCGGGGCGCGAGGGGCGCGGCTTCCTGGCCGGCTGGGTGCTGGCGGGCCTGATCGGCGTGGCCGCCGTGCCCAATTACTACGAACACTATGCCCTGCCCCTGCTGGTGCCGCTGTGCATCGCAGCGGCGCGGGCGCTGCGGCACGAGTTGTGGGGCCTTGGCGCAGGGGCGCTCGCGGTGCTCTATTGCCTGGCGGTGGGGCCGGCCTTCAACCTTACCGATCGCGCCCAGTCACGCGCCGCAATTGCCGCGCTGGAAGCCGAGATCCGGGCGCGCGATCCGCAGCCGCGGCTGTTCGTCTACCAGGGGCCGATGTCGCTCTACAACCGGCTGGGCAGCTATCCACCCAGCCCCCTGCTCGACAACTTCCACCTCTATTTTCCGCCCGAGGACAACGCCAGCCGGCTCGACACCCGAGCCGAGGTGGAGCGCATCCTGCGCTGGCAGCCCAGCGTGGTGATCGTGTTTGCCGATTGGCCGGCCGAGGAAGAAAACCAGCGCACCGCACCGTTGGTGCGCGCCTATGCCGCGCAGCATTGCCAGCTGTGGCTGCGTCGTCCGTGGCGCGAGGTGTTCCGGACCTACACGCTGGAGGTCCATGGCGATTGCCGCGCGGGCGGCTAGTTGCGCGCTTTCAGCAGTACCCAGGGCACCCGCGCGCCATCGAACTTCACCCGCGCATCGCGCTGGAAGAACGGCGGCATGTGATCGCCGACGATCAGGATGTCGGTGGGCGGCAGCGCCGGGTCCAACGCCATGTGGGTCAGGGCTTCGGACACGCGGTGATGGGTCAGGAACAGGCGGCACAGCATCGGCGGGCCATCGGCCAGCGCCGCACCGCCGAACGTGCAATTGTCGGTGCCCAGGGCCCGATCGGCCAGCACCGGCAGGTGCGAATTGAGCGTGACCCAGTAGAGCAGCTGCGGCGCCTTGGCCGTGCGCAGGCGCTGGGCCAGCAGCGGCGGCACGCTGGCATCGCAGGCTCCCGGGAAAACCCCGCCGCAGCCCTGCGCACCCTCGGCCCGCAGGTCCGCACCGAAGGCGCGATGCTGGAAGCCCAGCTTGGGCCACCACTGGGTGCGTTCGAAGAAGCTGCCATCGAAGCCGTGCAGCGCCTCGGTGCGGTAACCGGCGCGGGCGTAGCGTTCTGGCAGGCAGTCGATCTTGTCGAAGTCGGTAACGCGGTAGTCCGCCCAGACGCCGCACAGCTCGCGCAGTTCACCCGCCGTGGTCGAGCCGTGATAGGGCACGCTGCCGCGCGTCACATCATAGCGGCCGCGCCATTCCGGGCGGTTCCAGTCCGCCTCGAACAGGGCGCGTTCGCGCGGGTTGGTGGGCAGGCCCAGCGCTTCAACCAGCACCACCACCAGGTGGCGGCGGCGCGGCCCCGGCTGGTCCAGCCCGGCGGCGCGGATCGCGGAATCGAACGGCGCGCCGGCCTGCGGCAGCCCGACATAGCTGCCCGCGGTGCGCGCGGTCGCGATATTGTCGATATTGGTCATGCCCAGCACGGCGAGCAGGGCCAGCGCCCAGTGACGCAGGCCAGACAGGCGCGGACTGCGCGGTGCGAGCCACCAGCCCGCCGCCATCGCCCCCGCCACTACCAGCGCGCCCAGCGCGTATTCGGGCGAGCGCAGCGGGCGCACTTCGCGCAGGAAGGGCAGCAACAGCTCGTAATTGTAGAGCGTGATATTGAACACCGCGCCGACATAGACCGTGGCCATGGCCAGCGGCAGCAGGGTCAGCACCGCGCGGCGCGCCCCCAGCCAGGGCAGCAGCGAAGCGGCCAGCGCGAACAGACCGAAGCCCAGCAGATAGCGCCCCATCGGCGGCCCGCCGACCGGCCACATCAGGATCACCGCAAGGTTGGGTACAACCAGCCAGGCCAGCGCCCAAAGCCACGGGAAGCCATGAAGGACCGGAAGTTTCAAGCCACGCGCCTCTGCAATTGCCCCGCCTGCCTAGCCCGGCATGGTTAAGGGCGGGTTAGCGGCGGCGGCTGGCGGTGCGGGCGTGGAAATCGGGATCCTTGTTCGCCACCCAGGCCAGGAACCTTGCCATCTGGGCATGTTCGCGCAGGCGTTCCACCGCGAGCCCGATACGGTGCAGTTCGGCATTGCTGAAATTGGCGTGGATCGCCTGGTGGCAGATCGCGTGGACCCGCACCACATCGCGGCCCTTGCGGCTTTTCGGGACGGGGTGGTGCCATTCGGTCACCGCGCCCATTGGCCGTTCGCACAGCCAGCAGCGCTTGATGGCAGGCGCGCCGGTCTCGGCCTTGTCCTTCAATCGGTCCCTGCCACTTCGCGCACACGGCCTGCCCGCCACAGATACAGCCCTGCGCCGATAATGATCGCCGCGCCCAGCAGGCTCATCGCATCGGGATGGTTGTCGAACATCAGCCACCCGGCCAGCGTCGCGACCAGCAGTTGGACATAGGTCATCGGCGCAACCGTGGCCGCCCCGGCGCGGGTCGTGCCCATGAAGATCAACCAGTGCGCGCAAGTGGCCGAACAGGCGACCAGCGCGCAGCGGGCCAGCACGCTCCAATGCGGCCAGTGCACGGCAAACCGCTCGATCCCGCTGAAATGCAGGCCTGTGGTGGCAAGGATCAGAAACGGTGAGGCGATCGCCGCGACGAAGAACTGCATCGCCAGCGCCGATCCCTTGCCCGCAACGAAGCGGTTGCCGATCATCAGCACGCTCATCCCCAGGGCCGACAGCAGCGGCAGCAGCGCCGCCCACCCGGCGGTCAGGAAATTGGGCCGCAGCACCACCAGCACGCCGATGAACGCGATGATCGAGGCGATCACCGTTTCGCGCCGCGCCGGTTCGCCCAGCAGCAGCGCGGCGAGCAGCGCGGTCAGCATCGGGCTGGTAAAGGTGATCGAAGTGGCAGTGGCCAGCGGCAGCACGAAGATCGCGGAAAAGAACCCGACCGTCGCCAGCGCCACCGCCGCGCCGCGCAGGATCTGTGCGCCGGGCGCCGGCATGATGAACGCTCGCGGCCCTTCGCGCCACAGCAGCACCGCGCCCAGCCCCACGGCGCCCAGCACGTAGCGGGTCATCGCGATGGCGGTCGGCGCCCACTGCCCGGACATGGTCTTGACCACCGCATCCCCGCACGAAAGCAGGGCGAACCCCGCCAAGGCATACAGCAATCCGGTGGTTTCAGCGCGGCGCAAGTCAGCTTCCCCCTGCTCTGCCCGCTGTCCTAGGCCGCCGTGCAGCTGGATGCCAGAGGGGCGCGCAAACCTTTACCCGCTGTTTACGACTTATCCTTAACAAGGTGTCACCGGCACCCATCAGGAAAGGGCGTCGGCGGGGGCCCATGACCAAGCTGATCATCCAGATCCCGTGCTTCAACGAGGCGGAAAACCTGCCCGATACGCTGGTGGCCCTGCCCCGGCGGATCCCGGGCGTCGACCAGATCGAAGTGCTGGTGATCGACGATGGCAGCCACGACGGCACCGCCGAGGTCGCGCGCCGCTTCGGGGTGCAGCACGTGGTCCGCCACCGCCGCAACCGGGGCCTGGCCGCCGCGTTCCAGAGCGGACTGGACGCCGCGCTGGCCGCCGGGGCCGACATCGTGGTCAACACCGATGCCGACGGACAATACGAAGGCGCCGACATCGCCAAGCTGGTCGCGCCGATCGTCGCGCGCGAGGCGGACATCGTGATCGGAGATCGCGGCGTCGCCAACAACGCGCATTTCGGGCCGTTCAAGCGCCTGCTCCAGCGCATGGGCAGTTCGGTGGTGCGCCGCCTGTCGCGCACCGAGGTGACCGACGCGGTCAGCGGGTTCCGCGCGATCAGTCGCACCGCTGCCCAGCGCATCACCATCACCACCGAGTTTTCCTATACCACCGACATGCTGATCCAGGCCGGGCGCAAGCGGCTGAAGATCGTTTCGGTGCCGATCCGCACCCATGCGGCGGTGCGCCCGTCGCGGCTGTTCACTTCGATCCCGCAGTTCATTTCGCGCCAGCTGATGACCATGGCGCGGGCCTATGCCACCTACAACCCGCTGCGCACCTTCGCGCTGATCGGCGCGGCGGTGAGCCTGGTCGGGCTGCTGCCGATCCTGCGCTTCCTCTATTTCTGGGCCACGGGCGATGGCCAGGGCCACGTGCAATCGCTGGTGCTGGGCGGCTCGCTGCTGGTGCTGGGAGTCCTGACCGGGCTGATGGGCGTGCTGGCCGACCTGATCGGCGCCAACCGCAAGCTGCTCGAAGCGACGCTGAAACACGTTCGCCAGCTGGAGGAACAGGTCGCCCGGCTTGAGCCGCAAGCGCCCGCAAGCCCCGTTCAGAACACCGACCGGGCCGCGTGACGCCCGCGCCGTCCAGCCCCGCGCCGCCGCCCGCCAAAGGCAGCGGCCTGACGCTGGTAATGCTGGCGCTGGTCCTGGCGCTGCAGCTGGCCATGGTGTTCCAGCGCGCGATCAACGAGGACGAATTCTTCCATTACAGCCAGGTCCACCGGCTGGTTGCCGGGGCCTTGGCCGAACCCTTGCAGACGCTCTACACCCGCGCTTTCGCTTGGGTGACCGTGCTGCCCGGCGACGGGATCGATCACATCGTGGTCATCCGCCTGTTCATGCTGGGCTGCGAAGCTGTGACGCTGGCCTGCCTGTTCGGCGTGGCCACCCGCTTTGCCAGCCGTCAGGCCGCTTGGCTGGCCGTGCTGTCCTATGCCGGGGGCGGCTATGTGTTCCAGCACGCCGCCTCGTTCCGGTTCGATAGTCCGGCCGCGGCGCTGCTGATGTTGGCCGCGCTGGCACTGCTGCGCGCGCGGCTGAACTGGAGCGCGATCGCCGCGATCGGCCTGCTGCTGGGCACGGCCACCGTGCTGACGATCAAGGCGGTGCTCTATGCCCCGGTGTTCGCCGGCATTGCCTGGCTGCGCTGGACCGAAGCGGGACGCAGCTCGGCCATGCTGGTGCGGCTGGGCGCCATTGCGCTGGCCGCTGCCGCCGCTTTCGCGCTGGTCTACGCCCTGCATGCGAGCACGCTGGGCGCCGCCGCCGATGGCGAAGCGCGCGCCGTGGTCAGCCGCGCGGGCAGCAAGATGTTCGGCCTTGGCCTACCGCCCTATTGGCAGCACCACCTGAAGGGTATGGCGATTGCGCCACTCGTCACGCTGCTGGCGCTTTGCTTTCCCATGGTGCTGCGCGGTGATGTGCGCCCCGCAGCGGAAAAGGCCGCCCTGGCGGGACTGTTCCTGCCGCTGGCGACGCTGCTGTTCTATCACAACACCGCGCCCTATTACTTCGTGTTCATGCTCGCCCCGGTCTGCGCCGCGCTGGCAATCGTGCTGGATCGGGCGCTGCCGCGTTACGGTGCGGCGCGGATCGCGCTGCTGCTGGGCGGCCTGGCCCTCGCGCTGTGGGCGGTGGAAGACCGCGCGATCATCCAGCGCCAGCGCGCACTGGTCAACGCGGGCGAGCGCCTGCTGCCCCAGCATCCGGCCTATTTCGACGGTTTCGCCATGCTGGGCGCGATGCCCAAGGCCAACGTGTTCATGACCCCCTGGGGCACTGAACAGTACCTGAAAGGGCAGGAATCCAGCCTCAGCGACACGCTGGCCGCCCGGCCCGTGCCGCTGGTGCTGGAAAACAAGGACGCCTTCACCGCCGCGCTGCGCAGCCGCCAGCCGGTGGGCGATTTCCTGCCGCAAGACCTGGCACTGCTGCGCCGCGTCTATGTCAACCTGTGGGGGCCGCTGTGGCTGGCCGGGTTTGATGTGCCCGCAGGTGACAGCATGACGATCACGGTCGAAGTGCCCGGCCCCTACACGCTCCACGCCGCGCAACCAGTGACGGTAGACGGCATCGCCCGCGCCCCCGGCACGGTGTTCGAACTGACGCGCGGCCCGCACACCATCGCCCCGCGCACCGCGCCCCTGCGGCTGCTGTGGGGGGATCGGATCAAGGCCCCGGCCACGCCGCCCCCCGCCCCGCCCTATCTGCTGCCCTACTGACATGATGGACCGCGCCCCCGCCCTGCCCAACCTGACGCAGCGCGCACTCATGTGGCGCGCGCGGCTGCGTGACGGCGCGCAGGCCTGGCGGCTGCCGCTAACCTTGCTGGGTGCGGGCCTGTTCATCGGCGGGTCGTGGCTGTCGTTCCGCCACCTTGGCGTCTCTCCCGCTGATCTGCGGCCTGGCCCGCTGCTGGCGCAACTGCTGCTCACCCCACTGTCGCTGCTCTACGGCGGGATCGGAATGACGCTGCTGGCGCGTGGTGCCGGGATGCATATCCCGCTGCGCCGCGCCACCGCGCAATCCAGCTATGCCACGCTGGCCGAAATCCTGCCAATCCCGGGCGGCGCGCTGGTCCGCGCCGGGGCCCTGATGGCCGGCGGCGCGCGCCCGGCGCAAAGCTGGGCGCTGGTGCTGCTGGCGGCGGTGATGTGGATTTCGCTCGCCGCGCTGGGCTGCGGGCTGACGCTGATCGGCCACGACGCCTTTGGAGGGCCACTGCTGGCGCTGGCCGGGCTGGCAGGCACGCTTGCATCCTGCCTGGGGCTGGCGCGGATGGCCGATTGGCGCACCGCGCTGCTCAACCTGGGACACCGCCTGGCCGGACTGGCACTGCTGGCGGTGCGGCTGCAACTGGCTTTCCTGTGCCTGGGCGTGGCCTTGCCGCTCGGCGATACGCTGCCCTTCGCGCTGGCCAATATCGCCGGTTCCGCCGCTTCGATCGCCCCGGCCGGGCTGGGCATCAGCGAAAGCTTTGCCGCGGGCGCGGCCGGCTGGGTCGCGGTCGCGCCTGCCGCCGGGTTCCTCGCCGTAGGGCTCGACCGGGTGATCCTGCTGGCGGCGAGCGCCCTGTTCGCGCTGGCGACGCTGCACTGGCGGCAGGAACCCGCGCAATGACCCGCCCCGCGCATCACCGGCTGGTCTGGGGCACTTTCGATACCGGCAAGCCGCGCGTTCGGATGCTGGTCGAAGCGCTGCGGCAGGACGATCCGGACGTGCCGGTCTGCCACCGCAATCCGTGGCAAGGGATCGAGGACAAAAGCCAGCTGCGCGGCCTGCGGGCCAGGCTGGCGGTGTTGCTGCGCTGGCTGTTGGCCTATCCGGCGCTGATCCTGGCCTACCTGCGCGCGCCGGCGCACCGGGTGGTGGTGGTGCCCTATCCCGGCAATCTCGACGTGCTGGTGCTGTGGCCGTTCGCCCGGCTGCGCGGCGCAAAGATCTGCTGGGACATGTTCATTTCGCTTTACGACACCGCGGTGATCGACCGGGGCCTGCTGCGCCCGGGCGGGATCGCGGCGCGGTTGCTGTACGCCAGCGAATGGCTCTCTACCCGCGCCGCCGACCTGGTGCTGCTCGATACCCGCGCCCATGCCGATCATGTCGGCGCGCTCTACCACCTGCCAGCCGCAAGGCTCGGCGCATTCTGGGTCGGTGCGGAGCAGGACCTGTTCCGCCGCGCCGCCACGCCGCCGCCGGTCGAGCCACTGCGCGTGCTGTTCTATGGCCAGTTCATCCCGCTGCACGGACTGGATACCATCGTCGAAGCGATCACCCGGATCGAACGGGATGCTGCCGCTCCCCCGCTGCACTTCACCATTGTCGGCACGGGTCAGGAGCAACCCCGGATCGACGCGCTGATCGCCCGGCTGGGTCTGCGCAGCGTAGAACGCATCGAGTGGGTCGACTATGCTCATCTGCCCGCGCTGATCGAACAGAGCGCGATCTGCCTTGGCGTGTTCGCGCCCGATGGCAAGGCGGCGCGGGTGATCCCGAACAAGGTGTTCCAGATCCTGGCCGTGGGCCGCCCGCTGGTAACCATGGACGGCCCGGCGATCCGCGAAATCGCGCAGCCCGGCCCGGCCGTGCGGCTGGTTCCGCCGGGCGATCCAGCAGCTCTGGCCGCTGCGCTGACGGACCTGGCGCGGGACCTGCGCCAACCGGGCGGCGCTGCGGCGATCCACGCTGCCGCCCGGGCTGCCATGCCGATTGTCGATGTGCGCACGGTGCGCGCCCAGTTCTGCCAGGCTACGGAGCCCCTGTGATGACCACCAGCCAAGTAACCGTGGACCGCCAGTACGGCGCCGTGCTGGAAGGCCGCTGGGTGCCCGCCCCGCGCTTTGTCCTGCGGCGCGACCGGGCGCTGGCGGCGATCCGCCACCTGCCGGTGGGCCGGGTGGTCGAAGTCGGCTGCGGATCGGGCGCGCTGCTGCGCGAACTGGCGGTGCGAAGACACGAATGCCACGGCATCGAAACCTCGCCCGATGCGCTGGACGTGGCCGGGCAGATGCTGGCCGGCTTTCCCGGGGCGCGGATCAGCGACGGCCCGCAGGACGGCTGGGAAGGCAGCTTTGATACGCTCCTGTCGTTCGACGTGCTCGAACATATCGAGCATGATGTGGAAGCGCTGCGGCAATGGGTCAGCTGGCTGAAGCCCGGCGGGACCGCCGTGTTGTCAATGCCGGCCCACCGCGCGATGTGGAGCCCGCGCGACGCGTGGATCGGGCACTATCGCCGTTATGACAAGGCCGACATGCTGGAACTGGCGCAGGCGGCCGGGCTGAAAGTGCAGCGGCTGGAATGCTATGGCTTTCCGCTGGCCAATTTCACGCACTGGCTGGGCAACCGCGCGATGCGCGGGCAGGACTATGCCGGCGGCGCGCAGGACATGGCCGGAGCAACCGCCGCCAGCGGGACCGACCGGCGCTCCGAACTGCGCCTGTTCGGTTACCAGCGCTCGCCCGTGGGCCGCGCGATCATGGCCGCCGCCTGCCTCGCGCAGCGCCCATTTCTGGGCACGGGATTCGGCGATGGCTACCTGATGGTCGCAACTCGGCCGTGAAATCAGCGACTTGTGCGAATGGTCCGCATATTAGGAAAAATTCAAAGTTTCCGACCTATTCACCATTCCGATAAGCCGAAGGGTATCCATGCCCCCGGCACTAGAAGAACGACAGTTCAAGGGTAAACCGCGATGAGTGCATTCGGTCGACGCAGCGGAGTAGGAGGCATGGCGCCGGGCGCCCGGCCGCAATTCGGCGTGGCGCGTCCGATGAAGGGCGGGATCGATGCCGCCCGCCCCGGTGGCGACCAGTTCCCTCCCCTGCCCGGCGAGGAAGCGGCCCAGCCGCTGCCCCCGATTGGCGGCGGCGCGGATAACCTCAAAGCCGATGCGATGACCCGCCTGCAAGACCGGGTCAACGGCATTGCCGAGGCGAACTACGAAGCGCAGGGCTTTGAAGCGTCGGTTCACAAGATCAAGGAACAGGTGCTGCCGCGCCTGCTCGAACGCGTCGATCCCGAAGCGGCGGCTACGCTGACCAAGGACGAACTGTCCGAGGAATTCCGCCCGATCATCATGGAAGTTCTGGCGGAACTGAAAGTCACCCTCAACCGGCGCGAACAGTTCGCGCTGGAAAAGGTGCTGATCGACGAATTGCTCGGCTTCGGACCGCTCGAAGAACTGCTCAACGATCCCGACGTGTCGGACATCATGGTCAACGGGCCCGAGCAGACCTACATCGAAAAGAAGGGCAAGCTGCAGATCGCGCCGATCCGGTTCCGCGATGAACAGCACCTGTTCCAGATCGCTCAGCGCATCGTCAACCAGGTCGGCCGCCGCGTCGACCAGACCACCCCGCTGTGCGACGCGCGTCTCAAGGACGGCAGCCGCGTCAACGTTATCGTGCCGCCGCTTTCGCTGCGCGGCACCGCGATCTCGATTCGTAAGTTTTCCGAAAAGCCGATCACCATCGACATGCTGCGCGACTTCGGGTCGATGAGCGACAAGATGGCAACCGCGCTGAAGATCGCCGGCGCCTGCCGGATGAACATCGTCATCTCGGGCGGTACGGGTTCGGGCAAGACCACCATGCTCAACGCCCTGTCGAAGATGATCGACCCGGGCGAACGCGTTCTGACCATCGAGGACGCGGCGGAACTGCGCCTGCAACAGCCGCACTGGCTGCCGCTGGAAACCCGCCCGCCTAACCTGGAAGGCCAGGGCGCGATCACCATCGGCGACCTCGTCAAGAACGCCCTGCGTATGCGTCCGGACCGGATCATCCTGGGCGAAATTCGCGGCGCGGAATGTTTCGACCTGCTCGCCGCGATGAACACTGGCCACGACGGCTCGATGTGTACGCTGCACGCCAACAACCCGCGCGAATGCCTGGGCCGTATGGAAAACATGATCCTGATGGGCGACATCAAGATCCCCAAGGAAGCCATTTCGCGCCAGATCGCCGAATCGGTCGACCTGATCGTCCAGGTAAAGCGCCTGCGCGACGGTTCGCGCCGCACCACCGAAATCACCGAGGTGATCGGGATGGAAGGCGACGTGATCGTCACCCAGTCGCTGTTCAAGTTCGAGTATCTCGACGAAACCGACGACGGCAAGATCATCGGCGAATTCCGCGCCTCGGGCCTGCGTCCCTACACCCTGGAAAAGGCCCGCCAGTTCGGCTTCGACCAAGCCTTCCTGGAAGCCTGCCTGTAAGGACTTCGTTTGCGCGTTGCGGCACAGGGCATCACCGGCTCGCTACGGCGTGGTGAGCCAGCCGCGCAGCGCCGCGCCCAGTAGCAGCAGGGCCGCAAAGCTGCTCCAGAAACCAATGCCCTGCCACGGCATCCAGCCCACTGCGTCGGGCCGGTTGCGGCGCAGGCGCCGGCGGTCGGCAATTCCGGCCCAGATCGCCAGTGCCAGCGCGGTCAGGCCCGGCAGCAGCCAGAACTGCACCCAGTCGTGGTTCAGGAAGTCGGTAATCGGACCTTGCGGCAGCATCATGCCCCGGTAAGGGGGAAGGATGCATCCTGTCCAGCGTCCGATCCTGGCCCTTGGCCTGCGCCTGCTCGCAGTGGTGATGCTTGCCTCGCTGATGGCGGTGGTCAAGTACACGGTCGAAAGCGGGGTCAGCTTTCCGGAAATGCTGTTCTGGCGGCAGGTCCCCACCGTGTTCCTGATCGGCGGCTGGCTGGCTGCGCGCGGGCAACTCGATCGGCTGAAGACGCAGCGCCTGCCGACCCATTTCCGCCGGGCGATGACCGGCATGACCGGCATGTTCTTTACTTTCGGCGCGCCGCTGCTGCTGCCGCTGGCCGAAGCGACCACACTGGGCTTCACCACCCCGATCTTCGCGGTGATCCTGTCGGCGATAGTGCTCAGGGAACGGGTTGGCCCGGTGCGCTGGGTGGCCGTGGCGTTGGGCTTTGCCGGGGTGGTGATCATCGCCCAGCCCGGGCACAGCCACTTTCCACCGCTGGGCGCGGCGGTGGGGCTGATGGCGGGGCTGATGGTCGCAATCATCTCGATCCAGGTGCGCGACCTTGGCCGGACCGAGGAACCGCTGTCGGTCGTGTTCTGGTTCGCCGCGCTGTCAGCGCCGGTGCTGGCGCTGGGCCTGCCATTCTTCGCAGCCCAGCACACCCCGCTGCAATGGGGGCTGCTCCTGCTGGGCGGGCTGCTCGGCTGCTTCGGGCAGCTGTTGCTGACTGCGGCGCTGCGCTATGGCCAGGTCGCCAGCGTGGTGGTGATGGACTATTCCTCGCTGGTCTGGGCCACGCTCTATGGCTGGCTGCTGTGGGATCACCTGCCGCCCACCTCCACCTGGCTGGGTGCGCCGCTGATCATTGCCGCCGGCGCGATCATCGCCTGGCGCGAACATCTCCACGCCAAGGCAGTGTCCCCTGCGACCACCGGTGCGGGAGAATAGGCAGGTGCCGCGCGATTGCTGCCCTGCGTTCAGAATTGCGCGCTAATATATCGGCAAAGGAGACCGTGCATGATTCGCACCTTGATCACTGCCCTTGCCCTCACCGGGCTGACGCTGACCGCCACTGCCTGCAACACGGTAAAGGGCGTTGGCCGCGACATCGAATCCGTCGGCAAGGCCGGCGAAAAGGTTATCAAGGAATAAGGCGGCCTAGCCGCGCCCGGTGGTCCGGGCGCGGCGTTCGCGCACGGCCAGCCAGGCCAGCAGCCCGACCGGCCCGGTCAGGAACGTCGCCAGCAGGAACGGCAGCTGGACCAGGCGTGAGAAGCCCTTGGCATCGGCATCGCGCGCGATCCACAGCCCGGTGAACAGATCGAACGCCAGGTAGTGCGTCCAGCCGATCACCGTGCCGCCCTGACTCTGGAATATAGCCTGGACCGCCGCGATCGAGCCAAACCCCGGCTGTCCCGCCCCGGGTTGGCTGACCGGATCGGCCAGACCGCCCAGCACCACCGCAAAGCACGCCGCATAGACCAGGCACAGCAGCCCGACGCCCAGGAACAGGATCACGCTGTGGGCCAGCGGCTTGCGCGGGAAAAAGGCCAGCACCACCCAGGCCGCCATGGCCACCAGGTTGGTTAAACTGAACAGTGCTGGCCACATCGTCATTCTCCCGCCTGATCCTTCCAGACCAGTACGGGTTTGCGCGCCGCCAGCGTTTCGTCAAGCCGGCGACGGGGGGCAAAGTGCGGCGCACCGTGCAGGCTGTCGTCCCCGGCCCGTGCCCGCTCGGCCACGTGACGCAAGGATCCGATGAAGCGGTCCAGCCCGGCCTTGCTTTCGGTCTCGGTCGGTTCGACCAGCATGGCGCCGTGGACCACCAGCGGGAAATAGACCGTCATCGGGTGGAACCCTTCGTCGATCAGCCCCTTGGCAATGTCGAGCGTCGAGAAGCCTTCGGCCAGCCCGGCATCGCTGAACAGCGCTTCGTGCATGCACGGCCCTGCTGCGCCGAACGGCGCATCCAGCACGTCTTCCAGGCTGCGCAGGACATAATTGGCGTTCAGAACGGCATCTTCCGCCACCTGCTTCAGCCCATCCGCGCCGTGGCTGAGGATATAGGCCAGCGCGCGGGTGAACATGCCCATCTGCCCATGGAACGCGGCCATGCGTCCGAAGCTGTGGGGATGTTCGGCCGCGGCGTCCTCTTCCTCGATCAGCACGACGCTGCCATCGGCGCGGCGCGCGGTGAACGGCAGCGGACCGAACGGGCTGAGCGCCGCCGACAGCACCACCGGACCACTGCCCGGCCCGCCGCCGCCATGCGGGGTGGAAAAGGTCTTGTGCAGGTTGATGTGCATCGCATCGATGCCCAGGTCGCCCGGACGCACCTTGCCAACCACCGCGTTGAAGTTCGCGCCGTCGCAATAGACATAGCCGCCCGCCGCGTGGACCGCGTCGGAAATGGCCTTCATGTCGCGTTCGAACAGCCCGCAGGTGTTGGGATTGGTGATCATCACCCCCGCCACCTGCGGCCCCAGCTTGACCTTGAGCGCAGCCAGATCGACGCGACCGTCGCTGGTCGCGGGAATGCTTTCCACGCTGAAGCCCGCAAAGGCGGCAGTTGCCGGATTGGTCCCGTGCGCGCTTTCGGGCACCAGGATCACGTGGCGATCCTCGCCGCGCGCTGCAATCGCGGCCTTGATGCAGAGCAGGCCGCACAGTTCGCCATGCGCGCCGGCCTTGGGGCTCATCGCCACGCCGTGCATGCCGGTCAGCTCGATCAGCCAGAAGGCCAGATGGTTGATCACGTCCAGCGCGCCGCGCACCGTCTGCTGCGGGGCCAGCGGGTGAACGTCGGCAAAGCCGGGCAGCCGCGCGACCTTTTCGTTGAGGCGCGGGTTGTGCTTCATGGTGCACGATCCCAGCGGGAACGGGCCCAGGTCAATCGCGTAGTTCTGACGCGAAAGGCGGGTGTAGTGGCGCACCGCCTCGGGCTCGGTCAGGCCGGGCAATGCGGGCGGCGCGGCGCGCAGGAACGAGGCCAGGGCGTCCATCGGCGGCAGGTCGGCCTCGTCGATGTCGACCCCGCAGGTGCCGGGACGGCCCAATTCGAAGATCAGCGGTTCTTCCAGCAGCAGCGCCTTGTCACCGCTGGCGGTAGGGCTGGCGCTCACCGCGCCGTCGCCCATCGTCGGGCGCCATCCGGCCATGTTCGGGGCGTTCATGCCAGCACTCCTTCCAGCGCCTGTCCCAGCGCTTCGATATCTTCCACCGTGGTGCATTCGCTGGTCGCAACCAGCAGCGCGCTCGCCAGGGCATCGGCTCCCGGATAGAGCCGGCCGAGCGAAACCCCGCCCAGCACCTGCCGGTCAGCCATGCGGCGCACCGCCTCGCGCGCGTCGGATGGCAGCAGCACGGTAAACTCGTTGACATAGGCGCTGTTGAGAACGCTCACCCCCGGCACCCTGGCCAGCCGCTCCGCCGCCTGACGGGCGCGGGCGTGGCTCGCGCGGGCCATGCGGGCCAGCCCGTCGCCGCCCAGCAAGGTCATGTGAATGCTGAATGCCAGCGCGCAAAGCCCTGCATTGGTGCAGATATTGCTGGTCGCCTTCTCGCGCCGGATATGCTGCTCGCGCGTCGACAGGGTCAGCACGAAGCCGCGCTTGCCCTCGGCGTCCACGGTCTGCCCACACAGCCGTCCGGGCATCTGCCGGACATACTTGTCGCGGCAGCCGAACAGGCCAAGGTAAGGCCCGCCGAATTGCAGGCCGACGCCCAGCGCCTGGCCCTCGCCCACCACGATGTCCGCGCCCAGCTGGCCCGGTGCCTCGATCAGCCCCAGCGCGACCGGCTCGGTCACCACCGCGATCAGCAGCGCGCCTGCGCCCTGCGCGGCAGCGGCGATCTTCGCCAGATCGGGGATCCGGCCCAGTACGTCGGGGTATTGCACCACCACGCAGCTGGTGTCTGGCGTGATCGCCGCGATCAGCGCGTCGTCGTCCGGCGCGGCAGACAGTTCCGGCACGCGGCTGTCGATCACGTCGCCAGTAAAGCGCGCCATGGTCTGCACCGTGGCGACATAGTGCGGGTGCAGCCCGCCCGACAGCACCGCACGGGTGCGCCGGGTAATCCGCGCCGCCATGGCCACGGCTTCCCAGCAAGCGGTCGAGCCATCGTACATCGAGGCATTGGCCACGTCCGTGCCCAACAACCGCGCAACCTGGGTCTGGAATTCGAACAGGACCTGCAAGGTGCCCTGCGCGATTTCCGGCTGGTAGGGGGTATAGGCGGTCAGGAATTCACCGCGCTGGATCAGGTGATCGACGCTGGCGGGAATGTGGTGGCGATAGGCCCCCGCCCCCAGGAAAAACGGCACCGCTCCGGCGCTCACATTCTTCGCGGCAAGCGCGGCCATGTGGCGTTCCACCGCCATTTCGCTGGCATGGTGCGGCAGGCCGGCAATCGGACCGGACAGGCGGGCTTCGGCCGGAACGTCGACGAACAATTCGTCAACCGTGGCCGCGCCGATCACGCCAAGCATCTCGGCGCGGTCGGCGGGGGTCAGGGGCAGGTAACGCATCAGCTTACAGTGCCGCGACGAAAGCGTCGTAGGCGGCGCGGTCCAGCAGGGCGGACAGTTCGGAAGGATCGCTCAGCGTCAGGCGGAACAGCCAGCCGCCGGTCTCGGCCTCCGTGTTGACCAGCTCGGGCGCATCGACCAGCGCGTGGTTGGCTTCGGTCACAGTGCCGCTGACCGGCGAGTAGACGTCGCTGGCGGCCTTGACGCTATCGACCACGCAGGGCGCATCGCCCTTGGCCACCACGGCGCCGGCTTCGGGCAGGTCGACATATGTGATGTCACCCAGCTGGCCCTGGGCATAGTCGGTGATCCCGACCGTGCCTTCGCTGCCGGAGACTTCGATCCATTCGTGGTCCTGGGTGTAGTAACGGGTCATCTCGGCTGCTCCTCAGCGATGGTAGCGGTGGGGGACAAAGGGCATGGACACGGCGCGCGCGGGCAAACGCTTGCCACGCACGTCGATGGACAACTCGGTGCCGATGGCGGCATGGGCCTGGGCCACATAGCCCATGGCGATCGGATGGTTCAGCGAAGGCGAGAAACCACCCGATGTAACCACGCCAACCACCTGATCTCCAGCAAATATTTCCGCGCCTTCGCGTGCCGCCTGGCGGCCTTCGAGCGCAAGGCCGATGCGCTTGCGCGGCGTGCCGTTCGCCAGTTCGGCCAGCACGCGCGCCGCACCGATGAAGCCACCTTCGCGGCGGCGGCGCGGGTTGACCGCGAACAGCAGGTCGGCCTCGACCGGGCTGATCTTTTCGCTCAGGTCATGGCCGTAGAGCGGCAGCCCGGCTTCGAGCCGCAGCGAATCCCGCGCCCCCAGCCCGATCGGCTTCACTTCCGGCTGGGCGCACAGCTGGTCGGCAATCTCTGCCGCGTTTTCCGCCGGAATGGCGATTTCGAACCCATCCTCGCCGGTATAACCGGACCGGCTGATCCAGGCATCGACACCCGCCAGCTTGAACTGGCCTCCCTTCATGAAAGTCAGCGCGGAGAGCGGAAATTCGCCGGTCACCAGTCGTTCCAGCGCCGCGGCGGCCTTGGGCCCCTGCAGCGCCAGCAGGGCATTGTCATCGAGGTGGGACAGGGTCACTTCATCGGGCAGATGCTCGCGAAGGTGACCGATATCATCCCACTTGGTTGCGCCGTTGACCACCAGGTAGAAGCCGGAATTCCAGCGCGTGACCATCAGGTCATCAAGAATCCCGCCATCCTCGTTCAGCAGCATCGAATAGCGCGGGGCGAACGGCTTCAGCGTTTCCAGGTCGATCGGCAGGACTGCTTCCAGCGCGGCTTCCACATGTTCGCCGCTGACGAACAGCTGGCCCATGTGCGACACGTCGAACAGCCCGGCGCTGTCGCGCGTCCACAGGTGTTCGGCCAGGATGCCTTCATACTGCACCGGCATCCAGTAGCCGGCGAATTCGACCATCCGGCCGCCGCGTGCGCGGTGCCAGGCATCCAGCGGCAGCACCTCGGTCTGCGGGGCTTCGGCTTCATCAATTTGGTAAGTGTCGCTCACTAATTTTGGTCCCGTACAGGTATGGCGCCATTCGGCGCCCCCTCTGTCACGGAAACCTGAGAGCTTTCCCCCGCTGACGCGAGGTTACCCCTTCGGCGGCTCCTGCCAAGGCAGGAACACTTTCCAGAGCGTCGCTATCGACCCACGCGGTCCTTTTGCCTGAGAGATTCCGGGGCGGTTGCTCCTTCGGCGCCCGGTGACGAATCACCGGAACTCTCCCGCGCGGTCAGCGACTGAGGCCGCGATGGCTTGCCCGCCGGGTGGAGTCAATGGGCTGAGGCATTTCCTCCCCGGACGGCGGCCCGGTTACGCCGCTTCGCCGCGCCGCGCGGCGCGCAGGATCGCATCGTGTTCGAACACGAAGCGGCCGGCGGCCTTTTCCTTGCTCAGGCCGACGATGGCCCGCGCCACCACGTCAGCCTTGACCGAGCGGTACTTGCGGTACTTGCCCAGCATCAGCAGGTCAGCCAGCGGGCTGAGCACCATGCCGATGCGTTCCGCCGGGCGCAGTTCGGCGCGGGGGCCGCGCAGCAGACCGGGGCGGATCACGTCGAGCCGGGGCAGGCCAACCTTGCCCAGTTGCTGCTCAACCTCGCCCTTGACCCGCAGGTAGAAGTTCTTCGCCCCGGCATCCGCCCCGACCGAGCTGACCGCGATCATCTGGCGCATCCCGCTGGCCTTGGCGGCGCGGGCGCAGGCCAGCACCAGATCCTGGTCGACACTGCGGAACGCGGCCTCGTCCTTGCCGCTTTTCTGCCAGGTTGTGCCCAGCGCGCTGACCAGCACGCTGGCATTGGTCGCAGCGATGGCATCGGCCCAGTTGGCCGGATCGGCCACCAGCACTTCCATCCGCGCGCCAGGCGGCAGCGGCACTTCGCGCCGGGCGACGGCGATGATGCGGATGTCGCGGCGGCCCACGGCCAGCCGGATCAGACTTTGCCCGATGAGCCCCGAAGTCCCGACCAGCGCGATGCGGGTCACGTCAGACATTGCTGAGCCCTTCCGGCATGCGACCATAGATCCGCGCAAAGGCGGAAATGGCGAAGCGGTCGGTCATCCCGGCGATGTAATCGGCGATGTGACGGCTGCGCGCCGGTTCCTCGGCCGGCAGGCGGGCCTGCCAGTCACCCTCCATCAGGCCGGGATCCTGGGCATAGGCGGCATAAAGTTCGGCCATCACCGCGCGGGCGCGCTCGGCCGTCGCGAGCTGCTGGGGGTGGTGGTACAGCCGTTCGTACATGAAGGACTTGAGCCGGCGCTCCTGCTCGGCCAGCGCGGTGGAGAAGGCGGCCGTGGCCCGCCCTGCCCCGCGCACGTCGGCCGGACTGGTCATCCCCCGCGCGCGGGCGGCGGTTTCGCCCAGCACGTCGTTGACCATCCAGCCGATCTGGCTGCGCACCAGTTCGCGCAGGCGCCGGTCTTGCGGCGCGTAAGGGAATTTGCGTTCGATCGCGCGCCAGTGATCGGCGACGAAGTCCAGCGTCAGCAACTCGTCGAGCTGGAGGAACCCGGCGCGCAGGCCATCGTCGATGTCGTGGTTGTCATAGGCGATGTCATCGGCCAGCGCCGCGACCTGGCTTTCCAGCGAGCCCCATTCGGTCAGATGCAGCGGATAGGCCGCGTCCAGTTCCGCCAGGGCCCAGTTGACCATGCCCAGCGGCCCGTTGTGCTTGGCCAGCCCTTCAAGCAGTTCCCAGGTAAGGTTCAACCCTTCATGCTCGCAATAAGGGCTTTCCAGCCGCATCAGCGTGCGCAGCGCCATGGCGTTGTGATCGAACCCGCCAGCCTTGTGCAGCGCCGCGTCAAGCGCATCCTCGCCGGCATGGCCGAATGGGGGATGGCCGATGTCGTGGGCCAGGCACAGTGCTTCGGTCAGGTCCTCGTCCAGCCCCAGCGCGCGGGCGATGACCCGGCCGATCTGGGCCACTTCCAGGCTGTGGGTCAGCCGGACGCGGTAATGATCACCATCGGGCGCGATGAACACCTGGGTCTTGTGGCGCAGCCGGCGAAAGGCGATCGAATGGACGATCCGGTCACGGTCGCGCTGATAGGCCGAACGCGGCCCGCGCGCGAGCGACTGCTCGATCGGGAATTCCCGGCCGCGCGACTTGGCCGGATCACAGGCGTATGGGGCGTAGGTCAAGGTGCCGCTCAGTGCTCGCCCATGATCCAGTCCACCGCCGCTTCGGCGTGGATGCGGGTGCAATCGTAGATCGGCAGGACGTTGGCATCGACGTCGACGATCATTTCCAGCTCGGTGCAGCCCAGCACTACTGCCTGGGCGCCGTCCTGCTGCAGGTTGGTCAGGATCGTCTTCAATTCGCGTTCGGCCTGACGGGACGCCTTGCCCAGCAGCAGTTCATCATAGATGATCCGGTCGAGCGTTTCGACAAACTGCATTTCCGGCGGCAGCAGCTCGATATCGCGCTGGATCAGCTTCTGGCGGTAGAAGCTTTCGATCATCACGTTGCGGGTGCCGATCAGCGCGGCCTTCTTCACCCCGTTGGTTTCCAGCCGAGCGGCAACGCATTCGGCGATGTGGATGATCGGGATCGAGACGGCGGCGGCGACCTTGTCATAGACCTTGTGCATCGAATTCGCGCCGATGATCAGTGCGGTCGCCCCGGCCGCTTCCAGCCGCTTTGCGATGTCCGCCAGCACTTCGGCCGCATGGGCCCATTCCTCGGCCGTCGAGAGCCGAGCCAGGTCGCTGAAATCCAGGCTTTCGATCAGCAGCGGCGCGCTGGCGCGCTGGCCGGCGCGGGCCTGGACCAGCTTGTTGATGTGCTCGTAGTAGGTACGGGTCGACAGCCAGCTCATGCCGCCGATCAGGCCAAGTTTGCGCAAAGTCCGTTACTCCCCGGGAGATGACATCCCCTGTCCGGGCAGGGCCTTAGAGAAAGGCAGCGTTTCCGTCCAGTTCAGCCGGGCTTGCCCGGCACCCCGTGCGCCGCAAGCCAGCCGACCAGATCGCCCGCGCTGCGCTGCGCGGCTTCCTCCATCGGGATATGACCAATTCCGGGATAGGCGATCAGCGTGGCGCCGGGGATCAGACTGGCCATCAGCTTGCCCGACGAAAGCGGTATCAGGGCGTCCTGCTCGCCCCACATCACCAACACCGGCAGCTTCAGGCTGGCGAACTGCTGCTGGCTGTAGGGCACGCGCGGCAGGGCCATGCGGGTAAAGGTTGCCGCGCGGTTGCCGGGAAAGCGCAGCAATTCCCAATAGCGATCGACCATCGCGTCGGTCACGACCGCCTGGTTGGCAACCGTCTGGCGCAGGCTTTTCTCGATCATCCAGCGCGGGGTAACCTGCTTGGCAATCAGGTTCACGCCGGGCATCCGGGCCAGCTTGAAGCCGATGTTGCCCTTGACCGGTTCGGTCACCGGCGCGCCAGCGGCATCGACCAGCACCAGCGCGGTCAGTCGGCCGGGATGGTCAAGCGCATAGCGGATCGCCACGCCTCCGCCCATCGAATTGCCGCCCAGCGCGAACTTCTGCAGGCCCAGCGCATCGACCACTTGCGCCAGCCGATTGGCGAAGCCGGCGGGCGAGTAATCGCCCCTGGGATCCGTGCCGGTCAGGCCGTGACCAATCTGGTCGATCCGGATCACCCGGTAGCGATCCTTGAGCGCATCAACCCACGGCGTCCAGGTGTGCAGATCGGCATTGGAGCCGTGCAGCAGCAGCAGCACCGGCGCATCGCGCGGTCCTTCGTCGCGCATGTGAACCACCAGCCCGTCCGGCAGCTTGAGGAACTTTGACGGCGCCGCGCCGTACTTGGCGATCATCGCCTTGGGATCGGTATCCGGCGTGCGGAAGGTGTAAAGCGTGATCAGGGTGACCAGTAGCAGCCAGCCAAGGAACTTCAGGAACGACTTCACCGCTTCATCTCCCTGATCCAACGTTCGACCACGGCCTGCCCGGCCGAATCGACCACGCTGCGCCCCACTTCGGGCATGGCCACGCCGCCTTCCAGGCTGGCCATGCGATAGGCCAGGATCGAATGGGCCGGATCGCCCGGCACCACATCGAATTCCAGATTACCCGCGCCGCGTCCCGCCGCGACCGGGCGCTTGCCCACCCCCAGTTGGACCGGATCGGTCACGTCCCAGCCGAGATACAGGCCGGAATTGGACGCTGCCCCGCGCGGATTGTGGCAATGCGCGCAGTTCGCTTCGAGGTAGCCGCGCGCGGCCATCGCCACCGGGGCCTTGTCGCGGTCTTCCCACAAGGGCACGCGGCGGGCGACGGTGGGCACCGCATCAAGCCGCCCACTGCGCGCGAACCCGGCCAGCCATTCGGCGGACAGGTTCCACGCCTTCGGCCCGATCGGCGTCACCGCGCCATCGACGGCATGGCATTCCTTGCACTGGTTCTTATTGGGGATGGCATAGGAAATCGCCTGACCGCCCGGCGCGGTCAAAGGCAGACGCGCCCCGCCCAGCACCAGCCGCGCCTCGGTCTGATCGGCGTTCCATTGATAGGGCAAGGCCACCCAACCGTCCGCGCGGTGCAGCAGCACGCGGGTTTCAACCAGCTTGTCGCCCAGCTTGAAGGACTTGATCAGGGCCGAACCGACTGGAAAATCCAGCAATCCAGCGCCTTGCGCGCGGGCCTGCGCACCCTTGGGCACATAGGCGAAGCGCAGCTTCTCGGCGCCGTCCGACCACAGCGGCGTTTGCAGGCGGTAAGGGGTTACACCCGCCGCCGGGCGCTGCGCCGCGCCATCGGCGAAGAAGCCATAGTCCGCCAGCGTTGCGGGAAAGCCTGCCCCGGTGATTGCCGCGTCATTGACCGGCGGCGCGCCCGGCGGGGCCGCGGCAATTGCCGCGCCCGCCAGCAGCGCCGCCGCAAGCAGTGCCTTCACCGCGCGATCCGCGCCGCCAGGGCTGGCGGCGCACCACCCGCACCGGGCAGGACCAGTTCTCGCGCGGTCTTCACTTCGACCAGCGCGGGCTGCGCCTTGTCCAAACCCTCACCCTGTTTCGTCAGCCCCAGCGACAGCACCTTCCCCGACGGAACCAGCGCCAACGCGGCTGCGCCGCCCAGCCCGTCCCAGACCACCGGGGGCAAGGCCCCGCCAAAGGCCGCCTTAAGCTGGTCACCGCCGGCCAGCGCGGGATCGTTACCGCCGCCGACGATACGATTTTCGCCGATCACCACCCGGCGCGGCAGGGGGTTGTAGCGCGTGTCGGTGAACGCGTTGGGATAGGCGACCACCATCACCTGCGCGGTGGGATTGTCGGCCAGCAGGTTGTCCTTCACCAGCACGGTATCGTTGGCCATCACCATCACCCCGGTGCCGCGCGGGACGCCCGCCACGATATTGCCCTTGGGCGCGAAGTTAGCGGTATCGTTGGCCACGACCAGGTTATGCGCGATCACCGTTTCACCGCCGCCCATCACCGGCAGGTTGGGCAGGTCGAACACCAGGATCCCGCCGGTGTTGCGGGTGACCAGATTGTCGGTGACCAGCGCCTGGCGGCTGTTCTCGATCTCGATCCCGGCGACCGATTGCTCGACATAGTTGTGGCGCACGGTGATCGCCTTGCTCTGCCCGACATAGATCCCCGCGTCGGATGCACCCGAGACCTTGCACCCGTCGATCAGCACGCCCGTGCTCGACACCGGGTAGATGCCATAGGCGCCGTTGGTTTCCTTGGGACCGCCGGTCCAGGTCACGCGGACGCGGTAATAGACCACGTTGTCCGCGCCCTTGCTCTTGATCCCGTCGCCCTTGGTGTTCTCAACCGCGAAGTCGCGCAGGGTGACCTGGTCTGACGTCACCAGCAGCCCCTCGCCCGCGCCCTGCTGGCCGGTGAAATCCAGCACGCTCGCGTCCATCCCGGCGCCGCGCAGCGTGACGCCATCAACGTCGAGCGACAGTCCGTCGGTCAATACATAGCGGCCTGCGGCCAGTTGCACCACGTCGCCCGGCTGGGCCACGATCAGCGCTTCCTGCAGGCGCGCCTGCGCCCCCTCGCCCGGCGCAACATCGATGGTCCTGGCAAAGGCGGGAGCGGACAGGGCCAGCGCCGAGCCCGCAGCGAGCGTGAAAGCAGTCATCCTCATCGCCCCGGATGATGGACTGACAATCGTGTAAGTCAATCTTTGCCCAAAAAAGAAGGGGCGGACAGGATAACCTGTCCGCCCCCACAGGGAGGAAGGGATTGGCGTGCCGATCAGAAGTTGATCGTCGCCTCGACGCCGAAGGTGCGCGGCGCGTTGTAGTTGGCATAATCGCCGAGCACGGTCAGATAGTTGCCGTCGATCGGATCGCGGTTGGCATTCGAACGGCGGTAGATGTGCTGTTCGTTGAACAGGTTGCGCGACCACAGCGAAACGGTCAGCTTCTGCCCGGCATCGCTCATCGGGATGTCCGCCAGGCTGAGGCGGGCATTGACGAGGAAGCTGGGCTGGGCCTGCACCGGCTCGTTGTCGAAGGTATAGGCGCGAGACGAATAGTTGCCGTCGAGGTGCAACTTGAGCGCCATGTCGCTCGACGCGCTGAGCGGCAATTCATAGTCGATCGAACCGGACAGCGCATGCGCCGGGGTATAGACGATGAACAGCGGCTGCAGCGGGTTGCCGGCCACCAGCGGGTTGGGGGTCGGCGGAACCTTCCACCAGGTGTAGGCATATGACAGCCCCATCGACAGCTCGTCGGTGGGCCGCACGGTCAGATCGGCTTCCATGCCGCGGATCTTGGTCTTGCCGGCGGCATTGACCGTTTCCAGGGTATGACGCACCGTGCCGTTCGACTGGACGATATAATAGTCGAAGTCGAACTGGCTGTCCTTGCGGTCCATCACGTAGCCGGCCAGGTTCAGGCGGACCTTTCGATCAAGGAATTCGGTCTTGGCGCCCACTTCGTAGGACTGCACCGATTCCGCGCCGAAGCTGCGGAAGTTGACCGATCGCGAGCTGGCCCCGCCCGCCCGGTAGCCGGTGGCATACTTGGCATAGAGGTTGACCCCGTCAGCCGCATCCCACGCCGCGATCACCAGCGGATCGAAGCGGTTGTCCTTGAACACGAAGGGAAAATTCGAAGCGGCGTTGTTGAGTTTGTAGAGCGCGCCATCCTTTTCATCGCGGGTAAAGCGCCCGCCGGCGGTCAGGTGCACACGCTCCACCGGGGTCCAGGTCATCTGGCCATAGGCGGCATAGCTCTTCGAATTGGCCCGCGTCGCGCGCGAGATCGACCAGTTGGCCGACTGCCAGGTGTTCGCGTCGTTGATCGTGTAACCCGTACCGGTCGCATTCCACTTGTTGGTGTTGGGCGTGGCGGCCACCTCGCCGGCGTTCTCGTTGTAGTAGTAGAGCCCGAACACGTAATCGACATTGCCGAAGCCGCCGACCGCCTGGAGTTCCTGGCTGAACTGGTTCTGGTCGAGTACCGACAGGCTGTAGCGCGCGAAGTTGCCGTTCGGCAGGAACGCCGGGCTGCGGTGCGCGCCGCCCGAATTGTCCCACTGATCGGCCTTGACCGTGCGCCACGCCGTCAGCGAGCGCAGCTCGATCCCGTCAGCCACCTTCCAGCGCAGGTTGGCCGAAAAGCCCTTGGCCTTGTCGACGCTGGCCTGCTGCGGCACGCCGATATCGGCGCTGTCGACGCGGTCGGCGGTCACGGTGACCAGACCGGGCAGCGGAGCGATCTTGCCGCTGGGAAGGCGATTGCCGTTGGCCACGATTTCCGCCAGCGTCGCCACCGGATAGTTGTTGGGATTGTAATTGATCAGCTGGCTGTAGAACGGCGTGTTGTCGTCCTGGCTGATGTCGAAGGCAAGGTCGGCGGTGAAGTTGTCGGCCGGCTTCCAGCGCGCCGCAACGCGGCCGCCATAGCGGTGGTGGTAGTTCCACCCCAGCTGCCCCTGCAGCGGATTCCGGGTGGTCGCGTCCTGGTGATCGACCACCCCATCCAGCTTGAACGACAGGCCAGCGAATTCGGGCAGGTTGACATGCAGGGCGCCGCTATAGCTGCCAAAGTTGCCGACACCCGCAGCCACGCGCCCGCCGAATTCGCCGGTCGGGGCCTTGCTCACCACGTTAAGCGCGCCGCCTTCGGTGTTGCGGCCAAACAGCGTGCCCTGCGGGCCCTTGAGCACTTCGATCCGCTCGACATCGAACAGCGCGGCGTTCAAGCCATGCTGGCGGCCCAGGTAGATCCCGTCGATATAGACACCCACGCCCTGTTCGCGCGCCGGCTGGTTGGCATCGCCCGGAACGATCCCGCGAATCCCCACAGTCAGCGCCGACTGGCGCGATTCGTAGGTCGCAATGCGCAGGCTGGGCACGCCGCCATCGGCCAGGTCGAGCAGGCTCTGCACGTGCCGCTTCTTGATCATCTCGTCATCCATCACCGCGATGGCGATAGGGGTCTGCTGGAGGTTGGTTTCGCGCTTGGTCGCGGTGACAACGATTTCGGTCAGGCCGGTGTTGTCGATCGCGCCCTCGGCGGCGGCTTCTTCGACCGCGCTGGCGTGGGCGGCAGTGGCCACCTGAAGCAGCGCCAGCGCACCGAGCGAAACGGAAGTCCTGGAAACGGAGCGGGTCATTATTGGGTCCCTCATTGGTATGCATCACAGCAGCCGGGCAATGGTGGCGCGCTCCGAAGTGAGTCGCGCAATGTGTCGGTTGCCGGGGCAGCGGCTAGGCCCGGCGAGTTGCAGTGCCACGACGCTTTTCTGACAGTATGACGACACGCCTGCGACGTCGGCATGACAACAAGGGGCTGACGCGCGGACGTCATCAAAGCGTCATGGAAAGCGCCCATCGAGGGTGCCGTTTCCCGTCCACTTGCCTGCTGCGACCGTGCCGATGACTGTCCTTCTCACCTCTCCCGATCCCGCACTGCTGGGCGGCCTGGCCCGGGCGCGGCCCGACCTTCGCGCTGTGCCGCTGGGCAGCGAATTGCCGGGCGAGCCGCTGGAGGGGCCGCTGTGGTGCTTTGTCGACTGGCTGCTGCCCGACATTTCCGGGCTGGAGATGGTCCGCCGCCTGCGCGAAGCGCGCGCCACCCGGCACGGCCACATCACCATGGTGCTGGAAGCCCCCGATCCCGAGGACAAGCGCCGCGCGCTGCGCGCCGGGGCGGATGATTACATGGTCGGCCCGCTCAGCCCCGCCCGGCTGGTCGAACGGATCGACCGGACAGAGGTTCGCGACGTGCCCTCACCCACGGCGCGGCGTCTGGCCCACGGCGGGCTGACGCTGGATCTGGCCGCCCACCAGGCCCGCTGGCGCGGCGCGCCCGTGCCGCTACGCCCGAACGAATTTCGCCTGCTGGCCCATTTCATCGCGCATCCGGACCAGGTGTTCAGCCGCGCCGCCCTGATCGAGCGAATCGGCAAGGACACCGCCGGGATCGACGATCGCACGGTCGACGTGTGGATCGGCCGCCTGCGCCGGGCGCTGGCCGCACAGGGCGTGCCCGACCCACTGCGCACCGTACGCTCGCTGGGCTATGTGCTGGATTCGCTGCCCGGCTGAAACTGTGACCTGCGTCACTTCGCCCACCCGGCACAGGTGCTAGGTTCGATCCGCCAAGCCCCTGCCGGATCGGATTGTCCATGTATTTCAAGGATCAGCCCTTGCTGATCGCAGCACCGCTGGTTCCCGCCAGGCCCTATCGCCTGCCGCTGCCGGATAGTCCCGCGGGGGCGCTGGCGCGCAGCTACAACCGGGTCGGCGGCTTGCTTCAGCAGCTGTCCAGCGTGACCGCGATTGACGCGGCCGCGCTGCTGGCAGCCTGGCACGTGACCAGTGCCGGGCGCACCTTCGTGCCGGGCCAGGCCGCGCTGCGGTTCGAAGTGGACCAGTTCTTCCGCCGCTGGGGCCGCGCCAACACGGCCGCGTTCGACGCTCATTTCCAGTTCGGCGGGCACGCCGGCACAAGCGGGCGGGCAGCCGCCAATCACCGGATGCGCGAATCCGCCGGGGCCGAATGGCGCGCGGTCCATTCCGGCCAGCCGCGCGAGCGGGCTGCCTTCGCCCTGGCCGCGCGGCTGGGCGGGACCGATGCGGCCGCGATGGCCAGCCGCCTGGGCGCGGCGCAGATCCTGGGCTTCAACCACGCCGATTGCGGCTATGGCGATGCCGCAGCGCTGCACGCCGCGTTCAATGCCGACGAACGCTGGCAGGTGCTGGGCCTGTTCGACTACGCCGAATCGAACGGCTGGCTTGACCTGGTGCGCGGTCACCAGTGGAAGAAGTTCGCCCTGGCGATTGGCGCCGATGGCGAGAGCCTGGGTCCCCGGCTGGCCGACGCATGGGGCCAGCAGGATGCGCTGCTGGCCCTGCCGCGCGACTGAACCAGCCCCACCCGGCCCGAATCCTGTGCAGTGCGGCCCGTTCCGCCTTGCTCCCGCGCGCGAGTGGCGGCATAGGCGCGGTCGAATCCCCTGCCCCATTCCTTGAAAGGCCCGTGCCATGAAGGTCCGCGTTTTCGTCAGCCTCAAGAACGGCGTGCTCGACCCGCAGGGCCGCGCGATCCATCACGCGATCGAAGGCCTGGGCATCCACGGCGTCAAGGACGTGCGCGCCGGCAAGATGCTGGAACTCGAAGTCGACGATACCGTCACCGACGACCAGCTCGACACCATGGCCCGCCAGCTGCTGGCCAACATGGTGATCGAAAACTACCGGATCGAAAGGGTCGCGGCATGAGCGGCCTGCGCTCCGCAGTCATCACCTTCCCTGGCTCGAACTGCGACCGCGATATGGCGGACGCGCTCGAGAAGATCTCCGGCACTGCGCCGCACCGGGTCTGGCACGGCGATGCCGCGCTGCCAGACCGGCTCGATTTCATCGCCCTGCCCGGCGGCTTTTCCTATGGCGATTACCTGCGCAGCGGGGCGATGGCGGCGCGCAGCCCGATCATGCGCGCGGTGATCGAAGCCGCGAACCGCGGCGTGCCGGTGCTGGGCGTGTGCAACGGCTTCCAGGTGCTGACCGAAAGCGGCCTGCTGCCCGGCGCGCTGCTGCGCAACGCGGGCATGAACTTCGTCTGCCGCGACGTGCAGCTGACCGTCGCCAACAGCCAGAGCCTGTTCACCAGCGGCTATACGCAGGGCCAGCAGATCACGGTGCCGGTTGCCCACCACGATGGCAACTATTTCGCCGATGACGCCACGCTCGACCGGCTCGAAGGCGAAGGCCGCGTCGCCTTCCGCTATGCCGAAAGCGTCAACGGCTCGGCCCGCGACATCGCCGGGGTGCTGAACGATGCCGGCAACGTGCTGGGCATG
Source organism: Novosphingobium sp. (assembly GCF_041905565.1). Lineage (GTDB taxonomy): Bacteria > Pseudomonadota > Alphaproteobacteria > Sphingomonadales > Sphingomonadaceae > Novosphingobium. The sequence continues at coordinate 3,233 of NZ_JAYRKX010000011.1, read as the reverse complement.
ATGCCCCACCCCGAACGCATGATCGAGCCCGAACAGGGCGGCAGCGACGGCCGCGCGCTGTTCGAAAGCGCGATCAAGGGCCTGATCGGGGCGTAGTTTTCCGCCTCACGGCAATGCGGACAGGCCGTCCGGATTTCTTGTTGGGTGCGCCCTTTGCCTCCGCAAAGGGCTTGGCTTGACCGGCCCACTCCCCCGGCCCAACCACCCACAGGGTACCTTGAACGGGTGGTTGGGCCGGGGGAGTGGGCCGGCCAGGCCAGGAAAAGCCGGATGGCTTTGCCGCACCGCCGTCAGGCGGAAAGCTAGGCCGCGTTGCCGCCCACCACGCGCACGGCCTGCATCTGCGGCTTGGCAAACAGCCCCAGCGCATCGGCGGCCGGCATCGGGCGGCCAAAGTAGTAGCCCTGGATCTTGCGGCAACCCAGGCCGCGGATGATCCCCAGTTCCCGTTCGGTTTCGACGCCTTCCGCAGTGGTCGACATTTCCAGGCTTTCGGCCATGGCCACCACGGCGCGGATGATCGCCAGGCTTTCCGGGTTGTCGGCCGCCGCGCCCTGCACGAAGGTGCGGTCGATCTTGATCGTCGAGAAGCGCAGGTTGCGGATGTAGGCCAGGCTGGAATAGCCCGTGCCGAAATCGTCGAGCGCGATCCCGCAGCCCAGCGACATGATCTGTTCCAACGCCTGGCGCGCGGCCGTGGCATCGCGCACGAAGATGCTTTCGGTAACTTCGATTTCCAGTCGCTGCGCCGGCAGCCCGCTGGAACTGAGCGCACCGACGACGCTGGGAATGAACCCCGGATCGAGCAGCTGTTCGCCCGACACGTTGACCGCCACCTTGACCGTCGAGGGCCAGCGGGTCGCCTCGCGGCAGGCTTCGCGCAGCACCCATTCGCCGATCGGCACGATCAGGCGGGTGTCCTCGGCGAGCGGAATGAACTTTGCCGGGCTGACGAAGCCATGCTCGTCGCTGTGCCAGCGCAGCAGCGCCTCGAAGCTGACCACGGTTTCATCCTTGGCATCGACCACCGGCTGGTAGTTGAGCACGAATTCGTTCTTTTCGAGCGCGCGGCGCAGCGAGAATTCCAGCTTACGGCGTTCCTCGGCATGGGCATGCAGGGTCGGCTCGTAGCCGAAATGCATCCCGCCCCCTTCCTCCTTGGAGCGATAGAGCGCGAGGTCCGCGTTGCGCATCAGCGTCTCGACGGTCGAACCGTCGCGCGGGCCGATCGCCGAACCGACAGAGGCGCCGATATAGAGCGTGTGGTGGTCGACCTCGTAGGGCCGGCTGAGCAGCTCGATCAGCGCCTGGGCAACACGGGTCACGCGGGTCGGATCGGACGCATCGCGGATCACCACTGCGAACTCGTCCCCGCCCAGCCGGCCGCACAGCTCGTTGCTAGACACCAGGCCCTTGAGCCGTTCCGACACGCGCGCCAGCAACTGGTCGCCCACCTGGTGGCCCAGGGTATCGTTGACCGCCTTGAAGCGGTCGAGGTCGATCATCAGGAAGGCACAGCGCGTGCGCCACTGATCGGCATAGCGCATCGCCTCGCCCAGCGCCTCGGTCACCATCATGCGGTTGGGCAGGCCGGTCAGCGTGTCATAGCGCGCCATGTGCGCGATCTTTTCGCTGCTTTCGCGCTGCTCGGTCACGTCCGAGCCGACCCCGCGGAAGCCTTCGAAATTGCCGTTCTCGTCCAGCTTGGGGGTGCCCGAAAGCTCCCACCAGCGCTGTTCGCCGTTGATGTGGACCCGCACCAGCAGTTCCGAAAAGCTTTCACGGCGCTTCAGCCGTTCGGCCAGGTCATGCAGGCTGGAAGGGAACTGGCCCGTTTCCCAGGCCGGTCCGGCGATCATCTGGATGAACGGCTTGCCGTCGATTTCCTCGGCCGACTTGCCCAGCGCAAAGGCAAAGCGCGGGCTGACCGAGCGGACCCTGCGCGAAGTGTCGATCTGCCACAGCCAGTCAGCTTCGCCTTCTTCGAATTCCTTGAGCAGCAGCGAGACGACCTCGTTGCGTTCGGCCATCGCTGCTTCGGCAATCCGCGCGATCAAGAAGGCGCGGGCATTCTCGACCGCGCCCAGCACCACCAGCCCGCCGAACAGCAGCGACACCAGCGCCATTTCGAACGCGCCGTCCAGCAGGAAGGCGACCAGCGAGCCGCTCGCCACGATCCCCGCGAAGATCAGGTTCGAAAGCGGCACGGCCGGCATCACCACCGCCGCCATGGTCATCAGCATGGCGCTGATCGCCCACAGCTCAAGCTGTTCGGTCGGCCCGCCATAAGGCGCGAAGAAGGCCATCGGCGCGACCCAGATCAGGGCATTGAAGATCGAGCTGATGCTCTGCTTGTTGACTTCGTCGCGCGACATCCGGCGGCGGTCGGCATCGACCAGGGCCGAATCGATCCGTGCGCCGTGCACCAGGCTGGCGCCCAGCAGGATCAGCCAGCCGAGCAGCCCGGCGATGTGCACCGAACTGAAATAGAGCCTGAACACACCCAGCGCGGCCACCGCATGCGCGGCAATGCGCAGCCGGGTGACGCGGGCCAGGCTGGAATACTGCATGCCGCGCAGGCGCCCCCAATCCCCGTCGACGGGGTCGGCAAGGCCCAGCACGGCCATGGTCTTCAGATCGCGCGGCAGCGCATGGGAAGGCGACGTGGCTTTGTTCACCCGCGCAGGACTAGCGGCAAAGTGTTAGCGCCGCGTAAAGCATGGGGCGAAATACCTAGCCCGGTTGCAGCCCGGCGCGCGCCGCTTCCCAATTGCGGCCATCGAAGCGGCGCACTGCCGGAACCAGCCCATGACCGTGATCGAGACAGCGGAAATTGACGCTCCACGCATCAGGGTGCGAGCGCGGCTGGTAGAAGCTCTTGATCCCGCAGTGGCGGCAGAACAGGTGCTCCGCCGCGCCGGTTCCAAAGCGGTAGGACGCCAGTGCCTCCGCCCCCGACAGCAGCGTGAAATCGCCATGCGGAACAATCAGATGCAGGAATCCGGTCTTGTCGCAGATCGAGCAGTTGCAATCGAGCAAGGTAGCATCCGGCGCGACTTCGGCGGCAAAGCGCACTGCGCCGCAGTGGCAGCCGCCCGCAACCTTCATTCCACGGTCACCGATTTGGCCAGGTTGCGCGGCTGGTCGACGTCGGTGCCTTTCACGCAGGCGACGTGATAGGCCAGCAGTTGCACCGGCACGGCATAGACCAGCGGCGCGATCAGCGGGTGGAC
>NZ_JAYRKX010000010.1:0-130000 GCF_041905565.1 Novosphingobium sp. | reverse complement strand
CTCAAGGTAAGTGAAGGCGGCTTCTTCGTCGTGAAAGTAGGGCTTGGACAGGACAGACATTGCTTTGACTCCGTATGAGAGTCTTATAGCAGTGCTTCACCGTGTTTGCAAGGTATACAATCGCCTTTCTTTTGCGTGCCACCAGCGCGCTTGATCTATTTTAATCGCCCGATTAAACCTCTCCCCAAGCGATAACGACAGGAGAGGAATGGCCTTGTCCGAACAGGCACCGTCTAACGATGCGGCCGGGGTGCTGGCGCGTGGGCTGGCTGCGGCACTGGCGCGGATCGGCCTGCCCGCGCCGCAGGGGCTTGAGCGCCTGTCGGGCGGGGCCAACATGGAAAGCTGGCGCTTTACCGCCGGCCATGAAACCTGCGTGTTGCGCCGCGCGCCCGGAGGAGAGGCGCTGGTCGGCGGCCGGGCAATCGGGCTGGAAGGCGAAGCCGCGCTGATCCGCGCCGCCTGCCGGGCCGGGGTCAAAGCGCCTGAAGTGCTGGTCGTGCTCGAGCCGCAGGACGGCATCGGCAGCGGCTTCATCATGCGCGCGATTCCGGGCACGCCCGACCCGGCCGAGATCCTGGCGGAAAGTGACGGCGAAGTGCTGGTTGCCGAGCTGGGGCGCGAACTGGCCGCAACCCACCGGATCGACGTGTCGCAGCTGGGCGATTTCCCCGTGTTCGAAAACCGCGAGGCGCTGGCGACCTTGCGCGAACGCTACCTTTCTTATGGCGGCGACCGTCCGATCCTCAGTCTCGCGCTGCGCTGGCTGGAAGCGAACGTGCCCGCAGCCGTTCCGCCGCGGCTGGTCCACGGCGATTTCCGGATGGGCAACGTGCTGGTCGACCAGGGTCACCTGACTGGGGTGCTCGACTGGGAGCTCGCCCATATCGGCGACCCGCACGAGGACCTGGCCTATGGCTGCATGACCGTGTGGCGCTTCGCCCGTCCCGATCGCCCGGCCTTCGGGCTGGCCTCGGTCGAGGCGCTGGCGCGCGCCTATGAAGCGGCGGGGGGCGAGACGTTCGATCCGGTCCGGTTCCGGTTCTGGCTGGTCTATCGCACGTTCTGGTGGGCGCTGGGCTGCATGCAGATGGGCAACACCTGGCGAGGTCATCTCGATCGTTCGCTCGAACGCGTGGTCGTGGCGCGGCGCACCAGCGAGCAGGAGCTCGACCTGCTGCTGCTGCTCGAGGAAATGGCCCCCGAGGCCGAGCGCAACCGCCCGTTGCCGCCCGCCGCCGATCCCTTGCTGCCCGGTACGGGCGAGCCGAACGGGGCCGAGGTGCTGACCGCGATTTCCGAATGGCTGAATTCCGACATCAAGCCGCTGGTCAGCGGCCGGTCGAAGTTCAACTTGGCGGTCGCCCGCAACGCACTGGGGATCGTCGCGCGCGAGATCGAGCAGCGCCCCCAGGCAACCGACAAGGCGCTGGCTGACGATTTGCTGGCCGGACGCGCCGATCTCGCCACTCCGGGCCTGCTCGCCCGGCTGCGCCGCATGGCGCTGGGCAAGCTTTCCGCCGACATGCCGAAATATCCCGCGCTGGCGCTGGCCCGGGCCAAATGGGAAGGGAACTGACAATGGATTTTGCGCTGCCCCAGGATCTGGTCGATTATCTCGCCGAACTCGACGCCTTCATCGAAAAGGAAATCCGTCCGCTCGAACAGCAGGATGACAACATCCGCTTCTTCGACCACCGCCGCGAATGGGCGCGGACCGATTTCGACAACGACGGCCTGCCCCGCCACGAATGGGAAGAACTGCTGCGCGAAGCTTCGCTCCGTGCGGACAAGGCCGGCCACTGGCGCTTTTCCGCGCCGAAGAAATACGGCGGCAAGGACGGCTCGAACCTGTGGATGGCGGTGATCCGCGATCACTTCACCCAGATGGGTCTGGGTCTGCACAACGACCTGCAGAACGAACATTCGATCGTTGGCAACTTCCCCTTCGTCAACATGTTCGAACACTTCGGCACCGAAGAGCAGCAGAAGGAATTCATCACCGGCGGGTTCGAACGCAACCGCCGCGTTGCTTTTGGCCTGACAGAACCGCACCACGGCTCGGACGCGACACATATGGAAACCCGCGCGGTGCGCGAAACCCGTGATGGCGTACCCGGGTGGCGGATCGACGGCGAGAAGATGTGGATCACCGGCATGCATGTCGCCACGCATTGCGCCGCGTTCTGCCGCACTTCGGGCCAGGATGGCGATGCGAAGGGGATCACCTGCCTGCTCGTGCCCGCCGGCACTCCCGGCATGGTGGTCGATGAATACATGTGGACCTTCAACATGCCGACCGACCACCCGCGCATGCATTTCGAGAATTGCTGGGTGCCGGAAAGCGCGGTGCTCGGCCCGGTCGATGGCGGCCTCGCCATCGCGCAGAGCTTCGTCCACCAGAACCGCATCCGCCAGGCCGCCAGCTCGCTTGGCGCGGCAACCTTCTGCGTCGAGGAATCGGTCAAGTACGCGCGTGAGCGCAAGCCGTTCGGGCAGGATCTGGCGCGCAACCAGGGGATCCAGTTCCCGCTGGTCGAACTGGCCACCCAGTGCGAAATGCTGCGGATGCTGATCTACAAGACCGCCTGGCAGATGGACCAGATGGAACACAAGCAGATCGAGCACGAGCTGTCGGACAAGATCTCCATGTGCAACTACTGGGCGAACCGCCTGGGCTGCGAGGCCGCCGACCGGGCCATGCAGGTCCACGGCGGGATCGGCTATTCGCGGCACAAGCCGTTCGAACACATCTATCGCCACCACCGCCGCTACCGGATCACCGAAGGAGCGGAGGAGATCCAGATGCGCAAGGTCGCCGGCTACCTGTTCGGCTACATGGGGCCGCGCAAGGCGCTCTACGCCAAGTAATACAGGCCTGCGACGCCTGCGTTGCAGCAATGCAACAGGCCGTCCGCAATCGTTGCGGGCGGCTTGTTTGCGTAGGGGCTAAATGCGTAAAGTTACCGAGGAAAATGGGCGCCTGTCCTGGGGAGGAGGTGGCGCCTCAATATTCGGGGAACCACATATGCGATCGTCGCTCCGCATTTCCTTGCTCGCCTCGCTTTCCGGCCTTGCCCTCAGCACGCCGGTCCAGGCCCAGAACGCCGCCGAAGACGCGGCCGCTGAACCGACCATCATCGTCACCGGCACCCGCACCTCCACGCGCACGGTGCAGGATTCGCCCGTTCCGGTCGACGTGCTGTCGGGCGCCGCTATCACCGAAAGCGGTCAGGTCGAAACCAACAAGATCCTGAACAAGCTGGTCCCCAGCTTCAATTTCCCCCAGCCGGCGATTGCCGATGGTTCGGACGCGCTGCGCCCGGCCACGCTGCGCGGCCTTGGCCCCGACCAGACTCTGGTGCTGGTCAACGGCAAGCGCCGCCACGTTTCCGCGCTGCTCAACATCAACGGCACGGTCGGGCGCGGTTCGGCCGCGGTCGATATGAACGCCATTCCGGCCCTCGCGATCGACCGGATCGAAGTGCTGCGCGATGGCGCGTCGTCGCAATACGGGTCGGACGCGATCGCGGGCGTGATCAACGTCCGCCTTAAGAAGGCCAGCGAAGGCGGCCGCGCAACGATCAGCTATGGCAAGTACGACACCACCATCAGCGGTGTCGACAATGTCACCGGCCTGGTCACCTCGGGCGGTGCGCCAGTGCTGGATACGACCGACAGCCGCTATTTCCAGGCGCTGGTCGATGGCGAACGCAAGGCCAAGGACGGCGAAAGCTATTCGGTGGCGACCAACATCGGCCTGCCGTTCTTCGGCAACAAGGGCGGGTACCTGAACTTCACCGCCGAATACCGCCATCGCGGCTATACCAACCGCCAGGGCTTTGACCTGCGGCCCAACTACATCCGCCCGACCGCGACCACCTGGGACGCACGCGAGCTGACCTTCAACCGCCTGCAATTCCGCTTTGGCGATCCGAAGGCGGACGATTTCATCCTGTTCGCCAATGCCGCCGTGCCGCTGACCGACGATCTGGAGCTCTATGCCTTCGCCAGCTTCGACCAGCGCGATTCGGTCAGCGCGGCGAACTATCGGCAGCAGAATGCCGCTGCCAACCGCGATTTCTCGGTGCTGGCGCCGGGCACCTCGCCGACCAACGCCAACTTCGTTGCGCTGACCCCGGATGGGTTTCTGCCGTTCATCACTTCGGACCTGACCGACCGCGCGGCCACCATGGGGCTGCGCACCACCTCGGGTGACTGGAATGTCGATGGTTCGTTCGGCTTCGGCCAGAACACGTTCGATTACCGGGTCGAAAACTCGCTCAACACCAGCTTCGGTCCGCAAAGCCAGCGCAGCTTCGATGCCGGCGGGCTGGACTATCGCCAGATGCTGGCCAATCTTGACGTCAGTCGCGAATTCGAACTGGGCTTCGCCAAGCCGCTGACCTTTGCTTTCGGGGCGGAATACCGCAACGAACAGTTCAAGATCCGCCCGGGCGAACTGCAGTCCTATGCGATCGGGCCCTATTTCAAGTCTGCTGTCACCACCACGGCAGCCGGCTGCGCGCTGCAGCAGGGCGTGTACAACGCCGGAACCGGCGTCTGCTCGTTCCCAGGCCGCGGGGCCGCCGCCGGCGCCCAGGGCTTCCCCGGCATTCCGCTCGCCAGCGCGACCGAAGTGCGGCGCCATTCGGTGGCCGGCTATGTCGAGCTTGATACTGAAATCGTCGCCGGGCTGACCACCACGGCCGCCGCCCGGTTCGAACACTATTCGGACTTTGGCGATACGCTGACCGGCAAGTTTGCGGCGCGCTATGAATTCGTCCCCGGCTTCGCGCTGCGCGGCTCGGTGTCGAACGGCTTCCGCGCGCCGTCGCTGCACCAGCAGTATTTCACCACCACGTCGACCAACTTCATCGCCGGCGTGCCAGTCGACATTTCGACCGTGGCGGTCAGCAGCCCGGTCGCGCGGGCGCTGGGTTCGAAGGACCTCAAGCCTGAAAAGTCGTTCAACCTGTCGGGCGGGTTCACCGCCAACCCGCTCAGCGGGGTGACGCTGACGGTCGATTACTACAACATCCGGATCAACGACCGGATCGTGCTGACCGAAAACCTCGGCGCGGCGGGTAGTGGTTCGGCCTCGGTCAATGCCGCGGTCAAGGCGGTGCTGGATGCCAACGGGTTCAACTCGGTCGGCGCGGCGCGGTTCTTCATCAATGGCCTCAACACCCGCACCGAAGGCGTCGACGCCGTGCTCAACTGGCGTCTGCCGCTGGAGGGCTTCGGCAAGTGGAACCTGACCGCCGCCTACAACTACAACAAGCAGAAGATCCTGGCGCGCAAGAACGACCTGGGTCCGCTGGCGACCATTCCGGGCGTGATCCTGTTCGGCCGCGTCGAAGGGCTGCGCTTCACCGAAGGCCAGCCGCGCGACAAGGTGGTGCTGAGCCTGGACGGCGACCTGGGCATCGTTGGCCTGACCGCACGCAGCACGCGCTATGGCAAGGTTACTTCACCCGGATCGGCCAACCCGATCGCCAATCCGACCAGCCTGACCGATTATGGCCCGGATGACATCCACCTGCGGGCCAAGTGGATCACCGACCTGGAACTGCGGGTCAAGCCGATGGCCGGGATGAGCCTGGCGATCGGCGCGGACAACGTGTTCGATGTTTACCCGGATCGTTCGCCCTACGGCCTGCGTCCGGCGGCGATCGGCGGGAGCTATCCGGCCAACCAGCAGTACATCCCGTACTCGATCTTCTCGCCCTTCGGCTTCAATGGCCGCTACCTCTACGCGCGGGCGAGCATCGACTTCTAAACCGTTTCACGAGCTGGAGAGGGGGAGAGCGCGTCGGGTCAACCGGCGCGCTCTTTTCCTTTGGCTGCAGGAACGCCAACGCAGGCCAGGGCCGTGCGGCAAAGGGTGCGGCGGTACTTGCGGGGCTGGGATAGACGGCGCGGATGCCGGGGTCAGCGCGAGGCGGTGCGGCGAACGCTTGACGCTTCGAACTGGTAGCCGTCGTAGATCGCGCGGGCGATCGTGGCGATGCGGGCATCGCGGGCCGGCTTGCCCCCTTGGCCGGTGACATAGATCGCCACGGCAATGCTGCGGCCATCGGGCGTAGTGATGATCCCCACGTCGCTGGCGGTATTCGAGAGCGTGCCGGTCTTGTGGGCAATGCCGGCGTCTTCCGGCAGCAGCGCGCGCATCCGGCGCTTGCCGGTCACGGTCCGGCCCATTGCCCCGATCAGCACGTCGCGGCTGGGCTTGCTCAGCCACTGGCCGCGATAGAGCCCGCCCAGCAGTTCGACCATCGCCAGCGGCGTGGCGCTGTCACGCGGGTCGATCGTGGTGGCGGGGTTGAATTCGCCATCGTCGCGCACCAGCGTGGCGATGTCGCGGTCCATGCGCATGCCCGACAGTCCGGCTTCGCGCAGCCAGCGGTTGACCGCCTGCGGTCCGCCGACCGCAGCGAGCAGGGCATCGGCGGCCGGATTGTCGCTGCGGGTAATGGCGAGTTCGATCAGGCCCTGCGCGCTCATCATCGTGCTGGCGCGCACCGGGGCTGCTTCGCTTGAGAAGCGGGCCGAACGAACCGGAACAAGCAGCGGGAACTGGTCGGTCAGGCGGAACTTGCCCTGATCCACCCCGGCCAGGAAGGTTGCGGCGATCGCCACCTTGCTGGTGCTGGCCAGCGGGAAGGGCTGGTTGCCGAGGACAGACACATTCCGCCCCGTCGACAGGTCAAGTGCGGCCACGCCGATCCGGCCCTGCGCTGGCGCGGCCAGCGCGGCGATCTGGGCTTCAAGGCCATTGGCATAGCTGCGCGGCGCGGGCGCGACGAACTGTTCCACCGCCACCGCGCGGCGCGGCTGCACCGGCGGCAGGGCGGGCACTTCACGCGGGGTGCGCGGTTCGCTGCCCAGCACGCGGTCGAATTCGAATTCAAGATTGTCGCCGCGGGCCGCAGCAGTGCCGGGCGCGGCAAGAGCCCCGGCGACGGCCGCAACGGCCAGCAAGCGTGAAATCAGTCCCGTCTTCACGGCAACAGCGATAGCCCGAACATGCTTTCAGTCTGACTAACGCGACTCCGCCACTCAATCCATGCGCGACGAAGCGAGGCTGGCTTGCGGGCAAATGCGTAACAATTGGGCAACAATTCTACGTGGCGTGCATCTGGCCGCAAAAGCAAGGGGCCGGAAGATCGCTCTTCCGGCCCCCGCATCGGTTTGCCTGGTGGCGTGGACTTAGAAGTCCATGCCGCCCATGCCGCCCATGCCGCCGGGCATGCCGCCCATGGCCGGCTTGTCGTCCGGACGTTCGGCGATCGCGGCTTCGGTCGTGATCAGCAGGCCCGACACCGAAGCGGCGTCCTGCAGTGCGGTGCGCACGACCTTGGTCGGATCGATCACGCCAGCGGCCTTGAGGTTTTCGTAGGTGTCGGTCGCGGCGTTGAAACCCTGCGATTCGTCACCTTCGCGCAGCAGGTTGCCCGAAATCACCGCGCCGTCATGGCCGGCGTTTTCGGCGATCTGGCGCAGCGGCGCCAGGATCGCGCGGCGCACGATGTCGATGCCCTTGGTCTGGTCGTCGTTGGCGCCCTTGAGCCCTTCGAGCGCCTTGGTGGCGTAGAGCAGCGCGGTGCCGCCACCGGGGACGATGCCTTCTTCCACCGCGGCGCGGGTGGCATGGAGTGCGTCGTCAACGCGGTCCTTGCGTTCCTTCACTTCGACTTCGGTCGCACCGCCAACCTTGATCACGGCAACGCCGCCAGCCAGCTTGGCCAGGCGTTCCTGCAGCTTTTCGCGGTCATAGTCGCTGGTGGTGACTTCGATCTGGGCACGGATCTGTTCGACGCGGCCCTTGATCTCGTCCGCGGCGCCAGCGCCGTCGACGATGGTGGTGTTGTCCTTGTCGATCGACACGCGCTTGGCCTGGCCGAGCATGCCGAGCGTGACGGTTTCGAGCTTGATGCCCAGGTCTTCGCTGATCATTTCACCGGCGGTGAGGATCGCGATGTCCTGCAGCATGGCCTTGCGGCGATCGCCGAAGCCCGGCGCCTTGACGGCGGCGATCTTCAGGCCGCCACGCAGCTTGTTGACGACCAGGGTGGCCAGCGCTTCGCCTTCGATGTCTTCGGCGATGATCAGCAGCGGACGGCCCGACTGCACCACCGCTTCGAGGATCGGCAGCATCGACTGGAGGTTCGACAGCTTCTTCTCGTGGATCAGGATGTACGGGTTATCGAGTTCGACCGTCATCTTTTCCGGGTTGGTGATGAAGTACGGCGACAGGTAGCCGCGGTCGAACTGCATGCCTTCGACGACATCGAGTTCGAATTCGAGGCCCTTGGCCTCTTCCACGGTGATCACGCCTTCCTTGCCGACCTTTTCCATGGCTTCGGCGATCTTTTCGCCGACTTCCTTGTCGCCATTGGCCGAAATGATGCCGACCTGGGCGATTTCCGACGAACCGGCGACCGGGGTCGAACGGGCCTTGAGATCGTCAACCACCTTGGACACGGCGATATCGATGCCGCGCTTGAGGTCCATCGGGTTCATGCCGGCGGCGACCGAGGTCATGCCTTCGCGCACGATGGCCTGGGCCAGCACGGTGGCGGTGGTGGTGCCGTCACCGGCGGCGTCGTTCGCCTTGCTGGCGACTTCGCGCAGCATCTGGGCGCCCATGTTCTCGAACTTGTCCTTGAGTTCGATTTCCTTGGCAACCGACACACCGTCCTTGGTGATGCGCGGGGCGCCGAAGCTCTTGTCGATCACGACGTTGCGGCCCTTGGGGCCCAGGGTCACCTTCACGGCGTTGGCGAGGATGTCGACACCGGCGAGAATGCGTTCGCGGGCGTCACGGCCGAACTTCACGTCCTTGGCAGCCATATCAGAATTCCTTTGATTTCAGAGTCTGGTTGAACAGCGATCAGGCGACGACGCCCAGGATGTCGCTTTCCTTCATGATCAGCAGGTCTTCACCGCCGACCTTGACTTCGGTGCCCGACCACTTGCCGAACAGTACGCGGTCGCCAACCTTGACGTCGAGCGGCGTCACCTTGCCGTCTTCGGCCTTGGTGCCATTGCCAACGGCGACGATTTCGCCTTCGGCCGGCTTTTCCTTGGCGCTGTCGGGGATGATGATCCCGCCTGCGGTCTTTTCTTCGGCTTCGACGCGGCGGACGAGCACGCGATCGTGCAACGGACGGAATGCCATGGGTGTGTTCCCTCTCTCTAGCGTTCACAAGATGTGAATTGGCACTCTCGGTCCAAGAGTGCCAGCGCGGCGCATATGGGTGGGGCCTTGCGAGGCGTCAAGGCGAGTCCGGTGAAATTTTTCGAAAGTCGCGCTAGTCGCGCCAATCCGGCACAAGTCCCAGCCGTTCGCGCCGCCACCAGCGCTGGCCGAGCAGCGCGGAGACGATGATCAAACCCACCGCCAGGCCGAGCCACACCCCATACCCGCCCAGCGGCGTCAGGAACCCCAGCACGGCCGATGTGGCGAACCCGCACAGCCAGTAGCCCGCCAGCGCCAGCAGCATCGGCACGCGGGTGTCCTGCAATCCGCGCAGTGCCCCAGCCAGCACCGCCTGCATCCCGTCGAACAGCTGGAAGGCCGCGGCAATCGCCAGGTATTGGACCGCAAAGCCAACCATCGCCGCGTTCTGCGGCGCGGCCGGATCGACATAGAGCCCCAGCACGAAGCGCGGCGCGCCGATCATCAGCGCGGCAGGCAGGGCCATATAGACCAGCGCCATCAGCAGCGCGGCCTTGCCGGCATGGCCGACCGCTGCATGGTTGCCCGCACCAAAGTGATAGCCGACCCGGATCGTCGCCGCCTGGCCGATGCCGAACGGGATCTGGAACGCCAACGCTGCCACTTGCAGCGCCACGGTGTGCCCGGCCAGTTGCGCCTGGCCGATCAGCCCCATCAGGAAGGCCGCGCTGGAAAACAGCCCGCCTTCGGCCAGGATGATCAGCGCGATCGGCAGGCCGATGCGCAGCAGGTCGCGCAGCCGCGCCCATTCCGCGCGCCACCAGCGCCCGAACAGGTGATAGCGCCGCAGCCGCCGGTCAGCGCGGATCGCCAGCACATAGGCGCCCAGCATGGCAAAGGCGGTCAGCACGCTCGACAACGCGGAGCCATCCAGCCCCATCACCGGCGCGCCGAAGTGGCCGAACACGAACACGTAGTTGCCCAGCGCGTTAACCAGGATCGCCAGTGCGGTGATCCCCGTGGCAAACACCGGGCGGCCCAGCGCCGAGACGAAATTGCGCAGCACCCCGGCCATGATGTTAGGAATGGTCGCCCACAACAGGATTTCCAGGAACCGCCCGGCCTGGCGCGACACTTCGGCATCCTGCCCGGTCAGCCGCAGCAGCGCTTCGCCTTTGGCCGCCACGGCCATGGCCAGCAGTCCGCAGGCCACCGCCAGCCACAGCGCCATCCGCACCGAACGGCGCACTTCGCGCACCGCATGGCGGCGGCGGCCCAGTTCAGCCGCGATCAGCGGGGCGCAGGCCCCGGTCAGGCCGATCGTGCACCACATCATCAGCCCGAACAGCGTGGTCGCGAGGCTCGATGCGGCCAGCGCCGTTTCCCCCAGCCGGGCGACGAAGATCACGTCGATCGCATAGACCAGCATCTGCAGCAGGTTGGCGGCCGCCAGCGGCGCCGCCAGCCGCAGCGTTTCGCGCAGTTCGTTGCGCAAGGGAGAGGGGAGGCTGGTCTCGGCCATGAAGCCGGTCCGGATAGGCGCTGGCGCGGCAGGCACCAAGCGCGAAGTCCCCGGGGCGGAAATTTTCCGGCGCGGCGTGCGGTAAATGCAACGTCCGCTGCAAGAAAGGCACTTCCACCCGGCATGTTTGCCGGTCTAATTGGCGCGCCCTTTTTGATGTCCGCCGCCGTGGGGGCGGGGCGGTCAGGCTTGTTGGAGAGAGACTGATGCGAATTGATGCCCGTTCCACGATTGCCCTGGCCCTGGCGCTGGGTCTGGCCGCTTGCGGCAAGCCGGCCGAGGACAAGGCCGCCGACAGCGCTGCCGATACGTCGGGTGCGGCGCCTGCCGCTGCTACGCCCAGCGCGGCGGCCAGCACGGCCGATGCCGGCGGCAAGCCCGCGGCCTTCGCCCAGTGCGCGGCGTGCCACGCGGTCGAAAAGGGCAAGCATGGCATCGGGCCGAGCCTGGCCGGCGTCTATGGCACCAAGTCGGGCGAGATTGCGGGCTATGCCTTCAGCGATGCGATGAAAAGCGCGAACCTGACCTGGGACGATGCCACGCTGGACAAGTACCTGACCGCGCCGATGAAACTGGTGCCGGGCACCAAGATGACTTTCGCGGGCCTGTCCGATGCGGCCAAGCGCAAGGAAGTGATCGAATACCTCAAGACGCTGAAGTAAGTCTTCAGCCTCTGGGTCGCGCGGAAGGGCCGGGGCGCAAGCTCCGGCCCTTCTTGCGTCGGCCATCCGCACGCCGGACGCGGGCAAACGAAAAGGGCGGCCCGTTGCCGGACCGCCCCTTCGTGTGAAATCGGTAAGCGGTTGAAGCTTACTTGATTTCGACCTTGCCGCCGGCGGCTTCGACCTTGGCCTTGATGTCTTCGGCTTCAGCCTTCGACACGCCTTCCTTGATCGCCTTCGGCGCGGCTTCGACCAGCGCCTTGGCTTCGGTCAGGCCGAGCGAGGTGATCGCGCGGACTTCCTTGATGACGGCGATCTTGTTGCCGCCGTCCGAGGTCAGGATCGCGTCGAATTCGGTCTTTTCTTCAGCGGCTTCGGCAGCAGCGGCCGGAGCAGCGGCAACCGCGACAGCAGCGGCGGCGCTGACGCCCCACGCTTCTTCGAGGGCCTTGGCGAGGTCAGCCGCCTCGAGGACGGTCAGCTTCGAAAGTTCTTCAACCAGCTTGGCGATATCGGCCATGATGTTTCACTCCTGATAGATGGGCCGGAAGCGGGACGCGCCCAGAACTTCCGGTAAATCGTGGGAACAGTCTTATGCAGCTTCCTTGGCGTAGGCGCCGAAGACACGGGCCAGCTTGGCCGCCGGAGCGGTCGTGAGCTGGGCGATCTTCGTGGCCGGAGCCTGGACCAGACCGATGAGCGTGCCGCGCAGTTCGTCGAGCGAGGGCATCGAGGCAAGCGCCTTGACACCTTCGGGGGTCAGAACCTGGCTGCCCATCGAACCACCGACGATTTCGATCTTGTCGGTGGTCTTGGCGAACTCCACAACCGCCTTGGCGGCTGCCACCGGATCGACCGAGGCGGCGATCGCGGTGGGACCGGTGAACATATCGTCCAGGCCGGCGTAGTCCGTGTCCTTGATGGCAAGCTTGGCAAGACTGTTCTTCGCAACCTTGTAGGACGCGCCCACTTCCCGGATCTTGCCGCGCAGGGCGGTGGACTGGGCCACCGTCATGCCGAGGTTGCGGGTGATGACCACCACGCCAACTTCGTTGAAGACCGCGTTCAGCGATGCGACCGATTCGGCTTTCTGCGAACGATCCATGCCTTACTCCTTCACAAATGACCGGGCGGGAAAGTCCCGCACGGCCGGCTACGTTGTCCGTGGCCAGAAGGCCACGGGCGAGTCCGTGCGATGGGGAAGGAGGGCACACCGAAGTGCCAGGCCGGGCAGGCGCACGCGGCGCCGGCCGGAATGTCTCTGTCCCCGTCTAGGTTGCGGATTAAGAGGGAAACCCCCGGCAACTGTCTCGGACGGATGACGCGGGCGGGGACGAATCCCTGTCCGGTCAGAGCGCGCCATTAGCAGGCGGCGAGGCTGAGTCAAGGAATTGCGGTCGGCATGGTTTGACTCGACGCGACCCCGCGCCTATAGGCCCCGCAACGCTCGGCGCTTCGAGCAAGTGCGGCCCATGCGCGGGGGCCGTGCCGGGAAGGAAGCACCGGGTCATCCATCTGACGCGACAGGCTGCGGGTCGGCTCCCATCGGGGTGCCGTCGCCATGCGGCCTTTTTGGCGTCTGATGGGCCACGCACCGCGTGTGGCAATTTTCCGCCGGGCAACCGGCATTCGTAGAGCAAAGAGGCAAGACTCCTCATGGCGACCAAGCCCGTCCACAGTGGCCGCACTTCGTCCAAGAAGCGCATCCGCAAGATCTTCGGCGACATCCACGAAGTGGTGCAGATGCCGAACCTGATCGAGGTTCAGCGCGAAAGCTACGAGCAGTTCCTGCGCTCGAACCCCGCCACGGGCTATGTCTCGGGCCTGGAAAAGACCCTGCGTTCGGTCTTCCCGATCCGCGACTTCGCGGGCACCAGCGAGCTGGACTTCGTCCATTACGAGCTGGAAGACCCCAAGTACGACACCACCGAATGCCGTCAGCGCGGGATCACCTATGCCGCGCCGATGAAGGTCACGCTGCGCCTGATCGTGTTCGAAGTGGACGCGGAAACCGAAACCCGCTCGGTCCTCGATATCAAGGAACAGGACGTCTACATGGGCGACATGCCCTTGATGACGGAGAACGGCACCTTCATCATCAACGGCACCGAACGCGTGATCGTGTCGCAGATGCACCGTTCGCCGGGTGTGCTGTTCGACCATGACCGCGGCAAGACCCACTCCTCGGGCAAGTACCTGTTCGCCGCCCGCGTGATCCCGTACCGTGGCTCGTGGCTGGACTTCGAATTCGATGCCAAGGACATCGTCAACGTCCGCATCGACCGCAAGCGCAAGCTGCCGGTCACCGCGCTGCTGCACGCGCTGGGCCTGGACGACGAGGGCATCCTCAACTTCTTCTACCAGACCGTCACCTGGAAGCGCGGTGAAGGCGGCTGGCGCCTGCCCTATGTGGCCGAAGCCTG
Organism: Novosphingobium sp.; assembly: GCF_041905565.1. Classification (GTDB taxonomy): domain Bacteria; phylum Pseudomonadota; class Alphaproteobacteria; order Sphingomonadales; family Sphingomonadaceae; genus Novosphingobium. The sequence goes on along the minus strand of NZ_JAYRKX010000010.1, from coordinate 116,209 downwards.
GCGCGGCCAGAAGCCGGCGTTCGACATCGTCGATGCCAAGAGCGGCGAAGTGATCTTTGCCGCCGGCACCAAGATCAGTCCGCGCGCCGCCAACAAGGCGGAAAAGGACGGTCTGGCCGAACTGCTGATCCCGACCGAGGAAATCTTCGGCCGTTATTCGGCGCGCGACCTGATCGACGAGTCGACCGGCCGCATCTACATTGAAGCCGGGGACGAAGTGTCGCCCGACAACCTCGACGCGCTCGACAAGGCCGGGATCGATCAGATCGACCTGCTCGACATCGACCACGTTTCGACCGGGCCGTGGATCCGCAACACGCTCAAGGCCGACAAGGCCGAGGACCGCGATCACGCGCTGGCTGACATCTACCGCGTCATGCGCCCGGGCGAACCGCCGACGCGCGAAACCGCCGAAGCGCTGTTCGACGGCCTGTTCTTCGATCCGGACCGCTACGATCTCTCGGCCGTGGGCCGCGTCAAGCTGAACATGCGCCTCGCGCTGGAATGCGAAGACACCATCACCACCCTGCGCACCGAGGATATCCTCGCGGTGGTCAAGGAACTGGTGAACCTGAAGGACGGCAAGGGCGAAGTCGACGACATCGACAACCTCGGCAACCGCCGCGTCCGTTCGGTCGGCGAACTGCTGGAAAACCAGTACCGCGTCGGCCTGCTGCGCATGGAACGCGCGGTCAAGGAACGCATGAGCAGCGTCGACGTGTCGACCGTGATGCCGAACGACCTGATCAACGCCAAGCCGGCCGTGGCCGCGGTCCGCGAATTCTTCGGTTCGTCGCAGCTCTCGCAGTTCATGGACCAGACCAACCCGCTGTCGGAAGTGACTCACAAGCGCCGCGTTTCGGCGCTTGGGCCGGGCGGTCTGACCCGCGAACGCGCGGGCTTCGAAGTCCGCGACGTTCACCCGACCCACTATGGCCGCATCTGCCCGATTGAAACGCCGGAAGGCCCGAACATCGGCCTGATCAACTCGCTGTCGACTTTCGCCCGCGTCAACAAGTACGGGTTCATCGAAACCCCGTACCGCAAGGTGATCGACGGCAAGGTGACCGGTGAGGTCGTCTACCTCTCGGCGATGGAAGAATCCAAGCACACCGTCGCGCAGGCTTCGGCCGAACTGAACGCCGATGGCTCGTTCGTCGAGGAACTGGTTTCGGCCCGTGAAGCCGGCGAATTCGTGATGGCCCCGCGCGATCACGTGACGCTGATGGACGTCAGCCCCAAGCAGCTCGTCTCGGTCGCGGCCTCGCTCATTCCGTTCCTGGAAAACGACGACGCCAACCGCGCGCTGATGGGCTCGAACATGCAGCGCCAGGCCGTGCCGCTGGTCCGCGCCGAAGCGCCGTTCGTCGGCACCGGGATGGAAGGCACCGTGGCGCGCGATTCCGGCGCTGCGATTTCTGCCCTGCGCGCCGGGATCGTCGACCAGGTCGACGCGACCCGTATCGTGATCCGCGCTTCGGGTGACATCGAAGCCGGCCAGTCGGGCGTCGACATCTACCGCCTGCAGAAGTTCGAACGTTCGAACCAGTCGACCTGCATCAACCAGCGTCCGCTGGTGAAGGTGGGCGACGTGGTCTCTGCCGGCGACATCATCGCCGACGGCCCGTCGACCGAGCTGGGCGAACTGGCGCTGGGCCGCAACGTGCTCGTCGCGTTCATGCCGTGGAATGGCTACAACTACGAAGACTCGATCCTGATCAGCGAACGCATCGTCAAGGACGACGTGTTCACCTCGATCCACATCGAGGAATTCGAAGTCATGGCCCGCGACACGAAGCTTGGGCCTGAAGACATCACCCGCGACATCCCGAATGTCGGCGAGGAAGCCCTGCGCAACCTCGACGAAGCGGGCATCGTCTATGTCGGCGCCGAAGTGCATCCGGGCGACATTCTGGTCGGCAAGATCACCCCGAAGGGTGAATCGCCGATGACGCCGGAAGAAAAGCTGCTGCGCGCGATCTTCGGCGAAAAGGCCAGCGACGTGCGCGACACCTCGCTCCGCCTGCCGCCGGGCGTGGCCGGGACCATTGTCGACGTGCGCGTGTTCAACCGTCACGGCATCGAAATCGACGACCGTACCCGCGCGATCCAGAACGAGGAAATCGAACGCCTCGCCAAGGACCGTGAAGACGAACGCGCGATCCTCAACCGTGCCACCTACAACCGCCTCAAGGACATGCTGATCGGCCAGGTTGCCGCTGCTGCCCCCAAGGGGTTCAAGAAGGGCGACACGATTTCGGACGAGAACCTCGCCGAAGTCGAGCGTCACGAATGGTGGAAGTTCGCCGTGGCCGACGACAAGGTCCAGGGCCAACTGGAGGCCGTGAAGGCGCAGTACGATGCGACCGTCAAGGCGATCCAGGAGAAGTTCGAGGACCGCAAGGAAAAGCTCGAACGCGGCGACGAACTCGCCCCGGGCGTGCTCAAGATGGTCAAGGTCTTCGTCGCGGTGAAGCGCAAGCTGCAGCCGGGCGACAAGATGGCCGGCCGTCACGGCAACAAGGGCATCATCAGCCGCATCCTGCCGTGCGAGGACATGCCGTTCCTCGAAGATGGGACCCCGGTCGACTTCGTGCTCAACCCGCTGGGCGTGCCGAGCCGCATGAACGTCGGGCAGATCTTCGAAACCCACCTTGGCTGGGCCGCGCGCGGCCTGGGCAAGAAGATCGGGGCGGCGCTGGATGCCTGGCGCGAAGCCAATCCGAACCCCGCCGCCGGCAGCCCGCCGGAAGCGGTCAAGGAACTGCTGGCCGATATCTATGGCGACAACTATGCCGACGATATCGCCTCGCGCTCGCCTGACCAGATTGTCGAGCTGGCCGAGAACGTCCGTGCCGGCGTGCCGATGGGCTCGCCCGTGTTCGACGGCGCGGTGGAAGCTGACGTTTCGGCGATGCTGCGTAAGGCCGGGCTGGACGAAAGCGGGCAGGTCACCCTGTTCGACGGCCGCACCGGCGAAGCCTTCGACCGCAAGGTCACCGTGGGCTACAAGTACGTGCTGAAGCTGCACCACCTCGTCGACGACAAGATCCACGCGCGTTCGATCGGGCCCTACAGCCTCGTCACCCAGCAGCCGCTGGGCGGCAAGGCCCAGTTCGGCGGCCAGCGCTTCGGGGAAATGGAGGTCTGGGCGCTCCAGGCCTACGGCGCGGCCTACACGCTGCAGGAAATGCTGACGGTGAAGTCGGACGACGTGGTCGGCCGTACCAAGGTCTACGAAGCGATCGTCAAGGGCGACGACACCTTCGAGGCCGGCATTCCCGAAAGCTTCAACGTGCTCGTCAAGGAAATGCGCAGCCTTGGCCTCAATGTGGAACTGTCGTCGCTCACCGATGAGGATGACGACGGTCTTGCCGAGGCCGCGGAATAAGCGGGCCGGGCGGCCGGCTTCGCCAGAAGCCGCGCCGCCCGCCCAGCTGACGCCCAAGACATTCACCCTTCAAGGGATTGAACCATGAACGACCTGACCAAGTTCACCAACCAGATCGCGAAGCCCGAAACCTTCGACCAGATCCAGATAGGCCTGGCTTCGCCGGAACGCATCCGCAGCTGGTCCTTCGGCGAAATCAAGAAGCCGGAAACGATCAACTACCGCACGTTCAAGCCCGAACGCGACGGCCTGTTCTGCGCCCGCATCTTCGGTCCCGTGAAGGACTACGAATGCCTGTGCGGCAAGTACAAGCGGATGAAGTACAAGGGCGTCGTCTGCGAAAAGTGCGGCGTCGAAGTGACCGTCACCAAGGTCCGCCGCGAACGCATGGGCCACATCGAACTGGCCGCGCCGGTTGCGCACATCTGGTTCCTCAAGTCGCTGCCCTCGCGCATCGGCCTGCTGCTCGACATGCAGCTCAAGCAGCTCGAACGCATCCTCTACTTCGAAAGCTACGTGGTGATCGAGCCGGGCCTGACCCCGCTTGAAAAGTACCAGCTGCTGACCGAAGACGAGCTGTGCGACTACCAGGACGAATACGGCGAGGATGCGTTCTCGGCCGGGATCGGTGCCGAGGCGGTCAAGCACATGCTGATGAGCCTCGACCTCGAACAGGAAAAGGTCGATCTGCTCGAAGAACTCGCCACCACCAAGAGCGAGCTCAAGCCCAAGAAGATCATCAAGCGCCTCAAGGTCGTTGAATCGTTCATCGAATCCGGCAACCGCCCGGAATGGATGATCCTCGATGTCGTGCCGGTCATTCCGCCCGAACTGCGCCCGCTGGTGCCGCTCGACGGTGGCCGCTTCGCCACCTCGGACCTCAACGACCTTTACCGCCGCGTCATCAACCGCAACAACCGCCTGAAGCGGCTGATCGAACTGCGCGCGCCGGACATCATCGTCCGCAACGAAAAGCGCATGCTGCAGGAAGCGGTCGACGCGCTGTTCGACAATGGGCGCCGTGGCCGCGTGATCACCGGCGCGAACAAGCGTCCGCTCAAGTCGCTGTCCGACATGCTCAAGGGCAAGCAGGGCCGCTTCCGCCAGAACCTGCTCGGCAAGCGCGTCGACTATTCGGGCCGTTCGGTGATCGTGACCGGCCCGGAACTCAAGCTGCACCAGTGCGGCCTGCCCAAGAAGATGGCGCTCGAACTGTTCAAGCCGTTCATCTACGCGCGGCTTGACGCCAAGGGTCTGTCGATGACCCTGAAGCAGGCCAAGAAGTGGGTCGAAAAGGAACGCAAGGAAGTCTGGGACATCCTGGATGAAGTGATCCGCGAACACCCGGTCATGCTGAACCGCGCGCCGACGCTGCACCGTCTGGGCATCCAGGCGTTCGAACCGGTACTGATCGAAGGCAAGGCGATCCAGCTGCACCCGCTCGTCTGCTCGGCGTTCAACGCCGACTTCGACGGTGACCAGATGGCCGTCCACGTGCCGCTGAGCCTCGAAGCCCAGCTTGAAGCGCGCGTGCTGATGATGTCGACCAACAACATCCTCTCGCCCGCCAACGGCAAGCCGATCATCGTGCCGTCGCAGGACATGGTGCTGGGGCTGTACTATCTGTCGATCGACCGTGAAAACGAACCGGGGCAGGGCATGGCCTTTGCCGATATGGCCGAAGTGCACCAGGCGCTTGAAGCCAAGGCGGTGACGCTACATTCGAAGATCGTGGCCCGCGTGCCGCAGACCGACGAGCAGGGCAACCAGTATCAGAAGCGGTTCGAAACCACCCCGGGCCGCATGCTGATCGGAGAATGCCTGCCCAAGTCGCACACCGTGCCCTTCGATGTGGTCAACAAGGTGCTGACCAAGAAGGAAATCGGCGACGTCATCGACCAGGTCTATCGCCACACCGGCCAGAAGGACACGGTGCTGTTCGCCGACGCAATCATGGCGCTGGGCTTCCGTCACGCGTTCAAGGCGGGGATCTCATTCGGCAAGGACGACATGATCATCCCCGACAGCAAGGATGCGCTGGTCAATGAAACCAAGGAACTGGTGGCTGACTATGAACAGCAGTACCAGGACGGCCTGATCACCCAGCAGGAAAAGTACAACAAGGTGATCGACGCCTGGAGCCGCTGCGGCGACCAGGTCGCGAACGCCATGATGGACGAGATCAAGGCCTCGCCGATCGACCCTGAAACGGGCCGCCAGAAGCCGATCAACTCGATCTACATGATGTCGCACTCCGGTGCGCGTGGTTCCCCGACCCAGATGAAGCAGCTGGCCGGGATGCGCGGGCTGATGGCCAAGCCGTCGGGCGAAATCATCGAGACCCCGATCATCTCGAACTTCAAGGAAGGCCTGACCGTCCTTGAATACTTCAACTCCACCCACGGCGCCCGCAAGGGCCTGGCGGACACCGCGCTCAAGACCGCGAACTCGGGTTACCTGACCCGCCGACTGGTCGACGTATCGCAGGACTGCGTGGTGGTGATCGAGGATTGCGGCACCGAACGCGCGCTGGAAATGCGCTCGATCGTGCAGGGCGGTTCGACGATCGCGTCGCTGGCCGAACGCATCCTGGGCCGCACCCTGGCCGAGGACATCGTCGACAAGGACGGCAAGGTTGTTGCCGCCAAGGGCGATCTGCTGGACGAAGCTGCCGTGGCCGCGATCGAAGCCACCGGCATCCAGGCCGCGCGGATTCGTTCGCCGCTGATCTGCGAAGCCGAACAGGGCGTCTGCGGCACCTGCTATGGCCGCGATCTGGCCCGCGGGACCCCGGTGAACATCGGCGAAGCGGTTGGCGTCATCGCCGCCCAGTCGATCGGTGAACCCGGCACCCAGCTGACCATGCGTACCTTCCACATCGGCGGGGCCGCGCAGGTCAACGAGCAGTCGCACCTCGAGGCGATCTGCGACGGCACGGTGACCTATCGCGACATCCCGACCATCACCGACAAGCGCGGTCGCCGACTCAGCCTGGCGCGCAGCGGTGAAGTGGTGGTGATCGACAGCGAAGGGCGCGAGCGGGCGATCCACAAGGTCCCCTACGGTACTCATCTGCTGCACGAGGACGGCGCGATCATCAATGAAGGCGATCGCCTGGCCGAGTGGGACCCCTTCACCACCCCGATCATCACCGAAAAGTCGGGTATCGTGAAGTACCAGGACCTGGTCGACGGCAAGACCCTGACCGAACAGACCGACGAAGCGACCGGCATGAGCAGCCGCGTCGTGACCGAGAACCGTTCGGCCAGCCGCTCGAAGAAGGAAGACCTGCGTCCGCGCCTGACTTTGCTTGACGATGCCAGCGGTGAAGCCGCGCGCTACATGATGGCGCCGGGCACCACCCTGTCGGTCGAGGATGGCCAGATGGTCGAAGCCGGTGACGTGCTGGCCCGCGCCAGCCGCGAAGCCGCCAAGACCCGCGACATCACCGGCGGTCTGCCGCGCGTTGCGGAACTGTTCGAAGCCCGCAAGCCGAAGGACAACGCGATCATCGCCAAGACCAGCGGCCGGATCGAATTCGTCCGCGACTACAAGGCCAAGCGCAAGATCGCGATCATCCCCGAGGAAGGCGATCCGGTGGAATACCTGATCCCCAAGTCGAAGGTGATCGACGTCCAGGAAGGCGACTGGGTCAAGAAGGGCGACAACCTGATCAGCGGTTCGCCCGATCCGCACGACATCCTGGAAGTGCTCGGGGTCGAGGCGCTGGCCGAATACCTCGTCGCGGAAATCCAGGAAGTCTACCGCTTGCAGGGCGTGAAGATCAACGACAAGCACATCGAGGTGATCGTTCGCCAGATGCTGCAGAAGGTCGAGATCACCGATGGCGGGGACACCACCCTGCTGGCCGGCGAACAGGTCGACCGCGAGGAAATGGACGAAACCAACGCCAAGCTGGCGCCGGGGCTGAAGCCTGCGGAAGGCAAGCCGGTGCTGCTGGGGATCACCAAGGCCTCGCTGCAGACCCGTTCGTTCATCTCGGCCGCCTCGTTCCAGGAAACCACCCGCGTGCTGACGCAGGCGGCGGTTGAAGGGAAGAAGGACTCGCTGATCGGGCTGAAGGAAAACGTCATCGTCGGCCGGCTCATTCCCGCCGGGACCGGCGCTGGCATGAACCGCCTGCGGGTTGCCGCCAGCAGCCGCGACGCGGCCCTGCGCGCCAGCTATCGCAAGCTGCAGGAAGCGCTGATCGCTCCCAGCAGCGCTGCCGAGGAACACGCCGCCGAACTGGCCCAGGGTCCGGAAGCTGCCGGCTTCCACGATCCGCTGGCCGAAGTCGAAGGCGAAACCCACGGCCTCGATGCCGATGCGGGCGAATACCTGAACCCGGAAGCCGGCGAGGAATAAGCCCCTCGTCCGCGCCGATCAGGCCGCTAACAGAAAGCCCCGCCGGAGCGATCCGGCGGGGCTTTTCGCTGGGATACAATGCCTTATAGTCGTGGCCATGGAACCTGCCGCGCAATGCTTCGAGGATCGGGACGGGGGAATCGGCTGGACGGTCGATGACCGCCCCGGCCGTGTGCTTGAAGCCTTCTTTGCGGGCTACGACCGCGCCTTTATCCTGCCGGATGAAAAGGAAGACCTGGCCGGTTTCCAGGCCTGCCTTGGCCTGAATGGCCGCAAGTTTCCGTTTGCGCCGTGGCCTGTGCGCGAACTGGTGATGATTGGGCAGGACCAGCCCGGTGGGCCGGTGCTGGCGGGAGCGAACTTCCTAGCCACGCTGATCGGCGGGCGGATCGCGGTTGCGCTCAACTATGCCTATGTCGAACCGGCAGCGCGGGGCCGCGGTCTGCTGCGCCGCGTGCTCGGCGCGGTCGAACAGGCCAGCCGGGCAGCGCTGGATCGCATGTCCGCGCCGGTCACGCTGTTCATCGAGCAGAACGATCCGCTGCGCCTGTCGGCTGAGCATTATGCCGCCGACAGTGCCTTCAGCGGGATCGACCAGGTTGATCGGCTGGCCGTGTGGGCGCGAATGGGGGCGAAGCTGGTCGATCTCGATTATGTTCAGCCGCCGCTCTCGGCCGGGCAGCAGGCGGATGGCGCGCTGGTCTATGCCGCGCTGCGCCATGACGGTCCCGGGCTGCCCGGCGAATTCCTGGCCGCGCACCTGACCAGCTTCTTCGGGATCTCGGTGCTCAAGGGGATCGATCCGGTGACAAGCCGTGAGGCGGCTGCGCAGATCGATGCGGTTCGACAGGCGGGCACTGTGCGGCTCCTGCCGATGGAGCCGCCGATTGCGGCGCTGCGCCAGGATCCGCCGCCGGCTGATGGCAGCCTGATCGCGCTTGCCCGGAGGTTGTCGGCGTGAACCTGTCCAGGCCCGCCGCGCAGTTCGAACATGCGTCCGACCGGACGCTGCACTGGACCTTGTCGTTCTATATCCCGCCCGAACGGCTGTGGGATACGGGCGCATTGGCAGCGGGAGAGCAGCCGGCATTCGCGTGCCGCTATCGCCCGGAAGCAGTGGCCCGGATGCAACTGGGCGAACCGGTGTCGCGGGCCTTGCGCAACGCGGTGGAACCATTGTTCAACGACATTGCGGACCGCGAGGCCAATGGCGCAGCCTGCGATTTCATCCTGGCGGCGGATCCCAGCGGAGTGCCTGGCGTTGATCCGGATGCGCGCGCGCGGCTGGCGTGCGATGCGACGTTCCATCCGCCCGGCACGGTCAGCTGGCAGACCGAGGGACGCACTTTTACCGCATCGCCCCGGGGACTGGACGCGCCGCGCCCGGCGCGGCTGCGCCGGTTCTGGTTCGTGCACAACAACGGCGCGCTCAGCTGGCATGTCAGCTTTGCGCTGAACTATGACCACACCCCGGGCGACTATCTGTTCCTGTCGATGCTGCAAAAGCTTGCCGCGCCCAAGGAGTTTGCTCTGGATGACCGCCTGCTGGAGAAGTTCTGCAGCGAAGCGGACTGCGGCGTTTCGATCTTCACGGATGAACCGCTCGGGATCGGACCGCTCGACGATCTGCATCTGGCGGTTGGCAATGCGGTGCCGCGGCGGTTCTGGTCGTGCCTGCGCGAGCTGTTCGATGGCGATGCGGCGTGTCTGTTGGAACGGCTGGCGCAGGCGCATGCCGTGCCCGCACCTGCTGCGGGCATGCAACTGCTGCAACTGGCCGGTCTGGTCGAAGTGCCCGGACTGCGGATGCCGCGCTGTCGGACGCTGATCTATTTCAACGATGCGGTCTTTTTCGAGCGATTGTCCCGGCGGGTCGACGGTCAGGATGAGCCTGTATCGCGCCGGACGCTGATCCAGGACGGGTGCTATGCGCCCTATGCCGACCGGCTGGCCACGCTGGTTCGCCGCGCGGGCACCCGGCCCGTGCTGCTGGATGACGATCCGCGCAATCCCGACAGCTTCTGGAACTGGGTCTGCGACCGCCCGGAATATGCCAGCCTCAGCGATGCCGCGGTTGCGGCCATTCGCGCCGGAACTTTCGAGGACGGCGCTGCTCCCGGCACGAAGTGGCATATCCCGAGCTTCGCGCGCGGGCGGCCCGACTGCCTCGACTATCTGTTCCTGTCGGGCTTCAACCAGAACATCATCGATTTCATGAACCAGGACCCGTCCGAAATCCTGGACGGGATCGACCCGATCTATCCATCGACCGATATCCAGCAGGACGAGGGGTTCTTCATCCGCTTCGCCAACCATCGTTCGATGATCACCTATGCGGCGCGCTCGCGCAGTCTCGAGGTGGGGAATGATTACATCGGCACCTGCCCCTATGCGTTTCTGGTGCATGTGTTGTCGCTGCACAAAGAGTTCCTGGCCCGGGACTTCGAAGTCGATACCCTGGCGCAGCTTGCCCGGATCGACGAGCATCTGTGCGGCCGCAACCCCCAGGATGACCTGGGTGATGTCGGCACGGCCATCAACGCGCTCAAGATTGCCCGTTACCGCAATTACGAACAGCACCGCTACATCAACGTGTTCCGCTACGATACCGAACGCGATGTCTTTGCCGAGCTGGAAAAGCTGCGCGGCGTCCAGCGCAAGGAGGCGGCGCTCGACCTGGCTTTGGCCAGCCTGGAAGACCATGCCCAGGACCTCGAGGGGCGGCGCGTGCGCGAACGCGACCGCAGGGTGGCAGGGGTCGTCTTCGTGCTAGGCCTGCTGGTGCTGGCCGATGGTTTGAACCGGATCGGAGACTTCCTGGGCAGCAAGGCCGCCTTGCCGCAAGTGGGCCGGATCCTGCAATGGTCTTCCGCAGGGGCTACCCTGGCCCTGTTCTGCGCGGCCGGCGTGCTGGTGTGGCGCAATCGCGGTTCGCTGGCGGAACTGCTGGGCCTGGGCGGTAATCGCGCGCGGTCACGCTTCGGGACGGATCAATAGCTCATCCAGGGCGGGATCGGCCGGACGCGCCATCAGCCCGGGTTCAAACGTAGGCCATCCGCTCCAGCGCGCCGAAGCAATCGAGCGCGCCGGGATCGCCGAAGGGTTGCAGCTGGCTCATGAACACGCCGCCCACGCCAGTGGTCGGGTCGATCCAGTAATAGGAATTGAAGATCCCGGCCCAGTGCAGGCTGCCCGGCGCGCGGCCGTTGGGGCCCTGTTCGGGGTTGACCAGGAAGCCCAGGCTCCACCCGGTGTGCTGATCAGGGAAGGCATCATAGGGCGGGGCGAAATCGGGCATGGCGCTGCCCATGTAGCCGGCCCGGACCGCGCCGATCTGGTTGCGCGACATTTCGGCGATGCTGGCAGGCGAAAGCACCCGCGCGCCGTCGAGTTCGCCCTGGTTCAGCACCATCCGCACGAAGCGAGCATAGTCCGGCGCGGTCGAGGTGATGCCGCCGCCGCCGCCATCGAATTCCCCGCCGCCGAGGTAGATCGGCACCGGGTTCAGCGTGCCGTCCTTGCCGCGCGCATGGACCCGCGCCGCATCGGCGGGCAGTTCCGCACGGAAGGCGGTGTCGTTCATCCCCAGTGGGGCGAACAGGTTGGCGGTCAGGTAATCGTTCAGTCGTTCGCCCGTCGCCGCCTCGATCGCGAGGCCGACCCAGTCGGTCGCCACCGAATATTCCCAGCGTTCGCCCGGATCGAACATCAGCGGCATGGTGACCGAGGCGCGGGTGCCCGGCACCGGCATGCCCGTGGCGCTGAAATAGCGCAGCACTTCAGGGTGGATGAAGAAATAGCCGAGCCCCGCGGTGTGGGTCAGCAGGTGGCGCAGGGTCACCGCGCGCTTGGCCGGGCGCAGCTGCGGCTGGCCGGCATCGTCGAACCCGGTCAGCACCTGCGGATTGGCCAGTTCCGGCAGCAGTGCGCCGATGTCGGCATCCAGCTCCAGCTTGCCCTGTTCGACCAGCTGCAGCGCCCCGGCCGAAACCAGCGCCTTGGTCATCGAGGCGATCTGGAACAGCGTATCCTCGGCCATCGGCGCATCGCCGCCGGCCTCCTTTACCCCCAGGGCGCGGGCATAACGCACCCCGTCGCGGTCGACGATCAGGCCCACGGCCCCGGCGAGATTGGCCTTGGCAAAGGCGCTTTCGAACTGGTCACTGTTGCTCATGCCGGTCAGGCTAGCGCGGCGCACGGCCAAGGCAAGGCATATTGCGGCCATGGCGGCGCGCGGGTAGGGCAGCGACCATGACCGTCACCACCCGTTTCGCGCCTTCGCCCACCGGGCACCTGCATGTCGGCAATATCCGCACCGCGCTGCACAACTGGTTGCTGGCGAAACAGGCCGGCGGGCGTTTCCTGCTGCGGATCGACGATACCGACGCGCAGCGCAGCCGCGAGGACTATGTCGCAGCGATCCGCGCGGATCTTGCCTGGCTGGGGCTGGTGACGGACGGAGAGGAGCGCCAGTCCGCACGGTTCGACTTGTACGAGCGCGAATTCCAGCGGCTGGTCGCCGCGGGCCGCGTCTATCGCTGCTACGAAACCGCGCAGGAACTGGAGCTGAAGCGCAAGGTGCTGCTTGGGCGCGGCCTGCCGCCGATCTACGACCGTGCCGCGCTGGCGCTGGGCGAGGCGGACCACGCGGCGAAGGCAGCGGCGGGCGAAGCGCCGCACTGGCGCTTCCTGCTCGACCGGGACCAGCCGATCGAATGGCAGGACGGCATCCGGGGCGCCCAGCATTTCGACCCCGCCAAGATGAGCGACCCGGTGGTGCGCCGTGCCGATGGCTCGTGGCTATACCTGTTGCCATCGGTGATCGACGACATTGCCATGGGCATCACCGATGTGCTGCGGGGCGAGGATCACGTGTCGAACACTGCCGCGCAGGTGCAGATGTTCGAAGCGCTTGGCGCCGCGCCGCCGCGTTTTGCGCACGAAGCACTGCTGACCGGGAGCGAGGGCAAGCTGTCGAAGCGGCTCGGCTCGCTGGGCGTGGCCGAGCTGCGCGAAGCAGGCATCGAGCCGGAAGCGCTGGTCGCGCTGCTGGCTCGGCTGGGGACCTCCGATCCGGTCGATCCGGCGCTCGATGCGGCGGCGCTGGCGGCCAGCTTCAACCTGGCCCACTTCGGCCGCGCACCCGCCCGGTTCGACGAGGCGGAACTGCACCGGGTCAACGCGGGGATCGTCCACCGCCTGCCCTTCGCCCGCGTATCGCACCTGTTGCCCGAAGGCATGGGCGAGGCGGCGTGGGAGGCGATCCGCCCGAACCTGGAGCACATTGGCGAGGCGGCGGACTGGTGGCGGGTGATTACCGGGCCGATTGCCGTGCCCGCACTGGAAGACGAAGACCGGGCCTATCTGGCCGCCGCTGCCGAAGCGCTGGCCAGCACCGGCGCGGATTGGGCCGCGCTGACCGGCGCGCTCAAGGAAGCCACCGGCCGCAAAGGCAAGGCGCTGTTCCTGCCGCTGCGCCGCGCGCTGACCGGCATGGACCACGGCCCCGACATGGCCGCGCTGCTGCCGCTGATCGGGCGCGATGCGGCGCTGGAACGATTGCGCGCGGCTGGCTGATCCTGGTTCCACCGTCATTGCGAGCGTAGCGAAGCAATCCAGGGAAGCGCAAACCGCCCTGGATTGCTTCGCTACGCTCGCAATGACGATCTGAGAGTGCGGCTTACGCTTGGTTCTGGCGCACCCAGCGCACGATCTGCTCCACCGGCATGGCCCCTGATGTGCGCGCCAGCTCGCGTCCGCCGGACAGCAGCATCAGCGTCGGGATCGAGCGGATCTGGTAACGCTGCGACAGCATTGGCTCGGCTTCGGTATCGACTTTCAGCAGGCGCAGCTGCGGCTCCAGCACCTTGGCTGCCTGGGCATAGGCCGGGGCCATCGCCTTGCACGGGCCGCACCATTCCGCCCAGAAATCGACCAGCACGGGCAAGGTGCCCTTGGTGACATGGCGGTCGAAGCCCGCTTGATCCACTGCCAGCGGCGCAGCCGTGAACAGGCCCTTGTGGCACTTGCCGCAGGTGGGGTTCGCGCCCAGCCGGGCGGCGGGGACGCGGTTGGCCGCGCCGCAGTGCGGGCAGATCGCCAGGACGGGATCGGGCTGGGTGGTCATGGCAATGGCTTCCTTGAATGCCTCTTCTTTCGAAATGGGCGCGGCTTGATCGGTGTCAAGGATCGCGGCATCATTTTATTAGATATGGCGCATATAGCGCCCGGAGGCTGCCGATGTTCAAACTCACCATGGTGATTCACGCGGTGCTGCTGACCGGACTGGTCGGGGTGGCCGTGGCCGGAGTGCTGATCGCCGGGCTGCCCGGCTGGAAGCCGGTGGCGCTGGCGGCGGGCGGTGCGGTGATCGCGTCGTTCCCGCTGTCATGGTGGCTGGCGCGGGCGATTGCGCGCAACATTGATTGAAGGAAGGACGATCATGCACAAGGACTGGCCCGCCATGGCGAGCGAACTGTCGGCTGCGATCAAGCAGGTGCGCCTGGGTGCGCCCGATGTGATGAAGAATTTCTCGGCCATGGCCAGCGCGGCCACGGCGACCGGCGCGCTCGACACCAAGACCAAGGAGCTGATGACCATGGCCATTGCGGTCGCGATCCGCTGCGATGGCTGCATCGCCTTCCACGCCAAGGCCGCCCTGCAGCACGGCGCCACGCGCGAGGAGATCATGGAGACGATGGGCCTGGCGATCTATATGGGGGCTGGACCCAGCCTGATGTATGCCGCGCAGGCGGTGGAAGCCTTCGATCAGTTCGCCGCGCAGGGGGCGGCCTGATCAATTATTTCCCGGACATGGGGTGATCGGCGCTTTACATTGCGCTGCAGCATGGCTAGGGGCCGCCCCATGTTCGCTGCCCAGACCAAGATTATTACCAGCAAACCGACCGCACGGCGCGGGACGGTTGTTGGTGCGCGCCTGGCCTGAGGCACACCGGACAACCCGCCCCGCACGAGCAGGCGGGGCACTCCATACCGGAACAAGCGAACCCGCACTGCTCTCCACGAATGAAGGAGTAGCAATCATGGTTCATCGTTTTCCTGCCGGACAGAAGCTGAATGTCGGGATCGTCGGCGCCACCGGCGTGGTCGGTTCGACCATGCGCGAGATCCTGAAGGAACGGAATTTCCCGATCCAGACGCTGCGCCTGTTCGCCTCGGCCCGCTCGGCCGGCAAGGTGGTCGACGGCGTGACGATCGAGGATGCGGCCACTGCCGATTACAGCGGGCTGGATGTGGTGCTGTTCTCGGCCGGCGGCTCGACCTCGAAGGCGCTGGCGCCCAAGGTTGCCGCCGCCGGGGCAATCGTGATCGACAATAGCTCGGCCTACCGCTCGGATCCCGAAGTGCCGCTGGTCGTCGCCGAAGTGAACCCGCATGCGCTCGCGGACCTGCCCAAGGGGATCGTCGCCAACCCCAACTGCACCACCATGGCGGTGATGCCGGCGCTGAAGCCGCTGCATGACGAGGCCGGGCTGACCCGCCTGGTCGCCAGCACCTATCAGGCGGTGTCGGGCGCGGGGCTGGAAGGGATCGACGTGCTGGCCCGCCAGCTGGCCCATGTCGGTGACCAGGCCCGGCTGCTGGCCGAAGGCGGGCATCAGGACCTGCTGCCTGAAGCTGAAAAGTGGGCCGTGCCGATGGCGCACAACGTGGTGCCGCTGAACTATGTGCTGGGCGAAGACGGCTACACCGAGGAAGAACTGAAGCTGCGCGACGAAAGCCGCAAGATACTGGAAATCCCGGGCCTGCCGGTTTCGGCCACCTGCGTGCGCGTGCCGGTGTTCACCGGGCATTCGGTGTCGGTCAACGTGGCTTTCGAACGCCCGATCAGCGCCGAACGCGCGCTGGAACTGCTGCGCGCCGCGCCGGGCGTGGTGGTCTGCGACGTGCCCAACCCGCTGGAAGCTACCGGCCAGGACCCGGTCTATGTCGGCCGTGTCCGCGTCGATCATTCGGCCGAGAATGGCCTGGCGCTGTTCGTGGTGGGCGACAACCTGCGCAAGGGCGCGGCGCTTAACGCGGTCCAGATCGCCGAAGCGCTGATCGGTTAAGAATTGTGCGGCGCGGGAGGGCCACCGGGCCTTCCCGCGCCTGACAGTTCAAGCTGCGACTTCGACCGTCTGTTCGTCGGCGGCTTCCAGCAGCTTCTTCTCCACCGTCTTCAAGCGCGGCGCGGCATCGACCTTTTCGCCCAGCAGGTCGGTAACGTAGAACGTATCGACTGCGCGTTCGCCATAGGTGGCGATGTGGGCGGAATGAACCATCAGCTTGGCTTCGAACAGTGCGCGGGCCAGCCGGTTGAGCAGGGCCGGGCGATCCCGCGCGTTGACTTCGATCACGGTGAAACGGTTTGACGCGGCATTGTCGAATTCGACCTGCGGGCGCACTTCGAAGGCATCGGCGCGCGGGCGCGACAGCGGGCGGGCGGCCAGCTGCGGCACCAGTTTGACCCGGTTGGCCAGCGCGTCCGCGATCATCGTCTTGATCCGGGCGAGCTGGCTGTCTTCCGAGAACGGCCGGCCAAGCGGGTCCTGGACCAGGAAATTGTCCACTGCCATGCCGTTGCGCGCGGTGTGGATGCGCGCGTCGATGATGTTCCCGCCGGCCAGGTGGATGCCCCCGGCAATGCGATAGAACAGCCCCGGGTGGTCCGCCGCGATCACGGTGACCAGCGTGGCCCCGCGCGCGGCATAGTATTCGGTGTGAACGTCCAGCGCCTGGCCCTTGGCCGCGTCGAGCTGGATCAGGTTCATCGCGATGATGTCGTCCGGTTCGGCGATCCAGTAGGCATCGTTGAACTGCTTGGCATGCCGTTCGACCAGCGTCTGCTGCTGGCCCAGCCGTTCGGCCACGCGGGCCTGCTTGGCCTTGACCCGTTCGGCGCGGCCATGCTGGACGTGGCCGAGGCGCAGGCGCTCTTCCGCCGCTTCGTACAATTCGTGGATCAGCTGGCGTTTCCAGCTGTTCCACACGCCAGGGCCGACCGCGCGAATATCGACGATGGTCAGCATGGCGAGCAGCCGCAGGCGTTCGACCGACTGCACCTGAGCGACGAAATCGGTGATCGTCTTGAAGTCCGCCAGATCGCGCTTGAAGGCGACCGCGCTCATCAGCAGGTGCTGGCGCACCAGCCAGGCGACCAACTCGGTCTCATCCGGCGTCAGGCCGAGGCGCGGGCCAAGCTTGCGCGCGACATCCGCGCCCAGCACCGAATGATCGCCGCGCCGTCCCTTGGCGATGTCGTGCATCAGGATCGAGACGTAGAGCGCGCGGCGATTGAGCACCTTGTGGATGATCGCGGTGGCCAGCGGATGATCGGTCTTCATCTCGCCGCGTTCGATCTGCGCCATCAGCCCGATCGCGCGGATGGTGTGTTCGTCCACCGTATAGTGGTGATACATGTCGAACTGCATCTGCGCGTTGACCCGGCCGAAATCGGGCATGAACCGCCCGAACACCCCGGTTTCGTTGAACCAGCGCAGCGCGCTTTCGGGATCGTTGCGGCTGGTCAGCAGGTCCATGAACAGCGCGTTGGCGCGCGGATCATTGCGCACGCTGTCAACCAGCCGCGCATCGCGCACCGCCAGGCGCATCGCCTCGGGGTGGATGTCGAGCCGCTCGGCATCGGCGAGGGTAAACAGTTCGACCAGCCGCACCGGGTCTTCGGCAAACCAGGTATCGCCCGGCACGTTGATCTTGCCGCCATAGACGACATAGCCCTTGAGCATCCGCCGCCGCGCGCGGAACCCTGCCAGCAGTCCGCGCGGCTGCTTTTTTGCCGACTGTTCATCCAGCTGGGCGAGGAACAGCCCGGTCAGGTGGCCGACGCGCTTCGCCTGCAGGAAGAAGTACTGCATGAAGCGTTCGACCGCGCTTTTGCCCGGGCGGTCGGCAAACTGCATCCGCGCCGCGACCTCGCGCTGGAGGTCGAAGGTCAGCCGGTCCTCGGCGCGGCGGGTGATGGTGTGGAGGTGGCAGCGCACCGCCCAGAAGAAATCCTCCGCCCGGCGGAACGAGCGGTATTCCTGCGGGGTGAGCAGCCCGACGTCGACCAGCTCGCTGGGGTCGCGCACCTTGTGGATGTACTTGCCGATCCAGTAGAGCGTGTGCAGGTCGCGCAGGCCGCCCTTGCCCTCTTTCACGTTGGGTTCGACGACATAGCGACTGTCGCCCAGCCGCTTGTGCCGCTCGTTTCGTTCGGCCAGCTTCTCGGCAACAAACTGCCGCTCGGTGCCGGCCACCACTTCGGCGAAGAACCGGGCCTGCGCCTCGTCGAACAGGGCCTGGTCGCCCCAGACATAGCGCCCTTCGAGCAGCGCGGTGCGGATCGTCAGGTCGCTTTTCGCCATGCGCACCATGTCGTCGAGCGAACGGCTGGAATGGCCGACCTTGAGCCCCAGGTCCCACAGGAAATAGAGCATCGCCTCGATCACCTGTTCGCACCAGGCGGTCTGCTTGATCGGGGTGAGGAAGGCGATGTCGACGTCTGAATGGGGCGCCATTTCGCCCCGGCCATAGCCGCCCACCGCCATGATCGTCAGCCGTTCCCCGGCTGAACGGTTGCTGGCGCGATAGACCACGCCGGTGACGTGATCGTGGATCACGCGCACCAGCTGGTCGATCAGGAAAGCCTGGGCGGCGGCGCATTCGTTGCCCTTGCTGGGGCGTTCAGCAAGGCGCCGGGCGATCTCTGCGCGCCCGGCGGCGAGCGCCTTGCGCAGCAGGTCGACCACCTGCGGGCGGCAGGCCTGCGCGCCCTTGTCCTGCACCGCCTGCCACACCGCATCGGCCAGCGCGCGCCGATCGACGATCGCGCGCTGGTTGGGGATCCGGCTGGCGCCGGGGGTTACTTCGTCTGCTCGCTTTGCCACAGCGGCAGGTAACGGGCTTTCAGGGTGCGCTTGTCAACCTTTTCGGTGCCGAGGCGGGGCAGGTTTTCCTGTTCCTGCCACAGCCGCACCGGCACCTTGAACGCGGCGATGTGCAGCTTGAGGAATTCCTGCAGTGCGGCTTCGGACAGCGTGCGGCCCTCCTTCACCAGGTAGACCCCGGTCGGCAGTTCGCCGAACTTTTCATCCGGCATGCCGAACACACTGGCTTCGGCCACGTCGGGGTGGGCATAGATCGCTTCTTCGACCTCGATACAGGAAATGTTCTCGCCGCCGCGTATGATGATGTCCTTCTTGCGGTCGACGATGAACAGGTACTCGTCCTCGTCCACATAGCCGAGGTCGCCGGTGCGGAACCAGCCGTCCGGGGTGATCGCGGCCGCCGTCGCTTCCGGGTTTTCCCAGTAGCCAAGGAAATTGACGACCGAGCGGAACGCCACTTCGCCCACTTGCCCGGCGGGCAGGACCGCGCCGGCATCGTCGAGGATGCCCAGTTCCATGAGCGGCTTGGTGGCCGTGCCGGTGGAGCCGGGCTTGGCCAGGTAATTCTCGTTGAGGTTGCCGCAGCCCGCGCCGTTGGTTTCAGTGAGGCCATAGCCGAGCAGCGGGAAGGCGTGGGGCAGCGCGTCCTTGATCCGCCGCACGTGATCCACCGGGCGCGGCGCGCCGCCGCCGGCAAAGCTGGTGCAGCTGGTCAGGTCGTACTTGGCGCGGTTCGGGTGGGTGGCGATCTCGAAGCTCATCAGCGGTACGCCGACGAAATAGGTGACCTTTTCCGCCTCGATCAGGCGCATCGCTTCTTCCGCGTCCCACTTGGGCATCAGGACGAGTTTACGTCCGATCGCGAAGCTTTGCAGGAACAGCGGCACTTCGGCGGTTACGTGGAACAGCGGCACGTTGACCAGGCTACACGGCTGCATGGTGGGCGCTTCGCCGCGCTGGGTCAGCACGGTCAGCACGGTCAGGGTCTGGGCGACATAGCTGAAAGTGCCCTGGACCACGCCGCGGTGATCGCTGACCGCGCCTTTCGACTGGCCGGTCGAGCCCGAGGTGTAGAGCAGCGTGGCGAGGTCATCGCCGGTCAGCTGGGGCAGGGGGGTGTCGGCCCCGCCGCCCTGGGCCAGCAGTGCGGCCAGCCCTTCGCGCCAGTCGCAATCGTGGCTGAACAGCACCAGCCGCGCCGGGTGCTCGAAGCCATCGAGCCGCTGGGCGCGCTGGGCATCGGCCAGCACCAGCTTGCACCCGGCCAGCTCGATCCCGCCGGCCAGTTCCTCGCCGGTCCACCAGCCATTGAGCAAGGTGGCGCAGCCGCCCGCCATCAGCACCGCGATATAGGCGATGATCCAGTTGGCCGAATTGCGCGCGGCAATCCCCACGCGGTCGCCCTTCTGCACCCCGTGTCCGGCCACCAGCCCGCCCGCGACCACGCGCGCCGCGGCCTGCACTTCGCGGAACGACAGGCGGATCGGCCCGTCGACCAGGAACGGCGTATCGCCGTGCTGCTCGCAGTAATGATTGATGTAATCGACCAGGGTGGCCGGGGCCGCCTTGATCATCGGCAGCTGCCGACCATAGCGTTCGAACGGCACGGTTTCGAGCATTCCGCCAGGCGCGGTCAGTGCCGCGACCGCCTGGTCCATTGCCAAGTCCAATTCAGTCCGCATCAGGATTCCTTTTCCCCAATTGCTTGCGGACACGCCCCTTTTCGCGCCCGGTGCCGGTTTGTCACCCGGCCTTGTCTGTGCCAGAAGGCGCAGCGAACAAGTCCGCGGCGCCCTGTGCGTGCCCATTTAGGAGTTCGGATCGTTGCTGTCACTATCGCTTGCCGCCGCAGCGGCGCAGGCTCCGATCTATTGGCAGGACCTGGGGCTGAAGCCCTACCTGTTCCAGATCGGCGGGTTCGAATTGCGCTGGTACAGCCTGGCCTATCTGGCGGGGATCGTGCTGGGTTACTGGCACCTGACGCGAATGATGAAGGCGCCCGGATCACCGCTGGCGCAGCGCCATGCCGATGACCTGTTCTTCTACTGCACGCTGGGGATCATCCTGGGCGGGCGGCTGGGCTATGCCCTGTTCTATTCGCCCGATTTCTACCTGATCAAGCACCCCGGCGAACTGATCAAGCTGTGGGAAGGCGGAATGAGCTTCCACGGCGGGATCCTGGGGGTGCTGCTGGCGATCACCTGGGTATCGTGGCGCGGCGGTCTGTCGTTCCTGCGGGTGTGCGATTACATCGCCACTTGTGTGCCGTTCGGCATGCTGTTCGGGCGGCTGGCCAACTTCATCAATGGCGAACTGTGGGGCCGCGTGGCTGGACCGAACGTGCCCTGGGCAATGGTCTTTCCCGATGCGCCGGGCACCCTGCCGCGCCATCCCAGCCAGCTGTACGAAGCTGGGATCGAAGGGCTCCTGCTGATCCTGGTGATGCTATACCTGTTCTGGCGCACCCGTGCGCGCTGGCGGCCGGGCCTGCTGGTCGGCGTGTTTGCGCTGGGCATCGCGGCGGGCCGCTTCACGGTGGAATACTTCCGCGAACCCGATGCGCAGCTGTCGGAATTCGCGCGGACCACCGGCCTGTCGATGGGCCAGTGGCTGACCATTCCGCTGGCGCTGGTCGGGCTGTTCTTCGTGGTGCGAAGCCTGATCAAGCCGCCGCTGGGCAGCGCCGCCAAGACCCCGCAATGACCGAGGGCGAAGGGCGTGAACCGCTGGCGGACATCTTCCGCCGTCTGATCGCCAACACCGGGCCGATCAGCCTGATGCACTACATGGGCGAGGCGAACGCCCGCTACTATTCCTCGCGCGATCCGCTGGGCGGGGCGGGCGATTTCATCACCGCGCCCGAAATCAGCCAGATGTTCGGCGAGTTGATCGGCCTGTGGCTGACCGACATGTGGGTCAACGCCGGGCGCGAGGTGCCGGTCCACTACGTCGAACTCGGGCCGGGGCGCGGGACGCTGGCGCGCGATGCGCTGCGGGTGGCGAAGCGTTACGGGCTGGAGCCGCAGATCCACTTCGTCGAAACATCGACCGCGCTGAAAGACATCCAGCTCGAAACCATGCCGGGCGCGCAGTGGCATCACGACCTGTCGAGCGTGCCGCCCTATGGCCCGGTGCTGGTCGTAGCGAACGAGTTTCTTGATGCCCTGCCGGTGCGGCAGCTGGTCAAGACGCCCGATGGCTGGCGCGAACGCATGGTCATGCCGGAAGGCGAAGGCTTCGTCTGCGTGGCCGGAACCCAGCCGATGGACGCCGCCGTGCCCGAGGCGCGCCGCAATGCCCCCGAGGGGACGATCATCGAGACCTGCCCCGGCGCGGCCGCCGCGGTCTATGAAGTGGCGGGCCGCCTGATCGAACAGGGCGGGGCGGCGTTGTTCATCGATTACGGCCACGATCAGCTGCGCGATGGCTCCACCCTGCAGGCGGTGCGCGCGCACCTGAAAGTCGATCCTTTCGTCGGGCCGGGCGAGGCGGACCTGACCGCCCATGTCGATTTCGCCACGCTGGCGCAGATCGCCCAGTCGCGCGGGGTGCGCTGGCTGGGCACTGTGCCGCAGGGCCGCTGGCTGCGCGAACTGGGGATCGAGGCGCGCGCCGAGGCGCTGGCCCAGGTCGCCCCCCAGCACGCCGCCGCGATCGACAGCGCCAAGGAACGCCTGATCGGCGAAGGGCAGATGGGCGTACTGTTCAAGGTGATGGGCCTGGCTGCCCCCGGCTGGCCGGGCGGAGCCGGTTTCCACGGCTGAAAGTTACTTTCCGCTGTAACTTCTTTGCGCGCGCGTTCGGCCTTGCTATGCCTTCGGCCTGAGAGGAGTTTCCATGCGCGCCACCCCCGAGTTCGACTTTGGCCTGACCGAAAGCGCCCGGATGATCCGCGAGGCGGCGGGCCGCTTTGCCGATGAACAGATCATGCCGCTGGCGGCCGAGATCGACCGCAACGACCGCTTCCCGCGCGAGCTGTGGGAGCCGATGGGCGCGCTGGGGCTGCACGGCATCACGGTTGAGGAAGAATGGGGCGGGCTGGGCCTGGGCTATCTCGATCACGTCATCGCGGTCGAGGAAGTCAGCCGGGCATCGGGCGCGGTCGGCCTGTCTTATGGCGCGCACAGCAACCTGTGCGTCAACCAGATCCGCCGCTGGGGCAATGACGAGCAGAAGGCGAAGTACCTGCCGAAGCTGATCAGCGGCGAACATGTCGGCAGCCTGGCGATGTCGGAAGCGGGGGCGGGTTCGGACGTCGTCTCGATGAAGCTGCGCTGCGACCAGGTGGCGGGCGGCTGGCGGCTGAACGGCACCAAGTTCTGGATCACCAACGGCACCTGTGCCGATACCCTGGTGGTCTATGGCAAGACTGCGCCCGAAGCGGGTAGCCGGGGGATCACCGCCTTCCTGATCGAAAAGGACATGCCGGGTTTCGGCATCGGCCAGAAGATCGACAAGATGGGCCTGCGCGGCAGCCCGACTGCCGAACTGGTGTTCGACGATTGCTTCGTGCCGGATGAAAACGTGATGGGCCCCGTCCACGGCGGGGTCGGCGTGCTAATGAGCGGG
Organism: Novosphingobium sp.; assembly: GCF_041905565.1. Taxonomy (GTDB): domain Bacteria; phylum Pseudomonadota; class Alphaproteobacteria; order Sphingomonadales; family Sphingomonadaceae; genus Novosphingobium. The sequence continues at coordinate 92,989 of NZ_JAYRKX010000010.1, read as the reverse complement.
CTGGACTATGAACGCGTGGTGCTGGCGGGCATGCAGATCGGGATCATCCAGGCCTGCCTGGACGTGGTCATCCCCTATGTTCGCGAACGCAAGCAGTTCGGCAAACCGATCGGCACCTTCCAGCTGATGCAGGCTAAGGTGGCTGACATGTATGTCGCGATGCAATCGGCACGGGCCTATGTCTATGCCGTGGCCAAGGCCTGTGATGCCGGGCAGACCACCCGGTTCGATGCGGCCGGCGCGATCCTGCTGGCGAGCGAAAACGCCTTCCGCGCCGCGGGCGAGGCGGTGCAGGCGCTGGGCGGGGCGGGCTATACCAAGGACTGGCCGGTCGAACGCTTCCTGCGCGATGCCAAGCTGCTGGATATCGGCGCGGGCACCAACGAAATCCGGCGGATGCTGATCGGCCGCGAATTGATCGGAGCGAACTGATGCGCCGCATTCTGGCCCTGCTTGCCGCGCTTTGCGCCCTGATCGCCATGCCCGCCCTGGCGCGGGTGGAAAAGATCACCGTCCATTCGCCCTCGGTCGCAGGCAACCTCGAAGGCAATTCGCCGGACCGCACGGTCTACGTGATCCTGCCGCCCAGCTATGACACGGCCAAGCAGCGGCGCTTTCCGGTGGTCTATTTCCTCCACGGGTTCAATTCCACCGCCGATACCTACATGGGCCGGATCGCGTTCGACGATGACCTGAAGGCCATGGGCAAGGGGCCGCAGGAAATGATCGTGGTCGTGCCCGACAGCATGACCAAGTGGGGCGGCTCGATGTATTCCAGCTCGCCCACGATCGGCGATTTCGAAGGCTTCATCGTCCGCGACCTGATCGGCTGGATCGATGGCCATTACCGCAGCGTGCCCCGGCGCGAGGCGCGCGGGCTGGTGGGGCATTCGATGGGCGGCTACGGCACCCTGCGGCTGGGGATGAAGTATCCGCAGCTGTTCGGCGCGCTCTATGCGATGAACCCGTGCTGCCAGATCCCGCGCCCGGCCAGCCTGATCGATCCGAAGTTCGATACGATGAGCGTTGAGCAGGCGCTCGCGCTCGACTGGATGTCGCGCGGCAATTTCGCCGTGGCAGCGGCCTGGTCGCCCAATCCGGGCAAGGCCCCGTTCTTTGCCGATCTTGGCACGAAGGACGGCAAGGCCGATAACTTCGTGCTGGCGCAGTGGGCGGCCAACAGCCCGGCGGCGATGGCGGCGCAATATGTCCCGGCGCTCAAGTCGATGGCGGGGATCGCGATTGACACCGGCGACACAGATTTCGTCCGCCCCGATGACGAGCTGATCCACGCGCACCTGACCAAGCTGGGCGTGCCGCACGACTGGGAGATGTACGTTGGCGACCATGGCAACAGGATCAAGGAACGCTTCGGGTCGAAGGTCCTGCCGTTCTTCGCCAAGCACCTGAAGGGACCGAAATGAGCGCGCCCGTCCTGCCCACGAGCCTCAATCCCGACGATCCGCAGGCCCAGGCCCGCGCCGCGCACAACCGCGCGCTGGCCGATGAACTGCGCGCCCGCGTGGCCGAGGCCGCGCTGGGCGGGGACGAGCGCAGCCGGACGCGCCACACCGCGCGAGGCAAGCTGCTGCCGCGCGAACGGGTGGAACGGCTGCTCGATCCCGGCGCGCCGCTGCTCGAACTGGGGCAGCTGGCCGCCTGCGACATCTATGGCGGCGAAATTCCCGGCGCCGGGATCATCACTGCCATCGGCCGCGTTTCGGGCCGGATGTGCATGATCGTGGCCAACGACGCGACGGTGAAGGGCGGGACCTATTACCCGATGACCGTCAAGAAGCACCTGCGCGCGCAGGAGATTGCCGAGGCGAACCACCTGCCGTGCATCTACCTGGTCGACAGCGGCGGGGCGAACCTGCCGCACCAGAGCGAGGTGTTCCCCGACCGCGACCACTTTGGCCGGATCTTCTTCAACCAGGCGCAGATGAGCGCCAAGGGCATTCCCCAGATCGCCTGCGTGATGGGCAGCTGCACCGCTGGCGGGGCCTATGTCCCGGCCATGTCGGACGAAACGGTGATCGTGCGCGAACAGGGCACGATCTTTCTGGCCGGGCCGCCGCTGGTCAAGGCCGCGACCGGCGAGGAAATCAGCGCCGAGGACCTGGGCGGGGGCGACCTGCACGCCCGCAAGTCGGGCGTGGTCGACCACCTGGCGGAGAACGACCTGCACGCATTGTCGATCGTGCGCGACATCGTCAGCCATCTTGGCCCGGCGCACCGCCACGACTTGACCGTGCTGGAACCGCGCGCGCCGCTCTATCCGCCCGAAGAAATTTACAGCGTGATCCCCGACGACGTGCGCGCGCCCTATGACGTGCACGAGGTGATTGCCCGGATCGTCGATGGCAGCCAGTTCCACGAGTTCAAGGCGCATTACGGCGCTTCGCTGGTCTGCGGCTTTGCCCATATCTGGGGGATGCCGGTGGCGATCCTGGCCAACAACGGGGTGCTGTTCAGCGAAAGCGCGGTCAAGGGCGCGCATTTCATCGAGCTGGCCTGCCAGCGCAAGGTGCCGCTGCTGTTCCTGCAGAACATTTCCGGCTTCATGGTCGGCGGCAAGTATGAGGCGGAAGGCATCGCCAAGCACGGGGCCAAGCTGGTGACTGCGGTGGCCACGGCGACAGTGCCCAAGCTGACCGTGCTGATCGGCGGCAGCTTTGGCGCGGGCAACTATGGCATGTGCGGCCGCGCCTACAGCCCGCGCTTCCTGTTTTCCTGGCCCAACAGCCGGATCAGCGTGATGGGCGGCGAACAGGCGGCCAGCGTGCTGGCGACGGTCCACCGGGATGCGGAAAAATGGACGCCGGAGGAAGCCGAGGCGTTCAAGGCCCCGATCCGGGCGAAGTACGAGGACGAAGGCAACCCCTATCACGCCACCGCGCGGCTGTGGGATGACGGGGTGATCGATCCTGCCCAGACCCGCGACGTGCTGGGCCTCGCGCTCGCCGCCAGCCTCGAGGCGCCGATTCCCCAAAAGCCACAGTTCGGCGTGTTCAGAATGTAGCTATTCCGCCAGGCGGCGATGCTGCTAGTCTGGGGCGTACAATCGGGGAGAATGCATGGAAGGCGATGCGGCTGAACGGCCACCGACGCTGCTGTCGCGCCTGGTCAAGGGCCTTCTCCTGTGGCTCTATCGCTGGAAGGGCTGGCGGCTGGAGGGCGAGGATTTCATCCCCCCGCGCTGCGTGATCCTGGGCGCGCCGCACACCAGCAACTGGGACTTCGTGTTCTTCCTGGGGGCCACGCATCAGCTGGGCATCGAACCGGCCTTCATGGGCAAGCATGCGCTGTTCAAATGGCCGCTGACGCGCTTCATGTTCGACATGGGCGGGGTGCCGGTCAACCGCAGCACCGGCGGCAACTATGTCGAGGGACTGGTGGCCGAGTTCAAGCGGCGCACCCGGCTGGCGCTGGTGATCGCGCCCGAAGGGACGCGCAGCGCGACCAAGGGCTGGCGATCGGGCTTCTACCACATCGCGCTGGGGGCGGGCGTGCCGATCGTGCCGGCCTGGGTCAACCATGCCACGATGCGCGGCGGGATCGGCCCGGCGCTGATGCCCAGCGGCGATTTCCGGGCCGACATGGCGCGGATCGCGGCGTTCTATCGCTCGGTCCTGCCGGGCCATCCCCGCAACGACGGGATCGAAGCCAACGTGCCGCGTGAAGGAGAAGCCGATGCTTGAAGCCCTGCTGGTCAATGCCGCGGTGGATGTCGGCATGATGCTGGCGCTGTGCTGGGTCGCGGCGCGGATCCGCGACGTGTCGTTCATCGATGCGGTATGGGGCGCCGGCATGGTGGTCATGGCTGCGTCCAGCTGGCTGCAACTGGCCGAGCCCGGCCAGCGCGCTACGCTGCTGCTGGGCATGACCGCGCTGTGGGGGCTGCGGCTGGCGCTGCACCTGTACACCCGCTGGCGCGCCCACGGCGAGGATCCGCGCTATGCCCGCATCCTGGGCAAGGCGAAGGAGCAGGGGCGCTATGGCAGCGCCGCGTTCAAGCTGGTGTTCGGTCCGCAGGCGGTGCTACTGTTCCTGACCTGCCTGCCCGCGCAGCTTGGCGTCCTCGCCAGCGGCGCAGCCGCCGGGCTGGGCCCGCTAGGCTGGGCAGGCACGGCGCTGTGGCTGACGGGCATGGTGTTCGAAACGGTCGGCGATGCGCAGTTGAAGGCGTTCCGCGCCAATCCCGCGAACAAGGGCAAGGTGCTGGATACCGGGCTGTGGCGCTATACCCGCCATCCCAACTATTTCGGCGATACCTGCGTGTGGTGGGGCATCTGGCTGGTTGCGGCCGAAGCCGGCACGGGCGTGGCGCTGGCCAGCCTGATCGGCCCGGTGTTCCTGACCTTCACGCTGACCCGCTGGTCGGGCAAGCCCTTGCTGGAAAAGGGCCTGGCCAAGAGCCGCCGGGGCTATGCCGAATATGTCGCGCGCACCTCGGGCTTCATTCCCTGGCCGCCGCGCCGGGGCTGAGCGTTACTTGCCTGCGCCCGCCCGGTCCTCGGCCGGGACGGGGCGGGGCGGGGTCGCCTTGAGCCAGGCTTCCAGCGCGTCGAGATCGGACAGGCCGATTACCCGGTCGCGCTGGCGGTTGAACAGGCTGAAACTGTCGCCGCCGCCCGCCAGGAAGCTGTTGGTGGTGATGCGATAATTGGCCGCCGGATCGATCGGCTGGCCGTTCAGCGTCATCGCGGTCACCCGGTCGCCCACCGGGCGCGACAGGTCGAAGCGATAGGCGAACCCCGCCGAGGGCGAGAGCGCCTGCTTGGGCTGGTAATCGTCGAAGCCCTGTTCCAGCACCGCCTTCAGTTCCGCGCCGGTCATCGTCTGGGTGACCAGCGTGTTGTTGAACGGCTGGGCGGCATAGATGTCGCCAAAGGTCAGCGAGCCGTCCGCCGCCGGGTTGAGCGGGGCGCGCAGGCCGAACGGGTTCATGAAGGCGATCTGCGCGCCTGCGCCCTGCGTTGCGGCCAGTTGCGCATCGGCGATCAGGTTGCCGAGCGAGCCGCCCTGGTTGCCCAGGCCCCCGCTGGCCCCGCGCGCGACCGGACCGGCCAGCTTGCCCACGGGGCGCAGGCTATAGGCCTTGGCCGCTTCGGTATACTGGCCGACATAGGCCGCGACATCCGGCCGCGCGGTGAAGCGCGGCAGATCGGCGGCATTGTTCACCGGCCCGCGCGGCGAGACATAGGGATCGCCCTGGACCACCACGTTGCGGGCGCGCTTTGATACCACCTTGCCCGCGCGCGGGTCGATTTCCAGCGTGATGTCGGTAATCAGCTGGCCGTAAACCCCGGCGCTGGTCAGCAGGATCGGCTTTGCCGGATTGATCTGGCCGTAATCGCAGACATAGGACCAGTGGGTGTGGCCGGAAACCACCACGTCCACGCCCGGGTCCAGCTGGTCGAGGATCGGCTTGATCTCGCCGGTCAGGTTGGCGCAGCTGCTGGGGTCGGGATTGCCCGAGGTATAGCCGCCCTGGTGGATCAGCACGATCACCGCATCGGCCCCGGCCTGGCGCAGCCGGGGGACCTGGGCGTTGATCGCCGCTGCCTCGTCGCCAAAGGTCAGGCCCTTGATCCCGTCGGGCGACACCAGGTTCGAAGTGTCCTTCAGGGTCAGCCCGATAATGCCGACCTGCACCGCGCTGCGCCCCTTGCCGAAGCTGCGCATGCCGGTGGCGGGGAACAGGGTGGAACCATCGGCCCGCACGGTGCTGGCCGCGAGGTACTTGAACTTCGCGCCTTCGAACCGTTCGATCTGGCAGGGCTTGCGCGCGGTATGCTGGGCGCAGCCGCCGGTCTGCTTGCGCAGCAGTTCCTCGGTCCCCTGGTCGAATTCGTGGTTGCCGACCGCATTGAAATCGAGCCCGATGCGGTTGAGCACCCCGATCGCCGGTTCATCAAGAAAAAGCGACGAGGCGATCTGCGAGGCCCCGGTCAGGTCCCCCGCCGCCACGGTGACGGAGTTGGTGTAATTCTTGCGCACACTTTCCACCGCTGAGGCGAGGAACGCCGCGCCGCCGGCCGGAACGGGGCGGGCGCCGCCCTGGCCATCGGGCACCATCACGGCCGTGCGCGGCGCTTCGATGCTGCCGTGGAAATCGTTGAGGCCGATCACCCCCACGGTCACCGGGGCAGGCCCGCCAGCGCCGGTGCGCGGGCCGCCGGCACAGGCCGCCAGCAACGGCAGCAGCACCAGGGCAGGGACGATTCGGGCGATAGAGCGGGGGCATTGGTTCATCGGGTCTTCCTAGCCGAGTGGCGCATGGCGGCAAGGGGTGCGTATTGTATCGATAAGACAGTTTCTTGAAATTCGCCGCCGCGTGTTTATCTTGATCGACACAAAACTTCGGCGGGAGAGATTTCGTGATGGCGCGGCCGCAGACGGACATCGAAGCCGGACGGGAACAGTTGATCGATCTGGTGATCGGATTGATCGAGGAGCGCGGCTCGACCAGCCTGACCGTGGCCGAACTGGCCGCGCGCGCGCAGATGTCGCCCGCCAACCTCTATCGCTACTTCGACAGCAAGGAGGCCCTGATCGACGCCGTGGCGGAACGGTGGTTCCAGCCCAAGGTCGCGATCATGGAGGACGTGGTTGCCAGCGAATTGCCGCCGCGCCGCAAGATGTACGAATTCTTCGCCCGCCGCTTCGCGCAGATGAAGACGGAATGGGAGCACGACCCGGTGGCCTTCGCCAACTATGTCGAGCTGGGCAAGGAGAACTTCGATCTGGTCCGCTCCTACGTCGACCTTGGCGATCACTACCTGTCGGTGATCATCGGCGAGGCGATGGCCGAGGGGCATTTTTCCGGCCTGTCGATCGACGAGGCGCTGAGCCTGATCAACCAGATGGTCAACTGCTACGTCAACATCGGCGCGATGGAGCAAGTGATGCACCGGCTGACGACTGACAAGCTGGCGCGGATCATCGATGCGGTGTTCGATGGCCTGTCGGCCCAGGATCGCGGGGCCAAGGGGCTTACGGGACTGCGCGCGGCGTAACCCGCGCGGCATAGGGTGCGCGGGCCAGGGCAAAGGCTGCTGCGCTGAGCAGGCAGGGAAGCGGCAGCACCCGGAGCGCTGTGTCGAGCCCCCAATGGTCGGCCAGCCAGCCAACGATCAGCGGCCCAGGCGCCAGCCCGATCAGGTTGTTGGCCAACGCCAGCGTGGCCATGGTCGTGCCGTGGATCGCGCGCGGGGTCATGTTGGCAGCCATCGCTCCGGCAATGCCGGCAACCGCTGCCACGATGAACAGTGCGGCAGCTAGCAGCGCCATTTGCAGCAGGCCGGGCGGGCTGAAAAAGGTTGCAGCAAACAGTGCGGCTGAACCCAGGGCAAACAGCGATGCCAGCTGCGGCTTGATCGCGGGCGCTCCCTTGGCCATGCGGTCGCTGATGATGCCGCAGGTTACCATTCCCGCCGCGCAAACCATCAGGAACAACGCGGTGGCCTTGCCCGCGCGGTCCACCGGCAGGGCATAATAGCGGTTGAGATAACTCGGCAGCCACACTGCCAGAGTGCCGGTGCAGAACATTTGCACGCCCGAGCCGAAATAGGTCAGCCGCAGCGCGGCAGGGCCGAACAATTGCCCCAGCAGGCGGCGCCACACGATCGGTTCCCGCGCCAAAGGACTGCCGATCCGGCTTTCGCGGACCACCAGTAAATAGAGCACCGCCAGCGCCAGCCCGGAATAGCCGATCACTTCAAACGCGGTGCGCCAGCCATGCGTGGCCGCAACCTGGCCGCCCACGGCGACGCCCAGAACCTGTCCGACCATGGTGCCCGCCAGGAAGGCACTTGCGAGGGTGGAGCGCATGTGGATCGGAAACACCGCCAGCACTACCGCGATCCCGACGCTGCCATAGGCTGCTTCGCCCACCCCGACGCAGAGCCGGGCGACGAGCATCTGGCCATAACCCTGCGCCCAGGCCCCGGCGAGGGTCGCCACGCTCCACAGCACTGCCATCGCCGCCAGGCTGCGCACCCGCCCTAACCGGTCGGCAGCCAGCGACAGGGGAAAGGTCAGCAGCCCGACCGCAAGCGAGACGACGCTCGACAGGCTGGCCAGTTCTGCATCGCTCAGCGCCCATTCGGCTTTGAGTAGCGGGTTGACCGCATTCAGCACCTGCCGCGCCATGTAATCCGACATCAGCAGCCCGAAACTGAGCGCAAACACGATCCAGCCATAGGCGGTGGCGCGGTCCGGGCCGGGTTCGTCGCTGATTATCGCCGCACCTGCCACGTCAGAACATCCCCCCGTTGGGGCTGATGATCTGCCCGGCAAGGTAATGGTTGTCCCCCGCCAGATAGACCGCCAGGCCCGCATATTCGGCCATCGTACCCAGTCGGCCGGCGGGGACAAACTGAAACATGCGATTGCGCGATTCCTCGTCCAGCCGGGCCAGGTAATCCTCGAACATCGGCGTCGCGACGCCGCCCGGGGCAATCGCGTTGACGAAGATGTTGGCGCCCGCGACTTCCGAAGCGACAGCGCGGGTGAAGGCCACCACCGCGCCCTTGGTGGCGCTGTAGTGCGGGCTGTGCGCGCTGTACATCGACAGGCCCGCGACCGAGGCCACGTTGACGATCCGGCCATAGCCGCGCGGCTCCATCTGGCGCAGCGCGGCACGCGTGCAGAAGAAGGTGCCGTGGACGTTGACACCCCAGTATTTCAGCCATTCCGCATCGCTCATCGCGCTGGTGAAGCCCAGCGAGGTGCGTGGCACTGGCGTGGTGATATAGGCGTAATGCTTGCTGCGCCGCACCTCGTCATCCGGCCCGCCGGGGACCAGCGCGGCGTTGTTGACCAGCACCTCGACCGGGCCGAGTTCCTGTTCCACCGCCGCGAAGAAGGCATCGACGCTGGCCGAATCGCTGACATCGCAGCGCGCGGCGTAAACCGCGATGCCTTGCGCGCGAAGGTCCGCCGCCGTCGCCGCCAGTTCCGCGTCCAGCACGTCGCACAAGGCGAGGCGACCGCCGGCAGCCCCTAGTGCCGCGGCGATCGCCTGCCCGAGCCCGCGCGCCGCCCCCGTGACGACGCAGACTCTCCCCTCCACTGAACTCACGCGTATTCCCACCGCGGCACGCCGCGCTGGCCCGGCTGGCGATTGGGCGAATAGCCCACCTTCCGCAGCGTCTCGTCGGTCGACTGGTAGAAGGTGCCGATCTGGTAGATCTGCTTGGCTTCCGGCCCGCTGGCCACGTCGCGGTGCAATTCATTCGCGATGCGGACCATCTGTTCGACCTGCTGGACGCTGGTCATGCGTTCGCCCTTGCGGCTCCACAGGTTGTCCTCGATCCCGCAGCGCACGTGCAGGCCCAGCGCAATGGCGATGGCGCTGAACGGGGCGACGTTGCGCATGATCGATTCGATCGTCAGCACCGCGCCATCGGGCACGCGGCGGGCGAATTCGATCAGGTCGGCCGGGTGGGTGCCGGCCGCGCTGCTGCCGATCGCGACATAGTTGAGCACCAGCGGCCCCTGGTAATGGCCCTTGCGGATCAGCCGCTCGACCGTTTCCAGCTGGCTCAGGTCGCCCAGCATGAAGTGCGGCTGGATGCCATTGGCAACCAGTCTCCGAAGGTGTTCCTCCACGAAGGCCGGACCGCTTTCGTAATGCATGTTGCGATAGGCTTCGAACATCGCCGGGTTGGTCAGACTGGTGCCGGCGATATCGCTGGCGTCCATCAGTGCAGAGATGTCCATCTGGTTGGTGTTGATCGCGATGGTCACCTGGTCGGGCTTGGGCTTCAGTTCGGCCAGCATGTGGCGGGTGTCGTCGGACAGCCACTTGGCCTCGGCGCCTTCGCCTTCGGGGGCGAAGCTGATCGAGCCGCCAACCTGGATCAGCATGTCGGGGCAGGCACTGCGGATGCGGTCGATCATCTCGTTGAACATCGACAGGCGCTTCGATCCGCTGCCGTCCGCCTCGCGGCAGTGCAGGTGCAGCACGGTGGCCCCCGCGTTATAGCAATCGACCGCCTTCTGGACCTGGTCGGCCATGGTCACCGGAATGTCTTCGGGAAAGTCGCCCGGCAGCCACTGCGGGCCATAGGGGGCGACCTGGATCACCAGCTTTTCCTGGTTTTCGGGCAGCAGGCTGTCATCAAGGAATTGCATTGCTCAGTCCTCCCTGGCGGCGGGAACAGGCATCCCGCGAGCGTTCATTTCATCGACGAGATGCGGCGTGCCGAGCGCGACCGAATGGATCCCCAGCACGGCGACCAGTTGCAGGACGGCCATGATTTCCTCGGGCGTGACCCCCAGGTCCAGCGCCTTGGCGATGTGCCGCTTGACCCCCGGCGAATACATGTGGGTGCAGCTGGCATCGACCGCGATCGCGATCAGCTCGTAGGTCTTGGGATCGATGATCCCCTTGCGCACCGAATGGGTCCCCATGTCGAGGAACTTTTCCATCCATTCGGCATCAAAGGCAGCGGCCTGGTCCCAGGCCTGGTTCCATTGACCTCCGGTGCGAGCGGCGTCGCTGATCGGCGTCTGGCTCATGGTGCATGCTCTCCCGTCAATGATGCGATCATAGGGCGAGGCGGGATTGCATTATTTATTAATTGCGCCATAAACTTTTGAATATGAGCCAAGCCAGAGGTCTGACCGTGCGCGCCGCCGCCCTGACCGGGCTGGCTGCGCTGTGCCGGTCCTATGGCGTCGATGCCGCGCCGCTGCTGCGCCGCGCGGGGCTTCCCGCCAATGCCGAGGCCACGCCCGACCTGCGCCTGCCGGTCACGGCGGTCAATCTGGCCTTTGAACTGGCCGGGCAGGCCTGCGGGCGGGACGATTTCGGCCTGCGCCTGTCGGAACTGCGCGGTTTTGCCAATCTTGGCCCGATCAGCCTGCTGGCGCGCGACGAACCCACAGTGGGCGCGGCGCTGGCGGCTATCTCCGCCTATTTGCCGCTGCACAACGATGCCCTGGCGATCACGCGCGAACGGTTTGGCGACGTGGTCGTGCTGCGCTCTACCGTGCTGGCACCGGGGCCCAAAGCGCAGGCCACCGACATTGCCGTGGCCATGCAGCACCGCATCCTGCGCCAGTTGACCGGCCCGGCGTGGGAGGCCGAGGAAGTGTGCCTGTCGCGCCCGCGCCCGGTGGACCCGGCCAAGTTTCGCCAGGTGCTGGGGCCGCATGTGCGCTTCGATGCCGATTTCGACGGGATCGTGGTCCGCGCCGAGCTGCTCGAGCGCCCAAACCCGATGGCCGAGGCGGCCTTGCGCCCCTATGCCAGCCAGATGTTGCGGCTGGCCGATCCGGGCATCGGCGAAAGCACCAGCGAGCGGGTGCGCCGCGTGCTGGCCCTGCTGCTGTCGAGCGGACGCTGCACCGCCGGTCATGTCGCCGCGCAGCTTGGCATGTCGCGCCGCACCCTGACCCGTGCGCTGGAAGCGGAAGGCACGCGTTTCCTCGCCCTGCTCGATGCGGAGCGGGCGGAAGTGGCGCAGCGCCACCTGGCGGGGCGGGCGCGTTCGATCGGGCAGATCGCTGAATTGCTGGGCTTTTCCAGCCCGGCCGCGTTCAGCACGTGGTTTCGCGGGCACTTCGGGATGAGCCCGCGGGAGTGGCGCAAGCAAGGCGGCTAACCCGCCAGTTGCCGGATCAGTTCAACCCCTTCATCCCAGGGTCCGAACCCGGCGGGCGGGTTGATGTGACCCACCGCGCCCGCATCGTGCAGGTCCGCGCCCCAGCAGGCAGCCAGTTCCGCCACTTTGTCGAACGCGGCCAGCGGATCGTTGCGGCTGGCGGCGACGATGGCGGGGAAGGGCAGGGGGCTTCGCGGGATCGGGACCCAGCCGTTGGCGGTCAGATCGTCAAAGCTGGGATAGCCCGGCGGCAGCGGGTTCTCGACATCGGCGGGCGTGGCCAGCAACGCGGCCTTGATCGGCCGCGTCGGAGCCAGCGCCCAGTGCGCGACCATCAGGCACCCGGCCGAATGGGCGGCGAGCACCACTTCGCCCGGGATGGCTTGCAAGGCGGCGTCCAGCGCCGCCACCCGCGCCGGGCGAGAGAGGCGGTCGCTGGTCAGCGGCTCGACCGTCACCGCTCCGGGAAAGGCCCGGGCGGCGCGGGTCTGCCAGTGGTCCTCGACGTGGTCGCGCAGACCGGGCACGAAGAGGACCGTCGCGCTCACGCCGCGCGGGCCCGTTCGCGCGGCCAGCGGCGGCCGGGCTTGACGCCGGGCAGCCAGCCGTTCTTCTCCAGCGTTTCCTCGACGCTCGAATAGAAGGTGCCGATCTGGTAGATTTCGCGCGCCTCGCGGCCCGTGGCGATCGGGCGCCACAGTTCCTCGGAAATCCGCACCGCCTTTTCGATCTGCTGGACCGAAGTGGCGCGTTCGCCCTTGCGGCCCCACAGGTTGTCTTCCTGACCCACGCGCACGTGCAGGCCCATCGCGATGCCCATGGTGATCAGCGGGTACATGCTCCGCATCAGCCCTTCGACCGTGCAGACGGCGTTCTGCGGCAGGCGATTGACGAATTCCATCAGGTTGCGCGGGTTGGGGCCATCGTGGCCGCCGCCGATCGCCACCCAGTTGCAGACCATCGGACCCATGTAGTGGCCGCCCCGCACCAGCCGCTCGACCGTTTCCAGATCGCGCGCGCAGCCGACCTGGAAATGGGTCTGGATGCCCGCCGCGGTCAGCCGCTTCATGTGTTCCTTCATGAAGGCCGGGCCGGCGTCGTAATACATCTCGGTATAGGCGTCGCGGTAGGTGTCCCACATCGTGGTCCCCTTGGCGTCGTCCTCGGTGATCAGTTCCATCACGTTCATCTGGTTGGTGTTGACCGCCAGCGTGACCTGATCGGGTGCGGGCTTGAGATCGGCCAGCATGTGGCGCGTATCATCGGACAGCCACATCGCCGCCGCGTCCTCGCTCTTGGGGGCAAAGCTGATCGAACCGCCGACCTGCAACACCATATCGGGCACGGCGGTGCGCAGCCGGTCGAGCATTTCGTTGAACCGGTCGAGGTCCTTGGAGCCCTGGCCGTCCGGTTCGCGCACGTGCAGGTGCAGCACGGTTGCCCCGGCGTTGTAGCAATCGACCGCCTTCTGGACCTGCTCGGCGAAAGACACCGGGATGTCATCGCTGTCCTGGGGCATGAAGCTGGGGGCATAGGGGGCGACCTGGATGACCAGCGGGTCCTGGTTTTCCGGCAGCAGGCTTTCATCGAAGAACTGCATTTTTCCTCTCCTTAGAAGGGTTTGTCGCCAATGATCCCGGCACGCTCCATCTGGCGCACGCAGGGGGGGTAATCCATTACGGCGTAGTGCTGGGTGCAGCGGTTGTCCCAGATCGCCATGGAACCGGGCTGCCAGCGCCAGCGCACCTGGTATTCCGGGATCTGCGCGCGTCCGATCAGGTAGTGCAGCAGCGCCGCGCCGCCGGGGGCATAGTCCTGCCCGTAGCGGACATTGGCGCTGGTGTGGAAATTGGTGAAATGGGTGGTGAAGCCGCAGACATACAGGCTCTTGCGGCCGGTTTCGGGATGGGTGCGGACCACCGGGTGTTCGGCATCGGGGAACCGGGCCTTCAGCGCCGCGCGCTGTTCGTCGCTCATCCTTGCGCCGAAGCTGGCTTCGATCGAGTGGCGGGCCTTGAGGGGCGCGATGGTTTCCTTGATGTGGTCGGCCAGATCATCATAGGCCTTTTCCATGTTGGCCCACATCGTGTCGCCGCCGACCGGCGGGCAGGTGATGCAGCGCAGCACCGCGCCCAGTTGCGGCGTCTCGCGCCAGGTGGTGTCGGCGTGCCACGAATTTTCGTAGAAATCGGGCGGCGAATTCTCGTCCTTGTAGATGCGGACCAGGCCGGGATGGTCGGGATCGCTGCCGGCAACCGGGTGGTCTTCCAACGGGCCGAACCGCTCGGCAAAGGCGACGTGGTCGGCGCGGGAGATGTCCTGACCCCGCAGGAACAGCACCTTGTGTTCCAGCAGCGCCGCCTTGATCGCGCCGAACAACTCGTCATCGCGGGCCGCTTCGGCGAGGTTCACGCCCGACAGTTCCGCGCCGATGTGCTGGGTGAGCTTCTCGACCTTCACAGCACGAACACCGATGAGCCGATGGTCTTGCCGCTTTCGAGGTCGGCGTGGCCCTGCGCGGCCTGGTCCAGTGTATAGCGCTGGCCGATCTCGACCTTGATCCGCCCGGCGGACAGGTGATCGAACCAGAACTGCGCCAGTTCGGCGCGCTCGGCCGGGTCGGCGTAGAAATCGGCAAAGGCGGGGCGGATGAAATAGACCGAGCCTTGCAGCATCAGTTGGAACGCGTCGAGCGGCGGGAACGGGCCAGAGGCCGTGCCGCAGCCGACCAGCACCCCGCGCCGCCGCAGCGATTTGAGCGACCCTTCGAAGGTGTCCTTGCCGACGCTGTCGAACACCGTCTGCACGCCCTCTCCGCCGGTCAGTTCCCTGACCCGCGCCGCCACGTCCTCGCGGCGGTAGCAAATGATCTCGTCGCAGCCCATCGCGCGGGCCTTGGCGGCCTTTTCCTCGGTGCTGACCGTGCCGATCACTCGCAGCCCGATCAGCTTGGCCAGTTGCACCGCGAGCAGCCCCACGCCGCCCGCTGCCGCGTGCAGCATGATCGTATCGCCGGGGCGCAGCCTTGGATCGGCGCGCAGCAGCCAGTAGGTTGCCGACAGGCCGCGCATGGTCGATGCGGCGGCGGTCTCGTAGGAGACGTTGTCCGGCAGCCTGAACAGCGGCGCGGCGGGCATCACGCGCTGCTCGGCATAGGCGCCCAGCGGGCCGCCGTTGTAGCTGACCCGGTCGCCAACGCGGACATTGGTCACCCCTTCGCCCACCGCCAGCACTTCGCCCGCGCCTTCGACGCCGATCCCGCAGGGCGGCTGGACCGGGTAGGTGCCCGAGCGGAAGTAGGTGTCGGCAAAGTTGCAGCCCACCGCGTGGTGGCGGATGCGCACTTCGCCCGGGCCGGGCTCGCCCACCGGCAGATCTTCGAGTTGCAGCACTTCGGGGCCGCCGGTGGTGTGGAAACGAACAGTCTTGACCATGAGTGGCATCCTTCTCCCGCCGCTTGGGATAGGCTCACCACTGCGCCGTCATTTGACCAATCACGACAATTGCTGCACATTTGGCGACATGGAACTGGTCCGCGCCGCGACCCTGACCGGATATTTCGAGACGGCTGCCGCACTGCGGCTCGATCCCGTCCCGCTGCTGCGCCGCGCCGGACTGACCCGCCGGGCGATTGCCGAACCCGACCGGATGATTCCGGCGCGCGCCACCATTGCCCTGCTGGAAGACAGCGCCCGCACCAGTCAGTGCCCGACTTTTGCCCTGCGTATGTCACAGCGCCGCACCGTGGCGGACCTGGGGCTGGTCAGCCTGCTGATCGCCCACCAGCCCAACCTGCGCGAGGCGCTGGCGGTGATGCAGCGCTATCGCAACCGGATCAATTCGACCCTGGTGCTGCAACTCGAGGAGCGCGGCGGGGTAGTGGTGCTGCACGAGAGTTTCGCGCTCAATCCGCCGCTGGTCTCGCGCCAGGCGGACGAGCTGGCGATGGGGGTGATGGCCGGGGTGGGCCAATGGCTGCTGGGTGAGCGCTGGCGGATCGAGGAAGTGCGCTTTGCCCACGCCGCCCCGCCGGTGGGTGAAATGCCGGTCTATCAGCGCAGCTTTGGCGCGCCGGTGCGGTTCGGCAGCGATTTTCTGGGGCTGGTGCTTGATCCGGCAGTGCTGGATCTGCCCAATCCTCGCGCCGATCCGGCTCTGGCCACCCATGCCCGCGCGATGGCCGCCGCGATGATCGAAGACGCGGCCCGGACGATCGAGCAGGAAGTGGAAGAAGCATTGCTGCAGCAGCTGCCCGAAGGCGGGGCCAGCCTGGCAGCCACCGCCCGCGCGCTGGGGCTGCACCCGCGCAGCCTGCAACGCCGGCTGGATGAAGCGGGCCAGCCGTTCGGCGCGCTGCTTGAACGGGTGCGCCGCCAGCAGGCCGCGCGACACCTGGCTAATCCCCGGCTGAGCCTGACTGATGTCGCGGGGCTGACCGGCTATGCCTCGCTCAGCGCCTTTACCCGCTGGTACAGCGCCAGCCACGGGCAACCGCCCAGCTGCGCGCGCGCCTTGCGCAAGGTCAATGCCCCCCGCTGATTCGCTTGCCACCATGCGCGCAAAGGATCACCCTGCCCAGATGACCAAGCCGCTCAACCTCACCTTCCACGGCGCCGCCCGGACCGTCACGGGATCGTGCCACGAATTCGTCCACGATGGCCGGCGCGTGCTGGTCGATTGCGGGATGTTCCAGGGTTCGCGCACGCTGGAAGGGCTGAACGCCGGGGCCTTCGGCTTCAACCCGGCCAAGGTCGACGCCGTGGTGCTGACTCACGCCCACATCGACCATTCCGGGCTGCTGCCCCGGTTGGTGGCCGAAGGCTTCACCGGCAAGATCTGGTGCACCCAGCCGACTGCCGACCTGCTGGAATACATGCTGGCCGATGCGGGCCGTATCCAGGAAGCCGACGTTGCCCGCCGCAACCGCCGCCGCGACCGCGCGGGCGAGGAGGAATTCCAGCCGCTCTATACCGAGGCCGACGCGCTCGCCGCATGGGACCAGTGCGAGGCGGTGGCGCTGGAAGAATGGTTCGAGCCCGCCCCCGGCTTTCGCGCAAGGCTGTGGAACGCGGGGCACATCCTGGGTAGCGCTTCGGCCGAACTGGAAGCGGGCGGGGCGCGGGTGCTGGTATCGGGCGATCTCGGGCCGGACAACAAGGCGTTCCACGCCGATCCGGAAAGCCCGTCCGGGTTCGATTTCGTGCTTTGCGAAAGCACCTATGGCGACCGCGCGCGCGAACCGATCACGATCGAGCAGCGCCGCAAGCTGCTCCATGCCGAAATCCGCGGCGCGCTGACCCGCGGCGGCAACCTGGTGATCCCCACCTTTGCGCTGGAACGCACGCAGGAACTGCTGCTCGACATTGCCGAACTGGTGCGAACTGGCGCGCTGCCCGACGTGCCGGTGTTCATTGACAGCCCGCTGGCGCACAACGCCACCCACGTGTTCGAACGCCACGCCGCCGAACTGGAAGACGTGCATCCCGACTGCACCTTCAAGTGTCCCAACTTCCACTTCACCGAAAGCGTGCAGGAATCGATCCGGCTCAATTCGGTATCGGGCGCGATCATCCTGGCGGCATCGGGGATGTGCGAAGCTGGTCGCATCCGCCATCACCTGGTCCACAACCTGTTCCGGCGGGATTCGACCGTGCTGTTCGTCGGCTACCAGGCGCAGGGCACGCTGGGCCGGGTGATCCTCGAAGGGGCTGAGCGGGTGCGGATCTCCGGGCAGGACATCACCGTGCGCGCCGCGATCCGCCGGATCGACAGCTATTCCGCCCACGCCGACCAGGGCGAGCTGCTCGACTGGATTGCCGAGCGCGCGCCGATCCGGGGCAGCCTGTTCCTGGTACACGGCGAACAGGACGCGCTGGAGGAACTGCGCCGGCTGACCCAGGCACGCCTGCCCGAAGTCCAGGCGGTGCTGCCCGAAATCGGCGAAAGCTATGACCTTGTCGCTGGCCAGCCCGCCAAACGCACCCATACCGGGCGCAGTGACCTGACCCGCGCCGCCGGGCATGACTGGCAGAACAGCTACGCCGATTTCGTCAGCGGGCTGAAGCGCGACCTCGCCCGGATCGACAGCGCCCAGCGCCGCGCCGAAGCGGTCGAAGCGATGCGCAAGGTACTGGAAAGCTACACCGATTTTCGCCACAACCGGAAGGAACACGGCAAGAGGTAACGGCGATGGACCAGCATGAGGGCGCGGCCGATCTGGACAGTTCGCCGCGCACCAAAGTGGGCGTCGCCGTGCTGGTCGTGCTGTTTCATGTCATCGTGGTGCTGGGCCTGATCCGCGCCTTTGCGCCAGATTTCGCGGCCAAGGCGGTTGAAACTGTCGTCTCTACCTTTACCGTCACCATCACCGCGCCGCCGCCGCCCGAACCCGCCAAGGCGCCGGACAAGGCCGGGGCGGCGGGCGATGCGGGCAGGAAGGCGGTGGCGCGCGAAGTGAACGCGGCCAAAGCGAAAGTCGAACTGGCCAAGACGCCCGCGCCGCGCGCCGCCTCGACCGGTGCGGCGAACACCAGCGGGGCGGCCCAGACCGGGGGCGGAACCGGGGCGGGCGGAACCGGCAGCGGCCCGGGCGCAGGCGGTAGCGGCACTGGCGCGGGCGGCGGCGCGGCCAGCAAGGTCCAGCACATCGGCGGCCAGATCAACAACGCGCGCGACTTTCCCGTTCCCCCCGGCGGACGCGAGGAACGGATCGGCAAGGCGGTGATTCTGGCGCTGACCGTTGCCCCATCGGGTCGGGCCACCGCCTGCCGCGTCTACAAGTCGAGCGGTCTGCCCGATACCGATGCGGCTGCCTGCCGGCTGGCGATGGAGCGGCTGCGCTTCAAGCCCGCAACCAATGCGGCGGGCGAACCGGTGACCGCGACCTTCTATTGGCAGCAGAAGTTCTTTTTCTGACCCCGCGCGAGCCCTCACGCGTCTCCCAATCGAGACACACGGCGGCTTTCCGCCTCGCGCGGCATTGACGTGCGCGCCTGCCGCCTCCTACCTGCGATCAAACCCGAATCTTGCTGGAGAGAGCAATGGCCACCACCCATCCCGTCCCCGCCGAATGGGCCCAGCGCGCCTTGATCAACGCCGATGTCTATGCGCAGAAGTATCGCGCCGCGCTGGAAAGCCCGGAAGCGTTCTGGCGCGAGGAGACGGCCCGGCTCGACTGGATCAAGCCGTGGACCAAGCTCAGCCAGTGTTCCTATGACGAGGCGGACTTCGGGATCGAATGGTTCTCCGATGGCACGCTCAACGTCTCGGCCAATTGCCTTGACCGGCACCTGGCCGAACGCGGCGATACCGTGGCGATCATCTGGGAAGGCGATGACAGCGAACACCAGCGCCGGCTGACCTACGCCCAACTGCACGGTGAAGTGTGCAAGATGGCCAATGCGCTGAAGCAGCTGGGCGCGAAGAAGGGTGACCGGATCACCATCTACATGCCGATGATCCCCGAAGCGGCGGTGGCGATGCTGGCCTGCACGCGGATCGGCGCAATCCATTCGATCGTGTTCGGTGGCTTCAGCCCCGAAGCGCTGGCCGGGCGCATCCAGGATTGCGACAGCAACCTGGTGATCACCGCCGATGCCGGGATGCGCGGCGGCAAGCAGGTGCCGCTCAAGGCCAATGTCGATGAAGCGCTGGGTCACTGCCCCTCGGTCAAGGCGGTGCTGACCGTGCGCCACGTGTCGAACCCGGTGACGATGGAGCCAGGCCGCGATCACTGGTGGCACGAGCTGCGCGACAGCGTGAGCGACGATTGCCCTTACGAGGAAATGGGCGCGGAAGACCCGCTGTTCATCCTCTACACCAGCGGTTCCACCGGCAAGCCCAAGGGCGTGCTGCACACCACCGGCGGCTACCTGACCTGGGCGGCGATGACCCACCAGTATGTGTTCGATTACCGCCCCGGCGAAGTGTACTGGTGCGCGGCCGACATCGGCTGGGTGACGGGCCATTCCTATGTCGTCTACGGCCCGCTCGCCAACGGGGCGACCACGGTGATGTTCGAAGGCGTGCCGAACTATCCCACCCACAGCCGGTTCTGGGAAATCGTCGATCGCCATAACGTCGAGATCTTCTATGGCGCGCCCACGGCGCTGCGCGCGCTGATGCGCGAGGGCGACGGCTGGGTGAAGAAGACCAGCCGCAAGAGCCTGCGCCTGCTGGGCAGCGTGGGCGAGCCGATCAACCCCGAGGCCTGGGAATGGTACTGGCGCGTGGTCGGCGATGAACGCTGCCCGATCGTCGATACCTATTGGCAGACCGAAACCGGGGCCTGCATGATGACCCCGCTGCCCGGCGCCCATGCGCTGAAGCCCGGCGCGGCCAGCTTTCCGATGTTCGGGGTGGTGCCGCAGATCGTCGATGGCGATGGCAACGTGCTGGAAGGCGCGACCGAGGGCAACCTGTGCATCACGCAAAGCTGGCCGGGGCAGATGCGCACCGTCTGGGGCGATCACGAACGCTTCTTCCAGACCTATTTCACCACCTATCGCGGCAAGTATTTCACCGGCGACGGGTGCAAGCGTGACGCGGACGGGTACTACTGGATCACCGGCCGCGTCGATGACGTGATCAACGTGTCGGGCCACCGCATGGGCACGGCCGAGGTCGAAAGCGCGCTGGTTGCCCATGCCAAGGTTGCCGAAGCCGCGGTTGTAGGCATGCCGCACGAGATCAAGGGGCAGGGCATCTATGCCTATGTCACCCTGAATGCGGGCGAGGAGCCGAGCGAGGCGATGCGCAAGGAGCTGGTGCAATGGGTCCGCCACGAAATCGGCCCGATCGCCACGCCCGACGTGATCCATTTCGCCCCGGGCCTGCCCAAGACCCGGTCGGGCAAGATCATGCGCCGTATCCTGCGCAAGATCGCGGAAGGCGATGTGTCGAACCTCGGCGATACCAGCACGCTGGCGGATCCCGGCGTGGTCGATGTGCTGCTGACCAGCGGGCGCTGACCCGCTGGATCAGGGCTGCTGCGTGATCCGCAGCATCGACGTGTCGTAGCCCAGCGCCCGCGTCCGCGCGATGATCGCATCGCGCGTGGCCGGGGCGGGCACTGCCTCGCGCGTCAGCAGCCACAGGTAGCGGCCTGACGGTTCGCCGACGATCGACCAGCTGTAATCGTCCGCCCGGTCCAGCACCCAGTAATCGCCATAGAACGGGCCAAAGAAGCTGACCTTCAGCTTAGCGCCGGTGGCCGTGTCGACCACCTTGGCCTTGCCCTTGGCCTGGGTGGTGCGCCCATCGGGCTTGCGGCAGGCATTGAGCACGCTGATCTTGCCGTCTTCGCGCCGGGCATAGTTGGCGCTGACCCCTTCGCAGTCCTTCTGGAAGCCCTGTTCATAGCGCGCCATTTCGTACCAGCGACCCAGGTAGCGATCGAGCTCGACCGGCTTGGCCGGCTGCGGCACCGCCGCGTTGCCGACCGGGTGCTTTGGCCCCAGCGCCGCGCAGCCTTGCAGCAGAACGCCCGCGAAAATCGCAATCAGGATGGGACGGACGGTGGGGGGCAACATGGCAAACTCCGACGTTGGTATTAGCCGGTTGTACTTGAAAGTGATCCCGCTTGGAGCATAGACCAAGGGGCATGATCGCCCAGACCATCCAGCTTGCGCTTGCCCCGGTGTTTGTCCTGGTGGCGATCGGCAACATCATGAACCTGCTGTCCACCCGGCTTGGCCGGATCGTCGACCGGTCGCGCCAGTTGCAGGAACGCCACGTCGAAACCGAAGGGCCGGAACATGACGAGGTGGTGCGCGAAATGCGGGCGATTGCCCAGCGCATCCACCTGATCACCCGCGCGATCTTCCTGCTGGTGCTGTCGGGCCTGGCCATCGGGACGACGGTGGCGGTGTTGTTCCTCGACGAGGTTGCCGGGTTCAAGCTGCCGCTGGTGGCAGCCGGCTTCTTCCTGGTGGCGCTGGCGCTGATGATGGTGGCGCTGCTGCTGTTCCTGGCCGAAACCCGCGTTGCCGCCGCGCAGTTGCGCATTCCGCGCGGCTATCTTGAGCTTGAGCGCGAGCTTTAGCGCCAGCCGTCAGGCCGGGCCCAGCAGCCTCCTGGCCTTGGGTTCCAGCGCCGCCTTGATCATGGGCGCGGCGAACGACAGCGCGGTCGGCAAGTCGAAATTGAAGCTGACACTGCTTTCGCCGATCTCCACTGCGCCGGTGATCTGCTTGCCCATCGCCGAAACCTGAAGTTCCATCCGCTCGGCGCTGGGCCAATGGGTGGTCACTTCGGCCATGCCGGGGGCGATGTTGGCAATCTCTGCCTCATGTTCGCGCAGGCGGCGGCAGGCTTCGGCCTGGCCGAGGCTGTGGGGAAAAGTCAGTTCCATTGGGTCAGTCCACCTTGGCCGCGTCGTCCAGCGCACCGCCATACTTGTAGTCAAGGAAGCGGGTCTGGATCGCCAGATTATCGATCGCCCCGCTGGCCAGCTGGCGGGTCACGCTGTCGATTTCGCCGCTGATCTTGCCCAGGCTTTCGGTCAGCCGCTGATCAGGGGAAGCGCCGCCATTGGCCTCGCCGCGCAAGTGGCGCGGGATGCTGGTATAGGTGGAAACCAGCCCGGGCAGGTGTTCGCCCACCAGCTTGCGCACTTCGCGCGCGGCGGGTGCGGCCTCGTCCAGTCCGTCAAGCTGCTGGCCCAGCGCGTCAAGCTGCAGCCCGATCTGGTCAACCAGCCGCACCGCCGGAGCGGGCAGTGCCGGGCGCTGGCTTTCCAGCCACATTTCGGTTCGCCCGACCAGCGAGCGGGTATCGCCCTGGCCAAGCGATTCAAGCGTCGGCACTTTCATCTTCGGGAACGAGGAGAATACCCCCGCCGCGACGACAATCGCCAGCATGGTGACGATCACGCCGGTCCAGCCGATCCCGTCGAGCACCAGTCCGGCAACCATCGCGGCAAAGATCACCCCGGCCACCGCCAGCAGCACCCGCACCAGCTTGCGGAAGGCATGTTCGCGCTTGAGCGCGGCCGAGCGGCGGCCGATCGAGCCGGCCCGCCGCCCGCCGGCGCGCTGGTTGGATAGCGACTGGCGCGCCTGCCGCAGGATCAGGTCAGACTGGTTGGCTTCTCCGGCCATGCGCGGATCAGCCCTCCAGGCTCAGCAGGCTGGGGGCATCGCCCGCCTTGGCCGCCTGGGCGGCGCCTTCGGCGCGGGCGATATAGCCGCGCGACTTTTCCACTTCGGCGGTCAGCGTGGTTACCGTCTGCTTCATGCTGTCCAGCGCCTTGACCTTGAACGTGTCGATGTTGTCCATCGTGTCATAGATGTTCTGGAAGGCGCGCTGCAGCGTTTCCACGGGGATCGTGCTGGATGCGGCCTGTTCGTGGATCTTGCCGGTCTGGTCGCGCAGCAGCTGGCTGGTGGAATCGATCAGCCCGGCAGTGGTGTCGTTCAGCGCGGTGATCTGGCTCAGTACCAGTCGCTGGTTGTACATCGCCTGGGCCACGGTCACCGCAGTGCGCAGCGCGCCCACGGTGGTGGTGCTGGCGCGGTCCACGCCCTTGACCAGTTCGACGTTGTTCTTCTTGACCAGGTCCAGCGCCAGGTAACCCTGCACGGTCACCGCCATCTGCGTCAGCAGGTCCTGCGTGCGCTGACGGACATAGAACAGCGCGCTTTCGCGGATCGCCTTGGCCTTGGCCGCGTCGGTCGCGTCCAGCTCGTTCGCCTTGTCTTCCAGCCTGGTGTCCAGCGTGCGGCTGATGTGGATCATCTGCTCAAGGTTGCCCATGGCTTCCCACAGCTTCTGGCGTTCCACGTCGATCGCGGCGTTGTCCATCAGCAGCTCGTCCTTGCCCGAGGCGAGGTGGCCGAGGATGCCCTGGATGTGCCCCTGCGCGCTTTCATAGGACTGGAAGTAGCGCTTCACCGTGTTGCCGAATGGGATGAAGCCCAGGATCTTGCGCCCGGTGGACAGCTGGCCTTTCTTGCCGGGGTCCAGTTCCTCGACCACCTTGCGCAGTTCCGCCAGGTTGGCGCCGACGCCCGAATCCTTGTCCATCGCCCGCACCGGCCGGTCGAGAAAGCGGTTCGACATCGCGGCGGCGGCGGCAATTTCCTTGCGGCCCATGTTGGTCAGCTGATCGACCCGCTTGCCGAATTCGGGCGAATTGGCGTCCTGCGCGACCAGTTCGTTGACGAAGGCATCGACCTTGGTCTGCAGCTTGTTCTTGTTGTCATCCGACACGGGCACCAGCCCCACGGCCTGTTCCGGCGCGATCACCGGCACCGGCTCGGGCGGGGTCAGGGTGATGGCGGGAGCGGCAGTCTGATCAGGCGTATTGGCCATGGCGTCTGTTCCGTACTTTCTTCTCGAGCGGATATGTTGTGTGCGACACGATCGAGTTCAAGCTGTGTTATCGAAATAAGACAGGGCTCGCAAGCATGATGCTGCGCAAGCCGATGAAAAGGCCCAAGCAAAGCGTCCCGGCCACCGCCTGGGGTGACCGGGACGCTTGTTTCAACGTGTCGGCGCGGTTCAGGCGGCCAGCTTGAGCGGTTCGATCTCGCCCGAAAGGAACATCTTCTTGGCCTTGGCCCGGCTCAGCTTGCCAGAGCTGGTGCGCGGCAGGGTGCGCGGCGGGACCAGTTCGACCACGCAGTTCATGCCGGTGATCGAGCGCACCTTGTCGCGGATCATGTCGCGCAGTTCGATCCGCGCGGCGGGATCGGACACGCGGCAGTGGACCAGCACGGCGGGCGCTTCCTCGCCGTTCTCGGTCTCGATCGAGAAGGCGGCGATATCGCCGTGGTTGAACCCCGGCAGCTGCTCCACGGCCCATTCGATGTCCTGGGGCCAGTGGTTCTTGCCGTTGATGATGATCATGTCCTTGGCGCGGCCGACGATGAACAGGTAGCCATCGACCATGTAGCCCATGTCGCCGGTGTCCAGCCAGCCATCAACCAGGCAGGCTTCGGTCGCTTCGGGATCGCGGAAATAGCCGACCATCACCGACGGCCCCTTGCACCACACCTTGCCGATGTGATGATCGGGCAGCACTTCGCCGCCTTCGCCGCGAATTTCCAGCGCCATATCCTTGACCGCCTTGCCGCAGTTAACGATCGCGCGGTAGCGGGCCGGGCGAGACAGGTCGCGCGGAGTGCCAGACAGGCGCTCTTCCTCGACCAGCTCGACGCGGATCCCTTCGCCCGGCGGCATCAGGGTGACCGCCAGGGTTGCTTCGGCGAGGCCATAGGAGGGCAGGAAGGCCTGGGCCTTGAACCCGGCTTCGGCAAAAGCGTTGACGAAGCCCTGCATCACGTCGGGACGGATCATGTCGGCGCCGTTGCCGGCGATCCGCCAGCGCGACAGGTCAAAGCGTTCCGACACATGGCTCTGGCTGGAAATGCGCCGCGCGCAGATGTCATAGCCGAAGGTGGGCGAGTACGAGATCGAATTGCCCGGGTTGCGGCTGATCATGTCGAGCCAGGCCAGCGGGCGGCGGGCGAAATCCTCGGTCTTGATGTAATCGACCGAGATCTGGTTGGCGATCACTGACAGGAAGCAACCAACCAGCCCCATGTCGTGATACCACGGCAGCCAGCTGATGCAGCGGTCCGGCTGCTGCAATTGCATCCCTTCGCCATGGCCGGCCAGGTTGTTGAGCAGGCTGGCATGGGTCACCGCCACGCCGTGCGGAAAGCGGGTCGAGCCGCTGGAATACTGCAAATAGCAGATGTCGTCGCCGCTGGCCGGGGGCAGGGTGCAATCGGCCGGTTCGGTCTGCGCGAAGTCCTGCCAGGTGATCCCTTCGCAGCCCTGGCGGGCGGCGGCGGCACCGGCCATTTCCGCGATTTCGGCGGGATAGAACAGCACCTTGGGGTCGCTGCTGCTGAGCTGCACGGCCAGCTGGTCGATATAGCTGTCCTTGCCGCCGAAGCTGGTCGGCAGCGGCAGCGGCACCGGCCAGGCCCCGGCATAGACCGCGCCGCAGAACAGCGCGGCGAATTCCGGCCCGGTTTCGGCGACCAGCGCGACGCGGTCACCCTTGGTGATGCCGTGGGCGATCAGGCGGCGGGCCATGACCAGCGCGTCCTGACGGAGTTCACTGAACGGATAGACCCGCGCCAGATTGCCGCGCGGATCGTGGAAATTCATTCCCCGCTGCCCTTGCGCGGCATAGTCCAACGCTTCGCCGAAAGTGGCGAAATCGGAAAAGCGGCGCGGCAGCTCGTCGAAATTGGGGGTCGGGACCAATTGGTCCACAGCAGTCGTCACCATGGCGGCGGCGTCAGTCATTGCGCGATAACCCGTTTATTTTCAAAGGGATCGACCATCATTGGGCCTGGCTCCCGATCGTTACACGGCACGACCCTGCGAACAGGACGTGCCCCCGAGCGTTCCCAATTGCGGCACAGTGTGGCACGAATATGGCCAAGATGACCCGCGAACGCCGCAATCCCCGGCCGCTTGATGCCACGCGGCTCAACGACATGGCGCTGGCCTATGTCGCGCGCTTCGCCACCAGCGCCGCGAAACTGGAAGGCTATCTGCGCCGCAAGCTGCGCGAACGCGGCTGGGCGGGCGAGGGCGCGCCGCCGGTGGCCGAACTGGTGCAGCGCATGGTGTCGCTGCGCTATGTCGATGACGAAAGCTTTGCCCGCGCGAAAAGCGGCAGCCTGCTGCGCCGGGGCTATGGCCCGCGCCGGGTGGATCAGGCGCTGGACCAGGCGGGCATCGCCGCCGCCGTGCGTGACGAGGTGCGCGCTGCCCCCGCCGCGCAGCGCCAGGCCGCGCTGGCCATGGCGCGCAAGCGGCGGCTCGGCCCGTTCGGCCCCGGCGCGGCGGACCCGAAGGCGCGCGAAAAGCAGGTGGCGGCGCTGCTGCGCGCCGGGCACCCGCTGGACAGCGCGCGTAATTTGGTTGATGCCGCCAGCATTGCCGCGGCCGAGGAATGGGCCGCCGAATTCGATGGGGATCAATGATGCGTCATCCGTTGCTTGCCGCTGCCGCGCTGGCCCTGCTTGCGGCCTGTTCCGCCAATTCGGGCGAGGCGGGCGCATCGGTCGCGCAGGCCCCCTCGGTCCACCCCGAATCCGGGCTGCGGGTGATTCCGCTGACCGTGACCCACGCCGGCAAGAAGCACGTGTTCCGGGTGGAAGTGGCCGCAACCAGCCGCGAACAGGCCAAGGGGCTGATGTTCCGCACCGCGATGGGCCCGGATGAAGGGATGATCTTCCCGATGGATCCGCCGCGCGGGGCCTCGTTCTGGATGCGCAACACCGTGCTGCCGCTCGACCTCCTGTTCATCGGCGTCGACGGCAAGGTCAGCAACATCGCTGCCAATGCCGTGCCTTATGACGAAACCCCGCTGTCCTCGGTCGGGCTGGTCAAGGCCGTGCTGGAACTGAACGGCGGGCGCGCCGCGCAGTTGGGGATCGTTCCCGGCGATACCGTGGAATGGTAAGGCCAAGCCCCCTTTCAAGCGGCGAACAATTCGGCTAGGCGGCGGCCATGGGAATCCTTGGCAAGATCTTCACATGGTGGAACGGCGCGACCGTGACCACGCTGCTCAACAGCGCGCTGACCGGCGAACAGGTTGGCACCGACGCGCAGGGCAACACCTATTACCGCGCGAAGAAGCGCTATCCGGCGGGCCACCCCTTTGCCGGGCGCGAACGCCGCTGGGTGATCTACAATGGGGCCAACGATGCCAGCCGCGTGCCGGCCGAATGGCACGGCTGGCTGCACGGCACGCTTGATGGCGTGCCTGAAAGCAACCTGCCCGCACCGCGCATCTGGGAAGCCGAATATACTCCCAACGCCACCGGCACCGCTGCCGCCTACCGCCCGCAGGGCGCGCTGGAACGCGGCGGCAAGCGCGTCGGCGCCACGGGCGATTACGAAGCCTGGTCGCCCGAAGCCTGATGATGCGTCGGGCGCTTGCCCTGCTGCCTGTGCTGGCGCTGGCCGCGTGCAATTCGGGCGGCGAGCCTGATGCGGCCGCCACCGAAGTGCCCAAGGACGTGGCCGCCGCTGCCGCTTCGGCCCAGGCTGTGGAAAGCGAATACGGCACCCCGGTGAAGGACCGCGTCGCCACGCTGGGCCTGCTCAACAAGCGCAACAACCTCAGCCAGGACCTGGTGATGAAGCCGGGCGAATCGCGCCGGGTGGGCAACGTGGTGGTCAAGCTGGCCAGCTGCGAACGCACCCTGCCGTGGGAAAGCCCGCCCGAAGTGGGGGCCTTCGTCCAGGTTTTCGTGGAAGAACGCGCCAATGCCGAGAGCGCGCTGCAATGGCGCAAGGTCTTTTCCGGCTGGCTGTTCAGGAATTCGCCGTCGCTCAACGTGGTTGAGCATCCGGTCTATGACGTCTGGGTCAAGGACTGCGCAATGAAGTTCCCGGGTGAGGAAGACAGCCCGGCCGCCGCCGCATCGCCCAGCAGCGCGGCAAAGCCTTCGGGCAGCGCCAGCGGCTCGCCAACGCCAGTGCCAAGCCCGGCACCGTCGCCCAAGCCGGCCGCAACGCCCAGTCCTGCCGCATCGCCCGCTGTCGGGCTCTGAGCCGCGCGCAGCAGCACCAGGTATTCCGCCTGGGTGATTTCCACCGCGCCGAGCGAGGCGAGGTGTTCGGTCATGAACTGGCAGTCGAGCAAGCGCGCCCCCGCCCGGCGCAGCGCCGCGACCAGCCAGGCCAGCGCCACCTTTGACGCGTCCGGCACGCGGCTGAACATGCTTTCGCCGCAGAACACCCGGTCGAATCCCACGCCGTAGAGCCCGCCAACCAGCTGGCCATCCTGCCAGCATTCGATCGAATGGGCGGCGCCGCGCGCATGCAACTGGCGATAGCTCGCCTCGATCCGCTCGCTGATCCAGGTGTCCCCCTCATCCCGGCGCGGCCCGGCGCAGGCCTGCATCACCGCGCCAAAATCCCGGTTGCAGGTTACGGCAAAGCGCCCGCGTCGCAGCGTGCGGGCCAGCGATTTCGACAGGTGGAAGCCGTCCAGCGGCAGAATCGCCCGGCGGCGCGGCTCGACCCAGAAGATCTCGGGATCGTCGCGCGCGTCCGCCATCGGGAACACGCCGCCGCGATAGGCCAGCATCAGCAGGTCCGGATCGATCGGCGGGGGCGGGGCCGGGGCGTGCATTGCCCCCTGTGTAGCAGTTTCGTCATGTTCGGGGGAAGGGAAGGATTTGCAGCCTTGCCAAGCTCTGTAGTAACCTATAGAGGCCCGTCCGCCCGCAGGAGTGTAGCTCAGTTGGTAGAGCATCGGTCTCCAAAACCGAGGGCCGCGGGTTCGAATCCTGCCACTCCTGCCAGCATGCCCCTTCCACCCAGCGATGTGCCCATGTCCGCCGAACCTCCCTTCGAGCAGTTCAACGTGCGGGGCAGGTCGCGGCCCGGCTGGTTGTGGGGCGAACCCACCCCGCGCGAAAGTTTCTGGCTGGGCCTGATCCTGGCCGTGCTGGCGCTGCTGCCGGTGTTCGTCGCCCAGTATCCGCAGATGGTGGACTATCCCGCGCACCTGGCGCGCTACCACGTCATGCTGAACCGCGATTCGAACGCGTTCCTGCAAGCATACTATGGCTTCCAGTGGCGCTGGTCGGGCAACCTCGGGGCCGATCTGCTGATCATCCCGCTGGCCCAGCTGATGTCGCTGGAAGCTGCCGGCAAGATGATCGTCTATGTCACCGTGCTGCTCAATGGCCTAGGCGTGCTGGCGGTGGAATGGTCGCTGCGGCGGCGCATCGGGATCGGCGGCCTGTTTGGGCTGCTGTTCGTGTGGTCGCCGGCGATGCTGCTGGGCTTCCTCAACTTCGGGCTGTCGCTGGCCGCCGCGCTGTTCGCCTTTGCGCTGTGGGTGCGGCTGGACGGCCGGAAATGGCGCGCGCCGCTGTTCATGCCGATCGGGCTGGTGGTCTGGCTGTGCCACGTTTCGGGCTGGGGCACGCTGGGCGTGATGGTGTTCGGCTATGAATGGCACAAGGACAAGAGCTGGCGCGCGTTCGTGGCGCCTTGGCCGCTGATGCTGCCGTTCGCCGCGCTGATCGGCCTGTCGATTGCGGGCGAGAAAAGCGGCGGCGAACTCTATTCCTACGGCAAGGTCGTGGGCACCTACAAATGGGCGATCTGGCGTCAGGCGATGCGCGATACCTGGCGCTGGCTCGATTACGGCACGCTGATCGGGATCGGGGTGGTGCTGGTCGGCTCGCTGGGGCTGCGGCGGCTCGATGGGCGGCTGGCCTGGGCGGCGATCGCCATGCTGGCGCTGTCGCTGGTGCTGCCGCGCCACATCATCGGCGGTGACTATGTCGATGCGCGGATGATCTATACCGGGCTGATGGTCGGCTGCCTGGCGCTCAGCTGGCGCGCCCCGCGCCTCGTGCTGCTGCTGGCCGCGGCGTTGTTCCTGGGCCGGCTCGGGCTGACCACGCACACCTGGTACACCGAATCGCAGCGCACCGAACGGCTGCTGGCGATGATCGATCCGCTGCCGCAGGGGGTGAAGATCGCCAGCCTGGTCGAAACCGAGATCGGCGTTTGGCCAATCAACCCGCAGGAACACATCGCCGGCTATGCGGTGGTGCGCAAGGATGCTCTGGTCAACATGCACTTCGCCCTGCCGTTGATCCACATGCTGACGATCAACGAAGGCGGGAAATACTTCCGCGACCCCTACCACCGCCTGCTGTGGAAGAAGGGCCGCAAGACCGACATGACCACCTATGCCCCGGCGCGCTACGTCGACTGGTTCTGGTATGTCGGCCAGCACGAGCTGGACGCCCTGCCGCGCAAGGCCGAGGTGACGCTGCGCACCGACGAGGCGCTGCTGGCGCGCATGCCCCCACCGCGCCCCGAGCGCGGCCTTGCAAAACCGCCGGGCGATAGCTAAGTGCGGCGGTGTCTTCCGTCATTTGGAGAACACGCTCACCCCGGTAGCCCCCTGCGGCGCCGGGGCGGCGCTGTTCCCCAAGGCCGCGGCAGACGCCAGGAAACGCAATTTCAACAGGACGGGCGATAGCTGCCATGGCCAAGATCAATCCCGGCGAATTCATGCGCCAGGTTCAGGCGGAAGCACGCAAGGTCGTATGGCCGACGCGGCAGGAAACGGTCAGCACCGCGATCTTCGTCGCGATCCTGATGTTCATCCTGGCGGTATTCTTCCTGGGGATCGATTCGCTGTTCGGCGCGATCGTGAAATGGCTGCTGTCGCTGGCCTGATCGGCCCCGCGCGAAACGAAGGTTAGAGACGAAACATGGCTCGCTGGTACATCATCCACGCCTATTCCGGGTTCGAGAACAAGGTTCGCGAATCGATTCTGGCCGAAGCGGAACGCAAGGGCCTGGAAGCGCTGGTCGAAGCGGTCGAAGTGCCGCATGAAACCGTGACCGAGGTCAAGCGCGGCAAGAAGGTTCAGGTCGAACGCAAGACCATGCCCGGCTACGTGCTGGCCAAGCTGTCCTTGAACGACGATGTCTATCACCTCGTCAAGAACACCGCCAAGGTCACGGGCTTCCTTGGCCCCAATGGCAAGCCGCAGCCGATTACCGACCGCGAAGCCGCCCGCTATTTCGGTGCGCGCGATGCCGCTGCCGCCGAACCCAAGAAGCACGTCAGCGTCGATTACGAGATCGGCGATTCGGTCAAGGTGCTCGACGGTCCGTTCAACAGCTTCACCGGCGTGGTGGAAGAACTGGATTTCGACAAGAACCGGGTCAAGGTTTCGGTCTCGATCTTCGGTCGCGCGACTCCGGTCGAACTCGATTTCGAACACGTCGAACTGGTGAAGTAACCATGGGCCGGGCGGTGCGGGGCAACTGGTCCGTCGCCCTGGCGCTGGGCCTGGCCGTGCTGGCCCAGCCCGCCCTGGCGAAACCCGCCCCGGCCAAGGCTGCGCCGGCTGCCAAGATCGCACCCAATCCGGTTCCGCCGGAA
Organism: Novosphingobium sp.; assembly: GCF_041905565.1. GTDB lineage: Bacteria > Pseudomonadota > Alphaproteobacteria > Sphingomonadales > Sphingomonadaceae > Novosphingobium. Next base: position 61,471 of record NZ_JAYRKX010000010.1, on the reverse strand, counting down.
CTGGCCGCGGTTCTGGCCTCCAAGCGCTTCGCCGCCGCGCGTGAGGCGCTGCGGCTCGATCATCCGCGCATGGTCGAACAGCTCGTCACTCTGACCGAAGTGCCCGCCCCGCCGTTTGGCGAGGCGGAGCGCGGCAGCACCTTTGCCGCGCTGCTGCGCGGCAGCGGGCTGGCCGAAGTGACCACCGACGCGGTCGGCAATGTCATCGCGGTGCGCAAGGGCACCGATCCCAAGGCCGCGCCGCTGCTGGTCGCCGCCCATCTCGACACCGTGTTTCCCGCCGGCACCGATGTGAAGGTGAAGCGCGAAGGCACGCGGCTGATGGCGCCGGGGATTGGCGATGATACGCGCGGGCTGGCAGTGATGCTGTCGATCATCCGCGCGCTCGACAAGGCGGGGATCCGCACCAAGCGCGACGTGGTGTTCATCGGCAACGTGGGTGAGGAAGGGCCGGGCGATCTGCGCGGCACCCGCCACCTGTTCGCGCAGGATGCCCGGGCCAAGGCGGCGGCGGGCTTCATCACCATCGACGGCGCGGGGCAGGGGCTGATTACCACCCAGGGCGTCGGCTCGCGCCGCTACCGGTTAACCTTCAATGGGCCGGGCGGGCATTCATGGGGCAAGTTCGGGATCGTCAACCCGATGGCTGCGCTGGCCCGCACCGTTACCGGGCTTTACGCCGTGCCGGTGCCGCAGGACCCGCGCACCACCTATTCGGCCAGCGTGGTTGGCGGGGGCACCTCGGTCAACACCATCCCGAACGAGGTGTTCCTTGAAGTGGACATCCGCTCGGTCGCCCCGGCCGAGGTCGACCGCGTCGATGCCGCGCTGAAAGAGATCGCCGCGCGCGCCGTGGACGAGGAAAACGCCGCGCGCGATACCTCCAGCGGCAAGGTCAGCGTGACGTTCAAGCCGATCGGGGATCGCCCCGCCGGCTCCACGCCCGATGACAGTGCGCTGGTCCGCATCGCCTTTGCCGCCGCCCGCGCGCAGGGGATCGAATCGAAGGCCGGTTCGCAATCGACCGATGCCAACGTGCCGATGAGCCTTGGCATTCCCGCCATCGCGATCGGATCGGGCGGCAGCGGCGGCGATGCCCATGCCCCCAGCGAATGGATCGACGTGGCCGAAGGGCCAAGCCTGGCCGGCATGACCGCCGCGATGGCGACGATCCTGGGCGCGGCCGGGATCGAGCGTTAGGTCTCCTTAACCATAGTCCGCTAGACCCGGCGCCATGGCCGGGACTGCCCCCGATTACCCCGCCGAGGCGCCCGCGCGGCTGACCCGGCTTGACGGACTGCGCGGGATCGCGGCCTGCGTGGTGGCCTTTGCCTATCACCCGCGCACATTGTTCGCGCCGGAACTGTTCACCGGGCACGGCGCCGTGCTTAGCTGGCTGAGCCACTGGGGCTGGGCCTTTGTCGACCTGTTCTTCCTGCTTTCGGGCTACATCTTCGCCCATGTCTACCTGGCGGGGGAAAAGCTCGCCCGGCCCGGCGCGCTGGAACAATTCGCGGTGGCGCGGATCGCGCGGCTCTATCCGCTCCATCTGCTGACCCTGCTGGTGGTCGCCCTGTTCGCCTGGGGCGAGGATGGCAACACGGCCAGTGCCTTTGCCATGCACCTGGTCATGGCGCAGAATTTCGTGCGGCCGGTGCCCGATACCTTCAACGGCCCGGCCTGGTCGCTCAGTGTCGAGGTGTGCTGCTACCTGCTGTTCGCTTTCGCGGCGATGCGCGGCAATGGGCGGCGGCTGCGGCTGGTGACAGGCGCGGCGATCGCGCTGGGGCTGGGGCACCTGCTGCTCAGCGGCCTGCCCGAAGGCCCGTGGGTGGCGGACAACCTGCCGCGCGGGCTGCTGGGGTTCTTCCTGGGGGTGGTGCTGTGGCAAGGCCGCACTGTGCTGGCCCGCGTGCCCTGGCCCGTGCTGGCGGCGCTGCTGGCGATCGGGCTGACTGTGCCGACGGGGGCGCTCTCTTCGCTCTTGCCGCTGGTCCTGCTGGCCTTTCCGGCCGCGCTGCTGCTGGCGCTGCGCCAGACATGGCTGGATTGGCGGGTGATGCAGTGGCTGGGCGACCGCTCCTATGCGATCTACCTGATCCATCTGCCGGTGATCGCGCTGGTCAAGCGCCAGACCGGACCGGTGCTGGGTGAAGGGCCGCTGGTTTGGGCGCTCTATGGTGCGATCATTGCCGCCGTCCTGCAGCTCTCGGACCTCGCCTATCGCCGCTTCGAGATGCCGGCGCGCCGCGCGATCCGGCAGGCGTGGGAGCGCCGCCGCGCGGCGAAAACAGCGGTTTTGCCAGCCGCCGCTTGATTTCATCCCCATTCTGGCCTAGGCGCGCGCCTTCGCCCGGGCACCCCTGGGTGATTCCGTGCGGGAGAAGGGCAGTGCGTCCTTTGTTTGACCGCTTGATCTGAGGGCCGGTTTTCCAGCCCGACAGGAAGAAAGGAGGCCATCCGTGGCCAAGAAGATTGAAGGCTATATCAAGCTGCAGGTGCCGGCTGGCGATGCCAAGCCCGCCCCGCCGATCGGTCCGGCGCTGGGTCAGCGCGGCGTGAACATCATGGAATTCTGCAAGGCGTTCAACGCCGCCTCGCAGGACCTTGAAAAGGGCATGCCGATCCCGACCATCATCACGGTCTATGCCGATCGCAGCTTCACGTTCGTCACCAAGACGCCCCCGGCCAGCTACCTGATCAAGAAGGCCGCCAACCTCAAGTCGGGTTCGAAGGAACCGGGCAAGGTTTCCGCCGGAACCATCGCCCGCTCGAAGCTGGCTGAAATCGCGCAGACCAAGTTTGCCGATCTCAACGCCAACGACATCGAACAGGCCACCAAGATCATCGAAGGCTCTGCCCGTTCGATGGGTCTGCAGGTTGTGGAGGGCTAAGGACATGGCAAAGCTGACCAAGAAGCAGAAGTCGCTTAACGAAAAGCTGGGCGACAACCAGAAGCTCTATGGCGTCGATGAAGCCATCCAGCTGCTCAAGGACCTCAAGACCACCAAGTTCGACGAGAGCCTGGAAGTGTCGCTGAACCTGGGCGTCGATCCGCGTCACGCCGACCAGATGGTCCGCGGCATGGTCGTGCTGCCCTCGGGCACCGGCAAGGACGTCAAGGTTGCCGTGTTCGCGCGCGGCGACAAGGCTGAAGCCGCGCTGGCCGCCGGGGCCGACAAGGTTGGCGCCGAAGACCTGCTGGAAGACATGCAGGCCGGCAACCTGGACTATGGCCGCGTGATCGCCACGCCGGACATGATGGGCATCGTCGGCCGCCTCGGCAAGGTGCTGGGCCCCAAGGGCCTGATGCCGAACCCGAAGCTGGGCACCGTGACCCCGAACGTCGCCGAAGCCGTCAAGGCGGCCAAGGGCGGCCAGGTGGAATACCGCGTCGAAAAGGCCGGGATCATCCACGGCGGTCTGGGCAAGCTGTCGTTCTCGAACGAAGCGCTGCGCGCCAACTTCGACGCGTTCGTCGATGCGGTGGTCAAGTCGAAGCCGGCTGGCGCCAAGGGCAAGTACGTCCGCAAGGTCGGCCTCAGCTCGTCGATGGGCCCGGGCCTGAAGATCGACGTGGCGCAGGTCCACGGCGGCTAAGCCAGCCGGGGTAACCCAAGCTTGAAAGGGCCGGGAGGGGAAACCTTCCCGGCCTTTTTCATTCAAGGTTCGCGGCGGTGTAGCATTCCACGACATAGGCCAGCGCTGCCCCGTCCGGCAGGCGCAGCAGCGCGCGGTGCGACAATACCGTGCCGCGCGGGCAATAGTCCGCCGCGCCGCGCTCGCCCGCCAGCCGCTCACGGGTGAAGCGCAGCGGCGCGGCGACCCGCCCGAACGGGGTGTCGGTATCGTCCAGCGTGCGGTTCATCTCGGGCGTCAGCCGGCCGGTGGCATACCAGTTGTGCGCTTCGGACAGCAGTTTTCCACCGCAGGTCAGCCGGACGTGGCGGTAGCCCATCCGGTCATCCCCCGACAGGTCGAGGATGCGGCGCAGGTCGCCCGGCGGATCGTTGGTCCGTCCGCTGATTACTGCGGCGCGGATCTGGGGATCGGGGGCCAGATGGCGCGCCGCGCACCATTGCCCCAGCGCAGCCGTGGCGCTGGGCTGCGCGGCCAGCGCCTGTTCGAACTGGTCCAGCGTGGAGGGCGGCCCGCTCGCCCCCAGCAGCAGCGCCGCCAGCACGGGCAGCGCGCGGCGGCGTTCAGATCCCACCCGGCACAGCCTCGCGCCCGGCGGCGCGGATGCCCTGGGCGATCTCCTCAAGGCATTCGTCGATCACTGCCGGATCGGTGGAGCGGACCACGAAGTTCGCGCCGACCCGGCCTTCGCGGAAGAACGGGTAGGAGCCGATCGACACACCTTCGCGCGCCTGTTCGGTTTCGCGCAGCAGGTCGGCCACTTCGGTTTCGCCGATCCACGCGCCGATGGTGCCCGCCAGCAGCGGCAGCCCGCCCTCCAGCGTGCCGGTCAGCGCGTCGAGCATGCCCGCAGTGATTGCCGGCACCCCGGCCATGATGAACACGTTGCCGAACCGGATGCCCGGCGCGCCCGACATGCGGTTGTCGATCAGGTCGGCCCCGGCGGGGACACGGGCCATGCGCAGCCGCGCCTCGGTCAGTCCGCCGCGCGTGGCATAATACCCTTCGAGGATCGCCCGCGCCTTGGGGTGGACTTCCACAGCCACGCCCAGCGCCTCGGCAATGGCATCGACGGTGATGTCATCGTGGGTCGGGCCGATCCCGCCAGTGGTGAACAGGTAATCGTTGCGCGCGCGCAGCGTGTTCACCGCTTCGACGATGGCTTCCATCACATCGGGCACCACCCGCACTTCGCGCAGGCGGATGCCCTGGACGTTCAGCCAGCTGGCAACTTGCGCGATGTTCTTGTCCTGCGTGCGGCCAGAGAGGATTTCATCCCCGATGACGATCAGCGCGGCGGTCCAGATGCGTTGGGTTTCGGCCATGACTGATGGTTAGGTCCGCATTTCGGCTTGGGCAAGTTTTCCCGGAACCGGTCAGGCCAGAAATCAGGCCTGGACCAGTTCCTTCGCCCGGGTGAACTGCAGCACGCCATCGTCGATCGGGGCCTGGCGCATGTCCATCCGGTCTTTGCGGTAATCCTGGTTGAGCCGCCACGGCATGGCCGGGGCGTTGCGCGGCATCATGTCCTTGCCGCGGGCGAGATAGCCCGAGGAGAAGCCTTCGAACACGTCCTCGGCCTGCATCGTGGTGCCTTCGGGCAGGGCAGGGGTAGCCGCCACCGCGCCGTAAACGTCCATCTGCTTGAGCAGGCGGGTGATGTATTCGCCGATGATGTCGACCCGCAGCGTCCAGCTGGCATTGATGTAGCCGAACACCCCGGCCATGTTCGGCACGTTCGAGAACATGCAGTTGCGGTAGTAGAACGTCTTGGCGAAATCGACCGGCTTGCCATCGACCGCGATCGCGATCTTGCCGGCAAAGGCCAGGTTCAGGCCAGTCGCGGTGACAATCACGTCGGCATCGAGGTGCTTGCCCGACTTCAGCTTGATGCCGGTTTCATCGAAGCTGTCGATATGGTCGGTCACCACGCTGGCGCGGCCATCATTGATCGCATCGAACAGGTCGGCATCTGGCACCAGACACAGGCGCTGGTCCCACGGGTTGTAGGGCGGCACGAAGTCGGTTTCGTTGAACTTGTCGCCCAGCAGCTGCTTGACCCCGTCGACCAGGAATTCCTTGGACTTTTCGGGGTGGTTGCGGACGCGCTTGAAGGTGATGTCCTGCAGGGTGATGTTCTTGAACCGGGTGATGGCATAGGCCAGCTTTTCCGGCAGGAACTTGCGCAGCGTGTTGGCGATGGCATCGCGCGCCGGGCGGCTGACCATGTAGGTCGGGGTGCGCTGCAACTGGGTGACGTGGGCCGCGCCCGAATTGGCCATGGCCGGAACGATGGTTACCGCCGTGGCGCCCGATCCGATCACCACCACCTGCTTGCCGGTATGGTCGAAGTCCTTCGGCCAGAACTGGGGATGGATGATCGTGCCCTTGAACTTGTCGCGGCCGGGGAAGCCGGCGTCATAGGGATCGTCGTAATCGTAGTAGCCCGAACCCAGGAACAGGAACCGGCCCAGCACGCGCTGGCGGGTGCCATCGGCGGCTTCGGTGACCACGGTCCAGCGTGCGGTGGCGCTGTCCCAATCGGCCGAGACGACCTTCTGGCCGAAGCGCATCTTGTCGCGCAGGGCGTATTCGTCGGTGATGTCTTCAAGGTATTCGAGGATCGCCGGGCCGTCCGCGATCGACTTTTCGTGCTTCCACGGGGCAAAGGCAAAGCCCAGCGTGTGCATGTCGCTGTCGCTGCGGATGCCGGGATAGCGGAACAGGTCCCAGGTCCCGCCGACCTGGTCGCGCCGGTCGAGGATGACGAAGCGTTTGTCCGGGCAGTCATTGGTCAGGTGCACGGCCATGCCGATGCCGGAAATGCCCGCACCGACAATCACCATGTCCAGCACGTCCTCGATTGGCGCGATCGCGTTCATCCCATCTCTCTCCCAGTCCGGGCGCTTACACCCGTGTCAGTATCTGATCGCCTGCCTAGGCGATTCCATTCCCGATTGCCAGTATCATGCCGGTTTGGCACTGACTGGCAATGACCATTGTCGCTGCGCGCCGCTATTGTGGCGGGAAACTGATCGATCCCGAGCTGCCGGTGGACGGGGCAGAGCGTCCCGCGCTGCCGCCGCACAGCTTCGACTGGGTGGGCCTGGCCGAGCCGGACGCGGCGCAGATGGAGCTGGTGCGCCGCCAGTTCGGCCTGCATCCGCTGGCGGTCGAGGACGCGCTCAACCCGCTGCAGATGCCCAAGGTCGAGGTCTATGGCCCGACGCTGTTCATCGTTACCCGCACCGCGGCGATGCATAACGGCGAGAACATCGACTATGGCCAGACCGCGCTGTTCCTGGGCAAGGATTTCATCGTCTCGGTCCGCTTCGGTTCGACCCGCGCCCATACCGAGCTGCGCACCCGGCTGGAGGCTGATGACGAGCGGCTGGCCGAAGGTCCGGACTATGTCGCCCACGCGATCATGGATTTCGTGGTCGATGGCTATGTCCCGATCCTGGAAAAGCTGGAAAGCGGCGTGACCGCGATCGAGGAACGCGCGATCGACAGCTTTCCCGATCCGTCGACGATCCGCCGCATCTTCCGCCTGCGCCGCCAGCTGCGCCGCTTCCTGCGGGTGATCGGCCCGACCGACGAGATGGTCGAAAAGCTGGTGCAGCACGATTTTCCCGCGATCGATCCATCGGCGCGGGTGTGGTTCCGCGACGTGCTCGACCATGTCCGCCGCACCTTGCGCCGGGTCAACGGGCTGATGGAAACGCTGGCTAGCGTGGTTGAAACCGCCAGCATGCTCGAACAGCACCGCCAGGGCGAAATGACCCGCCAGCTGGCCAGCTGGGCCGCAATCCTGGCCGTGCCGACCGCGATTGCCGGGATCTACGGCATGAATTTCGATTACATGCCGGAACTGCGGATCAAGGGCGCCTATTTCGCCGTCTGGGGCGTGATCCTGGCGATCTGCGGCGGCCTGTACTGGCGGTTCCGGCGGATCGGCTGGCTGTAGGGGGAGGGGAGCTGATCTCCTCCGCCAGTTCGTCACCCCGGGCTTGACCCGGGGGCCAGCTGCCTTCGCTGAGCATTGCGCAGGCCCTGATGTTTGCAGGGACAAGCTGGACCCCGGGTCAAGCCCGGGGTGACGGTATGGTAGGGCAGGGCAGGGGCAGGGTGATTGGCTCTGGTCGAGCTTCAGGGCCGACCGATGCTGGTATAGGCAAACCCCTTGGCGCGCACTTCGGCGGGGTCATAGACGTTGCGCAGGTCGACCAGCACCGGGGCGTTCATCGCCGCCTTGACCCGGCCGAGGTCGAGCGCGCGGAAGGCGTCCCATTCGGTGACGATCACGGTCGCGTCCGCCCCGGCGATGGCGGCATAGGCGCTGTCGCACATCGTCACGTCGGGCATCAGCGGGCGGGCCAGCTCCATCCCTTCGGGGTCATAGGCGGTCACTGCCACCCCGGCGTCGGTCAGCGCCTGGGCAATCGCGATCGACGGGCTGTCGCGCATGTCGTCGGTGTTGGGTTTGAAGGTCAGGCCAAGCAGCGCCGCCTTCTTGCCGCGCGCCGCGTCGAGGCCGCCGAGCGCTTCGATCACCTTGCGGCCCATCGCGCGCTTGCGGGCATCGTTGACTTTGACCACCGCCTCGACGATCCGGGTCGGCGCCTCGTAATCCTCGGCGGTCTTGAGCAGGGCGAGCGTGTCCTTGGGAAAGCACGAGCCGCCATAGCCCGGCCCGGCATGCAGGAACTTGGCCCCAATCCGGCCGTCCATGCCGATCCCGCGCGCCACGTCCTGCACATCCGCGCCGACCTTTTCGCACAGGTCCGCCATTTCGTTGATGAACGTGATCTTCACCGCCAGGAAGGCGTTGGCGGCATACTTGATCAGCTCGCTCGACCGGCGGCTGGTGAACAGCAGCGGCGCCTTGTTGAGGAACAGCGGGCGGTAGACCTCGGTCATCACCTGGCGGGCCCAGTCATCCTCGGTGCCGATGACGATGCGGTCCGGGCGCTTGAAATCGCCGATTGCGGCGCCTTCGCGCAGGAATTCCGGGTTCGAGGCGACGGCGACGCGGACCGGCAGATTGGCGGCCTTGAGGATGCGTTCCACCTCGTCGCCGGTGCCCACGGGCACGGTGCTCTTGGTCACCACCACGGCGTCGTTGGCGAGGTTCTGGCCGATCTCCTCGGCCACGGCATAGACGAACGAAAGGTCGGCATGGCCATCGCCGCGGCGGCTGGGGGTGCCGACCGCGATGAAGATCGCGGCGGCATCGGCGATCCCTTCGGCAAGGTCGGTGGTGAAGCTCAGCCGCCCGGCGCGGACGTTGGACGAAACCAGTTCGGCCAGCCCCGGCTCATAAATCGGCATGATCCCGCCGCGCAGGCTGTCGATCTTGGCCGGGTCCTTGTCGATGCAGACCACGTCGTGTCCGAAATCGGCAAAGCACGCCCCCGAGACGAGGCCGACATAGCCCGAACCGACCATCGCGATCTTCATTCACAAGCTCCTTTGCGTGACGCGGATCGCGCCGTTTTCGTCGCGGGCTTCGATCAGCCAGCGGTCTTCGCCTTCCAGGCCCAGCGCGGTCAGGCAGCCAGAGCGGTAGGCGCCGGTATCGATGCCGATGCGGTTGGGACGCAGCTGCGGATCATCGGCAATGGTGTGGCCGTGGACCACCAGTGGCCCGTGGCTATCCGGGTGCGAGAGGAACGGTTCGCGGATCCAGCGCAGGTCCGACAGGGCCTGTTCTTCCAGCGGCACGCCCGGGCGGATCCCGGCGTGGACGAACAGATAGCCGCCCAGCTCGATCCGGTCCTCGAACTGGCGGATGAAGGCGATGTCCTCGGCCGGGATCGCGCGGTGCATCAGCGCGATCGTCTCGGCCAGGTCCGAGCGGGTATATTCCTCGGGATCGATCGGATAGCTGAGCAGGGTTTCCTTGCCGCCAAAGCGCAGGAAGTGGCGCAGCACGTCCTCCTTTTCCAGCGCGTCGAGGAACATCTCCTCGTGGTTGCCCATCAGGATCCGCACCGTGCGGCGGGTGGTCCAGGCGCGGGCCTGGGCGATCACGTCGGCGCTGTCCGGGCCGCGGTCGATCAGGTCGCCCAGCAGTACCACCGAGGTGTCGGCGGCGGTGCGGGCCGCGTCATCCGCCTCGATCGCATCGCGCAGCGCGGCGAACAGCGCGCCCATGCCGTGCACATCGCCCACCGCATAGGCGCGGGTTCCCGCCGGCAGTGCCGGGCGCGGGCCGCTCTCGGCGGGAGTGAATAACTTGCGCAATTTGTTGAACATGGGCTGATCCGTTGCCGCGCGGGTATAGCGGGCGCCCGATTAACGAACAATGGACTGCGCGCGCGGCGTTGCCGGAAAAGCACACAATGGACTGTTTACGCAATCGTCGGTCCGATTTGCTCTTGTGCAGCGCAACAAAAATGTGCTGCAACGCACCTGTCCATGGTGATTGCTCCCGAGAACGAGGGGCGACGGCATGACGCAGGTGGGACGAAGCACAACCAACCGCAAGGAAGATTGCCATGCTCACGTCCGTCCGCAGCCTGATGGCTGCTTCGCTTCTCGCCGGCTGCGCCCTCGCAGCTACTCCGGCTCTTGCCGATGAAACCGATGCCCCGTCCGAATTCACTGTCACCGGCAACGCCGCGCTGGTCACCGACTATCGCTTCCGCGGCATTTCGCTGAGCGCGGGCGATGTTGCCGTGCAGGGCTCGATCAACGTCAACCACGCCAGCGGCTTCTATGCCGGCGCCTGGGCGTCGAGCCTTGAGGATACGCCGGTCTATGGCAACATGGAACTGGACGTCTATGGCGGCTGGACCGGCGCCGTGGCCGATGGCCTGACCGCCGATGTCGGCCTGCTCTATTACGTCTATCCCAACGGCAACGTCGGCGATGCCAACGTGTTCGAACCCTATGCCTCGCTGACCAAGACGCTGGGCCCGGCCTCGGCCAAGGTCGGCGTTGCTTATGCCTGGAAGCAGGATTCGCTGGGCGGTGACGACAACCTGTATGTCTACACCGACTGGAGCCTGGGCGTTCCGCAAACCCCGATCAGCCTGTCGGCCCACCTGGGCTACACTGATGGCGCACTGTCGCCCAAGCTGCTGACCGGCAAGAGCACCGATGGCGGGTTCGATTACTCGCTGGGCGCCAGCGTCGCGGTCACCAAGAACCTGTCGCTGGGCGTCAGCTACATCGGCGTCGATGGCAATTCGATCGACAGCGTGTCGAACGATGCCGTGGTCGGCACGCTCAAGGCCTCGTTCTAAGGGGCAGCCACCGCTTCTGCATTCACCGGGTGCATGGCGCGACCCGCTTCGGCGCAAGCCGGAGCGGGTCGTTGGCCGTTCAGCGCAGCGAGAATTCGACCGTGGTGACCACCCGGACCTTCTTGTAGGGGGTGCTGGCCGCACCCCAGCCGCCGCCGCTGTCATCGCCGCTGGCCGTGTCGCGATCGAGGATCGAGAAATAGCCCTGCGTCGCGCTGCGGATCGCGCCGACCGAAGTGCCGCTGTCCTTGGCGAACTGTTCGGCCGAGGCGCGCGCGTCCCTGGTTGCCGCCGCGATCATTTCGGGCTTGATCGCATTCAGCTTGGTGAAGCTGTAGCTGATCGCCGACCCGTCCTCGAGCTCCACCCCGGCACGGACCAGGTCGAACTGGTGCCTGGCCGCGTCCTGGGCGCGCTTGATGTCCTGGGTGCGCAGGGTCATGCGCTGGCGCACGGTTACCTTGGGGTTGCCGTTCTCGGTATAGGTCGAGACGTTCACCCCCACCGGCTGCAATTCGCCCGCCGGAAAGCCGGCGTCCTTGAAGAAGGCGCGGATCGCGGCGGCATCGCGGTCGGCATCGGCCTGGGCACTGGCCAGGTCCGGCGCGCTGGCCGAAAAGCTGAGCGACCAGGTGGCAAGATCGGCGGTCACGTCCTTTTCCGCAAGGCCCCGCACGGTCACCGCGCGGTCCGCCTCGCGCGCGCGGACCAGGCCGTTGCCGAGGAGGTATCCGCCCGCGATCAGGCCAATGGTCAGCACCCCCGCCGTCGCCAGCCAGCGGCGGTTGAGCGGATCGTGCCAGAATTGGGTGGCAATGGTGGGGTCATCATGCGTAGAATCGGACATGGCCAATCTCCCTGCGATGGGCAGGGGATGCGCGCTTGATGCTGTCTGCACGATGAACCGTGCATATCCATCGATGAATTGAGTTGGAAAGACCCGATGCCCAAGTTTCTCCATTCCATGATCCGCGTCACCGATCCTGAAGCGACAATCGCCTTCTTCGAATTGATCGGCGTGAAGGAAGTGAAGCGATTTTCCAGCGAGCAGGGCCGCTTTACCCTGATCTTCCTGGCCGCGCCCGGCGATGAAGGGGTGGCCGAAGTGGAACTGACCTACAACTGGCCGCCCGAGGACGGCGCGGGGGAAAGCTATAGCGGGGGCCGCAATTTCGGCCACCTCGCCTACCGCGTGGACAATATCTACGAAACCTGCGCCGCGCTGATGGCGGCGGGGCACATCATCCACCGTCCGCCGCGCGATGGGCACATGGCCTTCGTCAAGACGCCGGACGGGATTTCGGTCGAACTGCTCCAGGACGGGCACCTGGCGCCGCAGGAGCCCTGGGCCAGCATGGAAAACACCGGAACCTGGTAAGTCAGCGCGCCGGGCGGGCCCAGCGCAGCACGGCGTAGCCCGCCAGAGCGGACAGCAGCGATCCCGCCAGCACGCCGAGCTTGGCTTCCTCGACCAGCATGGGCTGGCCGGGGAAAGCCAGTTGGCCGATGAACAGGCTCATCGTGAAGCCGATCCCGCACAGCAGGGCCATGCCCCACAGCTGGGTCCAGGTGGCCCCGGCGGGCGGATCGGCCAGACGCAGCCGCTGCGCCAGCCAGATCGCGCCGAGCACGCCGGTCTGCTTGCCGAGGAACAGGCCCAGCGCGACGCCCAGCGGCAGCGCGGCGGCCAAGCCATCGGGGCCGATCCCGGCCAGCGCCACCCCGGCATTGGCAAAGCCGAACAGCGGCACGATCAGATAGGCGCTCAAGGGCGCCAGCGCGTGTTCCATCCGCAGCAGCGGGCTATCGCCATGCCCGTCCAGCCGCAGCGGCACGCACAGCGCCGCCAGCACGCCCGCCACCGTGGCATGAACGCCCGAATGCAGCACTGCAAACCACAGCGCGGTGCCCAGCAGGGCATAGACCCAGCCGCTGGTCACCCCGCGCGCATTGCACAGCGCCAGCAGTGCCAGCACCGCGCCCGCACCGGCCAGCCACGGCAGGCTGATCCCGGCGGTATAGGCCAGCGCGATGATCGCCACCGCGCCCAGATCGTCGACAATCGCCACAGTCAGCAGGAACAGCCGCAGCGATGGCGGCACGCGGCTGCCCAGCAGCGCCAGCACTCCCAGGGCAAAGGCGATGTCGGTGGCGGCGGGAATTGCCCAGCCAGCGTGCAGGGCAGGCACATCGCGCGTCACCACAAGGTAGACCAGCGCGGGCATGGCCATGCCGGCCGCCGCCGCCAGCACCGGCAGCCGCCGCCGCGCCGGGCTGGACAGTTCGCCGTCCAGCACCTCGCGTTTGATCTCCAGCCCTACCACGAAGAAGAACAGCGCCATCAGCGCGTCGTTGATCCACAGATGCAGCGTGTTGAGCTTGGCCACCGGGCTCCACGCCCATTCGCTGTGGAACAGCGCGTGGTAGCCATGGGCCAGCGGCGAATTGGCCGCGATCATCGCTGCTGCGGCCACCGCGATCAGCAGCAGGCCCGCACCCGCCTCGCCATGGAGCAGGCGGGCGAGGGCGCTGGCAAGGCGGGAGAGCGGGTGGCGCGGCTTGGTCATGGCCCGAAGCATTTGCCGCAAGGCACGGCAAAGGCAACCGAAACCGGCGCTGCGCCGGTTCGCCGCGTGGCCGGAGCCGGGCTTACTCGGCGGCTTTGGCCAGCGGGTAGGGCAGCTTGCCTTCGTAGATCAGCCCTTCGCTCTCGCTTTCGATGTCGACCGCGCCGACAATGTCCAGCGCCGCGCGGGCGTCGGGCACGCTCAGGTGCCAGATGTCCTCCATCTTCGCCATCCAGATCGGCCCGCTCTGCCGCCCGATTGCCAGGCCGTGCTCGATGCATTCGATCACCTTGGGCCAGATCGCCGGATAGTGCAGCACCGAACGGGTCAGGATGCGGGTCATGCCGAAGATCGACAGGACGTTGATCTCGCCCACCAGTTCCTCGTTCTCGATGAAGCGGTGGATGCTGGCGAGGCGCATCCAGTAGGGCAGCAGTTCGCCGAGGTAATTGAAGCCCCCGCCGCACAGGATGTGTTCGAAATCGTGGGTCTGTCCGGCGCGCATGTTGAAGAACTGCCACTGGCTTTGCGGCTGGGTCCACGGCACGATCTGCAGCCCGTAATTGCCCGCCTTGCACGCGCCGTAGAGGATCCCGCCAACCGATTCGGGCGGCAGGTCGGCCATGTCTTCCAGCTTGTAGCTGGAGACGAAGCCTTCGCCGATCCACTGGTCGAGCCGGGCATTGGTGCGGCGTTCTTCGTGGAACAGGGCTTCGATCCGGTCAAAGTCGCGCAGCTCGTCGAGGATCGGCAGCAACTCGTACATCTCGGCCGGGCCGGGGAAATCGAGGCCGCCCTTCTTCAATTGCGAGCGCGCCACCCAGTCGCGCAGCTTGGGCGAATTGAGGTATTTCGACGATGATACCAGCACGCTGCTCATGGTCGGCAGCTGGTTCACGCCGCGATAAAGATAGGCGTCTTCGGCCATGTTCGCTCTCCCGTCAGACTCGCAGCCTTGCGCGGGGCGGGAAAGTGGTCATCATCCAAACGGGTGATGCCGGCCGCCGTCGTGCGTGGTGGCATTGGGCAAAGGATAATTGGAGAGGCAGGCGCATGGCGCAAGATACTTATCGCATTGGTGGCGGCGGCGGGTTCATGGTCGATTCGATCACCGCGGTGCCGCAGTTGCTGGCCGCCGGGGTCGATGCGATCATCATGGACTTCCTCGCGGAAGGGGCGATGGGCCTGTTCGGGCGGATGCGCGCGGCCGATCCGGCGATGGGCTATTCGGCGGATTTCATCACCCGCTATATCGGCCCCCACCTGGACGAGATCGCGCGGCGCGGGACGAAGATTGTCAGCAATGCCGGCGGGGTCAACCCGCTCGCTCTGGCAGCCCGCCTGCGCGAGGAGATCGCGAAGCGCGGCCTGAACCTGAAAGTCGCGGCGGTGGCCGGCGACTGCCTGATGGACCGGGTGGGCGAGTTCGCGGGCATGAAGGGCATCGAGGGCGATGACGTGCTGCCCGACAGCGGGGTGACCAGCATCAACGCCTACCTCGGCGGCTTCCCGATCGCGGCGGCGCTGGCCGGCGGGGCGGACATCGTGGTGACGGGCCGCGTGGTCGATTCTGCGCTGGCGCTGGGCCTGCTGATCAACCGGTTCGGCTGGAAGGAAGACCAGTGGGACCTGATTGCTGCGGGTACGCTGGTGGGCCACCTGATCGAATGCGGCGCCCAGGCGACCGGCGGGACCTATACCGACTGGGACCAGGTCGAAGGCTGGGACCGGATCGGCTTCCCGATTGCCGAATGCCGCGCCGATGGCACCTGCGTCATCACCAAGGGCGAAGGCACCGGCGGCCTGGTGACGGTGGGCACCGTGTCGGAACAGCTGCTTTATGAAACCAGCGATCCGCAGGCCTACATCGTGCCCGACGTGGTCTGCGATTTCACCCAGGTGACCATGACCCAGGAGGGCAAGGACCGCGTGCTGGTCCAGGGCATGAAGGGCCATCCGCGCACCCCCACGCTGAAGGTCTGCGCCACCTTCGACCAGGGCTGGCGGGTCACCTCCTACCAGCCGGTGATCGGCCCGCGCGCCATTGCCAAGGCGAAGAAGCAGGCCGAAGCGCACTTCGAACGCGGCGCCACCCTGCTGCGCGAGCGAAACATGCCGGGCTTCATTACCAAGGAAGCGATTCTGATCGGTTCGGGCGAAAGCGTTGGCGCCCGCGCGCCGGATCCTGACAGCGTGATGGAAATCCTCCTCAAGATCAGCGCCGATTTCGAAACGCAGCAAAGCGCGGGGCTGTTCGCCTATGAACTCCACGCGCAGATGTGCGGCATGGCGCCGGGCACCAGCATCGTGCCCTTCGCCGGGCTCAGCCCGGTGCTGCACATGGTCGCCTTCCTGATCCCGCGTGAAAGCGTGACAGCGCTGGTCGATCTGGATGGCACGCCGCAGGCTTGCCCGGATCGCGGCCCGGCGGGGGTGCCGCTGAGCATCACCAGCCGTCCCCCGGTGCCGGAACTGCCCGCGCCGGGCGGCGGCGTGGTGCCGCTCGAAAAGATCGCCTTCACCCGCAGCGGCGAAAAGGGCGAGACGGTCAACGTCGGGGTGATCGCGCGCGATCCGGCTTACCTTCCCGCAATCCGCGCCGCGCTGACCCCGCAGGCGCTGGCGGACTGGTTCGCCCACCTGTTCCGCGATCCGGCGCAGGCGCAGATCCAGATCTACGACCTGCCCGGGCTGAACGCGATCAACGTGGTGCTGGGCGGGGCGCTGCCGGGCGGGATCAACGCCAGCAGCCGGCTCGATTCCGCCGCCAAGAGCGTTGGCCAGCAATTGCTGCCGTTCCAGTTGCCCTGCGCGGCACTGGGGATGTGAACTTGGCCGTAACCACAGAACAGGCGTTGTAATGAATTACTAATCCTTTAAGGTTTTGGCGAAGAGGGTGACGAACGAGGGCTCTCGCCAGAATGACCCAGGACTGGATCTCGCAACTGCTGATTGCGCTTGCCGCGTGCGAGCGCGAGTTGCTGATCTTTGCGGCGTTCTGGTTCGTGGTCGGTCTGCTCGATGAACTGGCGATCGACCTGACCTGGCTGTGGCTGCGGCTGACCGGCCAGGCGCGAACCCAGCGCTTGCCGCAGGGCTATGGCGCCGATCCGCTGCATGGCCCGATCGCCGTGCTGATCCCGGCCTACCGCGAAGCCGGGGTGATCGGCACCACCATTGCCCACGCCCTGGCCGCCTGGCCGCAGCGCGAACTGCGGCTTTATGTCGGGTGCTACCGCAATGACAGCGTCACGCTGGCCGCCGCAATGGAAGGGGCGGGCAGCGATCCGCGCGTGCGGTTGGTGGTGCATGGCGTGGCCGGCCCCACGACCAAGGCCGATTGCCTCAACCGCCTTTACCGGGCGATGTGCGATGATGAAGTGCGCGGCGGCCAGCCCTTTCGCGGCGTGGTATTGCAGGACGCGGAAGACATGGTCCATCCGGCCGCCCTGCAGGCGATCGACGCGGCACTTGGCGCGGTCGATTTCGTGCAGCTGCCGGTCCACCCGCTGATCCAGGCCGATTCCCGCTGGATCGGCGGCCACTATGCCGATGAATTCGCCGAAAGCCACGCCAAGGCGTTGGTGGTCCGCAATGCGCTGGGCGCCCCGCTGCCGGCGGCCGGGGTCGGCTGCGGCTTTTCGCGCGGGGCAATGCAGCGTCTGGCCGAACGCCGCCTGGACGAAGGTGGCGAAGGGCCATTCGCGCCGGAATGCCTGACCGAGGATTACGAATTGGGGATCGAGCTGTCGCGGGAAGGGCGGGGCAGCGCCTTTTTGCGGCTGCGCGATGCCCAGGGCGGTCTGGTCGCAACGTCGAGCTATTTTCCCGCCACCCTGGCTTCGGCGGTGCGCCAGAAGACCCGCTGGGTCCACGGCATTGCCTTTCAGGGCTGGGACCGGCTTGGCTGGCAGTTCCGCCCGGTCGAATTGTGGATGGCCCTGCGTGACCGGCGCGGCCCGCTGACCGCGCTGGTGCTGGGTGCGGCCTATCTGCTGCTGGCAATCGATGCGGTCCTGATCCTGTGCCACTGGGCGCTGGGGATCGATGCGGTGCTGCCGCTGTCCGGGCCGATGCGCGTGATGCTGATTGCCAGTTCGGTCGGCTTTGTCTGGCGCGCCGCCAGCCGGGCGCTGTTCACCGGCCGCGAATATGGCGGGGCCGAGGCGCTGCGGTCGGTGCTGCGGATCCCGGTGGGCAATGTCATTGCGATCATGGCCGGGCGGCGCGCGCTGCTGGCCTATCTGCGCTCGCTGCTGGGCGGCCAGGTGGTCTGGGACAAGACCGAACACGCCGGCCATCCGGCCCGTGCCGTCCTGCAGGAGGTCCGGGCATGAAGCGGACCGGATCGCGCGGCCAGCCCGTCATCACTCTGGCGCTTCTGCTGGTCACCTGGGTTGGCGCGCGCACCTGGATGCTGGAATCGGCGGCAACCGCCAGGACTGCCGCGGATGCGCCCGGACTTGCCGGGGGGCCATCGCGGCTGCCGGCCGATGCGACTGCGGCCGAACTGATCGCGCAGGGCTTTGCCCCCGCGCCCGCCGCGCCTGCCCCATCGGCAATTGCCGCACCACGTGCCGTTTCCGCGCTGCCTGCCGGGGAAGCCGGGGCCGGGCGGCACGGCGATCTGCCCCAGCGGCCGCTTGCACCGGCGCCGATTGCCGAACCCACGCCGCAGATCGATCCGATCGCGCCGCCGGCCGATCCCCGTTTCGGCAATCCGCGCCTGGCCGGAGGACACCAGATGCTGTGGCTGGCGGCGCTGGCGCAGTTGCCGCTGCCG
The DNA here is from genome assembly GCF_041905565.1 of Novosphingobium sp. GTDB lineage: Bacteria > Pseudomonadota > Alphaproteobacteria > Sphingomonadales > Sphingomonadaceae > Novosphingobium. The sequence continues at coordinate 43,232 of NZ_JAYRKX010000010.1, read as the reverse complement.
CCCGAAGCGCGGCTTGCCGCGCCCGCCGGGCCGGTCCCGGCAGTCCCGCCCAAGTCGCCCGAGGCAAAGTCCGCGCGTTTCTCCGCCGATGGCTGGCTGCTGCTGCGGCGCGGCGGCAGCGGCGCGGTGGCTGTGGGCGGCGCGCCGGCCAGTTACGGCGCCAGCCAGGCCGGGGCCGTGATCCGCTATCGCCTCGCCCCGTCCTCCGCGCTGCGCCCGGCGGCCTACCTGCGCGTCAGCGCTGCCGTGCGCGCGCCGCATGACGAGGAAGTGGCCGCCGGCCTGTCGCTGCGCCCGGTCAAGGGACTGCCGGTGGCGGCCATGGCGGAACTGCGGGTCACCCGGCTGGCCAGCGGCACCGCGCTGCGCCCGGCCGCGCTGCTGGTCAGCGAATTTGCGCCTTTGCCCCTGCCGGGCGGGTTCCGGGCCGAAAGCTATGCCGCCGCCGGCTATGTCGGCGGACGGTTCGCCACGCCGTTCGCCGAAGGCCAGGTGCGCGTCGAACGGCCGATTGCCCGGATCGGCCGGGCCGAACTGCGCGCCGGAGGCGGGGCCTGGGGCGGGGCGCAGCAGGGAGCAAGCCGGATCGATGCCGGACCCAGCGCCACGCTGGGTTTTCCGCTGGGGACCGGCGGCGCACGGCTGTCGGCGGACTGGCGTTTTCGCATCGCGGGCGGGGCCGCGCCGGAAAGTGGCCCGGCGCTGACCGTTTCCGCAGGTTTCTAGCCCCCGCGCCCTTTCCCCGCGCGCCGCGCTGGGCTAGGCCGGATGCTGCACATGGACGTCTATCTGCCCATCGCCAACCTGTCGGTGAACGGCCTGGTGATCGTCGCGCTTGGCGCGCTGACGGGCATCCTGTCGGGCATGTTCGGGGTCGGCGGCGGGTTCCTGACCACGCCGCTGATGATCTTCTATGGCATCCCGCCCACGGTCGCCGCCGCATCGGCCGCCAGCCAGGTTACCGGGGCCAGCGTGTCCGGCGTCTTCGCCCATTCGCGCCGCAGCGGGGTGGATTACCAGATGGGCGGGGTGATGGTGGCCGGGGGGATCATCGGCACCGGCATCGGGGCAGTGCTGTTCCGCCTGCTTCAGCAGCTTGGCCAGATCGATATCGTCATCAACGTGCTCTATGTCGTGCTGCTCGGCTCGATCGGGACAATCATGGCGCGGGAAAGCTGGCAGGCGCTGCAGGCGCAGAAGGCCGGCGTGCCGCTGCCCGCGCGCAAGCGGCGGCATCACCCGATGGTTGCCAGCCTGCCGCTGCGCTGGCGGTTCTATCGCTCGGGCCTGTACATCTCGCCGCTCGCGCCGCTGCTGCTGGGGGTGTTCACCGGCATCCTGACCATGCTGATGGGGATCGGCGGCGGCTTCGTGCTGGTCCCGGCGATGCTCTACATCCTGGGGATGAGCGCGAACGTGGTGGTCGGCACCTCGCTGTTCCAGATCCTGTTCGTCACCATGGCCACGACCATGATGCATGCGCTGACCACCAAGGCGGTCGACATCGTCCTGGCGGTGCTGCTGCTGATCGGTTCGGTGTCGGGCGCGCAGATCGGGGCGCAGCTGGCGCAGAAGCTGCCGGCGGAACGGCTGCGCTTCATCCTGGCGGCGATCGTGCTGGTGATCGCGCTGCGCATGGCGCTGGGCCTGGGTTGGCGCCCGGACGAAATCTATACGGTGGACCTGCTGTGAAGCGCCTGCTGCTGATTCTGGCGCTGCTGTTCCTGACCGGCGCGCGCGATCCGATCCTGGTGCCGGAAGTGTCGCAGCACGAAATCCAGGTGCGCCAGGGATTCAAGGGCGCGGAACTGCTGCTGTTCGGCGCGATCCTGACGCCCGAAGGGCAGCGCGCCGGCCAGGACTATGACATTGTCGTGGTGCTGAAGGGGCCGACCCAGTCGATCGTGCTGCGCGAAAAGCAGCGGATCGCCGGGATCTGGGTCAATGCCGTCAGCACCGAATTCCGTTCTGCCCCCAGCTTCTTCGCGGTGGCTTCGTCGCGCCCGATCGACAAGCTGGTCGATGACAAGACCGCTGCGATCTATGAGCTGGGCCTCGATTGGCTGCAGCTGTCGCCGGTCGGGACTTACGAGCCCAAGGAACAGGCCCGCTTTTCGGCCGGGCTGGTCGATCTGATGCGCCGGGGTGGGCTGTACCAGGACGATCCGCGCGGGGTGAAAGTATCCGAACAGGTGCTCTACCAGGCGCGCATTGCCCTGCCGTCCAGCGTCCAGACCGGCACTTACACTGCCGAAACCTTTGCCATCACCCAGGGCCGCGTGGTCGCCTCCGCGCTCAGCCGGGTCGAGGTGAAGAAGACCGGCTTCGAACGGGCAACGGCCCAGTTCGCCGATCACTATGGCTTCCTTTATGGCCTGCTGGCGGTGGTGATCTCGGTGGCGATGGGCTTCCTGGCGGGGCGGTTGTTCGCGCTGGTTTAGTAAGCGGATCCGCGCAAATTTAGCACGATGTTAACCGTCCCGGTCTTAACCCCCACGCTGCCAATCCTGAATTGGCGCAAGGGATTAGACGCGCAATGGACAACATGAGCCACAAGGGCTTCGGGGCTGGGCACGCGGCCCAAGCGGATGCGGCAGCGGCAGAGGCTGCCGCGCAGGACTTTGACAATGCCCGCGAACCGATTGGCATCGTGCTGGAAATCGCCGGTTCCGGTTCCGCCATCGCACTTGATCTGCAGCGCCTGCAGGAATGTTCGGGCGATCACGACCCCTCGGTCGCGCTGGCCGGGCAGGTCGGCAGCCAGGTCAAGATCCGGGTCGGCAAGGGCTGGCTGCTGGCCAGCGTGCGCACCCAGAAGCAGGACAGCAAGACCCCCGGCGGGATCATGGCCAACATCGACTTCCTGGGCGAAGGCGACGAGGAACGCCTGACCGGCCGCATCCACAGCTTCCGCCGCGGCGTGACGCGCTATCCGATTCCCGGCGCGCTGATCTATCCGGCCACGTCCAACGACCTGCGCCAGATCTACGCCAGCGACGGGCGCAGCTCGATCCAGGTCGGCACCGTGTTCCCCACGCGCGACATCCGCGCCGGGCTGTACATCGATTCGATGCTGGGCAAGCACTTCGCGCTGCTCGGCTCCACCGGCACCGGCAAATCGACCAGCGCCGCGTTGATCCTGCACCGGATCTGCGAACATGCCCCCGAAGGGCATATCGTGATGATCGACCCCCACGGCGAATACAGCGCCGCGTTCAAGCAGACCGGCATGATCTTCGACGTGTCGAACCTGCAGATGCCGTACTGGCTGATGAATTTCGAGGAGCACTGCGAAGTGTTCTTGACCACCACCGGCAACGACCGCCAGGAGGATTCGGACATCCTCTCGAAGTGCCTGCTCCAGGCACGGTCGAAGAACCGGCTGGCCGAAAGCATGGGCAAGATCACGGTCGACAGCCCGATCCCCTACCTGCTGTCGGACCTGACCAACCTGATCCAGACCGAAATGGGCAAGCTCGACAAGGCGACGAGCAGTGCGCCCTACATGCGGATCAAGACCAAGATCGACGAGTTGAAGGCCGATCCGCGCTTCCAGTTCATGTTCTCAGGGATGCTGGTCGGCGATACGATGGCCGAATTCATCACCAAGATCTTCCGCATGCCCAGCAAGGGCAAGCCGATCTCGATCATCGACGTTTCGGGTGTGCCCTCGGACATCACGTCCACCGTGGTCGCGGTGCTCAGCCGCATGGTGTTCGACTTCGCGATCTGGTCGCGCGATGAAAAGACCCGCCCCGTGCTGCTGGTCTGCGAAGAAGCGCACCGCTATGTGCCGAGCGAGAAGAACGCCGATGGTTCCTCGGTCGGCAAGATCCTCAGCCGGATCGCCAAGGAAGGGCGTAAGTACGGGGTCAGCCTGGGGCTGATCACGCAGCGCCCGTCGGACCTGGCCGAAGGCGTGCTGTCGCAGTGCGGCACGATCATCTCGATGCGCCTCAACAACGACCGCGACCAGGCCTTCGTGAAAGCGGCGATGCCCGAAGGGGCGCGCGGCTTCCTCGATTCGATTCCGGCGCTGCGCAACCGCGAATGCATCATCTGCGGCGAAGGCGTGTCGATCCCGATCCGCGTCGCGTTTGACGAGCTGGAGGAATTCAAACGCCCGGCCAGCGCCGACCCGTCGATCAGCCAGCTCTGGTCGAACTCGGGCGGCGAGGAGGAAATGGTCCTGCGCACCGTCCAGCGCTGGCGCGCGCAGGGCCGATAAGAGACCTTGCCGGGTGCGGAAAAGCCATCCGGCCAGGCCAAGCTGATCGCGGAGGCGGCCCGCTCCCCCGGCTTATCCCCCCGCGGCAACCCGTTGCAGCATGGGCCTGCGCCACGGTGCGTAAAGGTAGGCGGCCAGGGTCAGCAGCATCGACAGGAACGAGCTGACCAGCAGCGAATACCACAGCGCGTCGGCGCCCAGGTGCGGGTGCAGCAGGTAGTAGCAGCCATAGCGCACCAGATACATCGAGGTGAGCAGCACCGCGATCTGCGTCCAGACCACGCCGTAGGCGCGCAGCGTGCCGAACAGGACGATGGTGATGCCGAACGGCAGGTAGGTCCAGATCGCCAGGTCCTGAACATGCAGCGCGGCCGCGACCGAGGGGCTGTCCGCGCCCAGGAACAGCCGCAGCAGCGGCCCGTCGAACAGCAGCAGCACCACGGTCAGCGCGCCGGTCATCAGCAGGTTGGCGGCAGAGCCGGCGCGGCTGATCGCATCGACGCGGGCTTCGCGCGCCGCGCCGATATGCTGGGCAACCATCGCGCTGACCGCCGCGCCAATCGCCATGGCCGGCATGCCCATGTAGTTCCAGATCTGCAGCAGCGCGCCATAGGCCGCCGCCAGCACCAGCCCTTCGCGGTTGACCAGCCCGATCATGATCACGCCTGCGCCGCTGATGACCAGCATCTGCGTGCCCATCGGCAGGCCCTTACCCAGGATGAAGGCCAACTCGTCACGGCGGGGTTTGAGCCAGGCCAGCTCCGCCCCGCGCAGTCGCAGCGGCAGGTCGCGGGCATAGATGAAGGCCAGAAGGCCGATCAGGCCGATCGCCGTGGCGATCACCGTGGCCCAGGCAGATCCGGCAATGCCCAGCGGCGGGATCGGGCCAAACCCCAGGATCAGCAGCGGGTTCAGTGCCACGTCGATCACGCTGGTCAGGATCATGAAGCGCAGCGGCGTGCCCGCATCGCCCGCGCCGCGCAGGCCCATGGCGATCATCGTGGTGATCGTGGCCAGCGGGTTGGCGATGAACACCACCCGCAGATAGGCCAGCGCTTCGCCCCGGCTGGCGCCCGGCGTGGCCAGCCAGTCGAGCAATTGCGGGGCAAACACAATGCCGCCCACGGTCGTCACCATGGCAATGCCGGTGGTCAGGCCAATCGCCGTGCCCAGTGCGCGCCGCGCCGCAACCACGTCCTGCCGGCCCCAGGCCTGCCCGATCCGCACCGTCGCCGCCATGCCGAAGCCGAACACCAGCGCGAACAGCAGGAACATGATGATGTTGGCATTGGCCGTGGCGGCCAGCGCGGCATCGCCCAAGAGCTGCCCGATCCACACGGCGTTGATCGACCCGTTGAGGTTCTGCAGCACGTTGCCGATCATCTGCGGAACGGCAAACAGGATCAGCGTTTTCAGCAGCGGGCCCTGGGTCAGGTCGCCGCGCAGTGGGGGGGCTTTGGGCGCGCTCATGTCCCGCGGGTGTCGCCGTAAAGGTGGATGTGCAGCCGGTCGGTAAAGCGCAGGCCGTGCTCCAGCGCCAGCGGCGCGAGCCAGCGGGCGCGGGCGCGGATCACGTCGCTGCCGGTCCCTTCCGGCATCAGCATGATCCGCGCGCCGGGGATGGCGTAGCGCGTCTGGAGCGCGAGCACTTCGGCCAGGTCCTCCGGCTCGGCAATCACGAACTTGAACCAGGCTTGAGGTTTGGAGGCCCAGTCCGCCAGCCGTTCGGGAATCAGTGCTGAATCAACGGGATTGCCCGAATGCTTCAACTTCGGACTGACATTGTACTGGCTGACCAGCGGGTCCAGATCGGGATGCGGGGCAACCGTGCCGTTGGTTTCCACTTCCACGCTGATGCCATGCAGCAGGGCGATCATCCGGGCCAGCGCCGCGCCTTGCAGCAGCGGTTCCCCGCCGGTCACCACCAGCCGGTCCTGCCCCAGCGCCATGATTCGCGCGGCAACGTCGGCCTCGTCCAGCACCAGCTGGTTGGCCTTGCGTTCGAAGGCGCGGTCGTCGCGGTGGGGGCGGTTATCGCCCTCGAACCGCCAGGTATAGGCCGTGTCGCACCAGGTGCAGGCCAGGTTGCAGCGGCTCAGCCGCACGAAGGCGCAGGGGCGGCCGATGCTCGCCCCTTCGCCTTGCAGCGAGGCAAAGATCTCCGGCTCGCCGGGCGTGGTGGTGGCGAGGGTAAGGCTCACCCCAGCCGCGCCAGCGCCGCCGCCAGCCGTTCGGCTTCGGCCGCATGCATGGCATGGTCGGCACGGGCCTTTTCGACCGCTTCGGGCTTGGCCTTTTCGACGAAGGCGGGGTTGGACAAGCGGCCTTCGAGGCTCTTGGCTTCCTTGGTCGCCACTTCCAGCGCCTTGGTCAGCCGGGCCTGTTCGGCGGCAATGTCGATCACGCCTTCCAGCGGCACGACGATATTGGCATCGCCTGCGCCAACCTGCATCGCCGCGCCCGCCGGGGCCGGTTCGAAGCGGATGCCGTTAAGCCGCGCCAGCCGGTCGATCGCGCCGGGGTTGCGCTCGATGATCCCGCGGGTCTGCGCCGAAGGATCGGGCAGATAGGCGTCGAGCTTTGCGCCCGGCGCAATGCCCAGCTCGTTCTTGGCGGTGCGCAGGTTGCCGATCAGCGCGATCAGCCAGTCGACCTCAGCCTTGGCCGCCGCATCGACGCCGGTGCCCGGCTGCGGCCAGCGTGCGGTGATCAGCGGCGTGCCCGCCCGGTCACCCAGCGCGTTCCACAGTTCCTCGGTGACGAAGGGCATGAACGGATGCAGCATGACCAGAATCTGGTCGAGCACCCAGCCAGCCACGGCCTTGGTTTCCTCGTCGAACGAACCCTTGATCAGTTCGATGTACCAATCGCAGAACTGGTCCCAGACGAAGTGGTAGACCGCATTGGCCGCTGCGTCGAAGCGCAGGTCGGCGAACGCCTTGTCCAGTTCGGCCAGCGTTTCGACGACTTCGCCGATGATCCACTTGTTGACCGCAGCTGTCGCGGCCGGGGCTTCGAGCGAAGTGCTCGCGCCGATGCCGTTCGACTGGCAGAAGCGCGCCGCGTTCCACAGCTTGGTGGCGAAGTTGCGGTAACCTTCGACGCGCTTTTCATCCATCTTCACGTCGCGGCCCTGGCTTTCCATGGCGCACATGAAGAAGCGCAGCGCATCGGCCCCGTACTTGTCGATCAGGCCCAGGGGGTCGACCACGTTGCCCTTGCTCTTGGACATCTTCTGGCCATCGGCGGCGCGCACCAGGCCATGCAGGTAGAGCCGCTTCCACGGCACTTCCTTCATGAAATGAAGGCCTTGCATCGCCATCCTCGCATCCCAGAAGAACAGGATGTCGAAGCCGGAAATCAGCAGGTCGTTGGGATAGTGGCGCTGGACGAGCGTGGTGTCGTCCGGCCAGCCGAGCGTTGCGACAGGCCACAGCGCGGAGGAGAACCAGGTGTCGAGGACGTCGGGGTCGCGTTCCAGCGTGACGCCCGCACCGGCCTTGGCCTGCGCCTCTTCCTCGGTTTCGGCGACATAGCACTGGCCGTCGGAGCCATACCACGCCGGGATCCGGTGGCCCCACCACAGCTGGCGCGACACGCACCACGGCTGGATGTTTTCCATCCAGTTGAAGAAGGTCTTTTCCCAGGTCTTGGGGACAATTTCGATCGCACCCGAACGCACGGCTTCGAGCGGGGCCTTGGCCAGTGCCTCGGCGTTGACGTACCACTGGTCGGTCAGCCAGGGTTCGATCACCACCCCGCCGCGATCCCCGAACGGGGTCTGGATGGTGCGGGGTTCGGCGTCGTGTTCGGTCTCGTTGCCGTCCTTGTCCTTGGTGACATGGGGGATCAGCATCCCCGCCGCCTTCATGTCGGCCACGATCATCTCGCGCACCACGAAGCGGTCGAGACCCACATACTTGTCCGGCACCAGTCCATCGGCGGTCTGCACCACCTTGGCCTCGGCATCGAACATGTTGAGCATCTGGGCCGGCTTGATCCCGGCGCGCTTGCCCACTTCGAAGTCGTTGAAATCGTGGCCCGGCGTGATCTTCACCGCGCCGCTGCCCAGTTCCGGGTCGGCGTGTTCGTCGGCCACCACCTTGAACCGGCGGCCGGTCAGCGGCTGGAGAATCTCCTTGCCGATCACCGACTGGTAGCGCGGGTCGTCCGGGTGGACGGCGACGGCCATGTCGGCCAGCATGGTTTCGGGGCGGGTGGTGGCGACCTCGATGTAATCCAGCCCGTCGGCGCGCTTGACCCCGTCGGCCAGCGGATACTTGAAGTGCCAGAAGCCGCCCTTGACCTCGCGCGTTTCGACCTCAAGGTCCGAAATCGCGGTCTTGAGCTTGGGGTCCCAGTTGACCAGCCGCTTGTCGCGGTAGATCAGCCCCTGATTGTAAAGGTCGACGAACACCTTGACCACGGCGCGGGTGAAGTGCGGGTCCATGGTGAACTGCTCGCGGCTCCAGTCCATCGAACAGCCCAGGCGGCGCAGCTGGCGGGTGATCGTGCCGCCGCTTTCGGCCTTCCACTCCCAGACCTTCTCGACGAAGGCTTCGCGGGTGTAATTGGTGCGCTTGTCCTGCTGCTGTTCCAGCTGGCGCTCGACCACCATCTGCGTCGCGATCCCCGCGTGGTCGGTGCCGACCACCCACAGCGCATCCTTGCCGCGCAGTCGCTCGTACCGGATCACCACGTCCTGCAAGGTGTTGTCGAGCGCATGGCCGATGTGGAGGCTGCCCGTAACGTTCGGCGGCGGGTTGACGATGGTGAAGGGCTGCGCGTCCGGCCGTTCCGGACGGAACAGGCCGTTCGTTTCCCAATGTTCATACCACTTCGCCTCGATCGCGGCGGGGTCGAAAGTCTTGTCGAGTGCTTGTCCGGTCATAAGCAGCGGCCTTTGCCAGCGGCGCGGCGCCGGCGCAAGCATTGCGGGGCCATGGCGCGCCTTGCCCCGGACGCATTTTTCGCCCACACCACCAGCGATGCGCGAATGGGCCGACTACCGCGAGGACGAGGACGAGCAGGGCGCGGTGACCGTGGCCCTGACCGGCCCGCTGCTGGTATCCTCGATTGGCGAGCTTGACCGCGCGCTGCGCAAGGTTGACGGGCCGGTGACGCGGGTAGACCTGTCTGAAGTCACCGAAATCGACACGGTTGGGGCCTGGGTGGCCTGGCGGCTGGCGCGCGATCATGATGCCGTCATCGTCGGCAGCAGCGACAAGGCCGCCCGGCTGATCGCGGCCGTGCACCGCTCGAGCGGGCAGGGCGCGGTCACCCCGCCCGAATATCCGATGTTCGAACGGGTTGCCGCCACGGTCGGCGGCTATGTGCTGGGCCTGTTCGACGGGGTGCAGCGGTTCCTGGGCTTCCTGGGCGCGATGCTGGTGGCGCTGTGGCACCTGGCGCGCAATCCGGCCGAATTCCGCTGGAAAGCCTTCGTCCGCCAGCTCGAATTGGTCGGGGTCAACGCGCTGGGGATCATCGGCTTGATGAGTTTCCTGGTCGGCATCGTCATCGCCCAGCAGGGCGCGATACAGCTGGAGCAGTTCGGCGCGGAAATCTACACGATCAACCTCACCGGGCGGCTCAGCTTTCGCGAGCTTGGCGTGCTGATGACCGCGATCATGGTCGCGGGCCGGTCGGGCAGCGCCTTTGCCGCGCAAATCGGGACGATGAAGCTGACCGAGGAAGTGGACGCGATGCGCACCATCGGCGTTTCCCCGGTCGAGGCGCTGATCATCCCCCGGGTGCTGGCCTGCACGCTGATGATGGTGCTGCTGGGCTTCTATGCCGCGCTGCTGTCGATCCTGGGCGGGGCGTTCATTTCCACGATGACGCTGGAAATCCCGTTCTGGACCTTCCTGACCCGCATCCAGGAAGTGGTGCCGCTGCACGACCTGTGGGTTGGCCTGATCAAGGCCCCGGTGTTCGGCGCAATCGTCGCGCTGGCGGGTTGCTACCAGGGGATGCAGGTCGAGGGCAATTCGGAGGAAGTGGGCCTGCGCACCACCATTGCGGTGGTCCAGGCGATCTTTGTCGTGATCGTGCTCGACGCGTTCTTCGCGGTGTTCTTCAGCGAGGTGGGCTGGGGATGAGCACCCATCAACCCGGCCAGGTCGAGCATTATACCGGCGACTACCCGATCGTCGTCGAAGGGGTGCGCAACCAGTTCGGCGAACACGTGATCCATGACAACCTGTCGCTGAAGGTGCGGCGAGGCGAAATCCTGGGCGTGGTCGGCGGCTCGGGCACCGGCAAGTCGGTGCTGATGCGCTCGATCATCGGGCTGCAGGTGCCAAGCGCGGGCGAGATCACCGTGCTGGGCCAGTCGATCACCGATGCGCGCGGCGACGAGGAATTCGACATTCGCAGCCGCTGGGGCGTGCTGTTTCAGGGCGGGGCGCTGTTTTCGACGCTGACCGTGGCGGAAAACGTCGAAGTGCCGCTGCGCGAATTCTATCCCGAGATCAGCGACGCGCTGCGCCATGAGATCGCGCTGTACAAGGTCATGCTGTCGGGCCTTCCGGCCGAAGCGGCGGCGAAGTTCCCGTCCGAGCTGTCAGGCGGGATGCGCAAGCGCGCGGGGCTGGCGCGGGCGCTGGCGCTCGACCCGGAACTGCTGTTCCTCGACGAGCCGACCGCCGGGCTCGACCCGATCGGCGCGGCCGCGTTCGACCGGCTGACCCGCGAGCTGACCGATACCCTGGGGCTGACCGTGTTCCTGATTACTCACGATCTCGACACTCTGCACGAGATCTGCGACCGGGTGGCGGTGATCGCCGACCGGCAGGTGATTGCGGTTGGGACAATCCCCGAATTGCTGGCGCTGGACCATCCGTGGATCCAGGAATACTTCAACGGTCCGCGCGGCCGGGCAGCCGAGGCGGCGCAGGCGCGCACCAAGGCGATGGACAAGCCGCAAGGCGGAAAGGCATAAGGCTTCGCGATGGAGACGAGGGCCAATAACGTCTGGGTGGGTGCTGTGACCCTGGCCTTGCTGGCCCTGGTCGTGGCGTTCATCGTCTGGATCGCCCGGCTGGGGCAGGGCGACCGGCACGAATACGACATCTTCTTCAAGCAGGCGGTCGATGGCCTGTCCAAGGGATCGGCGGTCAATTTCTCGGGCGTGCCGGTGGGGCAGGTCAAGACGATCGAGCTGTGGAAGAAGGACCCCAGCTTCGTGCGGGTGCGGATTGCGGTGGAACCTGACGTGCCGATCCTGGTCGGCACCACGGCGACGATCCAAGGCAGCTTTACCGGTGTGTCCAACCTGCAACTGGAAGGCGCGATGAAGGGCGCCCCGCCAATCGAATGTCCCAAGGACAATCCCCGCGCCGGCTGCCCCGAAGGCGTGCCTGTGATCCCGACCAAGCGCGGGGGCCTGGGCGAACTGCTCAACAGCGCGCCGGTGCTGATGGAACGGCTGGCAACGCTGACCGAGCGGATGACCATGGTCTTTTCCGACAAGAACCAGCAGTCGATCGAGAACATCCTGGCCAATACCGACCGGATGACCGGGCAGCTGGCCAATGCCTCGCCCGAAGTACAGCGGACCATGGTGGAGCTGCAGAAGACCCTGGCCGATGCGCAAGTGGCGGTGCAGGCGTTCCAGCAGGCCGCGGTCAACACCGATGCGACGCTCAACACCGAAGGCAAGCAGATGCTGGTGCAGTTCCGCCAGTCGCTGAAATCGGTCGAGCGTTCGTCGGACGAATTCAACAAGATGATTGCCGATGCCCGTCCGGCCACGCGCCAGCTCAATGAAACCACGCTGCCCCAGGCCGAAGCCGCGATCCGCGACTTGCGGGCAACCACCCGGGCGCTGCGCGACATCACCGAAAAGGTCCAGGACCAGGGTGCCGGATCGCTGATCGGCGGCAGCCAGAAGCTGCCGGATTACAAGCCATGACCGGGCAGAAGGAAACCGCCATGATGCGCCACACCATGCCCGCCCGCGGCGCCTTCGTTGCCATGCTGGCGCTGGCCCTGTCGGGCTGCTTCGGCCTTGGCGGGGGCAAACCGCCGCCGGTGCTGTTCAACCTGTCCGCGGCCGCGGCCGTGCCGGCCGGGGCCGTCAGCATGGGCAAGCCCGGCAGCGACGCGGTGATGGTGATGGAGCCGGAAACCGACCGCCGCCTGGCGGTGCAGCGCGTGCCGGTGCAGCTCAGCGCCAGCGGCGTCGCCTATCTCCAGAACGCGCTGTGGGTGGAACGCCCGGCGCGGCTGTTCCGCAGCTTGCTGGCCGAAACCCTGCGCGCGCAGGGCGGGCGGCTGGTGCTGGAAGACGATCAGGCCGTGCCGCTGGTCGCGCAGCGCCTGTCTGGCCGCCTGCTCGACATGGGCTACGATGCTCAGCGCCAGGCCGTGGTCGTGCGGTTCGATGCCTTGCGCAGCGATGCCAGCGGGGTGCTGGCCAGCAAGCGTTTCGAAGCCGTGGTGCCCGGGGTTTCGGCCAAGCCGGAGTCGGTTGGGCCAGCGCTGAACAAGGCGGCGAATGAGGTCGCCGCGCAAGTCGCCGACTGGCTGAAGGCCGGTTAACCCCGCGCCAGCGCGGCAAACCGCATCGCGCTGGCAAAGGCGCCGAGGCGGCGCGCCCGGCGGTCCTCGGCTTCGGCGTCCTTGCCCCACTGTTCGGCCTGCCAGTCGCCTTCCAGTTCGGCGGCGGCCCACAGCGCCTCGGCTTCCGCATCTGGTGCCAGCGCCGCCAAGCCGATCACCAGCGAGGCCGCGAGCGAGGTCAGCGTGTTGAGCGCGGCCAGGCCAAAGGGGCCTTCCGCTTGCAGGACGGTTTCCAGGCGCTTGATCGTGGCAGCGGGCTGGGGGCGGTGGATGATCCCGCCGATCCGTTCGAAATGCACGTCCCAGCGCGCCTCGGCGGCGGTCAGCAGCGGTTCCCACACCGCCTCCTGCCGCTCAAGCAAGGGTTCCCCGGCTTCGGCGCGGTAGCACAGCGTGTCGGTTTCGGCGTAGCCCAGCAGCGTGGCGATCACGTCGCCGCGCTCGGCGGCAACCACGTCGATCGCATAGTCGGCCATGTCGCGCAGCATGAAGCGCGCGGGATCGATCGTTTCACCCTGTTCGGCCCATTCCTGCGCCATCGCTTCGGCCAGGGCCTGGGTCGGCACCAGCTGCGCCGCGCCGCGCGCGGTGCGAATGCCGCGCCTGTCCAAGGTTACGCGCCAGCCGCCAGCCTCAGATGTGACGGCAACTTCCTTGTAGAACCGCTTCATTGATCAGTGCTTTTCCAGCGTTTTGCCAGCATCCATGGGAGAAAGAAGAATTCGGCCACCCCGGCCAGCGCCAGGACCAGGCCGATCCATTCCGGCCAGCCCAGTTTGCCCGCAGCGATAGTCACCCCGAACAGCACCAGCGCCAGCGCGCCCAGGCGGATCAGGTTGAGGAACAGGAACCGGGTGCGCGCCAGATCGTCGTTCATGCCAGTAGCTCCAGCAGGTGCGCCGGGCTGGTGGCCACGGCCAGGGCCCCGGCATCGCGCAGTTCGGCAGTGGTGTGATAACCCCAGTCGACTCCCAGTCCGCGCACCCCGGCGTTGACCGCCATGGCCATGTCGTACTGGGTATCGCCGATCATCACCGCCTGTTCGGGCAAGGCCAGAGCATCGGCTAGCGCCGCGTCGAGCATTGACGGATGCGGCTTTGACGGGTGGCGGTCGGCGGTCTGCAGGGTCAGGAAATGACGCGACAGGCCGTGGCTCGCCAGGCAGTGCTCCAGCCCCCGGTCGCTCTTGCCGGTGGCGACGCCCAGCGTCCAGCCATCGGCCAGCAGCGCATCGAGCAATTCGCGGATGCCGTCATAAAGTGGCTCGACCAGTTGTCCGGCCTCGCGCGCGGCGCGGAAGATGACGCGGTATTGCCGGTCGATCTCGGCGCGCAGGTCCTCGTCGGCCTGCGGGGCGAGCAGGCGGATCGCCTGCGGCAGGCTCAGCCCGACGATCCGGCGCACCTGGTGCCGGTCGGGCGCGGGCAGGCCGGTTTCGACAAAGGCCTGCTCCATCGCGTGGCACACCCCGGCCTGGCCATCGACCAGGGTGCCGTCGCAATCGAACACCGCCAGCCGGACGGTCATGGCGCCAGGCTCCGCATGATCGACGCAATCGCCGGGCTGCCTTCGCTTTCCAGCCCATCGGCCAGCCGGGCGCGTTCATCGGCCGGCTTGTTCTGGCTGAGCTTGAGCGTTTCGCGCCAGACCTGCACTTCCAGTTCGAAGCCGACGATCCCCGCGAGCATGGCGCGCAGCTTGTCCGGCGGCAGCTTGTCGAGCGTCCAGGGCTCGCCTTCCTCGATCCGGTCCTCGTGGCGGGTCGAAAGGTCCTCCAGCAAGGCGGTCAGCGCTTCGCTGCCCAGCCGCCGCACCCGTCCTTCAAGTTCCAGCGTGACGTAGTTCCAGGTCGGCACCTCCTGCGGATCGGCATACCAGCGCGGGCTGACATAACCGTCAGGGCCGTTGATCACGGCCAGGACGGTCATCCCGTCCAGATACTTGGCCATGGCGTTGCCGCGCGACAGGTGGAATTGCACCGCGCCGTCGCCGGTGGAGATCAACGGCGTGTGCGCCACCCGCGGGCCATCCGGCGTCTGGGCGAAGATCATGCCGAAGCTGATCTCGTCCAGCATGGTTTCCAGCAGCTCGCGCCGCTCAGCCTCGGTGCCGGAAAAGCGGAAGGACTGGCTGGGATGCATCAGCGCGGTTTCGGCTTGCCGGGTGGACGCTTGGCAGGCGGGCGTTTGGCTGCGGGCACGGGCGAGCCTTTGCCCTTGGTCGGGCCGCGCTTCTTGGCGGGCGGCTTGCCCGGGCCCTTGGGCGCGTCCGACTTGCCCCGGCTGCGGCGTTCGCCCCGGTTTTCCTTGCGCAGCTGCTTCGAATGGGCCTTGGCCGCCTGTTTCGCGGCGGTGCGAGGATCCAGCTTGGGCGGATCGGGCAATTCCGCGCCCAGTTCCTCGTCAAAACCGAGCTGCGCCATGCTGGCGGCGAAATGTTCGGGCAGTTCCGCCACCACGTCGAGCGGGGAGCCGTCCGGATGGTCGATGATCAGGCGGCGCGCGTGCAGGTGCATCTTGCGGCTGATGCTGCCCGACAGGAAGGCATCGGGGCCGCCATACTTGCCATCGCCGACGATCGGATGGCCGATCGCCGCCATGTGCACGCGCAGCTGGTGGGTGCGCCCGGTCAGCGGTTGCAGTTCAACCCAGGCGCAGCGGTTGCCAGCCCGGTCGAGCACGCGGTAGCGGGTGCGGGCGGTTTGCCCATGCTCGCTCTGGTCGACCATCATCTTTTCGCCGCCGCTGCCGGGCTGCTTGCCCAGCGGCAGGTCGATCAGCCCGTCCTCGATCGAGGGGACGCCGACGATCAGCGCCCAATAGATCTTGCGCGCCGAACGCCCGGAGAAGTGCCGGGAAAAGTATGCCGCGCTGCCCGGGGTGCGCGCGATCAGCAGCACGCCGGATGTATCCTTGTCGAGCCGGTGGACCAGGCGCGGGCGGGGGCCATCGGGCGCGAAGGCATCAAGCAGCCCGTCGACATGTTCGTAAGTGCCGCTGCCGCCCTGGGTCGCCAGGCCCGGCGGCTTGTTCAGCACGATTGCGGCGGGATCCTGGGTGATCACCATGCTTTCGGCCAAGGCAATCTGCGCTTCGGTCAGCGGCTTGCGCGCGCGGGCCTTGCGCTCGGGGGCATCGCCGCCGGGGGGCACGCGCACGACCTGGCCCTTGGCCAGCCGGTCGGCCACGTCGGCGCGCTTGCCATCGACCCGGATCTGCCCGGTGCGCGCCCAGCGGCTGACCGTGGCAAAGCCGACTTGCGGCAGATGGCGCTTGAACCAGCGGTCAAGCCGCACGCCGTCATCATCGGCGCCCACGGTGAACTGGCGGACGTTCTCGCTCATGCCGCCACCCGCATCATTGTCAGGCCGGCGAACAGCCCGGCCACCCCGCCCACCAGCGAAACCAGCGCATAGCCTGCCGCCATGCCCAGCGCGCCGCGCTGCGCCATGCCGGCCAGTTCTAGGCTGAAGGCGGAAAAGGTGGTGAAGCCGCCCAGCACGCCGACGCCCAGCAGTAGCCGCCAGCCTTCGCCGTAGGTGCCGAACCGCGCCAGCCAGCCGGCCAGCAGCCCCATGGCGAAGCTGCCGATCAGGTTCACGCTCAGCGTTGCCCAGGGGAATGCGCTGGCCGCGACCGGGCCGATCGCCTGGGTCCAGACCCGGCCGGTCAGAAAGCGCAGCCAGGCTCCGATCCCGCCGCCAAGGGCGACGTAGAGGGAACTGGCCAGAAAGGGTGGGGGATTGCTCATCGTCCGGGCCTTAGCCGCTTGTTGCGCCGCGCGCCACTCCCTTGCCCGGCGCGGCGGCGCAAACCAGCGCGGCGACCATGGTGCCCGCCACCAGCTGCCACGGGAAGGCGATGCCCCTGAGGGCGGCGGGCAGGCCGGCCAGGTCGATGACATAAGGCTGGAACGCCAGCACGGTCAGGAACCCGGCGACAAAGGCGGCAATCGCGCTGGCCGAACTGCCGCGCGCAGTGAACAGCGCCACGCCGTAGACCCCGATCAGCCCGGAATAGGCAAAGGCCATCACCCCCAGCACGAATTCCAGCAGCGAGGCATCGGAATAGTGCTGCCAGTAGAAGGACAGGATCGCCATGCCGAACAGCGCCAGTCCCAGCAGCACCGAGGCGATGCGCCCGGCGCGGACGTAGTGTGCCTCGCCGTGACCGCCGCGCGCCTCGCTCCACGGACGGTAGAGGTCGTTGACCAGGACCGAGGCCATGCTGATCAGCCCGGAATTGATCGCGGCCGCCGCGATCACTCCCACCGTCACCAGCCCGCGCAGGCCGGGGGGCAGTTCGGTCAGGATGAAGTGCATGAACACGGTGACCTTTTCGCCCTGGAAAGTTCCCGCCGGGCCGTGCCCGCCCGCGTAATAGAGATGGAGCAGCGCGCCGATCAGCAGGAACAGCGCGATCACCGGCAGGCTGACCCAGTTGGCGAGGTAAAGCGCGGCATTGCCTTGTTTCGCATCGCGGCAGGAGATCAGGCGCTGGGTGATGTCCTGATCCAGCCCCGAGGAGCCGACGTTGAGCAGGGTCACCCCGGTCAGCACCGCGAAAATGCCGAATGGGGCGGACAGGTTGGGTGTCCAGTCGATCACGGTCAGCTTGTCGCCGCCGGGGGCATGGCGCAGCGCCTCGACCGACTGCGCGAAGTCGAGCGGAATCAGCTGCCAAAGGTAGACCGCCACCACCAGCGCCGCCCCGACATAAAGCACGACCTGCACCAGATCGCTCCAGATGATCGATTGCAGCCCGCCCATGAAGGTGAACACCAGCCCGAACAGCAGCAGCACGAAAGCCGCCATGGCAATGTGCGGGGCGGAGACATCGAGGAACAGGATCATCGAGACCGCGATCGCTGCAAGGTACAGCCGTGCCCCGCTCGCCAGGATGCGCCCCACCAGGTACATCAGCGCCGCCGCCCGCCGCGCGCGCGCATCGAACCGGGTTTCGAGCAGCTCGTAAACGGTCGTCACCCCCAGTGCGTAGAAGCGCGGGATCAGCACCTGCGCGACGATCCATGCGGCCAGCAGCGCGCCGATCACCCCAGACAGGTAGGTGAAGTTGCCGCGATAGCTCGAATCCGGCGCGCCCAGGAACGTCGCCGCCGATTGTACCGTGGACAGCACCGAAACCGCCACCAGCCAGGTCGGGGCGTGGTGCCCGGCCAGGAAATAATCGTCACGGCTGGCGAGGCCGCGCTTGGTCGATAGCCAGCCAGCCAGCGCCAGCAAGGCAACATAAAGGCCCAGCACGGCCCAGTCGGCCGCGGTAAAACTGGTATGCATCGGCTGGCTCAGCCCCCTTCCGGCGCGGCACTGACCACAGATCGCTGCGGGTGGCAATTGGCGCTGGCAGACAAGAAGGGCGGCGGCACGGGCGGGTGCGGTGCGGGGGGACGAGCCAGTGCCGCCGCCAGCCGGGGGTCAGGTGTCGGGCATGGCCGGCTGCGGGCGCAGCGCCAGCAGGGCTTCCAGCTGGGCGCGCAGGCGTTCGTTTTCCTGGCGCAGCCGGGCCAGTTCTGTTTGGTGTCCGGGGGCGGGGCGCTCCGGTCCGGACAGGGAATCCAGCAGCCGGGACAAGGCGCGGGCGCGGCCTTGGAGCCACCAGGCGATTTGCGCGGCCATTCCGGCCGGACGCCTGGAAGCAAGAGCGCAGCGCTGCGGTAGGGCAATGACCGGCGGCGTGGCGATGGGGCGCCCGGATGGCCGGGGTCCGTGGCGGTCTGACACGGCGCGGCGGTTGCGGCTGTTATGCATCGGCAATCTCTCCCAAGGGATTGCGGCTTGTCGCAGGATACTCCACTAGGGCGCCCCGAAAGAAGCTTTGTCGCTTCCGATCCGGTGCTGGTTTCATGCAGCATTGGCGGGGCCTGCGGGGCAAAAGTGCCCCCGCCTCCGGAACTTCCCGGCTTGCCATGGTCCCGACTCTCTGCTAGCCGCCCGCCGGTTCGCGCCGATCCGTGTGGATTCGGTCCGTCTTTCTGTTGCTGATCTAAAGGGTGCTCCCCCGCACAGGCATAACGCGGGGTTCTGGCCTTTTTGTATGTGAGGTGTGTCGGTTTATGCAAATTCTCGTCCGCGACAACAATGTCGAACAGGCTCTGCGTGCGCTCAAGAAGAAGCTGCAGCGCGAGGGCGTGTACCGCGAGATGAAGCTGCGCCGTCACTTCGAAAAGCCGTCGGAAAAGCGCGCCCGTGAAAAGGCTGCTGCCGTGCGCCGCGCCCGCAAGATGGAGCGCAAGCGGATGGAACGCGACGGCGTCAAGTAAGGCAGGCCGATTAAGGCGGAAACCGTGTTTTCGCCTTACCGGAATGCTTGAACGCCAAAGCGTGATAAGCCATGAGGGCGCGGACGAATCCGCGCCCTTTTCGCATCCGGCGCGTCAAGGAAGGCCAGCATGACCGAAATTACCCGCGTTCCCCTGCAGCCCATCGCCAAGGGCGCCCTTGCAAAGCTGTGGATCGGCATCGCCGCCGCCGCGCTCGCCGCCGGCGGTCTCGCCTATGCGACCAAGCCCGCCAATGTCGCGGTCGAAGTGGTCAAGGCCGGTGCCGGCGCTTCGCCGACCGTGGCCGACGTGGTGCTGATCAAGTACAAGGGCACGCTGGCCAACGGCAAGGTGTTCGATCAGCAGGAACAGGCCGCATTCCCGGTCGAAGGCGTGATCCCCGGTTTCACCAAGGCGCTCGAACAGATGCAGCGCGGCGGCAAGTACAAGGTCTTCATCCCGGCCTCGCTGGGCTATGGCGACAAGGCCGCCGGCGACATTCCGCCCAATTCCGACCTGACCTTCGAAATCGAACTGATCGATTTCAAGAGCCGTGCCGAGATCGAGGCGCAGCAGCGCATGATGCAGCAGCTTCAACAGATGCAGCAGCAGGGCGGCAAGGGTGGTCAGGGCGCCGCGCCCGGCGAACCGCCGCTGCCCGAAGGCGTCCTGCCCGCCGGCCCGCCGCGCTGAGGCACCGCCCCGGCGCCAGATGTTGAAGCCCGCGCTGGCCGGTGCTAGCGCGGGGCTGAACCCGTAACGCAAAGGAACGCCATGTCGGTCGATACCGCAACCGTGGCCAAGATCGCTTCGCTGGCCCGCATCAAGGTGAGCGAGGCTGAGCTTGATGCGATGGTCCCCGAACTCAACGGCATTCTCGCCTGGGTGGAACAGCTCGGCGAAGTGGACGTGAGCGGGATCGAACCGATGACCGCGGTGATCGAGAACAAACTGCGCCTGCGCGATGACGTGATTGACGCCGATCCGCTGACGGGCGGCGGACGCCGCGATGCGGTGCTGGCCAATGCCCCCGCAGCCGAACACGGCTTCTTCGGCGTGCCCAAGGTGATCGAATAATGACTGACCTGACTGACCTGGGGATTGCCGCGATCCGCGATGGCGTGGCCAATGGCGATTTCACCGCCGTTGAAGTGGCCGAAGCGTTCAACGCCAATGTTGCCGCCGCGCAGGATGCGCTCAACGCGTTCATCGTCACCACGCCCGAAGCCGCGCTTGAAGCGGCCCGCGCTACCGACGCGCGCCGCGCCGCCGGGCAGCCGCTGGGCAAGATGGGCGGCGTGCCGATCGGGATGAAGGACCTGTTCGCCACCAAGGGCGTGCAGACCACCGCGGCCAGCCACATCCTAGAAGGGTTCAGGCCCGAATACGAAAGCACCGTCAGCCAGAAGCTGTGGGATGCCGGCGCCGGCATGCTGGGCAAGCTCAACCTTGACCAGTTCGCGATGGGTTCGTCGAACGAGACGAGTTATTTCGGCAACGTGATTTCGCCCTGGCGGCGCAATGACGGCGGCAATGCGCCGATGGCCCCGGGTGGCAGCTCGGGCGGCAGCTCGGCGGCCGTGGCCGCGCGGCTCTGCCCGGCGGCGACGGGGACCGATACTGGCGGCTCGATCCGCCAGCCCGCCGCCTTTACCGGCATTTCCGGGATCAAGCCGACCTACGGGCGGTGCAGCCGCTGGGGCATCGTTGCTTTCGCCAGCTCGCTCGATCAGGCCGGGCCGATGGCCCGCGACGTGCGCGACTGCGCGATCATGCTGGAGGCAATGGCCGGGTTCGACCTCAAGGATTCGACCAGCCTCGACCTGCCGGTGCCCGAATGGGAAGCGGGTCTCAGCGCTGATCTCAAGGGCAAGAAGGTGGGCATCCCGCGCGAATACCGGGTCGACGGCCTGGATGCCGATGTCGCGGCCAGCTGGGACCGCGGGATCGAATGGTTGAAGGACGCGGGCGCGGAAGTGGTCGATGTGTCGCTGCCGCACACCAAGTATGCGCTGCCGACCTATTACATCATCGCCCCGGCGGAAGCCTCGTCGAACCTCGCTCGCTATGATGGGGTGCGCTACGGCCTGCGCGATCTGCCCGAAGGGGCTGGCCTGCAGGACATGTACGCCGCCACCCGCGCCGCCGGTTTCGGGGCCGAGGTCAAGCGCCGCATCCTGATCGGCACTTATGTGCTGAGCGCCGGGTTCTACGACGCCTATTACACCCAGGCGCAGAAGGTCCGCACGCTGATCAGCCACGATTTCAAGAATGCCTTCACCCAGTGCGACGTGATCCTGGCGCCGACCGCGCCGACCGCCGCGTTCGGTCTGGGCGAAATGGTCTCCGATCCGTTGGCGATGTACCTGAACGACGTGTTCGCCGTGCCGGCGAGCCTGGCCGGGCTGCCGGCCATGTCGGTGCCCGCTGGCCTGAACCGCGAAGGGTTGCCGCTCGGGCTGCAGATCGTCGGCAAGCCGTTTGATGAACAGGGTGTGCTCAACGCTGGCCTCGCGATCGAGCAGCGCGCCGGCTTCGCTGCCCGGCCTCAGCGGTGGTGGTAAAAAATATGCAATAATGCGTAGCGGCCCGACATTCCGGCTGATACTGCCTACCCTCCTGGGTCGAAGCTGGATCGAACGGGGCACCTGCGGGTGTCATTGGTGGGCTGTCGAATGACAAGGCGAGTAGTGCAAAAGGTCTTGCCGGCGCTGGTGGCGCTGCGCACCCGGCTGCGCCCGGTGGACGGCAGCAACTGGCGGGCCACCGGCTTTGCCGTACTGCTGCTGATTGCTCTGCCGACGCTGGTCTACAAGGCGCTTTCAACCCGGTTCGGGTTTACCGGACCGTGGTTCGACCTCGATTTCGTGCTCGCCTACGTGTTGATGCTGCTGGGCGCGCGGATTGGCAATATCTGGCTGATCCGGCTTGGCTTCCTGGCGATCATCGCGTCGTTTTCAGTCCAGGTGCTGGTCGGCATCGGGGTAATCTACCTGGTCGATCCGGTGCTGGTCGCAGACTATCTGGCCTTTGCGTCCTATTGGCCGTGGGGCACGATCCTGAAATGGGCCGTGCTGGGCTTGGGGGCCATGTTCCTGGTCTACCTGCTGGTCCGGCCAGTCCGGCTGGACCGGGCCCGGATCTGGCCGGTGCTGCTGGTCACCCTGGTGGTGGTTGGCGCCGAAAAGCTGGGATCGTCCAATGAACGGCGCAATGCGTTGAGCATCAACGTGGCGACCAGCGGAGCGCTGAGCCTATATCACCTCGGCCAGGCCTGGATCAACTATCAGGGGTTTCGCGCCGAACCGGTCGATTTTCCCGCCATGCAGCAGCGCGTGCTTGACCTGCCTGCGGCGCAGCGCCCGGCGCGGATCCTCTCGCTGTCGGTCGAAGCGCTGGGCCTGTTCAAGGATCCGGCGGCGAACGCAGTGGTCTTTGCGCCGCTCGAGCGGGCCGTGGGCCAGGTCTATACCGTCGAAATGGGGCGTCATCCGTTCAAGGGCGCAACCCTGTCCGGCGAACTGCGCGAACTGTGCGGGCTGCGCACGCTGGGTACGCCGGGGAAGGAATCGATCGTCAGAATCGGGCCGAACTGCCTACCGGCGCAGCTGCGCAAACAGGGTTACCAAACCATCGGGCTGCACGGCAACACCGGCTATTTCTACAATCGTGTCCAGATCTATCCCGGGATCGGGTTTGACGAGACCATGTTCGGGGACGATTTCCATCGCCACAATCCCGGCGTGACCGTGTGCGAGGACAACACCTTCGTCGGGACCTGCGACGGCACCGTGGTCGAAGCCGCTCTGGAATTCCTTTCGGCCCGGCACAAGGCGATGGCCCATGTGATGACCCTGCAAAGCCACTTTCCGCTGGGCGTTTCCAGCCTGGGGGACGATCGCTGCGGAGCCATTGCCGGCGTGACCGATCCTGACCTGTGCCTTTATGCCAACACCATGTCGAACCTGCTCGCCCGGCTGGGCAAGCAGATTGCCGAGGCGCCGGTGCCGCCGGACGTGGTCTATATCTATGGTGACCATGCCCCGCCCTTTGCCATGGTCGACAAGCGCGAGGCGTTCGAGCGCGGACAGGTGCCGTTCATCGTGCTGACGCGCAAGTCCGGGCCGACTGTTCCCTGAACTGGCGCGCAGGGCCAATGGGAAATCCCGCAGCCCCCGCGCCGCACCGTTTCCAGGCGCTGGATTCGCTGCGCGGCGTGGCTGCGTTGATCGTCGCGATCGAGCACCTGGGCGCGCAGGGGCCGGTGCTCGGGCAGCGCTTCTTCTGGCTCGGCAGCCTGTGGGTCGATTTCTTCTTTGTCCTGTCGGGGTTCGTCATCGCCTCGGCCTATGGCGAGCGCTTGCTCGCGGGCTATCCGCCGCGCCGGTTCCTGTGGTTGCGGGTGGGACGGATCTGGCCGGTGCACCTGATCGTGCTGCTGGCCTACCTGAGCATCGAACTCTTTGTCTGGGCGAGCGGGAGCGCGGCCTTGACCGGGCGCGCGGCCTTTGGTGCCACGCGCGGGCCGGAGGATTTCGCGGTGCAGCTGCTGCTGCTCCAGGCGCTGGTGCCTGCGGCGATCATGACCTGGTCGATCCAGAGCTGGTCGATCTCGGTTGAAATGCTCCTCTATGTCCTGGCCGCGCTGGGCTGGCGGCGGCTGGGCCGGGGATGGTGGGTGGCCAGCCTGGGCATCGCGCTGCTGGCGGGCTGGCTGATGACCTGGACCGAATTGATCGGCGGTTATCACAAGCTGCTGCGCGGGCTGTGCGGGTTCGGACTGGGGGTTGCTGCCTGGCGCGCCTGGACCTGGCTTGAACCCTGGGCGCGAAAGCCGACCGGCGCGGCGCTGAGCGCGGCCGAGCTGGGACTGTCGGCCCTGCTGGTCTGGGCGATCCTGCGCGCTGGCTTCCTGCCGTTCACGCTGGGGTTCGACCTGCTGTTCGCCCTGCTCGTACTGGTCTTCGCGGCGCAGCGCGGCGTGGTTTCGCACCTGCTGCTGGGGCGGCCGTTCGTCTGGCTGGGGGCGGTGTCCTACTCGCTTTACATGGTCCATACCTTGGCCGAAAGTGCGGCGATGTCGGCCTTGGTCCGGCTTGCCGGGGCGCTGGGCTGGCAGGGCCTGTTCGTGGCGGGAACCGGGGCGAACCGCCCGGCCCTGTCGGGGGCGCTGGGGCTGTACGCCGATCTGGCCGGACTGGCCGCGCTGCTGGTCGCCGTATTGGCCGCGGGGGTGATGTACGCCCTGGTCGAGCGCCCGCTGCGCGAATGGTCGCGGCGGATCGCGCCGAGGATTGGATAGCGCGGCGCTTTTCCCCCTTTTCACAGGCGCGAGGCGGCCCTATCGGCTGGGGTCATGAGCACTTATCGCATCCAGGGCGCCACGGGCGAATGGGAGGTCGTGATCGGCCTTGAAGTCCACGCGCAGGTCACTTCCAACTCCAAGCTGTTTTCGGGCGCGGCAACCGCGTTCGGGGCCGAGCCGAACAGCCAGGTCAGCCTGGTCGATGCGGCGATGCCCGGCATGTTGCCGGTGCCGAACCGCGAATGCATCCGCCAGGCGGTGCGCACCGGCATGGCGATCAACGCCCAGATCAACAAGTGGTCGCGGTTTGACCGCAAGAACTACTTCTACGCCGATCTGCCGCAGGGCTACCAGATCAGCCAGCTGTACCACCCGCTGGTGGGCGAGGGCGAGATCGAGGTGATCCTCGACGAGAAGGACCCCGAAGGCAGCACCAAGACGATCGGGATCGAGCGCATCCACGTGGAGCAGGACGCGGGCAAGCTGATGCACGATCAGCACCCGACCATGTCCTACGTCGATCTCAACCGCTCGGGCGTGGCGCTGATGGAAATCGTCAGCCGCCCGGACATGCGCTCGCCCGCGGAGGCCGGGGCCTACCTTGCCAAGCTGCGCCAGATCGTCCGCTACGTCGGTTCCTGCGACGGCAACATGGATCAGGGCTCGATGCGCGCCGACGTCAACGTCTCGGTCCGCCGGCCGGGCGAAGCGTTCGGCACCCGCACCGAAACCAAGAACGTCAACTCGGTCCGCTTCGTCATGGCCGTGGTCGAAAGCGAGGCACGGCGCCAGGTCGACCTGATCGAGGACGGCGGCACGGTGGTGCAGGAAACCCGGCTCTACGATCCGGACAAGAACACCACCCGTTCGATGCGCAGCAAGGAAGATGCGCACGATTACCGCTATTTCCCGGACCCGGACCTGCTGCCGCTGGTGCTGGACGATGCGTTCCTTGAAGAATGCCGCGCGTCCTTGCCGGAACTGCCCGATGCCAAGCGCCACCGCTATGAAACCGCGCTGGGCCTGTCGGCCTACAACGCCGGGGTGCTGACCTCGGACGTCGAAACCGCGCGCTGGTTCGAAGTGCTGCTGGCCGCCACCGCCGCCAAGGCCGGCAAGCCCGAAGCTGACGTCGCCAAGCAGGCGGCGAACTGGCTGATCTCGGAACTGTTCGGCGCGCTCAACAAGTTGGGCCGGGGGCTGGACGACAGCCCGGTCAGCCCGGAAAGCGGGGCGGAACTGCTGGCGCTGGTGGCCGATGGCACGATTTCGGGCAGCATTGCCAAGCAGGTGCTGGAAAAGATGCTCGAAACCGGCGACGGCGCCGCCGCCATCGTCGAACGCGAAGGGCTGAAGCAGACCACCGACACCGGCGCGATCGAAGCTGCGGTGGACGCGGTGCTGGCCGCCAACCAGGACAAGGTCGAACAGTACAAGGGCGGCAAGGAAGCCCTGTTCGGCTTCTTCGTCGGCCAGACGATGAAGGCCATGCAGGGCAAGGGCAACCCGCAGCTGGTCAACCAGGTGCTGAAGGCCAAGCTGGGCTAACGGCCAGCGGGGCAGGCTTCCCGCTGGTTCCCACGCCCAGCACAAAGGGCGCCGGATCGCTCCGGCGCCCTTCCTGTTTCTGGCAATGCCGCCTGAAAATCAGGCCTTGCGGGTGCCGCTCATCGGGAACGAGCCGAAGGCACCGGCCTTGACCGAGCCGGTCAGGCTGTCGCCATCAACGGTGGCGGTGCCTTCCAGGGTCATCGGCATCGGCACGGTCATCTTCATCGACCAGGTCAGCGTGTTGCCATCGACCTTGCCGTTTTCCAGTTCCATCGAGCCCATCGCGCCGATGTTGGTGCCGGTGAAGGTGTCGCCGTCGACCACGATGGTCACGTCGCTCTTCTGGTCACCCATCGGGGTCTTGGTCACGCATTCGTAGGTTCCGGCAACAGACATTGTCACTCTCCTCGGTCGTTGGGGGTAAACTTACAAAGGGGTAAGTAGCGCTATCACTTGCCTGATGCGCCGCCGCTGTCAACCGGGGAGGCGATCTCGACCGGCAGGCCAAGGCCCTTGAGCTGCGGTTCGACCAGCTTGCGATCGCCGACCACGACGAATACCAGCCCCTGCGGGTGCAGGAACTCCCCGGCCATGGCGTCGATCGCCTTGGCGTCGATCTTGCGATAGCGGCTGGCAAGCGTGGCGATGTAATCATCCGGGCGGCCCAGCCGCTGCCCGGCCACCACCGCGCCCAGCACCTGGGCGTTGGTCTGGAAGCGGTTGGGCAGGCCGCGCACATTGCCATCGGTCACCCGCGCCAGTTCCACCGGATCCACCGGCTTCTTGCCGGGGAAAGCGGCCATCTGCGCCATGATCAGCTTGATCGAATCGCCGGTGCGGTCCGCCTGCACCGGGGCAGTGACGGTCAGTGCGCGCGCGCCGATCGGGCTGGAAACACTTGACCGCACGCCATAGGACCAGCCCTTGTCCTCGCGCAGGTCCATGTTGAGGCGGCTGAGGAAGCCGTTGCCCAGCACCTCGTTGGCCAGGTCAAGGGCTTCCTTGTCCTGATCGGTACCCTTCAGCGGCAGCACCCGCCCGCCCATGATCACCGATTGCGGCGAATTCGGGCGATCGATCAGCACGATGCGCGGCTGCGGCGCGGGAACCGGGCGATCGATGCTGACGAAGGGGTAGGCCGAAGCCTTGATTCCCCAGTTGCCGAAGCTCTGGTTCAAGAGCGGCAGCAACTGCGCCATGGTTGCATCGCCGACCACGGTGATCTTCAGCCCATCGGCGCGGAACCAGTGCTCGTGCGCGCTGCGCAGGCTGTCCGGCGTCATCGCCTTGACCGCCTCGGCGGTACCCAGCCCGTCGCTGGGCAGGCCGTAAGGGTGATCCTTGCCATACAGGATCGGCGCCATGGCCCGCGCGGCCAGTGCGCGGGGATTGGCTTCGGCCTGGGCGATCTCGGCCAGGCGCTGGTCGCGCACGCGGGCGACGTCCTCGGCGCGGAAGGCCGGGCGACGCACCACTTCGGACAGCAGATCGAGCGAGGGGGCAAGGTTGGCGCTGAGCGCGTCGAGCGTGACCGCGCTGGCGTCCAGCCCGGCTGCGGCCGTGATCGTCGCGCCCAGCCGTTCCTGTGCTTCGGCAATCTGAACCGAATTCTTGTCGGCTGTGCCTTCATCAAGCAGCGCCAGCATCAGCGACTGGGTGCCAGGTGCATCGCCAGAATCCGCCGCCGTGCCCGATGCGAAGCTGAGGTTGACCATCACCTTGGGCACGCCGATGCGGCGCACCAGCGCCACCGGAATGCCGTTGTCCAGCCGCGCGCGCTCGATCCCCGGAAATGCCAGGTCGCCCACCGGGGCGACCGGCGGAGGGGTGCGCTTGGGCCCGCTGGCCAGCTTGGGGGCGGGCTTCTTCGCATCGGCCTTCGGAGCCGGGCGCTGTGCCTCGTCGCCCCAGCCGCCCATCGCTTCGCCCTGTTCGGTGCGCAGGCCGGGCAGGGTGTTGACCGCCAGCACCGGGCGGCTCAGCCAGCGGTTCAGCGCGGCCTTGATGTCAGCCGGGGTCAGCGCGGCGATGCGGGCCAGGCGCGCCTTGTACTGCGCCGGATCGTCCGAATAGAGCTGCCCTTCGGCCAGCGTCATGCCCTTGCCCCCGAAATCGCCGACCACTTCGAGTTGTCCGATTTCCTGGCTGACCAGCCGGGTGGCGCTGCGGCGCACTTCGTCCTCGCTCGGGCCTTCTCCAAGATACTTGGCAATCACGCCGTCCAGCGCGGCCTCGGCCTCGCCGCGCAGCACGCCTTCGCGCACCATCATCGCCACTTGCAGCATGCTCGTCTGTTCGTGCTGCTGGGCGCTGGCGCTGACCGAGACGGCCTGCTTGCCGCCGCGCACCAGCGCGTTGTCGAGCCGCGAACTGGACAGCCCGCCAAGGATGTCCATGCCCACTTCCAGCGCTGCGGCATCCGCATCGTTCAGCCCCGGCCCGCTCCACACCCGGGTCAGCCGCAGGTTGGGGACCTGGTCGGCCATGTCGCGCTTGACCGGGGCGGCAAGGTCAACCGGACCCGCCGTCACCTTGGCCACAGCCGGGCCGGCGGGGATCTGGCCGAACCACTTTTCCACCAGCGGGCGGGCGGTGGCCGCGTCGATATCGCCGGTCAGCGCCAGCACGGCGTTGTTCGGGCCGTAATTGTCGGTGAACCACTTGCGCACGTCGGACAGGCTTGCGGCATTGAGGTCGGCCATCGAACCGATGGTCGAATGGCGATAGGGGTGGCCGACCGGGAACAGCCCTTCGCCGACCGCATAGTCTTCCAGGCCATAGGGCTGGTTGTCGCCCTGGCGCTTTTCGTTCTGGACCACGCCGCGCTGCTTATCGAGCTTGTCCTGCGTCACCGCGCCGAGCAGGTGGCCCATGCGGTCGCTTTCCATGAACAGCGCCAGGTCGAGCGCGCCCTTGGGCACGGTTTCGACATAGTTGGTGCGGTCGTACCAGGTCGATCCGTTGGTGCTGGTCGAGCCTGCGCCTTCCAGCGGAATGTCGAAGTTGGGGACGTTTTCCGATCCGCCGAACATCAGGTGTTCGAACAGGTGAGCAAAGCCGGTGCGCCCGCGCGGCTCGTGCTTGGAACCGACGCGGTAGTAGGTGGTTACCCCCACGATCGGCGCCTTGCGATCGGTGTGAACGATTACCGTCAGCCCGTTGGCCAGCTTGAACGTCTCGAACGGAATGTCGACCGCCTTGACCAGTTCGGCCAGCGGCGCTGGCGCCGGGGGTGGGGCAGGAACCGGGATGACCAGCGCTTCGGTCACTGGCGGGGTGGGGGGCGGCGCGGCGGCGCGCCGCGGCGCGAAAATCGAGCAGCCGCTGAGCGACAGGGCAATCATGGAAACGGCGGCAATACGGCGCATGACGGTTCGATCCCGGTTACGGTTTGGCATGGTCAATCATGCCGGTTTTATCGCCCGATACAACAATTCGACGAACCGCGTGTCCGGGCATACCGGCGTACGCGCGGCGGGACCGGCAGGTTGGCGCTTCGACGGGGGCGGAACCCGGTTGCGGCCCCGCCTGTTTCGCCTTCGGGGGTTCACCTTGCGGACAGGGCAAGTGTGTGACACCGTGGCATAAATTACGCAGGAGGAACCCGTGTCGCAGAGGGAATTTCCGATCAAACGCCGCATGTTGCTGCTGGGTCTGGCGGCGCTGCCATTTGCCGCCGGGGCGCAGGCGCAGGTGCTCGGCAGCGGCCTGACCGGCCTGCTGGGCAAGGCCAGCGACTCCGCGCTCGACAAGCTGGCGGTGCCGGGCGCGTTCTATGCCGATCCGGCGGTGCGGATCATGCTGCCGCTGGTGGGCGGGGCGGGCGGCCTGCTGGGACAGGTGCTGAATCAGGGCAGCAAGCTGGGGCTGACCGATGGGCTGACCCGCAAGCTCAACGATGCCGCCGGCCTTGCCGCGAAAGAGGCCAAGCCCGTGTTCCGCGCCGCGATCGGCAGGCTGACCCTGGCCGACGTGCCGGGCATTGCCACCCAGAACGACGGGGCGAGCCAGTATCTGCGCCGCAGCGCGGCGAGCGAGCTGACCGCAAAGCTGCGCCCGCTGGTCGATTCCGGGCTGGTCAAGGTCGGGGCCTATGGCGCGCTCGACAAGCTGGCGAAGAAGGGGGCGCTGGCCCAATTGGCCGGGATCAGCCACGAAAAACTGGGCGCATCGGTGACCGATCAGGTGCTGAACGGCATCTTCAAATACATGGGCACCGAGGAAGCTAAACTGCGCACAAACCCGCTCAAGCCCGCAGAGAGCCTGCTGAAAGGCATTCTGGGCAACTGATCCTGCGCTGGATCAAGGACGGGCGGCGCGGGCGGTGCGATGAAAATTGCATTGGCACCCCTTGTGTTGCCGATGGGCAACACTACCTCTGGGTGTAACAGGAGGCTGATACACCTATGAACCTCGAAAAATTCACCGACCGCGCCAAGGGTTTCCTGCAGAGCGCGCAGACCGTGGCGATCCGCCTGAACCACCAGCGGATCACGCCGGAACATATCCTCAAGGCATTGCTGGAAGACAACGAAGGCATGGCCGCCGGGCTGATCAGCCGCGCGGGCGGCAATGTCGGCACGGCGCAGGCCGAGGTCGACAAGGCGCTGGCCAAGATCGCGGCCGTGACCGGCGGGGGCGCGCAGCAGACGCCGGGGCTGGAAAGCGATTCCGTCCGCGTGCTGGATCAGGCCGAACAGCTCGCCGCCAAGGCGGGGGACAGCTATGTTTCGGTCCAGCGGATGCTCCAGGCGCTGGCCATGGGCACCACCAATGCCGCGGGCCAGGCGCTGAAGGCGGCGGGCGTTGATGTGAAGGCGCTGGAAAAGGCGATCCAGGAGCTGACCGGCGGGCGCACCGCCGACAATGCCAGCGCCGAAAACGCCTATGACGCGATGAAGAAGTATGCCCGCGACCTGACGCAGGCCGCGCGCGATGGCAAGCTGGACCCGGTGATCGGCCGCGACGAGGAAATCCGCCGCACCGTGCAGATCCTGGCCCGCCGGACCAAGAACAACCCGGCGCTGATCGGCGAACCGGGCGTGGGCAAGACCGCGATTGCGGAAGGGCTCGCGCTGCGCATCGCCAATGGCGACGTGCCCGACAGCCTGCGCGACCGGCGCCTGATGTCGCTCGACATGGGCAGCCTGATCGCGGGCGCGAAGTATCGCGGCGAGTTCGAGGAACGGCTCAAGGCCGTGCTCGACGAGGTCAAGGGCGCCGAGGGCGAGATCATCCTGTTCATCGACGAGATGCACACCCTGATCGGGGCGGGCAAGTCGGAAGGGGCGATGGACGCCGGCAACCTGCTCAAGCCCGCGCTGGCGCGCGGCGAGCTGCACTGCATCGGCGCGACCACGCTGGATGAATACCAGAAGTACGTCGAAAAGGACCCCGCGTTGCAGCGGCGGTTCCAGCCGGTGTTCGTGGGCGAACCGACGGTCGAGGACACGATCTCGATCCTGCGCGGCCTCAAGGAAAAGTACGAGCTGCACCACGGCGTGCGGATTGCCGATAACGCGATCGTCGCGGCGG
Organism: Novosphingobium sp.; assembly: GCF_041905565.1. GTDB lineage: Bacteria > Pseudomonadota > Alphaproteobacteria > Sphingomonadales > Sphingomonadaceae > Novosphingobium. Next base: position 11,769 of record NZ_JAYRKX010000010.1, on the reverse strand, counting down.
CGACCCTGTCCAACCGCTACATCGCCGACCGCTTCCTGCCCGACAAGGCGATCGACCTGATGGACGAGGCCGCCAGCCGCATCCGCATGGAAGTGGAGAGCAAGCCCGAGGAAATCGAGGTGCTCGACCGGCGGATCATCCAGCTCAAGATCGAGGAACTGGCCCTGGCCAAGGAGACCGATCAGGCGAGCAAGGACCGCCTGGCCGCGCTGAAGGAAGAGCTGGCCAACCTTGAGGAACAGAGCGCCGCGCTGACCACCCGCTGGCAGGGCGAACGCGACAAGATCGCCGCCGAAGGCAAGATCAAGGAAGCGCTCGACGCGGCGCGCGTGGAACTGGAACAGGCCCAGCGCCAGGGCGATCTCGCCAAGGCGGGCGAGCTGTCCTACGGCCGCATTCCGGAGCTGGAAAAGCAGCTGGCCGAAGCGCAGGGCGCGGACACTTCCAACATGCTGCTGCGCGAAGAAGTGACCGCCGACGACATCGCCGCCGTGGTCAGCCGCTGGACCGGGGTCCCGGTTGACCGGATGCTGGAAGGCGAGCGTGAGAAGCTGCTCAAGATGGAGCAGGTGATCGGCCAACGCGTGATCGGCCAGCAGGACGCGGTGGTCGCGGTGTCGAAGGCGGTGCGGCGTGCCCGCGCCGGCTTGCAGGACCCGAACCGCCCGCTCGGCAGCTTCCTGTTCCTCGGCCCCACGGGCGTCGGCAAGACCGAGCTGACCAAGGCGCTGGCGGGTTTCCTGTTCGATGACGACAACGCGATGGTCCGCATCGACATGTCGGAATTCATGGAAAAGCACGCGGTCAGCCGCCTGATCGGCGCCCCTCCGGGCTATGTCGGGTACGACGAGGGCGGGGTGCTGACCGAAGCGGTGCGGCGCCGGCCCTACCAGGTCGTGCTGTTCGACGAGGTCGAGAAGGCGCACCCGGACGTGTTCAACGTGCTGCTGCAAGTGCTCGACGATGGCCGCCTGACCGACGGGCAGGGCCGCGTGGTGGACTTCACCAACACGCTGATCATCCTGACCAGCAACCTGGGCAGCCAGTACCTGGCGAACCTGGAGGAAGGGCAGAACGTGGAAAGCGTCGAGCCGCAGGTGATGGAAGTGGTCCGGGCGCATTTCCGCCCCGAATTCCTCAACCGGCTGGACGAGATCATCCTGTTCCACCGCCTGGGCGTTGAGCACATGGCCCCGATCGTCGACATCCAGGTCGGCCGGGTGCAGAAGCTGCTCAAGGACCGCAAGATCGTGCTGGACCTGACCGATGCGGCCAAGCGCTGGCTGGGCCGGGTCGGCTACGATCCGATCTATGGCGCGCGGCCCTTGAAGCGGGCGGTGCAGCGCTATGTCCAGGATCCGCTGGCCGAACAGCTGCTGGGCGGGAGCATCCCCGATGGCAGCACCGTGCGGATCGACGAAGGCGACGGCGAGTTGAAGATCGCCGTGGCCTGATCCGGCGGCCCGCGCGGGCACAAAAAGGGGCGGCGTGGCCAGTGCCACGCCGCCCCTTTTTGTGCCTGTCCGGGCGGAATGCTCAGAAGGTCTTCGACACGCTCAGCGAGAAGCGGCGGCCGAAAGGATCGTTGATCGCCCCCGGGATGTAGTAGCCATAATACTTCTGGCCGATCCGGTTGAACACATTGGTGGCCGACAGGGTCAGGCGGTAGCCGCCTTCGACCTTGAAGAACACCGAGGCATCGACCGTGGTGTAGGGATCGTAGTGATCGAACTCGCGCGTGTCGTTCGGGCTGGGCCCGCGATTGGTGCGCGAAATCAGCTGCTGGCCAACATAGTTGATGTTGGTGCTGAAGCCCCAGCGCTTGTTCGAATAGCGCAGGCGCAGCTGGCCCTGCCATGCCGGATCGCCCACGGTCCCATGGTTGGGGCTGGGCGCAACGCCGGTGATGTCGGTCAGGCGATTGCGGACGTGGAACAGGTCCAGGCCCAGGTCCAGCGTGCCCTTGATCCCCAGCTTGTCGAGGCTGGTTTCATAGTCGACCACGGCCTGCACGCCGCTGAAGCGGATCTGCTTGCCGTTGACGAAGCCGGTCACCACCCCCGGGTTCAGCGCATCGACCACCACCTGGCCGGAGGGATCGCGGCGGATGAACGAGCAGAACTGGTTGCCGTTGGCCGGATCGGCGGTGTTGAAGTCGGTGTTGTCGAAGCAGCCCTGGGCGATGTTGGTGGCGGTCAGCGAGCTGATCGGATCGGTCAGCTTGATGCTCAGGTAATCGACCGCCACGCTCAGCCCCGGGATGAACCGGGGCCGCAGAATCACGCCATAGGTGAAGCTGTCGGCCTTTTCGTTGGCCAGGTTCGGGTTGCCGCCCGACAGGCCCGGCACGGTCGCCAGCGAGGCGGCCAGCGGGGTGGCGGTCGGGTACTTGGCCAGGAACGCCGCGCAGTTGGCGCTGCGCACCGTCGGCACCGGCCCTGCGTTGATGTTCGCGGTTGAACACAGGTCGGGTACGGTCACGAAGGTGTTGGTGCGCGGGGCGAACAGCTCGGTAATCGCGGGCGCGCGGAACGAGCGGGTGAAGTTGCCGCGGAATTCCACGTCCGCAATCGGGGCGAAAGCACCGCCGGCCGCCCACGACGTGAAGCCGCCGTTGACCGTGTTGTCGACATAGCGGATCCGGCCGAAGGCGTTCAGCTTGCTGAAGATGAACTCGTTCTGCGGGGTGATGATCGGCACCAGCACTTCGCCGAACACTTCGTCCAGGTTGTACTGCCCGCCGGTCGGCGCGATCGCCACCGAACGGCCCAGGCCCGCCTGCTGGAACGCGTCGGGCGTGAACTGCGACTTTTCGAGGCGGTGTTCGTAGCCCACGTTGAAGCCAACCGGGTTGCCGAACAGGTCGAACGGCGATCCGCCCAGGTTGGCGTTGACCACCCACTGTTCCATCCGGCTCTTGGCGGTAACATCGGCCAGGATGTACTTCAGCGCGGCGGCGCTGGGCGCGCCTTCGCCGAACAGGTTCAGCGGCACGCAGCCCGCGTCGGCCACCGGCGCGGTCGGGGTGCCGGTCACGGTCGGGGTGGTGGTGCAGGTGATCTGCCCGCCGACCAGCGCGACGTTGATCGCGTTGACGAACTTCTGCTGGTCGATGTTCTGGCCAAAGTCGGTGAAGTCGTTGCGGCCATAGGTGGTGCTGACTTCGAAGTTGAAGGTGCGGCCGCCCATGTCGAAATCGCCGTCCACACCGATCACGCCGCGCTTCAGCTCGTTCTTCGAATAGCCGGTCAGGTCGGCCAGGTCGACGTTCGAACGGCTGAGGCGGAAGGTGGTGGTGTAACCATTGGCCGCCAGGGTGCTGCGCGCCTGGCTGGACAGGAACGGGTTGTCGGTGCGGAAGGTCAGCGGCCCCGACACGCCGGCGAACAGCGTCGAATTGAAGGTCGGCTGCTGGACCAGCTCGTTGCCCTGGCCGCGGAAGTACATGCCTTCGGCGAACAGGCGGATCTTGTCGGTCAGCTCGAAGTTGAAGAACAGGTTGGCGTTGATACGCTCGATGTCGCTGGTGATCTGGCTGTAGTCGTTGAAGGTAAAGCCGTCACCGCCCGAGGCGCGCGCCGCCGAACTGGTGATGGCCCCGCCATACAGCACGCCCCGGTTGAAGGGCACCAGGTTGCCATTGGGATCGAACATCAGGCTGTAGGCCTGGCTGCCGGTGGTGATCAGCCCGCCGCGCGTCAGCGAGGGGATGGTCACGCCGCGCACCAGCACCGAGCCGGGGAAGCCGTCGGTGGTGGTGTCGTTGAAGCCGATGCCGGGATTGATCCGGCCGTCGTTGGCCGGGGTGCGCCCGGCCGGGCCGAAGCTGGCGGCCTGCGCGCTGGTCGGGTTGGTCAGGTTGCCCAGGTTTAGGTTGTAATAGTCGCGGGCGCTGAACAGCATCCCGGCGACCTTTTCATAGCCCACCGCCGCGGTCAGGTTGGCGCGGCCATCGGCAAAGTTGAAGCCGCCGGCACCCTGGATGTTGTAGCGGAAGTTGTCGCCTTCGCCGGTCAGGCCGGTGGTGGCGAGCAGGCGCAGCCCTTCGTACTTGCGCTTGAGCACGATGTTGACCGTGCCGGCGATCGCGTCCGAACCATAGACCGGCGCGCCGCCGATGCTGACGCGGTCGGTGCGGTCGATCAGGATGGTCGGGATGACGTTAAGGTCAACCTGCGTGCCGAACGAGGCGTTGTTGAACACCGACGAGACGTTCGAGGTGACCACGCGGCGCCCGTTGAGCAGGGTCAGCGTGCGGTTCGAGCCCATGCCGAACGAGTTGATGAAGTTCACCCCCTGGCCGAACGAGCCCTGGGCGCCGTTCGGGGTGACCGCACCGCGATAGCCGGGCACTTCGTTCAGCGCGTCGGCCACGTTGGTGATCCCGCGGTCTTCGAGATACTGCGCGGAAAGCGACACGGTGGGTTCGGGATTGGTCAGGTTCGGCAGCTTGATGCGCGAACCGGTGACCACGATCACGTCGGTTTCCTCACTGTCGCAGGTGCCGTTCTTGTCGGCATCCTCGCAGGCGGCGGGCTGCGGGGCAGGATCCTTGTCCTGCGCCATGGCGGGGGCCGCCTGGCCCAGTGCGAGCAGCGCGATCGCCAGCGCCGCCCCATTCAGACAGGTCGCGCTGTTGAGCGCCGACTTGCGGATGAAGTTCATCTGTTTGCCCCTTGATCAATTCCCCGGCAGGACGCCGGGGGCTAACCCATGTCCGGTCACTTGGTTTGGTTCCGGAGGACCATCATGCCGGGAAGACCGGATGGCGCGCATCCTGAACAAACGTTCATAAAGGCGCAATTGAGACTTGCGCCCGGGCGCAACTTCGGGCCGCAATGTGGTCATCTTACAACATCGCCGCGCCCAGCGTGACGCCAGCGCTTGACCTCCTTGCGGCCAGTCCTTAATCGATCGATTAAATCACACCTTGCCAATGGGAGTCGGATCATGGCGACAGCCTATATCGTTGATGCATTTCGCACCGCCGGCGGGCGCCGCAACGGCCGCCTTGCCGGGGTTCACCCGGTTGACCTTGCCGCCGCCACGCTTGACGCGCTGGTTGCCCGCACCGGGATCGACCCGAGTGCGGTCGAAGACGTGATCATGGGCTGCGTCACCCAGGCCGGGCAGCAGGCCGGGCAGGTCGGCCGCAACTCGGTCCTGGCTAGCAAGCTCCTGCCGCAGAGCACCCCGGCGGTGACGATCGACCGCCAGTGCGGTTCCTCGCAGCAGGCGGTCCAGTTCGCCGCGCAGGCCGTGATGAGCGGCGTGCAGGACGTGGTGATCGCTGCCGGCGTCGAAAGCATGACCCGCGTGCCGATGGGTTCCAGCGCGATGTTCCACATGAAGGAAGGCCTGGGCAACTACAAGTCGCCGGGGCTGGAAGCCAAGTATCCGGGCGTGATGTGGTCGCAGTTCATGGGCGCGGAAATGATCGTCAAGAAGCACGGCTTCACCAAGGACGATCTCGACCGTTTCGCCCTGACCAGCCACGAACGCGCGATTGCCGCGACCAAGGCCGGGGCTTTCAACGCTGAAATCGTGCCGATCGACATCGAGACTCCGGAAGGCCCGGCGCAGCACACCGTGGACGAAGGTATCCGCTGGGACGCCACGCTGGAAAGCATCGCCGGGGTCAAGCTGCTGCAGGAAGGCGGCGCGCTGACCGCCGCGACCTCGAGCCAGATCTGCGACGGTTCCTCGGCCGCGCTGATCGTCTCGGAAGCCGCGCTCAAGCGCTACAACCTCACCCCGCTGGCCCGCGTCCACACCCTGACGGTGACCGCCGGCGATCCGATCATCATGCTCGAAGAACCGCTGTTCGCGACCGACAAGGCGCTGGCCAAGGCCGGCCTGAAGATCGGCGACATCGACCTCTACGAAGTCAACGAAGCCTTCGCTTCGGTGCCGATGGCCTGGCTCAAGCACACCGGCGCGGACCCGGAAAAGCTCAACGTCAATGGCGGCGCGATCGCGCTGGGCCACCCGCTGGGCGCCTCGGGTACCAAGCTGATGTCCACGCTGCTCCACGCGCTCAAGGCGCGCGGCGGCAAGTACGGCCTGCAGACGATGTGCGAAGGCGGCGGCGTCGCCAACGTGACCATCGTGGAAATGGTCTGAACAACCCCAGATTCTGAACCGGAGTATTTGAAATGAAGCTCGACAACACTGTTGCCGCCGTCGTCACCGGCGGCGCCTCGGGCCTTGGTGCCGCTACCGCCCGCGCGCTGGCCGCCAAGGGCGTCAAGGTCGCGATTTTCGACCTGCAGGAAGAAAAGGGCAAAGCGGTCGCGGCCGAAATCGGCGGCGTGTTCTGCGAATGCAACGTGACCTCGGATGAAAGCGTCGACGCCGCTTTCGCCAAGGCCCGCGAAGCCCACGGCCAGGAACGCATCCTGGTCAACTGCGCCGGCACCGGCAACGCGATCAAGACCGCCAGCCGCAGCAAGGAAGACGGCAGCATCAAGCACTTCCCGCTCGATGCGTTCAACTGGATCGTCCAGATCAACCTGGTCGGCACTTTCCGCTGCATCGCCAAGTCGGCGGCCGGCATGCTGACGCTGGAACCGCAGGAAGGTGGCGGCCGCGGCGCGATCGTCAACACCGCGTCGGTTGCGGCGGAAGACGGCCAGATGGGCCAGGCCGCCTATTCGGCCTCGAAGGGCGGCGTGGTCGGCATGACCCTGCCGATCGCCCGCGACCTCGCCAGCGAAGGCATCCGCGTCAACACCATCCTGCCGGGCATCTTCGATACCCCGCTGCTGGCCGGTGCGCCGCAGAACGTGCGCGATGCGCTGGGCGCGACCGTGCTCAACCCCAAGCGCCTGGGCCAGCCGGAAGAATACGCCAACCTCGCCATGTGCATGATCGAGAACGGCTACTTCAACGGCGAGGACGTGCGCCTCGACGGCGGTATCCGCATGGCGCCGCGCTAAGTTTGCGCCGCCTTCCGGCCCAGGGCGGGCTGCGAATGGCAGCTTTCTGCGCTTCCGGTGCTCACGACCCGCAAGGTCGCTGCGCGCCGGTTCTCGAAAGCCACCATTCTCGCTCCCCCCTGAGCCGGAATCCGGCACAAACTTTTCAATAACGAACAAGGGAGAAGGCAATGGGTTATTCGCAGATCGATCTGCACATCAGCGAAGGCATCGCCACGCTGACGCTGAACCGTCCGGACAAGCTCAATGCCTTCACCGGCACGATGATGAACGAGATCATCGATGCGATGGACCGCACCGACGCCGATGACAGCGTGCGGGCGGTGATCTTCACCGGCGCGGGCGAACGCGCCTTCTGCGCCGGGGCCGACCTCACCCCGGAAGATGGCCGCGCGGTTTTTGCCAGCGGCGAAGCGGTCGACAGCCTGTCCGATCCGCGCGTGCGCGATGGCGGCGGGCTGACCACGCTGCGCCTGTTCAATTCGAAGAAGCCGCTGATTTCGGCCTGCAACGGCGTTGCCGTTGGCGTGGGCGTGACCATGCAGCTGCCGATGGACATCCGCCTGGCCAGCGAAAACGCGCGCTACGGCTTCGTCTTTGCCCGGCGCGGGATCGTGCCGGAAGCCTGCTCCAGCTGGTTCCTGCCGCGCCTGGTCGGTGTTTCGCAGGCGATGGAATGGTGCATGACCGGCCGCATCTTCGACGCCGAGGAAGCGCAGCGCGGCGGCCTCGTCCGTTCGATCCACCCCCAGGGGCAGCTGATCGACGCCGCGCGTGGCCTGGCCCGCGAAATTGCCGACAACACTTCGGCCGTGTCGGTCTCGATGACCCGCGCGATGCTGTGGCGCGTGCCTTCGGGCGCGCACCCGATGGATGCGCACAAGGTGGACAGCCGCGCGATCTATCGCCTGTCGAAGGGCGTCGATGCCAAGGAAGGTGTGCAAAGCTTCCTCGAGAAGCGCCCGCCCGCCTTCCCGGGCAAGGTTTCTGCCGATATGCCAGACTTCTACCCGTGGTGGGAGGAGCCGACCTACGAATGACCCAGGCCGCGCCGCAAGGAGCCAGTGATGCGCCCCCGGGCGCGCGCGAACTGCTGTTGCAGACCGCGTCGGACATCATGCGCGAAGGCGACATTGTCGACATTTCGCTGTCGGAACTGTCACTGCGCTCGGGGCTGAACTCGGCACTGGTCAAGTATTACTTCGGCAACAAGGCCGGCCTGATGCGCGCGCTGCTCGATCGCGACATGATCGACATCGTCCATTCGGTCGACGCGCTGATGGCCAAGGACATGAGCCCCGAAACCCGGCTGCGCCGGCACATCGGGGCCATGGTCGATTGCTATTACCAGACCCCCTACCTCAACCGCCTGCTGATGCGGCTGGTGCGCGAAAGCGACCCCGATGAGGCCAAGCGGATCGCGGACACCTATCTCGCGCCGCTCAGCCGGGCCTATGACAAGCTGATCAAGGACGGGGTTGCGCAGGGCGTGTTCCGCAACGTCGATCCGCAGCTGTTCTATTTCACGGCCACCGGCGCGGCGGACCGGTTCTTTTCGACCCGGCTGGTGCTGAAGCACTGCTTCGATACCGATTCGCTGACCGAAGACCTGCGCGATGCCTATCGCGCCCATTGCATCGACTTCATCATGGCGGGTATCCTCGCTCACAAATGAGCGACACCTTTCATATCGGCGTGATCGGCGGTTCGGGCCTGGCAGCGGGCATCGGGCTGGACGAAGCGCAGGACATCGCGGTTTCCAGCCCGTTTGGCGAACCGTCGGCCCCCGTTACCACCGGGCGGCTGTCCGGCGTGCGGTTCACCTTCCTGCCGCGCCACGGCCCCGGGCACCGCATTCCGCCGCACCTGGTCAATTACCGCGCCAACATCGACGTGCTGAAGCGCTGCGGGGTGACCGATGTGATCGCGCTCTCCGCCGTCGGTTCACTGGACGAAGCGCGCCGGCCGGGGCATTTCGTGGCGGTCGACCAGTTCATCGACCGCACCACCAGCCGCGAGAACAGCTTCTTCGGTCCCGGCCTCGTCGCCCATGTCAGCCTGGCCGATCCGGTCTGCCCGCGCCTGTCCGCCGCGCTGGCCGATGCGGCGGCGGGGGAAGGGGCCACGGTCCACCGCGGCGGGACCTATCTGGCGATGGAAGGGCCGCAGTTTTCAACCCGCGCCGAAAGCCGGCTGTACCGCCAGTGGGGCGCCCACGTGATCGGGATGACCGCCATGCCCGAAGCCCGCCTCGCGCGCGAGGCGGAGCTGCCCTATGCCCTGCTTGGCATGGTCACCGACTATGATAGCTGGCGCGAGGAAGCCGAGGCGGTCGATGCCGCCGAAGTGCTGGCGGTGATGCACCGCAATGTCGCGCTGGCCAACCAGGTCGTCCGGCGCTTTGCCGCCAGCCTGCCGGCGCGGCGCAGTGCCAGCCCGATCGACACGGCGCTGGACCACGCGGTGATGACCGCGCCCGCAGCGCGTGACCGGGCCCTGATTGCCCGGCTGCACGCGGTGGCCGGGCGCGTGCTGGGATGAACCGGCCGGTCCTGTACGATTACTGGCGCAGCAGCGCGGCCTACCGGGTGCGGATCGCGCTGGCGCTGAAGGGGGTGGACTGGGAAAGCCGCCCGATCGACCTGGCCGCCGGGGAGCAGGCCGGGGCTGCCTACCGCGCGGTCAATCCGCAGGGGCTGGTGCCCGCGCTGGCAGTGGACGGGGTGCTGCTGACGCAGAGCCTGGCGATCATCGACTATATCGACGCGCGCTGGCCCGAGCCGCGCCTGATCCCCGCCGATCCCGCCGCCCGCGCCCTGGCGATGGCCCGCGCGCTGGTGATCGCCGCCGATATTCACCCGATCGCCAACCTGCGGGTGCTCAAGGCCCTGCGCGGCGATTTCGCGGCAAGCGAGCCGCAGGTCACCGCCTGGATCCACCGCTGGATCGCTGCCGGGTTTGCGACGCTGGAGGCGCAGGCCCCGGCGCAGGGCATGCTGGGCGGCGCCGCGCCTGATATTTCCGATCTGTGCCTGGTCCCGCAGGTCTATAATGCGCGGCGCTTTGGCCTGCCGCTCGATCCCTTTCCGCGGCTGGTGCGGATCGATGCGGCGCTGCGCGAGTTGCCCGCCTTTGCCGCTGCCGCGCCCGAAACGGTGAAGCCCGCGTAAGCGCTTGCGCTGGTGCCGGATCGGTCCTAGCAAACTGGTTGCAACAGGAACCAGTTAGCCATGCCAGCCGCAAAATCCCGCCTTTCGGATTTCCTGCCCTACCTGATGAGCGTCACGACCAATGCGGTCAGCGACATCCTGGCGCAGCAATACCACGCGCGTTTCGGCCTCAAGATCCCGGAATGGCGGGTCATGGCCGTGCTGGGCGATGCCGGGGCGCTCACGCAGCGCCGGCTGGTCAGTTCGACGCGGATGGACAAGGTTGCGGTCAACCGTGCGTGCAAGGCGCTGGAGGAGCGCGGCCTCGTCCAGCGCAGCCCCAACGCGCGCGATGGGCGCTCGCACCATCTGGAGCTGACTTCGGCCGGGCGGCAGATGCATGGCGAAATCATGCCGCTGGCGCTGGACATCGAACAGCGCCTGTTCGCCGTCTTCTCCGCGCAGGAACGCAAGGACTTCAAGGCCACGTTGGCCCGGATCAACGAACAGGTGCGCGTGCTGGAAAGCGCGGGTGCCGCAGACAGGGATGACCAAGCATGAAACTTGCCTCGCTTTCGGGTGGCCGCGACGGGCGGCTGGTGGTCGTCTCGGCGGACCTGGCCTGGTATGCGGACGCGGGGCACCTGGTGCCGACCTTGCAGGCCGCGCTGGATGACTGGGACCGGCACGAACCGGCGCTGCGCGCGCTGGCGACCGAACTGGAACACGGCGCGATCCCGCGCGAGCGGTTCCACGAACGCGCCGCGCTGGCGCCGCTGCCGCGCGCCTATCAGTGGGCCGATGGCTCGGCCTACGTCAATCACGTCGAACTGGTGCGCAAGGCGCGGGGGAGCGAGCTGCCGGACAGCTTCTGGCACGATCCGCTGATGTACCAGGGCGGCAGCGACGACCTGCGCGGTGCGCGCGCGCCGATCACCCTGGCGGACGAGGCCTGGGGCTGCGACATGGAGGCCGAGATCTGCGTGGTCACCGGCGATGTCCCGCAGGGGATCGATCCGGTCGCCGCACTCGATCACGTCCGGCTGGTCGGGCTGGTCAATGACGTGTCCCTGCGCAACCTGATCCCCGGCGAACTGGCCAAGGGCTTCGGCTTCGTCCAGTCCAAGCCGGCGACGCATTTCTCGCCCGTGTTCGTCACCCCGGACGAGCTGGGCGCGGCCTGGCAGGGCGGGCGGCTGAGCCACGTGCTGGCGGTGGACCTCAACGGCCAGGCCTTTGGCCGGGCCGAGGCGGGCGAGGAATGCACTTTCGATTTCGGCACACTGATCGCCCACCTGGCGAAGACGCGGCGGATCGGGGCGGGGTCGATCATCGGCTCGGGCACGGTGTCGAACCGCGATCCCGATGGTTCGCCCGGCCGCCCATGCAGCGCGGGCGGGCGCGGCTATTCGTGCATTGCCGAACAGCGCATGGTCGAAACCATCGCCACCGGCGCGCCGAGCACCCCGTTCCTGCGCCACGGCGACGTGGTGCGGATCGAGATGCGCGATGCCAAGGGCCACAGCATCTTCGGCGCGATCGAGGGGGAAGTGGTGCCGGGCTAGGGAGTCCTTGTCGGGTGCGCCCTTTGCATCCGCAAAGGGCTTTGCAACACCGGCCCGCTCCCCCGGCCCAACCACCCACAGGGTACCTTAAACGGGTGGTTGGGCCGGGGGAGCGGG
>NZ_JAYRKX010000009.1:0-130459 GCF_041905565.1 Novosphingobium sp. | reverse complement strand
AGAGCCGCCAACAATCTAACGCGGACAACCAGTGTTCCCCGATTTTAAACCTCGGGGGACTTGTTGCCCGTCTATGTCGGCGACCAGAGCGTTCTTGCCGTTGAAGCAGCGTTCCCGTCCGGTGACGCGGCCTCTAAGGGTGACCTTTGATTCGGTCAACGCCTTTTTGCAGTTTTGTTTCAGTTTTTCGCAAAAGCCCCGGAAATCCGCGATTCCTGGCCAATCGGCGGCTTGAGGAGAGCTTGCGGCTGACACCCCTCCCCCCGTTTTAGACCGTACTTCCTCTGGCGAATCCGGCGCAGGCGCATGCGTAGAGGCTTGTTTAATACCCCCCGGCTATAGGTTCGGCATGTTCGAGGTCGCAGATTCATCCAATTCACCGATCCAGCCCCGTATCGCGGTGATCGTTCCCGCCTATGGCGTTGCGCACCTGTTGGGCGAGGCGCTGGATTCCCTGCTCGCGCAGGAGTTGCAGGACTGGGAATGTGTCGTGATCGACGACGGCGCGCCCGATGACGTGGCCGGCGCGGTCGCCCCTTATCTTGCCGATCCGCGCATCACCTTCCTTGCAACACGCAACCAGGGCGTATCCGCGGCGCGCAACACCGCGATCGCGGCCACGCACGCGCCCCTGATCGCGCTGCTCGATGGGGATGACCGCTTCCGGCCCGATTACCTGGCCACCATGGCGGCGCTGCTCGAGAGTGAACCGGCGATCCGCCTGGCGACCTGCAATGCGCTAATCTTTGGCGCGGTGCCGCAGGAGCGGCTGTGCTTCCAGACCAAGCAGGGCACGGGCGATGGCTCACGCGGCACCCTGGCCGATGTGCTCGACCGCAGCTTCGGCGTATATATCGGCACGACCTTCCGCCGCGCCGACTTTGACCGGGTGGGGGGATTCGATACCACCATGGCCCAATCCGAGGACTTTGACCTGTGGGTCCGGCTGATGGAGCTGGGCGGCCATGCCTGGTATGTCGACAAGATAATGGGCGAATACCGGGTCCGGCCCAATTCGGCTTCGGCCCATGCGGGCCGGATGTTGATGGGCAATATCCGGGTCTACGAGAAGGCCCGCGCCGCCCTGCCCGCAGATGCGCCCGAACAACCCTTGCTGACCCGGCTGATTGCAGAGAGCGAGGAAGCGCTGGCCTTCGAGCACGCGATCGACCGGGTGGTTGATGGCGACACGGCCCGGGGTCTGGCGGAACTGCGCAAGGTGAAGTCGCGCGTGGGCGGGCCGGTCTGGGCCCTGTCCTTTGCCGTGTGGCGCATCTTCCCGGGGCTGGCGCGGCCGATGCTGGCCTGGCGCCGCCGGGCGCACAGCCGGGGCAACGATTCGGGCGGGCTGGGCGCGCTGCTGGGGGAAGGCGCCGCGCTGTGACCGCCGCGAGCGAAGCGGCCAGCGCCGGCAGCCTGCGCAGCCAGGTGCGCAGCGCGGTGATCTGGCGTTCGGGCACCCAAGTGTTCAGCCAGCTGCTGAGCTGGGCTTCCACCTTCCTGGTGATCCGCATCCTTGCGCCCGAGGATTACGGCCTGTTCGCGATGACATCGGTGGTGCTGGTGCTGCTGGGTCTGCTCAACGGTTATGGCTTTGCCAATGCCGCGATCCAGGATCGCAGCGGCGGGCAGCAGCAGCTGCGCCAGCTGTTCGGCCTGCTGATCGTGGTCAATGGCGCGCTGGCGGCCTTGCAGTTCGTCACCGCGCCCTTGGTCGCGGCCTATTATCAGCAGCCGCGCGTAACCGCGCTCCTTCAGGTGCAGTCGCTGATCTATCTTACCAACCCGTTCCTGGCCCTGGGCTATGCGGTGCTGTCGCGCGAGCTCGACTTTCGCAAGCAGGCGCAGGTCAACGTCGGCTCGGCGATCCTTTCGGCGCTGGTGGCGCTGGCCGGGGCCATGTCGGGCCTCGGAGTCTGGACGCTGATCGTCGCGCCGCTGACCGGCTTTGTCGCCCGCGCGCTGGGGATGATGACCATGGCCCGCGCCTGGATGTGGCCCAGCTTCGACTTTCGCGGGGCCAAGGCACTGGCGGATTATGGCGGGGTGATCATGGCCGGGCAGGTGTTCTGGTTCCTCCAGACCCAGGCCGACATCATCATCGCCGGGCGGATGCTGCCTGCCCACCAGCTGGGCCTCTATACCACCAGCCTGTTCCTCGCACAGATCTTCGTCAACAAGGTGGTGCCGCCGCTGAACGAGGTGGCCTTTTCCGCCTATGCCCGGATGCAGGACGATCCCGCCGCGCTGGCCGAAGGCTTCCTGACCAAGGTCCGCGCGATCATGCTGCTGGCCATGCCGTTCTGCCTGGGGCTGGCCGTGGCGGCCGAACCGGCGATCCAGGTCATGCTGGGCGACAAGTGGCTGCCCGCCGCCCCGGTGGTGCGCCTGCTGGCGCTGGCCATGCCGTTCATGACGCTGCACGTATTGTTCGCGCCGGCCACCAATGCGGTCGGCCGCCCGGGCATCGCCACGCGCAGCGCGGTGCTGGGCGCGGTGGTCATGCCGCTGGCGTTCTACCTGGGCGTGCGCTGGGACGGGGCCGAGGGCATCGCCGCGGCCTGGCTGCTGGGCTATCCGATCGTCACCTTCGTCACCGCCGCCTGGGCCATGCCGGTGCTGGGGCTGACCGTGCCGCGCCTGATCCAGGCCCTGCTGCCGGCGGCGCTGGCGGGCGGCGCCATGGCGCTGGTGGTAACGCTGGCGGACCACCTGCTAGGTCACTGGCCGCCCCTACCCCACCTGGTCGCGCTCGCCGCGGCGGGCGGGGCAACCTATGGCCTGTGGCTGTGGGTGTTCTCGCGCGAGCGGCTGACCGAGGCCTGGGCGCTGGTCCGCAAGAGGTAGCGCGGCGGCGTGGCGGCCTTAACGGCCCAGCGCGCCGATCACCTGACGGGCCGCCTGGGCATAGGCCCCGCGCGTATAGCGGTGCGTGCCGACAAAGTGGACGAAGGGCACGGTTGCCCCCACCGGCTCGTCCCAATAGTTGAGATAGCGGTCATAAGGCAGCAGCAAGGCGTCCACCTCGTTCGCGATGACGAAGTTCGAGGTGACCTGCTCACTGCCCCATTCGGACCACTTGGCCGCGCCGATCAGGCGCTCGGCCTCGGCCGAGAATGCTTCGGCAAGGGCGCGTCCATCGCTGCCCGGCGCGAACCCGGCAAAGCCCGAACAGCCGCGCGCATAGTGCAGGTCCGGCCGTCCCGGGATGGCCATCGCTTCCATCGCCTGTTCGATTGCGGACTGGACATGGACCCGCCCCGGCCCGGCCGCTGCGCGGGCCCGGTCCGAGACTTGCGCCAGCGGCAGCACTTCAGCATCCCAGCCGCCGCGCAGGGTAAAGCTGCACCCCGCCGCGATGGCCTCGGCAATCTCGTCCACCGGCCCCAGCGTGACCGTGTCGGAATCGAGCTGGATCACATAGTGGTCACGCCGCAGGTCAAGGATCGTCAGCAGGCGTTCCCAGGTGCCGCCGACCGGGCACGGCCCGGTATCGACCGAGGCGATCGGGATGATCCGGGGACTATCCAGATGCTCCGCCAGCACCGCATTGTCAGCATCGGTCAGCGTGCCATCGTCGAGGATCACCACCCGCCCCCGGCGCAGCTGCGCGTGGAGCGACTTGACCGCGACCAGGTAGGGCAGCAGCACCTTGGTGCCGATCATCGAGAACAGCACCAGCCCATCGTCCGCCGCGCGCAGCGGCGGGGTGCGCAGCACGGCGCGGGCCTCGCGCAGGAACTGCGCCTCGCGCAGCTTGCGTTCGATCTTGTGGCGCAGCATCAACATGCCGCCCGGACTAGCACGCTCCTCTTAAACAAAGGCAAATGCCGACCAGCCGCGCCGCGCTTTCGACCAGCGGCATGGCGGCTTGCCGCATGTTGGCGTAAGCTTGGCCGAGAAGATGGAGAGGATCGCATGCCGATGCATCCGCTGTTCGCGCCGCTGATTCCGCTGCTGGCCGCCTTTCCGGGCCTCGCCACGCAGGACGGCGTGCCGCAGGCCGGCCAGACCGACGTGGTCGAGCTCAATCGCGACCGGCACGACCGGATGACCGTGCCCGTGCGCGTGCTGGATCAGGGGCCGTTCCAGTTCCTGATCGATACCGGCGCGCAGAACACGGTGATTTCCACCGCGCTGGCCAGCAAGCTGGCGCTGGTCCCCAACCGCCGGGCCAAGCTGGTCGGCGTCGCGGGCAGCGAGATGGTCGACACGGTCGACATCGACCAGATCGACCTCGGCCGGCGCTCTTACTACGGGCTGATGGCGCCGCTGCTGCGCGGCGAACATATCGGCGCGGACGGGATCATCGGGCTGGACAGCCTGCAGGACCAGCGCGTGCTGATGGATTTCCGCAAGGGTCTGATGGCGATCAACGACGCCAAGAGCCTGGGCGGCAATGCCGGCTACGAAATCGTCGTCACCGCGCGGCGGATGTCGGGCCAGCTGATCATGGCCGATGCCCGGATCGACGGGGTGCAGACCAGCGTGGTGATCGATACCGGCGCGGAAAACTCGATCGGCAACCTGGCGCTGCAACGCGCGCTCAGCCGGCGGGCACACCACGGCACGACCACGCTCAACAGCGTGACCGGCCAGACGATCGAGGCGCAGATCGGGTTCGGCCGCGCGCTGAAGATCCAGGACATGCAGCTCAACAACGTGTGGATCGCCTTTGCCGCCGCTCCGGCGTTCGACGCGCTGGGCCTGGGCAAGAAGCCCGCCCTGCTGCTGGGGATGCGCGACCTGCGCAGTTTCGACCGGGTGGCGATCGATTTCGCCAGCCGCAAGATCCTGTTCGACCTGCCGCGGGCGACGCTCTAGGCTTTCCTTTCCGGGCGTCGGGCCTAGATAGGCGCGATGCCTCCCGATTTTCCCGCCGCCGCCAGTGAAGCCCGCCACGATGGCTGGGGCACGCTGCGCCGTTTCCTGCCCTACCTGTGGCCGAGCGACCGTCCGGCGCTGCGCTGGCGGATCGCCTTTGCCTTTCTGCTGATCCTGGCCAGCAAGGCGGTATCGCTGACACTGCCTTACCTGCTCAAATGGTCAGTCGACACGATGAGCCTGCGCGGCCCGGCGCTGCTGCAACTGGCGATGGTCTTCGTACTGGCCTATGCCGCCGGGCGGCTCGGCGGGGTGGTGTTCGACAACCTGCGCAACATCGTGTTCGAACGGGTTGGCCAGGAAGCGACCCGCCAGCTGGCCGAGGACGTGTTCGCGCGGCTGCACCAGCTCAGCCTGCGCTTCCACCTCGCCCGCCGCACCGGCGAAGTGACCAAGGTGATCGAGCGCGGCACCAAGAGCATCGACGTGATGCTCTATTTCATGTTGTTCAACATCGCCCCGACCGTGATCGAACTGTCGGTGGTGGCGGTGATCTTCTACCTCAACTTCGGCTGGGGGCTGGTCGCGGCAACCGCCGTGGCGGTCATCGCCTATATCCTGGTCACGCGCTGGATCACCGAATGGCGCACGGCGCTGCGCGAACAGATGAACAAGCTGGACGGGCAGGCGCTGTCTCGCGCGGTCGATTCGCTGCTCAACTACGAGACGGTGAAATACTTCTCCGCCGAACCGCGCGAGGAAGCCCGCTATGCCCAGGCGACCCGCGCCTATGCCGATGCGGCCGTAAAAAGCGAAAACTCGCTTGGCCTGCTCAACATCGCGCAGGCGCTGGTGGTCAACCTGCTGATGGCCGGGGCGATGGCCCACACCGTGTGGGGCTGGGCCAAGGGGGACTATACCGTTGGCCAGCTGGTCTTCGTCCAGACCTTCCTGACCCAGCTGTTCCGCCCGCTCGACATGCTGGGCATGGTCTATCGCACGATCCGCCAGGGGCTGATCGACATGGCGGCGATGTTCAAGCTGATCGACACCGAAGTGGAAGTGCGCGATGCGGCCGGCGCGCCCGCGCTGGTGGTCAGCCGCCGCCCGGCGCTGGTGTTCGACAACGTGGTGTTCGGGTACGAGCCGGACCGCACCATCCTGAAAGGCCTGTCCTTCGAAGTGCCCGCCGGCGCGCAGGTTGCGCTGGTCGGCCCGAGCGGCGCGGGCAAGAGCACCATCGCCCGGCTGCTGTTCCGCTTCTACGATCCGCAGCAGGGCCGGATCCTGATCGACGGGCAGGACATTGCCCAGGTCACCCAGGCCAGCCTGCGCCAGGCAATCGGCATCGTTCCGCAGGATTCGGTGCTGTTCAACGACACCATCGGCTACAACATCGCCTATGGCCGTGACGGCGCCGATCTGGCCGAAGTCGAGGCCGCGGCGCGCGGCGCGGCGCTGATGGACCTGATCGGCCGCCTGCCGCAGGGCTTCGAGACCGAAGTGGGCGAACGCGGGCTGAAACTGTCGGGCGGGGAAAAGCAGCGCGTCGCCATCGCCCGCACCCTGGTCAAGAACCCGCCGATCCTGCTGCTCGATGAAGCGACCAGCGCGCTCGACACGCGGACCGAACAGGACATTCTCGCCACGCTCCATTCGGTCGCCGAAGGGCGCACCAGCCTGTCGATTGCCCACCGCCTGTCGACCATCGCCGATGCCGACCGGATCTTCGTGCTGGATCAGGGACAATTGGCGGAAAGCGGCAGCCACGCCGAACTGCTGCGGATGGGCGGGCTCTATGCCGAAATGTGGGCGCGCCAGGCCGAAGCGATCGAGGAACTGGGCGAGGCTGCCGAGTGAGAATCGCGCTCGTCTACAACCAGCGCATGGCCTCCGCCCGGCTGGCCCGCGTCGCCGCGCTGGCCCGGGTGTTGGACCGGCGCGGCCACGAGACGAGCCATCACGACAGCCAGGACTTCAATGCCCGCGCGGATGCTCCCGGCGTGGACCTGATCTGCATCTGCGGCGGCGATGGCACCGCGCAACTGGTGATTGCCGCCCAGACCGATGTCGCCGCCCTGCCCCCGGTCGCAGTCTATCCTGCCGGAACGATCAACCTGCTGGCGCGCGAATTGGGTTATCCAGCCGATCCCCGGCACTTTGCCGCCCGGATCGAGGAATGCCGCAGCCCGCTGCCGGTCAGGCTGGCAGCGCTTAACGGGCTCGCCTTCCTGTGCTGCGTCTCGGTCGGCGCCGATGCCCATGCGGTCGCCGCGCTGTCGGAACCGCTCAAGGCCCGGATCGGGCGATTAGCCTATTTGGCCGCCATGGCCAGGGCGCTGCGCGACTGGCCGCGCACCGCAATCGAAGTGAACTGCGATGGGACCGTGCACCGCGCCGAAGCGCTGTTCGTGCTGCGCGGCAAATTCTATGCCGGCCCCTGGACGCTCGACAGCCAGGCGGGGCTGCTCAACGATCGCCTGCGCGTGCTGATCCTGCCCCGCGCGCGCCGCCGCGACCTGGCCGCGCTGGCGCTGCGAACGTTGCTGGGGCCCAGCAAGCCGATGCCGGGAACGCTGGTTTGCGATGCCCGGCAGGTCACCGTGCGGTCAGCGCTGCCGGTGCCGGTGCAGTGCGACGGCGACACCGGCGGCACGACCCCGCTGGAGATCGCGATGACCGGCACGGAAGTGCGCTTCGCCTAGCGCTTGACCACGTCGGCTTCGTGCCAGACCACGGCCTGCGCCGCCTTCATGCAGCCGCCTTCCTCGTCCCAGGTGATCGTCGGCGAACCATAGAGCCGCCAGCCCTGCGCCAGCGCCTCGGACACCCGCTCGCAAAAGGCGCGGTCGTCCTTGCCGGTCAGCAAGCGGTAGATCGGGCGGTCCTCGGGGGTCTGGTGCATGGGGCAGGACACTACATCATGTCTCCCGTCATTGCGAGGAGCGCAGCAACGAAGCAATCCAGGAGCGGCTGCCACCGTTCATCTCTCAAGCGCAGATCTCAGGGTAGAGGTCGCGCCACTGCGGATTGTTCAGCTCGATCAAAGCCAGCTTGCGCTTGCGGGACCCACCCTTGATCTGCTTCTCGCGCGCAATCGCATGCTCCATTGTCGAATGCAGTTCGTACCAGACAAGGACCTTGCAACCGTATCTCTCCGTGAAGCCATCCGCGACGCCCTCGCGGTGCTGCCAGACGCGTTGCACGAGGTCGGAGGTGACCCCGACATAGATCGTGCCGTTGCGTGAACTGGCCAGGATATAGACTGCCGGCTGAATGCTGCGTTGCATCGCTCTGGATTGCTTCGTCGCTGCGCTCCTCGCAATGACGAAATCAGGGGCAGCGCAGCTCCAGCCAGTCGGTCGGCTACAATATATACTTGCTGAGGTCGGTATCGCGGGCCAGCCCGGACAGGCGCTCGCTGACATAGGCGGCATCGACGGTCACCGTCTCGCCGCTGCGATCTTCGGCTTCGAAGCTGAGGTCCTCGAGCAGCTTTTCCATCACGGTCTGCAGGCGGCGGGCGCCGATGTTCTCGACCGCCTCGTTCACTTGCGCGGCGATCCGGGCGACCTCGCGCACCGCTTCGGGGGTGATGTCGAGCGTCACCTTCTCGGTCGCCAGCAGCGCGCGGTACTGTTCGACCAGGTTGGCGCGGGTTTCGGCCAGGATGCGGACGAAGTCCTCCTCGCTCAGCGCCTTCAGCTCGACCCGGATCGGCAGGCGGCCCTGCAATTCGGGCAGCATGTCGCTGGGCTTGGCGACGTGGAACGCGCCGCTGGCGATGAACAGCACGTGGTCGGTCTTCATCGGGCCGTACTTGGTGGCGACCGTGGTGCCCTCGATCAGCGGCAGCAGGTCGCGCTGCACGCCCTCGCGGCTGACCGAGCCGCCGCGCACGTCGGACACGGCGATCTTGTCGATCTCGTCGATGAAGACGATCCCGTTGGTTTCGGCATTGGCCAGGGCAACGCGGGCAACGTCGTCCTGGTCCATGCGCTTTTCGGCTTCCTCGTCGACCAGCTTGCTCCAGGCTTCGGGGACCTTGAGCTTGCGGCGCTTGAGGTTCTGCTTGCCCATCGCCTTGGACATCATGTCCGACAGGTTGATCATGCCGACATTGCCCGGCATCCCGGGAATGTCGAACGGCATGGCCGGTGCGTCCTCGACCTCGATTTCGACTTCCACCCCGTCCATCGCCTGTTCGGCGATGCGCTGGCGGAAGCTCTCGCGGGTCGCTTCGCTCGCCCCGTCACCGACCAGGGCTTTCAGCAGGCGGTCCATCGCCGCCTTTTCGGCCGCATCGCGCACGGCCTCGCGGCGGCGCTCCTTCTCCAGGCGAATCGCCTCTTCGGCGAGGTCACGGGCGATCTGTTCGACGTCGCGGCCGACATAGCCGACCTCGGTGAACTTGGTCGCCTCGACCTTGACGAACGGCGCGTCGGCCAGCTTGGCCAGGCGGCGGCTGATCTCGGTCTTGCCGCAGCCCGTGGGCCCGATCATCAGGATGTTCTTGGGCGTCACCTCGTCGCGCAGTTCGGCGGAGAGGCGCTGGCGGCGCCAGCGGTTGCGCAGCGCCACGGCCACGGCCTTCTTGGCATCGGCCTGGCCGATGATGTGTTCGTCGAGCGCGGCGACGATCGCCTTGGGGGTCAGGGTATCGTTCATGGCAATCAGATCACTTCCACCGTCACGCGGTCATTGGTGAAAACGCAGACTTCTGCCGCGACCTGCATCGCGCGGCGGGCGATCTTTTCGGCGTCCTGTTCGTAATCGACCAGCGCCCGCGCGGCGGACAGGGCATAGTTGCCGCCCGAGCCGATCGCGGTGACGCCGCCTTCGGGTTCCAGCACGTCGCCATTGCCGGTCAACACCAGCATGGTGTCCTTGTCGGCCACGATCATCAGCGCTTCAAGGTTGCGCAGGTACTTGTCGGTGCGCCAGTCCTTGGCCAGTTCGACCGCGGCGCGCATCAGCTGGCCGCGGTGCTGTTCCAGCTTCTTTTCCAGCCGTTCGAACAGGGTAAAGGCATCGGCGGTGGCCCCGGCAAAGCCCGCGATCACGCTGCCATCGCCGATCCGCCGCACCTTGCGGGCATTGGGCTTCATCACGGTGTTACCCATGGAAACCTGGCCATCGCCGGCGATGACGGTCTTGCCGCCCAGCTTGACGCCGATGATGGTGGTGCCGTGCCACGGGATCATGCCGTGGCGATCTGAGGAACTGGTCATGGCGCGGGATATATGGCCGATCCCGCATCATTCAACCTGAAGCCGGGAACTTAGCTGCCGTTCGGGCCGCCGCCCGCCCCGCCGCCGGGCCCGCGCGCACCGGTGCCGACCGTGCCGATATTGCCGAACAGGTCTTCGATGAAGCTGCGGTCCTTGCCCAGGGTCGGCGTCTTCTTGCCGTCGGGATCAAGCTGGACGACCTTTTCCAGGCCAGCCTTGTCGATCGCCAGGACATTGCCCTTGTCGTCAAAGCGGATGCGCAGGATCAGCTGTTCGTTGGCGCGCGGACGGCTGAAAGCGGCCTGCCGGGTGTTCTGCGAGACATAGTACCAGTCCTTGCGCCCGAATTCGGACACGAAGGTCGGCCGGCCCAGGGTGCGTTCGACCGATTCCTGGTTGTCGATCCCCGGCTGCACCGAATCGAGCAGCGCCTGGTCGACGATGTAGCCGCGATGATCCTTGATCGACGAACACGCGCCCAGTGCCAGCACCAGGCCGGTACCCAGCACCGCCATTCGCAGCTTCGATCCGGCAAAAGGCATCAATCGTGAACTCCTGTCCGCCCGGGCGCGCAACACTGGTGCATTGCGGCAGCGCGCGGTGTAAACTATCGCGCCGAGCCTTAAGGCCAAGGCTGGCCGCTGGCAATGGCGTTGGGCCAAGTGCCCACCGCCGGTTTAATCGCCGCTGAATGGAAGGACAAAACGCCATGGGCCTGCTTGCCCGCCTGCTGGGTCGCAAAGGCGACGACAACGCCCACGTCCGCCCGCTGTGGCACGCCGTGGTCGCGCGCGCCCGCAACCCGCGGCTGTATGCCCACTGCGGCGTGGCCGATACCGTGCCCGGGCGGTTCGATGCGATCACGCTGGTGCTGTCGCTGGTGCTGCTGCGGATGGAGCACGACGCGGAGCTCGCCCCCCACACCGGCCGGCTGACCGAGCTGTTCGTCACCGACATGGACGGCCAGCTGCGCGAAAGCGGGGTCGGCGATCTGGTGGTGGGCAAGCACATCGGCAAGCAGATGATGGTGCTGGGCGGCCGGCTGGGCGCGCTGCGTGACGCGCTGGCCCAGGCGGACGATGCCGCGCTGCTCGCCGCGATCGGCCGCAACGTCACCCTGCTGGACGGCGCTGACCCGGCGCTGCTGGCCGCCGAACTGCGGACGCTGGCGGCGCAGCTGGCCACCAAGGACGCCGCCGCGATTCTGGCTGGAGACCTGGCATGAGCGAATTTTCCCGGATCTACGACATCCGCCACCTGCCCACCGCCCCGCTGGAACTGACCGCCACGGCCGAGGAATGCGCCGCGCTGGCCAAGCGCTTCGCGCTGGTCGCGGTAAAGTCGCTGCACGCCGCGATCCGGCTGGACGGGGCCGGCGCGCGGATCAGCGCCAAGGGCCGGCTGACCGCCGAAGTGGTGCAAAGCTGCGCGGTATCGGGCGATGACCTGCCGGCGCGGATCGACGAGCCGGTCGACCTGCGCTTCGTCCCCGCTGCGGATAGCCATGCCGAGGAAGTGGAACTGGCAGCCGAGGAGCTTGACGAGATCGAGTATTCCGGCGGCCAGTTCGACCTGGGCGAAGCGCTCGCGCAGACCATGGCGCTGGCAATTGACCCCTTCGCCACCGGCCCGCGCGCCAATGCCGCGCGCCAGGCCGCCGGGATGCTGGATGAAGGCCAGAGCGGGCCGTTCGCCGCGCTCAAGGGTCTGCTGAAGAGCTGAAGACTGGCTCAGCGATAGGGGTTGAAGAACAGGTCTTCGACCGGAATGTCGAAAAAGGCGGCTAGTCGATAGGCCATCGGCAGCGAAGGATCGTATTTGTCCGCTTCGATCGCGATGATCGTCTGGCGCGAAATCTCCAGAGCATCGGCCAGATCAGCCTGATTAAGCCCCCTGGCCCGGCGCATTTCGCGCAGGCGGTTCTTCACTCTGCCGCCGCGCGCAGGCGCCAGCGCCAGATCAACCAGGCGATTGCAAAAGCGGCACCTTGACCCACGAGAACCGAACCGGCCCCTCGTGAAAGATCGCTCGCTATCCCGGTCGCTGCGACATAGCCTAGCACGACCATGACGCCGCCAATCATGCCGCCCCAATACCAACTGACCAGATGGCCACTCTTCTGCACATCGTCTAGTCGACGCCACCAAGGCAATGTTGCCGCCATACCGATCGCAAAGACCGAAAGCAGTGCGAGATAGATAAGCCAGAAATTTTCGCCTGGTGCCCCCAGTCGCGCAATCTGGCCGTTGACCAGGCCAGCCCCGAACATGGCGACAAAGGATACGAAACCGAGCGCCAGCATTCGGCTGCGATAAGTCTGACCAAACAGCATTTGTTTCTCCCAAAAATGTAAAAAGCCTTTAACATTGGCTCGCAGCCATGTCAAAACTTTTTAACATTTCGGAACGTCGCTGCCGCGCCTCAGAACGGGATGTCGTCGTCGAGATCGTCGCCGAAGCCGCCACCCGACGAGCCGCCGCCGCCCTGGTTCCAGCCGCCGCCGGACGAACCGCCCGATCCGGCGCCGCCCGAGCGCTGGCCGCCGCCATAGCCGCCGACCGAGGAACCGCCGCCCCAATCGCCGCCGCCTGAACGCTGGCCGCCGCCACCGCCCTGCCCGCCGCCGGGCGCGCCATCCAGCATGGTCAGCACCCCGCCCATGCCGCCGACCGAGATTTCGGTGGTGTAACGGTCATTGCCGGACTGGTCCTGCCACTTGCGGGTGCGCAGCTGGCCTTCGATGTAGACCTTGCTGCCCTTGCGCAGATAGCGTTCGGCCACGCCGACCAGGCCGTCCGAATTGAGCACGACAGTGTGCCACTCGGTCCGCTCCTTGCGCTCGCCGGTGTTCTTGTCCTTCCACTGCTCGCTGGTCGCGATGCGCAGGTTGGCGATCCGGCCACCGTTCTGGAACGACTTCACTTCCGGATCCGCGCCCAGATTGCCGATCAGAATAACCTTGTTGACGCTGCCTGCCATCGAATCGAGTCCCTTTGAATTCAGGGACCGGACCTAGCCAATCGGGGGGCACGGTGCCAAGCCGCCGGGCCAGCGGCGTCGGGGATATTTCTGTTCAGCCCAGCCCCAGCGCCACCGCCGTCCAATAGGTCAGCCCGGCAAAGACATAGGCCAGGCCGAACAGGTAGGCGAGCATGAAGGCGGGCCATTTCCAGCCGTTGGTTTCGCGCCGGGTAACGGCGATCGTGCTCATGCACTGCGGGGCGAAGACGAACCAGGCGAGGAAGGCCAGCGCGGTCGCCAGCGACCAATGGGTCTTGAGCTGCGCGCCCAGCTTCATCGCCTGCGCGTCCTCGTCATCGCTGGCCACGGCATAGGACGTGGCGAGCGAGCTGACCGCCACTTCGCGCGCGGCCATCGCCGGGATCAGCGCCAGCGCGATGTCGCGGTTGAAACCGATCGGTTCGACCACCACGGCCAGCCCGTTGGCCACCTTGCCCGCCAGCGAAGCATCGACCTGGTCCTGCCCTGCGCCCGCGCGCGGGAAATTGAGCAGCAGCCAGAGGACCACCGTGACCGTCAGGATGATCGTGCCCGCGCGGCGCAGGAAGATCCACGAGCGTTGCAGCAGCCCGATTGCCAGGTCGCCCGCGCGCGGCATCTGGTACTTGGGCAGTTCCATGATGAACCCGCCGGCGTTGCCCTTGGTCACCGAACGGCGCAGCACCAGCGCGACCAGCATCGCGGCGATGATCCCGGCAATGTACAGGCCGAACATCACCAGCCCCTGCAGGCCCAAACCCGGACCGACGCTGCGCGCCGGAATGAAGGCGGCGATGATCACGGCATAGACCGGCAGGCGCGCCGAACAGGTCATCAGGGGCGCGATCAGGATCGTGGTCAGCCGGTCCTTGGGATCGGTGATGCTGCGCGTGGCCATGATCCCCGGCACCGCGCAGGCGAAGCTGGAGAGCAGCGGAATGAAGCTGCGCCCCGACAGGCCGATCCGCGCCATCAGCCGGTCCATCAGGAAGGCTGCGCGCGCCATGTAGCCCGATGCTTCGAGCGCGAGGATGAAGAAGAACAGGATCACGATCTGAGGCAGGAACACCACGACCGAGCCGACCCCGGCGAGCACCCCGTCGGTCAGGAAATCGCGCAGCAGCCCGGCGGGCAGCGCATCGTGCGCCTTGCCCGCGATCCAGCCGACCACGCCTTCCAGCGCATCGGCGAACGGCTGGGCCCAGGCGAACACCGCCTGGAACACCACGAACAGCAGCGCGAACAGGATCAGCGGCCCGGCCCAGGGATGCAGCAGCAGCCGGTCAAGCCGGGCGTGCAGGCGGTGACGCGATGTTTCCGAAACGATCGCGGCCTGGGCGATCGCCTGCGCGGTCACGCGGCGTTCGGTCAGCGTGGTGTGCGGGCGGTGATGCTCGCTCCCGCGCGCTTCGGCCGCCTCGATCGCGACGGCCAGTTCGGCCAGGCCCTTGCGGCGCACCGCCACGGTCGGCACCACCGGCACGCCCAGCGCTTCTTCCAGCGCCAAGGGATCGACCACCAACCCGTCGCGTTCGGCCAGGTCCAGCATGTTGAGCGCGACCACCGTGGGCCGCCCCAGCGCGATCACTTCCTGCGCAAAGACCAGATGCTGTTCGAGGTTCGAGGCGTCCAGCACCACCACCAGCACCTGCGGCGGCAGTTCCCCGGCCAGTTCGCCCAGGATGACCTTGCGGGTCACTTCCTCGTCCGGGCTGGTGGCGTTGAGGCCATAGGAGCCGGGCAGGTCGGTCAGCTCGATCGCCTCGCCCGAGGCGAGCTGCAAGCGGCCCGACTTGCGTTCGACTGTGACCCCCGGATAGTTCGCGATCTTCTGGCGCGCGCCGGTCAGCGCGTTGAACAGCGCGCTCTTGCCCGCGTTGGGATTGCCGACCAGGGCGGCGCTGCGCAGCGTGCCCATGGCCTAGACCGGCTCCACGGCCATGGCGCGGGCATGGCTGCGGCGCAGGGCCACGGTCATCCGCCCGATCAGCACGGCAATCGGATCGCGCCCGCCGAAGACGCCGCGGTGGGCCACGGCCAGCCGGGTGCCCACTTCGATCCCCAGCCCCTGCAGGCGCTGCACCTCGTCGGGTTCCAGCATGGTCCAGTCGATCGCGATCACGCGGGCACGCTGGCCGATCGGGAGGGAATCCAGTGTCATGATTGCCGCGCTGCCATAGGGACAACGTTATTGCAAGTCGTTCGCAACAAATTGACCGATGTCAAAACTGCGAATCAGCGCGCGGGATAACGCAGCCGGCCCAGCAGGCGCGCCGGGCTGAAATGCTCGCGCTCGGGATTCAGCCACTGCGCCTTGGCCTTTTCGAAGCGCATGATCCCGTCGATCCGGCGGTCAAGGAAAGCGCGGGTTTCGGCGTGATCCTCACTGCTGTCGCCAACGAAAACGGCCAGCGTGGCGGCATAGATCGCCCCCAGCGTGGCGCGCTTGGTATAGTGGTTGTAATCGGTCGCCGTATCGCCGGCCAGCCGCCAAATCCGGTCGGCGCTGTGCCAGCCCAGCCGCAGCGCGCGCGGCGCGTTCCGGGGCATGGCCATGATCGCCTGGGCGCGGCGCAGCGACTCTTTCTGTCCGGCCACGGTGTCCAGGCGAAACTGCACCAGCGTGCGGATCTTCTCGCGAATCTTCACACCCGACAGCCGCTCGGCCGGGAAAGCCGCGTCCATTTCGGCATCGATGCTGGCGATCCACGCCTCGATCATCTGCATCGGCCCGCCGGAAAAGGCGAAGACCGCCGCATCGGCATTGATCCCCAGCTGATCGGCCGCGCCGCGCACGGCTTCCTCGCTCCAGCCGTCGAACGCGGCCATGTCCGCAATCGCCGGGGCAAGCTGGCGGCGCAGGTCATCCAGGCTGGCAGCTTCGGCCATCAGAAGCTCGGCCCATAGATCTTGGGCGCGTTCTTGCCCTTGGGCTTGGCATTGGCCTCGATCTCGGCGACCAGGTTGTTGCCCTTGCCTTCCGCCACGGCATAGTCCCGCGCCGAGCGGCCGGAATTGTCGGCCCGGTCGGGATCGGCCCCGGCCTTCAGCAAGATCCGCATCATCGCCACGTTGCGGTTGTGGACCGCCGTGATCAGCGGGGTTTCGCCGGCATTGTTGCTTTCGTCGATCTTGGCGCCCTTGCCCACCAGCAGGTCGACCCCTTCGGCGAAATTGGTGTTCACCGCCACGACCAGCGGGGTCACGCCCTTGAAGTCGCGGATGTTCACGTTCGCGCCCTTGGCGATCAGGAACTGCATCCAGGTCAGGTCGCGGCGCGCCGTCACCTGGTGCAGCGCGCTTTCCCCGGTGGAAATGTCGCGTGCGTTGATCAGCGTCGGGCTGCCCTTTGCCAGCATATCGGTCACGTCGTTGCCGTTCTTCTTCTTCACGGCTTCGAGGAACTTGTACCCTTCGGAAAAACCTACCTGCGCGGGTGCGGGCACGGTCCAGGCCAGCATCGCGCCCAGCGCGGGCAGCAGGGCAAGCCTGAACGAGCGGGACTTAAGCACGGACGATCCTCCTGTTGACGGCGCAGAATCGCCCTGCGCGGCGAAACGCTCCCTTGCGCGGCGCGGTTTAGCAGAGCATGAACCGCCGCGCCATGACCAAGCCGATTTTCGCCCTGTCGCTGATCGCCGCCGCGCTTGTTTCCGCCTGCAGCAAGCCGGCCCAGCCCGTTACCGGGGTGGACATTGCCGGCACGCCGATCGGCGGCGCCTTTACCCTGGTGGACAAGGACAACCGCACCGTCACCTGGGACAGTTTCAAGGGCAAGTACCGGATCGTCTATTTCGGCTACACCTTTTGTCCCGACGCCTGCCCGATGGACATGGGCGTGACGATGCAGGCCTTTGCCCGCTTCGCCAAGGACGAGCCCAAGCTGGCGGACAAGGTCCAGCCGATCTTCATCTCGATCGACCCCGCGCGGGACACGCCCGCCCGGGTGGGCGAATTTGCCGCCGCCTTCAGCCCGCGGCTGATTGGGCTGACCGGCAGCCAGGCCCAGATCGACCAGGCGGTGAAGGCGTTCCGCGCCTATGCCGCCAAGGGCAAGGAAAGCGCGGGTGGCTACCTGATGGATCACAGCCGGATCGTCTACCTGATGGACCCGGACGGCAAGCCGATCGTCATGCTGCCGGTCGACAAGGGCGCCGATGCGGTGCTGGCCGACCTCAAGATCGCGGTGAAGTGAGCGCCCTGCGCCCCCGCTTCTGGACCCTGCCGCTCGACACCCTGACCCGGCCCGAGTGGGAGGCGCTGTGCGACGGCTGCGGGCAATGCTGCCTGCACAAGGCCGAGGACGAGGACAGCGGCGCGATCTATCCCACCAATGTCGCCTGCCGCCTGCTCGACATCCCCAGCGCGCGGTGCAGCGACTATCCCGGGCGCAAGCGCCGCGTGCCCGACTGCGTGCAGCTGACCCCGCGCCTGGCGCTGGAGATCGAGTGGCTGCCGACAACCTGCGCCTATGTGCTGCGCGCCGACAATGAGCCGCTGCCCGAATGGCACTACCTGATCTGCGGCGATCCCGAAGAAGTGCACCGCGCCGGCATGTCGGTGCGCGGCAAGGCCATCAGCGAGGATCTGGCCGGGCCGCTGGAACAGCACGTGATCCTGCCGCCGGGCGTCGAATTCGCCGGCTGGTCGGACGATGAGGACGAAGACGAGGACGATTCCGGGGAGGAGGCGGCGCCCCTTGCTTGACTGGCTGCGCCGCGCCCCCACCGAGTTGCCCAGCGTGGCCGTGGGCGATCGGCTGCTGCCTCTGGTGATCCGCCGCACCGCCAGCGCCCGGCGGATGACCATGCGGCTTGCCCCCGATGGCAGCGAAGTGCGCGTCACTCTGCCGCGCTGGGGGCGCAGCGCCGAAGCGCTGGCCTTTGCCCAGGCCAAGGCCGATTGGCTGGCCGACCAGCTGGCCCGCCTGGCCCCGCCGGTCCCGCTGGGACACGGCGCCAGCCTGCACTACCTTGGCCTGCCGCATGTGCTGGACCACGATCCCGCGCGGCCCCGCCGGGTGACGCTGGGCGAAGGCACGCTGCGGGTCGGCGGGCCCGAAGCCGGGCTCGACGCGCGACTGCGCCGCTGGCTTGAAGGTGAGGCGCGCCGCCTGCTGGCAGAAGACCTCGCCGATTACTGCCTGCGCGCGGCTCAACCCCAGCAACGCCTGCTGCTCAGCCGCGCCCAGCGCCGCTGGGGCAGCTGCGCACATGACGGGACGATCCGGATCAACTGGCGGCTGATCATGGCCCCGCCCGCCGTGCGCCGCTCGGTCGTGGCGCACGAGGTCGCGCACCTCACCCATTTCGATCATTCGCCGCGCTTCCACGCGCACCTTGATTCGCTGTTCGAAGGCGACATCCAGGCCGCCAACCGCTGGCTAAAGCGCGAAGGCAGAACCCTTTATTCGCCATTCGGGTGACGTAATCCGAAATTAACCATGCCGGGCAGAGAATCGCGGCATGGCCCGCCGCGTGTTCCTTGCCCTGTTGCTGTTGCTGCCCGCGCTGCCGGCCGGGGCGCAGGACGCCTGCCGCCTGTGCTATTCCGACCCCGCCGCCAGGCCGGGCGAACGCCCATTGCGGCTGGAAATCTTTGCCGACCTGTCGTTCAGCAAGCTGGCCCAGACCGGCGCGGGCGGCGGCAGCGCCACGCTTGGCCCCGAAGGCGGCAAGCAGACCAGCGGCGGGATCATCGACCTTGGCGGCATGGCGGTCAGCGGGCATGGCCGGATCACGGGCGAGCCGGGCCGCGCAGTGCGAGTCGAATTGCCCGACCGCGTACCGATGAGCGCGGCCGACGGCAGCGACGCCGAACTGGTCCAGTTCACCACCAGCCTGCCGCGCCATCCGGAATTGGGGCCGGATGGCTCGCTCGAATTCAGCTTCGGGGCGCGGCTGGTGGTCAAAGGCAAGGGCGGTGGCAACTATCGCGGGCGCATCCCGATCTCGGTCGATTACAACTGAACACTGGCGCGGCGGGCCTGGCGGTCCTATCTGTGCCGCCATGTCGATCTGGAAGAACATGAACCCCACCGGGGCGATCGGTGATTTCATCACCGTCTACCGCCAAGCCGGCAGCAACCGCTGGTGGATCGGGCTGATCGCCGCCGGGCTGACCGTGGGGACCTTTTCGATCATGGCCGGCGAAAGCTGGAAGAAGCCGCGCGCACTGCCGCAGATCACCTACATCACCTCTTGGCCGGAAGACCGGACCGAGGAGGAAACCCGCGCCTTCATCATCGAGAACCAGAAGCGCAAGGACGAGCTGGAGGCCGCGCAGAAGGCCGCCGACGAGGAAGCGCGCAAGCTGTGGAAGACGCTTGGCCGCGCCTCGGGCATGGATGTCGACAAGATCGACGCCCAGGCGAGCAAGGAACGCGCCGCGCAGGAAGCCGCCGAAAAGGCGAAGCTGAATCAGCTCACCGGGCAGAAGCTTGAACGCTGAGGCAGACCTTCGCTGGCTGGCCGCCGCTGCGGCGCTGGCCCAGCGCGGCGTGCCGCTCAGCCGCCCCAACCCCGCCGTCGGCGCGATCCTGGTTCGCGGTGGCCGGGTGCTGGCGCGCGGCTGGACCCGGGACGGCGGCCGCCCCCATGCCGAGGCGGTGGCGCTGGCCGCCGCCGGAGAACACGCGCGCGGCGCCACACTCTACGTCAGCCTCGAACCCTGCGCTCACCAGAGCGCGCGCGGACCGGCCTGTGCCGATCTGGTCGCGGTGAGCGGCGTCGCCCGGGTGGTGGTCGGCTGCGCCGATCCCGATCCCCGCACGGCCGGGGCGGGACTGGCGCGGATCCGCAGTGCTGGCATCGCGGCCGACCTGGTCCCCTCACCCGCCTGCGCCGAAGGGCTGGCGGGCTATCTCTCGCTGCGCGGGCGCGGGCGGCCGCTCGTCACGCTCAAGCTGGCGCTGTCGCTCGACGGCTGCATCGCCGCGGCCAGCGGCGAAAGCCAGTGGATCACCGGACCCGAGGCGCGCGCCCACTGCCATGCCATGCGCGCCCGCCACGATGCGATCCTGGTCGGCGGCGGCACCCTGCGCGCGGATGCCCCCCGGCTTGACGTGCGCCTGCCCGGGCTGGAAGCGCGCAGCCCGGCGCGCTGGGTGCTGACGCACGGGCACGCCCCCAGCGGCTGGCAAGCCCTGCCCGCGCCCGAGGCCATTTCCGCGATGGCCGACACGCAGACGCTGTTCGTCGAAGGCGGCGCGGGCGCGGCCAGCGCGTTCCTGCGCGCCGGGCTGGTCGACCGGCTGCTGTTCTACCGCGCGCCGATCCTGATCGGCGGCGGCCAGCCGTGCCTGGGCGACATTGGCCTGGCCAGCCTGGCCCAGGCCCACGGCCAATGGCAGCGCCAGCACGGCGGCCAGCTTGGCAAGGACCAGTTCGAAGTCTACCGCCGGATCGAATCATAGGGACCACGACCAGACATGTTCACCGGTATCATCACCGCCATCGGCACGATCCGCGAAGCACGCGAAAGCGGCGACCTGCACGCCGTGATCACCTGCCCCTATGACCCGGCGCACATCGCCATCGGCGCCTCGATCGCCTGTTCGGGCGTGTGCCTGACCGTGGTCGAACGCGGGGGCGCGGCGGGCGATGCCTGGTTCGCAGTCGACATTTCGGGCGAAACGGTCAGCCGCACGGTGCCGGGGCGCTGGGCGGTGGGCACGCGGCTCAACCTCGAACCGGCAATGAAGCTGGGCGACGAGCTGGGCGGCCACATCGTCACCGGCCACGTCGACGGCGTGGGCCATGTCGTCAGCCGCGAGGAAGTGGGCGGATCGACCCGGTTCTGGGTCTCCACCCCGGCCGAGCTGGCCGCCTATGTCGCAACCAAGGGTTCGATCACGGTCGACGGCGTGTCGCTGACCGTGAACGAGATTGCCGACCAGGCCGACGGCACCTGCCACTTCATGCTCAACATCATTCCGCACACCGGCGAAGTGACCACGATCGGCGCCTTGCAGCCCGGCGATGCGGTCAACCTCGAAATCGACGTGCTGGCGCGCTATCTGCAGCGAATGCAAAGCCTGCGCGGCTGAAGCCGGGCCTGCCGGTGCAGGCCGGTCCGGTCACTGGGTGATCAATTCGCGCCGCCATTTCTGCAGCGCGCGCAGCAACAGGTCCGATTCGCTTTCGAATTCACCGCGCAGGGCCAACTGCGCGTCCTTGATCCGTCCCTGTTCAACCTGGGTCAGGATCTTGCCCGCCGTGCGGTGGAACGCCGCATGCAGCCGCTGCACCACGGCATAGGGCCGGGTATCGCGAATCTCCTCGCCCAGGCCGGGGCCATAGAGCCATTTGCCGAAGGCGCATTCCCGGTCCGATCCGGCGATGATCGGGCTGTAACGGACCTGCCCGCTGTCAATCGCAGCGACCAGCCGCTTCTTCCACACCATGTGCGCGGCAATGGCATCACCGATTTCGCGAATCAGGCGTTGGTCATTCATCAAGACAACTCGGCTGCGAACGTCGCTGCGTTCCAGGATCGAAAGTTGCGACCTTTGCCTGAAGGATAGGCGATTGCCGGGCGGAAACAATCCGCCGCGCCGGGGGATTGGTCCAGATTGGCAGCAGTTGCGGATTGCTCGCCGCGTCAGCGGCGCAGCAGCGGCCCCTCGGCAAAGCGCTCGCGGGTAATCTCGTAGATCACGTGGCGCGCGGGGCCGCTGGCTGTCTCCACCACGCCGCCGTCGCGCGCGCTCAGCCGTCCGCCGATCCGTTCCATCGCCCCGCGCGAACGCAGGTTGCCTTCGCCCACCCGGAAATCGACCCGCGCCACCCAGCGGAACGCGTGGGCCAGCATCAGGCGCTTCATCTCCTCGTTCCACACCCGCCCCCAATGGCTGCGGGCGAGGAACGTCCAGCCGATCTCGACCGAGCCGGTGCCTGACGGATCGTGGGCCTGCCAGCGCGATGAGCCGATCACTGCGCCGCTCGCCCGGTCGATCGCCACCATTGCCCCGCCGCCTGCCAGGGCATCGGCAAAGAACGCGCGGAACACCGGCTCCTGCCAGCGATCATGCGCGGGGTGCAATTCCCAGATCAGCGGATCGCTGGCGACGGCATAAAGCGCGTCCCAATCGTCCGGGCGCAGCGGCCTGAGCAGCAGCCGCTCCCCTTCGAGGACCGGCTGGCGGTCCATCGGTCAGGCGCTGACCGTGGCGAGATCGGCAATAAACTTGTCGATGTTGCCCATGGTCAGCCCGGCCACGTTGATCCGGCCGGAACCGGCCATGTAGATCCCGTGGTCGTTGCGCAGCTTGAGGATCTGCTCACCGCTCAGCGGCACGATCGAGAAGAGCCCGTTCTGCCCGCCCAGCGGCGCCAGGTCGATCGCCCCGGCCTTGCCGGCACCGGCCAGCCTGGCCCGGACCTGGCGCATGCGCGCGCGCATGGTGTCCAGCTCGTCCAGCCACAGCTTGGTCAGTGCTTCGTCCTCAAGGATCAGGCGCACCGCGGCGGCGCCGTGATCAGGCGGCATCGACCAGGCGGCGCGCGCCAGGGTGTGGCCATTCGACAGCACGGCGCTCAGCTGGGCCGGATCGGCCACCATCGCATAGACCGCGCCGACGCGGTCGCGGTACATGCCGAAATTCTTGTCGCAGCTGTAGGCGATCAGCGCTTCGGGCACTTCGGCCAGGACGCGGCGCACGCCATAGGCGTCCTCCTCCATCCCGTAGCCCAGGCCCTGGTAGGCCAGGTCCAGCACCGGCAGCACGCCGCGCGCCTTGACCAGGCCGGCAATCTCGTCCCAATCGGCGTTGGAATAGTCGATCCCGGTCGGGTTGTGGCAGCAGCCGTGCAGCAGCACCGCATCGCCCGGCTGCGCTTCGGCCAGCGCGGCGCGCAGCGCGTCCATGTCGACCACGCCGTCCTTGGTGGAATGGGCGAACGTCTTCAGTTCCAGCCCGAGGTCGGCCAGGATCTGCGCGTGGTTGGGCCAGCTCGGCACGCCCATCCAGATCCGCTGCACGCCGGCCTTCTTGGCCAGTGCCGCGGCGAGGCGCACGCCGCCGGTGCCGCCGGGAGTCTGCATCCCGTCGATCCGGCCGCCCTTGCTGGGATCGTCCTTGCCGAACACATAGGGCATCAGCGCATGGACGAAGCCCATGTCGCCTTCGGGGCCAAGGTAGGCCTTGGAATCCTGGGTTTCGAGCAGCTTCTGCTCCGCCGCCTTGATCGCCGCGAAGACGGGCGTATCGCCCTCGCCGGTGCGATAGACGCCGACGCCAAGGTCGATCTTGTCGGCGCGCGGGTCCGCGTTGTGGAGCTTGATCAGCGCGAGCAGCGCATCGGCGGGCTGTTGTTCCAGGTTCTCGAGCATGGCGCGCCCTTAGCCCCGGGGCGCCGCAAGGGGAAGGGGCTTTGTCGCGCGCGCGCAAATGCGCGCTTGCACTTTACCCCGCGCGGGTGAAAAGGGCCGCATGACCCCCTGGAGCAACAACCACCTGCCCGCCAGCGTCTGGACCGCGATCATGCGCGGGGCGCGCGGCACCTGCCCGCGGTGCGGCGCGAAGCACCTGTTCGCCCGCTATCTCAAGCCGACCACGCTATGTCCCGGCTGCGGTCAGGACTGGACCCTGCACCAGGCCGACGATTTCCCGCCCTACGTCTCGATCATCATCACCGGCCACGTGATGGCCCCGGTGATGATCGAAATCGGCAGCAGCGACCTGCCGCTGTGGGCGATGATTACCCTGTCGCTGGTCATCGCCAGCGTACTGCTGGTGGGCCTGCTGCAGCCGGCCAAGGGCGGCATCATCGCGCTGCAATGGTGGAACGGGATGCACGGCTTCAAGCCGGGCGGACGCGCCGAAGTGGAACGCAAGCTGGCCGGGTCCAACCCGGAATAGCCCGCGCGTCGATCAATAACGCTTTTCTTTGCTCAACCTGACCGCGATAAACGCGGCCGGAACCAAACGGCGCACCGCAGCGCCCCATAAGAGGGTCGATGCCAGGGGGGGATTCACGGCTCGCAGAGGCGATCAGGCTGGTGCTTGCCTGCGCTTTCCTGCTGGCCGTGGCGGCCATCACGCTGTGGCGCCTGCTGCGCTGAGCCGTCCGCTCAGAACGGCAGCCAGCGCTGCTTGCGGCTGAACTTCATGTAACCCAGGTTGACCCCCAGCCGCAGCCCGGCCCCGGCACGCACCGGGATCAGCACGATATTGCCGCGCCGCAGGTAGCTGACATGGAAGCCGCCAACCAGGTAGGCCTGCCCTTCGCCCGCCGGGAAGCGCTTGTAGAGATCGTCAGTGTTGTAGAGGTTGTAGACCAGCACGAAAGTGTTCGCCGCGTTCGCCCCCAGGTCAAAGCCCAGCGACGGCCCGGTCCAATAGGCGGGGCGCTGCCCCTCGACCTTGTGGAACAGCGTGCCCGAGCCATAGCGCAGGCCAACCGCGATCGCCCCGCCCGCTTCGCGGCCGGTGATGTAGGCATTGGGCTCGCCCTGCTTCTTGAGCAGGTCCTTGATCACGTCGGCCAGACCCTTGGCGCCCTTGCCGAACACGCCTTCGGCAGCGCCGATCAGATCATCCTGCTTGTAGGTCTTGCCCGCCTGGGCCGGATCGGGCGCAGCCGGCACCGGCTCAGCGGGCGCCGGGGTCGGGGCCGGAGACGGTTCGGCGACCGGCGCCGCAACTGGCGCGGCCACTGGCTTGCCCAGGTCCGCATCGATCGCCTTGTCGGGATCAACCGGCTGGACCTGGCCCATGACCGGGCCTGCCGCCGCCAGCGCCAAGGCCCCCATCAATCCCGCCATCGCGCCGCGCAGCGCCGCTCGCAAGCCTGCCATAATTCGTTCCGATCCCGTCACATAAGCTGGGCACGAGGCCCGACAGGCCTAGAGAATCGAAGGCGTGCGCGGCGACAATCGGCAGGCGACGAGGCGAGTCCGTTTTGCGGCCAGACGAGTTCCGCGAGACCCCGCAAAAGAATCCCCCCACCCCCCTTGCCGCCCCCGCCGCCCCTCGCTATAGGCCCGGCTTCGCCGCTGCGATCCGGAGACGTGGGTGAGTGGCTGAAACCAACGGTTTGCTAAACCGTCGTACTGGTAAATCCGGTACCGAGGGTTCGAATCCCTCCGTCTCCGCCAAGCGGCTTGTAAACGCTGGGAAATCCATTATCTCAGCATCATTGCCGGTCTCTCGTGTGTCACACTGTGCCACACGGTGGCCCACCGGACAGGGTTAGATCGCCCCGAAGGTGATGGGAGCTTGCTCACGCAGCTCCGGCAAACCGTGCGACCCACGACTGGTAGTCTCAGGGAAGCAGGGCGCTCCAAGGCAGCGCATCGAACCCATCGGAATGATCACTCACCAACCTTGAGCTTGTTCAGGGGGCCAACGCCATGAGCGCGCTGGCTGCACCATTCCTGATGCGTCGCGGCAGCATGTCTTACGTTCGCGTACGCGTTCCAAAGGACTTGGTCGAGTTGGTGGGCTGCTCGGAAGTCCGTCGGTCGCTTGGCCCGCTGCGCTTCCATGAGGCTCGCCTTCTCGCTGCCAGAACAGGCTCCAAATTGAAGGAAGCCTTTGAGATGATGCGCAATGCCAATGATCTTACGAAGCAAGAAGTCCTCAATCTGATCCGCGATTGCTTCGCGGGCCTCTCCGAGACCTATGGCCAAGCCTACCAGCCGCAATCGACCGAGATCGATTTCGAGCTGGCTGAACAGCAGGCCATGGCTGATGAGCACATGTCTGCCCTGATCCCCCAGGTTGAAACCCGGTCCTTCGACCCGCAAACCCTGCTTACAGCCAAACGTCTGGTAGCCGACCGAGGGGTTGATTTGACCGGCCTCCCTGACGCCCGACTGATGGAAATCATCGAGGGTGTCGTCAGGGCCATGATCGAAGCTGACAGGCAGTTCTCGTTCCGCCTTAACGACCGCCTCACGCCTTATGTTCCGGAGGACCCGCTCTTCAATGGCGATGCACGCAATTGCAAACAGGGCATTGGCCTGACGGTGGACGAACTGATCGAGGAATACTGCAAGGCCAAGCGGTTCGAGTGGACCGCAAAGACCATGAAAACCCATCGACCGAAGCTGAAGCTCTTGTCAGACTTTCTCGGCGGCGACACGCGGGCGGAAAGCGTGACACGGGACGATATGCGCCCCTACCCCGAAGCCCTGGCTAGGCTGAAGAAGAACTATCATCTGGGCGTGGCCAAGTCGCTCCAGTCCAGTCAGACCAATGTCGAAAGCGCCCGCATCCAGGCATCGACGGCAACGACGATCCTGGCTCGGGCTACCGCGATGTTCCGCTGGGCACATGCCCAGGGGTTCATTTCCAACAACCCTGCTGTGAACCTTACGATCACCGCCCCGAAGAAGAAAAAGGGTCACCGCAGCCGTCGCCCCTTCACCGAGGCCGAGCTTCGGAAGCTGTTCTCGGCACCGCTGTTCAGCGGCTGCGAGTCTCGCTATCGCCGGTTCGTTCCCGGCAGCAAGATCATCAGGGACGAATACTTCTTCATCCCGGCGATCCTGTATTACACCGGGGCGAGGCTCGGGGAGATCGTCCAACTCCACTTCGCTGACTGCGTCATCGACGGCCCCACGCCTTACTTGTCGATCAACGAAAACTCCGACGCCAAACATGGCGAGGAGGGCTACAAGAGCGTCAAGAGCGATGCTGGCGTAAGGCTCATTCCCATTCATCCCGACCTGATGGCCCTTGGCTTTGGGGACTTCGTAAAATGGCAACGGAAGGGAGCCAAGGCGAAAGACCGGGTGTTCTACCGGATCAAGTTCGGTGAAGACGGACAGCCATCGACCGTGTTCTCCAAATGGTTTGGCCGGTTCATGGACAAAATCGGTCTGACTGACCCTGCGCTCGTGGCACACAGCTTCCGCCATACGGCGGAGGATTATTTCCGGGAGAACCTCGTTCCGAAATACATCATCGACCAGTTGATCGGCCACCAGGACCAATCATCGGCGGGGGCGTATGGAGCGGGTATCGGCATCGAAGCCGCTTATGAGATTGTCGCCAACCTCAAGCTCCCGGTCAGGCTTACGGAATTGATCCCTAGCGATTGACCATTCCTTTGGTTGCTCTGGGCTCGGGGCTACCCTTCGCGCAGAGCAACCAAGGCACTTTCATTGCAATTAATTGCAAAATGCGATTTTTGAGCTCTCAGTTATTAGTTTCTTGACTTAAGGAAACGTGAGGCGTATTGTGGCTTCACTTCTGAGGATCAAGGAAGATCGCAGGCGTTTCGAGCAATCGGACCGCCGAGAGGAAGTCCGGCAACGTCACTGTCCGGTCGCGATCTTCCTGCGAGAAATCGGTGTCGATGTTGGAGACACCGAGAATGAAACCGGAAGCAATTCTCCTAACTGTTGAACAGGCCGCTGCGATTGTCGGCGTGAGCCCTTGGACTTTGCGCAAGTGGCGCACCAAGGGCCAAGGACCTCATTTCGTCCGGCTTGCAGGGGCATTGGGCACGGTCCGTTACCGGCGTCAGGACCTCGACGACTTCCTCGAAGCGTGCGTGGTCGATCCATCAGCCTAACTAACTGCAATTGATTGCAAGGCCCTGCCTTGCGCACACAATCATGGAGGATTTTATGACGACGCTGAGCATTCAGAAGACCGCCCCCGCTACCCGTGCCCGGACTCCCGATGGCTTTGAACTGGTGAGCAAGCAGTACCAAGCAGAGCAAAAGCAGTTTCAGCGGCAGCTTGCTTCAGCCTCTGAAGGCGATCCCGTGCGGGCTCGGCGACTCGCCCGTCACTACCTCGACGAAGACAACAGCAAGGTTAAGCTGGGCAGGGTGGTCGAAGCCTGGTGCCTGTTGCATCCGGAGGCGGCGAACGACGAAGACATCCCGTACATTGACCTTTGCCGGTTCAGTTCCGACCTCGACTATTGGGTCGAAGATATTGAACCTGTGCTACGTCACTCCAAGCGCCGGTTCCATAGCTTCAGGCGGCGCCTCCCGGTCGATCAACTCCGGGACAAGGTTCGCGAGCTTCTGGCCGGCGATGTTGAGTGCGTTCTTGGCAAGCTCCGTCCGGATGAGATTGCGGCTTTCCTCGAAACGGAACCGAATAACTAAGGCAAAGTTGAGCTGAGCCCATCACCATGTTGCCGGAACCATTCACAACATGGGACACCAGCAACGGTGATGGGCAACGGCCATCGCTTTAAGGCCGGCCAGCCGGTCGTGTGGTTAGAGGGCAACGCCCTTTTCACTTCCACAGGAGCGATTGCACTTGATTGCAAGGCTTCTCGCCGAGGGAGGCTGAGCCCGGGAAAATTTGTTATGTCGAAGAATGAACAAGCTGGCGATGCGGCCAGCGGACCTATCATTGCGCCGAACGGCAAGGCCGAGGCCATCATCAAGCGTTGCTGCAAGCGCAGGCAGCAGAAGCTGTCTCGGCTTCAGGCTTTGGCGAAGACCAATCCCCGGAAGGCCAAGAACCTTTCGCGGCGGTACTTCGCCAGCAAGTCAGTGCGGATCGCAGGCGCGTATGACGCGTGGCGTCGGCTGGCTCCGAAACCGCTGAAGGACCAGGTCGTCCCTTATGGCGAGATCGTCGAAGCCGGGCTGGCGCTGGATATGTGGAACGCGAGTGAAGAACCCGTTTTCCTTCGGCCCAAGGAACGCCATAACCACCGCAAGCGGTACTTCCCCATTCTGGACCTGCGGGAGAAGGCACGGGACCGGATCGCCTACGATGTGGCGAAGGTCTTGGCCGAGCTTCATCCCAACCAGTTCATGACCCGTGGCTTCGAGCACCTGAACGCATGGCTCGAACAGCACCTGCCCACGAGCGCCATGGTCATCACCACCGATATTCCGAGTTGTCATGACACGATCAGGCGATCCTCTGTCATGCGCGATGTGCCCCTGCCAGGGCACGTCTTGAAGGCCGTACTGATGGACACGAAAGAACGTGCAGTACACCTTGTCAAAGAGCCGAAGGGCGGTTCTACCGTACTAGTCCCTTCCTCTGGGGATCATGCTTCCCCATTCGTCGATGCAGGGCCGTCATGTAGGGGCATCCTTACGGGCGCGGCGCTCGCAATCTATGCGTCCGAATTGGTGATCAAGAATATCCTCGTTGCTGCCGAGAGCGCCGCCCCCGGCGTTCATGCGGCTGCATGGGGCGACAACCTGATCATCATCCTCGAAGACGCATCGGTCGCGGCGCTTGTTTATGCCGCCGTCGAATATGCCGTTGCTGACAACTTCGGTATGGACGTGTTGGACGGCCTTGCTCGCCGCAAGCAGGAAACATCGCTCCCGGGCGTGTTCCACTACTGCGGCCAATGGTACGCGATGAAATCCGGCAAGTTGGTGCAACGCATTGATGCCAACCGTTCCGGCGTAGCGATGCTCAAAGTCGGCATGATGATCAGCGACATGAAATCGACAGACGATCTGGAAAAGATCAGGCGGACCATCATCGGTTACGTAATTTCCTGCCGCCATGATCCGAAGACCTTGAAGGAATATCTGGAGGAGGTGATCTCCTACGGCGCGGCAAAGGTGTCCGACATTGCCGTCGCGCTGATCGCCACGGAAAAAATCGCCTAAAGCGCCACTTTGTGCGCTTTTTGGTGTCCAGAAGGCACTCCTAGAGGCAAGGTGTACAACAAATACCTCCCTCTTTCATGGACACCGCATGTTCATTGGGTACATCAGGGTCAGTACGGATCGGCAAGCTGCATCCGGACTTGGCCTTGAGGCCCAGCGGGCAGCCATCGAGCAATATGCGGCCCGCCAAGGCCGAGAGATCATTGAAATCTACGTCGAGGCCGAGAGCGGCAAGCTCAAGGACCGGCCCCAGCTAAACGCTGCTCTCGTCCATTGCCGCAGAGCCAAGGCGACCTTG
Source organism: Novosphingobium sp. (assembly GCF_041905565.1). GTDB lineage: Bacteria > Pseudomonadota > Alphaproteobacteria > Sphingomonadales > Sphingomonadaceae > Novosphingobium. The sequence continues at coordinate 100,549 of NZ_JAYRKX010000009.1, read as the reverse complement.
CTGATTGCCAAGCTAGACCGACTGGCACGCAACGTCGCGTTCGTGTCGGCCTTGATGGAAACCGGCACCGAGTTCGTCGCGGTCGATGCCCCGTTCGCAAATCGGCTCATGATCCATGTCCTGTCCGCCGTGGCAGAGTGGGAGCGCGAACAGATTTCCGAACGGACTAAGGCAGCACTGGCAGCCGCCAAGGCCCGTGGGGTCAAGCTCGGCACTTACGGTGTAGTGCTCGGGGCCAGGAAGCGGGAAGAGGCCGACCGTTACGCGGAAACCGTCCGTCCCGCGTTCATCGCTGCCCGTGATGCGGGATGCGCCAGCCTGCGCGAATACGCCGCGCACTTATCAGCCGCAGGCACACCCACCCCGAATGGCGGACAATGGCACCCAAGCAACGTGAGCCTGCTCCTAAAGCGTTTAGCGTTCTGACTATTTGGCTATACCGCAACCGTCGGCAGCTCGTCTGCTCGACAATCTGGCCGAATTACCGGGGGTATCCAATGAACGGCGACGATCTCTTGCAGGAAGTTTCCCGACGCATAATGCAGCGAAGGGGCACTAAGACCATCTCCGATTCAGTGCTGGCCAAGGAGTTAGGCGTTACCCAGCCTGCATTGCAAGGATACCGTGGCAAAGACCTGACGCCGAAGCAGGTCGCAAATCTGATGGAGAAAGCCGCCAAGAGAGCGGCGGACGACCTCGCCGAACAATCAATCGTACCTATTGTCGAGTTCCTGCCGATCACGGCGACACTCACCAAGCAGGGAAAGAGCTGGCAAATCTTCTCGGCTGCTGATGACGATGGACAACCGCACCCGTTTCGAGCGAGTCTTCGTACAGCCCTTGAAAATGCCCACGGCATTTATGTTTTCCAAGATAGCCGGGGTCGAGCACTATACGCAGGCAAGGCTCATAGATTGTCCCTGTGGCAAGAGATGAACAATGCGTTCAATCGGCACCGGGGCGAAGTTCAGTCGATCAAGCGTGTTTCTCATCCTACGACACGCACGCCCTTCAAAGGTGCCGAGGAGATGCGCAGGAAGATTGCCAAGGAAGAGGTGCCTCTGCACTTTCTTGCCCAATATGTCAGTGCCTATTCGGTCCCCGAAGCGCTGATTGGAAAGCTTGAAGCTCTTATCGTCCGGGCCTTTGCGAACGATCTCCTCAATGTTCGAATGGAAAACTTCTAACAGGGCCAATTTCTGTGATCAGTGCGGGTTTGCTGGGTCGACCAGAACCTCGTCCCCGTCCTTGTACTCACCCACCGTCCAGACGAAGCTCTGCAAGTCGATGTTATCGCGGGGCTGGAGGTCGGCCAGCTCGGCCTTGGTCACGGCCATCAGGTCCAGCAGGCTCGCGTACACCTCTGGTTCGAGCGCAGGGGTGTAGTCATGCACGAACGGATGCCCGACCCGCTCGGCAAAGTCCTGCGTCACCACTGGCTTGAGGAACATGTGCTCATCCGGTCGCCAGAGGAACGGCAGATACGTCACCACCGTCCACTTGGCGTTGTTGTGCTTGGCGAGGATGCGCTCCATCCTATCCAGTGCCGGGGCCATATCACCCATGGCGAAAGCCGCTGCCGCCTGAATGAACCCGTCAGCGTCCGGACCACGTAGCACCGGATCAAGGCGGGTCTTCTCGAACGGCGAAAGCAGGTTGGTGGCCCGATAAGCCGATAGGACGGCTTCGCCATACCCGGTGCCGGTCAACGCCTGATCGAGCGGAGCGGCGGCGTCCAGCTTGGACTTGGCGCGGAGCTTGTAGCCCCGCTCACCATAGCTCCCGCGCTCGTCACCCTCGAAGGCCGGGGACCGGAACCCATCCGGAAAGAACTGGAGGAACCGTGCGCGGGCACCATCGAAGCCGAAGTAGGCATCGCTGGCTTTGCCCACGGCAGCTCGAAGCTGCGCCCAGACCTCGGCGGCGTCGTTTCCGTCAATCCGGCCAAGCTGTTTGCCGCCAGCGATCAGAAGGCCGACGATGCCCTCGCCGGTATCTACCAGCCTCAGGGTGTTCTTGCCGATTGCGTCTTGGCGGATTGTCTTCATGCGGTCCTCGGATTGGAGATCGTGCTGGCGGCGGCGGCGACCGTCTCGGCCAGCATGGAAATTGGCACAGCCTCGGCCATCGTCCTGATAGTGCCCAGCGCGATCTGTTTCACGTCCGGCAGGGCGGTGGTCGGCACGACATAGAAAAGCCACTGTGCCGGATCGCGATGGTCGGCGGTGTCATCGAAAGTGGGGTGATGCGCAAACACATAGAGATGCGCGGCCCTGCCGTATTCCGCGACCCAGCCATGGGCCTCGTTCCGGCCTGTTCGGGCGGCAACGTCGAATATCGCCTTGCTGGGCTTGCCGGTGCTCCACGACTGCCGTGCCGCCGATTGCTTCACCTCCAGCCGCAGGCCATCCGCTCGTTCGAAATCGCAGGGGGCATAATCGGCGCCACACCAGTGCCATACGGGTTCCAGCACCAGCGCAATCATCGCTTCCACCAGTTGGGCGCGCAGCACGTTCGTGACCAGCGGCCTGCCGAATGCCGCATCGGCCACCTTCGCCACCACCTCGGCGGGGCCGAAGGGTGACGCTCTGTATTCCGTTGTGGCAGTCGTCCCGCCGATTTCGCCCTCCATGGCATCTTTCCACGGGGCGCCGGCACACGAGCCGGTTGTTGGAAACCTGGAGGAACTCACAGGCGCTGCCGCCTTTGGGCAGAGCCTTGGACATACGCGACAGCCAACCGGCCACGAAATCGTGACCGGGTGTTCCATTCCGGGGTTTCCACGCCCCGCCCCCGCGTGTCTCGGGAGCGCGGTGGTGATAGCCCGGTGCACGTCGCAAGGGAAGTGCGGGGCAGGAACTACTCTTCGGGCTGGCTGAAAACGGCAGAAATCCGCCATTCTGGACTGTCCCGAGACTCGTCCAAAAGTTAGAATCCGGTGGGATAAACCACTGGAGACATTATGATTTACACAATTGGCTATTCGACGCGGACCCTGCCCGAGTTCCTTCGCGAACTGGAGCGGCGGGGGATTACGCAGCTTTGGGATGTCCGGTCATCGCCGTGGTCCCGGAACCAGCCATTCAACGCCAATCAGATTGAGCGCTGGGCGGAGCGGAGCGGCATTCTTTACCGGCAATACGGCGACATTCTGGGCGGCAGAGCTGATATTGCAGCCGATCACCCCAGCTACATCGCCGCACTCGACAGGGTACTCGCGGCGGCTTCCCGTGAACCCTTGGCCATCATGTGTTCCGAGGGACGACCCGAGGATTGCCATCGGACCTGGGACGTGGGGGCCAGCCTTTTGATCCGGCATGGTGTGGTCGCCCGAAGCATCCGCCGGGACGGCACCGAGGAGGATATTACCGACACCCTTCTCCGCGTTCCACATAGCCGATTGGCCCCGGAAGTCCGGGCTGCCCTTGATGCCCAGCCCGATCTCTTCTTCGGCGATTAGGCAGGATGTTTCGTCTACCGTTTAGTCGGAAAAACTCACGCAGCTAAGATGCTGCACAGACTCGAAAACTGCGGGCACCACCCGACAAAGTCTGTTCAAAAACGCGGATGGGGGAGACGGCGCAGCGCTTGCAAGCAATTGCACGAGAAAAGCCTGATTTCAGACGGCTACAGCATGAAAACCGGGGTTGGGGCACAACCTTTCCACCCGCAGCAGCTTCGCCATTCACCAGCGGCCCCCGCGCCATTCATCCGTAATCCAGCAGCCCCCTAACCTGCATGTCGAGCGAGCAAACCGGCAAGCGTTGCGCTCTCCGTCACATCAGCGTCCGGGATGAGTGCATAGCGCCACGGCTTGCCATCCCCTTCGGCGGCGAACTCGTTGGCGTGCTTGACCCACTCGGCGGCAGCGCGGGCCTTCTCCTGGACAGTCGGGTCCCGCATCTGGTTCTCGGCCTTGATCTCGACGATCAGCTTTTCCGCCGTGGTCTCGATCACGAAGTCCGGCTCGTAGGGCTTGCCCGGCTGATACTCGATCCGGAACTGGTTGCGGGCGGGCTTGAGCCAGCGCTGCACGTCCTTTTCGAAGTCGCTGTCGATCATGACGGCAAAGCGCCGTTCTGGATCGGAATGGAACTTGTGGAACTGGTAAGGGCTTTTCTTGCCGCCCCGGAAGGTGAAGCTGGCCGTGGCCGATAGCGGCGTGGCAGCTTCCGTCAGCAACAGCGACCGCGACGGCGAATAGCTGATGTTCTGCGGCTCCAGCGTGCGGAACGAACGAACCTTGCTGGCGCGGTACTCGGCGGGGGTCTGGCGGTAGTGATCCCGCATCTGCCCGAAAATGCGCTGGGCCAATGCCTTGCCGTGCGCCAGCGCGACGTTCTCCACGTCCTCTTCGGTCTGGAGGTAGGTACGCAGGTGGTCGATCATCTGCCCGGCCAACTTGTAGAGCAGGTCAGCCTGGCTGTCGTAATCGACCTGCGGATAGTCCATCAGGTATTTGACGATGTAGTTATCGACGCGGACTTCCTTCGGGCCTTCCAGCGCCCGCGCCAGCTCGCGCTGGGTCTGATCCCGCAGATTGCGGACGAGCAAGCGGTCGGAAATCGGCTGAAGGCGAATGTCGCCCACGCCTGCAAGGTCGAAGTCCTCGAACCAGAAGTTCACCTCGCGGCTCGGCAGGACAACGATCTCGGGAATCTCGATGCTGTTTTCGGCAATGCTGGCGGTGACGACCGCCACCAGCTTTTCAACGTCCGGCTGCGCGACGATGCCTTCCAGCTCGCCCTGCCGCTCGACCGAAAGCCGCTTCACGTCTGCGGCGATGCGCTGCTGCACCTCGGGGCTTTTCAGCTCCTTGTGGCCCCCCTTCAGCTCGCGCTCGTACTTGTCGCGGATCAGCTCGATGGTGAGCTGGGCGATCTTCCTGTCCTCGGGCGTGTCGAAGACGAAGGGCTGAGCCCCGCCTCCACTAACCTTGTTTTCGCTTTCGGGCAGCTCGGCCCCGGTGAGCGCGGCTTCGAAGGCGGTCGGCACAGTATAGACGACCTGCGGCTCGGTGGAGATATCGCCGCCTTCGCCGATCCGGTATTCCTTCACCTGGACCAGCGAGTCCGCTTCCCGCGCCTTCCTGATCACCTCGTCGAAGCGATCATGGGCGATGACCGTCAGGGTATCGACGGCTTCGTTCCCGGTCCGCTCGCCATAGGGCAAGCGCAGGCCGCGCCCCAGGGTCTGCTCGGTCAGAATGTCCGATGCCGAAGCGCGCAGGGGAACGATGGTGTAGAGGTTGGTTACGTCCCAGCCTTCTTTCAGCTTGTTGACGTGGATGACGATGTCGGTGTCCCCGGCTTCCTCCAGCCGGACCAGACGGGCCATCGCCTCGTCGCTTTCCTCGCGCCCGGTGTTCGAGTGAACCTCGATCACGCGCCCCTTGTAGGAGCCACCGAAGAAGTCAGCGCTCTCGATGCGTTCGCGCAACTGCTTGGCGTGGGCGGTATCCTGCGCCACCACCAGCATGAACGGGAACACACGCCTGCGTCCGGTTTCGCGGGCATAGAGTTCCAGCTCCGTCTTCACGTATTCGTGATAGTGGACGCCGTCCTCCAGCATGATGCCTTCAAGGCTGTCCTTGTCGTAATCCCCGGCGCGGAAGTCGGCGCGGGTGGCGACTGCCGGCTCCTTCACGAAGCCATCGGCCATCGCGTTGCCCAGGCCGTAATGATAGATGACGTTTTTGAAGTCCTTGGGGTTCGCGCCGACCGTCTTGGGCGTTGCCGTCAGTTCCAGCCCCAGCTTGGGATCAAGCTCGGTAATCGCCTTGTAGCCTGCCGATCCACGATAGCGGTGCGCCTCGTCCATCAGCATGACGAGATCGGGCAGCTTGGACAGGTAATCGAAGTAGCTATCGCCCAGGGTTTCCCGGAAGCTCCTGATCTTGCCCTTGTCCTTGTTGATCTTGTCCACGTTGAAAATGTTGATGATCGCTTCGGCCCCAAACAGGTCCGAGCCACGGATGCCGCGCCCTTCCTGCCAGGTGTCGCCGGTAACGATGATCGGGGGCGTCTGGGCAAACTGCGCGATGCCCCGGAAGACGTACTTGGGCGACGACTGCCGGGAGAAATCGGCGATCAGCTTGTCATAGATCGTGGTGTTAGGGGCAAGGACGAAGAAGTTCCTCGACCGGCCTGACAGGTACATGTAGGCGATGAACGCCCCCATCAGCCGGGTCTTGCCGACGCCCGTTGCCAAGGCGAAGCAGAGCGAGGGAAACTCGCGCTCGAAGTCTGTGACGGTGGGATGCTGCGCCTTGACCGTCGCCAGCAGCGCCGCCGCATCGCAGGGCGCGGTGAAGTCCATATGGGCCAAAACCTGGCCAAGGAGGTTAAGCGAGTTCTCCTGCGGAGCGCGCAGCGAAAGCCGCTGTGCAATCTGGCGGCGGATGCGGGCTTCGTGGCCCAGCGCGGCGGGACCTTCACTCATCGCCCGCCTCCCCCGCGAAAAGGGGCAAGCCCTCGGTCATCGCCTGTGCTTCCTCCGCCGCGTCGTCAGCCTCGGGCAGGTTCTGGATATTGAGCGAATAGTCGTCGCGACCCCACTCGCACTTCTGGAGGATCGAGGTCGGGATTTTCACCAGCGTCAGGTTCTCGAAGGCATCGGCATCTGCATCGAACGCCTTGCAGCAAATCAGCAGGCTGCGTTCCGGCCCCACGTCGTGTGAAATCCTGGCGCAAGCCTCATGCGTCAGCGCCTGCGTGGTGACATAAATGAAGTCGGTCTCGGTCGAGGCCCCGTGCCGCCAATACTCCTGTGGGTCGGAGGTCGGCGCATAGGTGAAACCCATATGCTTACACATGGCTTCGGCTAGCATCGCCGGATTGTAGTCCTTGGCGATCACCCAATTGCCGTAACGGTCCTGCTCCAGTAGCGACGGGGCGAGGGTGAAGTAGCGGAAGCCGCCGCCGCCCTTCCAGTCCACAGCTTTGCTGATTCCACCTTGGTCGTTACCGTCGATGACCTTTTGCAGGCGAGGGACGATGTGGGTGTCGGCATGATCGCCGATTTCGACCATGATCCAGCGGCGGTTCATTTTGTGGGCTACCGCACCGGTTGTTCCAGAACCCGCGAAAGAGTCGAGGACAAGGTCCCCCGGTTGTGTGGCGAGATGGAGAATCCGCTGAAGCAATCTTTCTGGTTTCGGGGTGTCGAAAACAGTCTCAAAATCAAGTGCGATGATCTCTTTCTTTGCTTCCTGATTGTGCCCGACTTCGTCGTGGGGCCAGATGGATTGGGGCGTAAGTCCACCATCCATTTCGCTGAGGTATTTCTTGAGCCGGGGCATCCGGTCTCCGTTTGGGCCGAACCAAAGGCGGCCCTCCTCCTTGAGTTTCTCAATGTTCGCCTTCGGACGGCTCCAACTTCTGCCTCGTGCGGGGAAGACCTCCTTTCCGGCTGGCGTCAGGAGTCCCCAATAGTCACGATCTCGATGCTCCGCTCGCGTAATGTCCGTGGATGCCCAAGGTCCTTTTGGATCATTGTCTGGATTCTTATATCTATCGTCCATTGCCTGCGAGCGCGGCAATGGGTTGGGAAACCAATTGCTCTTATCTTTTGCAAAGCACAGTACATGATCGTGACTCGCACTAATCCACTTTGCATCATTTTGAGGTGAAAATTTCTTCTGCCAGATGACATTAGAGACAAAGTTGCTACGTCCAAAGACCTCGTCACCCAAAATCTTCAAGTAGTGCGCTTCATTGTCGTCGATAGTGATCCACAAGGAACCATCATCAGCCAACAACCGCTTAATAATTTCGAGTCGATCTCGGATCAGGCTGAGCCATAATGAGTGCTCCAAACCATCGTCGTAGTGCGTGAACGCCGATCCAGTATTGTACGGCGGATCGATAAAGACGCATTTCACTTCGCCTGCAAAATCCTGCTCCAGCGCCTTCAGCGCGAGCAGGTTATCCCCCTTGATCAGCATGTTGTCGAAGATGTCATCTTCGCGCCGCACCTTGGCGTGATAGCTCTTCGCGGGGTCTTCGATCAGGATGCGCGGCTCCAGCCGGGGGCGTTCTTCCTTGCCGGGCCAGGTCAGTTCAAGCTTGGTCTTCTTGGTCATGCCGCCATCTCTATCGCCTTGCCCCCGAACGCGAAACCCTCGGGCAGGGGCATGATTGTCCACAGCCCGCCATCAATCACCGCCTTCGCCTCGCAGCGCCGCCCGCGCCTCCGCCAGCATGTCGTTCAGCTTGAACCAATCGCCGGTGTAGGGACGGTGCTGCTCCAGCAAGGCTTCCAGGTTCAGCACCCATGCCACGCGCTCCTTATGGTCGAACGCCATCAGTTCGCGCACTCGGGCCGATGCCCCATCACCTGTCCCGAACTGTTCGCGCTCCAGATCGCGCTTGGTCCGTCCAGCAGGCGGAGCCGAACTGCCAACGTGCACAACACCGCTGGCCGCGCCCATGCGCCGATCCAACGCCGCAAGCTGGCGCGCCACCTCGTTGCGCTCCTCGCGGTTGAGCAGAAACTTGCGCGATCCGTGGAAGAACTTGCGCCCTTTTGCCTCCAGTGCCGCCTGCCGTGCAAGCAAGGCGGCGCGCCTTGCAGCCAAGTCCTCGTCGATTTCAGGCAGGGGCAGTTGCGTCGGTTCGGCCTCCCTTTCCTCCTTGTCCGCAGGCGCAGGCAGGGGTTCAGCCTCTGGCGAAAGTTCCGGTCCACCCGCAGAATTTGGGGCAGCCGTAACTCCTAAGCTATCCCGCATGGCCACCCAATCCACGATCAGCCGATTGGCGGGAACGGGTGGCTGCGCGGAGGCGGTGGGCGGAGGGGCGAGTCTGGAACCCAACCGGCGCGGAATGCCTGAGATCGTGGCCAGAACGGCCAACTGGTCATCCGATAAATCCAACTTGGCATGGCCGATAGGAGGCCAAGGCCGGGTGGCCCGGATCGCATCGCCCCATGCCTCCAGCACTTCGTCGGCGGGGGCTTCGGCATGGTGCCAGTTCACGACATAGATCGGCTCCACCTCCAGCCGTGGGCGAAGGCCCCGCGATGCCTGCCGCTCCTGCGCATCGTAGTGATCGCGCAATTCCTGCCGCCGGTCGGCAAGCCAGCTGATCATGCCAGTCTGCCAGTCCTCCTGATTGGCAATCGCCTCGGCAAAGGCAGTGCGCCCCGGATGGTCCAGCGGCAACATACGCCGCCTGCGGCTGAGGTCGGCAATCAGCCGGTCACTGGCGCGCATCTGCGCATCGACGCCATCCTCCAGTCCGCGGATGGCGCGCTCGCCTGCCTCATGGATGCGGGCGATGGCGGCATTGCTCTCACGCAGCCAGCGCTTGCGCACCTCGCCCCGTTCCCGCTCGATCAGCAGTTCCAGAACGGCGGGCGGGAAATCATCGCAAAGCAGTGGCAACGAACTGGCGCACCGAAGCAGGTTGGCGGCGATGAACGATGGAATCGGCTCGTCCCATTCATCGCACCCCACGATCAGCGGCATGGTGGCCTGGTGTTCGTCGCCAACCCAGATTTCGGCCTCGGCTACCAGCAGCCAGCCGGTGCGATTGCGGAAACGGGCAACATGCCGCCAATCGCCCTCGTAGCTGTCCAGATCGATCTGCAAGCAGACCGGGTAGAGGCCGAAGCCTTCCAGCACCGGCTCATTCCACCGCCCAGCGGACGGTCACGAGCGGCTTGATGGTCGGCTTCTGGTTAAGCTGGGCCGCGAAGTCATCCAACATGTCTTCGACCTTCTGGCGGGCCTCCTTGCGCTTGGTGAACTTGGCCAATTTGATCTCGTCTACATCGTCTTCGAGCCGCTTGATCTTGCGTTTCAACGCCAGCTTTTCTTCCATCGACAGACCGGCTGCGCGGGACTGCTTGCGCAGCTCTTTTACCTCGTCCTCCAGGTCCGCGATCTGGGCATCCAGCTCGATCTCAAGGTCCTTGGCGTACCGATCCAGCCGTTCGCTTTCCGCGTCGATCCAGCCTTCGTTTTCCTTGAGCACGCGGTCCGAAAAGTCCGTGAACTGAGCTTCTTCAATCGCCGTTAGTGCCGAGTCCGGCGGGATGTTCATGATCTCGCCTTCATCGACAGCAGGGACCATGAACATCTTGTCGGCAACAGCACCGTCCAATGTCGTGCCATCGTCGGCAAGGCAGGCGATCAGCAGCTCTTCGCGAAGCGCCTCGGGAGTGGGCATGATTGCCTTATAGACGCGCATCCACCCCTGCTTGCCCTTCAGGTCCTGAACAGCGCCAACCTGACCTGCAAAGGGATACTCATCCGGCCTGAACCGCAGGGAGTGGGAGCCTGACGAGAAATCACGCTCCTTGGCGCTTTCGACAATATCTGCGCCAAGGCCGTCGTTCACGCGGAAGAACTGCCAATCCTGTTCGTCCGCCAACGGCCATTTGGTCGTGTAGGTCATGCCTTCGAACTCGAACGTCTCGGCACCGGGATCGTCAAAGCTGGCGCTCTCCAGCTCGGCGTGTGCGACCATGAGCAAGCGCTGCACATACTCGGGCAGGATGCGTTCAAGGTCCTTGCCGCGATCCTGGAGCTTGGCAATCACGGTGGAGTCCATTTCGCCGAGTAGCTTGTTCCGGGCGGCTTCGAACTCCGCGTCAATCTTGTCCTGAATGGTTGATTTGAGGGCGTCGAACTCGAACTCGATCTGCTCAGGCGTGCGGCCCTCCTGCACGATGCGGAGGACTTCCTTTTCGAAATCCACCCCGCTCATCAGGGTACCAAGCACATTGTCGCTGGCACCAAATACGCCTTCGAACAGATGGAACTTCTGGCTGAGAAGCTCGTGAATGCGATGCTCGGCCTGGTTCTTCAGATTGAGCATGTTGACCACGGTCACATCGATCTTCTGGCCATAGCGATGGCACCGGCCAATCCGCTGCTCCACACGCTGCGGGTTCCAGGGAAGGTCAAAGTTGATCAGAAGCGAACAGAACTGAAGGTTGATACCCTCAGCGCCGCTCTCAGTGGCGATCAAGATGGTCTTGTCGTCACCTTTGAAGGCTTCGACGATAGCGGCCTTCATGTCCGCTGTTTTTGACCCTGAGACCTTGTCCGTGCCCTTGTGCCGTTCAAGCCACTCAGCATAGGTCTTGCGGCTCTGATCGTCCGCATTGGAGCCGTTCATCAGGACGATGCGGCCTGCGTAGCCATGGTCTTCCAGCAGGTTGCGGAGGTAATGCTGGGTGCGAACGCTTTCGGTGAAAATGACAGCCTTGCGAGCGCCGCCCTTGGCTTCGATCTCGTCCATGACCTTGGGAAGCTGCTTCAGCAGCTCCTCGCCCTTGGCATTCTTCTTGATCGAATTGGCAAGCGCCAGATAGCCCTTCAGCTCCTCGATCTCGGCTTGAATAGACTCGGGCGTGATCGACACCATGCCGTCTTCGTCTAGGTCTTCGTCTGCCTCCTCGGCAATTTCCGTCATGACATCGACATCGTCGGTCATGTTGAGCGCAGCGGCTTTCCTTGCCTTCAATCGCTCGATCAAGGTGTCGAGATAACGGGCAACAGCGAAACTGGACGAGCCGAGGATTTTCCTGATTTGAAGGATGACAAGCTGGTTCGCCGTGGCACCGTACGAGACGGTATCCTTGCGCTGAAGGAACGCCGAAAGCTCCTCGTAGAGTTGTTGTTCGCTATCGGACGGATCGAAGTGGAATGTCTGGGCATTGCGGCGGACAAAGCTGATGTGCCCCGCCGCCTGAACCTGTGATCGCAAGGACCGCTGACACACCGGCTTGAGCCGGTCTCGGAGCACATCCAGCGCCGCAGGCGATCCGGATGCGTATTGAGCGCGGAAGGCATTCTCACCCCCGAAATGGCTGTCGTCGATCACCGAGACGATCCCATACAGCTCCATCAGCGAGTTCTGGAGCGGAGTGGCGGTCAGCAGGATTTTGAAATGGTCTTGAAGGGCAGCCTTCAGTTCCTTGGCGCGAGACGAACCCTCCTTCTTGAAGACGTTGCGCAGCCTGTGGGCTTCGTCGAACACGACTAGGTCCCACTTGATCGACCTCAGCTCGTCGGCCTTACGCGCCGCGAACTCATAGGAGCAAATGACGATGCCCTTGGTGGCGTCGAACGGCCGCGCATGGCCTGCCTTGCGCATGAGATTGTACGTCGCGGATTCGATGATCTCAGCCCGGAGCGAGAACTTCTCGTACAGCTCCTGCTGCCACTGTTTCCGCAACGAGGCTGGCACAATCAGGATCATACGACGCTTGTGCTCGGCCCAGCGCTGGGAGAGCACTAGCCCCGCCTCGATGGTCTTGCCGAGGCCCACCTCATCCGCGAGCAGAACGCCCTTCGACAGGGGAGACTTGAGCGCAAAAAGGGCGGCCTCAACCTGATGAGGATTCATTTGGACGCGGGCCGAGGTCAACGAACGCGCAAAGGCATCCTCGTCCACACCCGCAAGCGTGATCTTATGCGCCTGATAGTGCCCGTGAATTTTGGTGAACACGCCTGCCCGCCCCTCATTGCAAGTAATTGCAATTCTGTCGTAGCTTGGGGTGCGTCTGTCAATTCTGCGCAGCGCTTGATCAACGAGCCGAGCTGGACTTCGATCAGATGACAAACGGTTAGGGGACCGATCTTGTACGCGAATACGGGAACATACCACAGTGGCGGAACTATCGAGTCCGCACTCAGCAAGATCGCCAATAATCAGTACGTCCTCCCAGCAATCCAGCGAGAATTTGTCTGGAAGCCTGAGCAGATCGAGAAATTGTTCGATAGTCTTATGCAAGGCTATCCGTTCGGGACCTTCCTCTTCTGGTCGGTCAAACCCGAGACGAGCGGCCAGTTTAAGTTTTACAAGTTCATGCTGCACTATCACCAGCGCGACCAAGCGCATTGCGAGGAGCTTGGCCTAGTCCACAATCAGGCGGTCACAGCCGTGCTGGATGGCCAGCAACGCCTCACAGCTCTGAACATCGGCCTGCGCGGGTCGATGACGATGAAGCAGCCGAACAAGTGGTGGAACAATCCCGATGCCTTTCGCAGGCGCGTCCTCCATCTCAATCTCCTCGCCGATCAGGAGCCTGACGAGGACGGGATCGTGTATGATTTCCGGTTTCGCGATGAAAAGCAGGAGCCATCAGCCGAGGGCGAGTTCTGGTTCCGTGTCGGCGATATACTCAAGACCAAGGATGTCATCGACTTCAACGATATGTTGATCGAAGCCGGGTTCTCTGGCGATCAGCACAAGCGCGCACTTCGAGTGCTCTCCCGATTGCATCGCGTCGTGCACGTTGACCCGCTGATCCATTACTATGAAGAGGAAGCTCAAGATGTTGAGCGCGTTCTCAACATCTTCATCCGCCTGAATAGCGGCGGAACGGTGCTGTCGTATTCTGACCTCCTGCTGAGCATTGCCGTTGCGCAGTGGAAGAGTGTCGATGCCCGATCCGCGATCCATCGACTTGTTGATGATCTGAACAAGATCGGCACCGGCTTCGCATTGAGCCAAGACTTCGTCTTGAAGGCCGGTTTGATGCTGTCTGACATCGCCAGCGTGGGCTTCAAAGTCGAGAACTTCACCGCCGCAAACATGGGTGTCCTGGAAGCGAACTGGCTCAAAATACGCGATGCGCTGGTCCGGACCGTCGAGCTTGCGGCCAGCTTCGGATTGAATGGACAATCGCTTCGGGCAGATAGCGCACTGCTGCCGATTGCCTACTACCTCTACCAGCGTGGCAGTCCCGAAAACTACGTCACGCACAGCCAATTCGCGTCTGATCGCGGTGCAATCCGCGAATGGCTCATGCGCTCGCTGCTCAAGGCTAGCGGCATCTGGGGCAGCGGCCTGGATATTCTCCTGACTGCGCTACGGACCGTGATCAAGGAGGATGGTTCCACCCTATTTCCGTACGAGCAGCTATCTGAACGGATGGCGGCTCGCGGGAAGTCGATTGATTTCACCGGCCCAGAGGTCGAGGAAATGCTTGGGATGCAGTATGGCGACAAGCGGCTGTTCCCCTTGATGGTTCTGCTGTTTCCCTTTGTAGATTTGCGCAACCAATTCCATCTGGACCACGTTTTCCCGATCTCTCGGTTCAGCGCAGCGAAACTCAAGAAGATCGGTATCGCGGCCGAGGATCATGAACGGCTGGCTTTGGCAGCGAACAGCTTGGCCAACATCCAATTGCTCGACGGTCCCGCGAATGTCGAAAAGCGGGCGGCTTTGCCGAGCGAATGGATGAAGACCTATTTCCAGCATCCTGACGAGCAGGCCCGTTATGTTGAACGGCATCTCCTTGGCGGAATGCCAGACGGTTTGGATGGCGTAGAGGACTTCTGGAAACAGCGACGCGACAGCTTGCAACAGCTCATCGAGGCTCGCCTCGGCGTCTCTACCGCGTTGGCCTTAGAAGCCAGTGTTCCCTAGGGCCTGCGCGGTGGTCCACACTGTGCCACCAACTGTGCCACACAACAGGGGTTGTCGGCGGAAATCCTTGAGTTTATTGAGGAATGGATGGGAAACATTCTCTCCCTCCGTCTCCGCCATCTATATCATCCCAGGAAAGCCCGATTAATCCCTCAAGGTCGCAGAATTCTGCGGCTTTTCGGCCTTGATCGAGCTTTTGATGTTCTTATATTGTTCTCGATGGTCTCCCTAAATCCGGCTTGGATTGTGGGGGAAATTGTGGGGGCGGAACAGGATGATCGATCATGGGTCGGCTCACGCCACTGCAGATTCGAAACCTCAAGACACCCGGGCGCTACAATGATGGCGACGGCTTGTTCCTGGAATTGACGGGACCGAACAGGGGCAACTGGCAACTCCGCGCTACAGTGAACGGTCGGCGGCGCGATATCGGGCTCGGTTCACTGAGCCTGGTGTCCTTGAAAGAAGCCCGCGATGCGGCCTTTGAACTGCGCCGTGACATTCAGCGCGGGATCGATCCTGTGGCGGAGCGCAAGCGGCGCAAGCTGGAGATTCTGACCTTCAAGGCAGCAGCCATACGGGTTCATGCCGAGCACAAGGCAAGCTGGAAGAACGGCAAGCACCAGGACCAATGGCTTGCCACCCTGGAAAGCTACGCCTTCCCGCTGCTGGGTGATCGTCTGGTCAACGACATCGAGGGCCCGTTGATCCGCGAAGTGCTGTTGCCGATCTGGCTGACCAAGCCAGAGACTGCCCGGCGGGTCAAGCAACGGATCGGGGTGGTACTGGATTGGGCCTATGCCAATGGCATGCGCCCCACCGAAGCACCCATGCGGTCGGTCAGCCGGGTGTTGCCTAGGCAGCCCAAGATGGATGGCCACTTTGCCGCGATGCCCTACGATACGGTGCCCTCATTCATGGCGCGCCTGCACACCCGGTTGAGTGTCCCGAGAGCAGCGTTGGAGTTCCTGATACTGACCGCTGCTAGGTCAGGAGAGGTACGCGGAGCCAAGTGGAACGAGATCGACGTGAAGGCCAACATTTGGGCCATTCCAGCCTCTAGAATGAAGGTCGGCAAGGAGCATGTCGTTCCCCTTTCCGCCGCCGCGATCGACGTGCTGGAGCGCGCCAGACAGTTCCACGCGCCATGCAGCAACTTGCTCTTTCCAGGGCGCGATGTACGCCGTCCGCTGTCCGATATGACGCTGCTCAAGATCCTGCGCTATGCTGAGTTGCCCTACACAGTGCACGGCTTCCGTTCGGCCTTCCGCGACTGGGTGGCGGAACAGACCAGCTACCCCGGCGAGGTAGCTGAAGCAGCGCTGGCGCACACCATCGCAAACAAGGTCGAGGCCGCCTACCGGCGCACCAACTACCTCGACAAGCGCCGCGAGCTCATGGCCGATTGGGCGGCATTCTGCTCCGGCAGGAACCGCTGACGGCGATGAAAATGGTGCTGGACTTTGGTTTTCGGACGACGTTGGGACGAAAAATGCTCCGCGCTCAACGCAATGTGTGGCAATTTTCTCAGATCGTAGAATAAAGTTGTAATTTCAAGCATATGGTTGCCGGAAGATTACGTTTTCACATTGCACATTGCTGTCAAATCGTTTTGACACCAGACCCGAATTCCGCGCCAAAATGTTGCTTTCCAGCGAGTAATCTCAGCAGTGCCACTGCGTACGGTGTGCATGCAAACCAACTCGGATTATAGGACCCTGCGCAATGCCTCAATGTTGCTGGAAGGGATGAAGGTTCGACGTAGCGGAGGCACAGCCCAATGGCGTTTGAGAATGTCCGATATAGCTGACATTGCTGACGTTCGACGCTTTAGATCCACTCGTCAAAACCGGCCTTTCGTTCACGGGTCGATGAGTTAAGGAGGCCAATCGGCATTCTAACTGAGCAATTGAGCTGGGTGGGTCCGCGTGCCAAATTGTAAAGGCAGCGAGACACTATTGCCCGTTGAATCATCAGGCTCGATAGCGAGTCGAGAGAGACTTTGCGCCAGTGATCGCGACCAGCATGCCGGTAGAGAGTATCAGCAGTCCGGCGATCTGCACCGCGGTTTCAATGCCACCGCCAAGGGGATGCCCACAAGTATGGCGATCGCCGGGGCGAGCGTCGGGAACAGTGCGACGCGTCTGGCGACCAGATCCTGCACCGCGCGGCTGAACGCGAACAGCGCGATCACGCCGCCCAGCACACCCGCACCAGAATCTGTTCCGCGAGCATGGCGGGGGCGGTCATGGTAAACCGCACTCGCCGAGGTGGCGCTGGCCTATGTCTGGGAAGACCGAGCGCGGTCCTTTATCAAGATTGGGCGGTTGGTGCCCTGCCTCGCCGACTGGATTGTGTCCGAGGACGGGCTTTACCTCTACTACCCCACGCGGCGGTATATCTCGGCAGGACTGCGCGCTATCATCGACTCCCTCAAGGTAGCGAGCAGTTGACGCACGAGAGCGGCCATTCGCTGCTGTGTCAGGGTCACGCGATGCTGCGCCGGAAACAGCTCGCTTCATGATCGTTGACGATGCCAACGGCCTGCATCCAGGCGTAGACGATCGTCGGCCCGACAAATCTGAAGCCCCGCCGCTTCATCTCCTTTGAGATGGTTTCAGATAGAGGAGATCGAGCGATCCACTCGCGACCGGGGTTCTTGATTGTCCTGCCGACCGTGAATGACCAGCAGAACTCCGCGAAACTCTCGCCGCGTTCGGCCATCTCACAGTAGATCCGGGCACCGGCGATCGTCGCACGGATCTTGGCCTGGGCGCGGACGATACCGGGGTCGGACATCAGCCGCGCCACATCCGCCTCATCGAACGCAGCGACCTTCACCGGATCGAAGTTTGCGAACGCCTGGCGGAACGCCTCGCGCTTGCGCAGGATGATGATCCAGGCGAGGCCTGCCTGGAATCCTTCGAGCATCAGCATTTCCCATAACATCCGTGAGTCGCGCTGTGGCACGCCCCATTCGGCGTCATGATAATCCCGCATCAGCGGGTCGCCTTGTGCCCAACTGCAGCGTTCGCGCGGTGGTGTGTCCGACATGGCTAGACGCAATCTTTCGGTAGCAGCCCTCGGCCGCGGCCTGCTTGTATCAAGCAAGCCGCAATCGCCTCATACGGTGCGGATAGTCCCGCCGTCGATGACGAACTCGGCGCCATGGATCGCAGCCGCCCGGTCTGAGGCGAGATAAGCGATAAGATCGGCCACCTCTTCCGGCTCGGCGCCCCGCCCGATCGCAATTCCGCCCAGAACATCGAGCACGGACTGCCGCGCATCCTCGATCGTGCCGCCATTGGCGGCCCGAAGCATTTCGAGAAAGTCTCCGGTGGCCTCCGTCATGATCCAGCCGGGCGAAACGGAGTTGACCCGAACACCCTTGGGACCGAGTTCCTTCGAGATGGATTTACTGTAAGTCCTCAGCGCGGCCTTGGCTGCGGCATAGCCGGTGGTGGATTCGGGCAGTGGCAGGACGGACTGGATCGAGGTTACGTGCACCACGGTGCCTTCCCCTCGCTCAAGCATCTGTGGGATCAGCAAGCGGTCGAGCCGGACGGTCGCCAGCAGATTGAGGTTCAACTCTGCAAGCCAGTGGTCGTCCGTCAACGCGGCGAAGCCACCCGCTGGCGAAGTCGAGCCGCCGATGACATGGGCGAGAATGTCGATGCCGCCCAGCCGCTCGATTGCCGCTCTGCCCAGCGCCTCGCTGCCTTCGGCGGTCGTCAGATCTGCCTGCACATATTCCACGTCCTCTATGGGATCCCTGATCGTGCGGGCGACGGTGATGACACGGGCTCCGCCAGCCAGGAAGCGCTCGACCGTGGCGCGCCCCAAACCCTTGGTGCCACCGCTGACGAGAACGCGTTTGCCGGCGAACTCGGTGGGATCGGCCTTGATAGTCATAACGTGACCTCCAGCGTCTCGATGGCGCCGTCCGACAGCGTGAAGCGGTAGATGAAGCGGAGCGGGCTGCCCGGAAAGTTTCCATGGGCGGGGCCTTCGACCACGAAGCGGCCGCCTTCTTCCCGAGCAGTATCCGGCGTGAAGATCGCCTTCACCGGGATCACTTCTTTTTCAAACAGCTGGCGTATCGCAGCCTTGCCCTCGAAATGCTTGCCGTTGTCGATGAAGACGGCGTCGCGCTGAAAGGGCTTCAACATACCGTCGATATCGAGACGGGCGTTCGCCTCGACATAGTCGGTGATCGGCTTGGGCAGGTCCATTGACATCATAATCTCCTCGTCGGTGACGAGGTCTACTTAGCGATGGACAACTCGCCTGATAATCGAGACAAATCGGCATGGAGTGTTACGGAGATCGGGATAATGAGTCGTCATTCGCTAATCGAGCTCGAGGCGGTTCTCGCGATAGTTCGATGCGGCTCGTTTCGAGCAGCAGCGCTCGATCTCGGTATGTCGACCACCGCGATCAGCAACGCGGTGGGCAAGCTCGAGCGGGACCTAGCCGTACGATTATTCAATCGCACCACGCGCAGCGTGTCGCTCACTCATGCGGGGCGGATCTTTGTCGCGCAGATCAAACCAGCGTTCGAAGGCATCCAGAAGGCGATAGATACGGCGCGGTCGCAACAGGAGACGCCGTCCGGAACTTTGCGCATCAATGCGTTCGCAACGGCCGCGCGCGAGATCTTGGTGCCGCTGGTCCTGACCTATATGCAACGCTACCCACAGGTTCATATCGACTTGGTCACCGAGGGGCGACTGGTCGATGTCGTGGCGGCGGGATTTGATCTGGGCGTGCGCCGTGCGGATCTGGTGCCCAGCGATGCGATCGCGATACCGCTGGGCCAGATGCAACGCATCGCGGTCGTCGCGTCTCCCGGCTTTTTTAAAGACAGAGCTATTCCGCAAGTGCCGCAGGAACTGCTTCCTTACCCTTGCATTCGCGGGCGGCTTCCCAATGGCGCGTTGCTCCGATGGCGGTTCGAGAAGGACGGCGAACCACTTCAGCTCGACGTCGAGGGGCCGATGACGCTCGACGAGGCCTCCCTGGCGCGCATCGCTGTCACGAACAGTGTGGGTATCGGCTATCTAATGGAGTCCGATGTGCGCGAGGACATCGCTGCGGGACGGCTTGTGCGCATTCTCGAAGACTGGACGCCGCCGCTTGCGCCGCTGTGCCTCTATTATTCGAATCGGCGCAATTCCTCCGCGGCCTTCCAAACCTTTGTCGCGCTCGCGCGCGATTTCGCAGCGGGGCGGCTAGCACCGTCTTGAGCACTTCTGTCGAGACCGGTCATTTGGCCGATTGAGGTGAATGGCCGGGCTTAGTCGGAAGCAGCCATTTTCGTGGGTGCCGGGTAGCTTGACAGGGGCCGCGTCGGCTAGCTGCCCTTCAATGTGACAATCTAGACGGCCGAGAGCTGCCATTGGTTGAGCAGGGATGGGCTAAATGGCACCGGTGAGCAAGGCGGTAACCGTCATGACAATGGTCGACCCAAACGCCCACTTGAAGGCAAAGCGCTGATGATCGCGCAATGACACGCCACTAAGGCCGATCAGGATGAAAGTCGAAGCGGTCAGCGGGCTCAGCGGGAAGCCGGTTGTCATTTGCCCGAGAATCGCGCCGCGGCCGATCTCGAGCGGGTTCTGGCCAAGCGTACCGGCGGTCTCGGCAAAAACCGGGAGCACCCCGAAATAATATGCGTCGGGCGGCAGAACGAAGCTCATTGGCATGGCGGTCAGCGCAACGATCGTACTGAACCAAGGGGCTAGCGATCCCGGAGCAGCAGCGGCCAGCATCTCGGCCATTGCCTTGGTCATGCCTGAGCCGTTCAGCACTCCGGTGAAGACTCCCGCGGCGAGGATCATCGTCGTGACGCTGGCCACGGAGGCGGCGTGGGATGCCAGTTGCCGGGCCTGGCTCTCAGCACCTTGGCAGTTGACGGGCAGGGCTATCGCGAAGGCGGCCATGAAAACCAGCGCCGGCGGTAACGGGGGCAGTTGAATCAAGCCTGCGTAAAGGTCACGGAACAGCAGCACGATAACGATTAGCGTGAGGCCAAGGTTGAACCAGAAGCGCCAAGAGCTTGGGCGTGTTTCAGGATCAGGCACTATTCCGCCCGGGGCTGGGTGGGCAGCAGCAAGGCGCCTGCGCTCCCCACGACCCATCCACCAGGCGACGAAAAGCACCCAGCCGAGGCCGGCCGCCATGGCTGGCACCACCGGCGTGAAGATTCCGCTGACATCGGACTTCAGCACTGCCATTGCCCGCGCGGTCGGTCCGCCCCACGGGAGCATGTTCATCACCCCTGCCGACAGTGCGACGAGGCACGGCAGGATCAGCGGGTTGAGCCCAAGCCGGCGATGAACCGGAAGCAGCGCCGTGACCGAAATCAGGAAGGTGGTCGCGCCGTCTCCATCCAGCGCCACCAGCATCGGCAGCACCGCGCTTGCGAGACACAGGCGCAGTGGATCCTCTCCGACCAGGCTCAGCACCTTGCGGATCATTGGTTCGAACAGCCCTTGGTCGAGCATCAACCCGAAATAGAGCAGGGCAAAGAAGATCATCGCGGTGACCGGGGCGACGGTCTTGACTCCGTCGAGCGCAAAGGCACCGATTTCCGCGCCGAATCCGCCGGCCACGCCCGCTGCCAGGGGCACCAGAACCAGCGCGGCGATCACAGGCAGCCGAGTCGCCAGCGTCAGAACCAGAAAGAGCCCGATCGTGACAAAACCGAGCGTCGCAAGTGACAAGGCGGCCTCCCCCGTTGACACGCGTTTAACCCGGATTGCCTGCGCTTCAAAATTGAACTTGCGGATTGATCAATCAGCTTTGCTGATAGACAAGGAGCGTTCGTTCACCCGAGAGTCCGCCGATGCACCGTTCACCCAGCCTGTTCAGTCTGCGCCTGTTCCTGCAGGTCGCCCATTCGCTCAGTTTCAGCGAGACCGCACGGCAAGCCAATCTGTCGCAGCCAGCGCTGAGTCGGACGATCCGCCTGCTCGAGGAGGATCTCGGCGTGCGCCTGTTCGACCGCAATTCGCGCAATGTCGCGCTTACTCCGGCGGGGGCGGCGCTGCTTCCGACGGTCGAGCGGCTAAGTAGCGACTTCGATCAGGCGTTCCGCGAACTCAACCAGACCTTCGAAGGGATGAAGGGCCGGGTCTTCGTTGGTGCGCTCCCTTCGATGTCGGCCAACCTTCTGCCGAAAGTGATCGCCGAATTTCGCAAGACGCGCCCCAAGGTGGAAGTAATCATTCGCGAAGACCTGTCTGAAGACCTCCTCCAGAGTCTGCAGGAACGGAAGATCGACTTCGCTTTGACCACGCCGCCCAATGCGACCCCCGGAATTGAGTTCGAACCGCTGATCGAGGATGACTGCGTGCTTGTGTGCCGCCCTGACGATCTCCCCCGGATTCCGGACCCTGCCCCGTGGACGATCTTTGCCGAGCGCCCGGTGATCAGCATGGAATCGCGCAGCAGTGTGCGGGTGTTGACTGACGCCGCATTTGCCCGCGCCGGCATAACCGTAGCGCGGCCTTACGAGTGTACGCTGCTGGCGACAGCCGGAGGTTGCATCATAGCCGGGCTGGGGATCGCGCTGATGCCCCGTTCGACCTTGCCGCTGCTCTCGGTCGGCGGGCCGATTGCCTGGCGGACCATGTCCCCGCCGCGCGTCACCCGGCAAATCGGGATCTGCCGGCTGGCCGGGCGCAGCCTCTCTCCCGCCGCCAGCAGTTTTGTCGATGAGGTCGGGACTTTCATGATCAATGCTGAAAACTGATTGATTCATAAGATAAGTCGAATTGCTGGATTTCCAGAGGTCTGATTATATGGCGGTGGAGTGGGATTGCCAGGAAATCGACCGATGACGTTCATCACTGAACATCCCAGCGCCTTTCGGTCGACCGACCGGTCAGGCGCCGGTGCAGTGCATGCGACCAAGCGAGCGCTCCGGTGAGCCGGACGATCCGGATTGGCGCCGGTGCGGGCTTTTCTGGCGATCGGATCGAACCGGCGCTTGAATTGGTCGAGTACGGCGACCTCGATTACCTGGCCTTTGAATGCCTGGCCGAAAGGACAATTGGGCTGGCCCACGCAGCGCGGCTTCGCGATGGCCGCGCCGGGTTCGACCCGTTGCTTGAGCGCCGAATGCGGACGATCCTGCCCGTCGCGCGGGCCCGCGGGGTCCGGATCATCACCAACATGGGCGCGGCCAATCCGCTAGGGGCTGCCGAGGCTATCGTGGCCATTGCGCGCGAGTTTGGCCTTAACGGCCTGAAGGTTGCCGCCGTGCTGGGCGATGACGTTGCGGACATCGTCGGGCGCGGCGACTTCCCCTTGCTCGATCGCACCGGGACCAGCCGCGACCTCACTGATGTGATGGTCTCAGCCAATGCTTATCTCGGCGCAGGCGGGATCGTTGCGGCGCTGGCGCAAGGGGCCGATGTAGTCGTTACCGGCCGGGTCTGCGACCCGGCCCTTTTTGTCGCACCGATGATCCACGAGTTCGGCTGGGCAATGGATGACTGGGAACTGCTGGGCCGCGGCACGTTGGTCGGCCACTTGCTCGAATGTGCCGGGCAACTGACCGGCGGCTATTTTGCCGATCCGGGGCGCAAGGATGTCAGAGGCTTGAGTCGGCTCGGGTTCCCTTTCGCCGATGTTGGTGAGGACGGACTGGCTACTTTCTCGAAGGTCGCCGCCTCGGGCGGCCGGCTCGATTCGCTGACCTGCAAGGAGCAAGTGCTTTACGAGGTGCTCGATCCGAGCGCCTATCTGCAGGCCGATGTGACCGCTGACTTTTCGGGCGTCGAGGTGGAGGAGTTGGGGCCGGATCTGGTCGCGGTTCGCGGCGGCACCGGGCATCCACGGCCTGACACGCTCAAAGTATCGATCAGTTACGAGGATGGCTGGGTCGGGCAGGGGCAGATCTGCTACGCCGGACCCGGCGCGCAGGCGCGGGCGGAGCTGGCCTTTGCCATCGTGCGCGAGCGGCTGGCACTTTCGGGTGCGGCGGTTAACGACCTGACGCTCGACTTGATCGGAATTAATTCCTTGGCGCGGACGGGAGGGTCGACTCGGTCGGAGCCGAGCGAGATCATGGCCCGGATTTCCGGGCGTGCAGCGGACCAGGCCACTGCCGAGTGCATTGGCGCAGAAGTCGAGGCGCTTTACACGAACGGTCCTGCGGGAGGTGGCGGTGCGAGTGGATCGACCCGCAAGGTGCTGGCTGTCGCTTCCACCTTGATCCCGCGCGACAACGTGCGTTGCCGCGTCACAATGATCGAGGCCTGACATGCAACTGGCCGACATCGCCCATGTCCGCTCCGGCGATAAAGGGGATATCGCACAGATTTCCGTGATCGCGTTCCGGGCCGCTGACTTTGCTTTGCTTGTTCGCTGGGTGACGAGCGAGCGTGTCGCCGAACACTTTGCCGCGCTCCAGTGCCGGCGGCTGACGCGATTTGAACTGCCGGGAATCGGAGCACTCAATTTCGTCCTTGAAGGTGCCCTGCCTGGCGGGGTGACCCGCACGCTGGCACTAGACGCGCATGGAAAGACGTTAGCGATGCAATTGCTGTCCCTCACCATCCCGGAGCAGACCGATGACCAGAGCTGATCGGCGGCCGATTGTCGCCCTGGGCGTGATAGCCCTGGCGGCAGTGCCGCCGGTGCCCGCGCAGGCCAAGGTCACCCGGATCGAGTCCGAGACGGTGAAGCCCGCCCCGGCGCTGCCCGGGGCCGAGCCCTACGAGATCGTAACCGGGCGCTTTTATGGCGAGATCGATCCGGCGGCCCCCGGCAATGCGCTGATCACCGACATTCCCCAGGCCCCCCGCAATGCGCGCGGTATGGTCGAATATTCCGCCACCTTTGCCCTCGCCCGCCCGGTCGATCCCGCGAAGGGCAGCGGGGTGCTGTTCTACGACGTGCCCAACCGCGGCAACGGCGGAGTGAGTGCCGATCCCCATGGCCATGTCCGGGTCATCAGCGGCTGGCAGGGTGACCTGCCCGAGGGGTTGGGGCTCCAGACCCTGCGCGCACCTGTCGCGCGGCTGCGCAACGGCAAGCCCCTGACCGGGCCGGTGCTGGCGCGCTTCGTCGACATGCCGGCGGGGACCACCACCCTGCCGATCACCGGGAGCATCGGGCTGCCCACCGCGCTCGCGGCGCCGCTTTCGCTCGACACACGCAGGGCCCGGCTGCTGGTGCAGGACCGCCCCGGCGGACGCGTGCGCCGCTTGCCCGCCAGCCAGTGGGCCTTTGCCGACTGTTCGCAGGTGCCGTTCCCCGGCAAGCCCGACCCGGCCAAGCTGTGCCTGCGCGGCGGGTTCGATCCGGCGCGGGCCTACAACCTGGTCTATACCGGCAAGGACCCGCTTGTGATGGGCGTGGGCTTTGCCGCGACGCGCGATCTGGTGGCCTTCCTGCGCCATGCCGGCGCCGACGATGCAGGGACGCCCAACCCGGCGCGGACCATCCGCTGGGCAGTAGCCTCGGGTACCTCGCAGTCGGGCAATTATCTCAAGAGCTTCGTCAACCTGGGTTTCAACGCCGACGAGGACGGACGGATTGTGTTCGACGGGGTCAACCCCAACATCGCGGCCCGGCAGGTTCCGCTCAACATTCGTTTCGCCGTTCCCGGCGGTGCGGCCCGGCCGGGCGAGGCGGGGAGCGAAGGGACGCTGTGGTGGGGACGCTACAACGATACCGCGCGCGGGCTCGGCACCACCTCGCTGCTTGATCGGTGCACCCAGAGCGGCACTTGCCCCAAGGTGATCGAGACCTTCGGATCGGCCGAGCTGTGGGGGCTGCGTATGTCACCAGGGCTGGTCGGCACCCGCGCAGACCGCGATATTCCCGTGCCGGACGGCGTGCGGCGTTATTATTTCCCCTCTGTCACCCACGGCGGATCGTGGAGCGGCGGCTTTCCGGTGAGAGGCGATCCAGTGCCGCCCACCTGTGTGTTGCCGGGCAATCCCAACCCGATGATGCCCGAACTGGTCATGCTGCGACAGCGGCTCGTCGAATGGGTCAGTAACGACACCGCGCCGCCGCCGAGCAGCTACCCGCTGCTGGCCAGGGGCGATCTGGTCCCGGCCGAGGGTCGGGCAATGGGCTGGCCGGCGATCCCAGGCGCGCCCGTGCCCGATGGCAAGCTCAATCGCATGGTCAGTCAGCTGTTCGGCCCTGGATTCCAGCGCAAGGACATGAGCGGCGTGCTCCAGCAGCTGCCCCCGAAGCTTGGCAAGGAAGTCCAGCTTACCGTGCCGAGGGTCGATGTTGACGGCAACGAGACCGTGGGAGTGCGATCAGTGCAGTTGATGGTCCCAATCGGAACCTATCTTGGCTGGAACGTGGTCGCGGCCGGGTTCGACAAAGGGGCGGGCTGCGGTTTCGCCGGCGGCTTTATCCCCTTCGCCGTGACCCGCGCGGAGCGGCTGGCAACCGGCGATCCCCGGCTCTCGCTCGAGGAGCGCTATGGCAACCATCAGGGTTTCGTTGCGAAGGTTCGCGATGCAGCACAACGCCACAGCGCCGCCGGATGGATCAGTGCGGATGATGCCGCCCGCCTGGTGGCCCAAGCCGAGGCGAGCCAGGTGCTGCGGGTCAAAGATCAATAATCTAAACGAATAGATCAATCAGTAGATTATATTTCTCCTGATTGGTCATTGCTGGCAATTTCGCCCTGGAAGTTTGGCGCATGATGGCGTGAAAGCCCGCCCTGCTGCCGTTACGACAAATGGGAGGGATTCAGGATGTTGCGCCGTTCAGATCGATGGAATTCGGTTCCGACACGCTCGATGGTCAGTGCCTTTGGACTCGCCGCGGCGGTGATGACGGCGAGCGCAGCCAGCGCCCAGGACGTGGCGGCGGATGAACCCACCGATGAGACGCCGATCGTCGTCACCGGCACTTACCTGGGCGGGGTCCGCCAGGAAGACCGCGCGTCTCCTGTCCTGACCGTCGATGCGGCGACGATCGATCGCACCGGGGTATCGTCGCTCGGCGATCTCACCCGCTACATCCCCCAGAATGTCGGTAGCGCCGGCGGCATGCAGGATTTGGCCAAAGGTGGCGCAGATACCCGCGACACCCGCTCGGTTAACCTGCGCGGGCTGGGGGCCGGATCGACGCTGGTGCTGCTCAACGGCCGTCGCGTTACGCCGCAGGCCGGCGACGATTTCGTCAACCTCAATGCGCTGACCCCGGATATCGCGATCGGGCGCGTCGAGACCGTTCTGGATGGCGCCTCGTCCACTTACGGTGCCGATGCCGTAGCCGGCGTTTTCAACGTCATCACCAATACCCGGTTCGACGGGATCAGGATGTCGGCGCAGTACACCGGGATCGACAAGTCGAGCTCGTGGAACGTGCAGGCGATGGTCGGGCTGGGCAATGACACGATCCATTCGGTCACCGCGGTCTCCTATCGCTATACCGACAACCTCCAGAACGGTGACCGCGCGATCACCAACTTCTTCAACCCGTCAGGCGCGGGCTTCCCGGGCCGCTATACGTTGATCGGGCGGCCGCAGACTTCCACCGGCGGCAACGTGGTTATCAATGGCAACGACTACACGGCGCTGTTCGATGCCCGCGCGGTCGGCGGACGGCTGACCGTGGTCGATCCCAACTGCGGTGCGGCAGGCACCGAGAGCCAATACATCCCCACCGCCGGGGCGACCTTCGGGGTCGGAAACTGCGCCTACAACTTCCAGCCCAAGAACCCGATCCGGCCGCAGTCGCAGAGCCTGAACATTCACAACGACACCACAATCGAGTTGGGCGGGGCGCATGAGCTCTTCGTCGAGCTGGGTTACTACCATCAGGATTCCAAGCGCTACGGCGTACCCTCCTATGCCCAGAACGCCGGCAACGCGACCATGCCGGTCAGCAACCCCTACAACCCGTTCGGCGTGCCGGTGCTGTTCCTTGGCCGCGCGATCGGCGCGCAGGGCTTCCCCGGCGGCTACGACTACCGCGTGATGCGCGATACGGTCGACAACCAGCACTACGTGCTCGGCGCGCGCGGCGATCTCGCCGGCAGCTGGAAGTACACTGCCAATGTCTCCTATTCCGCCTCGCACACGATCGCGCGGGACAAGGACACCGACATGAACCTGTTCCAGGCCGCGCTGAACGGCTTTGGCGGGCCGAACTGCAACTACCTGTTCAACGGGGCTGGCGGCGGCGCGGTGGCCGGGACCGGCAGCTGCCTCTACTACAGCCCGCTTCAGGCCAATCTCAGCCAGATGAACCCCTCGCTGATCCACAACCTACAGACAGACGTCTATTTCGACTTCAAGCGTGAATACTACCTCGCCGAAGCGGTGGTGAACGGCACCCTGGCGACGATCAACGGCCACGACCTCGCGGTTGCTTTCGGCGGCCAGTACCGGCGCGAGAATTCGAGCGCGCAGTATTCCGACCTGCTGCTCAGCGGCTTCGGCGGATTTCTCGGCAAGCGGCTCAACACTACCTTCCGCCGGAACGTGAAGAGCGGCTTCGTCGAGGCCAATTACGAGGTGATCGACGGGCTCAACGTCAACGCCGCGGCGCGCTATGAAGATTACGGCGGGTTTAACACCACTACCCCCAAGCTGGCCGTCAACTGGCGGATCGTGCCTGAGGTCAGTCTGCGCGGTTCGATCAGCCGGGCGTTCCAAGCGCCGACCATCTCCAACGGATCGAACAGCCTGATCCAGACCGGCGTGGGCAATGTCACCGATCCGACCAAGATCCCGCCAGACACCACTTTCCGCACCATCCAGACCTTCGGAAACCCCAACCTCAAGCCGCAGACCGCCAACGTCTTCAACGTTGGCGCGACCTTCCTGCCGGTGCCGGGGGCGCGCTTCTCGGTCGATTACTGGAGCTACAAGTACAAGAACCAGATCCAGCTGCAGAGTGCCCAAGCCGTCGTCAATGCGAGCCCCAACGGCCCTGCGGTGATCCGCGATTCGAGCGGCAACATCCAGGCCGTGCAAGTCACCTCGTTCAACGCACCGAGCGGTACCCAGACATCGGGTATCGACATTGGCGCCGCCTACACCTTCGATGCCGGGGAGCTGGAAGTGGGGCTGCGCAGCAATGCCACCTATCTGCTCAAGTACGACATCGACATCGGCTCGACCACGCCGGGCGCGCCGTCGATCGTCTACAACGGGGTGGGCTACCGCAATCAGTTCGTGCAGTCGCCGCTGTCCTCCGCCGCCGCTCCGCGCTGGCGCGCGGTTTCGGGGGTCGACCTGACCTATGGCCGCCACACCCTGTCGACCACCTGGCGCTACACCTCGGGCGTGATCGACGATCAGGGCATCAGCCTCAACACCAGTGGCACGGGTTCGATCATCCCGGCCTCGGCTACTGCCAAGATCAGGCCGTTCTCGGTATTCGACGTGCAGTACGTGATCAAGTTCGGCGAGGACGATCGCTATGACCTCGCCGTGGGCATGATCAACGCCTTCGACAAGGCCCCCGGCTTCGCCCGGTTCAACGGCTACCTGCCAAGTCTCGCCGATCCATTCGGTCGGCAGATCTACGCTCGCGTGCAGGCCAGGTTCTAGGTTCGGTTACCCCGATTACGGGTAGCGCCGATTCGCTGCCTCGCCATCGCGGTGGGGCAGCGAACTTGCGTTTTGCAGTTGGAGGATGGTTGTGAAGGGATTCAACATTTTGCGCGGCGGAGCCGTGCTTTCGTCGGCAATCGCCCTGTCCGTGGCGGGAGCGCACGCGCAGGCCCAGACGGCCGCGACCGGATCGGTGGATGCTGAGCGCCGCGCGGCTGAAACGGTCAGGCAGATGACCCCGGCGGAGAAGGTTATCCTCACCCACGGCATCCTCGCCCTGCCGCTCTTCCCCGGCGCGCCGCCGATGCCGGCTGATGCGGTGCCGGGGGCAGGCTATGTGCCCGGAATCCCCCGCCTTGGCATCCCGCCGCTGCGCGAGACCGATGCCAGTCTAGGCGTTGCCTATGCCGCCGGAATGCGCAAGGACAACGCCACGGCCCTTCCGTCAGGATTGGCGATGGCCTCGAGCTGGAACCCCGAATTGATCGAACAGGGCGGGCGGATGATCGGCGGCGAGGCCCGCGCCAAGGGCTACAACGTGATGCTGGCCGGGGGCGTCAATCTGATGCGAGATCCGCGAGGCGGCCGCAACTTCGAGTATCTGGGCGAGGATCCGCTGCTCGCGGGCACGCTGGTTGGCCATGCCATCCGTGGCATCCAGTCCAACCGGATCATCGCCACGATCAAGCATTTCGCACTTAACGGGCAGGAGACCGGCCGCCACTTCGCCGACGCCCGGATCAGCGAGGCCAACGCGCAGGAAAGCGATTTGCTCGCCTTCAAGATCGGGATCGAGATCGGCAATCCCGGCTCGGTGATGTGCGCCTACAACCCGGTCAACGGCGCGCCGTCCTGCGCCAACGACTGGCTGCTCAACCGCGTGCTCAAGCGCGACTGGGGCTACCATGGCTTCGTCATGTCGGACTGGGGCGCCGTGCCCAACCTGCAAGCGGCGATGAACGGGCTCGACCAGCAATCGGGCGAGCAGCTCGATACCGAAGTGTTTTTCGGCGACAAGCTCGCCGCTGCCGCCGCCGGGGACAGCGCCTGGTCGGCGCGGCTCAACGACATGAACAAGCGCATCCTCACTGCGATCTATGCCAATGGGCTCGATCGCGATCCCGCGCGGCCGGGCGGCGCGATCGACTATGCCGCCAATGCCAGGGTCGCCGAGGAAGTGGCGCGGCAAGGCATCGTCCTGCTGCGCAACCAGGGCGACATCCTGCCGCTCGCCCGCACGGCGCAGAACATTCTGGTGATCGGCGGGCTGGCAACCAACGGGGTCATGTCGGGCGCGGGATCGAGCCAGGTGATCGGCGAAGGCGGCCCCGCCGTCTCGATCCCGCTTGGCGGCACCGGGCCCTTCGCCAGCTTCACCAACATCACCTACCATCCCTCGTCACCTTTCGCGGCGATCCAGGCCATGGCCCCGCAGGCGAGGCTGCGCTTCCGCAATGGCCGCTCGGTAAGCGAAGCGCGGACCGAGGCGGCCAAGGCCGACCTCGTTATCGTCTTCGCCAACCAGTGGTCGGGCGAGGGCTTCGATCAGGCCGATCTGGCCCTGCCCGACGGACAGGACGCGCTGATCGACGCGGTCGCCAGTGCCAATCCGAAGACGGTCGTGGTGCTCCAGACCGGCGGGCCGATCCTGATGCCCTGGCTCGACAAGACCGCCGCAGTTATCGAGGCGTGGTATCCCGGCATTCGCGGCGGCCCGGCGATCGCCTCAGTGCTGTTTGGAGAGACCAATCCAGCCGGCAAGCTGCCGATCACCTTCCCCGCCAGCGAAGCGCAGCTGCCGCGCCCGAAGGTGGACGGTTTCGACCGACTCGAGCCCGACTTCATCGGCCGCGCCCCGCCCGGTGCAGCGCCACTGACGGTCAACTACGACATCGAAGGTTCGGACCTTGGCTACCGCTGGAATACGCGGTCGGGCCACAAGGCGCTGTTCCCGTTCGGCCACGGCCTCAGCTACACCACCTTCGAATATGGCGACCTCAAGCTAAAGGGCCTGACCGCGACCTTCACCGTACGCAACACCGGCAAGCGCGAGGGATCGACCGTCGCGCAGCTCTACCTGACGCGCACGCCGGGCGGCGCTCAACAACGCCTCGCCGGCTTTCAGCGCCTTTCGCTTGATCCGGGCGAAAGTCGTACCGTTTCTGTCAAACTCGAACCAAGAATCGTCGCGGATTTTGCCGAGAATGAATGGGTCATCCAACGGGGGAACTATGGTTTTGCGTTGGGGTCGAGCGCGGAGGAGTTGGCACAATCGGCAAACGTCAAATTGCCGGCCCGGCGATGGAAGCAGTGATGGGTGTCCTGCTTGCCTAGGCTGTAGACTTATTCGCTGCCTTAACCGTCGTTCCCGCTGTATGGTGCGGTTGGGAACGCAGCGATCAACCAAGTGCATCCAGGTGGCAAAAAAGAGGGCGAATCCGAAAAAGCTCGATTGCGGATCCAGCCAGCCCTTCAGATCCGAGGGCAATCGACGGATCGGGTTGGTCGAACTATGCGGTCAACCCCGTGCGGCGCAGATCCGTCGCGCCGGTGTTCGGCGGGCCACGGCGCATAAACGCGCTTGAGTTCGGGTTCAGATAGGCGTTCGCCTGCTGCGCGCAAACCGGCCGCGATCTCGCCGATTCGCGCGCCCTGGGCACCGCCCCACCCTTCACGCCAGTTGCCGTGGCGAAACTTCGAATAACGGAGTTCACTTGCCCCTTGCGTTCTTTTTGATGTCCTCGCGCAACGGGATCGAGGGGTTGAGCGGCCGCCCGGCATCGTGCGCTTTCTGCTTGGCGGGTGAGTCCGGCAGGATGTCATCGAACCGGTCAGGCATGTCAGGGCCGACCAGCCATTCATCCGGGAAAGGCGCCGCGCCAGTGCCGGTGCGGTTGCGGCGGACCGAGCCGATCGACTGGCGCTTGCCATAAGGGATGACGTGTTTGCCATCGCGATTGGCCAGCTGGGCGTAAAGCGCGTTCCTCAGCTCGATCTTGGCGTCAAGATAGGCCGGATCACCCACCAGGTTGTGCATCTCGTCCGGATCTTTCGCCAGGTCGTAGAGCTCGTCGGTATCATAGACCCCATAATACTGGATGTATTTGAGGTCGCCGCGACGGATGGCAAAGGTGCCCGGCGTCATCGGGAAATTGTACTCCCAATAGTATTCATAGACGAAGTCCTGCGGTTCCCAGCTGGCCTCCGCCACCTTGCCGTCCCACAGGCCGAGCGCACTCTTGCCTTCGAACTGAGGCGGCGGGGGGATCCCGGCAGCATCGAGAAAGGTCGGCGCGAAATCGAGATTGCGGATCTGGCCCTTGTTGACCGCACCGGCAGGAACGGTGCCCGGCTCCCACACCAGCAGCGGCACCTTGACCGATGCCTCATAGGCGTTGCGCTTGTCGATCAGGCCGTGCTCGCCGATCTGGTAGCCGTTGTCGCTGGTGAAGACGACCAGCGTATCCTTCTCGAGCTTGTGCTTCTTCAGATAGGCAAAGAGTCGGCCCAGACTGTCATCCACACCCGATAGGGTCGAGTAGTAATAGCGCAGGTACTCTCCCATCGGCATGTCGGAATTGTAAAAGAAATCGATGCCGTGCCAGGTGTTGCGCTGGTCATAGACCCAGCGCGGCTTGCCCTTGTAGTTTTCCAGCGTGTTGGCGGCGCTGGCGGGTAACGGGAAGGTCACGTTGTCATACTGGTGAGCATAGCGCGGCGGCGGTAGCGGGTCGGAATGGACCGCCTTGTGGCTCAGATAGAGGAAAAAGGGCTTTCTAGAGTCTCGCTCATTCTCCAACCAGCTCACGGCATAGTCGGTAAGCTCGTCAGTAATGTAGCCCTTCTGCGGCACGGCCCGGCCATCGACGTTGAGCTTGTTTACCGCCCCTGCGGCCTTGGCGGCGTCCGGTATGCCGGTGGTCGGGAAATAGGCTCCCTGCCCTCTGAAGCTCACCCATTTGTCGAAGCCTGGGCGCGGGGCGTCGGTATCATCACCCATGTGCCACTTGCCGAAGAAGGCGGTCTGATATCCGGCCTTCTGAAGGTAGCTCGGAAAAAAGGTAAGCCCGGCTTCGGTGGAATGGTTATTGTCGACCACGCCGTGGTTGCGCGCGGTCATTCCGGTCAGGATGGTCGCGCGGCTAGGGCTGCAAAGCGCCGATGTGACCATGGCGTTGGGATAATAGGTTCCCTCGCGCGCCATGCGATCGATGTGCGGCGTGCGGATGCGCGGCTGGAGAAAGCCCATCCCGTCATAGCGCAGGTCATCCACCAGAACGAAGATGATATTGCGTGGACGCTGGGACTGCGCGTTCGCCGGCCGCCCCGCTTCCTTGGCGGCAAGCGGGGCCTGGCCAGAAAGCAGTGCCAGCCCCGAAAGGGCTACGAGCAGCGACTTGCGCAGTGCACGACGGGAAATCTTCATCTGCGACCTCGTGTCGTTGGAATTGTTCATTCCGCGTCCGGCTGCAATTCCGGCCGGGTCTCGGCAAAAGCAGGGTGGGCGAGACAGGCTTCCTCGATCGCCTCGATCCGCGGATAATCGATCCGCGCACCGAAGCGGCGGGCATTGGCGAGCTGCGGGACAAGGCAGATGTCAGCCAGCGTGATTGCTTCGCCGAAGCAATATGGGCCGGCATAATCCGCCAGAAGGTGCGCACAGGCGGCGAGCCCGTCCTCGATCGTATCACGCGCCCAGACGTTGACTGTATCCTCGTCCAGGCCTGCCGCGCGCAGGCGG
Source organism: Novosphingobium sp. (assembly GCF_041905565.1). Lineage (GTDB taxonomy): Bacteria > Pseudomonadota > Alphaproteobacteria > Sphingomonadales > Sphingomonadaceae > Novosphingobium. The sequence goes on along the minus strand of NZ_JAYRKX010000009.1, from coordinate 66,875 downwards.
CCCAGCACGCGCAGGTTCTGCAGCGGATGCACGTCGCAGGCGATTGCGAGCGACAGGGCGCGGACCTTGGCACGGTCCAGCGGCACAGGAGGGAGTAGTTGCGGCCGCGGCGCGATCTCGTCCAGGTATTCGCAAATCGCCAGGCTTTGGGTCAGAACCACTCCGTCCACCTCGAGCGCCGGGACAAGACCCTGCGGATTGAGCGCGAGGAACGAATCCGAAGTCTGCTCGCCCTTGCGCAAGTGGTGCGCGAGACTCTGGTAGTCGAGCCCCTTCAGATGCAGCGCAATCCGCACCCGCCAACTCGCGCTGGAGCGGAAATAGGTATGAAGTCGAATGCCGTCAGGCATTGGCCGGCGAGCCGATCGTGACCCGCGTATCGCTTAGACCTGCGACCGAAACCGTGATCTTGTCTCCCGATGCCACAGCGCCCACGCCAGCCGGGGTTCCCGTGTAGATCAGGTCACCTGCTTCCAGCCGGTAGGCCTGCGAGATATGAGCGATAATATCCTCGACCGGCCAGAGCAGCTCGGCAAGATCTGCATCCTGGCGCACTTCGCCATTGACGGTAAGGCGGATCGAGCCGCTCGAAAGGTGGCCGACTTCGCTCACCGGATGGATCAGGCCAAGCGGTGAAGCCTGTTCGAAGTTCTTGCCGGCGCTCCATGGGCGGCCCTTGTCGCGAGCTTCGAATTGCAGGTCGCGGCGGGTCATATCGAGGCCGGTAGCATAGCCATAGACGTACTCAAGCGCGGCCTCGCGGGGGATGTTGCGCCCACCCTTGCCGATTGCGACGACCATTTCGGCCTCGAATTGGTAGTTCTGGGTCAGCGGCGGATAGGCGATAGTGGAACCCGTCGGCACGACCGTTTCGGCCCACTTGGTGAAGTAGAACGGCGGCTCGCGGTCGGGGTCCTTGCCCATTTCGCGGGCATGAGCGGCATAGTTGCGGCCGATGCAGAAGAGCCGCCGCACGGGAAACTCATGGCCGTCGCTGGTCGGCGCGAGTACGGGCGGCAGAGGATTGAAAAGCAGGGTCAAAGATTGCGCTCCTGGTACAGTTCCAGCTTGATTTGCGATGCCTTGTCCGAATAGGCGAAGAGTACGAGTTGGCGCGACGCACGCAAGACCGCCTTCGTCCATGAAGGAACGACCACCATGTCGCGCTCGCCCAGCCGCATGGTTTCGCCGTTGAGTTCGATCTCGCCCTCGCCCTCGACGACAACGAACACGCTACCGTCGGTGCTCTGCCGCGGGCGGGTTTCAAATCCGGCAGGAAGGAGCCGGACATGCGCGGAAATTGTCGCCAGCACTTGCCCGCCATCGGCCGGGTTGAGGAATTCGAGCGCATGGCCGAAGTGCGGATCTATTTCGGCTGAACGGGCCATGGCTTCGAGTGCCGGACGCCATTCGGCATGGCGGTAATGGAACAGCGGTCGCTCCGCTGGGCGACGGTCCGCGACGTGGCCGCGCATCGGGCGCAGGTTGTGACCATAGCGCGCCAGCGTATCGCCCGGCGGGACGGTTTCAGGATGGGCGGGCAGTTCGAGCCGCTCGGCGAACTGCGCGTCGAACAGGCGCACGGTCGGAATATCGAGCCCATCGAGCCAGATCATTGGCTTGTCGGTCGGGTTGCCATGATCGTGCCACTGCCCCGCAGGAGTAAGCACCAGGTCGAACGGCTCCATCACCGCCTTCTCGCCATCGAGCGCGGTATAGGCGCCGCTTCCTTCCATGACGAAGCGGAGCGCGTTCTGGGTGTGGCGATGGCACGGTGCGACCTCGCCCGGCAGGATCAGTTGCAGGCCGGCATAGAGGCTGGGCGTGATCGCCGCCTGTCCGGGCAGGCCGGGGTTCTCCATGATCAGCACGCGGCGTTCGGCCTGTTCGGCCGAGATCAGGTCGCCCGCGCGCATCAAATACTTGCGCGCATCGCCATAGGTCCAGCGCCAAGGCTTTGCGGGTGATGAGGGCTCGGTCAGCACCAGCGCGTGAAGCTGCTCCCACAGCGGTAACAGGCTGTGCGGGGACATGGCATCGTATAGCTCGGCGAGCTGCGCCGCCTGATCGTTGGGCTGCACGCTCACCATCGCAGCTGCTCCGTGCCGCAGAACGGATCGACCGGACTGTTGCCAGTGAACGGGGCCTCGCCCACCAGCCGACGCACGACTTCTTCCTGCACGGCCGGAATGCCGCAATAGGCATTGACGGCAGTGGACATGTGCGGCGCATCAAACAGGTAATAGGGCTGCCCGAAAGACAGCAGCGCTGTCGGTATTTCACGCGGAAACTGGGTCATGCCCTTGCGCGAGCCGCCATGCAGTTCTGCAAAGTCGAGGAATATGCGTGAGGCACTGGGGGTTGCTTCCTGTCCGACCAGGTAGAGCACAAGGTCGGTGTCCTCGGGCCGCGGCATGGCCTCGGGATCGTACAGCCTGACTTCGAACCCGCGTTTTTGCATGGCGGCGATGAAGGGTTCGAAACCACGCTCGATCGCGCCGTCCCAGAAGCTGAACCCTTGTTCCGCAATCACCACGACGCGTTGGTGGCGCTGCGGATCGAGCGGCAGAAGATTTTCTGTGTCCTTGACCAGCGTGACGCTGCGACCAGCCGCTTCCTGCGCCGTGGCTTGGTGCGCCGCGCTGCGAAGGCGATCTCCAAGCTCTTCGAGCGGCAGGATGCGTTCGTCAGGTTTGCGCAGGTGCAAACCCAGCTTCGCCTTGAGCGTGAGGATACGCTCCACCGCGTCCTGCAGGCGCTGCTCAGATAGAAGACCGGTACGCAGGCCCTGCAGCATGAATTGGAAATCCTGGACGGGATTGCGGCTGAACAGGAACATGTCGCAGCCGCTTTCAATGACAGTGGGCACGGCGCGGCTGCGCTCCATCCAGCCGGTCATGCCGCCCATACCGGTGGCGTCCGAAACGATCAGGCCATCGAAACCCAGTTCCCCGCGCAGCAGATCCAGGTTGAGTTCGCGGGAGAGCGCTGCGGGGGCAAAGGCATCACGCCCGGCTTCGGGGTGAAGGCTGCGGATATAGGCCGGCAGGGCAATGTGCGCCGACATCACCGTCATCACGCCGCCATCGATCAGATCCTTGTACAGCGTCCCGAATGTCTCGTGCCAGCGCTCCATGCCAAGCGGATTGACCGAAGTGACGAGGTGCTGGTCGCGCTCGTCGAAGCCGTCGCCCGGCCAATGCTTGGCGCAGGCAGCCACACCCTCTTCCTGCAGGACGCGGACATAGGTGCGCGCCTGTTCGGCAATGCGCGCCTGATCGCTGCCAAAAGATCGGGTACCGACTATGGCGCTGCGGAACTCGGCGTTTATGTCTACCACCGGGCCGAACGACCAGTCATAACCAAGGGCGCGGCTTTCGCGGGCAACGAGGCGCACGACGTCTGCGGTAAGGGCAAGGTCGTCCATCGCCGCGATGCCCATCAGGTTGGGCACGGCGGTGGCAAAGGGATAGCTGATCATCCCGCCTTCGATGTCGCCGCTGAAGATAGGCGGCACTTTCGACCCCTCTATCGCGGCCATTGTGGCGGCGCGGAAGGCGGCCAGGTCGGTTGTGGGGAAGCGGTTGATGCCACCCGGTTGAAGAGCAAGCAGCTCCTTCACCTCATCGCGCGAATCGAGCGAAGTCGACAGGTTGAACACTTGCCCGACCGCTTCCTCGGTCGATAGCGAAGCCATCGTGCGCGCCACCCAATCGCGCGCCGATTGATCGAGAGCGAGAGGTCCGATGCTGGCAGGCTGGCTGGTCACGGTCAACATTTCCGCTGGTACCTGTCGATCAAGGTTCCCAATTCCGGGTCCGACTGATCATGCTGCCGCTGCAGCCAGTCGGACCCGGTCGGGAGGAGGCTCGTAGGATCAGAACTTGAACCCAAGGGTCGCGCCGAAGTAGCGGCTCGAATCCTTGTTGTAGGTCCCGACAAGGTCAAAGGGCGAAGCTGCCGTTGCCATCAGCGAGTTGTGGCCGATGCTCGTCAGGTAGTTCACGTTGAACAGGTTCTTGACGAACACGGTCAGGCTGTAACGGTCGTCGGCGGTGGAAATGCCGACGCTGGCATCGACCAGGGTGTAGGCCTGCTGCACGGTCAGCGGATCGTTCTCTGAAGTAAAGACCTGCGCGCTGGTGAAGTTGACGCCGAACTGGGCAAAGGCGTTCACGCTGTCACCGCGATAGTCGTAGCGCGGCGCGACCGAAATGCGCCAGTCGGGGCTTGCCTGCAGCGGACGGTTGCGCAGGTTCTGCTGGGGCGTCGCGCCAGCGGCCGTGCGGTAGCAGACGTTGACCGGCGTGCCGGTCATCACCGGGGCGGCCGCCTGCAGCTGAAGCGGACAGTTGAGGCCATCGATATTGATGCGCGACACGGCATAGGTAACCGCCGCATTGACCGAGAGGGCATCGGACGGGCGCATGGTCGCCTCGATTTCGAAGCCGCGGGTGCGCGAGGTGCCGGCATTGGTAGTCACGAACTGGATCACACCGGTCGCCGGGTCGGAACGGTTGGCCTGAACTTGCAGATCCGAATAGTCCGACTGGAACAGCGCGATCGCGCCGCTCAGCGTGCCATCAGCGGTGCGGCCCTTGAAGCCCACTTCATAGGCGTTGACGTGTTCGGGCTGGACAGCCTTCTGGTTGGCAAGGTCAGCCGATATTTCCATCTCGTAGCCGAGGCCCTTGTAGCCGCGAGTATAGGTCGCATAGACCTGCGCATTGCGGCTGAATTCGTACTGCAGGCCGGCCTTTCCGGTGATCGCGGTATCGCTGGCGCTGAAGGTGCCGCTGACCGGCGGGTTCGCCGGGAACACATTGTCGCCAGCCACGATCGGCGCGGTGCGGGTGCCGCTGTTGGTGCCCTTTTCGTACTGGACGCGAATGCCGCCAATTGCGCGCAGGCCGCCAACGATGCGGTAATCGACCTGACCAAAGGCCGCGATGCTTTCCTGCTTGAGTTGGATACGGCTTTGTGACGACTGCCACACGACATTGGCCGTGGCGCAGGGCTGGCCGATCGTGCCGGCTGTGCAGCGTGCGCGACGGCGATCGAACGGGCGAATGATGTCGCTGTTCATATAGAACGCGCCGAACACATAGTTCAGATCATCTTTGCCGCTGTTGGCGATGCGCAGTTCCTGGCTGAATGCCTCAAGATCGACGATACCATGGTTCTGGTTCCAGAATGTGTACGGCGCCACGGCCGCCGTGCCGAGGAAGATCGGCGAGGTAGAATTAATGCGATCGATCGGCTGGTTCACCTCGAGGTCAAACTTCTGGTAGGCTGTGATCGAGGTCAGGGTAGCGGCGCCAAGGTCAAGGTTGGCCTGCAGCGAATAGGTCTGCGACTTCGAGTTGGCGTAGGTGTCGGTATCCTCGTTGATCGTGCGGTTTTCCCGCGTGGCGACGATCGGTCCGGCCAAAGTCTGCAACAGCGGGTTGGCGATGCGGATCAGTGTCGAGGCGCAGCAATCGGAGTCGTTCTTCTTGTACTCTCCCGAAAGGAGCAAGGTGAGATTCTCGGTCGCGTCCCACTCGAGCTTTCCGCGAATGCCCCAGCCCTTTGATCCATTGACCCAGCGGTTGGTGCCGATGTTGCGGGTGTGCCCCTGCACATCGCTGTAATAGCCTGAAACGCGGGCACGTACAGTGTCGCTCAGCGGGCCCGAAACGGTCGCCTTGGCGCGATATTCATTGTGCTCGGCAATGGTCACGTCGCCGCGCGCCTGGAATTCGTCGCTTGGGCGTGCGGTGGTGACACTGATCACGCCCGCCGAGGCGTTCTTGCCGAACAGCGTGCCCTGGGGACCGCGCAGCACTTCGATCCGCTCGATGTCGGCGAGTTCGGAAAAGCCTTGCGCCGAACGCACAGCGACCACCCCGTCGACCACGACCGAGACCGACGATTCGTTACCTTGGCCGAACAGCGCCGTGCCGATGCCGCGAATGCGGAAGCTGGTGTTGGTCGGGTTGGCGCCCTGCTGGTAGGACAGCGACGGGATCGCCGCGACCAGCGAGTTCGTATCGTTGATCTGGCGGTTGCTCAGGCTCTCACCAGACACGGCGGTCACGGCAAGCGGAACGTCCTGAAGGCGTTCGGCGCGCTTTTGCGCGGTGACGACGATTTCGCCCGGAATTTCCTCGGCCGCTTCTTCGGTCGCAGCATCGGTCGCTGCCTCGGCAACCTGTGCCATCGCGGGAGCAACAGAGGCGAACTGGAGTGCCACGATCGACGAGGCAAGAATGTAAGCAGAGAACCGCATGGCCATTTCCCCTTCCCATGATCTCCGCCACCTCCGTGACGGTTCGTTGTGTTTAGCGCTAAATCACATCACGCGGTCGTGTCAACCGATTTTTGTTTAGCGCTACATTTTGATTGATGTGCCTCCCAACCGGCGCCAGCGAGAACAGTTGACAGCCGCCCCACCCTGCGTATTTTAGCGTTAAACAAACTGGCGTCCGGCATCCCGGCGCGGACTATGGGAGAGCAGCATGAGCGAGGCACAAGGAGCCAGAGACACTGGCGACTGGCCATCGGCCCGCACCGCCTGGACTGCGGCAATAATGCTGATGATCGCCAACACGCTTGCCTTCGTTGACCGCCAGGCGCTTGCCTTGCTCGTCCAGCCGATCAAGAACGATCTGCAGGTCAGCGATACGGCGATGAGCCTTCTCTATGGCCTGAGTTTCACCCTGTTCTACGTGCTTGTCGGCATTCCCGTGGCGCGGCTGGCAGACCGCTCCAACCGCCGAAATATCGTTGCTGGGGCAGTGTTCATCTGGTCACTGGCAACGACGGCCTGCGGTCTCGCCCGCAATTTCCCCTCGCTGTTCCTTGCGCGCATTGCCGTGGGGGCTGGGGAAGGCGGACTGGGACCAGCGGCCTACTCGATGTTGTCGGACCTGTTTCCCAAGAACCGGCTGCCCGCGGCCATGGGCGTCTACCAGATGGGCATCTATGTTGGCGGAGCCCTTGCGCTGGTGCTGGGCGGTTTGATCGCCACGCAGATCCCCCCGTCGGAAGATATCGCCTTGCCGGTCCTGGGTGCGGTCAAGGGGTGGCACGTAATCTTCCTGATGCTGGGCGTGCCGGGAATGCTGCTGGCGATCCCGCTGCTCGCCTTGCCCGAGCCCATGCGGCAGGGCGCAGCCGCCGCCGCGCCCAAGGTGCCGCTGGGGCAGTTCTTCGCCCAACTTCGCCGCCACTGGATGGTCTATTTCGGCGTCGGCATCGGCTTTGCCCTGATGATTCTTGTTGGCAATGCGACCGGCGCATGGATTCCCGCCTTCTTGGAACGCAAGTTCGGCATGACCACCGCCCAGATCGGCGCATCCTATGGCCCGCTGGTGTTCTTCTGCGGTGTAAGCGGCACCCTGGCGGGGGGTTTCTTCGCATCGTTCCTGCGCGGACGCGGATATGCCCTAGGCAACCTGCAGGCGGCGCTCATCGGTTTCGTTGCCCTGATTCCGGTCACCATCGCCTTTCCCTTGGTCTCGACTGCGAGCGTTTCGCTCGCGCTGATTGGGGCGATGAACTTCTTCGCGGGATTCAACTTCGGCGGCGGGCTCGCAGCCTTGCAAGAGATTACGCCCAACCGGATGCGTGCGCTGGTTTCCTCCTGCTACATGCTGCTGGTCAACCTGATCGGCGCGGCAGGAGGTCCGCTGGCGATCGCGCTCGTGACGGACTTCTGGTTCAAGGATCCGGCACAGCTGCCGAACGCCATTTCGATGGTCTGCGCCATTGCCTCGCCGCTTTCGCTGGTTGCCCTCCTGATCGGCCTTCGCGGATATCGACGGGCGCTCGCGCAACCAGCCTGACCGTCGGGCCTTTGCAATTGGCGGAGAGGCGGATAGACGCAGCTTCAACAGGAGCAAGAATGTCCCGGGCAACCCGACGCGCCAGTCAGTCTGTAACGATCGAGACTGTCGCCTCGCGCGCAGGCGTATCGGCCATGACCGTGTCCAACGTGCTCAACAACCGGCGCAGCGTCCGCCCCGCCACGCGCGAGGCGGTGCTGAAGGCAGTCGACGAACTGGGCTACAAGCCAAATGCCGCCGCCCGCTCGCTGGCCAGCGCGGCAACCACGCGGATCGGGTTGGTCTCGGGCAATCAGGAAAGCGGCTTCCTCAGCTCGATCTTCAGCGGCGCCATAACCGAATGCAGCGACATGGGCGTGCAGTTGATCCTGCGCCGCTTTGCCGATGCAGATCTTCCTGCCCTGGTCGAGGCGATCGATCAGATGGCGCGCGGCGGAGTCGGCGCGGTGATCGCTCACCCTCCTTATTGCGACCTTCTGAGCCGGACGGGCGTGACTCTGCCAGTGCCGGTCGTGGCGATTTCTCCCGGCAAGAGTCTCGACAACATGCCGGGCGTCCGCATCGATGATCGCGCGGCTGCTGCCGAAATGACGCGCTACCTGATCTCGATCGGTCACCGGCGGATCGGCTTCATCCGGCTGGGCGAACATATCCTGGCCGACGAAACCCGCTACCTCGGATATTGCGACGCGCTTGAAGCAGCTGGGATAGCAGTGGAGCCGGACCTCGTCGCGCAGGGGCGCTTTGCCTTTGGATCGGGACTGGCCCCGGCAGAGGCGCTCTTGTCATTGCCCAATCCACCCACCGCGATCTTCGCGTCGAATGATGAACTGGCGGCGGCGGTCGTATCCGTGGCCCACCGGCGAGGTCTTGACATTCCGCGGCAGCTGTCGGTTGCCGGGTTCGATGATGGCCCTCTGGCAGTAAAGATCTGGCCGCCGCTTACCACTATCCACCAACCCGTTGCCGCGATTGCCGCGGCCGCCGCGCGCCGCGCCGCCGAGATCGCGCGCGCGCCGGGAGAGCCGGTCGATCCGCGTACCGACGAGCTGGAATACCGGCTGGTCATCCGGGATTCGACCGCCCCTCCCGGCGCCTGATGTCACCTGACCGGCAAAGTTGGTTTAGCGCTAAATATTTTGCTTGACTCACCCTCGCCCTCGCCGCAGACCGACGGTGGGAGAAAGCAGAGTGGCCGGCAGGAAGATCATGCAAAGATCCAGGTTCGTGCGCACGCTTGCTGCGCTGGCATCGGGTACGGTGCTGGCGGCGGCAAGCCCGACTTTGGCCAAGGCAGAAAGGCCGGACATCCTTGTGATCGTGCTCGATGACGTCGGATTTTCCGACCTTGGCGCCTTCGGTTCGGAAATCCGCACGCCCAACATCGATGCCCTTGCCGCGCGCGGGCTGCGCTTCAACCGGTTCGATACCAAGGCGGTCTGTTCGCCGACACGCGCTGCCCTGCTCACCGGTCGCAATCCGCAAACAGTGCGCATGGCCGATCTCCCGGCCATGCGGCTGAACCCGCAAGACATAACCCGCGACCGGGGTGAGCTTGCCGCCAATGCCCAGACAATCGCGCAGGTCCTGCACCGCGCGGGTTACGCCACCCATGGCTTCGGCAAGTGGCATCTCGCGCCCGAACAGGAAGACGGATCACCCGGCCGCAACGCGTCCTGGCCGCTACAGCGCGGCTTCGACAGTTTCTATGGCTTTTTCCTCGGCTGGACCGACCAGTTCCACCCCGACCTGATCGAGGGCAACCGGCGCATTCCTTCGCCCAAAGTCGAAGGGTATCACTTCTCCGAGGATATTACCGACCGTGCCATTGCCGCACTGCCCGCCCGCCAGACCGCAAAGGATGCACCGCGCTTCGTCTATCTCGCCTATGGCGCGGGACATTCGCCGATCCAAGTGCCGCGCCGCTACATCGATGCCTATGACGGCGTCTATGCAAAAGGCTGGGATGCCATGCGCGAGGATCGCCTGGCCCGGCTGAAAGTACAGGGCGTCGTCCCTGCAAATACCTTGCTTCCCGCGCGCAACCCGGGCGATCGTGCCTGGGCAGATCTGACGCCGACCGAGCGCACGGTGTTTGCCCGCTTCATGGCGACCTATGCCGGCTTTATCACCCATACCGACGAGCAGATCGGCCGCCTCGTCAAGCACCTCAAGGACACCGGCCGATTCGACAATACGCTGATCGTGCTGATGAGCGACAATGGCGCCGCGTCCGAAGCCGGACAGAAGGGTGCCTTCGAACGGCTTTACCGCCCCAACACGCTGACCCCTGAACAGATGCTGGCGCGTCTTGACGAGCTGGGCACGGACAAGACCCAGTCCGAATACCAGCGCCCCTGGGCCATGCTGGGATCCACGCCCTTCCGGCGATACAAGGTGTGGCCGCAGCTGGGCGGAGTGCGCACGCCGATGATCGTTTCCTGGCCCAGGAAGATCCGCGATGGCGGAGCTATCCGGGAGCAGGCGATCGACGTGATCGACATTGCGCCAACGCTTGCCGAGGCAGCCGGAACGCGCTTTCCCGACAAGGTCGAGGGCAGCACCGAAATCCCGGTCGCCGGCAAATCCATCGCCCGCACCTTCGCTTCGGCCAAGGCCCCAGATCCACGCAACGTGCAGTACTTCGAACTGCGCGCCAACCGCGCAATCCGCCAGGGCAGGTGGCGAGCAGTCGCTGTCCACAAGCAGATGACCGACTTCGACAGCGATGTCTGGCAACTTTACGATACGCAGGCGGATTTCTCGGAATCGACCGATCTTGCCAAGGTCTATCCGGACAAGCTGGAAGAGCTCAAACGCCTGTGGTGGCGCGAGGCACGCAAGTACTCCAATCCTCCGCTGGCCGAGGCACCCGAATTCATGCGCGTGCGCGAACGTTTCGATGACAGCGGCGAGCGCCAGCCGATCCCTGAACACCTGCGGCCACCACCCGTATCAAGCAGGGAGTATCCATGATGCGCCGAGCCATTTCCGCCCTTTCAATGGCCTGCGCCGCCCTGTCGCTCGTTCCGGCACCGCTGCTGGCAAAGACCCCTGCCCAGCCCGCACCGCAAGCCGTGCAATCGGCGCGGCCCAATGTTCTGTTTATCATCGCGGATGACCTGGCGCCCCGGCTCGGCACTTACGGAGCGCCGGTGCAGACACCATCGATCGATGCGCTGGCAAGGTCGGGCGTACAGTTCCAGCGCGCCTTTACCCAGTTTCCATGGTGCGGCCCGAGCCGTGCCTCGTTCCTCACCGGAACCCGCCCGAATACGACGCGGGTGACAGATCTCAACACGCCGTTCCGCCGCGCGCTGCCCGATATCCAGACCCTGCCCGAATACTTTCGTACCCATGGCTATCGAACCACGCGGGTGGGCAAGATCTTTCACCAAGGCGTTCCGGGAGACATCGGCACAGGCGGGCCCGACGATCCGCAATCATGGGACGCGGTGAGCAATCCACGCGGGCGCGACCGCGATGCCGAAGCCGGCGCACTGCGCAATGCCACCCCCGGCATTCCCTATGGGTCGGCCATGGCCTGGCTGGAGGATGACGGCGCCGATGGCGATCAGACCGACGGCAAGGTGGCGGCAGAGGCAATCTCGATGCTGCAATCCGGCGCCAAGTCTGGCCAGCCGTTCTTCCTTGCCGTCGGGTTCTACCGCCCGCACGTGCCGCTGGTTGCCCCGGCAAGATACTTCAAGCCCTATCCGCTCGCGAAAATGAGGATCGCGCAGGAAACACCCGCCTCGCTCGCTGCGGTGCCTGACTATACGAAAGCCTGGAAACCCGACAATTTCGGCATGACGGAGGCGCAGCAGCAGCAGATCATTCGAGCCTATTCCGCCTCGACAAGCTTCATGGATGCGCAGGTCGGCCGGGTGCTGCGCGAACTCAAGCGGCTGGGGCTCGAGAAGAACACCATCGTCGTCTTCACCAGCGATCACGGCTACCTGCTGGGCGAGCACGGGCAGTGGATGAAAAACATCCTGTGGGACGAAGCGAACCGCGTGCCGCTGATCATCCGCGCGCCTGGCACATCCAAGGCGGGTGGCAAGTCACCGCGCACGGTGGAAATGCTCGACATCTTCCCGACGCTCGTCGATCTCGCAGGTCTGCCCGCCTATTCGCGCAACGAGGGCGTCAGCCTCAAGCCGCTGCTCGCAAAGCCTGACCGCCAATGGGACCGCCCCGCTTTCTCGCAGGTGCGCGGTGGGCGGTCGGTGCGCACCGAGCGCTGGCGCTATACCGACTGGGAAGAGGGCAAGCTGGGCAGCGAACTCTATGACCACGACAACGATCCGCGCGAGCAGAAGAACCTGGCCGCCAATCCGCACTATGCGCCGGTCGTGGCAAAGCTGAAGGCGATGCTTCCCGCCGGGCCGGTCGAGAAACGGACCGCAGCGCTTCCCTATGATTCCGTGCGCAAATGCATGCCCGGTTTCCCCGGTGCCTCGGCCAGACCCGGTCAGCCTGCTGCCGGTGGCGGCGGAGACGGCCTCGGCGGGCTGGTGATTTGCAAGAGGATGGACCCATGAACCAGGGCTCTGGCTGGAAGTCCACGCGCCGCGCCGCGCTGACCGGAGCAGCAGCAGTTGGCGCAATGCCGCTGCTGGGCGGGGCCGCAAGCGCCGCCAGCGCTGCCCGGCCGAACATCGTGTGGATCGTCAGCGAGGATAACAATCCCTTCATCGGCGCCTATGGCGACAAGCTCGCCCGGACACCGAATATCGACCGGCTGGCGCGCGGCGGCATTCTTTATCGCAACGCCTATTCCAACGCCCCGGTCTGCGCGCCGTCGCGGTTCGGCATCTTGACCGGAGTCCTGCCGGAAAGCTGCTCTCCCGCACAGCACATGCGCGCCAACGCCAAGGCTGCGGGCCTTTTGCCGACCTATCCCGAGCTGCTTCGCAAAGCCGGATACTATGTCACCAACAACGCCAAGACCGATTACAACTGCGACATCGATCCCGCTGCGATCTGGAATGACAGCAGCGCGAAGGCGCACTGGAAGAACCGCCCGGCAGGGCAGCCGTTTATGGCCGTCTTCAACCTGATGTCCACGCACGAATCGCAGAATTTCAAGCCCACCACCGGCTCAGTAAAGCCCCAGCAGGTGCGGGTGCCGGCCTATATGCCCGATACGCCCGGCGTACGGCAGGACATTTCCAGCTACTACAACCGCATGGAGATCATGGACGGGCAGGTCGGCATACTGCTCGCCGAACTTGATGCGGCGGGTCTGTCCGAAGATACCATTGTTTTCTACTATTCCGACAATGGCGGCGTACTGATCCGGTCCAAGCGGTTCTGCTTCGACGAAGGTCTGCGCTGCGCGCTGATCGCAAGGGTGCCGCAGAAATGGGCGCACCTTGCACCGCTGGGCGTCGGCAGCGGGGTAACGGCCCCGGCCAGCTTCATAGATTTGGCGCCGACTGTGCTTTCGCTGGCCGGCGTACCGATTCCGCCGACGATGCAGGGAAAGGCGTTGATGGGCCGGGACGCGGCCAAGCCGGGTCGCTTCGCCTTCGGAATGCGCAACCGCATGGACGAGCGATATGATTTCGTCCGCACCGTCACTGACGGGCGCTTTCGCTATATCCGCAATTACCTGCCGCATATCCCGGCGGGGCAGAATGTATCGTTCGCCTGGCTGGCGCGCGGCTATCAGGATCTCGACAGGCTGCGGCTCGACGGCAAGCTCAATGCCGAGCAGAGCCGCTTTTTCGAGGAGCGCGCCTACGAAGAGCTCTACGACCTGAAGAACGATCCTGACGAACTCGAAAATCTCGCTGAAAGCCCCGGGCACCGCACACGGTTGAACGCGATGCGGCGCGCACTCGATGCGCACATGCTGCGGATCAACGATAACGGCTTCATTCCCGAAGGATCGGTGCATGAAGGCTACGTCGCCAGCCGTGCCAAGGGCGCCTATCCCCTGCGCCGGATCATGGTGCTAGCCCAGGCCGCCGCGCGGCGCGATCCGCGCAAGTTGGGCCTGCTGGCAAAAGCGCTGGGCAATTCCAACGAAGTGGTGCGCTATTGGGGCGCGACTGGACTGGCGATCCTGGGCGCCGGTGCGCAATCGGCCCAGCCGCGCTTGCGCGCGGCGCTCGCCGACCCTTCGCCGCAGGTGCGCGTTGCGGCAGCAGAAGCACTGTGGCGTTCTGGAGCGACCGCGGAGGGGCTGACTGCACTGACGGCATTGCTGGACTCCGCATTTCCCGATCCGGTCCGGCTGCAATCGCTCAATGTCCTGACCCGCATGGGCATGGCCGCCGCGCCGGCCCTGCCGGTGCTGAAACCGCTGACCAGCCTTCGGGGAGAATATATTCCCCGCGCAGCGCTCTATCTCGTGCAGGTCATCGAAGGGACTTATGATCCCTACAAGCCGATTTTCGATCTTGAAGCATTCTTCAAGCGTGGCGGGCCGACCAACCCCAACAACCCCAACAACCAGCAGCCCTGAGGAACCCACGGCATGAGCAGGACAGCGCTTCGCAAGGGACTGATCGCCACGGCCGCGCTCGCGCTCGCCGCATCGATTGCGCCTACCGTCATGGCTAAGGCTCCCCCCGCAGCCGTAGTGCCCGTTCCGGCGCGCGCACCGAACGTCATCTTGATCCTTGCCGACGACGTGGGGGTGGAAGGCTTCAGCGTTTATGGCGGGGCCAACCCCACCCCGAACATCGCGCGGCTCGCCAGCCAGGGCGCGACTTTCGACAATGCCCATTCCACGCCGCTGTGTTCGCCCAGTCGAACCCGGCTGATGACCGGCATCGAGAATGCGAAGAACTATGACGCGTTCGGCTACCTCGCGCCCAATGCGCGCACCTTTGCCCACATGTTCAAGGAAGCGGGCTATACCACCGGCATCGTCGGCAAGTGGCAGCTGGGCGGCAACGGCTTCGACGGGCTGACCGGGATCACGCCCAAGGGCGCGGGCTTTGATGAATCGTTACTTTGGCAAGAGCGCGCGGGCACGCAGAAAGGTTCGCGATACTGGGGACCGACCCTGTCATTGAACGGCTTGCCCAAGATCAATGAGGAGGGCTTTGGCCCCGACCTGATGAACGATTTCGCGCTGGATTTCCTGTCGCGCAACAAGGATCGCCCGTTCTTCCTCTATTATCCGATGGTCCTGCCCCACGATCCATTTGTGGTCACCCCGGCAACGCTTGACGCCAAGGGACCGCAGCAGAAGTTTGGCGGCATGGTGGCCTATCTCGACCGGCTGGTGGGCACGGTGATGACCCGCCTTCACGACCTGGGCATCGATGACAACACGCTTGTGATCTTCACGGCAGACAACGGCACCTCGCAACTGATCGTCAACGTGCGCGGCGGCGTGAGCGTGAAAGGCGGAAAAGGGTTGCCAACGCTGAATGGCACACACGTTCCGATGATCGTGCGCTGGCCGGGCAAGGTTCCGGCAGGGGTTCGGCGCAGCGGACTCCTCGATTTCGTGGACGTCCTGCCGACCATGGCCGAAGCGACCGGACTGAAAGCCTTTCCTGGGCTCGACGGGGTCAGCCAATGGCCTGTGGTTCGGGGCAGCAAGGCCAGCGCCCGTCCGTGGATTTTCGAACACTATGCCCCGCGCTGGGTCAACCGGCCGGCGCGCTTCGTCTTCGATGAGACTCGCAAGCTTTATGGGGACGGTCGCTATGTCGCGCTGAATCCGGCGACCGGAGAGGAAACCCCGCTAGATCCGGCGACCAAGGCGGAACGCGCCCACCGCGATGCCCTGCAGCGCGTGCTCGATACCCGGGGAGATGGGCCGCTCGATCCCACGCGCTTCCCCTGGTGCGCCGGGGAAACTTCAACCGATCCGGCTCTGCCAGCAACGGTCGCCGGCTGCGGTCGCAACGTCAATGCCGTGGATTGAGCCGCAGAACGATCCCACGTACGGCAGGCGACTATTGGCCGGACGTTTCGCCCGAACGCGGCGGATCGATCCTGCGGACCGATTGGCAAGGTCAAACGCAGTCAGCAAGAATGGTTATCACCGCGATCGCGTTTTGATTGAGGTGCGGAGCGGTTGTCTGATCAGGTTCACCGGCGTGCAGATTTGCCGGACCTGACGACGCACCTGAAGCCGATATGGCTGGTGGACGTATCGACCATCTCCGGGTGCCGCGCGGCGGGACGGAAGCGCTGGCAATGGTTGAGTGCGCAGAGGTGCGAGCCGCCCTTGATCACCTTGCGCCCAATGCGGACCTGCGGCTGAGAAGGATCGAAACTGCCCTTCAGCGTTCCGCCGCGCGGGTTCTTTGCCGCGCAGCATGACTGGCCTGATTCCTTTGCCTTCAGGCCCCTGGAAGGATTTTCAGCCCACCAGTCCGAGGTCCACTCCCAGGTATTGCCCACCATATCGTAAAGCCCGTAACCGTTCGGCGGAAAGGTTCGCACCGGCGAAGTCCGTTCCCAGCCGTCATCGAGCGTGTTGGAAAACGGGAACAGCCCCTGCCAGTAATTGGCCATCATCTGCCCACCAGGTGCCAGTTCGTCGCCCCAGGCGAACTCCTTGCGTTCGAGCCCGCCGCGGGCGGCAAATTCGTGCTCCGCTTCGGTCGGCAAATCCTTGCCCGCCCACCTGGCATAGGCCGCAGCATCGCCCCAGGCGACGTGGACCACTGGGTGATCCCAGAGGTCTAGCGCGTCGAGATCGCTGTCCGGCCCATAGGGATGCCGCCAGTCCGCGCCAAAAGTGAAGCTCCACCACAAGTGATAGTCCGTCAACGGCACCGGCCCCGCCGTCTTCGTGAAGACCAGCGACCCGGCCTTGGCCATTGCGGGGTCCATCCCCGGGTAATCCTTCGGATCGGGAGCGATCTCCGCAACAGTCCTGTGCCCCGTCGCCTCGACAAAGCGGGCGAAGTCGCGGTTGGTCACGGGTGCCTCGTCAATCCAGAATCCGTCGACAGCAACCTGCCGCAAGGGGCGTTCCTCGGGGTAGAAGGCTTCCGACCCCATCGTGAAGGCACCGCCTTCGACGAATCGCATTCCAGACATGTCGCGGCTCATCACGTTTCCTTAGGCTAGACGGCGCATAACTTGTAGCAGGTTGGGAAGACTTCACGTCGCCAAGCAACTGCTGGCGACACATAAGCGCCACCAAGATAGATGAACGGCAACTCCGATCAGTTCTGAGCCGAAACTTGCCATTCCGGACCGTCGAACGAAGCGGACATCTGCAATTTTTGGCGCGGTGGGGGTTGAGTGTGGGGGCGGCATGCGACATATTTCAAATTTCAACGTTATATCACATTCTTAGCTTAGCACCCTTGCGGCCTCCGTCTCCGCCATCATGCTTTGGAAATTGTGCGCCGTTTGCAGGCGCGCTAGCCGCGATCTGCCATTGACGCCGCTTGGCTGAGCGCTTGCTCATCGTCGATGTCGATCAACAACTCGGGCGCGCAGATGATCGGTTCGGCCTGGTGCAGCAGTGCGCGGGCGCCTGCATCGCCGGTGAGCGCTGCCAGCGCGGGCAGATGGTCGCGGCCGAACAGGGCCGGAGGCAGGCGCAGGCCATTGGCTGATGAGGCAACAATGGCCGCCGGGCCGAGCGCGGCGGCGCGGGCGATCAGGGCGCGGAAATGGTCGGCGGGGACCAGTGGCATGTCGGCCAGGGCGATCAGCAGGCCGTCAGCCTGTGCCTCCAGCGCCAGCCTGGCCGCCAGCGCGACCGAACTGCCCATGCCCGATGCGGCATTTGCATTTACCGACAGGGTAAAGCCGGCCCCCTCCCAGCCCGGGGCGCAGGGGTGATCGGCCCGCGCGGCGATGACCCAGCGCTGGGCGAAGTCCAGCCCGGCGAGGGTCTGGCAGGCCAGTTCCCCCAGTCGCTGGCCCCGGAAGCTGGCCGCCAGCTTGTCGGCAGGCCCGAACCGGCGCGATTGCCCGGCCGCCAGCACCGCGGCCGCATAGCGCGCGCCCTCAGCCAAGGGCCGGTCCGAAATCGGCGGCCTGGTAGGTCTGGACGATCTCGGCCAGGGTGGACAGCGCCAGCGTGTCGGGATCGCGCGAGGAATGGAACAGGCCGATCGGGGCGTGCAGCGTGGCAAGCGCGCTGGCGGCAACGCCCGCCGCCCGCAGCGCTTCGCAGCGCGCCGCATGGGCCCGCCGCCCGCCCATGGCGCCGATGTAGAAGTGCGGCAGCTCGAACGCCCTCTTCAGCAACGCCACTTCCCAATCGTGGTCGTGGAACAGGAAGACGATGGCGGTCCACGGATCGCTGCGCAGCAAATGGGTATCGGTGGTGCGGGCCAGTCGCATGACCGGAAAGCCGCGCCCCTGCAGCCGGTCAAGCGCGCGCTCGTCCGGGGTCAGCACGGCGACATCCAGCGCCATCGACTGGGCCAGCAGCGTCAGCGCGCTCAGCCCTTCGCCGTGGCCGACCAGCATCAGCCGGGCCTGGGGAAAATGGCCGAAGCGGGCGGTGCCCGCAGCCGGATCGAACGGCGCCGGATCCCAGCCCGCCAGGCAGGCGGCGCCGTGCGGGCCGATGCTGACCGTATAGGGGTGGCGGGCCATGATCGCGGCGAGGCAGTCAGCTGCGATTTGCCCATCGGCCAGCGGCTGGAAATGAAGGTCGAGCCCGCCCCCGCAGGGCAGGCGGATATCGAGATAGGGCGAGCCTGCGCCGAACCGGACGATCCGCGCCGCCTCGGCCTTGAGTGTGTCGCGGGACTCGGCCAGCACGGCGTTCTCGATGCAGCCGCCCGAAAGCGAGCCGACGAAGCTGCCGTCCTCGCACACCGCCATGTGCGCGCCGGGGTTTCGCATCGCGCTGCCTTCGACCGCCAGCACGGTGACCAGCACGCAGCGCTGACCGGCGGCCATCTGCTCGGTCAGGAACCGGAAGATCCTGCGCTGGTCCATGCCGGCAGCGGGATCAGTTCTTCAGGCTGGCCAGATAGGCGGCAATCGCGGCGCGGCGCTGGGGATCGGCCACCTGGCCCGCCGCCATCGCGGTGCCGGGGACCTTGGCCGAGGGATTGGCGAGGAAGGCTTGCAGTTCCGCTTCGCTCCAGGTGATGCCGGAACCGGTCATGGCCTTGGAATAGGTGAACCCCGCCAGCGTGCCGGCGGCCCGGCCGACCACGCCGTGCAGGTTGGGGGCGATGCCCGAAGCGCCGCCCGGCTCAACCGAATGGCAGGCGGCGCAGACGGCGAAGGCGGCCTTGCCGGCGGCCACCAGGTCACCGGCGGCAGGAGCGGCGGCGGCTGGCGCGGGCGCAGCGGCCTGGCCGGGCTGGCGCACCACGATCTGTTCGACCGGGGCTTCGGCCTTCGACCCGCAGCCCGCGAGGATCAGCGCGAGGGCGGTAGCGGGAATTGCAGCGGAACGGTGCATGGTCTCTCGCTCCCGGTTCAGGCGAAGTGCTTGGCCAGCGGCAGCGCGCGGATGCGCTGGCCGGTGGCGGCGAACACGGCGTTGGCCAGCGCCGGGGCAATCGGCGGCAGGCCCGGTTCGCCCGCGCCGCCCAGCTTCTGGTGATCGCCGTTGATGATTTCGACCGCGATGGCCGGGCATTCATCCATCCGCACCATCTGGTAGTCGTGGAAGTTGCTCTGCTCGACCGCGCCGTCCTTGAGCGAGATTTCGCCATACAGGGCCGCGGTCAGCCCGAAGACGATCCCGCCTTCCATCTGGTTGCGGAACCCGTCGGGGTTCATCGCGAAGCCCGGATCGGCGGCGCACCACACGTTGGTCAGGCGCGGCTTGCCCTTGGTCATATCCACTTCGACCACTTCGGCGACGATCGTGCCGAAGCTCTCGACCAGCGCCAGGCCCCGGCCATGTCCTGCGGCGGGCCGGGTGCCCCAGCCGGCCATGGCGGCGGCCTTTTCCAGCACCGCCTTGTGGCGCGGGGACTGGTCCAGCATGGCGAGGCGAAACGCCAGCGGATCGCGCGCAGCGGCGTGGGCGGCCTCGTCGATGAAGCTTTCGATGAAGAACGCCTGCTGGCTGTGATCGACCGAGCGGAACGCCGCGAAGGGCAAATGCAGATCGGATTCCGCATGGCGGATCGACTTGTTGGGAATGTCGTAGAACGCGCAGTCGCAGGCATCCGCCGGGTCGTGGCGCTGGGTAAAGACACTGCTGTAGGCGACCAGTCGGCCCTGGTCATCCAGCCCGCCGGCGATGCGGTTCAGGTCGGCGCAGCGGAACAGGCCCTTTTGCAGGTCTTCCTCGCGCGACCAGATCATCTTGACCAGGAAGCCGGTGGCCTGGCCGATCCGGGCGGCCATGACGACATAGTCAACTTCCAGCCGCCGACCGAACCCGCCGCCCAGCATGGGGTGATGGACGGTCACGTCATCCGCCGACAGCCCCAGCGCCTTGGCCGCGGCGCTGCGCGCCATCAGCGGCACCTGGGTGCTGGTCCAGATCTCGCAGCGCCCGTCCTTGACCCGGACAGTCGCGTTCATCGGTTCGAGCGGCGCGTGGGCGAGATAGGGCGCCTGATATTCGGCGGTGATCCGCTTCGCCGCACCGGCCAGCGCCGCCTTGGCATCGCCCCGGGTGACCACCGCCTTGCCGCCGCTTTCGCCGGCCTTGTCCAGCACTGCGGCAAATTGGGCGAACTGGTTGGCGCTCGACCGGACCGGGCTTTCGGCCTTGGTATATTCGGCGGAAATCGCGTTCAGCGCCTGCTGGGCCTGCCAATAGCTATCAGCCACGACAGCGATGAAATCCCCCATGTTGAGGATCTGCAGCACGCCGGGCATGCCCTTGGCCTGGGCCGCGTCCATCTTCGCCACGCGGGTGCCGGGCACCGGCACGCGGCGCACGGCGGCATAGCTCATCGTTTCGCCGGGGACCTTGGCGTCGATCCCGAAACTGGCGGTGCCGTTCACCTTGGCCGGGATGTCGATGCGCGGGGCATCGGTGCCCATCAGCCGGTAATCCTTCGGCTGCTTGAGCACCGGGGTTTGCGGCATGTCCTGTTCGGCTGCTGCCGCGGCAAATTTGGCGAACGGCGCCGAACGGCCCGAGGCCTTGTGCGAGAGCATGCTATTAGCCGCGGTGATTTCCGCCGCCGGCACGCCCCATTCCTTGGCCGCCGCGCCGATCAGCATCTGCCGAGCCGCCGCGCCGGCGATGCGCATGGTGTGCTGCCCGGTGCTGCGGATCGACGAACTGCCGCCGGTAATCATGGCATCGGCCAGGCGCGCGATCCGGGTGAACAGGCCGTTCCAAGTCGGCTCAAGCCAGTCCGGCGCATCGAGCGTGCCGGGGGCAACGAAAGCGCGGATCGCATCGGGAACAACGTAGCTGCCGTCAGCCGGGGCTTGCATCACCCGGACCAGCGACCAGTCGGCATCGAGTTCATCCGCCAGCATCTGCGCCAGCACCGAATGGGCGCCCTGGCCCATTTCGCAATGCGGCACGATCGCGGTGACAATGTTATCGGCATCGATCTTGAGCCAGCTGTTGATCAGCTGCTCGCCCTTGCCGCCGGCCACCACCGGGCCAAGCTTGCCCACCGGATTGCCGGGCCGCACGCCGACACCGATCACCAGCGCGCTGCCCGCCAGCACCCCGGCGCCGATGAAGCCGCGACGGGTCCACTTGGCCGCGCGGCTGCGCGGCGGCTTGGTCATGTCGTTCATGCCTGCCCTCCAGCGACGCCTTGCGCGCCCTTGGCCGGTTCTAGTCCCGCCGCCACCTTGATCGCGCGGCGGATGCGGACATAGGTGCCGCAGCGGCAGATGTTGCCGGCCATGGCCGCGTCGATTTCGGCATCGCTGGGCCGGGGATTGTCGCGGAGCAGCGCGGTCGCGGCCATGATCTGGCCGGACTGGCAATAGCCGCACTGCGGCACCTGCTCGCTGATCCAGGCCTGCTGGACCTTGCTCAGTTCCCCTTCAGGACCGGCGACGCCTTCGATCGTGGTGATCGCCTTGCCTTCGGCTTCGGCAATCGCGGTGGAACAGCTGCGCACCGGCTGGCCATCGAGATGGACCGTGCAGGCCCCGCACAGCGCCGCGCCGCAGCCGAACTTGGTGCCGGTCAGCCCCAGCCGCTCGCGTACCACCCACAGGATCGGCATGGCCGGATCGACGTCCATCGATGCAGCTTCGCCATTAATCGTGAACTTCGCCATGTCCGCAGTGCCTCTCAATCGGCGCTGCGATAACCGCAAAGGTCCGCCCTACTCAAGCGTTGTTGGCGATCCTTACTTCGCTGGCGGCGTGGTGATGCTGCCCTTGCGCGTCATCACCTCGTCCGGGGTTGCCAGCATGCGCTCGTAAACCTCTGAAGGATAGACCATATGCGGCCGCTGGGGATCGTATGCGGGCTGCGGCACCGCACCGCCCTGATCGGCATAGGGCGCCGGGTTCATGTAGCTGGCCAGCTCGCTTTCGCTGATCCCGGCCAGGCTGACCACTTCCGGGTCGATCCAGGTGCCATCGAGGTCAAGCGGATGCTCGCACCCGTCGCTGGTCGAAAGTTCGAGCGAGAGCCCTTCGGGTCCCGCAAAATAGATCGAGGTGCAGAACCCGTGCCGCAGCGGGCCGAACACCGGTACGCCGCGCGACCGGATGCGGTCGCGCATCGCCAGCAGGTCGGCCATGGTCGAGACGTTGAGCGCCAGGTGCTGCATCGTCCCCGGCGCCGATGGCCCGCCGCCATTGCCGGCGTGGGTCTGGCCGATCACGGTCTGCTTGGTGGTGTTGGCCTTGACGAAGACGAAAGCCACCGCCGCATCCCCCAGCCGCATGAAGCCATGCCAGGCGCCTTCGACGCCGTGCATCCAGTAGAGCGCCACCAGTTCCATCCCGAGCACGTCCGAGAAGAATTCGATCTGCTGCTTGATGTCGCCGGTCGAAATCGCAATGTGGTGCAGTGCATTGACTTTCGACATGGGGCTTACCCTCCGCGTGCGCTCAGAGCCGGGCCAGGAGCCGGTTCAGGCGCAGGATTGACGACATCCGGGCGCTTTTCAACCCGAAACGCCCCGCCCCGTCAGCCGGGATCAGCCCGCGCAGCGGCGGCGCAGCGCGCGGTCCAGCCCGGCCGGCGCGCCGCGCGCGGCGATGGTCACGCCGTGGACGCCTTCGCTGACCGTCCAGCGCGCCGGGGCGCGGCGGGGGGAAAAGCGGGTGACGCGGTAGCTGCCATCGGCGGCGGCATGGACCTGCGCCCCGCCCGGCAGCGCCTCGGCCAGGCACAGCGCGGCGGCCCGGGCCCGGTCCTGCGGGGCCGGCAGCGGGGCATCGGCCACCGGGGCGGCCAGGATCAGGAACAGGGGGGCCAACAGGGTCATCGCAGCACGCTCCGCGCCAAGGGGGTCGATCAGGACCCTGGCGATAGCACATGCGGCGGGACTGGCCAGCGCGGCTTCGGCCGCGTGTCCAAACGGGACAGCGCCCGGCCGGTTCCTTACCGTTCAGAAGGCGAAGGACAGGCGCAAGGTGGCGTGAACCACGCGCCGCATGGCCCCGCCCGCGCCGCGCTGCTCGATCCATTGCAGATCGGGCTGCACGGTCAGGAACGGGGTCAGCGCATCGGCATAGGTCACCTCGACCACGCTTTCGCTGTGCCAGGCCGGCTCGCCCAGCACGGTTTGCGCGGCGCGAAAATCGGCCGATGTGCCGGCGCGGTGAAAGCCGATCGAAAAGGCGCTGTCATCCCGCCCGATCAGCGCCGGGCTGACCAGCACCCCGGCCTGGAGCGAATGGCCGAACGGCTGGGTCTGGCCCCGCGCCGCGCCGCCGCGCAGGAACAGGGTGACCGCGCGCGGCCCGCCCTGGGCCAGTTGCGCCTCGACCAGGCCATAGACCCCGGCGGGGCGCTGGCGCAGCGGCTGGCCCTGGGCGTCGAGCGCGAACAGCGCATCGCGCGGGCGGGTATAGGTCCAGCCCCCCAGCCCGACGCGCAGCCGCTTGCCCACGCCGGCCTCACCGATCACGATCAGCCCGTCATCAAACGACAGGTCGACCCCGCCCGGATCGCCCAGGGTCTGTGCCCGGGCGTTGAGCACGGCGGCCTGGGCATAGCCATGACCAGCGCCCAGATCGATCCGCAGCCGCGCCGCCAGCGCCGAGGACGGGAAGATCGACGGCCCCGCCGGGCCGCTGGCCGCCAGTTCCGAACCGATCCCGAACGGCGGCGCGATCAGCAGGCCGGCGCTTTCGCTGGCATAGAATTCGCTGTTGAGATCATACAGCCCAAGGCGCAGCGAAGCCTTGCCCAGCTGCTGCTGCGCCCAGGCTTCGAACAGGTGCGGGGATGCTTCGGGCACCTCGATGTTGTCCACGCCCTGCAGGCTCAGCGCGCCATCGTTGGGCCGGGCGCCCAGGTTGTTGAGCACGCCGATGTGCAGCTGCACCCCGTCCAGTCCGGCGAGCGGCCCCAGATCGGCGTCGAACGCCACTTCCAGGTTGTCGAGATAGCGCAGCCGCTGGTCCGCCCCGCCCGATGCAGTGACCGACAGGTCGGCGACATAGCCCAGCGACAGGTCCAGCCCGTCGCGCGCCTGGGCCGGCGGCGCGGCGATCAGCGCGGCAAATCCGGCCAGCGCCGCCCCCCGGCGCGCATGGCGATACAAGTTCGGCAAGTGCATGGCCGCAATACCCCCCAACGAAAGGGAGCATCATGGCCCGGGCCGCCTTGCCGCTTCGGGCCAGGGCGCGCTCTGGCCAAACCCCTAGGCCGGGTTAGGAGGCCGTTTCCGCCCCGGGCCAGCCGCGCAGCGCGGCAAGCAGCGCATCGGGCCGCTCCAGTTGCGGCATGTGCCCGCAGTGTTCGATCCGCACCAGCTGTGCGGCGGGCAGTTCGGCGGCCAGCTCTGCCGATGCGGCGGGATCGATCACCGCGTCCGCATCGCCGGTCACCACCAGCGCCGGGCAGGTGATCCCGCCCAGCCGCCCCGCAAACATCGGACGGCTGGCGGCGGCCTGCTGTTCGCGGGCAAAGCGCTCCACCCCGCCCGCCAGCATGATCGCGGTCAGCCCGGCAATGTGCGCCGCGCGTTTGTCCCTTGCCAGCGCCGCGCGGGCCAGCTGTGCGACCACGGCGGGGAAATCGGCCCGCGCCGCCGTGACCAGCGCGCCGCGCCGCTCGCGCGACTCCGGGGTTTCGGCCCGCGCCGAGGTGGAGACGAGCGCCAGGGCTGCCACACGGTCCGGGGCGGTCAGGGCGATCTGCTGGGCCACATAGCCGCCGAGCGAATGGCCCAGCAGGGCAAAGCGCGGCGGGGCGCGCTCCACCATGCTGGCGGCCATGTCGGCAATGCTTTCGCCGTGGTTGGGCAGCGCGATTACAACGCGCCCCAGCGGGGCCAGCGCCGCCTGCCAGCTGGCCGTGTCCTCGAGTATCCCGGGGACGACGAGCAGCGGCAGGCAGTGCGGCACAGGCTCAGCCGCGGGTGAAGCTGCCGCCGCTTGCGGCCTTGTCGGCCAGCAACTTGGCCGGCTGGATGCCCATCGCGGTCAGCCCTTCGACCACCTTGGCCAGGCCCACCGTATCGGCCCAGAACATCGGCCCGCCGGTATAGACCGGCCAGTTGTAGCCCAGGATGCAAGCCACATCGATGTCGCTGGCGCGGATCGCGATGCCTTCTTCCAGCACCTTTGCGCCTTCGTTGACCACCGGGTAGAGCAGCCGCGCGACGATTGCCTCGGCGCTGAGCGGGCCCTTGTTGGCGATGCCCTTGTAAGCCGCGAAATCGGCGATGACCTGCGCGGCGGCCGCGCTGGGGCTGGCCTTGCGCGCCTCGTCATAGTCATAGAAGCCGCCGCCCGACTTCTGGCCGAGCCGCCCCAGCTTGACGAGATCGCCCTGCAACGTCCGCTCGTTCGAGCCGCGCCCGATCACATCCAGCCCCACCAGGTCGCCCATCGCGAACGGTCCCATGGCAAAGCCATAGCCATAGATCGCGGCGTCGATGTCCTGCGGGCTCGGCCCTTCCAGCACCAGCTGCATCGCCTGCTGGCTGCGCGGGCTCATCACCCGGTTGGCGATGAAGCCGTGGCCGACCCGGCTGACCACCGGAACCTTGGCAATGGTCCGCGACAGCGCCAGCGCGGTGGCCAGCACTTCGTTGCTGGTCTTCGCCCCGCGCACGAT
Source organism: Novosphingobium sp. (assembly GCF_041905565.1). Taxonomy (GTDB): domain Bacteria; phylum Pseudomonadota; class Alphaproteobacteria; order Sphingomonadales; family Sphingomonadaceae; genus Novosphingobium. The sequence goes on along the minus strand of NZ_JAYRKX010000009.1, from coordinate 40,955 downwards.
CTCCAGCAGCCGCATGACATTGGCGGGCGAGAAGAAGTGCAGCCCGATCACGCTGTCCGGGCGGCTGGTGGCGGCGGCGATTTCATCGAGGTTGAGGAACGAGGTGTTGCTGGCCAGCACCGCGCCGGGCTTGGCGATCCGGTCAAGCTGGGCGAACACGTCGCGCTTGATCCCCATGCCCTCGAACACGGCTTCGATGATCAGGTCCGCCTGGCCCAATGCGGACAGGTCCAGCGCCGGGGTGACCAGCGCCATGCGCGCTTCGACCTGCTCCGCGGTCATCCGCCCCTTGGCCGCGCTCGCCTCGTAGTTCTTGCGGATCACGGAGAGCCCGCGGTCCAATGCCGCCTGCTCGCGCTCCACCAGCGTCACGGGGATCCCGGCGTTGAGAAAGTTCATCGCGATCCCCCCGCCCATGGTCCCTGCGCCGATCACGCCGACCGACTTGACCGGCAGGGTCGCGGTATCGCGTGGCAGGTCTGGCACCTTGGCCGCTTCGCGCTCGGCGAAGAAGTAATAGCGCTGCGCCGCGCTTTCGGTGCTGGCGATCAACTCGCCAAACAGCTCGCGCTCGCGCTGGATGCCGGCGTCGAAATCCAGTTCGGCGGCGGCCTCGATCGCCTTGACGATGTTGTAGGGCGCCTTGAACCCGCGCCACTGGCGGGCGTTCTTCTTGAGGTAGTCGGCGTAGATTTCGCCCTTCCCGCGATAGGGTTCGACCTTGTCCTGCCGGTCGCGCACGCGCAGCAGCGGGCCGCCATCGGCCAGCAGTTTCCGGGCAAAGGCAATCGCGTCCTCGCGCAGCTTGCCTTCCTCGGCCAGGGCGTCGATCATCCCCAGTTCCAGCGCCTTCTTCGCCGGAACCGGCGCGCCGCCGGTGATCAGGTCAAGCGCGGCGGGAATGCCGACGATGCGCGGCAGGCGCTGGGTGCCCCCCGCCCCCGGCAGCAGCCCCAGGTTGACTTCGGGCAGCCCGACCTTGGCCGAAGGCACGGCGATCCGGTAATGGCAGGTCAGCGCAAATTCATAGCCGCCGCCCAGCGCCGTGCCGTGGATCGCGGCGACCACCGGCTTGGTCCCGCTTTCGATCAGATCGAACACTTCGCCCAGGTTCGGCCCGCCGACGTTCTTGCCCAGTTCCGAAATGTCGGCCCCGGCAATGAAGGTCCGGCCCGCGCAGATCAGGACGATTGCCTTGACGCTGTCATCCGCGGCGAATGCGCGAAAGCCTTCGTCCAGCGCGATGCGGGTGTGGACCGACAGCGCGTTGACCGGCGGATAGTCGATAGTGAGGACGCCGATGCCGTCGATGACTTCGGTGGTGCCGACCTTGCTCATGTGCCTTGCTTCCTTGTCCGTCAGATGCGTTCGATGATGATCGCGGGAGCCATGCCGCCGAACGCGCACATGGTGATGAGGCCGTAGCGCCCGCCCGAGCGTTCCAGCTCGTCCAACGCCATGCCGATCAGGATCGAACCCGTCGCCCCGATCGGGTGGCCCAGCGCGATGGCCCCGCCGTTGATGTTGACCTTGGCCCGGTCGATCCCGAGATCGCGGATCGCCTTTTCGGTGACCACCGCGAAGGCCTCGTTGATTTCCCAGACGTCGATGTCCGCCACGGTCAGACCGGCGCGTTCCAGCGCCTTCTTCGCCGCCGGGACCGGGGCGTTGAGGATCAGCGTCGGGCAATCGCCCGCGTTGACCGCCGTGACGATCCGCCCCCGCGCTTTCCAGCCGTTGTCCTTGAGGCCCTGTTCGGAGGCGAGCAGCAGCGCCGCCGAACCATCGACCACGCCCGAGGACGTGCCGACATGGTGGGTCGGCTCCCACTTCAGGTCCGGATACTTGCGCTCGATCATCTGGCGCATGGTCGTCCCGTCCGGGGCGGCGGGGACGTTTTCGAGCGCGACGAAAGCGGGCTTCAGCGCGGCGAGCGTTTCGGCGGTGGTTTCGGGGCGCGGATATTCGTCATGGTCCAGCGCCAGGCTGCCATCGCGGTTATGGACCGGGATCAGGCTGTTCGAGAAACGCCCCGCATCCATCGCCGCCTTGGCGTTGCGCTGGCTGGCCACGCCCAGTGCTTCCAGGTCGGCGCGCGAAATGCCTTCCATCGCGGCGATGGCATCGGCGGCGACGCCCACGGCCGAGATCGGGTGATCCTGGTACAGCTCGAAATTGCCGCGCGCGCGGCCCAGGGTGCCGAGTTCGGTCTGGCCTTCCAGCGCGTCGAGTTCGGCGTGGTAGCTCATCATCTCGGTCCCGCCGGCGATCAGCACGTCCTCGAACCCGGCCATGATCTGCCCGGCGGCAAACGCGACGGAGGAGATGCCCCCGCCGCAGAACCGGTCGATCGTGGTGCCGCTGGCCTTCACGTCATAGCCGGCCCACAGCGCCGACAGGCGGCCCAGATCGCCGCCCTGCTTGCCGCGCTGCTGGCTGCACGACCAGACGATATCGTCCACTTTCGAAGTGTCGAGATCGTTCCGGTTGCGCAGGGCGCGCAGCACCGTCGCCCCCAGGTCCTGCGGGTGGAGGTGCGAGAGCGCCCCCTTGCCCTGCTTGCCGATCCCGCGCGGGGTGCGGACGGCGTCGACGATGTAGGCTTCGGCCATGTCATTGTCCTCGTTAAGAAAATCAGCGCGGGGCCATGCGGATCGCGCCGTCGAGACGGATCGCCTGGCCGTTGAAATAGGTGTTGCGCACCAGTTCCATCGCCAGCGAAGCGAACTCTTCCGGCTTGCCGAGGCGCTTGGGGAACGGGACCGAGGCGTTGAGGCCGTCGAGCACCTTTTCCGGCAGGCGGCCCAGCAGCGGGGTGCCGAAGATGCCCGGCATGATCGCGTTGACGCGGATGCCGAGGTCCATCAGGTCGCGCGCCATCGGCAGGACCAGCCCGTTCACGCCCGCCTTGGCCGAACCATAGGCAACCTGCCCGATCTGCGCGTCCTGCGCCGCGACCGAAGCCGTCAGCACAATGGTGCCGCGCTCGCCGTCCTCCAGCGGTTCCAGCCCGCCCATGCCCAGCGCCGCGAGCGATGCGACGCGGTAGCTGGCGACCAGGATACCCAGGATGGCGAATTCATAATCGCTGGTCGGGAAGCGGATCAGCTCGCCCGTTTCCTTGTTGCGGCCCACGGTCTTGCCCTTGCGGTTGGCCATGGCGCAGTGGACCAGCACGCGCTCCTGCCCGTGGGCGGCGCGGGCCTTTTCAAACCCGGCGAGGACCGATTCCTCGCTCATGATGTCGACCTTGCAGAACAGGCCGCCGATTTCCTTGGCAACGGCTTCGCCCTGCTCCTCGTTGATGTCGAAAATGGCGACCTTGGCTCCGGCCTTGGCCAGGGCTTCGGCAGTGGCGCGGCCGAGGCCCGAGGCCCCCCCGGTGACAACGGCGGCAGTGGTATTGTCGATCTTCATGGTCTTCCTCCTCAGGCCAGCAGGCCGGTCAGGCGCTGGCGGATAATCTGTTCGGCGTCGGCGACGATGCGCTGGATCAGCACTTCGCAGGTCGGGATGTCGTGGATCAGGCCCTGGATCATCCCGGCCCAGAACACGCCCTTCGACAGGTCGCCCGTTTCCAGCATTTCGCGCCCCGCGGCCCCGGCGACCAGTTCCTTGACGTCGTCAAAGGTCGCGCCCGGAATGGCGAGGCGGCGGGCGACTTCTTCCGACACCGCGCTGCGGCCGACGCGGGCGGTGTTCTTCAGGCTGCGGAAAATCAGCACCGAGCCGCGCTCGTCATTGTCGAGATAGGCCTGCTTGACGTTCTGGTGGATCGGCGCTTCGACCGTGGCGCAGAACCGCGTGCCCATGTTGATCCCTTCGGCCCCCAGCGCCAGCGCGGCGGCCAGGCCCCGGCCATCGCCAAACCCGCCCGAGGCGAGCAGCGGGATCTTCACCTTGTCAGCCGCCGCCGGGATCAGGATCAGGCCCGGAATGTCATCTTCGCCGGGGTGGCCGGCGCATTCGAACCCGTCGATGGAGATGACGTCCACGCCGGCCTTCTCGGCGGAGACAGCATGACGGACGGCGGTGCACTTGTGCAGGATGGTGACGCCCGCGGGCTTCAGCATTTCCCAGATTTCGCGCACCGCGGGCGTGCCGGCGGTTTCGACCACCTTGATCCCGCCATCGATGATCGCCTGGGCATAGGCCTTGTAATCAGGCGCGTTGATCGTCGGGAACACGGTCATGTTCACGCCGAACGGCTTGGCGGTCATCGAGCGGCAGCGCTCGATCTCGTCGCGCAGCGCGGCGGGGCTGGGCTGGGTCAGCGCGGTCAGGATGCCAAGGCCGCCGGCGTTGGACACGGCGCTGGCCATTTCGGCCACCCCCACGCCCTGCATCCCGCCCTGGACGATGGGATGTTCGATCCCGAGCAGCTCGGTAATCCGGGTCTTCAATGCCATTTCCCTCTCCTTTGCCGCGCCGTGCCTTCGGGATTGACGAGCGGTCGCCGCTCGCCCAAAAGGCAGGTCGAGTTATATAACTAGGTGATACAAATCAAGCGAACATTAATCGCTTGGTTAAACCGCCGGACCCGTTCCGGCAAGCGCAGGGAGCGGGCACGTGCCGCAGGCAGGACCAGGCAGGGAAACGGACCGGCGCTCAACGCGCCGCGATCTGCCCGCTGGCGGCCAGTTCATGGCGCAATTCGGCCTTCTGCACCTTGCCGCTGGGAGTGCGCGGGAACGCATCGACCACCACCAGGTGCTCGGGCACCTTCTGCCGGGCAACACCCAGTTCGCGGAACGCGGCATCGATCGATTCGATGCTGACCGGGGCCGTGCCATCCACCGTCACCACGGCGCAGATTCGCTCGCCCAGCCGGGCGTCGGGCGCGCCGATCGCGGCGGCTTCGCGCACGCCGGGGACGGTCAGCAGCAGTTCCTCGACCTCGCGGCTGGAGATGTTCTCGCCGCCGCGAATGATGATGTCCTTCTTGCGGTCGGTGATCGCCAGGTAGCCGTCCGCATCGATCCGGCCGATGTCGCCGGTAAGGAACCAGCCGCCGGGCAGGAAACTGGCCGCATCCAGCGCTGGGTCGGTGTAACCGGCAAAGCGTTCTGCCCCGCGCACCGCCACTTCGCCTTCGGCGCCGGGGTCCACGTCCACCCCATCGTCGCTCACGATCCGCACTTCGACGCCCGCGTTGGGCCGGCCATCGGTGTTGAGCCGCTTGTCCAGCGGATCGGCGGGATCGCACTGGCTGACCGTGGGCATTTCGGTGGAACCATAGCAGCGGCAGCAGTGGATGCCCGCCGCCTCGCTCTGCGCGACCAGCGCGGGCGGCACGGTGGTCGCCCCGATCAGGAACTGGGTGAAGCTGGTGATGTCGTGCCCGCCCTGCGCGGCGGCTTCAAGCAGGCCGGAGAGATGGAACGGCGTGCCCGACATCTGCCGCACCTTGAAGCGTTCGACCAACTGGGCGGCGAGCGCTGCGTCCCAGCTTTCCAGGATCACCATCGGCCGGCCAAGCAGGGCATGGCCCATGACGCCAAGCGTGCCCGCGATGTGCCCGCTGGGCCAGGGCGACAGGCCGAAATCGTCCGCCGGGCCATCGCGGCGCTGGGCGGTCAACTCGGCCAGAATGCTGCGCGATCTGTGCCGCACCCCCTTGGGCGCGGCCGTGGTGCCCGAGGTGTAGAGCAGCAGCGCCAGCGCATCGGGATCATGCGCGATCGGGGGCAGATCGCCCTGCGGCAGGTCCGCCAGGGCGAGGCATCCGCCGGGCACTTCGCTGCCCATCACGATGCGGTGGGCCAGGTCGGGCAAGGCCGGCAGGCGCGCCAGCCGGTCGAGGTAATCGATCCCGCGCCAGCGATCCGGCAGCACCAATGCCTTGGCGCGGCTGTCGGCCAGGATGTGCGCCAGCTCGTGCGGGCCATAGATGTGGACGATCGGCAGCAGGGTGCAGCCCAGCATGGCCGCCGCCTGAAACAGCACCGCGTTCTCGATGCTATTGGGCAGCTGCATCGCGATCACGTCGCCGGGGCGCAGCCCCAGCGCGTGGAACGATCCGGCCAGCGCCAGCCCCTGGGCGTGAACCTCGGCCAGGGTGGTGCTGCGCTGCCCGTCAGGTCCGAACAGGTGCAAGGGCGCCTCGGGATGCTCCGCCGCCGCGCAGGCCATCGCTTCGGCCAGCGACACATCGCTGTGCAGCTCCAATTCGCGCCACGTGGCCAGACATTCGTCCGGCATGTGGCTGGCTGGCTGAACCATGATCCGCTCCTCTCCCGCGTATATGCGTGCGAGGGTGCAGCCGCCCGCCCCGCGCCGTCAATCCCGCAAGGACCATGCTGATGGACATCCTGTTTTCCCCCGAAGAACAAAGCTTTCGCGAGGAGTGCCGCGACTGGCTGCACGCCAACGTCCCCGCCGAGCGCCGCCCGATGGACGCCGCCGAGGCAATCGCGTTCGACAAGGCGTGGCAGCGCCGGCTGTTCGATGCCGGCTGGGCCGGGATCAACTGGCCGGTGGAATATGGCGGGCGCGGACTGTCGATCGTCCAGCAGGTGATCTGGCTGGAGGAATACGCCAAGGCCCACGCGCCGTGGATCGGGGCCAACTTCGTCGGGATCAACCACGGCGGGCCGACCCTGATCCTCAACGCCAGCGAGGCGCAGAAGGAATACCACCTGCCGCGCATCCTGCGGGGCGAGGCGATCTGGTGCCAGGGCTTTTCCGAACCCGGCGCGGGATCGGACCTGGCCGGGATCAAGACCCGCGCCCGGATCGAAGGCGACGAGCTGGTCATCAATGGCACCAAGATCTGGACCAGCTTTGCCCATGTCGCCGACTGGCAGGAACTGGTGGTGCGGACCGAGGACGGATCGCAGCGTCACAAGGGCCTGTCGTGGGTGATCTGCAGCATGCACGCCCCCGGCATCGAAGTCCGCCCGATCCGCAAGATGAGCGGGCAGGTCGAATTCGCGCAGGTGTTCTATGACGACGTGCGCGTGCCGCTGGCCAATGTGGTCGGCGGGCTGGGCAACGGCTGGAAGGTCGCCATGTCGACGCTCAGCTTCGAGCGCGGCACCGGCTTCATCGCCGACCAGGTCAAGCAGAGCCAGGAAATCGAGGAACTGGTCGAGCGCGCCCGCGCCACCGGCGCGATCCGCGACGACCGGATCGCCGATCAACTTGCGCAGCTGCGGGCCGAAGTCGCGGCACTGCGCGCGATGACCTATCGCAACATTTCCGAAGTGGTCCGCACCGGCCAGCCGGGGCCGGAAGCCTCGGTGATCCGCCTGTTTACCTCCGAGCTGGGCCAGCGGCTGGAACGCATGGCGCTGCTGCTGGCCGGGGAAACGATCCTCGACTTCCGCTATGGCGAGGATGACCTGGTGGCCGATTACCTGCGCGGGTTCGCCGCGACCATCGCTGGCGGCACCGCCCAGATCCAGCGCGACATCATTGCCGAGCGCCTGCTTGGCCTGCCGAAATCGAGGTAAGCGCCATGGACCTGACCCCAAGCACCGAACAGGACATGCTGGTCGCCGCCACGGCCGACTGGTGCCGTGAAAACATGCCGCTGGACCAGGCTCGGACGCGCCCGCCGCACCTGTGGGGCGAGCTGGAAGCCATGGGCTGGACCGCGATGACAGCGCCGGGCATGGACCTTGACCACGCCAGCGAAGCGCTGGTCTTTGCCGAACTGGGCCGGCACCTGGCCCCGGTGGCCTTGCTGGCCACGGCTGTCGCGGCGCGCTGGTCGCCCCATGCCGGGCCAGCGGCGCTGGCGCTGCTCGAAACCCATGTGACCGGCGGTTCGGTGCGGGTGCTCGATCCGCACGGCGCGGTTCAAGCGCTCGGCGTCATCGGTCACCTCGCGGCGGTCACCCCGCTGCCAGCGGACCTTGGCGGGCAGCCGGGGCTCGACCTGTCGGTGCCGATTGCCCATCTCGATCCTGCCCCGCCGTTCGAAGCGCTGGGCGATCCGCGCGCCGCGCTGCACCTGCAACTGCTCGCCGCCGCCTATGCCCTTGGCTGCGCCGATGCGGCGCGCGACATGGCCGCCGGCTATGCCCAGGTGCGCGAACAGTTTGACCGCCCGATTGGCTGGTTCCAGGCGCTCAAGCACATTTGCGCCGACATGGCGGTGCGCTGCGCGGCGGCGCGTTCGCAGCTCTACTACGCGGCCTGCGCGCTTGATGCGGACACACCGGACGCGGCCTTCCACATCGCGGCGGCGCGGCAACTGGCGGACCAGGCCGCGATCGATAACGGCCGCGCCAATGTGCAGGTCCACGGCGGGATCGGGATGACCGACGAAGCCTATCCGCACCTGTGCCTGAAGCGCGCCCACCTGCTTTCGTTCGTCGCCCCCGCGCGGCGCCAGACCCTGCTTGGAGAAGCGGCATGACCGACAAAGTGCTGTATGAAGTGATCGACGGGGTGGGCGTGATCACGCTCAACCGCCCGGAAGTGCACAACGCGATGGATGACGAGGCCGCGCACCTTTACAAGGAGGCGCTTGACCGCGCGCTGGACGACGATGCGGTGCGCGCGGTGCTGCTGCGCGGCAACGGCAAGTCGTTCTGTTCGGGCCGCGACACCACCATGCTGGGCCACCGCGCGCGCGACGAAAGCGACTATCACTTCGTCCTGCGCCACCAGCAGAAGCGGCTGGCGGTGCTGGACAGCCCCAAGCCGTTCGTGGCCGCGCTGAAGGGCGCGGCGATCGGCGGCGGGTGTGAAACCGCGCTGTCCTGCGACATCCGCGTGGCCGACACTACGCTGAAGATGGCCCTGCCCGAAATCCATTACGGCATCCTGCCCGACACCGGCGGGACCCAGTTGATGACCACGCTGATCGGCCCCAGCCGGACCAAGTACATGGTGATGAGCGGTGAGCGGATCGACGCGCAGACCGCGCTCGACTGGGGCGCGGTGGACTTTGTCGTCGCGCCCGAGGAGCTGGACGCCAGGGCGCTGGAGATCGCCCGCAAGATCGCCGCCAAGCCGCCGCTGTGCCTGGCCATGGCCAAGACCATGATCGACCAGATGCACGCCGGGGCCATGCGCAATGGCATTGCCCAGGAACTGCTGGCCCAGACCGCATTGTTCAAGACCGAGGACTACCAGGAAGCCCGCGCCGCGATCCGCGAGAAACGCGCGCCCAGCTACAAGGGGAAGTAAGATGAGCGAAGATCTCAAGGGCCTGCGCCGCGCCCCTCGCCCCGGCGCGCGGATGCTGCCCGAAGGCAGCTTCGCCGGTGATGTGGCGATCATCACCGGCGGCGGATCGGGCATCGGCAAGGCGATTGCCGCCGAATTCGGCCGGCTGGGCGGCGCGGTGGCGATTGCCAGCCGCGATCCCGACAAGCGCGCGCGCGGCATTGCCGCGGTCGAGGAAGCCGGCGGCCGCGCCATCGGCGTCCAGCTCGACGTGCGCGATCCCGAAGCGGTCCGCGCCTGCTTCGACGAGGTCGAGGAACAGCTTGGCCCGGTAACCCAGCTGGTCAACAACGCCGCCGGGAACCTCGCCGGCGCGTCCGAGGATTTCAGCCTTAACGCCTGGCGCGCGGTGACCAGCATCGTGCTCGACGGGACCTGGATCTGCTCGACCGAATTTGCTCGCCGCCGGATTGCCGACGGGATCGGCGGAGCGATCCTCAACATCGGGGCGACCTATTCGTGGACCGGCGGGCCGGGCACTTCGCCGTCCGCCGCGGCCAAGGCCGGGGTGACCAACCTGACGCAGAGTCTGGCGGTGGAATGGGCGCCCTATGACATCCGGGTCAACTGCATCGCCCCCGGGCTGTTCCCGCACCAGGACCGCGCCGCGCACCTGCGCTTTGCCGATGGCAACAACCTCGACAACCGCCAGCCCGCGCTGCGCACCGGCGAAGTGCACGAATTGGGCTGGGCGGCGGCCTATCTCTGTTCGGACTATGCGGCGTTCTGCTCGGGCCACACCTTCGTGCTCGACGGCGCGAACTGGCTGCGGCGCAGCTTGCGGATGCCGGTGTTCGAGCCGGTTCGGACCTGGCTGCCCAAGCGGGAGAAGTAGCTCCCCCGCGTCTCGTCATTGCGAGCATAGCGAAGCAATCCAGTGCGGTGCGCACCGTCCTGGATTGCTTCGCTATGCTCGCAATGACGCAGGGGGTGGCGGGTTTTTTACCCGATCACCTTCTTGTCCCGGAACTCGGCAATTTCCGCGTCGGTAAAGCCCAGCTCGCGCATGATCTCGTCGGTGTGCTGGCCAATCGCCGGGGCGGCGTGCCTGAACACGATCGGCGTGTCGCCGAAGTGCCAGAAGGCGCCCGGCTGCTCGACCGTGCCGTAGAGCGGCTGTTCCAGCACCGAAATCAGCCCCATGTCGCGGTAATGCGGATTGGCGAAGAACTGGTCCTCCGCCGCCTCGAAGGTGACGCGGTCGCACGGCACCCCGGCGGCTTCCAGCGCGGCCAGCAGGTCGGCGCTGGTTTGCGAAGCGGCCTGCGCTTCAAACCCGGCCTCGTCCCCGCCCAGCACTTCGCGCAGCGCGGCGCGGTGCGCCTCGGTGTGGGCGGCGACGGCAATCCACGCCGCGTCGCTGCACTGGTAAATGCGGTGATACGGCGAAAAGCCGGTCTGGTCGCTGGTCAGGTGGTGGGTCGGCGCCAGCGAGCCATCGGGCAGGATCAGGGTTTCGCCCTGGGTCATCGCCGAAATGCCCAGCAGCGAGGTTTGCGTCGAATAGCCGCGCTGCCCGCTGCGCTTGGCGTAGAGCGAGGCCATCAGTTCCACCAGCGCGCTTTGCGCCGAGCTGACGTCCATCGTGCCGGGGCGGTTGAAGATCGGCTTGTTGCCTTCGCCCGCATTCTCGAATTCCCAGCCGGCGATGGCGTTGAAGATCGAATCGTAACCCGGCCAGTTACCACGCGTGCCGCGCTGGCCATAGGCGCTGACATAGTTGAAGGCGACGTCGGGGTTGTGCTTGCGGATCCCTTCGTCCGACAGCCCCAGCTTGGCCGCACCCTTGAAACGCATGTTGTGGTGCACGGCTTCGGCCCATTGCAGCAGGCGGGCCAGGATCGGCTCGGCCTCGGGCCGGGTCAGGTCCAGCGCGATCGACCGCTTAGAGCGCGAGGCGGCCTGGTAATAGCGGTGCATGAAGCGGATCCGGTCGCCGGTCAGCGCCTCGACCTTGATCACGTCGGCGCCCATGTCGCCCATCATCGACGGGGCCATGGGGCCGGCCAGGAACATCCCGAAATCGACCACGCGCACCCCGGCCAGCACTTCGGCAGGGGCCGCGCCGCTGCCTACCGGGGCGGGCGGCGGGGTCCAGTCAGCCTCGCCGCCTTCGCCAAGGCGCGGCGCAGGGCCTACCGGAGGCAGCGGGGCATCGGTGTGGAACGGGACGTTGGGCTGCACCGTCTTGCCCAGCAGCGGATCGTCCACTTCGACCACATAGCCGTTGGCCCGCACTTCCTCGTGGCGGAGCATTTCGCCCAGCGGATAGGCGGGTTCGGCGGCAATGTCGTCGGCCCGCAGGTCGGCCAGCCAGCGGTCCAGCGGGCGGCGCTTGAACGCGTCGATCACGCCTTCCTCGGTCGAAATGTCGGCACCTTCGGCCAGCACCTCCCACATCGTCGGCATGTTGGCGTAATCGTACTGGCGCGGCGGATCCATGATCTGCAGCCAGTCGCCCCCCTGGCACTGATAGAGCTGCTGCCCGATCGGCCGCGCGGCCAGCGGGTGCGGCTTGTTGTTGGGCATCGGCCCGGCCGAATTGCGCGCCCAGATCAGCGAAAGCATGACCATGTGGCCCTGGAACAGCGAGGTGTGCGCCGCCCCGCCCCGGCCCGATTGCAGCCGCGCCACCAGCCGGGCCAGGATACCCGCCGCGGCCAGGTGCGCCGCCGCCCACGATCCGGCGTTGAAGCGCCAGACGATCGGCCCGGCGCGATAGCCGTCGTTCTCGTAGAGCGCGCCGAACCGCGCGGCGACGAGCAATTCGTCATCCGAGCGTTCGACATCGGGGTGATTGAACGGGCTGCCGGTAATCCCGCTCGTCACCAGCCGGGGATACTTCGCCCCCAGCGTGGCATCGTCGAGCCCCAGCGCGCGTGCCCGCGCCGGGGTGAACTGGTGCAGCAACACGTCAGCCCCGGCCAGCCGCCGGTCCAGCTCGGCCAGGCCATCGGGCGCGGCAAGGTCAAGCACCACACTGCGCTTGCCCCGGTTCCAGTTGGCGAAGCGCGCCTGTCCCCGCGCCGGATCGCCGCCGGGCCGCTCGACCTTGAGCACCTGCGCGCCGAGCGCCGCGAGCATCAGCCCCGCGACCTGGACCGCCTGGCCTTCCCCGATCTCGACAATGCGCAGCTCGTTCAGCATTCCCCGTGCCTCAGGCCTTGCGGAAGTTGGGCAGCATCCAGCCGTCCTGGATCGGGGTCCATTCGACCTGGACCTTCATGCCGATGTACACGTCCTCGGCATTGCAGCCGGTGACATTGGCGTTGAGCCGCGCGCCCGGTGCACCGTCGAGATCGACCACGACAGGGACATAGATGTAGTCCTCGCCGTTCGCCGGGTTCTTGTTGCACACCACATAGCTGAACACCGTGCCGGTGCCCGGCAGGGTCGGCCAATTGACCGCCTTGCTCGAACATTCCGGGCAATAGGGCGAGGGCGGCATGCGGAAGTGGCCGCAATCGGCGCACTGGCACGCGGTCAGCCGCAAGTCCTTGGCCGCCTGCCAGAACGGTTCGGTGTTGGGATTGGTGCTGATGCGGATCTGGTCGCCGGGCAGCAGCCGCGCCGGGCCGTATTTGATGGGCTCGCTCATGTCAGGCGCTCCTCAGGATCAGGCTGGAAACGGGAAGCGAGGCCGGGCCGCCGGACACCAGCGCGAATTCGGCGTCCTTGACCTGGTTGATCGCGGTGCCGCGCACTTGCTCCACCCCTTCGACAATATGGGTCATGCCGATGATGTAGGCTTCGCTCAGGTTGCCGCCGTGGGTGTTGACCGGCACCCCGCCGTTCACCCCGCCCTGGCTGGCGGCATCGTAGCGGATCTTGCCCGACAACACGTAATCGTTGCCTTCGCCCTTTTCGCAGAAGCCGTAGTCTTCCAGCTGCATCAGCACCATCGGGCTGAAGTGGTCATAGAGCAGGGCCACGTCCATGTCCTTGGCCGAAAGGCCCGACTGCGCCCAGATGCGGTCGGCAGTGAACTTGTGCCCGCTGCTGGCGAAATGCGGATCGGGCATGCCCATCCAGGCAAAGGCCCGGCCCCATTCGCGCTGGCCGCCGTGGGCGCAGGCGTGAACCACGGCCGGCTTGTGACGGCAGTCCTTGGCGCGGTCCATGGTGGTGGTGATCACCGCCACGGCGCCATCGGTTTCCAGGCAGAAGTCGAGCCGGCGCAGCGGATCGGCCAGCATCACCGAGGCGTCGTATTCTTCCTTGGTCAGCGGATTGCGGCGCACTGCCTTGGGGCGGTTGTGGGTGTTGGCGCGGGTGGCCATCACGATTTCGCCAAAGGCATCCTGGGTGGTGCCGTAAAGGTGCATGTGCCGGCGGGCCAGCACGCTCATCAGGTGGCCGGGGCCGACCAGGCCGGAGGGCTGGAGAAAGCTGTTTTCGGGGCTCGGTGCGGCCGATCCGAACACCACCCCCAGGCGGTGCTGGGGCAGCTGTTGCAAGGCCATCAGGGTGACGACGTACTTGCAATCCTCGTTCATCAGGCCCGCCGTGGCGAGGCCGATCGCGCCGGGGCAGCCGCCGCCGCCGCTGGTCAGCGTGGCCGAGAACGAGACGTTGGGCATGCCCAGCGTTTCCATCAGACTGGCCGTGTCGAACTTGTCGAGATAGCCCGCCCCGGCGGTGGAATAGTACGCGAAGCCATCGATGTCCTTGATCGAAATGCCCGCGTCGGCACAGGCGTTGAGGATCGCCTCGCCCGCCATGTCGTTGATCGTGCGCGGCCATGATTTGCCGCGCACGTAATAGTCGGTCGCGCCGATGCCGACGATCGCCGTCTTGTCCTGATTTGCCCAGGCCACTGCCAGCCCCTCCTCGATTCCAAGTTATCTAACTAGGTGCGATATGACAGCCCGTGCGGCTTGTCCAGCAGGGACGTTGCGCCCGTGCGTATCAGGCCTGCAACTGGGCGATCCATTCGGCCATGGTGGTCGAGCGGCGGCGCATCATCAGCCGGGCAATGTCGCCGTCGCCATCGAGGATCGCCTGGCACAGGCCGGACTGCAGCCGCCGCGCCTCGGCCCGGTGGGCGGGATCGCGGTAGAGGCCGGTGCCCTGCTCCTCCATGCCGAAGGAATAGCCGATCGCCATGACCAGTTCGATCGCGGGGTTGCCGCTCATCCGCGCGACCAGGCTGGCCAGCACGGCTTCGGCGTCGATCAGCGCCGAAACGCTGTCCGCCCGCTCGATCCCTTCGGCGAACCGGGCAAGGTCCGCGCGCAGCGCTACGTCGGCACACTGGCAGGCCAGCCCCGCCGCTTCTTCCGCGACCAGCCGGCTGACCGCCATGATGTCGAGCAGGGTCGCGCCCTTGAGCCGCAGGTAGCGCGCCAGGGTGCGGATCGCGTCGTTGGCATCGGGGCGGCTGGCATAGAACCCGCCGCGAATGCCGCGCCGTACGCTGATCAGCCGGTCGTTCTCGGCAATCTTGGCGGCCTGGCGCAGGGTCGGGCGGCTGACGCCGAGGCGCTGGAGCAGATCGTCCTCCGCGCCGATGAACTGGCCGTCCTCAAGCCCCAGGCTCAGCTGCGCCAATTCGCGCGCGGTGCGCGCCACCAGCGTTTCGCCATGTCCAAGCTGCTGCATCGCCGCCCCCCTAACAGATAGCTGTTTAACCGACGCAGACGCGCCAGTCCAGCCCGAGGCTTGCGTCCACTTGTATAACTAGGTATTCTTTTTGCCAACAATCAGGCCGAATCGGGAGAATATCGGTGAAACCCTTCGTGTTCAGCGCGGACAGCCACATCATGGAACCGGCAGACATCTTTCTTGATGGCCTGCCCGCCAGCCTCAAGCGTCACGCGATCCACAGCCGCAAGGACGGCGATTTCCTCATCACCGGGACCGAGGACAAGGTAATCTACCGCCTGCGCGTGGGCCAGCACCGCGAAAAGGAACTGGGCGACAACCAGCGCAAGGGCATCCGCGAAATCCCGGGCCGACTGGAAGACATGGAACTGGAAGGGATCGATTCCGAGATCTGCTTCCCCAGCCTTGGCCTGTGGCTCTACTGCCTCGACAATGCCGATGCCGAAGCGGCCTCGGCCCGGCTCTACAACGACTGGAACGACCAGTTCCTGGGCGGCCACCCCAATCGCTTCGTGCGCTGCGGGATGCTGCCGGTGCTCGACTTCTCGAACACCCTGGCCGAACTCGACTACCTCGCCGCCAAGGGCTTCACCGCCGCGATGCTGCCGGCCGTGACCCCGCCCAGCCTGCCCAAGTACAACGATGAAAAGTGGGACGCGGTCTTTGCCAAGGGCGCGGCGCTGGGCATCGTCTTCGTGATGCACACCGGCACGGGCCTGGAAACCGTGGTCCACGAACGCGGGCCCGGCGCGGGCATCATCAACTATACCAAGCAGATGAACGACGCGCAGAATTCCGCGATGTACCTGGTTGCGGGCGGGGTGCTGGACCGCAATCCGGGCGCCAAGGTGGCCTTCATCGAAAGCGGCGCCAGCTGGCTGGTCGCTCTGGCCGAACGCATGGACGAGGTCGAGGAAGCCCACGCCAACTTCGTCTTACCCAAGCTGTCGCGCCGCTGCAGCCAGATCATCGACGACCAGGTCTGGGCCAGCTTCCAGCACGACCGGGGCTGCATCGCCGCCGCCGACAAGGGCCTGCCGGGCGCGCGCAACGTGATGTGGGGATCGGACTATCCGCACGCCGAAGGCACGTTCCCGATCAGTCGCCGGCTGACCGAGGAACTGTTCGAGGGCCTGGCCGTGTCCGACCAGACCCGCCGCGACGTCCTCGGCCTCAACGCCGCGCGCCTGTTCCGGATCGAACCCACGGTCCAGACCAGCGCCAAGCTGGCCGCCTGAAGGAAGCGCGAACATGGCCCAACTCGGTCTCTCAAGCGAGCAACAGGCCATGTTCGACACGGTCGACGGGGCGCTGCTAAGCTGTGGCGAGCGTCCCGTCGATGCAGTGCTGGATGAACTGGGGGTCGCCGCGCTGCTCAGCGAAGGCGGCAACCTGATTGACGCGGCGCTGGTGGCCGAAGCCGCCGGACGCCACGGAGTCATCATCTGGCCGGACGAACGCGTGCTGGTGGTGGCCGCCTGCCTGGGCATGGCCACCCGCGCGCTGGACGATGCCGCCGCCTATGCCTGCGAACGCGTGGTGTTCGGCCGCCCGATCGGCGAATACCAGGGCGTCGCCCATACCCTCGCCAACGTGATTACCGAGATCGAGGGCACCCGCCTGCTCGTCTGGCGCGCCATCGCCGCGCGGGCCGAGGGGCTGGCGGAGGCCGCCCGGCTTGACGCACAAGCCTTCTGGTGGGCGGCCAAGGCGGTCCTGCCAGCGATCAAGGCGGCGATGCGGACCTTCGGCGGCTACGGCGTGTCCGAGGATTCCCCGCTGCCCGCGCTCTACATGAAGGCGCGCGCCGCGCTCTATGCCGCGGGCGATCCCGACCGGGTGCTGACCGCACCACTGCCCGCTCTGGCGCCCATCGCCCCGGTGCCGATCAGCTTTTCCCCCGACGCCGAGGCCGAGGAATGGCGGCTGCGGACCGAGCGCTTCCTTGAAAGCTTTACCGCCGAGGAAAAGCACGCCTTCGCCGCATCGGCCGACAACCACTTTCCAGACCTGCACCGCCGCCTGGCGGACGCCGGGCTGCTGTTTCCCGACTGGCCGTTGGAATGGGGCGGGTCGGGCGCCTCCGCGCTTGCCACCAGCGCGGTTCACCGCGCGCTGACCCATGCCGGCTGGCCGATTTCGGTGCTGGTCGTATCTGATTCGATCGGCAAGCTGCTGATGCTGTTCGGCACGGCCGAGGCCAAGGCCGAAATCCTCCCGCGCCTCGCCCGGGGCGAGGCGATTGCCTGCCTGGGGCTGTCCGAACCGTCCGGCGGATCGGACGTGTTCGGGGCAAAGACCCGCGCGGTCCACGATGGCGCGCGCTGGATCGCCAATGGGCAGAAGGTGTTCACCACCACCGCCCACCAGGCCGAATATGTCCTGCTGCTGGCCCGCAGCGAAGGCGGGCTGACCCTGTTCGTCGCGCCGCTGGGAGAAGGCTTTGACCTTGCCCCGGTGCTGACCTTCGCGGGCGAGCGCACCAACATCACCTTCTATTCCGACTTCGGGATCGAGGACCGCTACCTGCTGGGCGAAGCAGGCAAGGGCAGCAAGGTGCTGGCCGCGACGATGAACCTGGAACACAATCAGGGCGACTATTACCTCGGCGCACTGGACTTTGCCCGGGCCGAGTTGCTCGCCGGGCTGGACGCGCTGCTGGAACTGCCCGGCCTGCGCGAGAACGAGGCGGCGATCCGCCACTCGATGGCCCGGATGGACGCGCATATCGCGCTGCTCGAATGCCTCAGCCTGCGGGCGATCTGGGCGGGCGATGCCGGTGCGGGGCAGCGCTGGTTCGGGCCGATGTGCAAGCTGCTGGGCACCGAAAGCTGGCACGCCTGCAACGCCGAACTGGTCGAACGCTTCGCCCCCTGGTCGCTCGACGCCAGCATCCCGGCGCTCGCCGCGGTCGAGGCCGAGGCCCGCTGCGGGATCCAGGCAACGATCTATGGCGGGACCAACGAGGTCCAACGCTCGGTCATTGCCGAAACCCGGCTGAAGCTGCCGCGGAGCCGTTAGAAATATCTCTTATTGGCAATTTATCCGGCGTTTTTGACTCCGGTCAAATATAATAGATACCTCTTTAGGCAGGATCATCGGCAAGGGACGAAACCGATTCGCCCCGGCCCGAGGAGAGATCTGCCATGACCGACAAGCTTCGCCCCTTCGTGTTCAGCTGCGATGCCCATGTGGCCGAACCGCAGGACCTGTTCCTGAAGGCCATGCCGGCCGAGATGCAGCAATACGCGATCCATTCCGAAGCGCAGGGCGATGTGCGCATCACCCGGATCGGTGAGCAGGTGATCCTCAAGATCAACACCAACTTCCACCAGCACAAGACCGGCACCGGCGACGCCGCGTTCAATGCCCAGACCAAGGGCGCCGACGACACGGTGGCCGACCGGTCCTGCACCGATGCCAGCGACAACTTCGTGTCGGACTGCGCGGTCGATACCAAGCGGCGCGGCGCGCGCGACCTTGACCTGCGGATCGCGGACATGGACCGTGACGGGGTCGATGCCGAACTGGTCTTCCCCTCGCTCGGCCTGATGCTGCCGCGCATTGCCGATCCCGCCGCGCAGGCCAAGGCCTGCCAGATCTGGAACGACTGGGCCTGGGACTATACCGCCCCGGTGCGCCACCGCCTGATCCCGGCGGCGATGATCCCGTGCATCGATTTCGACCTCGCCCTGGCCGAATGCCAGCGCGCCGCGGACAAGGGCTTTGCCGCCTTCTGCCTGTGGGAAGGGCTGAACAACTACAACGATCCGCGCTGGGACCCGATCTTCGCGCTGGCCGCCGACCTTGGCATTCCGCTGGTGTTCCACACCGGGGTGGGCGATATCAACATCCGCGCCCTGAAAGGCCCGGGCGGCGCGCTGTTCAACTATACCCGCCAGATGAACGACGCGGTGGACGTGATCACCCAGCTGGTCGCGGGCGGCGTGCTCGATCGCAATCCGGGGGCGCATATCCTGTTTGCCGAACACAGCGCCGGCTGGCTGTGGGGCCTGGCCGAGCGGATGGACGAGGTCTACAACGGCCACGCCCCGTCGATTTCGCCCAAGCTGTCGCGCCTGCCCAGCCAGATCGTGCGCGATCAGGTGCACTGCGCGCTGCAGAACGATGGCAACAGCTCGATGGCGATCCGCAAGGGCGTGGGCATCGACGCGCTGCTGTTCGCCACCGACTATCCGCACGCCGAAGGGACCTTCCCGTTCAGCAAGCAGGTGATCGACGCGCTGGCCGAGGCCAACCCCGACGTCACCACCGACGAGTTGGTCGCGGTGCTGGGCGGCAATGCCGCCAAGCTGTTCCGCCGCGCCAACCTGCAGGCGGCGGTTGATACCCGGCGGGCCGAGCTGCTCGCCGCCTGACACCGCGGCATCACCCATTCTCCCCACCTCCCCCGCCCCGGCACTGCCTGGGCGGGGGTTTTGTTTGCATTATGAAAATCTTAAGCTTCTTTGCAGGTTGATCTTGCCATCGGGGCCTGCGAGGGACTTGCTTTTGCTTGTCCAGAGGAATGTACGGTGCCTGCAATTGGCGCGATCCTGACCATTGCCGCCGGCGCCGCCGCGCCGCTGACCGGCGTGGACGCGGCCCAGGCGCCGATCGTGGTCGTGGCCAGCCCGCTGGGGGAACACGATGCGGACACCGTGCACCCCGTGGCCGTGGCGGTGCCCGCCGCCCTGCCCGAACAGCTGGCCCGGACCACCCCCGGGGTCAGCATCAACGAAATGCAGGGCAACCCGCTGCAGGTCGATGTCAATTATCGCGGCTTCACCGCCAGCCCGCTGGCCGGAACGCCGCAGGGCCTGTCGGTCTACCTTGACGGGGTGCGGATCAACCAGCCGTTTGCCGAAGTGGTCAACTGGGACCTGATCCCGATGGCCGCGCTGGCCGAAGTGGAACTGGTACCCGGCGCGGCCCCGCAGTTCGGCCGCAACGCGCTGGGCGGGGTGCTGGTGCTGCGCACCCGCAGCGGCAAAAGCGATCCCGGCGCGGCGCTGGAGGCCAGCGCGGGATCGTTCGGCCGGGTTACCGGCACGGCGCAGTGGGGCGGCGCGGCGGACAATGGCCTGCACTGGTTCGCGCTGGCCGATCATTTCCGCGAAAGCGGCTGGCGCGCGCTTTCCCCCTCGCGCGCGACGCGCGCCTTCGCCAAGCTGGGGTGGAGCGGCGCGCGCAGCGAAGCGGCGCTGACCGGGCTGTTTGCGGACAGCAACCTCAACGGCAATGGCCTGCAGGAAATGCGCCTGCTGGAGGCCGACCGCACCAGCATCTACACCGCGCCGGACAACACCCGCGCGCGCCACTGGCTGGCGGAGCTGAAAGGCGGCCACACGCTGTCCGACACAGTGCGGATCAGCGCCAACGCGTTCTGGCGGCGCACCCGCAGCCAGACCTACAACGGCGACATCAACGACGATGCGCTGGCCGAAAATGTCTACCAGCCCAGCGCCGACGAGCGCGCCGCGCTGGCCGCGGCGGGCTATACCGGCTTTCCGCTGGCGGGCGAAAGCCGGGCCAACACCCCCTTCCCGCGCTGGCGCTGCATTGCCAACGTGCTGCTGAACGACGAGCCGAACGAGAAGTGCAACGCCCTTGCCAACCGCTCGCTCACCACGCAGCACGAATGGGGGCTGGGCGCGGAACTGGTGCTGACCGGCACGCTGGCCGGTCTGGACCACACGATGACGCTGGGGCTGGCCTATGTGAACAACCGCGCCAGCTTCGGCCAGGGCACGCAGTTCGGCTACCTGCTGGCCGACCGGACGGTCATGCCGGTCGACGGCCCTGGCGCTTTCGCCGATGGCACCCAGGCATCGGAAGACGCCTTTGACGCGCGGGTCGACCTTGGCTCGCGCAGCGCCAGCCTGGGGCTCTATGCGCTCGACCGCCTGCGCCTGACCGGCGCGCTGCGGCTGGACCTGGCGGCCCGGTTCGACCGCACCTCGGTTCACAACCGCGACCGGATCACGCCCGGCGGCGGGACCGGATCGCTGGATAGCGACCCGGTGTTCCAGCGGCTTAACCCCAGCGCGACGCTGGTCTGGACCCCGGGCCAGGACGCCGAACTGGCCCTGGCCTGGTCGCAGGCCAGCCGCGCGCCATCGGCAGTGGAACTGGGCTGTTCCGATCCCGCCAGCCCGTGCCGCCTGCCCAACGCGCTGGCCGGCGATCCGCCGCTGCGCCAGGTGATCGCCCGCACGGTGGAAGCCCGCGCCCAGCTGCGGCGCAAGGGCTGGTCGCTGCGCGCCAGTGTGTTCCGCACTGCGGCGAGCGACGACATCCTGTTCGTGACCGACGATCCCAGCGGCTACGGCTATTTCCGCAACTTCGGCCAGACCCGCCGCCAGGGGCTGGAACTGGCGGGCAGCGCCGTGCTGGGCCGGGTCACGCTGTCGGCCAGCTATGCCTTGCTCGACGCGACGTTCCGCTCACCCGAAGTGGTTGGCGGGGCGGCCAACAGCAGCAACGATGGCCCCGGGCCGGGGTTCGAAGGCAACATCGCGGTCCGCCCGGGCGACCGGATTCCCCTGCTCCCGCGCCACCAGGTCAAGGCCGCGCTGGAATGGACCCCGGCAGAGCCGCTGACCCTGACGCTCGACATGGTCGCCGCATCGGCCAGCCTGGCGCGCGGGAACGAGAACGGCGGCCACCGGGCAGACGGGACCTATTACCTCGGCCCCGGACAGAGCGGGGGCTACGCTGTGTTCAATGCCGGGGCCGCGCTGCGCCCTTGGCCGGGGGTGACGCTGTTTGCCACGGTGCGCAACCTGCTGAACCGGCGCTATGCCACGGCCGCGCAACTCGGCCCGGCGGCGTTCGACCCAGCCGGCAGCTTCGTCGCGCAGCCATTCGCCGGGCCGGTGATCGATGGCGAGCGCCCGCTGGTATCGTCGACGTTCTATGCCCCCGGCGCGCCGCGCTCGGTCCAGGTGGGCCTGCGGGCGAAGCTCTAGATCTTCCTGATCTGCGCCAGGGCCGTGGTGTTGATCGTGCCGAGCGGGCCAGCCGCGTCATGGACCCAGCATTCGCCCACGGCCACGCCATCAGCGCTGCTGTGGCCGACCATTTCGAAGCCCAGCCATTCCCCCTGCGGCAAGCGGTGCAGGTAGATCGTGAAATCGGTGTTGACGTAATCGATCCCGGCATCGCTGCTGTGCGCCATGGGGCTGGCGAAGTCGCCCGCCATGGCCAACCGGCCGAACGGGGTGAGCGGCTCGCCCGCGACGATCTCGCGGTGGACGCGCAGCCAGGCCTGACGCGCGGTGACCGGGTTGAGCACGCCCAGCACCGGGCGGTTGGAGCGGTCCGGATCGATCCCGTCCGGGGCCTGGCGCACAATCCGCGCCGCATCGGCCGGCAGCGGGCGCAGTTCCCAGGCATTGCCCCACTGCGCGGCGGGCACGGCATCGGGTGAGGGGGCGGGCCAGGCCGGGCTTTGCCAGGTGGGATTGGCCGGGGCCTGGGTGGGGCGCAGCAATTGCAGCGAAGCGCGCGCCATCAGCTGGCCGTCCTGGACGATTTCCGCCTCGACCAGCCGCAGTCGCCCGCCCGACTTGACCACCCGGCTGGTCACCGCCAGCGGCTGAGCGCGCGGCATGCCCAGCATGTCGACCACATAGCGCGCCGGGACCCAGCCCGCCTCGCCGTGGCGATCTTCCAGCACAAAGGCCAGCAGGCTGGCCATGGCCGCGCCGTTCAGCGTGCCGGGCAGCCAATAGCCGCGCGAATGGCGGGTGGGGGCGAACAGATCGCCCGCGCGGGTGAACAGGGCATCCGGCCCGGCATCGGATTCAGCGCTGACTTGCGAAAGGGACATGGCCTGCGGCGAAGCGGAGGGCGGCCGCGCTGTCAAGCTGTGACAGGCGCGGCGCGTCGAAACGGCAACGGGGGCGGATGCCAGCTGACATCCGCCCCCGCCGTGGTCCCGTGCGGGACCGGGTGGATCAGAACTTGGCGGTGACGCTCACACCGTAGGTCGCCGGATCGTTCCAGTTCGCGCCGACATAGTTCAGGCCGCCCAGGAACAGGATGTACTGCTTGGCCCGCTTGTCGAACACGTTGCGGCCCCAGACGGCCACTTCATAGTTGTCTTCCGGACCGAACGAGAAGCCGAGCCGGGCATTGGTGATGCCATAGGCCGGGGTCTTGCCGGCTTCGATCACCTTGGCCGCTTCGGTGGCCGAGAGCCCGCCGCCGCCCAGTGCCGCCGAAGTGGTCAGCACGTTCAGCGGGTCGATCACCTGGTACATGTCACCCTGCCAGGCATAGCTGACATTGGCCGCGACGCGGGCAAAGCCCAGGTCACCCTTGTAGTTGGCGCCGACGCTGAACTGGTCCTTGACGATCGAGCCGAACTTCTGGCCGCTCTTGTCGGCGGGGGTCAGCACGCCGCCCGCCACCACGAAACCGGCGTACTTGGTGTACTTCGGATCGGTGTGCGAATAGCCGGCGAACACGTCCAGACCATCGGTCAGGTTGACGTTCAGGTCGGTTTCGAAGCCCCAGTTCTTGGTGTCGGCGTTTTCCAGCACGGTCCGGCTGGTGCCGCCAACGCTCAGGATCACGCTGCGCTGGGCGTTCTTCACGGTGTTGTGATAGCCCGCGATGTTCCACCGCACCCGCTTGTCCCAGAATTCGGTCTTCAGGCCGACTTCCTGCTCGTTGACGATTTCCGGCTGGGCCGGATCGGTGTCGGTCAGGGTCAGCGAGCGCAGCTGCTGGGCCCCGGAACGATAGCCGCGGCTCTGCTTGGCATAGAACATCACGTCGTCGGTCAGCTTATAGTCAAGACCGACCGAGTAGGACAGGTTCGACCAGGTATCGCTGCGGCTGCGGTTGCAGTCCGCCGCCACCAAGGTGCCGGCCAGCAGCTTGCTGAGCTGGTAGGTGGTGGGCAGGCAGGCCGCGACCGCCGTGCCGTTGTTCGGGATCACGGTGGACTGGGTGGTCACGCCCTTGTCGTCGTGCGACCAGCGCAGACCGCCGGTCAGGCTGAGCTGATCGGTGACCTTGTAGTTGAGCTGGCCGTAAACGCCCCACGACTTGTTGTCGATGTCGCCCAGGAACTTGGTCCAGGTGCCGCCACCTGCCGCCGGGTTGGCATTGGCGTTGGAATGCGATTCGTCGGTGCCGCTTTCCTTCAGGTAGGTCACGCCCAGCGCGTAGGACAGCTTGTCCTCCATCGCCTTGCCGGTCAGCTGCAACTCGCTGGTGAATTCCTTGAGGTCCTGAATACCCTGGGTGAAGTGGTTGACCAGGCTGGACGAACCATCAAGGTCGAGCAGGTTGTCACCCTTGACCCTGCGATAGCCGTTGATCCACTTCAGCTCGCCAAAGCTGGTGTCCACCGTCAGCTTGCCGATGAAGGTGTCGGTGTGCATGTCGCTGAACGGCCCCTGGGTGGGCGCGCCGGGCATGGAGAAGGGATCGGTCACCGCCACCTTGTCGGGATCGCCGCCGAACTTGGCGCGGTCGGCCGCGGCCGGATCGAACCCGGTGCCGCCCAGGTTGAAGTACTGGTTCTGGTTGACGCGGCCGGTCATCTCTCCGTCCCAGCTTTCGGCCGAGAGCAGCAGGGTCACCCCGTCAACCGGCTTGAACGCCACCTTGACGCGGCCATTGACCACCCGGTTCGCCCCGTACTTCTTGCCGGTGTTGACATCGGTCTGGAAGCTGTTGCGCTTGTTGAAGAACACCGCGCCGCGCGCCGCAACCCGGTCGCCGCCGATGTTGAAGATCGCGGTCAGCGAACGGTCTTCAAGATTGCCATAGCTGGCCGAGAAGCTGCCGGTGGTCTTGCCGAACTTGGGATCGGCGGTCTGGAACAGCACCGCGCCGGCCGAAGTGTTGCGGCCGAACAGCGTGCCCTGCGGCCCCTTGAGCACCTGGGCACTTTCGATGTCGAGCAGGTTGGCGTTCAGGCCGTAAGCGCGGGCGACGTACATTTCATCGAGATAGACGCCGACCGAGGGTTCCAGCGTGGCGATGTTGTCGTTCTGGATCTGGCCGCGGATCGCGAGGCTGAAAGCGGTGGGACTGTTGCCCGCGTCGCGGATCGAGAAGCCCGGGGTGAACTTGGCCAGTTCCTTGACTTCGCGCACGCCCTGATCAGCCAGCTGATCGCCGCTGAACGCCGTGATCGAACTCGGCACTTCCTGCACGTTGGCGGCCTGCTTGGTCACGCCCACCACGGTGATGATGTTGGCGTCTTCATTCTCGGCCGGGGCGGCCTGGGCATAGGCGCTGGCGCTGGACAGGGCGATCGCGGTGGCAGCGGCGCTGCCGAGCATGCGAATCAGGGCACGCGAAGCGGTGGTTTTCATCTTCAGGCTCTCCTCCCATCGAGCGGTACGCGCCGCTCGGGTCGAGGAGTTGTATAACTAAGTCCACTAGGACACACAAGAGGCCGTTGACGCGGCGTCAACAAGCCCCAATGCTGTGTCCCTATGGCAACATCCGGGCCAGCGCCGGCACGTCGGCCAGCGCGCGCAGCACGTCGTTAAGGTGCGTGCAGCCCATCGTCCCGGCCAGCCGGCCAAGCACGATATCCCTGAAATCCTGCACTTTCTCGCCCACCAGCCGGCTTGCCTTGACCGAGGCGCCGGGGCATTCGCGGAACGGCAGGATCAGCGGCAGCACCTGCAGCGCGGCCAGGGTGCCGGTCGCCTCGTCCACTTCGGCGAACAGGCGGTATTCGTGGATCGCGGTGCGTCCCCCGCCGGGGTTGCTGCCGCTGTCCTGGAAGCCCGCATCGACCTTGATCAGCCCGTCTTCGCGCCACAGGTCGATTCGGCGCGAACGGCGCTTTTGCGGCCCCTGCTGGAACGGCATGGGATGCCAGCTGAGCGCGTCGTCAGGGTGTTCCAGCGGGCCGACTTCGGCATAGGACTGGTCGACCGTGTTGCCGGTGCCATCATCGTGCAGCGAACTCGCCCCTGCGGCAAAGCCGGTGCAGACATCGGTCATCACCCCGCCCTTGCCGGCGGTGGAGCGCGTGCCCGAACGCTGGGCGCGGATCATCCAGTCGTCGCTCCACCGGCTCCAGATCCACCCCGCGACGAGGCTCGCCCCGGCGTAATCGTCCAGCAGCTGGTAGAGCGGCGTGCCCTTAAGATCGCCCAGCTTTTCCGCCAGCGCGGCGCGGCTGGCCCCGCCCGCGCGCACCCCGACCATTTCCTGCAGGCGGGGATGATCGGTGCTGGCCGCAATCGACAGGATTTCGCGGATCGGGCTGGCCATGATGCGGAACTGGCCGGTCGCCAGCACGCGCGCTTCCTCGGCCCCGAACGGGGTCAGCAGGTCGCGCGCGCGGCCGATCATTTCCCATGGCTGGCCCAGGCCATCGGGCCAGTCGCTGTCGATCGAAGTGGTGCGGCGGATCGAACCCGGCCGCCGCAGCGGTGCGTGCCCGGCGCTGTGCCGGGCAAACGGGAACTGCTGCGGCGGATGGGCCTGTGCCATGCTACTTCGGCGGCATCCGGATCGCGCCGTCGAGGCGGATGCACTGGCCGTTGAAATAGGTGTTGCGCGCCAGTTCGCAGACCAGGCTGCCGAACTCCGCCGGGTTGCCCAGCCGCTTGGGGAACGGGACCGAGGCTTCGAGGCCCGCGAAGATCGCCGGCGCCTTGTCCTGCACCGCCAGCATCGGCGGGGTGGCGAAGATCCCCGGCAGGATCGCGTTGACGCGGATCCCCAGGTCCATCAGGTCGCGCGCCATCGGCAGGACCATCGCATTGACCGCGCCCTTGCCGCCGCCATAGGCGACCTGGCCGATCTGCCCGTCCTGCGATGCGGCCGAGCTGGTCAGGATGATGCAGCCGCGCTCGCCGTCCTCGTTCAGCGGATCGCTGTTGGCCATGCCCAGCGCCGCGTGGCTGGCCATGCGGTAGGATGCGGTGAAGATCCCTTCGGCCGAACGCGCGATCATTTCGGTCGGGTTGCGCTTGAACCCGCCGGTCGCCTTGTCGAACGAGATCGTCTTGCCGCCGCCGGTCACCACCGCGCAGTGCACCAGGACGCGTTCCTGGCCGTGCGCGGCGCGGGCCTTTTCAAACCCGGCGACCACGCTGTCCTCGCTGGTGATGTCGACCTTGCAGAACACCCCGCCGATTTCGGCGGCAACGGCCTCGCCCGCTTCCTCGTTGATGTCGAACACGGCAACCTTCAGGCCCTGTTCGGCCAGCGCCTTGGCGCTTGCCCGGCCCAGGCCCGATGCCCCGCCGGTGACCACTGCGGCCATTCCCTGTTCCAGCTTCATTGTTCTGCTCCTGTCTGCGCCCGCAGGCGATCCTGTAGAATATCCCCCCGTCCGCCGCGCCCCGGGGCGAGCGACGAGCCGCCGTCCATCACCAGGCTGGCCCCGGTGACATAGCCCGCGCGTGGGCTGGCGAAGAACTGGCAGGCGTGGGCGAAATCATCCACCGTGCCCGCCCGGCCAACTGGCACGGTCGCACCATAGGCGGCAAGCCCTTCCTCGCCCAGCACGCGGCGGGCATTGTCGCTGGCGATCAGCCCGGGCTGGACCGCGTTGACCGTGATCCCATCCCCCACCACGTCCAGCGCCGCCCCGCGCACGAAGCCCAGCAGCGCGGCCTTGGCCATGCCATAGGCGGTCATGTTCGGCACCACCGTGGCCGTGCCGTTGACCGATCCGATCGCGATGAACCGCCCGCCCTGCGGCGCGGCGGCGAGATGCGGGCGCGCCGCATCGAGCAGCCACCAGGCTCCCTTGGCGATCGAGGCGAACCCGGCTTCCAGCCGCTCGTCCGAAACCTGCCCCAGCCCACCGTGGGGAATGTCCGCGGCGCAGTGGATCAGCACGTCGATCCCGCCAAGGGCCGCCACCGCCGCCGCGACCAGCGCGGTGCAATCGCCGTGGCTGGAGGTATCGCAGCGCGCGGCCTCGGCCACGCCGCCGCGCGCGCGGATCGCCGCGACCGCCTCCAGCGCGGGTTCCAGCGTGCGTGCGCCGAGCATGACCCGCGCGCCAAGCCCGGCAAAGCTTTCGGCAATGCCCCGGCCCAGGCCACGCCCGGCCCCGGTCACCACCACGCGGGCACCGGCGAATTCGCCGGTCATGCCGCCTCGGCGGCGAACAGCGCCGCAAGGCCGGGCGCGCTGGGTTTCATCGACGGGGTGCGGGGAAAGTCCGCGACAAAGCGGAAATGGACCGGCACCTGGTAGGCGATCAGCCGCTCCTTGAGGAACGCCTTGAGCGCTTCGGGATCGGGTGCCCCGGCCCCTTCGCGCAGGATGATCGCGGCGGCGGGCACAGCGCCCAGCCGCGCATCGGGCACGCCGACCACAGCTGCCTCGCGCACGGCGGGGTGCTGGTGCAGCGCGCGGACCACGTCATCGGGATGCACCTTGAACCCGCCGCGAATGATCGCGTTATCGGCCCGGCCCTTGATGAACAGGAAGCCGTCCGCGTCGAGCACCGCGCGGTCGGTCGTGCGCAGCCAGATGTCGCCATCAAGGCGGTATTGCGGGCCAAGCTGGTCGCCCTTCAGTTCCAGCAGCCCTTCGCTGCCGTGGGGCAGTTCGGCCCCGCTGTCGGCATCGACCACGCGCGCGGCGATATTGGCGTGGACCCGGCCGACCGCGCCGCGCTTGGCCGCCCAGTTGGCCTTGAAATCATCCAGCGACCAGCCCGCGATCGCCCCGGCAAATTCGGTCGCGCCGTAATTGGCCAGGATCGGAATGCCGTATTTTTCGAGGAAGGCATCGACCAGATCCGGCGGCAGCGGCGCGGTGCCGCTGATCAGCGCCGACAGGCTCGACAGGTCGGCCGGATCGACATTGGCTTCGAGCAGCATCCGCACCGCAGAAGGCACCGCCCCCGCCACCTTGGGCCGGTTGCGGCGCACCGCCTCGACCCATGTGTCCACCGTGAACTTTTCCAGCAGGCCGATCTTGCGCCCGGCCATCAGCGCGCCGATGCAGCCATAGATCCCGCCGATATGGGTCAGCGGATTGTTGACCATGGTCACGCCCGAACGCAGCTGCGGCTGGTCCGCGAACTCGCGGTTCCGCTCGTACCGGGTGAACCCGGCGAAGCTGGCATCGAAGGCGGCGCGGGTCAGCGGCACGCGCTTGGGCGTGCCGGTGGTGCCGCTGGTCAGCATCTCGATCGCGACGCCGGGGCTGGTCAGAACTTGCCCGCGCGGACGCTCGCACCCCGGCAGCAGCCGCAGCCCTTCAAGCCGCGCGCCGATCACGATCACCGCCGTCCCGGCACGGGCAAAGCAATCGGCCAGACCGGGGCGCGCCGCGTCGCTTTCATCGGCAATGATCGCGGGCAGCCCCAGCCCCGCGACATCGGCGAACAGCTTGTCATCGGGCAGCGCCGGGTTGAGCGAGACGAGGCAGCGGTCGGTGGACAGCACCGCCAGGATCGCGGCGATGTGCCCCGGGCGGTTGCGCAGCATCACCCCGACCCGCGCTTCGGCGGGCAGGGCCATTGCGTCCAGCGCCGATTCGATTGCGCCGACGATGCGCGCCAGATCGCCCCAGGTATAGTCGCGCCCGTCGAAGTCGATTTCCGTCCGGGCGGGATCGAGCGCCATGATCGCGCGCAGTTTCTCGGTTATCTGGGCCATCAGACCGTCAAGCCTCCCGCCGCTTCGATCACGTTGCCGGTCACCCAGCGCGCCTCTTCGCGGCACAGCATCAGCACGGCTCCGGCGATGTCGTCGGGCTGGCCCATCCGCCCCATCGGAGTCGCCCTGGCGTTGCCCTCGTCAAAGCCGGGGCGCTCGCGCAGTTTGGCGATGAAATCGGTCGCCACCGCGCCCGGGGCGATCAGGTTGCAAGTGATCCCCCGCTTGGCCAGTTCGGCCGCGGTCGAAAAGGTCAGGCTCTGCAAGGCCCGCTTGGTCATGGCATAGCCGGCGGCGAAGGGCTGGGCCACCTTGCCCGAGATCGAGCCGATGTTGACCACCCGGCCATGGTCCCTGAGCCGGGGCAAGGCGGCCTGGGTGACGAGGTACGGCCCCTTGGCATTGACCGCCATCATGTAATCGAACAGTTCCTCGGACCCGCTGCGCAGGCTCGCGTCCTGACCGTCGCTGCCGACGCCGGCATTGTTGACCAGAATATCAAGGTTCGGAGCCGGGCCGAACCGGGCATCCACTGCATCGAACAGCTCGGCCACGCCGGACCGGCTCGAGACGTCAGCACGAATCCCCACAGCGACGCCGCCTTCGGCCGCAATGTCCTCAACCAGGCGGTCCGCCTGGTCCTGGGCGGCGCGATAGGCGAAAGCAACCCGGGCGCCTTCCCGCGCCAGACGCAGCACCACGGCCGCTCCAATTCCTCGCGCGCCGCCGGTGACCAGCGCCGTCTTCCCTGTCAGGCTTTTCATGGGCGGCATCTTGCCAACATAGTTTACCTAGTGCAATAACTGATGCAACAATGAGCGGCGCAGGCCCATGCCTGCCGCCCGGCACAGAGGAGCATGAAGGCAATGGCCACCGCCGCATCGGCAGCAATCCCCAAGGTCCACCTGCACATCGGGCATGAGAAGCGGACGAGTGGCTCGGGCGGCAGCCGCACCCACATCCATCCGGTGACCGGCGAAGCCCTGGCCGAAGTGCCGCTGGCCGGCCCGGCCGAAGTCGAAGCCGCCGTGGCCAAGGCCGAGGCCGCCCGCGAAGGCTGGCGCCGCACCAATCCGGAAGTGCGCGGGCAGATCCTTTCCCGGCTGGCCGACCTGCTGATGGCAAACCAGCAGGAATTCGGCCGGATGGCCGCGCTGGATGGCGGCACTCCGCTGATGCAGGGCGAACGCGGGGTCGAAACCGCCGCCAGCTGGATGCGCTATTACGCCGGCTGGTGCGACAAGCTGACCGGCGAGCTGATGAGCACCTTCGATACGCGCGGCGAGTTTTCGTACTCGGTGCCGGAACCGATCGGCATTGTCGGGATCATCAACACCTGGAACGGCCCGCTGATCGGCATGGGGATGAAGGTTTCCCCGGCGCTCGCCGCCGGCAACTGCGTGATCCTGAAGCCCGCCGAAATCACCCCCTTCGCCCCGGAACTGTTCGCGCAGTGCTGCAAGGAAGCGAGTATCCCCGACGGGGTGATCTCGGTCCTGCCGGGCACGGGCGAAGCGGGCGATGCGATCGTGCGCCACCCGCGCGTGCGCAAGATCAGCTTTACCGGCGGGCCGATCACCGCGCGCAAGATCCTCACCGCCGCGGCCGAACAGATCAAGCCGAGCGTGATGGAACTGGGCGGCAAGAGCGCCAGCCTGGTCTTCCCGGACTGCGACCTGCAGGCCGCCGCCGAACGCGCCGTGTTCTGGACCATCGGCTGTCTGGCGGGGCAAGGCTGCGCCCTGCCCACCCGCCAGCTGGTTCACGCCGACGTCTACGACGAATTCGTCGCGCTGATGGTGGAGATCGCCAAGCAGTTCAAGGTGGGCGACCCGATGGAACCCGGCGTCATGGTCGGCCCGGTGATCAGCGCCGCCGCGGTGGAGCGCATCACCGGGATGTTCGACCGCGCAACTGCCGACAACGCCTGCAAGTTCCTGATCGGCGGCAAGCGCGCCGGGGGTGATCTGGCCAAGGGCAACTTCATCGAACCGACGATCATGGTCGATGTGAACCCGGACCACGAAATCGCCCAAGTCGAAATCTTCGGCCCGGCCGTCGCGATCATCAAGTTCCATACCGAGGATGAAGCCGTCGCCATTGCCAACAACAGCGAATACGGCCTGGCCGCCTATATCCAGTCGAACGACATCCAGCGCGTTCACCGCCTGGCCGAACGGCTCAACGCCGGGGGCGTCTATGTCAACGGGGGCTTCCAGATCAATTCGCACACGCCGTTCGGCGGGGTCGGCATTTCCGGCTTCGGCAAGGAAGGCGGCAAGGCCGGGATCGACGAATTCCTGCACTACAAGACCGTGACTGTCGGCGTTGGCGCGCCGATCTTCCCCAAGTGAGGCAAGCAGCATGACCGATTTCAACAACGACAGCTTCCGGCTGGATGGCAAGGTGGCCGTGGTCACCGGCGCGGGCGGACGGGGCAATTCGATCGGGCGGGCCTATGCCGTCGCGCTCGCCAATGCCGGGGCCAGCGTGGTCGTGGCCGACCTCAACGGCGAAGGCGCGCAGAAGGTCGCGGACGAGATCGTCGCGCTGGGCGGCAAGGCCGTGGCCGCGCAGGTCGACATCACCGACACCGCTTCGGTCGAGGCGATGGCCGCCAGTGCCGAAGCCGCGTTCGGCGGGATCGACATCCTGGTCAACAACGCCGCGCTGATGGTCGAAATCGTCGACAAGCCGCTGATCCAGACCGACCGTGCCCGGTTCGACAAGGGCATGGCGGTGAACGTCTGGGGCGCGATCAACTGCGCCCAGGTCGTGGCCCCCTATATGGCCAAGCGCGGCGGCGGATCGATCGTCAACCAGGTTTCGGCCGGGGCCTATCCGGCGCAAAGCTTCTATGGCGTGACCAAGATCGCGCTGCACGGGGCGACCACCACGCTGGCGACCGAGCTGGGCAGGCAGGGCATCCGCGTCAACGCGATCGGCCCGGGCATGACCAAGTCCGACGCCGGCCTGTCGCTGACCCCGGATGACAGCCCGCTGGTACAGATGGCCGCCAGCCGCGCACCGATCCAGCTGCGCGACACCCCCGATGCGCTGTGCGGCGCGCTGCTGCTGCTGGTCAGCGAAGCGGGCCGGTGGATGACCGGCCAGGTGCTGAACATCGACGGCGGCTGGGTGATGCGCGGCTAAACACCCCGCGCTGTCCTCACACCGTCACCCCGGGCTTGACCCGGGGTGACGCGCATTGCGGGGCGCTTACACCAGCCCGATCCGCCGGGCATAGGCTTCCAGCTCGCGCAGCGGGGCGTCGGGATCGTCGGCACTGGGTTCCAGCGTCTGCGGCCAGACCGTGGTCACCACCCGGTCAACGCCCTGATCGGCCAGGCGCAGCAGCTCATCCCGCTCGATCATGCCGCGCGGTTCGATCATGCCAAAGGTGAACGGCTCGTCCGCGCGGCCCTGTTCGGCCAGTTGCGCCTTGACCGACGGGATATGCGCCGGGCCGCCATACCAGCCATTGCCCAGCCGCGCCGCGCGCCGCTCGGCCGCCGGGGTGAACCCGCCGACATGGATCGGGAACGGGCGCTGGACGGGCTTCGGCTGGAACCCGATTTTCGGGAAGTCATAAAATTCGCCGTGAAACTCCGGCTCGTCCTGCTCGAACAGGGCGCGCAGGGCCAGGATCGTCTCGTCCAGCTTGCGCCCGCGCTTGTGCCAGTCGTTGCCGGTATAGGCATATTCCTCGGGCGACCAACCCAGCCCCACGCCCAGATCGATCCGCCCGCCCGACAGCACGTCGAGCGAGGCGAGCGCGCGGCCGACCAGCACCGCATCGCGCAGCGCCAGCAGATAGATCCCCACCCCCAGCCGCACCCGGCTGGTCACCGCCGCCAGGTGCGACAGCACGATCAGCGGTTCATGGAACGGACTGTGCGGAGTGAACGGCACCAGTGACGGATCGACCGGCTCTCCCCGCGCCGCCGTGGCGGTGACGGTGGGATAGCCGCGCCACCAATCCTCGTTCGCGGGCAGGCAGACATGTTCGCCCGACCACAGCGATTCGAAGCCCATATCCTCGGCCAGCCGGGCAAAACGGACCAGCAGGGAGGAAGGAACCGGGACCACGTTCAGCCCCACTTTCGGCAGACTGGCCATCGCGTTCCTTCTCTCCCCTTCAGTTCCGGTCAGGCCGGCTCAGTAATCCTCGTCCAGCGCGAAGTCGGCCTTGCCGGCGGCGCATTCCGGGCAGACCCAGTCGTCCGGCACGTCTTCCCACAGGGTGCCCGGCGGGATGCCGTCTTCCGGGCAGCCCAGCGCCTCGTCATAGACGGTGCCGCAGTAGAAGCACTGGTAGCGGCGGGTGCCGGGCTGGCCTTTGGCGGGAGTGCTCATTTCACGCTCGCCGGGTCCCAGACCAGTTCGAGCCGGGTGATCGTGGCGACCGAGCGCGCGTTGACCTTGGGTTCGAAGCCGGGCTTCACCGCGAAGTCGGGAATGCGCTTGAGCCATTCTTCAAGGAAGATGCGCAGTTCGGTGCGCGCCAGCATCGAGCCGACGCAGCGATGCACGCCGCCGCCGAAGGTGGAGTTGGCGCCCGGCTTTTCGCGGTTGAAATCGACTTCCAGCGGATCGGCGAACTTGTGTTCGTCGAGCCCGTCCATCGGGGTCGGCGCGAGCACCATTTCGCCCGCCTTCATCGTGATCCCGTCAAGCGTGAAATCGGCCTTCACCTCACGCGCGAGGATCGCGATCGGGAAGCGGCGCAGCAGTTCCTCGTTGGCATTGGCGATCAGCTCGGGATTTTCGACCAGCTGGCGGCGGTGTTCGGGATGGGTCGCGAGGAACTGGGCATAGAAGCCCAGCGTCGAGGCGACGGTATCCAGCCCGCCCAGCAGCAGCAGCAGGATCATGCCGGTCAGCGGGAAATCGTCGATCGGCTTGCCGTCCACTTCGGCCTTGGCGATCGTGCTGATCAGGTCATTGCCGGGATTGGCGCGGCGTTCGGCCACCTTGGCCATGCCGTACATCATCAGCTTGCCGGCGGCTTCGTTGCGGGTCGGCTCGTCCTCGCCGCGCATCGCAATTTCGGCCACTTCGGTCAGGTAGGCGCGGTCCTCGGCCGGCAGCCCGACGATTTCCATGAAGATCGCGATCGGCAGGTGCTGCGCGAATTCGCCGATGAATTCGCAGTGCCCGCGCTGCTTGAAGCCTTCGATCAGCTCGATCGACAGCTCGCGCGCGCGGTCGCCCAGCTTTCCCACCGCCTTGGGCGAGAGCGCCGCCTGAAGCAGCGCGCGGTAGGGCGCATGGTTCGGCGGATCGAGCTGGAGCGGCACCAGCGGCGGACGACCATCGTCCTTGACCCCGACCATGATCCGGCGCGAACTGAAGTGATCGTTGTCCGACAGGACCGTGGCAACGTCCTGGTTGTTCTTGACGATCCAGTGCCCGCCGTTGTGCGGGGTCCACAGCACCTGGGCCGGGTTGGACTGGAAGATCCGGCGCATCGTGGCCTGGTATTCGAGGCCCTCAATCGGGAAATTGTACAGGTCGAAATCGATCACCCGGTCCGCCGGCACATGCGGCGGGGCGGAAATTGCCTGGCTTGCCATCATTCACGCTCCTCAATCCGCCGATCCGCCTCTTGCGGTCAGCGTTGTGTTCCCAACAATTCGACAATCATCGCGACCAGCCGCTCACCAGCGCTCTGCCCGCTTTCATCCAGGCCCAGCCGGGCCTCGGCGATCAATTGCGGCGCCAGCGATTGCAGGGCCTTGCCCAGGAGCTCCGCCGAAACCTGACTGTAGCCGGCCCGCGCGATGAAGGCCGCCGCCAGCTGCTGCGTGCGCTGGGCAATCTCCTGCGCGAACAGGCGGTAGCGTTCGGCAAATTCGGGATTGCGCAGCGCCTCGATCTGCAATTCGGTCGAAAACAGCACGTCGTCTGCCCGGCCCGCGAACATGTCGAAGCGCTCGCGCAGCGCGGGCAGCACTTCATCCAACGTGCCCTGCGCGCCCAGGAGGTCCTGCCAGGCGGCGATTTCATCGCGCTGATGCTGGGCCAGCAGTTCCAGCAGCACGTCATGCTTGTCGGCATAGTTGGCGTAGAATGCCCCGCGCGAGAAACCGGCGCTTTCGCTGATCCGGTCGATCGAGGCCGCGGCCACGCCGCGCCGCGCGAATTCGGCGCGCGCCGCCCGCAGCAGCCGCTCACGCGTCTGCGCCTGGCTTTGCTTGCGACTCGTCCGCTGCATACGCATGTGCATCGGAATACATCTGTGTATCTGAATTGCAAGCCCGCGCGAGAGGAATTGACGATACGTCAGTTACGGCGCACTATCCTTCGAAACGGCTGGAGAGGAGTCGGGCCAATGGCCATGAACATGGAAGACATGGTGATCGCCAGCGTGGACGATCACATCATCGAACCGCCCACCATGTTCGATGCCCACGTGCCGCGCGAATTGCGGGGCAAGATGCCGCAATACGTCACCGGGGCCGATGGCCACGCCTTCTGGAACTGGGAACCCGAAGGGCTGACCACCTTCAACATCGGGCTGAATGCCGTGGTCGGCCGGCCCAAGGAAGAATACGGGATGGAGCCCGCCAACATCGAGCAGATGCGGCGCGGCACCTGGGATGCGAAGGCCCATGTCGATGACATGAACGTGGCCGGCATCCTCACGTCGGTGTGCTTTCCCACCTTCATCGGCTTTGACGGGTCGTGGCTGTGGCAGGCGAAGGACAAGGCGCTCGCCGAACGCGTGGTCCAGGCCTACAACGACTGGCACATCGACGAATGGTGCGGGCCGTTTGCGGGCCGCTATATCCCCACCGCCGTCCTGCCGCTGTGGGACATCGACGCGACCCTGCGTGAACTGGCGCGGCTGGTGAAGAAGGGCTGCCGCTCGGTCACTTTCCCCTCCAACCCCTCGATCAAGGGGCTGAAGCCCATCCACGATCCGGTATGGGAACCGTTCTGGGCGTTCTGCAACGATCACCACGTCGTGCTCAACTGCCACATCGGCACCGGGCAGGCGCCGCTCTATGCCAGCGACCAGTCACCGATCTCGGCCTGGATCAGTTCCTTGCCGATGGCGATCAGCACCGATGCATCGGACCTGCTGCACCTGCGCGCGCTGCTGCGTTACCCCAACCTCAAGATCTCGCTGTCCGAAGGCGGGATCGGCTGGATCCCCTATTTCCTCGAACGCGCCGATTTCACCTATCGCCACCACGGTGCCTGGGTGCGGTGCGACTGGGGCGGCAAATTGCCGAGCGAGGTGTTCCGCGAACACTTCCTGTCGTGCTTCATCGAGGACCGGTTCGGCTGCCTCAACTACCAGCACATCGGCGAGGATCTGATCGCCTATGAATGCGACTATCCGCATTCGGACTGCACCTGGCCCGATGTTGCCGAAGGGCTGTGGGACAATGTGAAGGACCTGCCCGAACGGGTGATCGACAAGATCAGCCACCAGAACGTGATGGCCTTTTTCGGGGTCGATACGGTCGCCCAGCACGGCGGCCGCGCCGCCAGCACGGTCGGCGCGCTGCGCCGCAAGGCCGCCGGGGTGGATACCGGACTGGTCTCGCTGCCCGGCAAGGACGCGCGGGTGGAAGGCGATTTCGACCATCCCGTCACCGCCGCCGACGTGTGGAAGACGCTGCAGGAACGCAAGAAGGCCTGACCGGGCCGCAATGACAATTGGGGAGAGTGCAATTGATCACCGACATTCTGGGCTACGCAGGCAAGCGCGTGGTGGTGATGGGCTGTTTTTCCGGCACCGGCGAAGCGGCGGCGCGCACGCTCGTCGCGCTGGGGGCCGAAGTGCACGGCTGCGACATTCGCCCCTCGCCGGTCGAAGGTCTGGCCTCGTTCACCACGGTTGACCTCAAGGACCCGGCCTCGATCGCGGCAGGGGTTGCCAGCATCGGGGGCGAGGTTGACGCGCTGTTCAACGTCTCCGGTCTGCCGCAGACCTTTCCGGGCGAAGATGTGGTCACGGTCAACTTCCTGGGGCTGCGCCAGTGGACGGAAAGCTGGCTGCCGCATTTTCGCAGCGGCGGGGCGGTGGTCACCGTCTCCTCGCTCGGCGGCATGGGCTACCTCGCGCGCCAGCCGCTGCTGCGGGAGTTCATGGCGAATTCCGACATTGCCAGCGGCCGGGCGTGGTATCAGGCCAATGCCGAGCGCGCGGGCGATCCCTATACCTTGTCGAAGGAAGCGGTGAACACCTGGACCCAGGTCAGCGCGCCCGCGCTGATGGAGCGGGGCATCCGCATCAACTGCACCATGCCCAGCCCGATCGACACGCCGATGCTGAACGATTTCCGCCAGGTCGCGGGCGATGCGGTGCTGAGCGCCTTTGCCAAGGCCAAGGGGCGCTTCTCCACCGCCGCCGAACAGGCGCTGCCGCTGGTGCTGCTGAACAGCGATGCCGCCAGCTTCATTTCGGGGGTGTGCCTGCCGGTCGATGCCGGGCTGGCGGGGGGCCTCGCCGTGGGCGTGCTCAACCTGCAGGAGATGATCGCCGAAGCGATGGCCAAGGCTTAGGCGGTTGCCCCCAGCATGGCGGCGAGAGTGTGCGCCGCCGCAGCCTTGAGCGGGGCATAGCCCAGCCCGTCGCCCTCGACCGTGATCGGCCCGATCGCGGACAGGCGTTCCAGCATCATCAGCATGGTCCCGGCGCAGGCCCGCGGGCTAAGCTCCGCCGGCACCCGCCCGGCGGCCTGGGCGCGCGCCGCGGCGGCAGTCAGCGCATCCATCATCGGCGCGGCAGCGGCCATGCGGGCGCGGTAGAACCGCTCGTCCCCTTCCTCTGCCGCGAGGTTGCGCACCCGGAAGATCGTGCGGTTGCGGTTCCACAGCTGGGTATAGGCATCGACGAAGCGGCGCGCGGCTTCGGCGCCGGTGCCGTCGAGCCAGTCCCGCGCGGCGAGCGCTTCCAACTCGGCAGAGGTCTGGCTGGCATTGTCCAGCGCGGCCAGCACCACTTCGGGCACGCCCTTGAAATAGACGTAGAACGTCGCGGGCGAAGTGCTGGCGGCGCGCGCCACGTCCACCACCGACACGTCGCGCAGGCCATGGCTTTCCAGCAGTTCAACCGTGGTGTCGATCAGCAACTGGCGGGTGCGTTCGCCTTTCGAGCCGATTTTCTGGCCATACTGGTTGTAGGCCAGTTCCGGGGCAGGCTTGCGCGCGCGGGTGTGGGTCTGGGCGGTCATCGCACCCCTCATCGACGATTGCTTGCATATGCGCAAGAAACTGACGTATCGTCAATAACAACGAACAAGCTTGGGAGAGCGCGGACGATGGAGCAACTGGCCGGCAAGGTCGCGGTGATCAGCGGCGCGTCCAAGGGCATGGGGCGGCACTTCACCCGGGCGCTGACCGGCGCGGGGATGCAGGTGGCGGCGCTGGCCCGCCCTTCCCCGCAGCTCGACAGCATGAGCGCCGAATTCGGCCCCGCCGTGCTGCCGATCGCCTGCGACGTCGCCGATCCCGATCAGGTCAATGCCGCCATCGCCCAGGCCGCCGCGCAGCTGGGCCGGATCGACGTGCTGGTCAACAATGCCGCCGTGTTCGAACCCTTCGCTTTCGACCAGGGCAGCGACGCGGTGATCCGCCGCCACATCGACATCAACCTCACCGGGCTGTGCTGGCTGACCCGCGCGGCAATCCCGCAGCTCAAGGCGAGCCAGGGCCAGGTGGTCAACATCACCAGCGAAAGCGTGCGGATGCCGTTCCCGATGCTGGCGCTTTACGCCGCGACCAAGGCGGCGGTCGAAACCCTGAGCGAAGGGCTGCGCGCCGAACTGCGCGACGATGGCGTGCGGATCAGTGTGCTGCGTTCGGGCTCCGTCTCGGGCGGGTCTGGCGGCGAGGGGTGGAGCGATGCGGCCAAGGCCGCCTTCTACCAGAAGATCGTCCAGACCGGCCACGCGGCGATGAGCGGCAGCCCCGCCAGCCCCGAATCGATGGCCGAGGCGCTGCTGGCGATCCTTGCCCTGCCGCGCGACGTCAGCGTCGATCTGGTCGAACTGCGCGCCGCGCAGGCCGGGGTGCCCGAAGGCGCGCGGGCCATTCCGCAGTGAGGTCCCCGCCCCGCACCGCCGCGATCCTCACCGCGCTGTGGGTCGCGGAAATGACCAGCTCGTTCGAAACCGCGATGATCCTCGCCGCGCTGAAAGCGCTGGTTGCCGAATTCGGCGGCGCGGCGCGTGCGGGCTGGCTGGTCACCGCCTTCCTGATCGTCGGTTCGGCCGCCGCCGCCGTGGTCGGGCGGCTGGGCGACATCTATGGCCGCCAGCGGGTGCTGCTGATCGTGCTGGCGCTGGGCGCGGCGGGATCGCTGCTGAGCGCGACGGGCTGGTCCTATGGCGTCGTCCTGCTCGGCCGGGTGCTGCAAGGCGCGACCATGACGATCCTGCCGCTGTGCATCGGGCTGGTCCGCGAAAACCTGCCACCCGGGCGGGTGCCCGCCGGGATCGGCCTGCTGGTCACCGGGGCCTCGGTCGGCACGGCGGCGGGGCTGGTGCTGGGCGGGCTGATCGTCGACCATGCCAGCTGGCACGGCATTTTCCTGGCGAGCGGGGGGTTCTGTCTCGTCTCGCTCGCGCTGGTCGCGCGGCTGGTGCCGCCCTCCCCGCGCCAGACCGGCGGCCCGCCGGTTGACTGGCTGGCAGGCGTGCTGTTCGCCCCCGCCGTCACGCTGGTGCTGCTCTACCTCAGCGCGGGCAAGGCGTGGGGCTGGGCCGATCCCTTCGCCCTTACGCTGCTGGGTGCGGGCGTTGTGCTGGGCATGGCGTGGTGGCGCCGCGCGCTGGCCAGCGCCAACCCGCTGATCGACGTGCGCAGCCTCGCCAACCGCTCGATCGCGGTGGCCTGCGGCGCCAGCGCGCTGGTCGCGATGGGAGCGATGCAGATCATGGTCTATTTCTCGCTGCTGATGCAGGCCCCGGCCTGGACCGGCATGGGCATGGGCCTGTCGGCCACCATGGCCGGGCTGGTCAAGCTGCCCTCCAGCCTGACCGCGATCCCCGCCGGCCCGTTCAGCGGCTGGCTGACTGCGCGCGGCGGCGGGCGGCTCGCCATGGTCATCGGCGGGCTGATCACCACGGCGGGCTGGGTCATGGCGCTGAGCGACAATCGCAGCGTGGCGATGGCCGCGCTGCAACTGATCGTCATCGCCTTCGGCACGATGATGCTGTTCACCGCCGCCCCGACGATCATCGCCGCCGAAGCCCCACCCGAACGCACCAGCGAGATCACCGGCATGCTGGGGGTGATCCGCTCGCTGTTCATGGGGGTGGGCAGCCAGATGGTCGCCACACTGCTCGCCAGCGACAGCGTGACGCGCGGGGCCGAGCGCTATCCCTCGCCCGATGCCTACCACCTCGCGCTCTACGCGATCATCGCGCTGACGCTGGGGGCGACGGCGATTTCGCTGATGTTGCCGAAGCGGGGGCGGGTTTAGGGGAGAGGGTGGAGTCCTTGTTGGGTGCGCTGATCGCCTCCGCGATCAGCTTGGCCTGGCCGGCCCGCTCCCCCGGCCCAACCACCCATAGGGTACCATCAGCGGGTGGTTGG
>NZ_JAYRKX010000042.1:0-2844 GCF_041905565.1 Novosphingobium sp. | reverse complement strand
GCCAGCCCGCTCCCCCCGCCCAAACACCCACACGGGACCGTTAAACGGGGGTTGGGCCGGGGGAGCGGGCGGGCCAGGCAGGACAAGGCGGATGCCTTGTCCGCACCGGCGTGAGCCGGAAAGCAACCCCTACAGCGCCACCACGCCGCCGGTTGACCCAAACCCGCCCTCGCCGCGCGCGGTTTCATCAAGTTCGCTCACTTCCACCCAGCCGGCCTGGACCACCGGGGCCAGCACCAGCTGGGCGATGCGGTCGCCGCGGCGGATCTCGAACGGGGCGGCGCCGTGGTTGATCAGGATGACCTTCAGCTCGCCGCGATAGTCGCTGTCGATCGTGCCAGGGGTGTTGGGGACGGTGATCCCGTGCTTCAGCGCCAGGCCCGAACGCGGGCGGACCTGCACTTCGAAGCCGTGCGGGATGGCCATGGCCAGGCCCGTCGCCACCGCATGGCGCGCGCCGGGGGCCAGGGTTACGTCTTCGGCGGAAACCACGTCCATGCCGGCAGCGCCGCTGGTGGCATAGGCGGGCAGGTCAAGCCCCGCCCCATGCGGCAGGCGCTTAATCGGAACCGGGATTGGCGGCGGGGACGAGTGCATTGGCGATCCTTTCGACCAGGGCCATGGCGACGTCGTCCTTTGGCATTTCCGGCAGGCTTTCGACACCCTGCCCGGTGACGATATGCACGGCATTGGCATTGCCGCCCATCACATCGCCCGACACGTCGTTGGCGACGATCCAGTCCGCCCCCTTGCGCCGGCGCTTTTCCTTGGCGTGGTCGATCACCTTTTCGGTTTCGGCGGCGAAGCCCACCACCAGGCGCGGCCGCCGTTCGTGGACCGAAACCATGGCGAGGATGTCGGGATTCTCGGTCAGCCGCAGCGCCGGCGGGGCTGAGCCGCGCTTCTTCATCTTTTCCTGGGCCACGTCCATCGTGCGCCAATCGGCCACGGCGGCGACCATGATCGCCACGTCCACCGGCAGGCTGCGCTTGACCGCCTCCGCCATTTC
Organism: Novosphingobium sp.; assembly: GCF_041905565.1. Classification (GTDB taxonomy): domain Bacteria; phylum Pseudomonadota; class Alphaproteobacteria; order Sphingomonadales; family Sphingomonadaceae; genus Novosphingobium. Next base: position 1,835 of record NZ_JAYRKX010000042.1, on the reverse strand, counting down.
GCGCGCGGTTTCGACGTCGATCCGCGTCACCCCGGGCGGGGTCGGCAGGTGGACCGGGCCGCTGACCAGCAGCACTTCGGCCCCCAGCCGCGCGGCGGCGGCGGCAATGGCGAAGCCCTGCTTGCCGGAACTGCGATTGGCGATGTAGCGCACCGGATCGATCGGTTCGTGCGTCGGCCCGGCAGTGATCAGCACGCGCTTGCCCAGCAGCGGGCCATCGACAGGCAGCGGTTCGGGATCGTCCCCGGCAAAGTCGGGCTGATCGTGCAGCGGATCGTGGGCCAGCGCCTCGATCAGGGGTTCGGGCGGGGCCTGGTCCATTACCAGGTGGTTGATCGCCTCGGCATCGGTCGGCGGGGCGGCCTTGGCCTTGCCCTTCTTCGACAGCAGCGGGCTATCGAGGCTCAGGGGAATGTCCGGCTCGGCCGGGGGCAGCTCCTCCTCGGCCAGGTCCGCCGGGGGTAGCCATTCGTCTTCGGCCAGCGGGTCGAAACGCGGCGTGGTGCGCTGGATCATGCTGGCGGACAGCCCGCCCAGATCTGCGCCCTGCGCCTCGATCTCGGCCAGTTCCTCGGCCAGCGTCAGCGGCGGCGGCAGCAGCGCCAGGTCATCCTGTCCCAGCGCGCGGCAGATTGCCTGCCACACCGCTTCGGGTTCGGGCAGGCGGCCGGGGCCATATTCGCCGCAGGCCATCATCCCTTCATCGGGATCGAGCACCAGCACCCCGGAATCGCGCAGGGTGGCGACATTGCGCTGGGTCGCGGCGTGCTGCCACATCCGCACGTTCATTGCCGGCACGGCCATGACCGGCTTGTCGGTGGCGAGCAGCAGCGTGGTCGCCAGATCATCGGCGATCCCTGCCGCCATCCGTGCCAGAAGATCAGCCGTGGCCGGGCAGACCACCACCAGGTCGGCCTGGCGGCTGAGCTGGATGTGGCCCATCTCGACCTCGGCGGTCAGATCCCACAGCGTGGTGTGGACCGGGCGTTCCGACAGCGCGGCCAGGGTCATCGCGGTGATGAATTTCGCGCCGCCATCGGTCAGCACGCAGGTCACCTCGCCCCCGCCCTTGCGGATCAGGCGCACCAGCTCGCACGACTTGTAGGCGGCAATGCCGCCGCCGACGATCAGCAGAATCCGTGGGCCGTTCATATGGGCCAGCTTGTGCAACGCCCCTTCCCTTCGTGCAACAGGCTTTGCTTTCGGTTTTCCCTGAGGCACAGTGCCTAAGACCGAGTTAACGGGGGGAGTTACCGATAATGCGCTGGATCCTGACGGCCCTGATTTTCCTGTTCGGCCTGCTCGACCTGTTCATGGGCCTGAATTTCCTGTTCAATCCGCAGACCACCGCAACCGGGTTCGGCCTGGCCGCCACCGGCACGCAGGGGATGTCGACGCTGCGGGCCGATTTCGCCGCCTTCTTCGGCGTGGTCGCGCTGTGCATGATGCTGGGCGCCTGGCGCCGCAACGGCGACCTGCTGCTGGTTCCCGCCGCGCTGATGGGCACCGCGGTGACCGTGCGCGCGATCAGCCTGGCGCTGGATGGCACCTATCCCGGCTGGCAGGTGCCGATGCTGGTCGAAGCGCTGCACGTGGCGCTGCTGGTCGCCGCCTGGCGGGTGCTGCCGCATCACAAGATCGAAGAACTGACTTCGTAGTCTTTTCCGGCTGCCGCCGGTGCGGAAGGGCCATCCGGCCCTTCCTTGCAACACCGGCCCGCTCCCCCGGCAGAGTCCTTGCTGGGTGCGCTGATCGCCTCCGCGATCAGCTTGGCCTGGCCGGCCCACTCCCCCGGCCCAACCACCCACAGGGTACCTTGAACGGGTGGTTGGGCC
>NZ_JAYRKX010000008.1:84370-156041 GCF_041905565.1 Novosphingobium sp. | reverse complement strand
CAAACTCCACCATAACGATGAGCCCGGTGGCCACCAGCGACGCCGCATTCCGGGGTGGGGCATGCCCCACCCCGGAATACACCGTCACATACACCGGAAATTACACCACGAGCGCGGACGCTAGCCTACAGCCGTTTTGGTCGGTCTATCACTGCTGGGACAAGGCACGGAAGGCTGCTGGTTTGCCCGACGTTCGTATGCACGACCTGAGGCATTCCTGTGCCTCGAATCTCGTGAACAGCGGGCAGTCTCTCTATGTTGTGGGCACTATCCTTGGTCACGCCCAGACGAAGACTACCCAGCGCTATGCCCATTTGGCGTCGGAAACCCTGCTTGCCGCTGCCAATGCCGCTGCCGATCACATGGGGGCAGACTGGTCGCGCAAAGTGGTTTGATGCCTGAACCCGGTTGCCTTGTTCTGTTGGTGTGAACTGACGGGCAGGGCGGCCGGGCACTGGCTTACATGCTGATTTCGCCCAACGGGGGATTTCGGCTGCGAATGGGCGGTGGGTAGGTGAAGTGGATTATCCACCTCTGATCGGAAATGCCTCTCGCATTGGAATTTGGGGATTCCGGCAATCCGGCGAAGATGGGTGATCGGTAGGTGATCGGAAAAATACACACATAGATTCAGAAGTTTGTCTTATTTTTCTTCACCTTTTGAACCTATGTGGTTAATTCTGTTCATGCTGGTCAGCGCGCTGATGGGGCTGGAGCGCATGCAGGCTGCCTATGCCCACGCGATTGCGGCGGGCTATCGGTTCTATTCCTATGGTGATTCGAGTTTGTTGTTGCCCACGCGGCTTGATGCCGAGTCGCCAGGCTGATCGGGATGGGCGGCGCGGCGCCAGTTGGCTGACGCTGCGCGGGGGCCTGACCGGGCAGGATGTGAAGGGGTCTGCGGGGGCAGATCAGCCTTCAGCCTGAAAGTCTGCCCGCTATTGTCCGGGGATGGCCTGCTTGAACTGCTGACTGTTCAACTTGATCTGCCGACTATCCATCTTGTGTTGCTGGCTGTCCAGTTTGTGCTGCTGACTGTCCAGCTTGAACTGCATGCTGTCCATTTTATGCTGTTGGCTGTCCATTTTGTGCTGCTGGCTGTTCAGCTTGTGTTGCTGGCTTTCCAGCTTGTGCTGGGTGCTGCTGATCCCGACCGGCGGTTCGGCCGCTTCTGCGGGGAGCGCCATGCCCAGCGAGGCGCTGAGCAGCGTGATTGCCGATGCGATGGAGGTGTTCCGGCCAGTTGCCGGTGTGCCGCGATGACTGTGGGTGTTTTTCGCCATGGCTTGTTACCCTTTCCCGTCCAGCTCTGCCAACCAGTCATACAGCAAGCGCAGGTGCATGTCCAAGCGCAAGAGCGGGGCCTGCGGTTCGTCCAGGCCATGCCGGGCGCAGTGCTCCGCCACCGCCCGGTCAAGGTCCAGCAGGTCGAGTGCGGCGCCATGTGCGGCGCTGCTTTCCGGTAGGCGCGCCAGGACTTCGCGCGCCTGGTTGACCCATTCGGCATAGCCATCGGCGGCGTCGATATAGCTCTGGGCCTGCTGCGCAGCGAGATAGTCGGCAATCGTGCCCTTGCCGCCAAAGCTGCCGCCTGACAGCGGATGCGGATCGAGCTGATGCCATTGTTCGGTGCCGTCGCCTGTACGCACCCGGCCCAGCGGATACAGGCGGCAGACCAGCGGGCGCGCCGGATGCACGGTGCAACCCGCCGGGCCCAGGAACACGCAGGCATCCTGCGCGGTGCGGGCCAGTTCGGTGCCCTGGCCGTCCGTGGTCCAGCGCGCGCGCAGGTCGGCCGCGTCAAGTTCCAGGAAGGCGGCAAGCTGCGCCAGCTCGAACGGGTTGGTCTGGATGACCTTGTGGTGGCAGCAATGCGAACAGGCGCTGCAACGAAAGGCAAACGGCTGGGCGCGCGCGGCGACATGCTGGGCGGGAAGGGCCATGACGCGACAATAGGCGTATACGGGCGTTCCCGGCAATCATCCCGCCAGTCTGAACAGCCGCTGCGGGTCGATCACGCGGTCGATCAAGGCATCGTCAGGCGGCAATTGCCCGTCCAGCATCAGCATGGCCAGGCCGTGGACTACCGACCAGGCCTGGATAACCAGCAGCTGGGCCTCGTCCTCGCTGGCGGTATAGCGGGTGGAGAATTCCTGTAGCATCCGGGCCGCCATGCTGTTGCCGAAAACCGTTTCACCGGTCGGGCAAGTATAGGCAAAGATCAGGCGAAATAGCGCGGGATGAGCCATGGCAAAGCGGACATAGGCGCGGCCCGTGGCGGCAAAGGCGGTTGCCTCGCCCGCGGCCTGGGCGGCGCGTTGTTGTTCCTGGGCAAGTTGCTCGATCCCCGCATCGGCCATGGCTGAAAGCAGCGCGCGCTTGTCGGGGAAGTGGCGATAGACCGCCGTGGCCGAGACACCCACGTCGCGCGCGATCTGGCGCAGCGAGATGTCCTCGACCGCGGTCGTTTCCAGCGCTTTGAGCCCGGCTTCAAGCAGGGCGGCGCGCAGGTCGCCGTGGTGATACGATTTCGATGTTGACACTGTTACCATTGCCGCTATGTTTACGCCATAAACATTACCGGGAGATGCTCCAGATGGCAAGCGCAGTAGAGACCGCAATCCGCTCCGTGGTGACCAAGGGCGTAACCGCCCTGGCCAGTTTCAACCGCAGCCGCCAGGACGAGGACCGCGCCCATCCATTCCTGACCGGGATCCACGCCCCGCTGCACGATGAACGCACGATCACCGATCTTGCGGTCACCGGCACGATCCCGGTGGAACTGAGCGGGCGCTATGTGCGCAACGGGCCGAACCCGTTCAATCCCGATCCGCGCGGGCACCACTGGTTCATCGGTGACGGCATGGTGCACGGCGTGCGCCTGCAAGGCGGCAAGGCGCTGTGGTATCGCAACCGCTACATCAGGTCGCGCGACCTTGAGGCAAAGGGTGGGCCCAAGGCCGCGCCGGGGCCGCGCCGGGGACGGCGCGACATGGTCAACACCAATGTTATCCAGCATCGTGGCAAGACCCTGGCGATCGTCGAGGCGGGTTCGTTCCCGGCCGAACTGGACGAGAACCTGGAAACCCGCGCCTATACCGATTTCGGCGGCACACTGACCGTGCCGTTCAGCGCCCACCCCCACGAAGACCCGCTGACCGGCGAATTGCACGCGATCTGCTATGACGGCATGACGCAGGATACCGTGTGGCACGTGGTCGTTTCGCCCGAAGGCAAGGTGGTGCGCCAGGAACCGATCCCGGTGCAGGACGGCCCCTCGATCCACGAAAGCGCGATCACGCAGAAGTACGTGCTGGTGTTCGACCTGCCGGTGACCTTCTCGATGAAGGCGCTGATCGGCGGGGCGCAGTTCCCCTATGCCTGGAACCCGGCGCATCAGGCCCGCGTTGGGCTGCTGCCGCGCGGCGGCACGGCGGACCAGATCGCCTGGTGCGCGGTCGATCCGTGCTACGTGTTCCACGTCGCCAACAGCTATGACGCGCCGGACGGCACGGTGATCTGCGACATGTCGGTCCACGAAACCATGTTCGCGGGCGGGCAGGACGGGCCCAATGGCAAGGCGCTGGGCATGGAACGCTGGACCATCGATCCGGTGGCCGGCAAGGTAACCCGCACCACGCTCGATACCGCACCGCAGGAGTTCCACCGCCCGGACGAACGCTTCTTCGGCCAACCCTATCGCTATGCCTGGTCGCTGGGCCTGCCATCGGGCGACAGCGCCTTCCTCGGCAGCGCGCCGATCTATCGCTACGATCTGCACACGGGCGAACGGCAGGCCCACGATTTCGGGCCGGGCAAGGTGCCGGGCGAATTCGTCTTCGTGCCGCGCAGCGCCGATGCGCCCGAAGGCGACGGCTGGGTGATGGGCTATGTCATCGATACCGCCAGCGACACCACCGACCTGGTGATCCTCGATGCGGCTGACATGGCCAAGCCGCCGGTTGCCAGCGTGCACATCCCGCACCGCATCCCGCCGGGCTTCCACGGCAACTGGCTGCCCGACGTGGCTTGACAAATATCAACGCCGCCTGTGCCTGCCCTTGCTAACCGGCAAGGGCAGGAGAGGGCATGGACAAGCACAAGCAGCAGATCGTCGATGCCGCGGTGGAACGCGCGGCCGAGCAGTTGGGCGATATCACCCCGCTGGTCATGGCGCGGTTCCTGGGCCGGTGCCCGGATGCCGAAGCCAGCTTTGCCCACCACTGGCCGCACAATCCGCAGCGCTTGCAGGCCGAAATGGTCGATAATGCGCTTTACTGCGTGATGACCTGGTTCGAACGGCGCAGCGAGATCGAGATCATCATCTATACCTCGGTTCCGCATCATGCCGACACGCTGCACATCCCGGCCAACTGGTACCGCGAATTGCTCGCCGCGACGGTCGAGGTGCTGGCGCAGACCTGCCCGGCCGATGCGGCCGAGGAAGCCGCGCTGTGGGCCGAGTTGCACGGCGCGCTGACCGCGCTGGTCGACGCCGCCTGAACGCTGGCGCCGCGCCGCCTTTCCCGCTAACGGCGCTGCGATGAGCCCGCCGCGCTTCCAGTTCTCGATCCACGCCACCGATGGCAAGGCCCGCACCGGCACAATCGCCATGCGCCGGGGCGAAATCCGCACGCCTGCGTTCATGCCGGTGGGCACGGCCGCCACGGTCAAGGCGATGAAGCCCGAAACCGTCCGCGCGACGGGGGCGGACATCCTGTTGGGCAACACCTATCACCTGATGCTGCGCCCGGGGGCCGAACGGGTCGCGCGGCTGGGTGGGCTGCACAAGTTCATGAACTGGGACCGCCCGATCCTGACCGACAGCGGCGGCTATCAGGTGATGAGCCTGTCGGACCTACGCAAGATTACCGAGGACGGGGTGACTTTCAAAAGCCACCTCGATGGTTCGCGCCATCTGCTGACCCCGGAACGGTCGATGGAAATCCAGCGCCTGCTGGGCAGCGACATCGTCATGGCCTTTGACGAATGCCCCCGCGCCGATGCCCCGCGCGAAGTGATCGCCGCATCGATGCGCATGTCGATGCGCTGGGCGCAGCGCAGTCGTGCCGGGTTCGACAGCGGCGCGGAACACGCCGAACGCAGCGCGCTGTTCGGCATCCAGCAAGGCGCGCTGGACGAGGCGCTGCGCCGCGAAAGCGCCGAGGCGCTGCAGGAGATCGGCTTCGACGGCTATGCCATCGGCGGCCTGGCCGTGGGCGAAGGGCAGGAGGCGATGTTCGCCACGCTCGATTTCGCGCCCGACATGCTGCCGGCAGACCGGCCGCGCTACCTGATGGGGGTGGGCAAGCCCGACGATCTGGTCGGCGCGGTGGAGCGCGGGGTCGACATGTTCGATTGCGTGCTGCCCAGCCGTTCGGGCCGCAACGGGCAGGGCTTCACGTGGAATGGCCCGGTCAACCTGCGCAATGCCCGCCATGCCGAGGATCCGGCCCCGCTGGACGAGCGCTGCCCCGGCGATTGCTGCACCAAGTACAGCCGCGCCTATCTTCACCACCTGCACAGAAGCGGCGAGATTCTGGGCGCGATGCTGCTGACGGAACACAACTTGACCTTCTACCAGCAGTTGATGGCGGCGATGCGCGCGGCCATCGGGGAAGGGCGTTTCGCCGCTTTCGCCGCGCAGTTCCGCCGCGATTATCTCGGCAAGTAAGGCCCGGCCCAGAACGCGCCATGGATTGGCGCAGGGCGACATTTTTACCCTTGTTTCAGGCCCTTCTCCGGGCAAGGCTTGCCTCCGTTGCAACAAGGGGGTGGGTATGCGCGCAGTATGGATGGCCAGCGTGGCCGCGATCGGGATTTGTGCCGCCGTGTCGGCTGCGGCCGAGGATGCGCCGGCCGTCGCCGCGCGGTTCGGCGCGCTTGAGGCGGTGCAGCAGATCAGTCTTTCGCCCGATGGCACCAAGGTTGCCTATGTCACGCCGCATCCCACTGCCGGCACCGTGGTCTATGTCGCCGACCTGACCGGCACTGCGCTGCCCAAGCTGGCGATCGCCTCGCACGGCAAGGACGAACAGATCTACTGGTGCGGCTGGTCCAACGCCGCGCGGCTCGTTTGCAAGGTCTATGTCGTCTATAACAATGCCGGGCAATTGCTGGGCTTCACCCGCGCCTATGCCTTGGATGCCGATGGCGGCAACGCCGTCATGCTCAGCCCCAACACCTCGCGCGCGATTGGTATCGTGCAGAACGGCGGCGCGGTGATCGACTGGGACGTGGCGGGCAAGCCGGGCAGCGTGCTGATGACCCGCGCCTTCGTTGACGAGGACGGGCGGGATTCGAACGTCTCCACCGCCAAGTCGGGCCTGGGCGTCGAGGAAGTCGACAGCCTGACCGCCAAGCGCCGCACCGTGGAACGCCCCCGTCCGGATGCTGCCGAATATATTAGCGACGGCCACGGCATGGTGCGGATCATGGGCACGATGAGTGCCGATCCCGATGGCCTGCTGCGCGACAAGGTGAAGTATTTTTTCCGCCGTCGGGCCAGCCGTGAATGGCAAGCGCTGTCCAGCCTGGACGTCAAGTCGACCGGGGTGGGCGGCTTCAATCCCTATGCGGTCGATGCGGCGCGCAACGTCGTCTATGGCTTCGATGATCAGGACGGCCGCTCGGCCCTGTTCAGCGTGGCGCTGGACGGCACCGGCACGCGCAAGCTGGAGCTAGGGCGCGGCGATGTCGATGTTGACGGGCTGGTGCGGATCGGGCGGCAGGGCCGGGTGGTCGGCGCCAGCTATGCCACCGAACGGCGCACGGTTGAATATTTCGATCCCGATCTCAAGAAGCTGGCCGCCGGGCTGGGCCGGGCGCTGCCGGGCAAACCGCTGATTTCCTTCGTCGATGCCACGGCCGACGAAGGCAAGCTGCTGCTGCTGGCCGCGAGCGATACCGATGCGGGCAAGTTCTACCTGTTCGACAAGGCCACCCGTCAGTTGGGCGAGGTGCTGCCGGTGCGGCCGGAACTGACCGGGCAGGCGATGGCGCCGATGCAGGCGATCACCTTTCCGGCGGCCGATGGCACGCAGATCCCCGCTTACCTGACCCTGCCGGTGGGCAGCAGCGGCAAGAACATTCCCGCCGTGGTCATGCCGCATGGCGGCCCCGGCGCGCGTGACGAATGGGGGTTCGACTGGCTGGTCCAGTTCTTTGCCGCACGCGGCTTTGCGGTGCTGCAACCCAACTTTCGCGGGTCCACCGGCTATGGTGCTTCGTGGTATCAGCAGAACGGGTTCAAATCGTGGAAGATCGCGATAGGCGATGTGGTCGATGCCGGGCGCTGGCTGAAATCGCAGGGCATCGCCGCGCCGGACAAGCTCGGGACCGTCGGCTGGTCCTATGGCGGCTATGCCGCGCTGCAAAGCTCGGTGCTTGATCCGGACCTGTTCAAGGGCATCGTCGCCATTGCCCCGGTGACCGATCTGGAACAGCTGCGCAGCGAGGCGCGCGACTTCGTCAATTTCCCGCTGGTCGATGCCTATATCGGCCAGGGCCCGCACGTGAAGGAAGGCAGCCCTGCGCAGAACGTCGCGCGGATCAAGGCTCCGGTGCTGATGTTCCACGGCGACCGCGACCAGAACGTCAAGATCACCGAAAGCCGGCTGATGCTGGGCAAGCTCCAGGGCGCGGGCAAGCAGGTCCAGCTGGTCGAGTTTCCGGGGCTGAAGCACAACCTGGCCGACAGCGCGGCGCGGACCCGGATGCTGCTGGAAAGCGACCAGTTCCTGCGCAAGGCGATGGGCCTGCCGGCAAACTGACCCGATGCGAAAAGGGCGGCCCCGCGGGACCGCCCTTTTCTTGCATTCCAGTTGGAAGACCGGAACTTAGCGCGAATAGAATTCGACGACCAGGTTCGGTTCCATCTTCACCGGATAGGGCACTTCGTCGAGCGTCGGGACGCGCACGAAGGTGATCTTGTCGGTGCCGTCGGGCGCGACATAATCAGGGATTTCGCGTTCCGGCAGGGTCTGCGCTTCGGCGATCAGGGCCATTTCCTTGGCCTTCTTGCCCAGGCTGACCACGTCGCCCGGACGCACGCGGCGGCTGGCGATGTTGCACTTCACGCCGTTCACATAGATGTGACCGTGCGACACGACCTGGCGGGCCGAGAAGATGGTCGGCGCGAACTTGGCGCGGTAGACCACCATGTCCAGGCGCTGTTCGAGCAGGCCGATCAGGTTCTGGCCGGTATCGCCCTTCATCTGGGCGGCTTCCTGGTAGGTGCGCTTGAACTGCTTTTCGGTGACGTCGCCGTAGTAGCCCTTGAGCTTCTGCTTGGCGCGCAGCTGGATGCCGAAGTCCGAAACCTTGCTCTTGCGGCGCTGGCCGTGCTGGCCAGGGCCATACGAACGGCGGTTGACCGAGCTCTTCGGGCGACCCCAGATGTTTTCGCCCATACGGCGGTCAATTTTGTACTTCGACGAATGGCGCTTCGACATGGCGCGTCCTATCCTTCAATTTGCAATGCGGGACGCCGTTCGCCCCGCTCAAAGCCCCGGAATTCGCACCATTTCGCCTGAATGCGAGATGCGGCCACCGCTTCACCGGGAGTGCGGGACCAATTGCGAAGGCGCGCCTTTGGCCGCACAGGCGCGGAAAGTCAAGCGTTCCCGTCGTCCTCGCGCGGGCCGCGCGCCAGCGAGGACAGCACGCCGCGCATGGTCCGCACTTCGAGGTGATTCCAGCCGGGTTTGGTCAGCATGTTGCGCAAGGTCCGCCGGGTTGCGGCGGCGCGGCTGGGTGGACGGAAATAGCCGGTCGGGACCAGCAGGTCCTCGAACTGGGCAATCATGCCTTCCAGCTCGACCTGCGGGGCGGGGGGCAGCAGTTCCTCGACCGTCGGCTGCGCAAGGTCAGCCTGTTTCGACCATTCGTAGGCACACAAGATCACCGCCTGCGCAAGGTTGAGCGAGGCGAATTCGGGATTGATCGGCACGGTCACGATCGCCCGCGCGAGCGCCACGTCATCGGTTTCCAGGCCCGAACGTTCCGGCCCGAACACCAGCGCCGAGCGGCCCTGTTCGGTATGGATCGCGCGGGCCGCTTCCTCAGGCGTCAGCACCGGCTTGGTCACCCCGCGCTTGCGCACGGTGGTGGCATAGACATGGGCGCAGTCGGCCACGGCTTCGGCCAGGCTGTCGAACACGGCGGCGCGTTCCAGCACCACATCGGCTCCGGCGGCGGCGGGGCCGGCGCTGGGGTTGGGCCAGCCGTCGCGCGGGGTAACCAGCCGCAGCTCGGCCAGTCCGAAATTCAGCATGGCGCGCGCCGCCTTGCCGATGTTCTCGCCCAGCTGCGGCCGGACCAGGACGATCACCGGCTTGCGCTCAGCCTTTGCCGACATCGCGTCCGCCCACGTCCTGGATCGTGCTGGCAAATTCCTCGAAGTCGCGCGCCTCGGTAAAGTCGCGATAGACGCTGGCAAAGCGGATATAGGCCACGGCATCCAGCCGGCGCAGCCCTTCCATCACCATTTCGCCGATCGCTCGGGCCGGAACCTCGCTTTCGCCTTGGGTCTCGATCTGGCGCTGCACGCCCGAGACGAGCTGGTCGAGCCGTTCCTGCGCGATCCCGCGCTTGCGGCAGGCCAGCATCACCGACTGGTCGATCTTCGAGCGGTCGAACGCTTCGCGCGTGCCGTCGCTCTTGACCACGGTAATCTCGCGCAGTTGCACCCGCTCGAACGTGGTAAAGCGCGCGCCGCAACCTTCGCACTGGCGGCGGCGGCGGATCGCGGTGTTGTCCTCGGTCGGGCGCGAATCCTTTACCTGGCTGTCATCGTGTGCGCAGAACGGACAGCGCATTCAGGGGCGCAGCCGCTTGTAGAAGGCATAGCCCGCGCCAATCGCCAGACCCGCCGGGATCGACACGACCGGCAACAACAGCCCGGCGACCGCGCCAACCGCCGCGCCGGTCAGCACCGGCTTGGTCGATGGGTGGCGCATCCCGCCCTTCGCCATGCCGGTGATTTCGGCCTTGGCGTCTTCGACGAAATCACTGCTCATGGCTTACAGCTCCGGATAGATCGGGAAGCGGGTGCACAGTTCTTCCACCCGGGCGCGGACGCGGGCTTCGACCTGGCCATCGCCTTCATCGCCGTTGCGGGCCATTCCGTCCACCGTTTCGGCAATCAGCTGACCGATGGTGCGGAACTCCTCGACGCCGAAGCCGCGGGTCGTGCCCGCCGGGGTGCCGAGCCGGATCCCCGAGGTGACGAACGGCGAGCGCGTGTCATAGGGAATGCCGTTCTTGTTGCAGGTCAGCCAGGCGCGATCGAGGCCCTTTTCAGCGGCCTTGCCGGTCACATCCTTGGCCGACAGGTCGACCAGCATCAGGTGGTTGTCGGTCCCGCCGGATACTACGCGCAGGCCCTGCTCGGTCACGCTTTCGGCCAGCGCCTTGGCATTGGCGACGATCTGCGCGGCATAGGCCTTGAATTCGGGCTTCAGCGCATCGCCAAAGGCCACGGCCTTGGCGGCGATGACATGGACCAGCGGGCCGCCCTGCATGCCCGGGAAGACCGCCGAATTGAGCTTCTTGGCCAGATCCTCGTCATTGGTCAGGATCACGCCCGAGCGGGGGCCGCGCAGGCTCTTGTGGGTGGTAGTGGTGACCACGTGGGCATGGGGGAACGGCGAGGGGTGCGCGCCGCCCGCGACCAGACCCGAGAAGTGCGAGATGTCAGCCAGCAGGTAAGCGCCAACCTCGTCCGCAATTTCGCGGAAGCGCTTGAAATCCCAGTGGCGCGAATAGGCCGTGCCGCCGCAGATGATCAGCTTCGGTTTGTTCTCGCGGGCGATGCGGGCAACTTCGTCCATGTCGATGGTTTCATCGTCGCGGCGCACGCCATAGGGGATCGGCTTGAACCACTTGCCGCTCATGTTCACGGGGCTGCCGTGGGTCAGGTGCCCGCCGCAGTTGAGGTCGAGCCCCATGAAGCTGTCGCCGGGGTTCAGCAGCGCCAGGAACACCGCCTGGTTCATCTGGCTGCCCGAATTGGGCTGGACGTTGGCGAACTGGCAACCGAACACCTGCTTGGCGCGTTCGATCGCCAGGGTTTCGACCACGTCGGCATATTCGCAGCCGCCGTAATAGCGCTTGCCCGGATAGCCCTCGGCATACTTGTTGGTGAACACGCTGCCGGTGGCTTCCAGCACGGCCAGGCTGGTAATGTTCTCGCTCGCGATCAGCTCGATGTTATGGCGCTGGCGCTTCAGCTCGTTCTGGATCGCGGCGTGCACTTCGGGATCGGCTTCGGCGAGGTGCGCGGTGAAGAAACCTTTCGAGCGGACGTCCGGCAGCTTGTCGGCGGTCACGGTCATGCGGAGGCTCCTTCGATGGGGGGATGGGAAAGCTTGTCGACGCGGCCGGAATGGCGGCCGCCGCCGAAATCAGTGTTCAGGAAAGCGTCGAGACAGGCCTTGGCCATGTCCTCGCCGGTCAGCCGCGCGCCCATCGCAATGCAGTTGGCATCGTTGTGTTCGCGCGCCAGGGCGGCGGACAGCGGCTCGGACACCAGCGCGCAGCGGCACGCCGGGTTGCGGTTGACCGCAATCGAAATGCCGATCCCGCTGCCGCACAGCACCACGCCGAACCGGGCGGTGCCATCGGCAACCACGCTGGCCAGCTTGTAGCCGAAGTCCGGGTAATCCACCCGGTCGGCCGTTTCCGGGCCGAGGTCGGCCACTTCGTGACCGAGGCCGATCAGATATTCGCGCAACACCGCCTTCAACTCGACGGCGGCATGATCGGATGCAATCGCGATACGCATGGGGTGGGCTGCCTGTTTGCGGGGGGCAAGAATCGCTCGCGCCCCCCTTAGTCGCGAGCGCCTCGCAATGCCAGTGCGCGATGGCGGAAATGCCCGATTTGACATGTCCGCGCGGCCAGCGCAGCCTGCGGGGGCCAATCGGGGGAAAGCGTGATGATCAGGAAATGGCCGCTGGTTCTGGCTCTGCTGCTGGCAATCGGCCTGGCAATCAGGGCGACGACCCCGCCTGCACCGGTCATGGCCGGCTCACCGCCGGGCCATTTCTCGGCCGATCTGGCCATGGCCGATGTCCGCGCGATTTCCGCTATCCCCCACATCACCGCCACGCCCGAGAACGCGCAGGTGCGCGATTATCTGGCCAGCCGCATGCGCGCGCTGGGCATGACGGTCAGCACCGAGCAGGGCACGGTCGATGCACGCGGCACGGACAAGCGCAACCGCTGGACCGGGCGCAATGATCCCCCGGCCACGTTGACCAACGTGATCGGCGTGCTGCCGGGGCAGGACCGGACCGCGCCTGCGGTGCTGCTGATGGCGCACCATGATACGGTCTGGGGTTCGCCCGGCGCGGCGGATGACAGCGCCGGGGTTGCTGCCGCGCTGGAAGTGGTGCGCGCGGTCAAGGCGCGCGGCGGCCAACGGCGCGACCTGATCGTGCTGCTGACCGATGCCGAGGAACTGGGCCTGCAGGGCGCGCGCCAGTTCTTTGCCGCGAACCCTTTGCGCGCCCGTGTCGGCGCGGTGATCAACATGGAGGCGCGCGGCGGGGGCGGGCGCACCACGCTGTTCCAGACTTCGCGCGACAATGGCGCGGCGGTGCGGCTCTATGCCGCTGCGGTGGACCGGCCGGGCGCCTCGTCGCTGTCGGCCTTCGTCTATTCGGTGCTGCCCAACGACACCGACCTGACCCCGGCGATCAAGGGGCCGTACACCGCCTACAACTTCGCCTTCATCGGCCGGTCCGGGCTGTACCATTCGCCGCTCGCCACGCCGGACCGGCTGGACCAGGGCGCACTGCAGGACATGGGCGATCAGGTGCTGGGCCTGACCGCGGCGTTGCTGGCCGCACCGGAACTGCCGGGCAAGGCCCCCAGCGCGGTGTTCTTCGACCTGTTCGGCCTGATCACGCTCACCTGGCCGGCCTGGCTGGGTTGGGGGTTGCTGGGGCTGGCGGTGCTGGGGCTGGCATGGGTCGCATGGCGCGACGGCCTGACTGGCGCGCTTGGCGGCGCGGGCCGGATGGTCGCTTTCATCGTCCTGGCAGGCACCGCGTTCTTCGCGCTGAACAAGCTGTCGCTGGGCATGGCGCCGTCCAATTATTACGACCGACTGGCCGCGATCCCGCTGCTTGAAGCGATGGTTGCCCTCGGCGGGATTGCCGCCTTCCTGGCCGTGTTCGGTAGCTGGCGCGGTTCGCCGGGGGGCATAGTCGGGGCGGCGATGCCACTGCTGGGCCTTGCCGTGGCGGCGCAGGCCATGGCGCCGACGGCGGCCTATATCCTCGTCCTGCCGCTGCTGATCGTCGCGGCGGTGCTGGTGTTGGAGCGCAGCGGCGCGACACTGGCGGGCCGGATCGGCGAAACGCTGCTCTCGCTGCTGCTGCTCGGCACGATCCTGCTGGCGCTGGGCGAACTGCTGCGGGATTCGCTGGGCTGGCCGACCTGGCTGGTGGTCGCACTGCTGGTGCTGGCGGTGATGGCGCTGCGCATGGTTTCGGCGGCGCAGGATCACCTGAAGCTCAGCCACTGGGCCGGGCCGGCGCTGGTGCTGGGCTACATGATCGCGCTGGGCCACCAGTTGATGCAGGGGGTCGGGCCGACCATGCCCTATGGCGCTGCCCTGCCGCTGGCAATCGGCGCGCTGGCAGTGCTGCCGGTGTGGCCGGGACTGGCGCCGCGCAGGGCGCGGGCGCTGGGTGCCGGGGCGCTGTTGGCGGCTTGCGCGGTGGCGCTATGGGTGCAGCTCGACCCACCGGCGGAAAGCCGCGCGGTCTATTCCGACAGTAAGAAATGAAAGACCCCGCCGAAGCGGGGCCTGACATTCACTGATCCAGGAACGAGCGCATCTTGCGCGACCGGCTCGGGTGCTTGAGCTTGCGCAGCGCCTTGGCCTCGATCTGGCGGATACGTTCGCGCGTCACCGAGAACTGCTGGCCGACTTCTTCCAGCGTGTGATCGGTGTTCATGCCGATGCCGAAGCGCATGCGCAGCACGCGTTCCTCGCGCGGGGTCAGGCTGGCCAGGACGCGGGTGACCGTTTCCTTGAGGTTGGCCTGGATCGCCGCGTCGACCGGGATGATCGCGTTCTTGTCCTCGATGAAATCGCCCAGGTGGCTGTCTTCCTCGTCCCCGATCGGGGTTTCTAGGGAGATCGGCTCCTTGGCGATCTTCATCACCTTGCGGACCTTTTCGAGCGGCATCGACAGACGCTCGGCCATTTCCTCGGGCGTGGGCTCGCGGCCCTGCTCGTGCAGGAACTGGCGGCTGGTGCGGACCAGCTTGTTGATCGTTTCGATCATGTGCACCGGGATGCGGATCGTGCGGGCCTGGTCGGCGATCGAACGGGTGATCGCCTGACGGATCCACCAGGTCGCATAGGTGCTGAACTTGTAGCCGCGGCGGTATTCGAACTTGTCGACCGCCTTCATCAGCCCGATGTTCCCTTCCTGGATCAGGTCGAGGAACTGCAGGCCGCGGTTGGTGTACTTCTTGGCGATCGAGATCACCAGGCGCAGGTTCGCCTCGACCATTTCCTTCTTGGCAATGCGCGCTTCGCGTTCGCCCTTCTGGACCATGTTGACGATGCGGCGGAACTCGGTCAGCGCCATGCCGGTGGCGCTGGCGATGTCGGCCACTTCGGCGCGAATGCGCTCAACCGCGTCGGCCTCGTTCGCGGCGAAGGCGGCCCACTTCTTGTCCTTGCCCGCCTGGGCCTGAAGCCAGCCATCGTCCAGCTCGCGCCCGACGTAGCAATCAAGGAAGTCCTTGCGGTTGACCTTGTGGCGTTCGGCCAGGCGCAGCATTTGCCCGCCCAGCGCGGTCAGGCGGCGGTTGAAGGCATAGAGGTTGTCGACCAGGTATTCGATCTTGGTCGCGTGGAACTGCACGCTTTCAACCTGCGCGGTGAGGTCTTCGCGCAGCTGCTGATAGGTCTTTTCCTTGGCCGCCGAAAAGGCGCCGCTGGCCCCCATCACTTCAAGGCGTTCACCCTGGATCTTCTCGAACTTGCGGAACAGCGCGGTGATCGCCGCGAACTTTTCCAGCGCTTCGGGCTTCAGCTGCGCTTCCATCTGGGCGAGGCTGAGAGTGTTGTCCTCCTCCTCTTCCTCAACCGGGCGGCGGGCGCGGCGTTCGATCCCGTCCTCGTCCTCGTCGCTGCTTTCTTCCTCCTCGATGTCCTCTTCCTCCTTGTAGGAGGGACCCGCGGTGGCTTCGCTGATTTCGCCGTCGCCTTCTTCCTCACCGTCCTCGGTCAGGTTTTCGGGCGCCGGTTCCTTCGACAGCATCGCGTCAAGGTCGAGGATTTCACGCAGCTGCATTTCGCCGGCATTGAGCGCTTCGGACCACTGGATGATCGCGTGGAAGGTGATCGGGCTTTCGCACAGGCCCAGGATCATCGTGTCGCGGCCGGCCTCGATCCGCTTGGCGATGGCGATTTCGCCCTCGCGGCTGAGCAGTTCGACCGCGCCCATTTCGCGCAGGTACATGCGCACCGGATCGTCGGTGCGCTCAATCGTTTCCTTCTTCTTGATCAGGTCGGGGCGTTCGCCAACCGGATCCGGCTCGTCGATGTCATCGACTTCCTTCTCGTCCGGGTCGACCGCGTCTTCGTCGCTTTCGACGATGTTCACGCCCATTTCGCTGATCGCGGACATGATGTCCTCGATCTGCTCACTGCTCATCTGATCCTGCGGCAGGGCCTCGTTCAGCTCGTCATAGGTGATGACGCCCCGGCGCTTGGCGCGGGCGATCAGCTTCTTCACCGAGGCATCGTTGAGGTCGATCAGGGGCGCATCGCCGCCTTCCTTTTCGCCGCCGTTCAGTTCTTCGTCCATCAGTCCGCCATTGTCCCGTCGTTGGGTAGCGCTCCCCCCGGAGCGCTCGCTCGCGCGCTGGCCATTTGCCTCAGACGCGAGTCGAAATCCAGTTTTCTCTTCAGCAGCCGTTGCTGCTCGGCATAGGCCCCCTCGGAAAGGTCGCGCTCGAACCGCCGGGTCGCTTCGGCCAGGGCGCGTTCCAGCGCGGGCCGTTCGACCAGCAGTCCCACCGCCTGGGCCAGGTCCGTACGGGCCTGTTCGGGCGGCGTATCCTCGACCAGGAAGCCAAGGGGCAACGCGGCATATTCATCGGGGTTCGGGGCTGCCAGACCCCGCTCGGCCAATATGGTGGCAAGTGCCGCAGTTTCAAGCGGTACGCCTTCATCCATCGCATCGGCCAGCGCGGCCAGCCGCGGATCGGCAAGGTCCGCCTGCCACAGCGCCTCGGCGTGGCGGGCCAGTTCGCCCGGATGGCGCAGCAATCCGGCAATCACCGCCGCCGCCAGCGCATCGCGCGCGCCGCCGGCCACCGCGCGGCGCAAGCGGCCAGTCTGGGCCGGGTCGGAGCGCGCCGGGGCAGGGGCGCCGCGCCCGCCCGGCTTCCACTCGCGCTGTTCGCGCCGGGGAAAGGCATAGGCGGAGAACCGTTCGAGCAATTCGCGGCGGTACAGCGCCTGAATGTCCTTGTCGGCGATGGTATCGACGTGGGCCATCAGCCGCGCCTTCAGGCCCGCCTTGTCTTCCGGCGTGGCGAGGGGGGCGGCATCGCGCTCGTGCTCCCACAGCACGTCGAGCAAGGTCGCGGGCTGGGCGAGCAGGGCTTCCATCGCCCGCACCCCGTCGCGCTTGATCAGGTCGTCCGGGTCCAGCCCGGCGGGCAGGCGTACGATCCGTAGGGAGTGGGCCGGGCGCAGCAGCGGCAGGGCGCGCGTGATCGCCCGC
Source organism: Novosphingobium sp. (assembly GCF_041905565.1). Classification (GTDB taxonomy): domain Bacteria; phylum Pseudomonadota; class Alphaproteobacteria; order Sphingomonadales; family Sphingomonadaceae; genus Novosphingobium. Next base: position 139,278 of record NZ_JAYRKX010000008.1, on the reverse strand, counting down.
ATCGCCGCGCGCTGCCCGGCGGCGTCGCCGTCGAAGCACAGCACCGGGGTTTCGACCAGCCGCCACAGCATCTCGATCTGCCGCTCGGTCAGCGCGGTGCCGAGCGGGGCGACCGCATCGGCGATCCCCGCCGCTGCCAGCGCGATCACGTCCATATAGCCTTCGACCACCACGATCCGCCCGGTCTGGCGGCTGGCCGGGCCGGCGCGGTGCAGATTGTAAAGCGTGCGCCCCTTGTCGAACAAAGGCGTGTCGGGGCTGTTGAGGTACTTGGGCGCATCGGTCTTGTGCGCATCCAGGATCCGCCCGCCAAACGCGATCACCCGCCCGCGCGCATCCTCGATCGGCAGCATCAGGCGGCCGCGGAACCGGTCATAGGGCTCTTTGTCGTCGACCGCGATGCGCAGGCCGGCCTCGATCAGCTGGGCTTCGGGAAAGGCCTTGAGCGCCTCCTTCAGTGCCTGCCTGCCTTCCGGCGCATAGCCGAAGCCGAAGCGCTGCACCGTATGCGCATCGAACCCGCGCGTGGCGAGATAAGTGCGCGCCCGCTCGCCCTCGGGCGCGGCGAGCATGGCGGCGAACCAGTCCTGCGCCGCCTTCATCACGTCATGCAGGCCGCCCAGCTGCTCGGCCTGCTTGGCCGCGCGCGGATCGGGGGCGGGGACTTCCATCCCGGCCTCGCTCGCCAGTTCCTTGACCGCGTCCATGAACGACAGCCCGCGCTGATCGGTCATCCAGCGGATCACGTCACCATGCGCGCCGCAGCCGAAACAGTGGTAGAACCCCTTCTGGTCGTTGACCGTGAAGCTGGGGCTTTTCTCGTTGTGGAACGGGCAGCAGGCCTTGAATTCATGCCCCGCCTTGGTCAGCCGCGTCGTCCGGGAAATGACGCTGGACAACGTCACCCGGGCGCGCAGTTCATCAAGCCATTGCGGGGTAAGCGCCATCAGCCAAGGGCAGCTTTGACCAGCCCGCTCGCCTTGCCCATATCAAGCTGACTGCCGTGCTTCGCCTTGAGCGCGGCGACGACCTTGCCCATGTCCTTCATGCCGGCAGCGCCGGTTTCGGCGATGATCGCGGCGATTGCGGCCTTCACTTCGTCCTCGCCCATCTGCTGGGGCAGGAATTCCTCGATCACGGCCAGTTCGGCCTTTTCGACTTCGGCCAGTTCCTGGCGGCCACCCTGTTCGTAGAGCGTGATCGACTCGCGGCGCTGCTTGGCCATCTTCTGCAGCACGTCGACCACCAGCACATCGTCATCGGGCAGCTGCGCGGCGGTGCGCAACTCGATGTCCTTGTCCTTGAGCTTGGCAAGGATGAGTCGCACGGCGGCCAGGCGGGTCTTTTCGCCGGCCTTCATCGCGGAAACCTGTGCGGACTTGATCGAATCGCGGATCATTGTTGGGACTGTTCCTCAAAAGAAAATCGGATGCGGTTGGGGAAAGCTGCGTCCTAGCCCAAAGATTCGCGTTTTGATAGGTTGACCTTGGCGGCCCACCGCTCTAGCGGCGGCGTCTTAGCGACATTGCTGGAAACCCTTCGAACGGAGCGCCCCTACCATGGCTGACGCCGCCACCTCGCACGCGCAGCAACCTGCTGGCGCGACGGGAGTCCTTGTGCTGGCCGATGGCCACGTGGCCTGGGGCCACGGTTTCGGCGCGGAAGGCGAAGCGGTGGGCGAAGTCTGCTTCAACACCGCGATGACCGGGTATGAGGAAGTGATGACCGATCCGTCCTATGCGGCGCAGATCGTCACCTTCACTTTCCCCCACATCGGCAACGTCGGCGTGAACGAGGAAGACCTCGAAAGCCACGTCGATGGCGCGGTCGGCTGCGTGGTGCGTGAAGACGTGACCGCGCCCAGCAACTTCCGCAGCCAGGGCACCTTTGGCGAATGGCTGGCGGGCAAGGGCAAGATCGGCCTGGCCGGGATCGACACCCGCGCGCTGACCCGCCGCATCCGCCTGTCCGGCGCGCCCAACGCGGTGATCGCCCATTCGGCCAGCGGCAAGTTCGACATTCCCGCGCTGCTGAAGCGCGCGCAGGACTGGCCGGGGCTGGAAGGCATGGACCTTGCCCGCGTGGTCAGCCGGACCGAAGTTGAAGGCTGGGAAGGCGGCACCTGGACGCTGGGCAAGGGCTATGCCCGCAGCCCGCGCGATGCCCGCCCGCATGTCGTGGCGATGGATTTCGGCGCAAAGGACAACATCTTCCGCAACCTGGTCAAGGCCGGGGCGCGGGTGACGGTGGTTCCGGCGCAGACCCCGCTCGACGGCGTGCTGGCGCTTGAGCCGGACGGCGTGTTCCTCTCCAACGGTCCGGGCGACCCGGCGGCAACCGGCAGCTATGCCGTGCCCGTGATCCAGGGCCTGCTGGAACGCGACATTCCGGTGTTCGGCATCTGCCTTGGCCACCAGATGCTGGCGCTGGCGGCGGGAGCCAAGACCACCAAGATGCACCAGGGCCACCGCGGCGCGAACCACCCGGTCAAGCGGCTGGAAGACGGCGTGGTCGAAATCACCTCGATGAACCACGGCTTCGCGGTCGATAACACCGCGCTGCCCGCCAATGTCATCGAAACCCACGTGTCGCTGTTCGACGGCAGCAACTGCGGCATCGCGATCAAGGGCAAGAAGGCCTTCGGGGTGCAATATCACCCCGAAGCGAGCCCCGGTCCGATGGACTCGTTCTACCTGTTCCAGAAATTCATTGAGGCCCTCGCGTAATGCCCAAGCGCACTGACATCTCGTCGATCCTTGTCATCGGCGCCGGGCCGATCGTTATCGGCCAGGCTTGCGAGTTCGACTATTCGGGCACGCAGGCGATCAAGGCGCTGAAGGAGGAGGGCTACCGGGTGGTCCTCGTCAACTCCAACCCCGCCACGATCATGACCGACCCGGACATGGCCGACGCGACCTATATCGAGCCGATCACGCCCGAGATTGTCGCCCGGATCATCGAGAAGGAACGGCCTGACGCCGTCCTGCCGACCATGGGCGGGCAGACCGCGCTCAACACCGCGCTGGCGTTGTTCAACGATGGCACGCTGGAAAAGTTCGGCGTGAAGATGATCGGCGCCGATGCCGATGCGATCGACAAGGCCGAAGACCGCCAGCGCTTCCGCGAGGCGATGGACAAGATCGGCCTCGAATCCGCGCGCAGCGGCGTGGCGCACACGGTGGAAGAAGCCTTCGCGGTGCTCGAACGCACCGGACTGCCCTCGATCATCCGTCCCAGCTTTACCCTGGGCGGCACCGGCGGCGGCGTGGCCTACAACAAGGCGGAATTCGAAGCGATCGTCCGTTCGGGGCTCGATGCCTCGCCCACCACCGAAGTGCTGATCGAGGAATCGCTGCTCGGCTGGAAGGAATATGAAATGGAGGTCGTGCGCGACCGCCATGATAACTGCATCATCATCTGCTCGATCGAGAATGTCGATCCGATGGGCGTGCATACAGGCGATTCCATCACTGTCGCCCCGGCGCTGACGCTGACCGACAAGGAGTACCAGATCATGCGCTCGGCCAGTATTGCCGTGCTGCGTGAAATCGGCGTCGAAACCGGCGGCTCGAACGTGCAGTTCGCGGTCAATCCCAAGGATGGCCGCCTGATCGTGATCGAAATGAACCCGCGCGTTTCGCGTTCGTCGGCGCTGGCATCGAAGGCCACCGGCTTCCCGATCGCGCGCGTCGCGGCCAAGCTGGCGGTAGGCTATACGCTGGACGAGCTGACCAACGAGATCACCGGGGCCACCCCGGCGAGCTTCGAGCCGAGCATCGACTACGTCGTCACCAAGATTCCGCGCTTTGCCTTCGAAAAATTCAAGGGTGCGCAGCCGCTGCTGTCGACCGCGATGAAGTCGGTCGGCGAAGTCATGGCGATTGGCCGCAACTTCAAAGAATCGATGCAGAAGGCCCTGCGCGGGCTGGAAACCGGGCTCGACGGGTTCAACCGTGTCCTGCACCTCGAAGGCGCGGGGCGTGACGAAATCACCGCCGCCCTGTCGAAGCAGACTCCGGACCGCCTGCTGATCGTCGGCCAGGCGTTCCGCGAAGGTTTCACGGTGGATGAAGTTCACGCGATAACCCATTACGACAAATGGTTCCTACGCCACATCCATGAAATCATCGCCGAAGAAGCGGCGATCATGGAAAACGGCCTGCCGACCGATGCGGCCGGGCTGCGCCGCCTGAAGGCAATGGGCTTTTCGGACAAGCGGCTGGCGGTGCTGGCTGTGCGCGGAATCCACGTGGCGGGCGGGCTGGGCGAAACCAGCGCGCGCCGTTCCGGCCTGCTCCACGATGCGCTGAAGGCGATGGCCGGCGCGACCAGCGAGGACGAGGTCCGCGCGCTGCGCAATCGCCTGGGTGTCCATCCGGTGTTCAAGCGGATCGACAGCTGCGCCGCCGAATTCGAAGCGGTCACGCCCTACATGTATTCGACCTACGAAGGCCCGCTGTTCGGCGAGCCGGAGTGCGAGGCCGCACCGTCTACCGCCAAGAAGATCGTCATCCTCGGCGGCGGTCCGAACCGGATCGGGCAGGGGATCGAGTTCGACTATTGTTGCTGCCACGCCTGCTTCGCGCTGGACGAGGTCGGGTTTGAAACGATCATGGTCAACTGCAACCCGGAAACGGTCAGCACTGACTATGATACGTCGGACCGGCTCTATTTCGAGCCGCTGACCGGCGAGGACGTGCTCGAAATCCTGCGGGTGGAACAGCAGAACGGCCAACTGGTCGGCGTGATCGTCCAGTTTGGCGGGCAGACCCCGCTGAAGCTGGCGCAGGCGCTGGAAGATGCGGGCATCCCGATCCTCGGCACCTCGCCCGATGCGATCGACCTCGCCGAAGACCGCGAGCGGTTTTCCGCGCTGGTCAACAAGCTGGGGCTGAAGCAGCCGCTCAACGGCATCGCCCGCAGCCGCGACGAGGCGGTCGCGGTGGCCAACCGCATCGGCTATCCGGTGTTGATGCGTCCCAGCTATGTGCTGGGCGGCCGCGCGATGGAGATCGTCGACAGCGAAGCGCAGCTCGATGACTACATCGCCACTGCGGTCCAAGTGTCGGGCGATTCGCCGGTGCTGATCGACCAGTACCTGCGCGATGCGATCGAATGCGACGTCGACGCGCTGTGCGACGGCGAGCAGGTCGTCGTCGCCGGCGTGATGCAGCACATCGAGGAAGCCGGGATCCATTCGGGCGACAGCGCCTGCACCCTGCCGCCCTACAGCCTGCCGGCCGAGATCATCGCCGAAATGGAACGCCAGGCCGAAGCCCTGGCGATGGCGCTGGGCGTGCGCGGGTTGATGAACATCCAGTTCGCGGTCAAGGACGGGGACGTCTACCTGATCGAAGTGAACCCGCGCGCCAGCCGCACCGTGCCGTTCGTCGCCAAGGCGATCGGCCAGCCGGTCGCCAAGATCGCGGCGCGGGTCATGGCGGGTGAAAAGCTCAGCACTTTCCCGCCGTTCAAGCGCGACCTCGATTACATGGCGGTCAAGGAAGCCGTGTTCCCGTTTGCCCGCTTCCCGGGGGTCGATCCGGTGCTCAGCCCGGAAATGAAGTCCACCGGCGAAGTCATGGGCATCGATAGCAATTTTGCCACGGCCTTTGCCAAGAGCCAACTCGGCGCGGGCACCCGCCTGCCCGATGGCGGGGTGGTGTTCGTCTCGGTCAAGGATACGGACAAGCCGGTGGTGCTACCGGCCGTGCGCAAGCTGGTGGAACTGGGTTTCACCTTGATCGCCACCGGCGGCACGCAGCGCTATCTGGCCGAAGCCGGAGTGCCGGTGGAGCTGGTCAACAAGGTGGCCGAAGGGCGCCCGCACATCGTCGACAAGATCATCGATGGCGATGTGGCGCTGATCTTCAACACCACCGAAGGTTGGCAGAGCCTGAAGGACTCGCAGTCGATCCGCGGTTCGGCGCTGACCGGCAAGGTCCCGTACTTCACGACCGCGGCCGCTTCGGTCGCGGCGGTGGAAGCGATTGCGGCCTTGCGCGGCGCAAAACTTGAAGTGCGCTCGCTCCAAGACTATTATGGGTAAGTAATCGCGCCTCCCCGACAATCGCGATAGCCTGAACCCGCGCCATGTCCGGCACGGGGCGGGCGACTAGTCGCTGGGGCGGCCCAGGAAGGAAATTGCGGACATGGCAAGTGTCGAAAAGTTGCCGATGCTGGCGGAAGGCTACGAAAGGCTGCTTTCCGAGCTGAAGGCGCTGCGCGAGGAGCGTCCCCGGATCGTTGACGCGATCGAGGAAGCGCGCGCCCATGGCGACCTGTCCGAAAACGCGGAATACCACGCCGCCAAGGAGCGGCAGGGCCAGGTTGAAGCCACCATCGCCGACCTTGAGGACAAGGTCAGCCGCGCCCAGATCGTCGATCCGACCACGCTGTCGGGCGACAAGATCATTTTCGGCGCAACCGTGACCCTGCTGGACGACGATGACAAGCCGGTGCGTTACCAGATCGTCGGCCCGTACGAAGCGGACGCCAAGATCGGGCGGATCAGCTACAATTCGCCGCTGGGCCGCGCGCTGATCGGCCGCGTGGTGGGGGATGAGGTCGAGGTTTCGGTCCCCGCCGGCGACCGGTTCTATGCGGTCGAGAAGATCGAATTCATCTGATACGAAAAGGCCCCGCGATTGGCGGGGCCTTTTCAGTTTGGCGGATCAGCGCTTCAGCATGTCTGGCTGGAGCAGGCGGTGCAGGTGCACCACCACGTATTTCATTTCCGCATCGTCGACCGTGCGCTGGGCGCGGTCGCGCCAGGCTTCCTCGGCCTCGGCGTAGTCGGCATAGACGCCGACCAGTTCGATCTTGGACAGGTCCGCGAATTCAAGGCCCTGGGGGTCCTTGACCCGACCGCCCATGACAAGGTGGAGTTTCTGTTCGCTCATGGTGTTCCCTGGGAGAGAGGAGCACCGCCCTTATGCAGAATGCGCCAAAATCGCAAGTTCGACCTTGGTGGCCCGCTATTCGAAAAGGCTAAGCCTTGCGCTTGCGGGTCGCCAGCTTGAGCGCCTCGCGGGCGATGACCAGCCCGGCGCCGCGCGCGCTTGCGCCGCCGCGGGCCGCACGCTGGCGCAGCGGCGCGGCGGCTTCGCCCATCCGGCGCAGCCCTTCGCGGCCGCTTTCACCGGCGGCATCGCCCGCCTTGCGCGACAGGGCCAGGCCCAGTTCCGCCGCGATCGAGGCGGCGGCGAAGGCGCGCTTGCCGAATTTGCCGCCAAGGCCCTTGGGTAGCATTGCCCCCACCAGCAGACCGGCGCCCAGTCCGGCGGCGACGGTCAGCCAGGGGTATTCCCCGGCCAGGCTGCGGTAATCTTCGGGCGGATAGCGATCTGGCAGGGTGGCGCGCGCCGGCAGCACCGGCGCATCGCGCTCGGCCTGGTTGTCGATCTGCTGGTCGGGCTGGTCTGCTGCGCTCACTCTGCGGGCTCCTCGAAGCTGTCTGGTTCGGCGGCGCTATCAGCCTGTTCCTGAACCGCGGCTGGCTTGAAAAGGCGGGCGGTGAGGGCGATCACCTGGTCGCGCAGGAACCACAGCGCCAGCGCGCCGACCGCGCCAGCAATGATCCCCTTGCTTTCGCGGGCCACGGCCACGGCCTCGCCTGCCAGGTCCAGCGCATCGTCCCGTGCCTTGTCGGCGATCCGGCCGCCAATGCTCCGCGCGGCAAGGTCGGCCTTGACCTGGGCGAGGTTGGCATCATGCGCCGCGCGCGCGGCGTTGCGGGCGGCGCGATCCTCGGCCAGGCGGCTCGCAAGTTCGCTCATGGCTGGGCGGCCTCGTCAGTGAGTTGGCGGGCAGTGGCCGACCAGCGCCGCGCCGCGATCCAGCCCGCCAGTGCGGCCCCGGCCAGCAGCACCGCGACCGTGATCAGCGTTGCCCACCATGGCCCCACCACACTGGCGAGGCCCAGGACCAGGCCAAAGGTCAGCGCCATCAACGCGAACAGCACCAGCACCAGCGCCAGCGCTCCCCAACCGGCCACGGCTTTCGCGCCCTGGCCAGCCACGGCGGCGCGGCTTTTCTGGTAGGCGAGTTCCGCCTCGAGCAAGGTGCGGCCATCGGTGACGAGCTGGCGCACGTCATCCACCAGCGAGCGGTCGGCCGCATCGCCGGGCTGATCCTTCACAAGGGGCGGTTCGCCATCGGTCATGGGCTAGAGACAGCAGTCCGGCAGCCCGGCGTCAATCTTCCGACGATCCACCCTTGAACAGGCGCGACAGCAGGAAGCCGGCCACCGCGGCCAGGCCGATTGCCAGGCCCGGGCTCTTGCGGACGAATTCCTTCGCGTCCGCGCTCAGCTCGTTCAGGTCCTTGGCCTCGATCTTCGCGGCGGTTTCCTGCATCGAGCGGGCGGCGGTGCGGGCATAGTCGCCATACTTGGCGCCCAGCTTCTCGTCGATCGTCCCGGCGCTGTCGGCCACGACCTTGCCCAGCGTCGCGATGGCGTCGCTGGTCTTGGCCTTGCCTTCGTGGGCCAGTTCGGCGGCGCGGTCCTTGGCCTGGGCGGCCAGGTCCTTGGCGTCGGCGGCCCAATCCCCGCTCTTGGCGGCGAGCTGGTCCTTGTAGGCACCAGCGCGGTCCTGCGCCTGCGAGGCGAGCGCCTGCGCACCGGCGCGGGCTTCCTCGATCGCCTTGGTGAACTTCGCCTTGGGATCGGCCGGGGCGGGGGCGGCGGCCGGCTCGGGCGCGGCCTTCTTCGCGGCGGGCTTCTTGGCGGGGGTGGTCTTGGCGGTAGCGGCGGGTGACTTGGCCATGGCTTTACCCTTTCTGCGCCCGGACGATCGGGCCATAACTATATCTGGTGTCACAATAGACCGGCTGCAAGGCCCTGTCATGCTGCATTGCAACTTGCCAGAGGGGCTTGCCCTGCTAAGGAGCCTGCCAACTGGCCCGCAGGAGATGAACCCGCCATGACCGCGATCATTGACATCCACGCCCGCGAAATTCTTGACAGCCGCGGCAATCCCACCGTCGAAGTCGACGTGCTGCTCGAAGACGGCAGCTTCGGCCGCGCCGCCGTGCCTTCGGGCGCATCGACCGGCGCCCACGAAGCGGTCGAACTGCGCGATGGCGACAAGTCGCGCTATCTCGGCAAGGGCGTGCTCAAGGCGGTTGCCGCCGTGAACGAGGAAATCCGCGAGGAACTGATCGGCCTGGATGCCGAAGACCAGCGCGACATCGACCTGACCATGATCGCGCTCGACGGGACCGAGAACAAGGGCCGCCTGGGCGCCAACGCCATCCTCGGTACCTCGCTCGCCGTGGCCAAGGCGGCCGCCAATGCGCGCGGCCTGCCACTGTACAGCTACATCGGCGGGGTTTCGGCCCATGTCCTGCCGGTGCCGATGATGAACATCATCAACGGCGGCGAACATGCCGACAACCCGATCGACTTCCAGGAATTCATGATCATGCCGGTCGGCGCCGGCAGCATTGCCGAAGCCGTGCGCTGGGGCGCGGAAGTGTTCCACACCCTCAAGAAGGGCCTGCACGACAAGGGCCTGGCCACCGCCGTGGGCGACGAGGGCGGGTTTGCGCCCAACCTGTCGAGCACCCGCGCCGCGCTCGACTTCGTGATGGAATCGATCGCCAAGGCCGGGTTCAAGCCGGGCGAGGACATCAAGCTGGCGCTGGACTGCGCGGCGACCGAATTCTTCAAGAACGGCAAGTATGAAATCAGCGGCGAAGGGCTGTCGCTCTCGCCGGTGCAGATGGCCGATTACCTGGCCGACCTGACCGCCGCCTACCCGATCATTTCGATCGAGGACGGGATGAGCGAAGACGACTTCGAAGGCTGGAAGGCGCTGACCGACAAGATCGGCGACAAGGTCCAGCTGGTTGGCGACGACCTGTTCGTGACCAACCCCAAGCGCCTCACCATGGGCATTGCCAAGGGCCTGGCCAATTCGTTGCTGGTCAAGGTCAACCAGATCGGCTCGCTGTCGGAAACGCTCGACGCGGTCAGCATCGCCAACCGCAATGGCTATACCGCCGTCATGTCGCACCGTTCGGGCGAAACCGAGGACGCGACCATTGCCGACCTGGCGGTGGCCACCAACTGCGGCCAGATCAAGACCGGCTCGCTCGCCCGTTCGGACCGGCTGGCCAAGTACAACCAGCTCATCCGCATTGAGGAAGAACTGGGCGATGCCGCGCATTACGCTGGCGCCGGGGCTTTCGGGCGCCTGGCCGGCTGACGCCGCAGGCACGCAGGCATGCTTCAGGCCCGCGCCGGCATCGCCGGGGCGGGCCTTTTGCGTTCGGGGGCAATCAGAAGTTGACCACGCCTTCGTTCAGCAGGGCGCGAAAATAGCAGGCCATCTTGCCGTAGCCATCCTCGGTCAGCTTCAGGAAGACGCGGCGCGCATCGGTGGGGTCATTCTCCCGCAGGACCAGGCCGCGATCTTCCAGGATCAGCAGCCAGCGCAGCGCGGTGCTGGTCGGCACGGCAGCGCCGATGCAGGCCGCGGTCACCGACAGGTGCTTGCCATCGGATTGGGCCACGAACAGATCGAGCAGCAGGTCCCAGGCCGGTTCGCCAAACAATTGGTCATCGCCGAACAGCCGCGATCGCATCCGCCGACTGCGATAGAAGCGCCGGGCCAGATCGACGATCCTTGGTAAGTCATCCGTCGCGGCCCGGGTGTATTCGCTCACGTCATTGGCGGGTGAGGCAATATCTTCGGTCGGAAACTGGAGATTTAACGCCGAGGCGAGGTTCTGCAGTTCTTCAGCGAGACTGCGTAGCTTTTCGGCTTCAATGCCGAGGCCCTGAGATGCCAGCAGTTTCGCCATGGTTTCCTGACGATAACAAGAATCGACCAAACGAAAATCAGGGCAAACCCCTATTCGTTTTTTAGGTAGATGCTGCGAATACTGATCCCGCCGATAAACAACGGGTCAGGCTATTAAGGTCAGGGTTTCCGAAACGGCCAGAAGAAACAGGCGTATTTCCGCCATTCTGGATCAATTTGCGCCCGCGTTTTACTCGGCTTCGGGGCGTGCTGAAGGTTCGGCGCGGTCGATCAAGGCATGGATTGCCGCATCGACATGGCAAGCGGCCAATTTTTCGCCAAGCGAATCAAGTGCTTTCAGGCATTGGACCAGTTGGTCGAGCACCGGGACAGACATTGCGACTTCCGTTTGTTTTGTTTGCAAGGCTGCTATTAACAGCCGTGTAACCAGCGATAAAGGGCCGAACCTGGTTAACCCCGGCCAATGGCGCACCAGTCCAGCAATGGGACACACGGCCAACAAGTCGTAAACTGCCCTGTGCATGCTGCGGCCGATCGTGCCGTCGCGGTGTCTGGGTTGCCAGTCGCATCGCCGTGCTTTAACCGTTCGCTTAAATAACAATGGGCGAGGGTGATGATGGCCGGGATTCCGACGCATCCGGACGAAATCGATGCCGCGTGGCTGACCGAGCGGCTGCGCGCCGCTGGCGTGATCGACGACCAGACGATCACCGGCTTCACCTGGGTGCCGATCGGCACTGGCCAGGTGGGCGATTCGGCGCGGCTGACGCTGAAATACGACCGCCCGGGCAAGGGGCCGGCCACCCTGGCGGGCAAGTTTCCCGCCGCCGATGCCACCAGCCGCCAGACCGCCGGCGCTCTGGGGCTCTATGCCAAGGAAGTGGGCTTTTACCGGGAACTGTGCCGCCAGGCCGCTGTCCGCGTGCCGGTCGCCCACGTGGCCGAAGTGGATGAAGGCGGCGCCGATTTCATCCTGATCTTCGAAGACCTGGGGCCGGCGCGCGGCGGCAACCAGCTGGCCAGCTGCAGCGCGGCCGATGCCCGCGCCGGGGTCCGCCAGGCTGCGGCGCTGCACGCGCCGACCTGGGAAAACCCGCAGGTCGTCGATCTGCCCTGGCTGGTCACGCCGCAGGCGGTGGTGGATCATATCCGCGCTGCTTACGATGGGGCGCAGGCGATCTTCCGCGGCCGCTACAAGGACCAGCTTGAACCCGAATTCATGCGCCTGTGCGATGAACTGAACGACATGCGCGAGCTGTGGTACGGCCGCGAACCGGGGGCGCGCTGCCTGATCCATGGCGATTTCCGGCTGGATAACATGCTGTTCGACATCCACGGCGGGGCCGAGGAAATCGCGGTGCTGGACTGGCAGACCGCTGGCGTCGGTAACGGGCTGACCGACATCGGCTATTTCCTCGGCACGGGCATCGGTGACGAGCTGCGCCGCGCCCACGAGGATGAGCTGCTTGACCTGTACTGCGCGGAAATGACCCGGCGCGGGGTGGCGATGACCCGCGATTCGATCTGGGACCAGTATGTGATCGGCGCGCTGCACGGGGTTTCGACCGCCGTGTTCAGCGCCGCCTTTGTCGAGCGCACCGCGCGCGGCGACGAGAATTTCCTGTCGATGGCCAGGGGCGGCTGTGCCCTGGCGCTGCAACATGGCAGCCTCAGCAAGCTCAAAGGATGAATGGCGATGGTCCTGACCAAGGGTGACGATTTCCCGCTCCACCAGACCCCCGAACCGGTCGCCTATGCGGGCACCGACCGGAATTTCTACGACCGCTATTTCTTCAACGGCTATGCGCCGGACGGCTCCGGTTTCTTTGCCGTAGCGCTGGGGATCTATCCGCATCTCAACGTGGCGGACGCGCATTTCAGCACGATCCGCGATGGGGTGCAGTACAACGTCCATGCCTCGCGCGAGCTCAACATGGAGCGGTTCGACCTGCAGGTCGGCCCGATCCGGATCGAGGTGCTGGAACCGCTGCACAAGCTGCGCGTCACGGTGGACGGGGAAGGGCTGAAGGCCGACCTGACCTTCGCCGGCCGCGCCTTTCCGATCGAGGAACCGCGCTTCATCCACCGCATCGGCCCGCGCACTTTCATGGATTACACCCGGCTGACCCAGAACGGCCACTACGAGGGCTGGATCGAGGTGGACGGCGTGCGCGAAGCCTGCGCCCCCGGCACGGCGGGCACCCGCGACCGCAGCTGGGGGGTGCGCCCGGTGGGGGCGAGCGACCAGCAGCCGCACGGCAGCGGGGTGGTCCACGGCTTCTTCTGGCAGTGGACGCCGATCAACTTTGCCGACCGGAGCCTGTTCTTCCACGTCAACGCCGATGCCAAGGGCAACAAGTGGAACACCCGCGCCGTGATCGCCCCTGATGGCGCCGGGGCGGACCAGCATTTCGACACCGATGGCGACATGACGTCACCGCTCGCCCCGGGCACTCGCTGGCCCGATGGCGGCGAACTGACGGTCGAGGGGCCGGACGGACCGGAAGTGCTGCGCCTTGAACCGCTCGGCCGGTTCCAGATGCGCGGGATCGGCTACACTTCGCCCAAGTGGGGCCACGGCCTCTACCACGGCCCGTTGGCGGTGGAGCGCGAGGATTTTGGCCTGGGCCAGTGCAACCCCGGCCAAATGGATAATTTCCACGTCCAGCTGCCATGCCGGGTGATCAGCGACAAGCATGGCGAAGGGATCGGCGTGTTCGAACAGCTGATCATCGGGCCTTACCAGCCCTATGGCCTCAAGGAGTATCTCGACCTTGGCTGAGCGATCATTCTCGCGCCGGGTGATGGCGCTGGTGGTGGTGGCCGGCCTGCTGGTCGGCGCCGGATCGGCCTGGCACACGATGAAGCGCGGGGGGCTGCGCGGCGCGGGCAGCACGGGCTGGGTCGGCAACACCTCGGCCGGCTCGGTCGATGCCGATCCCTGGACCCGCGCCCGCATCGCGCTGACCGGGCTGCTGGCGTTGACCCGCAGCCAGGCGATCTATTTCACCACCCAGACCGACAGCGCGGGCGCGCGGCTGACCGAAGGGTGCCGCTACCGCGTCACCGGCGGACCGATGCCGGCGCGGTGGTGGTCGGTGACGGTCTATGCCGACGATGATTACCTGCCGCAGAACGAGGACGACGCGCTGTCGTTCGACGCGACCGAGGTCAGGCCCGATGCGCAGGGCCAGTGGTCGGCGCTGGTCGCGAACAAGCCCGAGCCCGGGCAGCCCTGGGCGTCCAGCAACAAGGCGGGGCAATATACCCTGACCCTGCGGCTCTATAAGCCGGCGCAGAGCGCGCAGGACGATTTCGCCTCGATCCCGATGCCCAAGGTGACAAAGCTCGATTGCGGAGGCGCGGCATGAACCGGAAGGTGATCTATCTGCTGGGCTTCGCCGCAGCCGTGGGCCTGGGCCATGTCGGGACGATCCTGGGTGCCCCGCGCGCGATCATGCATGTGGCCATCCAGAAGATGTCGGACGGGGGCAAGCAGGTGAACCAGTTCACTTTCGGCCCGCGCACCACGTCGCATTCGCGCGGGGTGGTGCGGCCATCGCCGGACCTGCTCTATTCAAGCTGCGTCTACGATGTGTCGCGGGGGCCGATCCGCGTCAGCGCCGCCCCGTCGCCGGACAATGGCTATGTCTCGCTATCGGTGTTCGATGCGCGGACCGACAATGTCGCCGTGTTCGATTCGAACCAGTTCCCGCAAGGGATCGCCTTCGTGCTGGCCAAGGCGGGGCAGAAGGTGCCCGAAGGCATGCCGGTGGTCATTTCGCCATCGGACCGGGGCGTGATCCTCGACCGGCGGCTGGCGCCCAGCGCCGAACTGTTCGCCAAGGTCGATCCCGCCCGCCGCGCCGATAGCTGCGCGCCGCTGTGAAGCGGCGCGCAAGCCTGGCTTACCAGGCGGCGCTGAGCCGGGCGAGCTGATCGGGCGTCAGGTCCAGCTTGGTGGCGGCGCACAATTCGCGCACCTGTTCGGCACTGGTCGCGCTGGCGATCGGCGCGCCGATTCCGGGTTGCACACGCAGCCAGGCCAGCGCCACCTGCGCGTGGGTCCCGCCGGTTTCCTTCACCACCTCGTCCATCACCGCCAGCATCGGCGCGCCCTTGGTCAAAAGGTCGCCCATCCGTGCCCCGCGCGGCGATTTGCCGAGGTCCGCCTCGGTCCGGTACTTGCCGGTGAGGAAGCCCGAGGCAAGGCCGAAGAACGGCAGCATCGGAATGCCGCGCTGCTGGCACAGCGCCTGCAAGTCGGGCCCGTAGGCCTGCCGCGCGACCAGGTTATATTCGTTCTGCAGCACGCTGAACGGGGTCGCGCCTTGTGCCGCTGCGGCATCGAGCGCTTCGCTGAGCCGCGCGGCCGAGAAGTTCGAGGCGCCGAGCGCGCGAACCTTGCCACTGCGCACCGCGCCGTCGAACGCGGCGACGATGTCCGCCATCGGCAGTTCCTCGTAATCGCGGTGGGCGTAGTAGAGGTCGATGTAATCGGTCTGCAGCCGGTCGAGCGAGGCGTTGAGCGAGGCCAAAACGCGGGCCGGTTCGTACAGTTCCTGGCCGCCCAGCATCCCGGTCTTGGTGTGAAGCTTCATGTCGGCGCGCTTGCCGCTGGCGGCGAACCACTTGCCCAGCACGGTTTCGCTTTCGCCGCCCTTGTGGCCCGGCACCCAGGCCGAATAGACATCGGCGGTGTCGATCATCCGTCCGCCGGCGGCGTAGAAGGCATCAAGCACCGCGAAGCTGGCGTCCTCGTCCGCGGTCATGCCAAAGACGTTGCCGCCCAGCACCAGCGGAATGCCCGCGATGGCGCTGTTCTGGCTCATGCGAACTTTTCCTTCAGCGCGAGCAGGGCCATCGCCGCCTTGGCCGCTTCGCCGCCCTTGTCCTTCTGCGCGGGGTCGGCGCGGACGAGGGCCTGCTGCTCGTTCTCGACCGTCAAGATGCCGTTGCCGATCGCCACGCCGTCCATGGTCAGGGCCATGATCCCGCGCGCGCTTTCCCCGGCGACGATTTCGAAGTGATAGGTTTCGCCGCGGATCACCACGCCGATCCCGACATAGCCGTCATAATCGCCCGACTGGTCGGCCAGGGCGATGGCGCCGGGAATTTCCAGCGCGCCGGGGACGGTGATCACCTCCACCTGGTGCCCGGCAGACTTGAGCGCGGCGGCAGCGCCCGCGACCAGCATGTCGTTGAGGTGATCGTAGAAACGGGCTTCGACAATCAGGAACTTCGCCATCTCAATTCTCCGGGATCGGCCGTTCGCCGACAATGTTGATGCCATGCCCTTCGATGGCGACGATATTGCGGTGCGAATTGGTCAGCAGGATCATGTCCTGCACGCCAAGGTCGGTCAGGATCTGGGCGCCCAGGCCATAGGAGCGCAGGTCCATCGCCGGGCCATCGACCCCGCCGACTTCGGCGCTCAGTTCGCCCGGGGTGGTCGGCATCAGCAGCACGATCACGCCCGAACCGGCCTTGCCGATTTCCGCCATGGCGCGCTGCAGGATGCGCTTGCGCGGCCCCGGCTGGCCCAGCACGTCCGAGAAGATCGAGATGCCGTGCATCCGCACCAGGGTGGGTTCGCCCTGCTTCACGGCGCCCTTTTGCAGCGCGATGTGGACCGTGCCGTCAACCTTGTTGCGATAGGTCTTGGCGATCCAGTCCCCGCCGTAGTCCGAAGTAAAGGGCGCCTGCGCAACGCATTCGACCAGGTGGTCGTGCTTGCGGCGGTATTCGATCAGGTCGCGGATCGTGCCCATCTTCAGCCCGTGGCGGCGGGCGAAGGGGATCAGGTCATCCATCCGCGCCATGGTCCCGTCCTCGTTCATGATCTCGCAGATCACGCCCGAGGGATTGAGGCCGGCGAGCCGCGAGATATCGACCGAGGCTTCGGTATGGCCGGCGCGGACCAGCACGCCGCCGTCGCGGGCAATGAGCGGGAAGACGTGACCGGGGGTGACGATGTCGTCGCGGGTCTTGGTCGCGTCGATTGCCACGGCCACGGTGCGGGCGCGGTCACCAGCGGAAATCCCGGTGGTCACGCCTTCGCGCGCCTCGATCGAGACGGTGAAGGCGGTTTCGTGACGGGTGCCGTTGTTGCGGCTCATCAGTTCGAGGCCCAGCTGTTCAGTGCGCTGGCGGGTCAGGGTCAGGCAGATCAGCCCGCGGCCATAGGTGGCCATGAAGTTGACCGCATCGGGCGTGGCCATCTGCGCCGGGATGACCAGGTCGCCCTCGTTCTCGCGGTCCTCGTCATCGACGAGGATGAACATGCGGCCGTTGCGGGCTTCCTCGATAATGTCCTCGATCGGGACCAGCACCGGAGCCTCGTCGCTGTCCCACAGGAACGCTTCCAGCTTGCGCAGGGTGTCGGCGGTGGGGTTCCAGCCGTCCTCGGTGCAGTCGCGCAGGGTGTTGGCGTGAAGGCCGGCGGCGCGGGCCAGGCCCGCGCGCGACATGCCGCCATCGGTAACCAGCCGGCGGACGCGATCGATGATGTTCGTGCTCATGACTCGTCAATATCACACCGAAATGTGATTTCAACGATTATCACACTGCAATGTGATCAATCACCCTTGAACACCGGGGTGCGTTTTTCGAGAAAGGCGTTCACCGCTTCCTCGTGATCGCTGGTGGCATGGGCGACGGCCTGCATCGCGGCCGACATTTCCAGCACGGTGGCAAGGTCGCTGCGGCGGCCTTCCCACAGCAGGCGCTTGGCCATGCGCACGGCGAAGGGCGGATTGACGGCAACCCGTGCGGCGAGGGCGCGGGCGGCATCGAGCAACTGATCGTCCGGCACGACCTTGCTCACCAGGCCGCAGGCCAGCGCCTCGGCCGCGTCGATGGTATCGCCGGTCAGCGACATTTCTGCCGCCTTGGCAAAGCCGACCGCGCGTTGCAGCAGCCAGGCTCCGCCATCGCCAGGAATGATCCCCAGCTTGACGAAGCTTTCCGCGAACTTGGCGCTTTCATTGGCGATGCGCAGGTCGCACATGCAGGCTAGGTCCAGCCCCGCACCGATCGCCGGGCCGTTGACCGCCGCGATCACCGGCACTTCCAGCGCCGCGAAAGCGAGCGGGAGGAGCTGGATGCCGCGCTTGTAGTTGCCGCGCGTGCGCGCCGGCAGCCCGGCATTGAGCCCCGCGCCGGGCTTCATCTTGTTGATGTTCCCGCCCGAGGAGAACGCCTTGCCCGCGCCGGTCAGGATCGCCACGCGCGCGCTGGCATCGCCTTCCAGCCGATCCAGCGCGGCCAGCAGCGCCTCGACCACGTCCGGGTCGGAAATGGGATTGCGCATTTCCGGGCGGTTGAGCGTGATGGTGACGATGCCCTGGGCATCGGCTTCATACAGGACGGGGCTATCCATCTGGTCGAATCCTCTCGTTGCTTGGCCACGGCCATAGGGCCAAGCCGAAGGTCAGGGCAACAGCCGCTGCAGGAACCAGAAGCTGGCGGTAATGCCGATGCCATAGGTTGCGGCCAAGGTGGCCGGGCGCAGCAGGTGCGGGGCCAGACGGCGCAGCGCGGTGATGATTGCCAGGCAGGCGGCGATGATCACCAGCTGGCCCAGTTCCACCCCCAGGTTGAAGGTCAGCAGTGCCATCGGTACATCGGTTTCGGGCAGGCCGATCTCGCGCAGTGCCCCGGCAAAGCCAAAGCCGTGGAGCAGCCCGAACAGGAAGGCGACCACCCAGGGGATCCGCTCCGACAGGCGCGGTGCGCCTTCGCGCTGCTTGGCGATTTCGACTGCCAGGAACATGATCGACAGCGCGATCAGCGCTTCGACCGGGGCCTGGGCCAGCCCGATCAGCCCAAGGCTGGACCCGATCAGCGTGATCGAATGGGCCAGGGTAAAGGCGGTGGCAGCGCGCACCACCACCCATGGCCGTCCGAGCAGCAGGACCAGCGCGACGACGAACAGCAAGTGATCGTAACCCGCCAGGATATGTTCCACCCCCAGCACCAGGTAAGTCTGCGCCACCTGCCAGCGGTCGGGCCGGGCGGTGACGGTGACCATCGGGCGGTCCTGGGTCAGCCGTTCCGCCTGGACCGGACGGCCCAGCGGGGCAATGCGCAGCAGGGCGTCGGTAAAGCCCGCCTCGATCCCGGCCAGTCCCACCTGTTGCCCCTCGACCGGGGCGGTGCAGGTGAACCGGCCGGTCACGATCACGCTGCCGCCGTCGAGCCGGCTTTCGCCCGGTTCCAGCTTGCAGAAGGCGGGCATCGTGGGCCGCGCGCGGGTGGCGAGTCCGCCCAGGATCGGGGCCTTCCACACCATCTTCCAGTGGCTGGCGTCCTGCTGGGTCAACTCGAGATAGCCGGGGCGCAGTTCATCCGCGCGGGCGGGGGATGCGCCCAGCAGTGCCAGCGCCAGCAGCAACAGGAAGGCACGCAGGCTCATTTCGGCTGCTCGATCACCACGTCGTAATTGGCCAGCACCTTGCGATAGGCCTCATCCTCGGCCTTGCGGCGCTGGGTGTTGTGCCAGTCGTTCGTGACTTGCTGGCGGACCTTGTCGAGGCTGGGCGGGGTGGGGGTGGAGCGCGCGCCGATCTTGACCAGGTGCAGCCCCAGGCCCGAGGCGACCGGACCGCTCCATTGCCCCAGCGGCAGGCCGCGCAAGGCATCGGTAAACGGCCCGCCGAACTGCGCGGCAACATCGCTGGCCGCATTCTGGCTGTAGCTGGCGGGGATCGGGGCGGGTTGGGTCAGGTCCGTGGCCGGCTTGCCCGCGCGCAGCAATTGCAGCGCGGCCTGGGCGGCGGCGCGGGCCGGGGGTGTGTCCGCCCCCAGGTAAACCTGATCGAAGCTGTAGGTCACTTCCGGGGCATAGCGGGCCGGGTCCTGGTCGATCAGCTTTTGCAGGTCGGCATCGCTGGGCGTCGCCGCCTCGGCCTCGCTGGTGGCCAGTGCGATCATCTTGTTGCGCATGCGCCGCATGACAACCTCGTCGTCCTGGTCCAGCCCCAGCCGCAAGGCTTCGCGGTAATAGACCTGGTCGCGCACATATTCGCTGATGATCCCGTCCAGTTCCTGCTGGCTGGGCGCGCGGCGGAAGCTTTCGGTCCAGCGGTTGGCCAGCCGCGCGACCACCGCTTCGTTGACCACGATCCGCCGTTCCCCGACATCGGGCGCGCGGCCGGCCATCGCGACATAGACCAGCGCGCCCGCCAGCATGAATTGCACCAGGGGTTCGCGCAGCAGATGGGCCGCGCCGATTCGCCAGTTCACTTGTAGGTTTCCGTCAGCTTGGGTTGAACCAGATCGGCGAGGTATAGGCGCGTTCCTGCTGCTTGAGCGGGATATCCGCCGGCAGCGTCAGGTTGAAGCGCACCTTGTCGAAATTGACCCAGGTCGGCGTCGGGATTTCCAGCACGCGCAGGTAGTAGAACGCGCGCTGGCCCGGATCGAAGCTGGGGTCGGTCCACACCGTGGTCAGCGCCGGGGCGCCGATGGTGTTCTGGTAAGTGGCGTTGGCGGTGTTCACCGTATCGCCGACCGGGGCCAGCTTGCCGCCCGTCAGCTTGCGGGCTTCGGGGCTGGACCAGACCACGTCGAACACCTGTTCGTGGCTGGCGCCGGCCTGGTCGACCCAGCCCTTGACCACCTGGACGCGGTCAAGGTTGGCGCCGATCGGATCCTTCAGCGCGGAAATGAGGAAGCTGGGCTTGGCGCCCGCCTTGGCGGTCAATTGCCCGCCCATCGGCACGCCGCGGGTGTAACCGGCCTTGACCCAGTCACCCTTGAAATCGGCTGCGGTGAAATCCCATCCGGCAAAGAAGCGCACGACCATGCGCGGGCCGGTCGTGGCATAGACTTCGCGCCGCTTCAGCGCGTCCCAGATCGAACTGCGGGTGTTGGCCTTGGCCCAGACCGCCGCATAGCCGCTGGCCAGGTAGTTCCATCCGAAGCGCCCCTCACGCGTGCCCAGGTTCTGCGCTTCGGCCGCGCGGTCCGGGCGCGGTTCCACGCCCGAATGCTTGCCGAAATAGTTGTTGTCCTCGATGGTAGAGAGGCCGGTATGGCTGTCGGTCGAACCGATCACCCCGAACTTGTAGGGGTTCTCGCCGGTGCGCTGTTCGATCTGCAGCCCGCGCTTGAGCGCTTCGCGGACATAGGAGCCAGCCTGCATTTCCGGCGTGGTCTTCTCGGTCATCATCAGGTTGCCGAGTTCCCACCCGGCCACGCCGTAACCGGCGAATTCGTCGCTGGCGGACATGAAGGGGTGAGCTTCGCTGTCACCCTTGATCTGGGTGATTTCGACCACCGGTTCGTGCGCCGCACGGCGCTTGGCATAGGCGGCGGTCATCGGCCCGCCATTGGGTTCGGTCAGCATGAACATCTGGCCGTTCGACATGTTCGAATTGTGCGGGATCGCCAGCACCTTGCCGCCGGTCTTGCGCTCGTACCCGTCCATGTAGTTCCACAGATCGTCCGGCCGGATCGTGCCGAAGGAATCGATCGGGAAGGTCTGGCGGACCTTGTCCGGCCCGTCGCGGAAGATGACGTTGCGGTGCAGGTTGTTGCCGCCGTTCATCAGCGTGTATTCGAAGCCGAAGAAGGCGGTGAACTTGCCCGGGTGGTTATACCGCTCGACCGTCTTGATGTGGCGTTCCCAGGTCGAGACGATCCGGTCGTGGTTGCCTTCGGGGTTGAGCAGTTCGGGCGGCAGCGAATTGTTGGCCTTGGCGTCGATGATTTCGGCCACGGCTTTCTGGCTGCCTTCGCGGCCCGAATGCATCATGTCGTACCAGCGCACCATGGTCTTGTGCGGGATCAGCATGCGCGGGGCATTGTAGAGGTCGAGCATCGAGCCCAGCCCGTCCGAGTGATCGGCGATCACCAGGAAGTCGAGCGGGCGTTCCAGCTTGGCCTTTATCCCGGTCGAGGAAGTGACTTCCTGCCCCAGGGCAAAGCGCAGCGCATCTTCGGGCGAAAGCCGCGCGCCGAACCCGAAGGCGTCGGGCGAATTGGCGGTGTGAAGGTGCGTGTCGCCCCAATAGACCCGCTCGGGATAGGCCGCTTCCGGCACGTCCGCCTCGGTCGTCTTGCCGAACAACACGTGCCGGGCCTGCTCGCACCCGCCCAGCAGCAGGCTTGACCCCAGCAGCAAGGCGGCGGCCAGTTTCATCTTGCGCATGACTTGCTTTCTCTCCCGCAGTTCAGCCCGGCGTGAACCAGATCGGCGAGGTATAGGCCCGTTCCTGCTGCTTGAGCGGGTAGTCCGCGGGCAGCTTGGTCTTGAACTTGACCATGTCGTAGTTCAGCCAGGTCGGCGTCGGGATTTCCAGCACGCGCAGGTAGTAGAAGGCGCGCTGGCCCGGATCGAAGCTGGGGTCGGTCCAGACCGTGGTCAGCGCCGGAGCGCCGATGCTGTTCTGGTAAGTCGCGGTGGCAGTGTCCACCGTGTCGCCGACCGGGGCCAGCTTGCCGCCCGCGATCTTGCGGGTTTCGGGGCTGGACCAGACCACGTCGAACACCTGTTCGTGGCTGGCGCCGGCCTGATCGACCCAGCCCTTGACCACCTGGACGCGGTCAAGGTTGGCGCCGATCGGATCCTTCAGCGCGGAAATGAGGAAGCTGGGCTTGGCGCCCGCCTTGGCGGTCAACTGCCCGCCCATCGGCACGCCGCGGGTGTAACCGGCCTTGACCCAGTCACCCTTGAAATCGGCGGCAGTGAAATCCCACCCGGCAAAGAAGCGCACGACCATGCGCGGGCCGGTCGTGGCATAGACTTCGCGCCGCTTCAGCGCGTCCCAGATCGAACTGCGGGTGTTGGCCTTGGCCCAGACCGCCGCATAGCCGCTGGCCAGCGACTGCCAGTTCATTTTACCGGTGTTTCGGCCCGGGATGAACCCATCGGTCGCGCGGTGCGAATTGGGCTCAACCCCCGGGTGTTTGCCGAAGTAGTTGTTTTCTTCCACCCCGGCCAGGCTGGTGTGGGCGTCGGTCGATCCGATCAGACCGAACTTGTAAGGATTTTCGCCGGTCTTCGCCTCGATCAGCAGACCGCGCTTGAGCGCTTCGCGGACATAGTTGCCAGCATATTGTTCGGGCTTGGTCGGTTCGTTGCCGATCAGGTTGTTCGTGTCCCACCCGGCCGTGCCATAGCCCGAGAATTCGTCGTTCGGAGACAGGAACGGGTGGGCTTCGCTGTCACCCTTCATCTGGGTCACTTCGACCACGGGTTCATGCGCGGCGCGACGCTTGGCATAGGCCGCAGTCATCGGGCCGCCGTTGGGTTCGGTCAGCATGAACATCAGCCCGTTCGACAGGTTGCTGTTATGCGGGATCGACAGGACCTTGCCGCCGGTCTTCTGCTCGTAGGCGTCCATGTAGTCGTACAGCTTGTCCGCCCAAAGTTCCTTCTGCGGGTCGAGCGGTTCGACCTGCCGCACCTTGTCCGGTCCGTCGCGGAAGATGACGTTGCGGTGCAGGTTGTTGCCGCCCTGCATCAGGGTGTATTCAAAGCCGAAGAAGGCGGTGAACTTGCCCGGGTGGTTATAGCGTTCGACCGTGGTGATGTGTTCCTGCCAGATCTTGGCAGTGCGTTCGGCGCCCTTGACCGGATCGTTCATCGCCGCCGGCAGCTTGTTCGCGCCGCGCGCCTGGAGGATTTCCGACATCGCCTTGAGCGATTCGGCCGGGCCCTGGTGCATCATGTCGTACCAGCGCAGCATCATCGGGTCTTTGACCATCATCCGCGGCGCATCATACAGCGCCTTGGTCGAACCCAGCCCTTCGGCGTGGTCCGCGATCACCAGGAAGTCGAGCGGGCGTTCCAGCTGGGCCTGCAGCCCGGTCGAGCTGGTCACTTCCTGCCCCATGGCAAAGCGCAGTGCCTCTTCCGGCCCGAGCCGGGCGCCAAACCCGAACGCATCGACCGAATTGGCGGTGTGGAGGTGGGTGTCGCCCCAGTAGACCCGCTCGGGATAGGCGGTTTCCGGCACGTCCGCCTCGGTTGTCTTGCCGAACAGCGTCCGCTTCGCCTGGTCGCAGCCCGCCGTCAACGTGGTTCCGGCAAGCAGCACGGCCGCCAGCATCACTTTGCCCCGCATCCTATCCTCCTGTCCCCCAAAATGCGTTTTACTTCGCAATCGACCTACAATGACACGGCGCGCGCCCCCGTCAACTAGCTCAATTGTCGCAATCGCTTCGGACCTGAACTTTTCCCCGTCGCGGTCGTTCTTCGCGCGTGCCAGGCAAAGGAAGGGAACCCGGATGGCCAAGTTCGATTTCGTGGTGCTGGGCAGCGGCCCGGCCGGTCGCCGCGCGGCCGTGCAGGCAGCCAAGCTGGGCAAGAGCGTGCTGGTGATCGACAACCGCGAGCGGGTCGGCGGGGTCTCGGTCCATACCGGCACCATCCCCAGCAAGACCCTGCGCGAAACCGCGCTGAACCTGTCGGGTTGGCGCGAGCGGGGGTTTTATGGCCGCTCCTACCGGGTCAAGCGCGATATTGAGGGCAGCGACCTGACCGAACGCCTGGGCAAGACCCTGGGCCACGAGATCGAGGTGCTGGAACACCAGTTTGCTCGCAACGGGGTGCGCACCATGATCGGCGCGGCGCGCTTTGTCGGCCCGCACATGCTGGCGGTGCGCAGCGGTACCGGCAGCGCCATGTCCGAACAGCAGGTCGAGACCGAGCGCGTGCTGATCGCCGTGGGGACCGAGCCTTACCGGCCCGAGGGCATCCCGTTCGATGGCCGGCGCGTGCTCGACAGTGACCAGTTCATCCTCGCGCCGCGCGTGCCGCGCAGCCTGACGGTGGTTGGCGGCGGGGTGATCGGGCTGGAATATGCCACGATCTTCGCCGCGCTGGACGTGCCGGTGACCCTGGTCGAACCGCGCCCGCGCCTGCTGGAATTCATGGACCAGGAAGTGGTCGATCACTTCGTCTACCAGCTGCGCGACCACGGCATGACCCTGCGCCTGTCGAGCGAGGTCGACCGGATCGAGTTGGGGGACGACGATTGGCCGGTCTGCGTGCTGTCCGACGGGCGCGAGCTGCGCAGCGAGATGGTGCTTTACACCGCCGGGCGGCGCGGCGCGACTGCCAGCCTGAACCTGGGCGTCACCGGCATCGAAACCGACGAGCGCGGGCGGATCCGGGTCGATTCGGGCACCTTCCAGACCAGCGCGGCGTACATCTATGCCGCTGGCGACGTGATCGGCTGGCCGAGCCTGGCCTCGACTTCGATGGAGCAGGGCAGGGCGGCGGCGTGCCACGCCTTTGACCAGCCGCTGCCGAAAAGCGGTTCGAACTTTCCGATCGGGATCTACGCCGTGCCCGAATTGTCGAGCGTGGGCCTGACCGAGGAGGAGGCGCGGCGGCTCGGGATCGCGGTGGAATGCGGCATCGCCCGGTTCCGCGAAACCTCGCGCGGGCACATCATGGGGGTCGAATCCGGGATCGTGAAGCTGGTGTTCGAATTGGCCACCCGCCGTCTGCTGGGCGTCCACATCATCGGCGAAGGCGCGACCGAACTGGTCCACATCGGCCAGGCAGTGATCGAGCTGGGCGGCACGATCGACTATTTCATCGACAACAGCTTCAACTATCCGACCCTGGCCGAAGGCTACAAGGTGGCCGCGCTGGATGCGTGGAACCGCCTGCGCCACCGGGAAGGCGCGGTGCTGGCCTTCCGGGGGCGCGCGGCCGGCTAAACCCGGGCGATCACATCGTCGGCAAACCGCTTCATCAGGTCGATCTTGTCCTGCAGCGGCTGGCTGTCTTCCTCGACCGCGTAGAGGTTGCGGAAGGCGACCGGCATGTCGGTGACCCCCAGGTCCTCCATCCGCTTGACCGTATCGGGCGTCACTTCGCCCATTTCGGTGGCGAACAGGCGGAACGGCTTGGCGCTGGTGCCCAGTTCGTCGCGGTAGCGGTTGATCTCGGCCACCATCGGCGCGAGCACTTCGTGGCCGCCGCCGGCGAACATGAAGCCGTCATGCTTCGCCGCGCGCTTGAACGCGGCGTCGGAATGGCCGCCGATCAGGATCGGCAGCGGCTTGCCCGGCAGCGGGTTCAGCTTGACCGGCGGAATGTCATAGAATTCGCCGTGGAATTCGAAATAGCCGCCCGCGCACAGCCCCTTCACGATGGCGATGCATTCATCGAAGCGCTTGCCGCGCTTGGCATAGTCCACGCCCATCGCCGCATAGTCTTCCGGCCAGACCGACAGGCCGACGCCGAAGTTGAACCGGTCCCCGGTGATCGCCGCGACCGACGCGGCGAGCTTGGCCGAATAGAGCGGCGGGCGGACCGGCAGCTTGACCACGTTGGTGGTCAGTTCCAGCGTCTTCGTGCTGGCGCCGATCGCGGTCGCCAGGATGAAGCTTTCGACGAAGGGCTTGTTTTCGAGGAACGTGCGCCCGCCATCGTCGGTATAGGAATAGTTGGTGTCCGACGCCTTGGGATAGATCAGGCTGTCGGGAATGGTGAACCCGGCGTAGCCGTTGGCTTCGGCCGCCTGGGCGAGGGGGACGTAGTTGGTGATCGCCGTCATCGATTCGGCATAATGGAAACGCATGGGGCATCTTCTCCGCAAGATCCGTTGCCCAAGGGGTAGCAGCGGCCCGCGCCGAGGCAAGGGAGCGCTGGCGCTCATGGCCGAAGCTGTTCCTTGCCGTCAGCAGGTGACTTGGCCGCCGCATCGGCTAGGATCGCATCATGGCTGATCCGCAATCCGATCCCGATCGCGGCGTTTCCCCCTCGGTCTGGCGCTTTGTCCGCGCCAGCCGCGCCCACGTGGTGATCGATGCGGCGGACTATTTCGAAGTCATGCAGGTGGCGATGCGCCGCGCGCGCCAGCGGATCATGGTGATCGGCTGGGATTTCGACACCCGCATCCACCTCGGCCCGGGGCGGCGCTGGTGGCACCGGCCAAGCAAATTGGCCATGCCGGCGCGGCTGGGGGCGTTCATCGTCTGGCTGTGCAAGCGTACGCCCGATCTGGAAGTGCGGCTGCTGAAATGGAATTTCGGCGCGCTGAAGTTCATTTTTCGCGGCTCGATGGCGCTCGACCTGCTGCGCTGGCTGTTCCACCGCCAGATCACGATGAAGTTCGACGCGGCCCATCCTTTGGGGTGCAGCCATCACCAGAAGATCGTGGTGATCGACGACAAGTTCGCGGTGTGCGGGGGGATCGACATGACGTCCGACCGCTGGGACACGCCCGAGCACCGCGAGAAGGATCCGCGCCGCCGCCTGCCCTATGCCAAGCGGATCCACGAACCCTGGCATGACCTGACCATGCTGGTCGAAGGGGAAGCCGCCGCCGCGCTGGGCGAACTAGGCCGGCAGCGCTGGGCCATGGCGGGGGCGGGGACGATGGAGCCGTGCTGGCCGCAGTCCGCCTCGCCCTGGCCGGCGGAGCTGAAGGCCGAGTTTACCGATGTCGAAGTGGGCATCGCCCGCACCCGCGCGGCGTGGAACGACTATGCCGAGCAGCGCGAGGTCGAGGAGCTGTTCGTCGAACATATCGGCCGCGCCCGGCGCTTCATCTATGCCGAAAGCCAGTATTTCGCCGCCCGCGCCGTGGCCGAGGCGATTGCCCGCAAGGTGGCCGAACCGGACCCGCCGGAAATCGTCCTGATCAACCCGCTGACCGCGTTCGGCTGGCTGGAGCAGAAGGCGATGGACGGCGCGCGGGTGCGGCTGAGCCATGCGATTGCCGAGCGCGACCACCGGCAGCGCTTCCGCATTTTCGTGCCGCGCAACGCCGCCGGCACGCCGATCTACGTCCATGCCAAGATGATGATCGTCGATGACGAGGTGGTGCGGATCGGCTCGGCCAACATGAACAACCGCTCGCTTGGCCTGGATAGCGAGGCGGACCTGTTCATCGATGCCGCGCGCCCGGGCAACGGCCACGCCCGGGCGGCGATTACCCGCCTGCGTCACCGCTTGCTTGCCGAACATCTTGGCATGCGGATGGAGGACGTGAAACAGGCGCTGGACGCCGACCCGTCGATGGTCGCGCTGATCCAGAATGCGCCAAAAAGCGGCAAGCGGCTCGACGCTTTGGACTTGCCTCCGCTTAGCGAAGCGGAGAAAGCGGTGGCCGACAACGCGCTGCTCGATCCCGAGCGGCCGGAAGAGCTGTTCGAACCGCTCAGCAGGCGGCGCGGGCTGTTTCGCCGGGGCGGCTGGCTACGCCGCCCGCGCTGAGGGAGATCTGGGCGAATGAGTTGCGATTCCGATGTGGGCGATGGCGGTCCGATGGCCAAGCTGCCGGTGCCTGACGACGTGCAGGATGCGATCCGCACCCTGATCCGCTGGTCGGGCGACGATCCGCAGCGCGAAGGGCTGATCGACACCCCGGCGCGGGTGGCGCGCGCCTGGCGCGAATACTGCCAGGGTTACGGCGATGATCCCGCCATTCACCTGTCGCGCCAGTTCGAGGAAGTGGGCGGCTATGACGAGCTGGTCCTGCTCAAGGACATTCCGTTCCAGTCGCACTGCGAACACCACATGGCCCCGATCACCGGCAAGGCGGCAATCGCCTATATGCCGCGCGATCGGGTGGTCGGCATTTCCAAGCTGGCGCGCGTGCTGCACGGCTTTGCCCAGCGCCTGCAGATCCAGGAACGGCTGACCGCCGAAGTGGCGCAGTGCATCTGGGACAACCTCAACCCGCACGGCGTGGCCGTGGTGATCGAGGCACAGCACGGCTGCATGACCGGGCGCGGGGTCAAGACCCCGGGCGTCGGCATGGTCACCAGCCGCCTGCTGGGCTGCTTCCTGGACGATCACCGCAGCCGCAAGGAAGTGCTCAGCCTGATGGGGTATTGATCGTGCGCAAGGGCTTGCTGGGTGCGGGACTGGTAATGGCGCTGGCGGGCGGAGCCACGCTCTATGCCGCCGCCGCATCGCCGATGGCGGGCCTGGCCGGCTCCTATGCCCGGACCTGGCAAAGCGGCGACATGGGCGGCGGCAAGTTCGATGTCACCGATGAAGTGACGATCGAACCGATCGACGCCCGGCACGCGCGCATCACTTTCGGGCTCAATTTCTTCAACGGCCACACCTGCGATCTGGAAGGCACGGCGGAACTGAAGGGCAACAAGCTGGTCTTTACCGACCCAGACGGCTGGGACGGCAAGGTCTGCCGGCTGGAAATCTGGCGCCAGGGCAAGGACCTGCGCTGGACCGACCGCGACAACGGCTGCCATTCCTATTGCGGGATGCGCGGGAACCTGACCGGCGGGCGGATGGCTCTGAAATACCGCCAGCCGCTGCCGCAGCCGCACAAGGATTGACCCGGCGCGCTCAGCGCCTGTGTCAGCGCGGCCTTAGCTGCGCGTCCAGCGCAGACCCGGCGCGCTTAGCGCCTGTCAGCGCGGCCTTAGCCGCGCGTCCAGCGCAGACCCGGCGCGCTCAGCGCCGGGTGGCCATGTCGTACCAGGCGTCCAGATCGTCCTTCATCGCGCCCAGCGCCGGCTGGCTGAGATAGATCATGTGCCCGCTCTGGTAATATTTGAAGCTGATGTTGCGGCGCAGCTCCGGCGTCAGCCCCATGTGCGCGGCGTCGAATTCGGTGCTGTAGAACGGCGTCGCGGCGTCGTAATAGCCGTTCAGGAACAGCACTTTCATGTGTGGGTTCGTGCGCATGGTGTAGGCGAGGTCCACGCCGGTATTGGGCGAGGTCTGCACGCCGCGTTCACCCGGCGCGCGGTGGCGCCAGTCCCAGTCGAAGCCGCTGTCGCGGGCCGACAGCTTGTAGGGCATGTCGGTCTTGTAGCCCAGCGTGCGCGCCGCATAGTCATGGAAGCTGGCGATATAGGCGCCGGTGATCGCTGTGCTGGCCGGATCGTCGTCCGGGCTGTCGGCATTGGCATCGCCCACGTTAAGCAGGTAGCGCGTGTCGAGCCGCCCGGTGGCAAGGCCCCGGTCGCGCAGCAGCTCGGTCTGGAAATGGCCCAGGCTGACCCGCAGCCGGGCGCGCAGGATGAATTCCTCGGACAGGCCGGTAAAGCGCGCGATTTGCGCCGCCACCCGCTTCGCCTCGTCCGGGCCGATCTCGTCGCCCTTGGCCAGCGCGGCGGCATAGGGACCGGCCACGAAGGCGCGGACCTGGGCCATGAAGGCATCGAAGCTGGCCGGGCGGTCGGGCACACGGTTATGGTGCCAGGCGGTGGCCGCGAAAGTCGGCAGCAGGATCATCGTGTTCTGGTCATAACCAGGCTGGCGCACGCCGTAGTTCATGATGGTGGAGAGCAGGACGATGCCGTCCAGGCTCATCCCCCGGTCCTCCAGCAGCGCGCCCACCGCGCCCGAGCGCAGCGTGCCATAGCTTTCGCCGAACAGCACCTTGGGGCTGGTCCAGCGGTTGTTCTTGGCGACATAGCGCATGATTGCGCGGGCAAAGGCATCGGCGTCCTGGTCCACGCCCCAGAAATCCTTGCCGGTCTTGTCGCCCAGCGGGCGCGACCAGCCCGCGCCGATCGCGTCGATGAACACCAGGTCGGTCTTGTCGATCAGGCTGTCGGGGTTGGGGCGCAGGGCATACTGGGAAGGCGCCACGTAAACCGGATCGTTGGTCTGGACGCGCACCGGGGCAAAGCTGCCCATGTGCAGCCAGATGGTGGGCGAACCGGGACCGCCGTTATAGAAGAAGCTGACCGGGCGGTTGCCGCCGCCATCCTTGGTATAGGCGGTGTAGAACAGGCTGGCGGTTGGCTTGCCTTCATCGTCGCGGATCGTCAGCGTGCCGGCGGTGGCGGTATAGGCGATCTTCGCCCCGCGCACGGTGACGCTGCCTTTGCTGATGGCGCTGGCTTCCTCGACCGGGGGCTTGACCCAGGCCTGCTCGACCTCGGCGACCATCGCTTCCTTGCGGGGCTGGGGCTTGGCGGCGTCGGGCTTCCTGTCCTGCGCGGCAAGCGGCATGGCAATGGCGGCGGTGAACAGCAGCAGGCTGGCGGCAAGGCGCATGGTTCTAAATTCCCCCTTGGTGGCGTTGCGCCAGCGATGCCGCGTTGTGGCGCGCATCGCAAGGTATCGGGGCGGGGCGATCCGCGAACCGCCGATCCGGCTCGACGCAGGGCGTGGCCTTGGCCATTGCCGATCGGACGCTGCGCGGCCTATGCAACGCGCATGACACCGATGATGACGATCGAGCAACTGGCGGCCTTCTTCGTCGAGGCCTTTCCCGGCATCGCGACCGAACGCCATGCCGGGATCGTCGAAATCGCGCCGGGCCGGGTGCGGCTGCGGCTGGAGCCGGACGATGCCAGCCTGCGTCCCGGCGGGATCGTCTCCGGCCCGACCCAGATGGGCCTGGCCGACCGCGCCGCCTATGCCGCGATCCTCGCCCATATCGGCCCGGTCGCCATGGCGGTGACCAGCAACCTCAACATGAGTTTCCTGCGCGCGGTGGAATATGCGCCGGTGATGGCCGATGCGGAATTGATCAAGCTGGGCCGGCGGCTGGCCACGGTCGACGTGCGGCTGTGGCAGGACGATCCTGGCAGGGTGCTGGCGCAGGCCACCGTGACCTATGCCATTCCGGGCTAAAAGTTAGACTGGCAGGCCCCAGCGCCGCCCGGCCCAGATCAGCAGCAGGTAACCTGCGATTGCCGCCAGGCAGCCCAGCGCGAAGGCGGGGGCAAAGCCCAGGCCGCGCCGCAGCAGCGCGGCAATCAGCAGGAACGAGGGCAGGGCGGCCGCCACGTAAAGAGCGGTGCCGGTGAGGAAATCGGCGGCCCGCGCCGGGTCATGGGTGTCGCGCCACAGCCACAGCAGCGCGACCAGGCTGGTCAGCGGCAGCGAGGCGACCAGCCCGCCCCAACCGGGGTTGCGGCGGGCCAGTTCGGAGGCGGCGGCAATCAAAAGGCCCGAAAGCGCGGCCTTGATCGCCAGTTGCCCCCACATCATCAGACTTACAGCTGGTCGATCATGTAGTCGGCCGCGCTGACCTTGAATTCGCCCGGCGCTTCGACGTGGAGCTGTTCGACCACGCCGTCGTTGACCACCATCGAGAAGCGCTGGCCGCGCTTGCCCAGGCCAAAGCCCGAACCGTCCATGGTCAGCCCCAGCGCTTCGGCCAGATCGCCGTTGCCATCGGCCAGCATGGTCACATCGGCGCTGCCGGCTGACTTGCCCCAGGCGCCCATCACGAACGGATCGTTGACCGCGGTGCAGGCGATTTCGTCGATACCCTTGGCCTTGAGGTCCGCAGCATGTTCGACATAGCCCGGCAGGTGCTTGGCCGAGCAGGTCGGGGTGAACGCGCCCGGGACCGAGAACAGCGCAACGCGCTTGCCCTTGAAATAGTCTGCCGACTGGACCTGTTCGGGGCCGTTTTCGCCGGCCTTCACCAGCTTCACGTCGGGCAGCTTGTCGCCAACAGCAATCGTCATGGTCACTCTCCTGTGTGGAATTTGCGAGTCTCTCGCAGGATATAGGCACGCTGCGCCGCAGGGCAACGCCCGGACATGGTAAAATTCGCTTTACCGGGCCACTTTAAGAATGAGTAAAGCGATTGGGCGAGCATGTCTTTCGCGGGGGTCGCCCCGCCGGGAGACTGCGAGATGAAGATTGCACAGACACTTGCGGCCGGGTTGGCCGCCTTCGGCCTGCTGGCCTCCGTGCCGGCCAGCGCCGCGCCGATGAGCAGCGCCGAGAAGCTGCGCCGGCTGGACATCATGCTGATGGTCACGGGCCTGCGCTGCCGGACCACGGCGGACAATTTTCAGGCCGATTACGGACGGTTCACCACCAACCACATCGCCGAACTCAACGCCGCCAGCAATGCGATGAAAGCCGAACTGGCCGGTCGCCACGGGGCGGCCGGGGCCACCCGCGCGCTTGACCGGCTGAGTGTGATCATGGCTAATTCCTATGGCCAGGGGCATCCCTGGCTCGATTGCCGCCAGCTCAAGCAGGTCACTCGCGGGCTGGCCGATGCGCGCGGGTCCGAACCGCTGGTCGCGGCGGCAGACCAGCTGCTGGAAAGCACCGGCACCCCTCAATTCGCCTGGTTGCGGCGCTAGGATAGCGAAAGCGATATAAAGGCAGCTCTATATTTGCCTCCACCCGGATGAGCAGGTAAGGGGCGGCGCAGACCAGGCGCTGCCCCTTATTGCTGCGGGCGGCGCTTCCCGTGACAGGAGTTGCCGCGTGACCACCGCCCAGACCGAACATGACTATGTGATTGCCGATATTGGCCTCGCTGATTTCGGCCGCGCCGAAATTGCCATCGCCGAAACCGAAATGCCCGGCCTGATGGCGCTGCGCGAGGAATTCGGCGCTGCCCAGCCGCTCAAGGGTGCGCGGATCACCGGCTCGCTGCACATGACGATCCAGACCGCGGTGCTGATCGAAACGCTGGTCGCGCTGGGCGCCGAAGTGCGCTGGGCAACCTGCAACATCTTTTCCACCCAGGACCACGCCGCCGCCGCTATCGCCGCGCGGGGTATCCCGGTGTTCGCCGTCAAGGGCGAAAGCCTGGCCGAATACTGGGACTATGTCGGCCGGATCTTTGACTGGGACGACGGTTCGGGCCGCACTGCCAACATGATCCTGGATGATGGCGGCGACGCCACCATGTTCGCGCTGTGGGGCGCGCGGGTTGAAGCGGGCGAAGACCTGTTCGAACCCAGCAACGCCGAGGAAATCGAATTCGTCCGCGCGCTGAAGGAATTCCTCAAGCGCAAGCCGGGCTACCTCACCATGTCGGTCGCCCACATCAAGGGCGTGTCGGAAGAAACCACCACCGGCGTCCACCGCCTTTACCAGATCGCCAAGGACGGCAAGCTGCCGTTCCCCGCGATCAACGTGAACGACAGCGTTACCAAGTCGAAGTTCGACAACCTGTACGGCTGCAAGGAATCGCTGGTCGACGCGATCCGCCGCGCGACCGACACCATGCTGGCTGGCAAGGTCGCCTGCGTGGCGGGCTTCGGTGATGTGGGCAAGGGCAGCGCCGCTTCGCTGCGCAACGGCGGCGCGCGCGTAATGGTCACCGAAATCGACCCGATCTGCGCGCTGCAGGCGGCGATGGAAGGCTATGAAGTCGTCACCATGGAAGAAGCCGTGCAGCGCTGTGACATCTTCGTCACCGCCACCGGCAACGAGGACGTGATCACCGCCGAGCACATGAAGGCGATGAAGCCGATGGCGATCGTCTGCAACATCGGCCACTTCGACAGCGAAATCCAGATTTCGGCCCTGTCGAACTACAAGTGGACCGAAGTGAAGCCCGGCACCGACCTGGTCGAATTCCCCGACGGCAAGCAGATCATCATCCTGGCCAAGGGCCGCCTCGTGAACCTGGGCTGCGCCACCGGCCACCCCAGCTTCGTGATGAGCAGCAGCTTCACCAACCAGACCCTGGCGCAAATCGAACTGTTCACCAAGAACAGCGAATACAAGAACGAGGTCTATGTCCTGCCCAAGCACCTCGACGAGAAGGTTGCGGCGCTGCACCTCGAAAAGCTGGGCGTGAAGCTGACCAAGCTGAGCCAGAAGCAGGCCGACTATATCGGCGTTTCGGCGCAGGGCCCGTTCAAGCCGGACCACTATCGCTATTGATTGTTCACGAAGTGCGATTAGGTTGCCCCGCGTGATGGTCGATGATCAAAATCCTTATCCCGCTTGGGCTGAGAACGCGACAAAGGGCGACTTAATTCGCGCGGTTGTATACATGCGGTCAAATATGACGGCTCTCGCGAGTGTGGTCATAGCCTTGGCGGCGAATAATGAGGAAGAAGCTCGATCACGCATGAGCACGTACTTCACTACGAACGCAGAACTTGATCGCGTAATGAATGAGATTGCGGGAAGGCCCTGATGGCTACGAACCCGATTGACGATCTTGCGGCGGTGAGAAAACTGAAGGCAGAAAATGAAGCGCTGATGCGCGAGAATGAGACCTTGAAAAATGGGAGCGGAGGGGGCACCTCTGGTGGCATGGAAGGCCGCGTAGCCAAACTTGAAGCGCTTGTTGAGACGCTTCGTTCCGACGTCACGTCGATCAAAAAAGACGTTGGCGATATGCGGGTTAGCATCGCCACGCTTGTTGAACGTGTTGCCCACCTCCCCGGGAAGGGTTTCGTTATAACTGCGACTACAACGACCATTGCAATGTTGACTGGCGTTGTTGTTTTTGGCGAAAAAATTCGATCACTTCTCGGGCTTGGTTGAGGCAATTTCAATCTAAAGCCTCTTGCGGCATTGTAATCTAGCTGCAGCCCGAATAGCTGGAAAGCATGACGCTGACCCCCACCGCCGCGATGCTGATCGCCCTGCTGCTGGCGGGGTGGACGATCGCGGCCGCCTGGGCGTGGCAATCCGCGCGGCGGCGCGAGCGCAAGGCCGAGGCCGGGCAGCGCCAAGCCCGGCGTCTCGCCAAGATGGTCGATGAAAGCCCGGCGTTGCCGCTGCTGGTCCGCGCCGACGGCAAGATCGAGGCGCCGCAGCGGCTGGCCAACTGGCTGGGGCTGGAACGCGTGCCCCAGTTCCTGACCGAGCTGGACGGCGGGCGGATCGACGGCGGCGGCGGCGGGCTGACCCGCGAGCAGCTTGAACAACTTAGCGAGGCGGTGCGCCGCACGCAGAAAACCGCCGCGCCGTTCCGCATGGTCGTCACCCCGCGCGGCTCGAACCGCAGCCTGGCGCTGCGCGGCCACCTGGCCGATCCGGCGGTGTCGCCGGGCGGGGCGGCGCTGGTCTGGGTGTTCGATTTTTCCGACAGCGAAAGCGAACTGGTGCAACTGCGCGCCGAAGCTGCCCGCGCCCGCAGCGATTTTGCCGCGCTGGTCGGCCTGATCGAAGCCGCGCCGATGCCGATGTGGTTCCGCGCCCCAGATGGCGCGCTGCAGCTGGTCAACCACGCCTATGTCAGCGCCGTCGCCGGCAAGGACGCCCGCGCCGTGGTGGCCGACGGGGTGGAACTGGTCGAAAGCGTCGACGGGCTGACCGCCAAACAGGTCGCCCTGCAAGCCGCCGCCAAGCAATTGCCGATCGAACGGATCGTCGCCGCGACGATCGACGGCGCGCGCCGGGCGCTGCGCGTGTCCGACCTGCCGCTGGGCGAGGAAGGCATCGCCGGTTACGCCGTCGACATCGAGGACATGGAGGAACAGGCCCGCGCTTTCCGCGCCTTCCGCGATGCCCAGCGCGCGATGCTCGACCAGCTGTCCGCCGGGGTCGCCCAGTTCGATGCCAAGCGCCAGCTGACCTTTGCCAACCAGCCATTCCAGCGCCTGTTCGCGCTGAAGCCTGCCGTGATGCTCGATCCGCCGCCGTTCGAACGCCTGCTCGACATGGCGCGCGATGCCGGGCGGGTGCCCGAAGCGCGCGATTTTCCCGCCTGGCGGCGCGAGCGCGTGGCCTGGTTCCTGGCCAGCGCGGCGCAAGAAGAAGCCTGGGTCCTGGCCGATGGCACGCACCTGCGCGTGGTCGCCCAGCCGCTGCCGGATGGCGGGATGCTGCTGATTGCCGAGGACCGGACCGAACAACTGCGCCTGTCCGCCGTGCGCGACACCCTGCTGCGCACCCGCACCGCGACGTTCGACAGCCTGTTCGAATCGGTCGCGGTGTTCGCCCCCGACGGCCGCCTGCAACTGTGGAACCGCCGCTTTGCCGCCGATTGGGGGCTGGATGAAAGTCATCTGGACGGCCACCCACGGGTCGACAGCCTGCTCGAACGGATCGCGCGCCGCCTGGCCAAGCCGGTCAAGGCCAAGGCCGTGGGCGACGTGGTCCGCGCCGCGACGCTGGACCGCAAGCAGACCGGCGGCCGCGCGCTGCTGGCCGATGGCCGCACGCTGGAATTCGCCGGGGTGCCGCTGCCCGATGGCAACGGCCTGCTGACCGTGCTCGACATCACCGATTCGCAGATGGCCGAGGAAGCCCTGCGCGAACGCAATGCCGCGCTGGAAGAAGCCGACGCGATGAAGACCCGCTTCCTCGCCAACATGAGCTACGAATTCCGCACCCCGCTGACTTCGATCGGCGGCTTTGCCGAACTGCTTGAAGCGGGACTGGGCGGCGACCTGTCGGACCAGGGCAAGGAATATGTCGGCGCGATCCTGACTTCGGTCGAGCGACTGGGCGAACAGATCGAAAGCGTGCTCGACCTGTCGCAAAGCGAAGCGGGCATGTTGCCGCTGGCGCGCGACGAGATCGAGCTGTTCCCGCTGGTCACCAAGCTGGTCGAGGACCGCGCCCAGCGCATCCGCGACGCCGGCCTCTCGCTCGACCTGCGCGGTGACCGGGGCGTGGGCCGGATCTCCGGCGATCGCCGCCGCCTGGCCCGCGCGATCGGCCATGTGATCGACAACGCGATCACCGCCACGCCGCAGGGCGGGCGCATCCTGGTCGAACTGTCGGGCCGCAAGGGCCACGCGCAGATCGTCATTTCCGACAACGGCCCGGGGATGGACGCGGCCACGCTCGCCCGCGCGCTCGACGGGTTGAAGCTGACCGCCGATGGCAAGATGGTGGAACGCCGCCAGGGCCTTGGCCTGCCGCTCGCCCGCCAGCTGGTCGAAGCGCATGGCGGCACGATGACCATGCATAGCGAACCGGGGCAGGGCACTGCCGCGATCATCGAGCTGCCGTGATCGTTGCCTTGCCCGATCTGGCTGCCACTGCGGCGTTTGGCGAGCGGATCGCCGCCGCCCTGCAACCGGGCGACGTGGTGGCGCTGGAAGGCGGGCTGGGTGCGGGCAAGACCACGCTGGCCCGCGCGATCATCGCCGCGCTGGGCCATCAGGGCGAAGTACCCAGTCCCAGCTTCGCGATCATCGAAACCTACGAGGTGCCGCAGGTTCGCCTGCCGCTGGTCCATGCCGATTTCTACCGGCTGAATGCCCCGCACGAGGCCGAGGAGCTGGGGCTGGAGGACTATCGCGACGGCGCGGCGCTGCTCGCCGAATGGCCTGATAAGGCGGGCGGATTCGCCCACGAGCCGGGCTGCCTGTCGATCCGGCTGGAAACTGCGGACAGCGGGCGGATTGCCATTGTCGAACCCGGTTCCGATTGGCTAGTGCGCGAGGGATGGAACTGAACCTGCCCGCCGGGCTCGACGCCTTTCTCGCCACTGCCGGATGGGGCGATGCCGCCATCGAACCGCTGGCCGGGGACGCCTCGTTCCGCCGCTATTTCCGCCTCCGCCGCGACAGTGGCAAGACCGCGATGCTGATGGACGCCCCCCCGCCGAACGAGGATCCGCAGCCGTTCCTGCGCGCCGCCCGGTGGCTGGACGCCAACGGCCTGCGCGCGCCGCGCGTGCTGGCTGATGACGCCGCGCGCGGCCTCGTGCTGCTGGAAGATTTCGGCGAGGTGCGGATGCGCGAATACCTCGACGAATGGCCGGCGGACGAGCGCGAGGTTTATACCGCCGCGATCGACGCGCTGATCGAATTGCACCGCCTGCCGGCCGGGCCGTTCGTCGACTATTCGATGCAGGAATACCAGCGCGAGGCGAAGCTGTTCGTTGACTGGTATTGCCCGGCGCAGAACCTCTATGTCGACGGGCCGGGCTATGCCGCCGCGTGGGAACAGGTGCTGGCGCCGATGCTGCCGCGCCAGCGCCCCGGGGTGACGGTGCTGCGCGATTACCATGCGGAAAACATCATGCTGCTGGGCTCGCTGCGCGAGCAGGGGCTGCTCGACTTCCAGGACGCGCTGGTCGGCCATCCGGCCTATGACCTGGTGTCGCTGCTGCAAGATGCACGGCGCGACGTTTCGCCCGAGCTGGAAGCGGAAATGTTCGATTACTACGCCGGCAAGACCGGGGCGGGCGATGATTTCCTGGCCGACTATGCCCGGCTGGGTGCGCAGCGCAACGCCAAGATCGTCGGCATTTTCGTCCGCCTGTGGAAGCGTGACGGCAAGCCGAAATACCTCTCGTACATCCCGCGCGTCTGGCAGGCGCTGGAACGCGACCTGACCCACCCGGCGCTGGAACCGGTGGCGCAGTGGTTCGCCGCCAACGTGCCCGCCGCGCTGCGCGAGGGCCACGGGGGCAGCTTCGCGGCATGAACAGCGCGGTTCCGGGCACGGCGATGATCATGGCTGCGGGCAAGGGCACGCGGATGATGCCGCTGACCAGGACCCGGCCCAAGCCGCTGGTCGAAGTGGCCGGCAGCACTCTGCTCGATCACGTGCTGGACCTGCTGCGCGGTGCCGGGGTGGGGCGGATCGTGGTCAACGTCCACTACCTTGCCGACCAGATCGAGGCGCACCTGGCCGAACATGCCGGCGATTTTGCCGTGGCCATTTCGGACGAACGCGCATTGCTGCGCGATACCGGCGGCGGGCTGGTCAAGGCGCTGCCCCTGATCCCGGACGATCCGTTCTTCTGCATCAATGCCGATAACTGGTTCACTGATGGCGGCGAAAACCTGCTCCGCCGCATGGCGGCTGCCTGGGACGCCGAGCGGATGGACGTGCTGATGCTGGTCGTCCCGTTCGATCGGGCGGGCAACACGCAGGGGACCGGCGATTTCGACCTGGCCGCCGATGGCCGCCTGTCACGCGAAGGGGGCAAGCGCGCACGGCCCTATGTCTGGACCGGGGTGCAATTGCTGGCCCGCCACGTGGTGACCGATCCGCCGGCTGACGTGTTCTCGACCAACGTGTTCTGGGACCGGGCGATTGCCAAAGGGCGCTGCTACGGTCTGGTGCATGATGGCGGCTGGTTCGATGTCGGCTATCCCGAAGCGATCGGCCTGACCGAGTCGGCGCTGGCCCGTGGCTGAGGCGGTCCATCCGCAAGTCTACTCGATCGCCGCGCACCGCGGCTTTGCCGATGCGCTGGTGGCGGGGCTGATCCCGCGTTACGCGGCGGGCGATCTCGGCCTGGCGCGGCTGACCCTGCTGCTGCCCAGCCGCCGCGCCGAACGGATCATTACCGAGGCTTTCGTGCGCCTGTCGGGCGGGGGGATGCTGCTGCCGCGCATGGCGGTGGTGGGCGACCTTGATCTGGACGAGACGCTGGGGCCGCTGCTCGATCCGCTGGGTGCGGGCAGCGCGATTCCGCCCGCTGCCAATCCGACGCGCCGCTGGCTGCGCCTCGCCGCGCTGCTGGCCGAGGAAATGGGCGACAGCGCGCCCAAGGCCCCCGGCCTGCTGCGTCTGGCCCAGGAAATGGCGCGGACCATGGACCGGCTGGCGGTGGAAGGGATTGGCCTGGGCGATCTGCTCCAGGACCGGGTTGCCGGGATCGTCGGCGATCTGGCCGATCACTGGCGCGAATCGACCCGGCTGTTTGCCCGCGTCCAGGCACGCTGGCAGCTTGAACTGGACGCGCGCGGCGAGGTCGATCCGCCCGAGCGGCGCAACCGCCTGTTCGAACACGCCGCGCGGCGCTGGCGCGAACAGCCGCCCGCGCACCCGGTCGTCGCCGCCGGGGTGACCAGCGCCTCGCCCGCGCTGGCGCAGCTGCTGCGCACCGTGGCCATGCTGCCGCGCGGGGCGGTGATCCTGCCCGACCTCGATCTCGATCTGGACGGTGCGGTGTGGGACGCGCTTGGCACCGCGGGCGCGCCGGCCGGGCCGGACGATCCGCCGTTCGGCGCGGGTGATGCCGTCACTCACCCGCAATACCACCTCAAGCTGCTGCTCAACCGCATGGGGGTGCAGCGCGGCGAAGTGCAGCCGTGGCACCGCGCCGGCCTGTCCGCTGCCCGGCCCGAGCGTAGCCGCGCCATCTCCAACCTGTTCCTGCCGCCCCAGGCCAGCGCGGGCTGGGTGGACCTGCCCGCCGCCCAGCGCCGCCTTTCAGGCGTGCGGCTGATGCAGACCGCTCACCCGGACGAGGAAGCCCAGGCCGTGGCGATCCTGGTCCGCCAGGCGCTCGAAGCGCCGGAACGCCGCGTCGCCGTGATCACGCCCGACCGGGGGCTGGCTGGGCGCGTTGTCGCCCATTTGCGCCGCTGGGGGATCGTGGCGGACGATTCCGCCGGGCGGCCCTTGCCGCAGACCACGGCGGGCCGCGTGCTGTTGCTGCTCGCCGAAGTGGTTGCCCAGGCCGCCGCGCCGGTGCCCTTGCTTGCGCTGTTGCAGCACCCGCTGGTGCGGCCCGGCGAAGGGCGCGCCGCCTGGCTTGAGGCGAGCCGCGCGCTTGACCTCGCGCTGCGCGGGCCTCGCCCCGCACCCGGCCTGCCCCCGCTGCGCGCCGCGATCGACAAGCTGGCCAAGCGTGCCAACGGCGCGGCAATCGCCGCCTGGTGGGCCGAGGTGGAGGAAGTGCTTGCGCCCCTGCTCGACTGGCCCGAACGCCTGCCGCTGGCCGAAGCGTTGGCCCGTCTGGCCAGCGCGGGCGAGGCGCTGTGCGGCGAAGCGCTGTGGGGCAATGCCGATGGCCGCGCTCTGGCCGCTCTGGTCGAGGAACTGCGCGGCGCCACCGCCGAAGTCGGTACGCAGCTTGCCCCCGCCGACCTGCCCGCAGTGCTGCGCGACGCGCTGGACCGCGTGGCCGTGCGCCCGCCGTGGGGCGGCCACCCGCGCGTGGCGATCTATGGCCTCCTCGAAGCGCGGATGAGCCGCGCCGAACTGGTGATCTGCGCCGGGCTGACCGAGGGCGTCTGGCCCGCCAGCCCGAGCCCCGAACCGCTGTTGCCCCCCGCCGTGCTGCGCGCGCTGGGTGTGCCCGGGGCGGAATTCCGCATCGGCCTGTCGGCGCACGACCTCGCCGGTGCGCTTGGCGCGCCCGAAGTGGTGCTGAGCTGGGCGCAGCGCGACGAAGGCGCGCCGGTGATCCCCAGCCGCTTCGTGCTGCGGGTCGAAGCGATGCTTGGCGAGCTGGCCGAGGCGCACCGCGAGGTCGAGGCGGTCGATCTGGCCCGCCGGATCGACCTTGGCAGTCCCGCCCGCCCGGCAGCGCGGCCCGCGCCCGATCCAACCCCCGCTCAACGCGATGTTGCCCTGGCGGTGACCGCGATCGACCGTTTGCTGGGCGATCCCTACCAGTTCTATGCCCAGGCGATCCTGCGGCTGCGGGTGCTCGATGCGCTCGACGCCGAACCGACCGCCGCGTGGAAGGGCACCGTGGTCCACCGCGTGCTGGAGCGCTGGCACAAGGCCGGTGAAGGGCCGGGCGAACTGCTCAGCCTCGCCGCGCAGGAACTGGCCGAAATGCGCGCGCACCCGCTGGTCCGCAGCCTGTGGTGGCCGCGCCTCGCCAAGGCGCTCGAGTGGGTCGACGCGGAGATCGCCCGGCTGGCCGCCGAAGGCCGCCACGTCCTGGCCAGCGAAGTGAAGGGCGAGATGACCTTTCGCGGCGTGCGCGTCCACGGTCGCGCCGACCGGATCGACCGGATGGCCGACGGCACGCTGGGGATCGTCGATTACAAGACCGGCATTCCCCCCAGCCGCAAACGCGTGGCCGATGGCTATGCGCTGCAACTGGGGGTGATCGGCCTGATTGCGGCGGCGGGCGGCTTTGCGGGCGTCGCGGGTAGCCCCGAATGGTTCGAATACTGGTCACTCGCCAAGCGCCCGCGCAGCGAGGACAAGGCCGCCTTCGGCCATGCCCTGGCTCCGTTCAAGACGGAAAAATCAGCCGGTTTGGCGCGCGAGGACTTCCTCGACAAATCCGCCGCTGACCTGGGCAAGGCGATTGACCTGTTCATTCGCGGCACGGCCCCGTTCGAGGCCAGCCTGCAGCCCGACCTTTATGGCTACCACGATTACGACCAGCTGATGCGGCTGGACGAATGGCAGGCGCGCGGCCGCGCCGATGGGGATGCGGCATGAGCGGCGGCAAGCGCCTGTTCCCGCTGACTGACGAGCAGCGCCCGGCGGTCGATCCGGGTGAGGTGGTGTGGCTGTCCGCCTCGGCCGGGACCGGCAAGACCCAGGTGCTGTCGGCCCGCGTGCTGCGGCTGCTGCTTCAGCCCGATGTCACCCCCGGCCAGGTGCTGTGCCTGACTTTCACCAAGGCCGGCGCGACCGAAATGGCCGCGCGCATCAACGAGGTGCTGGCGCGCTGGGTGCGGGCCGATGACACCGCCCTGTTCAACGATCTTGAGGCGATCGGCGCGCCCTCCGGCCCGGAAGCGCGGGCGCGGGCGCGCACGCTGTTTGCCGAAGTGCTCGATTGCCCGGGCGGCGGCCTCAGGATC
Organism: Novosphingobium sp.; assembly: GCF_041905565.1. GTDB lineage: Bacteria > Pseudomonadota > Alphaproteobacteria > Sphingomonadales > Sphingomonadaceae > Novosphingobium. The sequence goes on along the minus strand of NZ_JAYRKX010000008.1, from coordinate 96,415 downwards.
GATACGATCCACGCCTTCGCCCAGTGGCTGCTCTCGGCTTTCCCGCACGAGGCCGGGCTGGTCCCCGGCACCCGCGCGATGGAAGATCGCGACCGCGAGATGCTGCTGCGCGAAGTGCTGGCCGACCTGCTGGTCACGGCCGAGCGCGAGAACGACGCGGCGACGCTCGATGCGCTGGCGCAGCTGTCGGTCCGGCTCGGACCCGATGCGGTGCAGGGCTACCTGCTGCGCTGCGCCGCCGCGCGCGAGGCGTGGGAAGGGCCGGGCAGCTGGCAGCCGCCGATGCGCGCCAACGTGCTGCGCCTGATCGGCCTGCCGAGCGATGCGAGCGAGGCCGACCTTGCCGCCCTGTGCGCCGATGATGTGTTCGATACCGATGCCTTGCACTGCTGCCTGTCGGCCTATTCGCAGTGGAACGGCAAGAAGGGCATGGCCGGGCGCGCGGTGATTGCCGACTGGCTGTCCGCGGGGGCGGCCGAACGGCTTGAGCGGCTGGATGAACTGCACAAGGTGCTGTTCACGCAGAAGGACACGGTGCGCGACGTGTCCTCGCTCGAAAAGTTCGAAAGCCATTTCGGGCAGGCGGCGGAAAGCGTGCTGGCCTGTTCGCTGGCGGTGCGCGAACGCCGCGCGCTGCTCGAACTGGCCGATTTCCTGGTCCCCACGCTGGAACTGGGCCGCAAGTTCGCGCTGGCCTGGGCCGAGGCCAAGGCCCGCGCCGGGTTCATCGATTTCGACGACCAGATCCGCAAGGCCGCCGCGCTGCTGACCCGCAGCGAGCTGGCCGACTGGATCCGCTACAAGCTGGACCGCCGGTTCGACCATATCCTGGTCGATGAGGCCCAGGATACCAATGCCGCGCAGTGGCGCATCATCAGCGCGCTGACCGAGGATTTCTTCGCCGGCGAGGGCGCCCGGGCGGACAAGCTGCGCACGCTGTTCGTGGTCGGCGATTACAAGCAGGCGATCTTCCGTTTCCAGGGCACCAGCCCGGAAAACTTCGAGCAGGCCCGCCGCCGGGTGAAGCAGGCGATGACCGGCCTTGCTGAAAACGTCGTCATGCTGCGCCGCGACGGCATGGCGCGGGACCTGCGCGAACTTGGGCTGGGGCGCAGCTTCCGCACTGCGCGGGCGATCCTGCACTTCGTCGACCTCGCGATCGGGCGGATCGGCCATGCCGCCTTCGGCCTGGCGCAGCAGCCCGACCCGCACGTGGGCGAGGACCGCCCGGGCCTGGTCACGCTGTGGCAGGTGGTCGGCGCGCCCAGCGGCAGCGAGGATGACGGCGACGAGGGCGAGGAAGACTGGATGGCCCGGTCCGACCGCCAGCTGGCTGACCGGATCGCCCGGCAGGTGCGCAGCTGGCTGGATGAGGGCTATCCGCTGGTCAAGGGGACCACGCGCCGCGCGGGGCCGGGCGACGTCATGGTGCTGGTGCGCAAGCGCAAGGAACTGGCCGGGCTGATCGTCGCGCGGCTCCATGCCGCCGGGGTGCCGGTGGCCGGGGTCGACCGGCTGCGGCTCGCCGCGCCGCTCGCAGTGCGAGACCTGATGGCGGCGCTGCGCTTCGCCGCTCAGCCGCTCGACGATCTCAACCTCGCCTGCCTGCTGATCTCGCCCTTGATCGGCTGGGACCAGGACGATCTGCTGGAATACGGCTATCGCGGCGAAGGCGTGGCGCTGTGGGATCACTTGCGCCGCCAGCGCGGGGGCAAGGTCGATCCGGCGCTGGCCGCGCTGCTCGAACTGCTGCGCAGCGCCGATTACGATTCGCCGCAGGCGCTGCTGCAATGGCTGCTGACCGGTCCGTGGCAGGGCCGGCGCAAGCTGGTCGCGCGGCTGGGGCGCGAAGCGAACGATCCGATTGACGAATTGCTCAACGCCGCCAGCGCCTTTGCCGCGAACGAAGTGCCCAGCCTGCAGGGCTTCATCCGCTGGTTCGACGCGGGCGAGGGCGAGCTGAAGCGCGAGGCGACCCAGGGCGGCAACGAAGTGCGGGTGATGACCGTGCACGGATCGAAAGGCCTGCAAGCGCCGATCGTCATCCTGGCCGATGCGGCGGACAATCCCAATTCCTCGCGCCCCAGCCCGCTCGACCTGGTCGATCCGGCGGGCGAGGGCACGCGCAAGTTCCCGCTGCCCGCGCTGTCGAAAGACGAGAAGCTGGGCCGCCTGGCCGAAGCCGAAGCCCAGGTCCGCGCCGAGGAAATGCAGGAACACTGGCGGCTGATGTATGTCGCCATGACCCGTGCGGAAGAAGCGCTGTTCATCGCCGGGGCGCTGGGCGCTAAGGAAAAGGAACCCGCGCCCGACAGCTGGTATGCCCGCCTGTCCGGGCTGTTCCAGGCCGAGGAATGGGTCGAGGACGAGCTGTGGGGCGCGCGCGCCGAACATGGCGAGCGCCCGGCCATCGCGGTGCCGGCGAAGGTCACGCGGATTGCCGAATTGCCGCTGCTGCCGCCCTGGCTGGATCGCGGCGCACCCGCCGAACCGCGCCCGCCGCGCCCGCTTGCCCCGTCGGCGCTGGGCGAGGAGCAGAGCGCCGATCCGCCCTGGCCACCGGGTGCCGGAAAGGCGGCGGCGCGGCGCGGGGTGCTGCTGCACCGCCTGCTCGAACGCCTGCCCGAAGTGGCCGAGGGCGAGCGCAGGACCGCGGCGCAGGCCTGGCTGGCCCGCGCGGCAAGCGATCTCGATGCCCAGGCCCGCGCAGAAATTGTTGCTTCTGCTCTCGCAGTGGTCGCGGACAAGCGCTGGGCGGAGCTGTTTTCGGCTGAGGCGCTGGCCGAAGTGCCGATTGCTGCTGCGGTGGGCGATCAGGTGGTGGCCGGGACCATCGACCGGCTGCTGCTGCGTGATGAGCGCATCCGGCTGATCGATTTCAAGACCGCCCGCCGCCCGCCCGCCAGTCTGGACGAGGTGCCGGTGGCGATCCTGCGGCAGATGGCGGCCTATGCCGCCGCGCTGGAAGCGACCTATCCGGGCCGCACGGTGGAAGCCGCCCTGCTCTATACCCAGGTGCCGCGCCTGATCGAGATTCCGCCCCGGTTGCTCGCTGTCCACAAGCAGGCATTGACCGGCGCGCAGGAATCCTTTTGATCCGGGCCAATTGCCAAGCCCGCAGCCGTGCCTAGATTGGCTGCAACACAACAGGAGATTCCCATGGCTACCAAAGCCGTTACCGATGACAGCTTCGCCGCCGACGTGCTGGGTTCCGACAAGCCGGTGCTGGTCGATTTCTGGGCCGACTGGTGCGGCCCGTGCAAGATGATCGCCCCCGCGCTCGAAGAAATCAGCGACGAGCTGGCTGAGCAGGTGACCATCGCCAAGGTCGACATCATGGAAAACACCGACATCGCCGCCAAGTATGGTGTGCAGTCGATCCCGCTGATGGTGCTGTTCAAGAACGGCGAACCGGTCGCCCAGAAGCTGGGCGCCGCGCCCAAGAGCCAGCTCAAGGGCTGGCTGGAAAGCGTCCTTTAAGCCGTCACATCCCGGCCATGCGTTCGGCCAGTTCGTCCCACAGGGCCGGACTGGCCGCACCGATCAGGCTGGGCCGCAGGTGTTCGTCGACCAGGTAGGGCGAACCATCGGGCCGGGCGACCTTGCCGCCCGCCTCGTTGAGGAACAGCACGCCGGCGGCATGATCCCAGGCGAGCGTCCGCTCGAAGATCGTGATGTCGTTTTCGCCCAGCACGATGCGCGGGTACTGTTCGGCCGCGCAGCGCGGGATGTCGACCAGGGTGTAGTGCGGGGCGATGTGCGTCTTCAGTGCCTCGCGCCGGTTCTGGTCGGCGAAGACCAGCGAGATCGCGGCAATCGGCGGCGTTTGCCCGCTGGCGCGCGCGGCAATGCGCTCCCCGTCGATCCAGGCGCCCTGGCCGCGTTCGGCCGAGCAGAATCGCCGGCGCAGCGGATCATAGATCCACCCGCCAATCGTCTCGCCCGCTTCGGCCAGCGCCACCAGGATGCCGAACGGCGGCTTGCCGGCGGCGAAATTGTTGGTTCCGTCGAGCGGATCGATGATCCAGCACAGCGCATCGCCCAGCCGGTCCAGCACCGCCGGGTCGGCATGGGCGGCTTCCTCGCCGACGATGGCGGCTTCGGGCAGCAGGCGGGCCAGCATGTCCGACAGGATCTGCTCGCTTTCGTGGTCGGCCACGGTCACCGCGTCGTCCGCCGCCTTGGCGACGATCTGGTCGCTGGTCAGCGACTGGTAGTGCGGCAGGATCGCGCGCTCCGCCGCCTCGCGCATGATCGCCTCGACCGCCTTGCTCAGGCTCACGAGCGGTAGTCCGCGTTGATCGAGATGTAGCCGTGGGTCAGGTCGCAGGTCCACACCGTGGCGCGGCCTTCGCCCAGACCCAGGTCAACCTCGATGCTGATGTCCTGCCCCTTGAGGTGCGCGGCAACCGGCGCTTCGTCGTAATCGGGCAGGGGCTGGCCCTCGCGTGCGGCCCAGGTGCCGCCGAAGCCGATCGACAGTTTGTCGCGGTCAGCCGGTTCCCCGGCCTTGCCTACTGCCATGACCACGCGGCCCCAGTTGGCGTCCTCGCCGGCGATAGCGGTCTTGACCAGCGGGGAATTGGCAATGGACAGGCCGACCCGGCGCGCGCTTTCGTCGCTGACCGCGCCGGTCACGCTCACCGCGATGAACTTCTGCGCGCCTTCACCGTCGCGCACCACCAGGTGGGCGAGCTGGCGGCACACGTCCTCCAGCGCGGCGGCAAAGGCATCGGCGCCGGGGCAGCCGGAGCAATTGATCTGCTGGTTGCCCGCCTTGCCGGTGGCAAAGGCCAGCACCGTGTCACTGGTCGAGGTGTCGCTATCGACCGTGATGCACGAGAAGGTACGCTGGTTGGCCGCGCTGAGCAGTTCCTGCAAGTAGTCGGGCGCAATCGCGCAGTCGGTGAAGATGTAGCCCAGCATGGTTGCCATGTCGGGCGCAATCATCCCGCTGCCCTTGATGATCGCGGCCAGGGTCACGGTCTTGCCGTCGACCACGGCCTGCGCCATCGCGCCCTTGGCGAAGGTATCGGTGGTGCCGATGGTATTTGCGGCGTCCTGCCAGCCGCACGGCTCGGCCTGCAAGGCGGCCTCGATCCCGGCCTTGGCCTTGTCCTTGGGCAGGGGCACGCCGATTACCCCGGTCGAGGAGACGAACACCTGGTCCTGCGGGCAGCCCAGATGCCCCGCAACCTGCGCCATGATCGCTTCCACCGCCTCGCGCCCGCGATAGCCGGTGAAGGCGTTGGAATTGCCGGCATTGACCACCAGCGCCCGGGCGCGGCCCTGCTTCACCCCGATCCGGCCCAGTTCGACTTCGGACGAGCAGCAGACGTTGCGGGTGAACACCCCGGCCACTGCGGTGCCTTCGGCCAGTTCGACATAGGTCAGGTCGCAGCGCCCCCAGTCCTTGTAACCGGCGCGGGCGATGCGGGGGACGACCCCGGCAATCGCGGGGAGCGACGGGAAGGGGCGGGCGAGGGGGGACACGGCATGGCTCATGCCTGCCCCCTAACCCCGCTTGGCCCGCTTGGCTAGTTCGCCAGCTTCACCAGCGCGGTCGGCGCCGCTGTGGTGCGCTGGGTGACCTTCCATTCCAGCTTCTTGCCATTGGGTACGGGCTGGGGGCCTTCATCGGTGTTGTTGGCCAGCACTTCGGCATCGGTGGTGAAAGTGAACGTGCCGTCCAGCTGCGGCAGGTTGGGGCTGTCAGCGCCGTCCTTGCCATCCTTGCCGGCCTTGTCCATCGCCGCGCCCATCGCGGCCAGCTGGGCAAAGCTGTTCATCCCGCCGCCGCTGCCCTGGGCAAAGCCCGGCGCATCCAGCCGGATCGAGCCATCGGTGCGGCGCACCAGCGTGACGAAGGCATTGGCCATCGGGAAGCGTTCCATGGTGGGATAGACGAAATCGTGATCCAGCGTGCCGCTGATCGCGAAATCGACCTGGTACAGCCCGTCGCCCTTATAGATCACGCTTTTCCACCCAGCCTGGCGACGCAGGCGGGCGGCGAATTCCTCGGCCGCCTTGGGATCGGTCGGATCGAGCCCGCCGAACATCGCCTTGGCCATTTCGCCATCGCGCTTGTCCTTGTCGGCCTTGGCCTGCTGTTCGCTCTCCCAGTCGGACTTCTGCTGGGCGAGTTCGTCCTTGGTGCAAGGGCGTTCGTCCATCGAATCGTCCTTGTAGCAGGTCATCGCCTCGAACACCGGGGCGTCCTTGGCGTTCTTGCCCATTTCCGCCAGCTTCGACATGCCCAGCATGTAGATTTCGCCCGTGTAGGTATAGGTGAAGCGCCCGTCCTTGCGGATGTCGAGGGTCGAGGCGAACTTGCCGGGCGAGATCAGGCACGCGGCGAGCAGTGCACTAAGGCCGGCCGCCAGCGCGGCGGCCATCATGCGGCGCGGGTTGAACTGGGCAGTCATGGTTCCCTCCTGTGGGATCACCCGCGCGTGGCGATGGCGTAAAGCGCGATCGCGGCGGCGTTGGAGACGTTAAGGCTTTCAATTGCACTGGATATTGGCAGCCGGGCCAGTGCATCGCAATGCTGCATCACGTTGTGACGCATGCCTTCGCCTTCGGCCCCGAGCACCAGCGCGATCGGACCGGCCGGCAGCGCCTCGCCCAGGGTGGTGGGGCCATCGCCGTCGAGGCCGATCCGCCAGTAGCCCGCTTCGGCCACTTCATCGAGCGCGCGGGCCAGGTTCACCACCCGCACCCACGGCACCACTTCCAGCGCGCCCGAGGCGCTTTTCGCCAGGGTGCCCGATTCGGGCGGGGCATGCCGGTCCTGGGTGAGAATCGCGCAGGCATTGAACGCGGCAGCGCTGCGCATGATCGCGCCAACGTTGTGCGGATCGGTCACCTGGTCGAGAATCACCAGCGGCCGGGCCGGATCGCCGGTCAGCACATCTTCCAGGAACATGTCTTCCAGCGGCGCGCATTCCAGCACCAGCCCCTGGTGCGGCGCATCGCGCGCGACCAGCCGGGCCAGATCGGCGCCCTGGGCGTATTCAATCGGGAAATCTGCCGGCAATTCGCCGTCCAGCGAGGCGATTCCCTCACGCGTGGCCCACAGCTTGCGGTGGTTGCGCTCGGGGTTCTTGAGCGCGGCTTCGACCGCGTGGCGGCCCCACAGGCGCACGGTTCCGGCGCTGCCACGGCCAGAACCGCGCCCGCCCTGCATGCGCCCGGCGCGCCCGCGCAGGGCGCGGCTGGGTTTGTTGTCGGGATGGCGGCTCATGATGGGAAATCCTGTTTCATCGCGCCTCCCTGCCAGTCACCCCATTGACAGGCAAGAGTTGGGAGGGCATTGGCGCGCTTCCTCGGCCGGATGGCTCCTTCGGGAGCTGCGCAATCGGGGCGACCCGACACCGGCAAGCTGGTGTGGACAGGTGGCCGAGTGGTTAAAGGCAGCAGACTGTAAATCTGCCCGCGCAAGCGTACGCTAGTTCGAATCTAGCCCTGTCCACCACCAACCCTCCTTTCAGTCAGAGCCCCCCCGGGGGCCAAGGCTGTCGGCCAGTTCCTTGAGCCTGGCCGCGCGCCGGCCGCTGCGGCAGAAGCCCAGCACCGGGCCGGGCGCGGTGGTCAGGGCGGCACGCAGCTTGCGCGCTTCAGTTTCAGTCGGGCCGCTCGGGGCGACCGGGATGTGGTGGTAGGTCAGCCCCAGGCGGTGGGCTTCGGCTGCGAGCTCCTCCGCTTCCGGCTGGCCGGGCTCCTCGCCATCGGGGCGGCTGTTGATCACGGTGCGAAAGCCCATCGCCGCCAGCCGGGCCAGGTCGCCCGCCGTGATCTGCGCGCGCACGGCATAGCCGGGGCTGATCTGTTCCACGGTCAGCGCGCCCGATTCGGCATCGGCAGCCAGCGCCGCCGGGGCGGACAGCGCCAGCAGCAGCGGCGCCAGGACAAGTCGGGCAGGGCGGTGCATGATGCTTGCAGTCTCCTTTGGGTCAGGGACAGATGTGGTCTTGCCCTTGTGGTCTGGCAAGGGCGCGACTAGACCGGCGCCCCATGAGCGAAATCATCCCCGTCATCTCGGCCACCGGGCTCTACACGCCGCCCGAATCGATCTCGAACGAAGAACTGGTCGAAAGCTTCAACGCCTACGTCGCCTTGCACAACGTGCGCCATGCTGCGGAAATCGCGGCGGGCACGGTGCAGGAACTGGCGCCGAGTTCAGCCGAATTCATCGAGAAGGCGAGCGGGATCAAGAGCCGCTTCGTCGTGGCCAAGGCGCCGTTGCTCGATCCCGAGATCATGGCCCCGCGCTGGCGCGAGCGGTCGAACGACGAGTTGTCGGTGCTGGCCGAAATCGGGGTGAAGGCCGCGCAGGACGCCTTGCAGCGCGCCGGGCGCTTGCCACAGGACGTCGATGCCGTGCTGTGCGCCGCGTCCAACATGGAGCGGCCCTATCCGGCCATGGCGATCGAGATCCAGCACGCGCTGGGGATCGAAGGGTTCGCCTTCGATATGAACGTCGCCTGTTCCTCGGCCACGTTCGGCATCCAGACTGCGGCGGATTTCATCCGCGCCGGCCATGCCCGCTCGGTGCTGGTGGTCAGCCCGGAAATCTGCACCGGCCACAACAATATGAAGAACCGCGACAGCCACTTCATCTTCGGTGACGTGGCCACCGCCGTACTGGTCGAGGCCAAGGACATCGCCCCGGCCGATCACTGGGAAATCGTTGGCACGCGGCTCAAGACCGTGTTCTCGAACAACATCCGCAACAATTTCGGCTTCCTCAACTGCGCCTCGCCCGAAGGGATCGGCGCGCCGGACAAGCTGTTCGTCCAGGAAGGGCGCAAGGTGTTCAAGGAAGTTGTGCCGATGGTCGCCAGCATGATCGTCGCCGAAGCCGAACGGCTGGGGATCGAGGCGGCGGCGCTGCGGCGGCTGTGGCTGCACCAGGCCAACCAGGGGATGAACCGCCTGATCGCCCAGCGCGTGCTGGGGCACGAGGCGAACGAGGATGAAAGCCCGACCGTGCTCGATACCTATGGCAACACTTCGTCGGCGGGTTCGATCATCGCCTTTCACAAGCACAGCGCCGATCTGGCGGCGGGCGACCTGGGCGTGATCTGCTCGTTCGGGGCGGGCTATTCGGCCGGCACCGTGTTCGTGCGCAAGGCGGCCTGAACCATGGCAAACGAAATTCTCGACAATCGCGGCCGGGGCGAAGCGACCTGGCATTTCCCGGCGTTCCACCCGGAAAGCCACAAGTTCGCGATCGCCGCCGCCGCGCTCAGCGGCTTGTGCGCCTTCTTCGCGTGGGAAACGCTGGCCTGGCCGGTCGCCGCACTGGTGCCGTGCATCCTGGCCTTCTTCCGCGATCCCAAGCGCGTCACACCGCAGGGCGACAAGTACATCGTCTCGCCCGCCGACGGGCTGATCACGCTGATCCAGCAGGTCGATCCGCCGCGCGAACTGGTGATGGACGATGGCAGCGGGGTTCCGGGGCTCGTGCCGGGGCCGGTCACCCGCCTGTCGATCTTCATGTCGGTGTTCGACGTCCACATCAACCGCGCCCCGATTGGCGGCACGGTGCGCCGGGTGGTCTATATCCCCGGCAAGTTCATGAACGCCGACCTCGACAAGGCGAGCGAGGAAAACGAGCGCCAGCACATCCTGATCGAGCGCGGGGACGGGGTGAAGATCGGCTTCACCCAGATCGCCGGGCTGGTGGCGCGGCGAATCGTGCCCTTCGTCAAGCCGGGCGACCTGCTCGCTGCTGGCCAGCGCGTTGGCCTGATCCGCTTTGGCAGCCGGGTCGACGTTTACCTGCCCGCCGGGACCGAACCCAAGGTGCTGATGGGCCAGCGCGTGATTGCGGGTGAAACCGTGCTGGCCGAAATCGGCCAGGCCGCGCTGATCGAAGGGGTCAGCCAGTGAGCGATGCCGGCCCGCGCCTGCCGAACGGATTGACGCTGCGGGCGCTGGTGCCCAACGCGATCACCGCGGCGGCGCTGTGCATGGGACTGACCGGTATCCGCTTTGCGATCATGGGCGATTTCGAAAAGTCGGTGCAGGCGGTGATCATCGCCGGGATGCTCGACGGGATCGACGGCCGGATCGCCCGGCTGCTTAAAGCGCAGTCGAAATTCGGGGCCGAGCTGGACAGCCTGGCCGACAACGTTTCCTTCGGGGTCGCCCCGGCGCTGATTTTGTTCATGTGGTCGCTGCAGGAACTGCCGCGGATCGGCTGGTTCGCCGCGCTCGCCTTTGCCGTGTGCATGGCGCTGCGCCTGGCGCGCTTCAATGCCCGGATCGAAATGCCCGATGAGCCGCGCAAGGCCGCTGGCTTCCTCACCGGGGTGCCCGCGCCGGTCGGCGCGGGGCTGTCGTTCCTGCCGATCTACCTGTGGCTGGTGACCGGGGAGACGTTCTTCCGCGCGCCACTGGTGGTGGGCATCTGGCTGGTGGTGGTGGCCTTCCTGCTGATCTCGGCGGTGCCGACGCTCAGCTGGGGCAAGCTGCGTCCGCGCCGCCATGTCCGGCTGGAAGTGATCGCCTTCTTCGGGCTGGTCGGCGCGGCGCTGCTGACCGAACCATGGTGGACGCTGATTGCGATCTGCGTGGTCTATGTTGCCCTGCTGCCAGTAGCGATGGTGCTCTATGCCCGCGTCAGGCGGCAGCGCGCGGCCCGTGCAGCGGAGCAGGCCCCCGCGGCGTGACCGGCAGCGCGATGACGTTGACCCGGCTGACATGGCGCGGGGCGCGGATCGCATAGCGCAGTTCCCGCGTGGCGGGGCAATCGGCCAGTTCCCGGCGCAGTGCGGCAATCGCGGGCAAGGCGTTGCGCACCGTGGTGGCCAGTGACCAGATCGTCACCATGGTCAGGATCGCAAAGGGAAGCAGCTGTTCGAAACCGGCCATTGTCCTGGTCCTTCCTGTGCGCAGCCCTGTGGAGGGGCTTGTGGATAACTTGCGATTCGGCTAGGTGAGTTCCTGTTCCGTTCGGCTTGAGCAAAGTGTTCTCTATTTGTTCCATCCGGTCAAGCGCTATTTTTCACCTCGCATGATTTTTTGTGCGCGATCTGTGGTCGCGGGGCAGCCGATTAGGGCTGGATTTTTTCCGGCAGGCGGGTTAGGGGCGCGCCGCCCGGACGGGGATTTCCCCTGTCCATGGCAAATCCACATGGGAAGCACCGATACCGGTTCCGCAGCGGAATGTGCCGCACGGTTCCTGCTTCCCAGAGGTTTAAACCGGAAAGGAACGTATTATGGCGGCTCCCGTCGTAACCATGCAGCAGTTGATCGAAGCCGGTGCCCACTTCGGCCACCAGACCCACCGCTGGAACCCGCGGATGAAGCCGTACATCTTCGGCGCCCGCAACGGCATCCACATCCTTGACCTGTCGCAGACCGTGCCGCTGATGGCCCGCGCGCTCGACTTCGTCTCGGCCACCGTGCAGCGCGGCGGCAAGGTCCTGTTCGTCGGCACCAAGCGCCAGGCGCAGGAACCGATCGCCCAGGCGGCGCGCCAGTGCGGCCAGCACTTCGTCAACCACCGCTGGCTGGGCGGCATGCTGACCAACTGGAAGACCATCTCGGGCTCGATCAAGCGCCTCAAGTCGATGGAAGAACAGCTGTCGGGCGACACTTCGGGCTTCACCAAGAAGGAAGTCCTGCAGATGACCCGCGAACGCGACAAGCTGGAACTGTCGCTGGGCGGCATCCGCGACATGGGCGGCATCCCGGACGTGATGTTCGTGATCGACGCCAACAAGGAAGAACTGGCGATCAAGGAAGCCAACGTGCTGGGTATCCCGGTCGTCGCGATCCTCGATTCGAACGTCTCGCCCGATGGTATCGCCTTCCCGATCCCGGCCAACGATGACGCCAGCCGCGCCATCCGCCTGTACTGCGACGCCGTGGCTGCTGCCGCGACCAAGGGTCACCGCGAAGGCGTGGTCGATTCGGGCGTCGATGTCGGTGCGCTGGAAGAAGCGCCGGTGGAAGAAGCCGCCATCGTGGAAGCCGCTGCCGAGGCCTGAGCCCGGCCGGCGTCATGAAATTGTCGCGGGGGCGGGGCACGCTAGC
>NZ_JAYRKX010000008.1:0-84360 GCF_041905565.1 Novosphingobium sp. | reverse complement strand
CGCGCCGGGTCCACGTGACCCGGCGCCGACCCCCCTATCTGAAGAAGGACCACTGCAATGGCCTATACCGCCACTGACGTGAAGAACCTGCGCGAACGCACCGGCGCGGGCATGATGGATTGCAAGAAGGCGCTGGACGAAACCGGCGGCGACTTCGAAGCCGCGGTCGACGCGCTGCGCGCCAAGGGCCTGGCCGCCGTCGCCAAGAAGAGCAGCCGCACCGCCGCCGAAGGGCTGGTTGGCGTGGCCGTGGCCGGCACCAAGGGCGTTGCCGTCGAAGTCAACTCGGAAACCGACTTCGTTGCCAAGAACGACCAGTTCCAGGACTTCGTGCGCAAGACTACCGAAGCCGCGCTGGCGCTGGCCTCGGACGATGTCGAAGCGCTCAAGGCCGCGGCCTATCCGGGCGGCGGCACCGTGGCCGACACGCTGACCAACAACGTCGCGACCATCGGTGAAAACCAGCAGGTCCGCCGGATGAAGACCGTCTCGGTCGCCCAGGGCCTGGTCGTGCCGTACATGCACAACGCCGCTGCCCCGATGCTCGGCAAGATCGGCGTGCTGGTCGCGCTGGAATCGGAAGCCGGCGCCGACGTGCTGGAATCGCTGGGCAAGCAGATCGCGATGCACATCGCCGCTGCCTTCCCGCTGGCGCTGAACGCTGACGATCTCGATCAGGACATGATCGCGCGCGAACGCAAGATCGCCGCCGAAAAGGCCGCCGAATCGGGCAAGCCCGCCGAAGTGCAGGCCAAGATGGTCGATGGCGCCGTGGCCAAGTTCGCCAAGGACAACGCGCTGCTCAGCCAGCTGTTCGTGATGGACAACAAGACCCCGGTGGCGCAGGTCGTGGAAGCCGCGGGCAAGGCCGCCGGCACCAAGATCGTGCTGAAGGACTATGTCCGCTTCCAGCTCGGTGAAGGCATCGAGAAGGAAGTGAGCGACTTCGCCGCCGAAGTCGCTGCGGCCGCCGGCCTCAACTGAGCCGCGCCGCAAGGCAGGAATTCGGGCGCGGACCGCAAGGTTCGCGCCCTTTTCCTTGCCCACCCTTGGCATCACCCCGCCTAGGGTATAAGGCCCTGCAAACCCTGCGAGAGCGATGCAACAGACGATGAGCAAGCCCACCTACAAACGCATTCTGCTGAAGCTTTCGGGTGAAGTGCTGATGGGCCAGCAGCAGTTCGGGATCGATCCCGAATTCGTCGCGGAACTGGCGCGCGAGGTGAAGGCGGCCAAGGAAACCGGCCTGGAAATCTGCCTGGTGATCGGCGGCGGCAACATCTTCCGCGGCATGGCCGGCGCGGCCAAGGGAATGGACCGCGCCCAGGCCGACTACATGGGCATGCTCGCCACGGTGATGAACGCGCTGGCCATGCAGAACGCGCTGGAGCAACTGGGCGTCCACACCCGCGTGCAAAGCGCGGTGGAAATGGACAAGGTGTGCGAACCCGTCATTCGCCGCCGTGCCGAACGTCACCTTGAAAAGGACAGGGTGGTGATTTTCGCCGCCGGTGTTGGCGCACCCTATTTCACCACGGACAGCGGGGCTGCCCTGCGCGCGGCGGAAATGCAGTGCGACGCGCTGCTCAAGGGCACGTCGGTGGACGGGGTCTATGACAGCGACCCCAAGACCAACCCCACGGCAAAGCGTTACGATACGGTCGATTACGACACGGTTCTGGCGACCAACCTGAAGGTGATGGACGCTTCCGCCGTGGCGCTGTGCCGCGATAACGACATTCCGATCGTCGTCTTCTCGATCCGCGAAAAGGGCAACCTGGCCAAGGTGCTGCGCGGCGAGGGGACGCAGACCATTGTGAAGAAAGGGTAGGCCCATGGCCAAGTACGACAAGGCCGATCTCGAACGCCGGATGAAGGGTGCGGTGGAATCGCTGCGGCACGATCTGGGGGGCTTGCGCACCGGCCGCGCCAACACTTCGCTGCTCGATCCGATCACGGTCGAGGTCTATGGCAGCCACATGCCGCTGAACCAGGTGGCGACCGTTTCAGCGCCCGAACCGCGCATGTTGTCGGTGCAGGTCTGGGACAAGTCGAACGTGACCCCGGTGGAAAAGGCGATCCGTTCGGCCGGGCTCGGGCTCAACCCGATCAACGATGGCAACAACATCCGCCTGCCGATCCCCGACCTGACCGAGGAGCGCCGCAAGGAACTGGCCAAGCTGGCGCACCAGTACGCCGAAAAGGCCCGCATCGCGATCCGCAACGTGCGGCGCGACGGGATGGACGCGCTCAAGACTGACGAGACCAAGAAGGAAATCTCGGAAGACGATCGCAAGCGCGGCGAAACCGAAGTGCAGAAGCTGACCGACGAGATCATCAAGGAAGCCGACGCCGTGGCCGCGCAGAAGGAACAGGAAATCCTCGGCAAGTGAGCGCCGCACCTGCCCCTGGCGGTGTGGCGACCCACGGCGCGCGCCATGTTGCCATCATCATGGATGGCAACGGCCGCTGGGCCAAGCAGCGTCATCTGCCGCGCGCGGTGGGCCACCAGCGCGGGGTGGAAGCGGTTCGCACGCTCAGCCGTGCCGCGCGCGCGATGGGGCTTGAGGCGCTGACGCTCTATGCCTTCAGCACCGAAAACTGGCGCCGGCCTGAGGACGAAGTTTCAGCGCTGATGGGGCTGCTCAAGCGCTTCATCCAGAGCGACCTGGACGAATTCATCCGCGACAACGTCCGGCTCAAGATTATCGGCCAGTGGCGCGCGCTGGCGCCTGACATTGTCGAGTTGATCGAGGACGCGTTGGCGAAGACTGCCGCGAACACCGGCTGCACGCTGGTCGTCGCGCTCAACTACGGCTCGCAGGACGAGATTGCCCGCGCTGCCGCCAAGGCGGCGGAAAAGGGGGCGATCACGCCCGAGAGCATCGAGGCGGAGCTCGATACGGCGGACCTGCCGCCGCTTGACCTGCTGATCCGCACGTCTGGCGAAGTGCGGCTGTCGAACTTCCTGCTGTGGCAGGCGGCCTATGCCGAAATGTGGTTCACCGACGTGCTGTGGCCCGATTTCAAGCCGGCGCACCTCGAAGCAGCGCTGGAACAGTTCGGCCAGCGGGAGCGGCGCTATGGCGGGCGCTGAGCCGAAGAAGAACAGCGACCTTGGCGTGCGCACCGCATCGGCGGTGGTGATGGTCGCGATTGCCGGGACGGCGCTGTGGCTGGGCGGCTGGGTGTGGACCGCGTTTGTCGCCGCAGTCGCGCTGGGGGTGCTGTGGGAGTGGACGCGGCTGGCGCGCGCCATTGCCGGATCCACGTTGGCGATGCTCGGCTGGCAAGTAGCGGGTGCAGCCTATGTCGGGCTGGGCGCGACCATGCTGGCGGGCCTGGGCAGCGTTGCCGGTTTTCCCGATGTGCTGCTGGCGCTGGTAGCGGGCGTGATTGCCACCGACGTGGGGGCTTATTTCGCCGGGCGGACCTTTGGCGGGCCGAAGATCGCGCCGCGGATCAGTCCTTCCAAGACCTGGTCAGGGCTGGGCGGGGGCATGTTGGGCGCCACGCTGGCGCTGTGGTTCGTGGCCACGCAGGTGGCGCATTGGAACCTGGTCAAAAGCCTGCCGTGGCTGCTGGCCATGGGGTCGGTGCTGGCGATCACCGCGCAGGCCGGTGACTTCTTCGAAAGCTGGATGAAGCGCCGCGCCGGCGTGAAGGATTCCAGCCATCTCATCCCCGGCCACGGCGGGCTGTTCGACCGCGTCGATGGCTTGCTGGCGGTGTGCTTCGTGCTCGGCCTGATTTCCTTTCCGCAACTGTTCTGACCATGACCCGCACCATCTCCATCCTGGGCGCGACGGGTTCGATCGGCGCTTCGACGCTCGACCTGGTGCGGCGCGAGCGGGACAAGTGGCGCGTCGTCGCGCTGACCGCGAATTGCCAGGCGCAGGAATTGGCAAGGCTGGCGCGCGAATTCGGTGCTGAACTGGCCGTCGTCGCGGACGAGGCTTGCCTGCCGGACCTGCGCGCGGCGCTGGCCGGAAGCGGGATTGCGGCAGCGGGCGGTGCGGCGGCGCTGGTCGAAGTGGCGGCGCGCGGCGCGGACATGACCGTGGCGGCGATTGTCGGCTGTGCGGGCCTTGCGCCGACCATGGCGGCGATCGAATGCGGCAAGACCGTTGCCCTGGCCAACAAGGAAGCCCTGGTTTCCGCCGGTGACGTCATGACTGCCGCCGTAGCGCGCAGCGGGGCCGTGCTGCTGCCGGTCGACAGCGAACACAACGCGATCTTCCAGTGCCTGGCGGGCAATGACTACGCCCACGTCCGTTCGATCACGCTTACAGCCAGCGGCGGGCCGTTCCGCGACTGGAGCCTTGAACAATTGCACGCCGCCACCCCGGCGCAGGCGATCAAGCATCCCAACTGGGACATGGGCGCGAAGATCAGCGTCGATAGCGCGACGATGTTCAACAAAGGCCTTGAACTGATCGAGGCACACCACCTGTTCCCGGTCGGGCTGGAAAAGCTGCGGATCGTGGTCCACCCGCAATCGGTGGTCCATTCGATGGTCGAATACCGCGATGGTTCGACGCTGGCGCAGCTTGGCCCTTCGGATATGCGCGTGCCGATCGCCTCGTGCCTGGCCTGGCCGGCGCGGATGGACACCCCTTGCGCGCCGCTCGACCTGGCGGCGATTGGCGAGCTGACCTTCCGCGCGCCCGACGAGGTCCGCTTTCCCGCAACCGCCCTGTGCCGCGCCGCGGCCGAGGCGGGCGGGGCGGCGCCGGCGGTGCTCAACGCCGCAAACGAAGTGGCGGTGGCGGCGTTTCTCGCCAGTCAACTGCCGTTCACCCGGATCGCGGTAATGGTTGAGCAGGTTCTGGCGCACTATGCTCCGCCTGCACCGGCAGCGCTTGGCGACGTGTTCGCCATCGATGCCGAAGCGCGGCGCGTGGCGCGCGATATGCTGGAGTTGGTCTGACTTGCCCGAATCCCCCTCCCTGTTGATGACAATTGGTGCATTCCTGCTGGTGCTGGGCCCCTTGGTGCTGATGCACGAGCTGGGTCACTACCTCGTCGGGCGCTGGTTCGGCGTGAAGGCCGATGTCTTCTCGATCGGCTTTGGCCGCGAAGTGGCGGGCTGGACCGACCGGCGCGGGACGCGCTGGAAACTGGGCTTGCTGCCGCTGGGCGGTTACGTCCAGTTCGCGGGCGATGCCAATGGCGCCAGTGTGCCCGATCCGGCGCTGGCCGATGCGCCGCCCGAAGCGCTCAAGGGCACCTTCCAGGGCGCGGCGCTGTGGCAGCGCTCGCTGATCGTGCTGGCCGGGCCGCTGACCAACCTGCTCGCGGCCGTGGCGGTGTTTGCGGTGTTCAACATGAGCTACGGCGTGCCGACCTCGGCAGCGGTAGTCGATGGTTTTGCGCCCAATTCGGCGGCGCAGGCGGCCGGGATGCTGAAGGGCGACCGGATCGTCGCGATCGACGGTGAAAAGGTGGCAGCTTTCGAGGACGTGGTCAGCCACGTCGTGCTCTATCCCGGCAAGCGGATCGCGATCGAGGTGGAGCGCGCCGGGCGGCAACTGACCGTGCCGGTGACCATCCCCGCCGTCGTCAGCACCGACCGCTTCGGCAACCGCATCGAACGCGGCCAGATCGGCATTTCCTCGCGGCTCAGCTTTACCCCGGTCGGGCCGGTCACGGCCGTGGCCAAGGGCTTCGATCAGTCGGTCGGCGTGGTGCGCTTCATGGTCGCCGGATTGCAGCAGATCGTGGTCGGCGAACGCTCGGTCCGGGAGCTGGGCGGACCGATCAAGATCGCCAAGTATTCGGGCGAAAGCCTGGCCATGGGCTGGCCTGCATTTGTCTCGTTTGCGGCGCTGATTTCAATTAATTTGGCATTCATCAACCTCCTGCCAATCCCTGGGTTAGACGGTGGGCACCTGGCGCTTTATGCCGCGGAAGCGATCCGCCGCAGGCCGCTGGATGCCCGCAGTCAGGAATGGGCGTTCCGCACCGGCCTGGCCCTTGTGCTGGGGTTGATGCTGTTCGTCACACTCAACGACATCGCCTCGCTGCCGATCTTCGGCAGATAGGCAAAGGAAATTGGATCATAACTGCGGGCGACAAGGCCTTCCTTGCTTGATGAATTTGACAGCATCGGGCAGAGGGCCTCTTCATGTCTGCAGTGCGCTTTCGGCCCCGCACGGGGGTGGGCGGCAGGCGCAATGCACAAATTGACGGGAACAACCGTGCCGAACACTCATACTTCCAAGGATTGCACCGCGTCTGTTCGCTACGCCATGGCGCTGCTGGGAACGACGATCCTGGCCGGTGTGCCCACTCTGGCGCTGGCCCAGGCCGCGCCCGCCCCGCTGCCGGCCCCCGCGCCGGTCGAAGCGGTGCAGAATATCCAGTCGATCACGGTGACCGGCGCCCAGCGGCTTGAGCCCGATACGATCCGTTCGTACATCAAGCTGCGGATCGGCCAGCCCTATACCCAGGTTACCGCCGACATGGCGCTGAAGGACCTGTTCGCGACCGAGCTGTTCTCGGACGTGCAGATTTCCAACAACCAGGGCGCGGTGACCATCGCGGTCAAGGAAAACCCGGTGATCAACCGGATCATCCTGGAAGGCAACAAGCGCCTGAAGGAGGAGAAGATCCTCCCCGAAATCAAGCTGGCCCCGCGCCAGATCTTCACCCGGTCCAAGGTCCGCGCCGACGTGGCCCGGATCATCGAGCTGTACAAGCGCCAGGGCCGCTTCGCCGCCGAAGTCGAGCCGAAGATGGTGCTGCTCGACCAGAACCGCGTCGATATCGTCTTCGAAATCAGCGAAGGACCCAAGTCCAAGGTCCGCAAGATCAACATCATCGGCAACGACCAGTTTTCCGATGGCGAACTGCGCGGCGAAATGGTGACCAAGCAGACCGGGCTGACCAAGGTGTTCAGCTCGGGCACCAGCTATGACCCGGACCGCATGGCCTTCGACCAGCAGAAGATGCGGCAGTTCTACCTGACCAAGGGCTATGCCGATTTCCGCATCATTTCGGCCGTGGCCGAACTGACGCCGGACAAGAAGGACTTCATCCTGACCTACGTGGTCGAGGAAGGTCAGCGCTACAAGTTCGGCGACGTCAAGGTCGAAAGCCAGCTGCGCGACTTCGACGGGGATCGCCTCGCCGCCCAGTTGCCGATGAAGAAGGGTGACTGGTACAACGCCAAGCTGGTCGAGGACACGATCGACCGCCTGAACGAAACCGCCGGCACCTTTGGCTATGCCTTTGCCGACGTTCGCCCCAGCTATGACCGCAACAAGGACGATCTCAGCATGGGGATCACCTTCCAGATCGCCGAGGCGCCGCGCGTCTATGTCGAGCGGATCGACGTCAACGGTAACACGCTGACGCAGGACAAGGTGGTGCGCCGCGAATTCCGCCTGGCGGAAGGCGATGCGTTCAACACCCTCCAGGTCAAGCGGTCGACCGCGCGCATCAACTCGCTCGGCTATTTCCAGGAAAAGTTCGAGGTCGAGCAGAAGCAGGGCAGCGCGCCCGACCGGATCATCCTCGAAGCCAACGTCGAGGAAAAGCCGACCGGCGAACTGCAGCTTTCGGCGGGCTACTCCAGCCTTGAAAAGCTGATCTTCCAGGGCTCGATCCAGCAGCGCAACTTCCGCGGGCGCGGGCAGACCATCGGCCTGTCGCTGTCCTATTCGAACTATTCGAAGAGCGCCGAAGTCAGCTTCACCGAACCCTACATGTTCGATCGCAACGTGTCGCTGGGGGTCAACCTCTACCGGCGCGACTACAACAGCTTCAACTACCTGAATTCCAGCCGCAACACGACCTACAAGCAGTCGACTACCGGCTTCCAGGTGCGTGCCGGCATTCCGCTGACCGAATATATCTCGGCCGTGGGCAGCTACACGCTGAACTACGACGACGTGTCGCTCGACAAGACCCAGTTCTTCAGCACCCGGCAGACGCCGGGGGTGCAGGAATGCGACCCGCTGCTCGCCGGCCGCTACCTGTGCGAAGCGATCGGCAAGCGCACCAGCTCGATTCTGGGGCTGTCGCTGATCTACGACACGCTCGACAACCGCATGCGCCCGACGCGCGGCCGCGCCGTTTCGGTTTCGACCGAATTTGCCGGGCTGGGCGGTTCGGTGAAGTATGCCCGCATGCGGCTCAACGCGGCGCAGTACTTCCCGGTGGGCAAGGGCTTCATCTTCTCTGTCCGGGGCGAAGCCGGGGCGATCAAGGCGTTTGGTGGCAACAACGTCGCCGGGGTTGATTCAGTCCGCCTGACCGACCGGTTCTACCTGGGTGAACCCGACATTCGCGGCTTCGACATTCGCGGGGTCGGCCCGCGCGTGATCCGCCAGCCGATCATCGACGATGGCAGCGGCAACGCCAAGGTCGTCACCGATCGGGATTCGGTGACCGACGACGCGCTCGGCGGCAAGTACTACTACCTCGGCCACCTCGAACTCGAAATTCCGCTGGGCAGCGGGGCGAAGGAAATGGGGCTGCGGCCGTCGATCTTCCTCGATGCCGGCGCGGTTTGGGGCGTTCGCACCCCGGCGCTGCAAAGCAGCCCGTTCCCCAACGGCATCTTCATTCCCACCCGCGATACGGCCGGCAATCCGCTTTACCTCCAGGTCGATGCGGTGGACGCCAACTGCATCGCGACCAGCACCTCGACGGTCAGCAGCGCGACCAACCCCAGTGCCCCGGCCTGCCTGTCCAGCACCGCCAACACGGCCCTGGGCAACAGCGTCGCGCCGTTCCGCGAAATCTTCCAGGGCAATTCGCCGCGTCCGCGCGTCGCCGTGGGGATCGGCGTCAACTGGAATTCGCCGTTCGGTCCGTTCCGCATCGACTTTGCCAAGACCCTGCTCAAGCGCCCTGGCGACGACACCAAGAGCTTCACTTTCAACGTAGGAACCCAATTCTGATGAACACTTTCCGCAAGTCCGTGCTGCTCGCCGGCATGACCGCGCTTGCCCTGGCCACTCCCGCGCTGGCCGCCAAGGACAAGGACAAGGCTCCCGCCCCGGTCGTGCCGGTTGCCGCCGCGCCCGCCGCCGGCATCACCGCCCCCACCGCCGGGATCGCGGTGGCCGATGTCGAAGTGGTGGTCGAAGCCGCCCAGGCGACGGTCGAGGCTGAAAAGCAGCGCCAGACCTATTACAAGGCCACGCTCGATAGCTACCAGAGCCGCGCGCAGCAGCTCCAGGCCCAGATCGACGGGCTGGTCGCCAAGTACGAGAAGGACGCCAAGGTGCCCACCGCCAACAAGGTGGCGCTGAAGGCCCAGGAAGACGCGATCGAAAAGTTGCAGAAGAGCGGCCAGAACGACCTCAACCGGATCATCGCCCCGGTCGTGTTCTCGCGCGAATACGTCAAGGAACAGGTGCTGGCCAAGCTGGACGACGCGGTCAAGGCCGCCATGGCCAAGAAGAACGTCACCCTGCTGCTCAACCCGCAGGTCGTGGTGCTCAACACCAGCGCCGCGAACGACCTGACGCTGGCAATCGTCCAGGAACTCAACGTGCTGCTGCCCAGCGCGCAGTTCATCCCGCCGCCGGGCTGGGAACCGGCCCAGCTGCGCCGCCTGCGCGCGCAGCAGGCCGCCCAGGGCGGTGCGCCGCTGCCGGCCGCGCCGGGTGCTCCGGCTCCGGCCGCTGGTGCGCCGAATCCGGCGGCCCCGGCTCCGGCCGCTCCCGCGCCGCGTCCCGCCGGCCCGCAGCCCGAAGGCCGCTAAGGCCAGTATCCGGGGGCAAGGATGAGCGAACAGCACGACGCCGCCGCACCGGCCGGGAGCGCGAAGGTCTATGACCATCGCGCCATCCTGGCCGCCCTGCCGCATCGCTACCCGATGCTGCTGGTCGATCGCGTGGTCGAGGTGAGCGAGGACCAGATCCACGCGATCAAGGCGGTCAGCTTCAACGAGGAGTTCTTCCAGGGACATTTCCCTGGCCGGCCGATCATGCCCGGCGTGCTCCAGATCGAAGCCCTGGCCCAGGCCGCGGGGATCCTCGCGATCGAAAGCCTGGGCCTGGCTGGCAGCGGCAAGCTGGTCTATTTCATGGCGATCGAGGAAGCCAAGTTCCGCGCCCCCGTGGAACCCGGCGTGCTGCTGCACCTCGAAGCCGGCTTCGTGCAGAAGCGTTCGCGCGTCTGCAAGTTCTGGGGCAAGGCCAGCGTCGATGGCAAGGTGACCTGCGAAGTGCAGTTCACCGCGATGATCGCGGATAGCTGAGCGGGAATTCTGAGTCCTTGTCGGGTACGCCAACTGCATCCGCAGTTGGCTTGCGACACCAGCCCGCTCCCCCGGCCCAACCACCCGTTCAAGGTACCCTGTGGGTGGTTGGGCCGGGGGAGCGGGCTGGTGTTGCAAGGACAGGCCGGATGGCCTGTCCGCACCGGCGTCAGCCGGAAAAGGACTCACCTTGATTTCCGCGCGCGTCCCGGCTATGCGCCGCGCGTCAATTTCCGGCCGGTCGGAACCGGCCACAGCGAAAGAGTGATCCCATGAAGGCCGATATCCATCCCGATTATCACATGATCAAGGTGCAGATGACCGACGGCACCGTGTTCGAAACCCGCTCCACCTGGGGCAAGGAAGGCGACACGCTGGTGCTGGAAATCGATCCGACCTCGCACCCGGCATGGACCGGCGGCAACCAGCGTCTGCTGGACCAGGGCGGCCGCGTTGCCCAGTTCAACAAGCGCTTCGGCGGGCTCAGCCTCAAGAAGGGCTGAGGCCGGGGCGCCGCGCGCGCCCGGCAAGCGAAAGGGCGGCTCCTTGCGGGGCCGCCCTTTTCGTTTGTGCCGCGCTTTGGTTCAGCAGCCGCGGGCGAAGGCCTCGGCATCGGCATAGGGCAGGGGGCGCAGGAATTCGACCCCGCAGGCCCCGTCGCGCACCCAGCGCACGATCGCCTGGACGATGACATCGTCCGACAGCCGCAGCGAGATGAAGCAACCCATCCGCAGCCACGACGCGTCAGTCACGATATTGCAGCCGAAGGCGGAAAAGTCGTTGAGCTGCGCTGTGGCCCGGTCGCCCTGCGAACCGCGCACCACCACCACCAGCCCTTGGACACTGTGGCGAGTCGCCTTGCGGGTCTTGGGGCGCGGGGATTCGGGCAGCTTGGCCTGGCGGTTGGGCTTGGCGGACACGACCGTCTTTTCCTTTTTCTTTCGGTTGTTACGGGCCGGGCTAGCAGGGCTTGGTTAACATTTTCGACCCGCCACAAGCTTAACCGGCAAATTTTCCGCTTCCCATTCCGGCCAGCCTGTGCAAATGGCCGCGCCTGCGTTTACCGGTCCATGGCCGGCCGTGTGGCGATCGTAGCTCAGTTGGTTAGAGCGCCGGTTTGTGGTACCGGAGGTCGTGGGTTCGAACCCCATCGATCGCCCCATTTTTCACTTTCGTCGAAAACTTTGGGCATAGCTGCGCGGGGCACGGGCAATGCCCTTGCTCCGCGCGGCGGGCAGTGCCAAAGGCGCAATCACAAGGCCATGCACGGTTTCGCAAATCCCGCTCGATTCCTGCGCCTCGCGCGCGGACTGACGATGCCCCTGCTGCTGGCGGGGCTGGTTATCACTGGCCTGTCGCTGGCCTGGGGGCTGGTCGGCGCGCCGGCCGAACGCCTGCAGGGCGATAGCGTGCGGATCCTGTTCGTCCACGTGCCCGCCGCCTGGCTGGGCATGGGCGGGTGGACCGCGATTGCGGCCGCCAGCCTGACCGAACTGGTCTGGCGCCACCCGCTGGCCGGGATCGGCGCGCGGGCGATTGCCCTGCCGGGCGCGTTCTTTGCCGCGCTGTGCCTGATCACCGGATCGCTGTGGGGCCGCCCGGCCTGGGGCACCTGGTGGGTGTGGGACGGCCGGCTGACCAGCATGCTGGTGCTGCTGTTCCTCTACCTCGCCTACCTTGCGCTGGCCGACGCCGCCAACCGTGACGGGGATGGCGGATCGCGCATCCCGGCGATCTTCGGGCTGGTTGGCGCGGCCAATATCCCGATCATCCACTATTCCGTGCTGTGGTGGAATTCGCTCCACCAGCCGCCCAGCATCTCGATGGGCAAGAGCGAGATGGCGCCGGAGTTCCTCTGGGCGCTGCTCGCGGCCACGCTGGGCTTCTCGTTGCTGTTCGGCGCGGTGGTGCTGATGCGGATGCGGGCAATCCTGGCTGATCAACAGGCCGAAGCGCGCCTGCGCCGCCGCGCGATGGAGGCAAGCGATGTCTGAAGGGCTTGACCACTGGCCGTTCGTTTATGCCGCTTATGCCCTGGGCATTGGCGGAACCTGCGCGCTGATCGCGGCATCGTGGAACGCGATGCGCCGCGCCGAAGCCCGCCGTGACCGGAGCCGCGAGAGATGAACCAGCCGATCAAGGCCAAGCACCAGCGCCTGGTGCTGGTGCTCGTTGCGCTGGCCGCGCTGATTGGCGCGGCCCTGCTGGCGGCCTGGGGGCTGCGCAGCCAGGCGAGCTATTTCTATGTGCCCGCCGACATCGCCGCCAATCCGCCCGAGGCGGGCCGCGCGGTGCGGCTGGGCGGGATGGTCGAGGCCGGCTCGATCAAGACCGACGCCGATGGGATTACCACCCGGTTCGTCGTGGGCGATGGCAAGGCGCGGGTGCCCGTGACGTTCAAGGGCATCCGCCCGGACCTGTTCAAGGAAGGGTCGGGCGTGGTCGCCGAAGGCAAGCTGGGGGCGGACGGCACTTTCGTGGCCGATAACCTGCTGGCCAAGCATGACGAGAAGTACGTGCCGCGCGAAATGGCGGGAATGACTGCCGAGCAGGCCCGCAAGACGGTGGAAGAAACCCGGTGATCGCCAATCTGGGCCTGGCCGCGCTGTGGCTCGCCGCTGCGCTTGCGGCATTGCAATTGCTCGCCGCCAGCCTGGCGCTGACCGGGCGGGGCGATGCGCTGGGGTCGATCATTCGCCCGGTGGCGATCATGCAGGGGCTGCTGACCACGCTGGCCTTCATCGCGCTGCTGGTGCTGTTCTGCCAGACCGACCTGTCGGTCAAGCTGGTCGCGGAAAATAGCCATTCGGCCAAGCCGTTCCTGTACAAGTTCGCCGGAACCTGGGGCAACCACGAAGGCTCGATGCTGCTGTGGGTGACGATCATGGGGCTGGCGGGCGGCTTCGTCGCGCTGGTTGAACGGCGCCTGCCGGAACCGACGATGATCGCGACGCTGGCGGGGCAGGCGTTCGTCAGCCTGGGCTTCTATGCCTTTCTGCTGCTCGCCTCGAACCCGTTCGAGCGGCTCGATCCGGTGCCGGTGGAAGGGCTTGGGCTCAACCCGTTGCTTCAGGATCCGGGCCTCGCGTTCCATCCGCCCACGCTCTACATCGGCTATGTCGGGCTTTCGATTGCCTTCAGCTTCGCCATCGGCGCGCTGATCACGCGCGAGGTCGGGCCGGCCTTTGCCCGCGCGATGCGCCCCTGGGTGCTGGGCTCGTGGATCTTCCTGACGCTGGGCATCACCGCCGGGTCCTATTGGGCCTATTACGAGCTGGGCTGGGGCGGCTGGTGGTTCTGGGACCCGGTCGAAAACGCCAGCTTGATGCCGTGGCTGGCGGCAACCGCGCTGCTCCATTCCGCCAGCGTGCTGGCCGCGCGCAACGCGCTGCGCGCCTGGACGGTGATGCTGGGCGTGGTGGCTTTCTCGATGTCGATGGTTGGCACTTTCCTGGTCCGCTCGGGCATCCTGACCAGCGTTCACGCCTTTGCCGTCGATCCGACGCGCGGCAGCTTCATCCTGGCCCTGCTGGCGATCAACATCGGCGCGGCCTTGACCCTGTTCGGCCTGCGCGCCGCCAGCGTGACCGAGGGCGAACGCTTTGCCCTGACCAGCCGCGAAGGCGCGCTGGTGTTCAACAACGTGATGCTGACCGCGACGCTGGGGATCGTGCTGGTCGGCACGCTCTATCCGCTGCTGGCGGAAAGCATGGGGCAGAAGGTTTCGGTCGGCCCGCCCTATTTCAACCCGGCGGGCGCCATGTTCGTGGTGCCGATGCTGCTGGTACTGGCGGTTGGCCCCTTGCTGCGCTGGCGCAATGACAACCTGCGCCGGATTCGCCCCGAACTGCTGATGATCGCCGCGCTGCTGCTGGGGTCGTTGGCGGCGCTGGCCTTCTTCGGCGTGCCGCTGCTGCCGCTGCTGGGCCTGGCGCTGGCGGCGGTGCTGGCGGTTGCCAGCCTGATGCCGCTGCGCGGGCGCAAGCTGCGCACGGTCAAGCTGCCGCTGTGGGGCATGGTCGTGGCGCACTTCGGCGTCGCAGTCGCCCTGCTGGGCATGGCCAGCGACAGCGCCTTCACCACCGAACGGCTGGTCGCGATGAAAGTGGGCGACAAGGTTGCGGTCGGCCCGTGGGAGCTGAAGCTCGATTCGATCGAACCCGTCGCCGGGCCGAACTGGACCGCGCTCGAAGCCGCCATCGAGGCGAGCTACCAGGGCGGCAAGCCCGATCTGCTCAAACCCCAGGCGCGCCAGTTCTGGTCGCCGCCACAGGCCACCAGCGAAAGCGCGCTCGACACTCGCTGGAACGGGCAGCTCTATGCCGTGCTGGGCGAACAGTCCGAGGACGGGCGCTGGCAGCTGCGGCTGTGGTGGAAGCCGTTCGTGCCGATGATCTGGTACGGCGGGCTGCTGATCGCGCTGGGCGGGGTGCTGGCGCTGCTGGGCCGCGTGGCGAGCGACGTGCGCCGCCTGATCGCGCGCGACAAGATTGCGTACCGCCGGCAAAGGCAGGGCCGATGAGCGCGCCCGAAGCCAAACCAGCGCGCTGGGCGATGTGGCTGCCGCTGGCGATGTTCGCCGGGTTCGTCGCGTTGTTCCTGTCGGGCCTGCTGCGCCCGGGTGAGCGGGAAGTACGCAGCGCGATGATCGGCAAGCCGCTGCCGGAATTCAACCTGCCTGCCGCCGTGGCCGACCGGCCGGGCCTGGCCCGTGCCGACATGGTCGGCGGCAAGCCGCGCCTGCTCAACATCTTTGCAAGTTGGTGCGTGCCTTGCGCGGCTGAAGCGCCGGTGCTGGGGCAGCTGCGGCAGGCCGGCGTCGAAGTGCATGGCGTTGCCATCCGCGACAAGAGCGAGGATCTTGACCGGTTCTTTGCCCGCTATGGCAATCCTTTTGCCCGGGTCGGCGCGGACAATGTCAGCGCGGTGCAGTTCGCGTTGGGCTCGTCCGGCGTGCCGGAAAGCTTCGTGATCGATGCCAAGGGGGCGATCCGATACCAGCACATCGGCGAAATCCGGCCCGAGCAGGTGCCGATGATCCTCGAAAAGTTGAAGGAGGCCGGGCAGTGATTCGCGCGCTGTGCCTCTTGCTGGCCGCGGCTCTGGCCCTGCCTGCCTTCGCGCAGGACAAGCTGCCGCCCGCGCCCTATGCCTATACCCAGCTGGCCGATCCCGCGCAGGAGGCCAAGGCCCACGCGCTGATGCAGACGCTGCGCTGCCTGCAGTGCCAGGGCCAGTCGATTGCCGATTCGGACGCGCCGATTGCCGGGGACATGCGCAGCCAGGTGCGCCTGCGCATCCAGGCGGGCGAGGAGCCCGAAGCGATCCGTGCCTGGCTGATCGAACGCTATGGCGATTACGTCAGCTACAAGCCCGAACTGACCGGGGCGACCTGGCCGCTGTTCGCCGCGCCGCTGGTGCTGGTTGCGCTGGCCTTTGCACTGCTGCGCCGCCGGTTTGGCGGGAAGGGGGCCTGATGGGCTGGATAATCGCACTGGGGCTGGCCCTGGCGGCCTTTGCGCTGCTTGTGCTGGCATTCAAGGCGCCGCGTGGCGGCTGGGAAGCGATCGGCGCGGCGCTGCTGCTCGGCATTGCCGGGTTCGCCTGGCAGGCGCGGCCCGCGCAGCCCGGCGCGCCCAAGCTGGCCCAGGAGGCCAAGCCCAAGAACGCTGCCGCACTGGTCGCCGCGCGGCAGGAACTCGCCAAGCAGAGCGGGCAGATGCCCAACAGCTGGATGGTGATTGCCGATGCCTTTGCCCGCAACGGCCAGTTCGGCGATGCCGCCGGGGTGGTGCTGGGCGCGGTGGAAAAGGATCCGAACAACGCCGATGCCTGGCTGGCGCTGGCCAACAACCTGGTCGGCCATGCCGAAGGCAACCTGACCCCGGCGGCGCAATATGCCTATACCCGCGCGCAGCAGGCCGATCCCGAACATCCCGGCCCGCCGTTCTTCCTGGGGCTGGCCCTGGCCGGCAGCGGCAAGCTGGATGAAGGCCGGGCGATGTGGGCCGCCCTGCTGGCCCGCGCACCCAAGGACGCGCCGTGGCGCGGCGATCTGGAACAGCGGCTGGCTCGGCTCGATGCATTCATTGCCGCGCAGGCCGCGCCGGACGGGCCAAGGCCTTGAAGCTGTTGCCGGTATCGGGCGGCGCTGCTAATCGCGGCTCTTTCCCGGTCAATCGGCGGGAAGCTTAATGCGTGATTCCAAGGGGCGCAGCAGGGCATGAGTGAACCGGTCCAGGTAGCAGCTGCTGACGGCGCCAGCGCCGAACCGCATTCCGGCCACGGTCACCACCAGGGCGGCGTGGCCGCGATGGCGGTGGGCGCGATCGGCGTGGTGTTCGGCGACATCGGCACCAGTCCGCTCTATGCGATGCGCGACACCTTTGCCGGGCATCATCCGCTGCCGCTCGATCAGTTGCACCTGTTCGGGATCATCAGCCTGATGTTCTGGTCGATGATGGTGATCGTGACGCTGAAATACGTCACCATCATCATGCGCGCCGACAACAAGGGCGAGGGCGGTTCGCTCGCGCTGCTGGCGCTGATCAACCAGAACGTGGCGGGCAAGTCATGGTCGACCGGAATCGTGCTGCTGGGGGTCTTCGCCACGGCGCTGTTCTATGGTGATTCGATGATTACCCCGGCGGTGTCGGTGCTGGGCGCGATCGAAGGGGTCGCGGTCTACAACCCGGCGATGGAACGCTGGGTCGTGCCGATGGTGGTCGGCATCCTGGTGTTCCTGTTCATGATCCAGAGCCGCGGCACGGCCAAGGTTGCCCGGCTGTTCGGCCCGGTGATGCTGGTCTATTTCGCGGTCATTGCCACCTTGGGGGTGATCAGCGTGCTGCAGACCCCGGGCGTGATCTGGGCGCTGAGCCCGCATTACGCCGTCAACATGTTCATCGCCGATCCGTTCCGCGGCTTCCTGGCAATGGGTGCGGCGGTGCTGGCGGTGACCGGGGCCGAAGCGCTCTATGCCGACATGGGCCATTTCGGCCGCAGCCCGATCCGCGTGTCCTGGCTGTTCATCGTCCTGCCGGCGCTGGTCTGCAACTACCTGGGTCAGGCGGCGCTGCTGTCGCGCAGCCCCGAAGCGCTGCAAAGCCCGTTCTACTTCCTTGCGCCCGACTGGTTCCAGTGGCCGTTGCTGCTCATCGCCAGCGCGGCGGCGGTGATCGCGTCGCAGGCGGTGATCACCGGGGCCTTCTCGGTCACCCAGCAGGCAATCCAGCTGGGCTTCATCCCGCGCATGTCGATCAAGTACACCAGCGTCAACGCCGGGCAGATCTATATCCCGGTGATCAACACCGCACTGATGATCGCGGTGATCCTGCTGGTGCTGATGTTCCAGAAGAGCTCGAACCTGACCGCTGCCTATGGCATCGCGGTGACCGGCGCGATGGCAATCGACAACGTGCTGCTGGCGGTGGTGCTGTTCAGCATGTGGAAGTGGAAGCCCTATCTGTCGGTGCCGCTGCTGGTGCTGTTCTTCGCGCTCGACGCGGCCTACCTCGCGGCCAACTTCACCAAGATCCCCGATGGCGGCTGGGTGCCGCTGGTCATGGGCCTGGCGATCTTCACCCTGCTGACCACCTGGTCGCGCGGGCGCGCGCTGATGCGGCAGAACATGGCCGAAGGGTCGATCCCGATGGAAGTCTTCGCCAAGAGCGCGCATTCCAGCGCGGCGCGGGTGCCCGGCACGGCGATCTTCATGGCCAGCACCAATTCGGGCGTGCCTTCGGCGCTGCTGCACAACATCAAGCACAACAAGGTGCTGCACGAACGCGTGGTGATTCTGACCATCGCGATCCAGGACGTGCCCTATGTCGATCCGGCAGAACGCTGCACGATGAAGGACCTGGGGCAGGGCTTCTACCGCCTGACGCTGCGGTTCGGCTTCCTTGAGGAGACTGACGTGCCGGCTGCCCTGCAAAGCGCCAACATGTGCGGCGGCCCGTTCGAGATGATGAAGACCAGCTTCTTTCTCAGCCGCCAGACGCTGATCGCCTCGTCCAAGCCGGGCATGGCGCTGTGGCGCGAAAAGCTGTTCGCCTGGATGCTGCGCAACGCCGCCAGCGCGATGGAATTCTTCCGCCTGCCCAGCAACCGCGTGGTCGAACTCGGCAGCCAGGTCGAAATCTGACGCGGGCTTGGGGCCGGTTCAGCCCCGCCGGCTGCGCGCGGCGAACCACGGTCCCATGCGGCGGATCGCTTCCTCGACCTCGGGCGTGGACACGGCAAAGCTGATCCGCATGAAGCGGTGGCCGTCAACCGGGTCGAAATCGATCCCCGGCGCGGTGGCGACGCCGGTGTCGCGCAGCAGTTGCTGGCAGAATTCCAGCGCGTCGTCGGTAAAGTCCGACACGTCGGCATAGATGTAGAACGCGCCGTCGGGCGGGGCGATCTTGCCCAGGCCCATGCCGGGCAGCGCCGCCAGCAGTGAATCCCGGTTGCGGGCATAGGTGGCGATGTTGGCTTCGAGTTCCTCGGTGCAGAGCATCGCTTCCGCCCCGGCGTGCTGGGCCAGGCTGGGGGGCGTGAGGAACAGGTTGCCCATCCGCGCGCGGGCGGCGTCGATCCCGCCGGGCGGCACGATCAGCCAGCCAAGCCGCCAGCCGGCCATGCTGAAATACTTCGAGAAACTGTTGACCACCAGCGCCTCGGGCATGACTTCCAGCATCGACGGGGTCGGCTGGCCATAGGAAATGCCGTGGTAGATCTCGTCCGAGATCACGATGATGCCGCGTTCCCGGCAGACCTGGGCGATGGCTTCCAGCTCGCCGCGCGGGATGATCGTGCCGGTGGGATTGGCCGGGCTGGCGATGATGACGCCGTCCGGGGCTGGATCCAGCGCGGCCAGGGCCGCGGCGGACAGCTGATAGCGTTCCGCCTCGCCGCAGGGCAGCTCAACCGGCTCCATGTGCAGCGCGCGCAGGTTGTTGCGATAGGCGACATAGCCCGGCCGGGCGATCGCCACCCGTGCGCCGGGAGCAAAGCTCATGTTCAGGGCCAGGACCAGGCCGGGCGACGCGCCGCAGGTCAGGATGATCTGCGCCGGGCTGATCTCCACCCCGTGGCGCTGGGCGTAATGTTCGACGATGCGCTGCTTCAGCAGCGGGCTTTCCCAATAGCCCATCGGGTCGCTGTCGAGCACCTTGTGCGCCTCGGCGATGGCGGCAGCGGGGGCGCCGGTGCTGGGCTGGCCGAACTCCATGTGGATGATCGAACGGCCTTCGGCCTTGAGGCGGTGGGCCAGGCCCGAAACGGCGATGGCGTGGAACGGTTCGATCTGCGCGGTCATGCCGGTGCAGGTAGCCGGGCATCGGACAAAAGAAAAGCGCGGCGCCCCGCCGGGGGCACCGCGCCTTTCATTGGCCGGAAGGCCGGATCAGCCGAGGTTGGCGCTGACCATGCAGTAGAGCATCGGCAGCGACAGCAGCAGGTTGGTGCGGCTGGCGGCCAGGGCGCGCGGCGCGGCGGCGGCCTTTTCCTCAGCCGAAGCTTCGGTGGCGCCCAGGTTGAGGATCTTCTTCTGGGCCGGCCAGATGATGAACCACACGTTGAACGCCATGATCAGCGCGAGCCACATGCCCAGGCCGATCAGGTTGACCGAGCCTTCACCCGAGAAGGTGAAAGCCTGGTGGGCATAGCCCTTGACCACGGCGATCACCAGACCGGTGATCACGGTCAGCAGCGCGGCATAGCGGAAGAAGAAGAACACCTTCGGCGCGATGTGGCCGGTGATGGCGCCCTTCTGTTCGGCCGGGATCGCCGGCATGGTCGGCACCTGGACGAAGTTCAGGTAATAGAGCAGCCCGATCCACAGGATGCCGAAGAACACGTGCAGCCAGCGGAACACCGAATTGGCGTCGACCGGGGCAGCGCCCGCGTAATTCAGCATGGTAATGATGGTGAGCACCAGGCCGGTGGCCAGCACCAGGTGCAGGTTTCCAAAGAATTTGGCCATTGCTTCCCCCTTTATCGAAGCGTTGTTATCAAATGGTCCCGTTGGCCCGCATGTGCAGGCCGCAAGCTGCCTTATGCCTGTTTCGCGCGGCTTGCCAAACCTTTTTGCGAAGCGTTCTTACTCGTGCGGCGGATCGGACAGCACCTCGGCTTCGGCTTCCTGGGCCAGGCCGTGGCGCAGCAGCATGGGAATCTGCGCGAAGGTGAACAGGAACGACAGCGGCATGAACAGCCACAGCTTGGCCGCGATCCAGTCTCCGAAGCTGAGGTAGTGGCGCAAGGCTTCGTTCAGCGCGGCGAGGACCAGGAAGAACCAGCCCCAATTGCGCGACAGCTTGAGCCAACCGGCATCGTTCAGCCCTTCGAAGGCCGCTTCGAGCAGGACCTTGAGATAGGACTTGCCGCGCGACACGCCGATCAGCAGCACCGCGCCGAACATGATGTAGATCGCGGTCGGCTTGCGCTGGATCCACACTGGATCGCGCAGCAGGATTGTCAGGCCGCCAAAGCCGACGATCAGCACGGTCGAGAGCCACAGCATCGGCGAGATGCGGCCCAGCTTCCAGCGCGAGACGACCAGCGCGAGGACAGCGGCGACCATGAAGCTGGCCGTGCCGCGCACCACCGCCAGCACTTCGCCAACGGTATCGTTGTGGCCGCTGGGGGAATAGTGGCGATAGACCAGGAAGAACACCAGCACCGGGCCGTAATCGACCAGCAGGTTGAGCCAGCCGCCGGACTTCGCTTTGGGGGAAGCGGTGTCGTTCATCATGCTACCCCTGCAATGACCTTGGCGACCAACTCGGGATCGAACGGGCGCAGGTCGTCGATCTTTTCGCCCACGCCGATCGCGTGGATCGGCAGCCCGTATTGTTCCGCCGCCGCAACCAGCACCCCGCCGCGCGCGGTGCCATCGAGCTTGGTCATGACGAGGCCGGTAACGCCCGCGACTTCCTTGAAGATCTCGATCTGCTGCAAGGCGTTCTGGCCATTGGTCGCATCCAGCACCAGGACCACGTCATGCGGCGCCTCGACGTTGAGGCGGCCCAGCACGCGGCGGATCTTGGCCAGCTCGTCCATCAGCTCGCGCTTGTTCTGGAGGCGCCCGGCAGTATCGACGATCAGCACGTCGGTCCCGGCTTCGGTCGCGGCCTTGACCCCGTCGAACACCACGCTGGCCGGATCGCCGCCTTCCGGCCCCTTGACGATCGGCACGCCGAGCCGTTCGGCCCAGACCGCCAGCTGCCCGATCGCGGCGGCGCGGAACGTATCGCCGGCCACCAGCATCACCGAATAGTCCTGTTCCTGGAACAGGTGCGCCAGCTTGGCGATGGTCGTGGTCTTGCCCGACCCGTTGACGCCGATCACCAGCACGACCTGCGGGCGGGGAAAGGCGACGATGTCGAGCGGCTTGGCCACCGGGCGAAGGATCGCGGCCACTTCTTCGGCCACGGCCTGCTTGATCCCGGCTTCATCGACGCCGCGTTCGAAGCGGTCATCGCCCAGCCGTTCGCGGATCCGGGCGGCGGCGCGCGGACCAAGGTCGGACATGACCAGCGCGTCCTCGATCTCGTCGAGCTGGGCGTCGTCCAGCCGGGTCTTGCTGACGATCCCGGCGAGGTTCTCGCTCAGCCGTTCGGACGTCTTGCGAAAGCCGCCGAACAGGCGGTCGGTCCAGCTTTCGGCGCTCATGCCAGCAGCCCTGCGCTGATCTGGGTAGGGGTAAGGTTCACGATGGTTCCGGCTCTGGTTCCGGGTGGCAATTGCACCCTTGCAAAGTTCTGCGCATGGCCCGTCCCGTCGCGCTCCGCAAGCACCTCTTGCGGCTGGCCGACAAGTGTCCGCAGCCATTCGTCCCGAACCTGGGCGGCCACGGCGCGCAGCGCGGCGGCGCGCCTGCGGATCGTGGCGGGATCAAGCTGGGGCATCCGCGCGGCGGGGGTGCCGGGGCGGGGGGAATAGGGAAAGACGTGGAGGTGGACGAGGTTCAGCTCGGCCACGAGCGAGAGGTTCGCGGCATGGGCCGCCTCGCTTTCGGTCGGAAAGCCGGCGATCAGGTCCGCGCCAAAGGCGATGTCAGGGCACCGCTCGCGCAGGCGCTGGACCAGTTCCACCGCATCGCCGCGCAGGTGGCGGCGCTTCATCCGCTTGAGGATCAGGTCATCGCCGTGCTGGAGCGAGAGGTGAACATGCGGCATCACCCGCGCCTCACCCGCCAGCAGGTCGAGCAACAGCTGGTCGATTTCCACCCCGTCGAGCGAGGAGAGGCGCAGGCGCGGCAGCTCGGGAAAGGACGACAGGATTGCGGCGGCCAGCGTGCCGAGGTTTTCGGGCCGGGGCAGGTCATGGCCCCAGCTGGTCAGGTCGACGCCGGTCAGCACCACTTCGCGTGCGCCCAGCGCCAAGTGGCGTTCGACATCGCGCAGCACCGCCGCCACCGGCAGCGAGCGGCTTGGCCCCCGGCCTTGCGGGATGACGCAGAAGGTGCAGGCGTGATCGCAGCCGTTCTGCACCGCGATGAAGGCGCGGGTGTGCCGGCTGGTATCGGGCGCGGGCAGGGCGGGCACGTTCCAGGCACGCGGATCGAGCTTGGCCTGGTTGGGAATCAGGCCGTCC
The DNA here is from genome assembly GCF_041905565.1 of Novosphingobium sp. GTDB lineage: Bacteria > Pseudomonadota > Alphaproteobacteria > Sphingomonadales > Sphingomonadaceae > Novosphingobium. Next base: position 61,559 of record NZ_JAYRKX010000008.1, on the reverse strand, counting down.
ACTTCGGGCATGGCGGAAAGAGCGGTGCGCTCCACTTCGGCGGCGCAGCCGGTTACCAGCAGGCGGGCATCGGGCCGGGCGCGGCGCGCGCGGCGGATTGCCTGGCGGGTCTGGCGCACCGCTTCGGAAGTGACCGCGCAGGAATTGACCACCACCAGGTCCTGCTCTGCCCCCAGCAGGCGGCGCAGGTCTTCGCTTTCGGACAGGTTCAGCCGGCAGCCCAGCGAAATGACCTCAACGGTCACCCGGCGGCTCCGTAATCGGCCGGATCGAAGCTGCCGTGAAAACTGATCGCGGCCGGGCCAGTCATCATGATCCGCCCTTCGGCGGTCCATTCGATCCGCAGTTCGCCGCCGGCCAGCGCCACGGTAACCTGCCGGTCGGCCAGCCCCCGGCGCATCGCGCCGATCGCGGTCGCGCAGGCGCCGGTGCCGCAGGCGCGGGTTTCGCCCACGCCGCGTTCCCACACCCGCAGGCGGATGCGCGAACGGCTTTCCACCGTGGCGACGTTGACGTTGACCCGCTCGGGAAACAGGGGGTCGTGTTCGATCAGCGGGCCCAGCCGGTCGAGCGCCACCGCGTCGCAATCGGGGACGAAGAAGATCACGTGCGGATTGCCGACGTTGACTGCCGTGGGCGCGTCCAGGTCTTCCCAGCCGACCGGCATGGTGTGGGTGTCCATCGCCCAGGCCAGCGGGATCTGCTGCCAGTCGAGCCGGGGCAGCCCCATGTCGACCGCGATTCCGCCATCGACCGGATTGGCGTACAGTTCGCCGCCCAGCGTCTCGATCCGGGCGGGGGCGCCGTGGAGCAGGCCGACCGCGCGGGTGGCATTGCCGCAGGCGCCCACCTCGCCGCCATCGGCATTGAAGATCCGCATGCGGAAATCGGCCCTGGCGGACGGTTCGAGCAGGATCAGCTGGTCGCAGCCGATCCCGGTCTTGCGGTCGGCCAGCGCGGCGGCCAGGGCATTGGTCATCGGCGGCACCGGCTGGGCGCGCGCGTCGAGCACGATGAAATCGTTGCCCAGGCCATGCATCTTGATGAAGGGAACCCGCATGGCCCGCGCTTTAGGCGCTGGGCGGGCGGGCGTCCAGAGCGGGCGGGCCGGGCGGCGCGATCAGGCGCGGCGCGCGCGGCGCGGTTCGGGCTCGGCCGGCATTGCGGCTTCGTCCCTGCTCAGCGCGCCGGGCTGGAGCAGGAGGTCCATCTGTTCCAGCTCGCTTTCGATCGCATCGGCGGGGCCGGGCTTGCCATAGAGGTAGCCCTGCGCCTTGACCGTTCCGATCTGCTGGAGCGCTTCGAGCACCTGCGGCGTCTCCACTCCTTCGGCGGTCACCGGCAGGCCCAGCCCTTCGCCCATGGCGATGATCGAGCGGACGATGGTGGCGCTGTCCTTGTTGTGGGGCAGGGTGGTGATGAAGCTGCGATCGATCTTGATCCGGTCGAACGGCAGGCTGCGCAGCTGCGAGAGCGAGCTGTAGCCGGTGCCGAAATCGTCGAGGCTGATCCGCACGCCCTGGTTCTTCAGGCTGGTGATCAGCGATTTCACCAGCCCCAGGTTGTCGTGCAGGCTGGTTTCGGTGATTTCGATTTCCAGCCGGCTGGGCGGGAAATTGGCCTCGACCAGCAGCTTGAGCAGCTTCTGCGCGAACCACGGGTCGCGCAGCTGGACCGGCGAGATGTTGACCGACAGGGTCAGGCGCGGATGCCAGTAGCGCGCATCGACCAGCGCCTGCCGGATCAGCGCTTCGGACAGTTCGGCGATCGCGCCGATTTCCTCGGCCACGGGAATGAAGATTTCCGGGCTGACCACACCCAGCGTCGGTGATTTCCACCGCGCCAACATTTCGAAACCGACCAGCTGTCCGGTCGCGAGGTCGATCTGCTTTTCGTAATAGGGCACGAATTCGCGCAGGCCGATGCCGCGGCGGATGCCGGTTTCCAGTTCGCCGCGAAAGCGCAGTTCGCTTTCCATCACCGGATCGAACCAGCAGAACCCGTTGCGGCCGAGCTTCTTGGCCTGGTACATCGCGATGTCGGCCATGTGCATCAGCGTCTGGGCCATGTCGGTCCCCGCCTCGACCACGCGGGCAAGGCCGACCGAGACGGTCGCCTCGATCGCCAGTTCGCCGTGGGACACGGGCTTGGCGACGTCCTGGGTCAGATCGGTCGCCAACTGGTCGATCACTTCGGCATGGTCGCGGTCATAGGCGACCACGCAGGCGAATTCATCGCCGCCGATCCGGGCCAGCAGGGCCTGTTCGGGCAGGTGTCCGGCAATGCGCTGCGCCGCGGTGCGCAGCAACGTGTCGCCCGCGGCATGGCCGTGCAGGTCATTGACCGCCTTGAAATTGTCGAGATCGAGCATCACCAGGGCCACGCCCTGGCCGCGCTCCAGCGCCGCCGCGATCAGCTCGTCCGCATGGGCGGCGATCGACCGGCGGTTGAGGCACCCGGTCAGCGGATCGGTTTCCGCCAGGATCCGGGCCTGTTCCTCGGCCCGGCGGCGTTCGCGCACTTCGCCGGTCAATTCGGCGTAACGGCGCCAGCCGAAGATCACCAGGGCGATGTTGAGCAGCAGCGCGTTGCTGAGCATCGCGTCCGGCCCGCCGCCGTGCCCGGCCAGCATCCGCGCGATCTGGGGCAGGACCGAACTGCCGTTGCCGACGAACATGATGATCGAGGCCACCACGATGCCCAGCGCGATGATGTCGCGCTTGGCCTTGGTCTCCGGCGCATCGAGGCCGGGGTCCTGCTGGGCGGTATTCGGTCCGGTATCGGCCATAGCTGGCATGTCCCCAAAGGCCAGTTGCCTTGGGGCATTCGCACGACAACCTGAATTTTGCGTTAAGTTGCAAGGTTCCGGCCCGGGTGACAGGCCGGAACCTGCGGCCCACTATTTCTTCAGGCCGATCTCGCGCAGGCGCTGCTGTAGGAAGTCATCGGCCGTGATCGACACCGGGTAGCGGTCCGGATTGTCGGCACTGATGCACTGCGGCAGCGTGACGAACGGAAAGTCGCTGCGCAGGTGCAGGAAGAACGGCATCGAATAGCGGCTGAAGCGCGCGCGCTGCGCATCCGGGTTGCGCACGCGGTGGATGGTGCTGGGCAGGACGTGGTTGGTCAGCCGTTCGAGCATGTCGCCGACGTTGATCACCATCGCGCCTTCGGGCGGCGAGGCGCTGATCCAGTTGCCTTCCTTGGTCAGCAGTTCCAGCCCGGCTTCCTCGGCCCCCAGCAGCAGCGTGATCAGGTTGATGTCGCCATGCGCCCCGGCGCGGATCGCCTCGCCCTCGACATTGTTCAGCGGGGGATAGTGCAGCAGGCGCATCACCGAATTGCCGTCCTCGATCCCGGCATCGAACCAGTTCTCGTCCAGCCCGAGGTAGACGGCGATGCGCGACAGGATCGTCGCGCCGGTGCGGTCGAACTGCCGGTAGAGCTCGCTGAACACTTCCTGGAAGCCTTCCGGGCGGTCGGGCCAGACGTTGGGCGGCATCGAATCCGCCAGCGGGCTGCCTGCGGGCAGGTCGCGGCCGATGTGCCAGAATTCCTTGAGGTCGTGCGCCTTGGCGTCCTTGGCGATTTCGACGCCGAAGGGGGTATAGCCGCGCGCCCCGGCGATGGCGGGGTTGTGGTAGCGGCGCTTTTCATCGACCGGCAGATCGAAGAACTGCTTCGACAGGTCCCAGGCGCGGTCGATCAGCGCGCGGTCGATGTCGAAATCCTTGACCATGGCAAAGCCGAAGGTCCGGAAGCTGTCACCGATCGCCTTGGAGAACGCTTCGGGCGTATCGGCCAGCGACAGCACGGGGAGGGTGGAAAGGGGCATGTGTGGACGTTTCCATGAATGTGTGGCTATGGGCGCGCCATAGTCCGTTTCGCGAGTTCTGGCATGAGCAAAATCAAAAACCACTGGCTGATGAAATCCGAACCTGACGTCTACAGCTGGGACGACCTGGTGGCCGAGGGCGAGGGCACCTGGGACGGGGTGCGCAACTATACCGCGCGCAACAACCTTCGGGCGATGCAGCCGGGGGACCAGGTGTTCTTCTATCACTCCAACATCGGGGTGGAGATCGTCGGGATCGCCGAGATCACCCAGAGCGGGCTGCCTGATCCGACCGACGATACCGGGCGCTGGTCGGCCGTGAAGCTGAAGCCGGTGCGCAAGCTGGCGCGGACCGTCACGCTCAAGGAAATCAAGGCCGATCCCGCGCTGGCGCAGATGGAACTGCTGACCAAGTTCCGCCTGTCGGTTTCGGCGGTGGCCCCGCACGAATGGGACCACATCCTGAACCTGGCGGAAGGCTGATCAGCCCCGCGCCCTAGCGCGCAGGCCCGACACGGTTGCCCCGGCGGCGCTGAGCTGTTCGAGCTCGATCACCAGGTGCAGCAGGCGCAGGCCCCCCCGCTCCTTCGCCTCGGTCAGCGCGGCGGTGAACTCGGCGGTGGTTTCCACCCGCTGCGCCCAGCCGCCAAAGGCGCGCGCCAGTGCGGCGAAATCCGGGTTGGCCAGGGTGGTGGCGGACACCCGCTCGGGAAATTCGCGTTCCTGGTGCATCCGGATCGTGCCGTAGGCGCCGTTGTCGACCAGCATCACGATCAGATCGCAGCCGTGCTGGACGGCGGTGGCCAGTTCCTGCCCGTTCATCAGGAAGTCGCCGTCCCCGGCAAGTGCAACGACGGTCCGCTCCGGGTGGCGCAGCGCGGCGGCAACCGCGGCGGGCACGCCGTAACCCATCGCCCCGGCGGTCGGCGCCAGCTGGCAGGGAAAGCCGTTGTAATGCCAGAAACGGTGCCACCAGCCCGAGAAATTGCCCGCGCCGTTGCAGATGATGCTGTCATCCGGCAGCAGATCGCGCATCGCCGCAACGCAGCTCGCCATGTCGAGCGCGTAAGCGCCGGGGCGGGGGGTTGACCATTCCAGCCACTCAAGATGCGCTTCCTCGCCCGCGTCGAACGGCACCACATCATCGTCCCACAGCGCGGCGGCTTCGGCAAATTCGGTCATGTCGGCGCAGATCGCCAGGTCCGGGCGATAGACCCGGCCCAGTTCCTCGGGATCGGGGTGGACGTGGATCAGCGTCTGGCCGGGATGATCGGGCGTGATCAGGGTGTAGCCATCGGTCGTCGCCTCGCCAAGCCGGGCGCCGACCACCAGCACCAGGTCGGCCAGCTTGATCCGTTCTACCAACTTGGGGTTGGGGCCATAGCCCAGGTTGCCGGCCCAGACCGGGCTGGAATTGGCAATCGCGTCCTGCCGCCGGAACGCGCCGGCGACCGGCAGGCCGATCCGCTCGGCAAATTCGGTGAAATGTTCGCGCGCCTTGGCGTGCCAGCCCGCGCCGCCGACAATCGCGACCGGGGCGGCGGCATCGGCCAGCAGGTCCATCAGCGTGCCCATGGCATCGGGGCAGGGCACTTGCGCCGGGCGGTGGATCGCGGGGCGCGGCATGATGCCCGACACCTGATCGAGCAGCATGTCCTCGGGCAGGGCCAGCACCACCGGGCCGGGGCGCCCGGCCAGCGCCGTGGCCCAGGCGCGGGCGACATATTCGGGAATGCGGGCCGCATCGTCGATCCGCGCGGCCCACTTGCACAGCGGCGCGAACATCGCCTGGAAGTCGACTTCCTGGAACCCCTCGCGGTCGCGCATGGCGCGATCGACATCGCCGATGAACAGGATCATCGGCTGTGAATCCTGCATCGCCACGTGGACGCCGATGCTGGCGTTGGTCGCCCCTGGGCCGCGCGTGACGAAGCATACGCCGGGCCGCCCGGTCATGGTGCCATCGGCGCAGGCCATGAACGCCGCACCACCTTCCTGGCGGCAGACCACGGTCTGCACTTCAGGCGAATCGTGCAGTGCATCCAGCACCGCAAGAAAACTTTCGCCGGGCACGGTGAAAATCCGGTCGCACCCTTGCTCGATCAGGCAGTCCACCAGCAGGCGGCCACCGTTGACGGTCTGGCTGTCAGTCATTTCCACGGCTTAGCCGGGCATGGTTTCGCGGGCAACTATCTGCGCCCGTGGTCACCGGAAATGGTTACTGTCCCAGATCGGGAACGGCGCCGTTAACCGCGATTTTCCGGCTGGTGCGATGGTGAACAATTTCTTACCCCGGCGGGCATGAGAAGGTCGCTTGTCCTCACCGATGAAACCGCCCGGCACCCGTTCCTGGCGAGCCTGCCCCCGCATGTCCGCCAGGGCAATCCGCCGGTGCGGATTGAGCGCAAGCCTTGGCTGCGCCTGGCTGACCTGCGCGATTTCCTGGTTGCCTACTGCGCCTGCTTCGTCGGGGTTTCGGTCTTCATCGCCTGACGTTCCGCCAGCACCAGCTTGCGGGCAATCCAGGCGGACACCAGGCACATCGCCGCGCTGAGCAGCAGTTGCTGCACGATCGGCACGCCCGCCGCCGACAGCCCGGTGGCCAGCAGCGACCCGATCACCATTGCGCCCGAATTGACGATGTTGTTGGCCGCGATGGTCCGCGAGGTCTGCGCCTTGTCGACGAAAGTGGTAAGGAAGGCATAGAGCGGCACCACGAACATCCCGCCTGATACGGCAATACCCAAGAGGCACAGCATCAGCGGAATGGCGAGCGGTTCGGCCATGAACTGCGCGACATTGAGCAGGCCGCCGCCGGTGTTGGGCGCCCATTCGCGGCAGACCTCGAAGAAGGCGACAACGAACAGCCCCATGACGATGACCGAAGGCGGCGAATAACGCGCCGAAACCGTGCCCTTGAGCAGCGCGTTGACCGACATCGAGCCGATCGCCACCCCGACCGAGAAGATCACCAGAAACAGGCTGGCGACTTCCTTGCTGGCCGACAGGACGTTCTTGGCCAGCGGCGGGAACTGCACGAACAGCACCGTGCCGACCGTCCAGAAGAAGCTGATCGCCATGATTGCCAGGAACACCCGGCGGTCATGGCTGGTGTTGCGCACCAGCGTGATCGAGGCGCGGACGAAGTGATAGTCCAGCGGTTCGGGCTGGTTGAAGGGCGGGGCGGGCGGAACTTCGCGGCTGACCGCGTAGCCGACCAGTGCGGTCAGGATTACCGCTGCGGCGGCCCATTCGACCGGGATCCACCCGGCGATGATCGTGCCGGCCAGGATCGCGATATAAGTTCCCGCCTCGACCAGGCCGGTGCCGGCCAGCACTTCGTCCTGGTGCAGGTGCTGCGGCAGGATCGCGTACTTGATCGGGCCGAAGAAAGTGGAATGGACCCCCATGCCGGTGAGCGCCAGCAGCATCAGCGGGATCGCCACGGTGGTGGTGTGAAAGCCTTCCCAGGCCAGGTACAGCCCGGCCGCGCCGACCAGCATGATGCCGATTTCCGCCGCCTTGACGATGCGGATGATCCGCGCCTTGTCACGCATGTCGGCCAGTTGCCCGGCGATGGCCGAAAGCAGGAAAAACGGCAGGATGAACAGGCCCGAGGCAATCGCGCTGAACTGGGCTTCGGCCTGTTCGCTGCGATAGACCTCGTAGACCACGAACAGGACCATCGCGTTCTTGAACAGGTTGTCGTTGAAGGCGTTGAGCAGCTGGGTCACGAACAGCGGCACGAAGCGCCGGCTGCGGATCAGGTGGGTCTGGGTGGTCATGGATTGGTTCAGGGCTTCCCGTTTCGGGGCGGACCCTAGCGGCAGATTGTTACGGGACAAGCGTTTCTTCACCCTTTTGCGCAGCGCGTTGGATCGCTATGCAAGTACAAATGCTGAGCTTGCCCAACCTGCTGACCCTGTCGCGGATCGTCGCTGTGCCCCTGCTGGTGGCGCTGCTGTGGTGGCCCAAGTGGGAGTTCGGCTACGGCGTGGCCTTTTCCCTGTACTGCCTGATGGGCATTACCGATTATTTCGACGGCTATCTGGCCCGCGCGCAGGGCACGGTCAGCAAGCTGGGCCAGTTCCTCGATCCGATTGCCGACAAGATCATGGTTGCCGCGGTGATCCTGGTGCTCAGCGCGCAGGGCGTGCTGACCGGCCCCTATGTGGGCGACATGCACGTGATCGCCGGTCTGGTGATCCTGATTCGCGAGATCGCGGTGTCGGGCCTGCGCGAATTCCTCGGCGGGCTGCGCGTGTCGGTGCCGGTCAGCCGGCTGGCCAAGTGGAAGACCACCTTCCAGATGGTCTGCCTGGGCGCGCTGATCCTGGGCCAGGCGCTGCCCGGCTGGACCGTGCCGGTCGGGTCGCTGGTGGTCAATTTTCCGCACACCGTGGGCCTGACCACCCTGTGGGCGGCGGCGGCGCTGACCGTGATTACCGGCTGGGATTACCTGCGGGTCGGCCTCAAGCACATGGATTGAGCCGGGCGTTCAGCCCGCGCGCAGTTCTTCCGCCAGCATCCGGAATTCATCGGCGCGGGGGCTGTTCTTGCGCCAGACCAGCGCGATTTCGCGGTTGGCGGTTTCGCTTTTCAGCGGCCGGGCGACCACGTCGGTGCCGTTGAGGATGCCGGCATCCAGCGCCATTTCTGGCAGCATGGTCAGCCCCAGGCCATTGTCCACCATCTGCACCAGGGTGTGCAGGCTGGTCCCGATCATCGTGGCCGAAGCGCGCAGTTCCGGGCGGTTGCAGGCCGCCAGCGCGTGCTCTTTCAGGCAGTGGCCGTCTTCCAGCAGCAGCAGGCGGTTTTCGTCGATCAGGTCCGGGGAAATCTCCTCGGGCGGATCGCGCGGATCGTCCTTGGGAAAGGCGACCCACAGCGCGTCGAGCTCGATCGTTTCCTTCTCGACCTCGCCCGTGGGGAAGGGCAGCGCCAGCAGCACGCAGTCGCTGCGGCCGTGGTGCAGACTTTCGATTGCCGCCGCGCTGGTTTCCTCGCGCAGGTACAGCTTGAGCGCCGGGCGTTCGCGGCGCAGGCGGGGCAGCATCCGGGGCAGCAGGAACGGGGCGATCGTGGGGATCACGCTCATCCGCATTTCGCCTGACAGCGGCTGCCCGGCGCTTTGCACCATGTCGGACAGTTCCTCGGCCTCGCGCAGCAGGCGGTGGGCCTTGGCGACCACGGCATTGCCCAGCGGGGTAAACCGCACCGCGCGCTTGGTCCGCTCGACCAGCACCACGCCCAGCAGTGTTTCGAGATCGCGCAGCCCCGCCGACAGGGTGGACTGCGAGACGAAGCAGGCATCGGCCGCCCGGCCGAAGTGCCCATGTTCATGCAGCGCGACGAGGTATTGCAGCTGCTTGAGCGTGGGCAGGTAAGTGGTCACTGCGCCGGATCCGCCGGTGTGGGTGCCGCCGCAGGCGAGCCGCCGATTTCGTCGATGTGTGCCATCTTCAGCTTGTTCTTGACCACGGCGAAGGCGGTCTTGCCTTCGACCAGTTCCAGCGCGTCTTTGCCGAACACGTCATAGCGCCAGCCCTGGAGCAGCGGCAGCTCGCGCACGCCTGCGGCCAGCAGTTCCAGGTCTTCGCTGCGCGCCAGCAGGCGCGAGGCCACGTCAATCTCGCGGCTGCGGATCTTGAGCAGCAGCTTGAGCAGGTCGGCGACCAGCGCGCCTTCCTTGCCCAGCGGCGCGCCGCGCGGGGTGCGCGGCGGCAGTTCGGCATCGGTCAGCGGCTTGGCGCCGTCCAGCGCGGCCATCAGTCGCTTGCCGATCTCGTTGTCCTTCCAGGCGCCAGACAGGCCGCGCACCTTGGCAAGGTCGGCCTGGACCTTGGGCGGATGGCTGGCGAGGTCGGCCAGGGTTTCGTCGCGGGCGATGCGGCCGCGCGGGATGTTCTTGTCCTGGGCTTCCAGCTCGCGCCAGTGGGCCAGGGCCTTGAGCCGCCCAAGCATCGCCGGGTTGCGCCCGGCGGCCTTGATCCGCTGCCACGACAGGTCGGGATCGTTCTTGTAGTTGGCCGGATCGGCCAGCTTTTCCATCTCGATGTCAAGCCAGGCGCCGCGCCCGGTCTTGATCAGGCGCTGCAGCATCTTCGGGAAGATCAGCGACAGGTGGGTCACGTCGCCGATGGCATATTCGATCTGCCGTTCGGTCAGCGGGCGGCGCGACCAGTCGGTAAAGCGGGCGCCCTTGTCGATCTGCAGGCCCAGCCAGCTTTCGACCAGGTTGGAATAGCCGATCTGCTCGCTCTGGCTGATCGCCATCATCGCGATCTGGGTGTCGAAGATCGGATGCGGGGTCTTGCCGGTGAAATTGTAGATGATTTCCACATCCTGCCCGCCGGCGTGGAACACCTTCAGCACGTCCTCGTTGTCAACCAGCAGGTCGAGCAGCGGCGACAGGTCGATGTCCTTGGCCAGCGGATCGATCGCGGCGGCTTCCTTGTCGTCCGCGATCTGGATCAGGCAGAGTTCCGGCCAGTAGGTGTTCTCGCGCATGAACTCGGTGTCGACGCAGACATAGTCGGCGTGGGACAGGCGCTCGCACAGCTCGGCAAGGGCGTCGGAAGTGGTAATCAGGGGGTGTATCTTCATGGTTCTTATCTGTAAGTGAGCCCGTGCGGGCTCGCGGCTTGACAAAGTCGCGGCCATCGCCTGTTAGCCGCGCTTTCGCCCCTGCCTGAAAGCGGGCCGATTGGAAAGAGTTTCGATGCATCTTTATCGTTCGCACACCTGCGGCGCGCTTCGCGCCAGTGACGTAGGCCAGACCATCCGCCTGTCGGGCTGGGTCCATCGCAAGCGCGACCACGGCGGCGTGCTGTTCGTCGACCTGCGCGACCATTACGGCATGACCCAGATCGTCGCCGATGCCGACAGCCCGGCGCTGGCCGTGCTGGAAGGCCTGCGCGTGGAATCGGTGGTCACCATCGACGGCGAGGTCAAGGCCCGCAGCGCCGGCACCGTCAACCCGAACCTGCCGACCGGCGAGATCGAGGTCTATGCCCGCGCCGCCACGGTGCTGAGCCGGGCGGAGGAACTGCCCCTGCCGGTTGCCGGGGAACAGGAATATCCCGAGGATGTGCGCCTGCGCTATCGCTTCCTCGACCTGCGGCGCGAGACGCTGCACGCCAACATCATGACCCGCACCGCGGTGATCCGCGAAACGCGCCGGGCGATGGAAGACATCGGCTTCAACGAATTCTCGACCCCGATCCTGACCGCCTCCAGCCCCGAAGGCGCGCGCGACTTCCTGGTGCCGAGCCGCATTCACCCGGGCAAGTTCTTTGCCTTGCCGCAGGCCCCGCAGCAGTACAAGCAGCTGCTGATGGTCGCGGGCTTCGACCGTTATTTCCAGATCGCCCCCTGCTTCCGCGACGAAGATCCGCGCGCTGACCGCCTGCCGGGCGAATTCTACCAGCTCGACCTCGAAATGAGCTTCGTCACCCAGGAAGAAGTCTGGGAAACGATGGAGCCGGTCATGGCCGGGATCTTCGAAAAGTTTGCGGGTGGCCGCAAGGTCACTCCGGCGGGCGAATTCCCGCGCATCCCCTATGCCCAGGCGATGCTCGACTATGGCTCGGACAAGCCGGACCTGCGCAACCCGCTGGTGATCCGCGACGTGACGAGCGAATTCACCCAGTCCGGTTTCGGCCTGTTCGAAAAGATCGTGGGCGGCGGCGGCGTGGTCCGCCTGATCCCCGCGCCGAATACCGCCGGTCTGTCGCGCAAGTTCTTCGACGAGATGAACGACTGGGCGCGCAGCGAAGGCCATGCGGGCCTTGGCTATGCCACCCGCAAGGGCGGCGTATTCGGCGGCCCGATCGCCAAGAACCACGGCGAGGACAAGATGGCCGCGCTGTGGGATGCGCTGGGCCTTGGCCCGGATGACGGCGCCTTTTTTGCCGCGGGCAAGGAAGACCAGGCCGCGAAGCTGGCCGGCCAGGCGCGTAACCGCGTGGGCGAACAGCTTGACCTGATCGACAAGGACTCCTTCCGGTTCTGCTGGATTATCGATTTCCCGTTCTTCGAATGGGACGAGGACAACAAGAAGCTGGACTTCGCGCACAACCCGTTCTCGATGCCGCAGGGCGGGCTGGAAGCGCTGCAGACCCAGGACCCGCTGACCATCAAGGCATATCAGTACGACATGGTCTGCAACGGCTACGAACTCGCTTCGGGTTCGATCCGCAACCAGCACCCGGACCTGATGGTCGCCGCCTTCGAAAAGGTCGGCCTGTCGCAGCAGGACGTCGAGGAACGCTTTGGCGGGATGTACCGCGCGTTCCAGTATGGCGCGCCGCCGCATGGCGGGATGGCCGCCGGGGTCGACCGCATGGTCATGCTGCTGTGCGGGGTGCAGAACCTGCGCGAAATCACGCTGTTCCCGATGAACCAGCGCGCCGAAGACCTGCTGATGGGCGCGCCCAGCCTGCCCGAGCCGAAGCAGCTGCGCGAGTTGCACCTGCGCGTGATCGAACCGCAAAAGGGTTGATAACCCGATCCTTTTGCGGTTGACGGCGGCACTTGCTGCTTGGCATTCCCTGCACCGGGTGCGCGATCCGGTGGGGGATTTGCCGTGCGTTCTGTCATCCTGTCGATTGCCGCCTTGGCAAGTGTGCTGTCCGCCGGGCCCGCCCTGGCCGAAGTGGTGCAAGTGTTCGGCCTGAACCCCGCCCGTAACGACCGGCTGGCCGCGCTGCGCTCGATCGTGGTCGATGGCTTCGGCGGCAGCGAAGGCGCGGCGGTGACGATCCGCTTGGAAGACATGCTGCGCGCGATCAGCCTGGATGGCGGACCCTATTTCCGGGTGCTGCCCGCCGCCACGGCCAGCGGCGGCGGCGATGCGCTGCTGCGCGGCACGGCCGATGCCGATGTCCAGTTCCAGCGCTACACCGAAAAGCGCGAGACCTGCGCTGAAAAGCACGGCGAGGGCAAATGCCTGCGCAAGGAACAGCGCGAGATCAAGTGTTCGCGCCGCCGCATCACCTTGCAGGTGAGCCTGCGCGTGGTCCAGCCCGACGGCACCCTGATCCATTCCGACGACGCGCCCGAACAGGCCGAGCACGCCTCGTGCGAGGGGGATGAGAATCCGCCCCGCTCGCGCGGTGACGTGGTCCGCGACCTGATCGCGCGGTATGTCGACCGGCTCCGTCCCGAGTTCGCGCCGCGCTTTACCGACGCTGCAATCCGGGTCGACGAAAACCGCAAGGGCCTGTCAAAGTCGGATAGCGACCGGTTCAAGCGGGCGGTCAAGCTGACCAAGACCGATCCGCGCGCCGCTTGCGCCGCCTGGGCGCAAGTGGGTGCGGCCAATCCCGGCCACGTGCCGACGCAGTTCAACCTTGCGCTATGTGCCGAATCGCTGGGCGAAAGCGGCGCGCAGGCGGCTGAAGCGGGCTATAGCAAGGTGCTGGACCTGGCCCCGAAATATGGCGCTGCCGCCGCCGGGCTGGGCCGGCTCGATCGCAATGCCCAGGCGCGGGGGCAGCTGGCCGCGCACGCCGGCGCCTAGGCGAGGCGCATCAGGTCTCCGGGTCGTGCTTGGCGGCCTTCGCCAGTTCGTCAGCGGTGCAATCGCGCACCCGCTTGGCCACCAGCCGCATCGAGCCGAGGTCCGGCGCGTCCGGTCCGGTCGCCTTCAGCTTGACCAGGAAATCGATCTGCCCGGCGCTGAAGCTGCCCGACGCATCGTAGGCCAGGGATTTGCCGTCCTTGTTGCACACCATGCCAAAGCGCAGCGAGCCAGGCTCATAGGCGGTCACGGTGCAGCTTGCCCCGTCGGAAAAGGCCTTGATCATGCCGCCGAACATGTTCGGCAGATCCTCGTGGCCCGGCCCGCTCGTGCATTCGGGGCGGTTATCGGCATCGGTCTGTTCGCCGGCATCGTTCCATGCGGTGAACTGTCCTTCCACCCAGCCATCGGGCACGGCCTGGCGCAGTAGCGCGATATGCGCGCCCGACGCGTCGGCCAGCGAGACGGCGGGGGCCGGATCGGCGGCCGTGGCGCCGCCGGCGGCAAGCACCGTCAGGCCGACGGCGGCCAGCGCCGCGATGCGGACAAGTCTTGCAGGCACGATATTCTCCTGAGTTTTGAAGCGCGGACGTGGAGCAGGAATAGGAGGTGCCGACGAAGCTGGCGAGGGATAAATACCAATGCACCCGGCATTCCCCAGCTTTCCCTGCGCCAAGCCACTTGCCAGCGCCTTTGCCGTTCTCTAGGGCGTGGCCTGACAATTTAATCTGCCGTTCACGAAGGGACACATCCATGAGCGACACCGCCGATCGGGTTAAGAAAATTGTGGTCGAACACCTCGGCGTCGAAGCCGACAAGGTGACCGAAGACGCCAGCTTCATCGACGACCTGGGCGCCGACAGCCTCGACATCGTCGAGCTGGTCATGGCGTTCGAAGAAGAGTTCGGCGTGGAGATCCCCGACGACGCCGCTGAAAAGATCAGCACCGTCGCCGACGCGATCAGCTACATCAACAGCAACAAGGGCTGATTGCCTCAGCCACATGCCCTGGCCGCGGGTTCGCGCAGCTGTGCGACAGTTCCGTGTTGACGGAGCGGCAGGGTAACGACAGGCTCAGCCCATAGCGGGCTGGGCCTGTTGCGTTTAGGGAACTTGGAGACTGGAATGCGCCGTGTTGTCGTAACCGGACTGGGCCTTGTCACGCCGCTGGGCGGTGATGTGGAAACCACGTGGAAGAACCTGATCGCCGGCAAGAGCGGCGCAGGCCCGATCACGCGGTTCGACACCGAAGGCCACAAGTGCACGATCGCCTGCGAAGTGAAGGGGCCGGATCACGAATACGGCTTCGATCCGGGCAAGCGGGTGGACCACAAGGTCCAGCGCCAGGTTGATCCATTCATCGTCTATGGCATCGATGCCGCCGGACAGGCGCTGGAAGACGCCGGCTTGGCCGATATGGACGAAGACCTCAAGCTGCGCACCGGCTGCTCGATCGGTTCGGGCATCGGCGGTCTGCCGGGGATCGAAAGCGAATCGATCGTCCTGCATGAAAAGGGCCCGGGCCGCGTTTCGCCGCACTTCGTCCATGGCCGCCTGATCAACCTGATCTCGGGCCAGGTCTCGATCAAGTACGGGCTGATGGGGCCGAACCACGCCGTGGTCACCGCCTGTTCGACCGGCGCCCATTCGATCGGCGATGCCGCGCGGATGATCAAGGACGGCGATGCCGACGTGATGCTGGCGGGCGGTGCGGAAGGCACGGTCAACCCGCTCGGCGTGGCCGGTTTTGCCCAGGCCCGCGCGCTCAATTGCAGCTACAACGACCGGCCCGAGCAGGCCAGCCGCCCCTATGACAAGGACCGCGACGGCTTCGTCATGGGCGAAGGCGCGGGCGTGGTGGTGCTGGAAGAATACGAGCACGCCAAGGCGCGCGGCGCGAAGATCTATGCCGAAGTGGTCGGCTATGGCCTGTCGGGCGATGCCTATCACGTCACCGCCCCGCACCCGGAAGGCAAGGGCGCGGAACTGTCGATGCGCATGGCGATGCGCAAGGCCGGGATGGAACCGGGCGACATCGACTATGTCAACGCCCACGGCACCTCGACCATGGCCGACACGATCGAACTGGGCGCGGTCAAGCGCGTGCTGGGCGATGACCTGTCGGGCGCCTCGATGAGCAGCACCAAGAGCGCGATCGGCCACCTGCTGGGCGGCGCGGGCGCGGTGGAAACAATCTTCTGCATCCTCGCGATCCGCGACCAGGTGGTGCCGCCGACGCTCAACCTCGACAATCCCGATGAAGGGACCGAGGGCGTCGACCTGGTGCCCAAGGTGGCGCGCAAGCGCAAGGTCCGCGCCGCGCTCAACAACAGCTTCGGCTTTGGCGGAACCAATGCCAGCGTGATCGTGAAGGCGCTGGAAGACTGATGATCCGTCGGGGTGTCCTGGCCGCCGTTCTGGCGGTCGTCCTGTTGCTCGGCTGGTTCGTTTCCGGCTGGTACACGTCAGGCCCACTGGCCAAGGACACCCCGTTCATCGTTCCCGACGGCTCCAGCCTGGCCAGCGTCGCGGCCAAGCTGGAAAAGGGCGGGGCGATCCGGTCCGCCAGCTTCTTCAAGCTGCGCGCGCGGGTGTTCGGCGTTGGCGCGCCGATCAAGGCCGGCGAATTCATGCTGCCCAAGGGCGCCAGCCCGGCAAAGATCCTGTCGATCATCCAGGGCGATGAAGTGCTGCGCCGCTTCGTGACCGTGCCCGAAGGCATGCCCTCGATCATGGTTTACGAGCGGCTGATGGCCAATCCGCAGCTGACCGGCAGCATCGAGGTTCCGGCCGAAGGCTCGATCCTGCCCGATACCTACGAGATCGACCGCGGCGAAAGCCGCCAGGCGGTGCTGCTGCGGATGCAGGCGGCGATGCAGCGCACGCTCGCCGAACTGTGGGCCGGGCGCGATCCCAACCTGCCGGTCAGGACGCCCGAGGAAGCGCTGACACTCGCCTCGATCGTCGAAAAGGAAACCGGCAAGCCGAGCGAGCGGACGGTGGTTGCGGGCCTTTATTCCAACCGGCTGCGCCAGGGGATCATGCTCCAGGCCGACCCGACGATCATCTATCCGATCACCAAGGGCAAACCGCTGGGCCGCCGCATCCGCCAGAGCGAGATCCAGGCGGTGAACGATTACAACACCTATTCGATGATCGGGCTGCCCAAGGGGCCGATCACCAATCCGGGCAAGGATTCGATTGCCGCCGTGCTGCACCCGGCGCAGACCGACGCGCTGTACATGGTGGCCGATGGCACCGGCGGACACCAGTTTGCCTCCACGCTGGAACAGCACAACGTCAACGTGGAAAAGTGGTACACGATCCGCAAGGAACGCGGCGACTTCTGACGCTGCGGCGCTAGCAATCCCCGGTGCGGCTGGCGCTGCCCTGGAACTGGATGCGCGCCCGCCCGCCCATTCCATCGGTATTGACCAACGCGTTGCCCGAAAAGCGCAGGCTGGTGCTCATCCCGCTGGCGGAGATGTTGCCTTCGACAATCCGCCCGGTGCATTGCATCTGCGCCGAGCCGAAGCCATTGCCGGACACCGAACAGCCGTAGCCGCCATTGGTCATGTCTGCCGCGATCTTCGGGATCGACTGCCGCACATCGGACGCAGTCAGGCAGATGTTCTGGCTGAGCGAACCGGATTCGGTCGACATGGTCATGCTGTACATGCCCGGCGCCAGGCCAGAGCCTGCTGGCGCGGCTGGTGGCGGGGGCGGGGCCGGAGCCGGGGCGCGTTCCGGGCGGGGGCCGGTGTAGGTCACCGGCAAATCCAGTCCGATCCCCGGAACCAGCTTCACTATCCAGTCTTCAAACTCGACCAGGTTGGCCTTGATCTGGGCCGCGCTGACCCCGCCTTTCAGGATGATGATCCGTTCCGGTTCAAGGATTGGCACGCCGCCGCCGGGCGCGGCCCAGTAGGCTGCCCGCAGGAAATACTGCTTGGCATTGAGCCGCCGTGCCATCCCCGCGGCATCGGCATGGCGCAGCGTATTGCGGTAGCGCAGCCGGATCGCCTCGCAGGTCTGGCCCGCCGCATCGGCGCACTGAACCCCGGCAATCTGGTACGGCAGGCCAACCTTGGACCAGACGCCAAGGGCGGGCGCCTTGCCAGTGCTCGCGGTTTCCGCCTTCCAGCCCATGTCGGCCAGGATGGCGCGCAATTGCGCTTCGTCATAGCGGACCAGGCGGGCGGGCTGCGCCGGCAGGGGGGCTGCGGCGGCGGGGCCGGCGGGGGCGCTCCCGGCCTGGGTAACGCCGCCCAGCGTCAGCGCCAGCGCGGCGGCGGCGGTAAGGGGGCGGCGCATCAGGACTGCCCCGCGGCCAGGCGGGCGGCGTGGTGCGCCATCGACGCCAGATACTGGGCCAGGTTGGCATCGCTGATCCCGTCCGAATAGAACAGGCTGCCGCGCAGGGTCACCTTGTCGCCATCGACATAGGCGGCAGCCCAGCGGGGTTGTTCGTTGAAGCGATCGACCAGCTGCTGGCGGTCGGTCCCCGCCGGAGGGCTGACCGTGGCAAGCAGGCGTGCCTCCTCGCAACCCGTGCTGGCGCAGGTCCAGCCGAACACCGACACGACCACTCCGCCCGGCGTGATCAGCACGGCCACCGGATTGCCGTTGGCCAGCTTGGTCACTTCGGCCGTCTTGAACGGCGCGGCCGGTCCCGCCAGGGCGACCCGCCGCACTTGTTCGGTGGTGAACTTGCTGGCGAAGGACTGAGCATGGCATGGACCGGCCAGCACCAGGGACAAGGCCGCGCCAATCAAGGCGCGGCGGAAAGAAAGCGGCATTGACGGCCTTTCCAGTTCGATTGACCGCGCGCTCGGCTGGTCCTTCAGTATCGAATGCGCGGGCGGCGGGTCAAGCGGCAGGTTACGGTTCGACCACGTTGAACATGCCGCCCTGTGGTTCGATCCCATCGAGCCAGGCCTGCACCGCGGCGCGGTCGCCTTCCACCTTCAGGCCAGCCATTTCCAGCTGTTCCAGCGGCAGTTTCAGGAACAGCAGGCCCAGCAGCACCCGGCGCGGCGCGGTGATCGTCGCGGTGGGATTCGCCAGCGGCTCCATCCGGTTGAACATGGTGGTCCCGGTCAGTTCCACCCCGGCGCTCTCCTTGCGGTCGGGCATGACCAGGTTGATCCCCAGCTTGCGCCCGCCCAGCTTCGCCGGATCGAACCGGGTCGCCAGCGTATCGAGCAGGAGCAGGGTGGGGACCCCGGCGATCATGTCGGGGCTGCCGGTTGGGAAAGCGCCCTTGAGCGGATCGCGCAGCTCGCGCGCGGCCTGCAGGAACTGGTTGCGCCAGATCCCGCTTTCGGCCTGGTAACCCTGCTGTTCATAGCTGTCGGCCAGCAGGGCGCGTGCCGCCTGGTTGGCCGGATCGGCGAACACCAGCTGGTTGAGCAGGTCGCTCGACCAGCGGTAATCGCCCTGGGCCATGGCCTGCTTCGCCAGCTTCAGCACCTTGGCCGCGCCGCCCATCGCCGCGACGCTGCGCTTGGCGCGTTCGGCCGGCGGCCAGGGGTTCAGGTTGGCCGGATTGGCATCGTACCAGCCGAGGTAGAACTGGTAGATCGCTTTCGAGTTGTGGCTGTAAGTGCCGTAATAGCCGTGGTTGTACCACTGCTCGGCCAGCTCCTTGGGCTGCTTCAGTGCCTCGGCGATTTCGGCCTGGGTCTCGCCCTTGTTCATCAGCCGCACGGTCTGGTCATGCAGGTAGCGATAGTTGTCACGCTGGCTGGCCAGCATCTGCGCCACTTCGCCCTGGCCAAAGCGCGGCCAGCAATGGCTCGACAGGACCACATCGCTGCGCTCGCCGTAAAGCCGCAGCGCCTCGTCGAGGTAGCCCGCCCAGGCGTGCGCGTTGCGCACCTTGGCCCCGCGCGGGGTGAGGATGTTGTGCAGCGAGCAGGTGCTCATCTCCGCAGACAGGAACGCCTTCTTCGGGACGATATAGACGTTGAGCTCGCTTGGCGCTTCGCTGCCCGACACGATCTGGAATTCCAGCGGCACGCCGTCCACGTTGCGGGTTTCGCCGGTGCGGGTGATGGTATCGGTCGGGGCGATCAGGGTGGTTTCCCCGCCGGCCACGCCCATGCCGATCCCGCTGCCCATCTGCCCCTGCGGCCCGGGCTTGATCCCGCCGCCGAACTGGAACAGCGCGCGCCGCCCCATCGCCGGACCGGCCATGATGTTCTCGGACGCGGCTTCGGCCATGAAGTGTTCGGGCGCGATGATCGCCACCTTGCCCGCGGTCACGTCCGCCTCGTTCACCACGCCGCGCACCCCTCCATAGTGATCGGCATGGCTGTGGCTGTAGATCACCGCCGTCACCGGCCGGGTGCCCAGCTGTTCGTTGACCAGCTTCAGCGCCGCTGCCGCGGTTTCGCGGTTGGTCAGCGGATCGACCAGGATCCAACCGGTCTGGCCCTGGATCACGGTCATGTTCGATACGTCGAACCCGCGCACCTGCCACACGCCATCGCTCACCTTGAACAGGCCGTGTTTGCCCAGGTACTTCATCTCGCGCCAGAGCGAGGGGTGGACGCTGGGCGGGGCATCGCCTTTCATCCAGTCATAGGCGGCGATGTGCCAAACCGGCTTGCCCTTGGCATCCTTGATCAGCGGATCGGCGGGGGTGGCGATGAACCCCCGGCTGGAAAATTCGCCGTCGCGGCCATCGTCGGCGGGCAGGGCGGCAGCGGCGGCCTTCTGCGCGGCGAGCGTGGCGGCAGAGGCTGGCTTGGGCGCCTCAGGCGTTGGCGCGGGGGCATTGCCCAGGGCCAGCGGGGCCAGCGCGCTGAGCGCAAGCAGACGAGTGCGGAAACGGCGGTGCGACATGATCCTCTCCTCCCGGATTTGGGCGGAGTGTGGGGCGGGGGAAGGGCGCTTGGCAAGCGGGGTTGTTGATCGAATTTAGCGATCAAACAATCCACATTGTCCTGTTGGATCGATTTTTGGGCGGCGCCTATCTGGCCTTCAAGCACTGCAAAGGAACCCCTCCGATGATCAACCGCACCATTCCCGATGTCACTCTCAAGACCCGCGTCCGCGACGAATCGCTCGGCGGGCCGAACCCGTTCCGCTGGCAGGACCTGCCGGTGCGCGATGCATTCGCCGGCAAGAAGGTGGTCGTCTTCTCGCTGCCGGGCGCCTTCACGCCGACCTGCAGCAACGAACAGTGCCCCAACTACGAACGCCTGTACGATGTGTTCAAGGCCGCCGGCGTGGACGAAGTCTACTGCCTGTCGGTCAACGATGCCTTCGTCATGTACCAGTGGGGCAAGCACCTCGGCCTTGAAAAGGTCAAGCTGCTGCCCGATGGTTCGGGCCACTTCACGCGTCGGATGGGCATGCTGATCGACAAGGACCACCTCGGCTTCGGCATGCGCAGCTGGCGCTACGCGATGATCGTGGATGACAACACGATCACTCATTGGTTCGAGGAACCGGGCATCAACGACGATGGCTCGGACAGCGATCCCTACGGCGAAACCGCGCCCGAAAAGCTTCTGGCCGCGCTGACCGAAGACGCGCAGCAGCCGGCCGAGCTGGTCTGAGCCCCCTGGCGCAGGTGGCGGAGCGCTCTCCCCTCTCCGACGCTCCCCAGGCTTCGCCGCCTGCGCCTTTTATCGTCACGGCGGAACTTCCGCCGGGTGTATTGTCCTGGGCCGATGGCCTGCGCCGCGCCCATTTTCCGCCCGAACGCAACTGGCTGAAGGCGCACGTCACCCTGTTCCACAGCTTCGCGCCGTCGCTGCGCGCCGAACTGCTGGCCATGCTGGGCAGCGTCGCTGGCGAATTCGCCCCGCCGCTGTGCGAGGTGACGGGCCTGATGAACCTGGGCAAGGGCACGGCGATTGCGCTGTCCAGCCCCGGCATGCTGCAAGTGCGCGGCCTGATCGCGGACCGCTTCCACGGCGCGCTGACCGCGCAGGACCGCCACCCGCCGCGCCTGCACATCACCGTCCAGAACAAGGTCACGCCCGAAGCCGCCCGCGCGCTCCAGGCGGCGCTGGAGCCGGTCCTGGAACGCCGCCGCTTCCGCTTCACCGGGCTGGGCCTGCACCTCTATCGCGGGCCGCATTGGGAAAGTTTGGGCACATGGCGCTTTCGCGGCAAAGAGGGTGGTTGACCAATCGCCGCGCGCCCCCTATGTGCCGCGCCTGTCCAGCGCACCGGCGCCCGGACGGCCCTTTGGGGCGGAGTAGCTCAGCTGGTTAGAGCAGCGGAATCATAATCCGCGTGTCGGGGGTTCGAGTCCCTCCTCCGCTACCAACGGCATCGTCCGGAAGCATTCCCAAGCTTCCGCATCCTTCCAAAATTCGGCGAAAAAGCAGAGGTTTGCGGGTGATTCGCGTCCGCAAGCTCTCGAACGCGTCCCCATGCTGCCGATTTTGGCTTGGGGGTATTTTGGGGGTATTTTTGCGGAGTATCGAAAGGAGCGATACCCCCATGCCTCTTACAGAGCTTCAGTTGAAGAACGCAAAGCCGGGCGAACGACCGTACAAGCTAGCCGATGGAGAGGGGCTTTTCCTCTTGATACAGCCCAATGGAAAGAGGCTGTGGCGCATGAAGTACCGTTACGCCGGGAAGGAAAAGCTCCTATCGTTTGGGCCGTACCCTGCCATCAGCATCAGCGCTGCCCGTTCAAAACGCAAAGCGGCGAAGGCATTGCTGGGCGAAGGGCGAGATCCGTCCAGCAACAAGTCGGAGGCGGATCCTTCCGGAATGACGTTCCTTTCCGTGGCCACGCAGTGGCACGAGAATCGCAAGACTTCGCTGGACCCCGCACACGCTGAAAGGGTCTGGTCGCGGATGCAACGCGATGTCTTTCCAGCGCTGGGCAACAAACTCATACATACAATTACGCCACCAGAAGTCTTGGATATGGTCCGCAAAGTGGAAGCGCGTGGAGCACTCGACATAAGCCGGCGCGCAAAGCAGGGCGTCGGACAAGTCTTCCAGTTTGCCATTGCCTGTGGCCTCACCTCACATGATCCGACCGCGAACCTCAAGGGTGCATTGAAGCCCAGGCCACGCGTCAAGCACATGAGCCGTCTGCCTTTGACGGAGTTGCCCTCTTTTGTGGACAAGGTACGGACGTACCAAGAAGCGGGAGACCGGAGGTCGTCGATAACGCGCGATGCGCTCATGTTTGCGCTGCTCACATGGGTCAGAACAAAAGAGCTGAGGCTAGCGGTAAAGACCGAGTTTGAGGACCTTGATGGTAACGCACCGCTCTGGAGGATACCGGCCGAGCGAATGAAGATGGGGCGGGAGCACCTCGTCCCGCTTTCGATACAGGCCGCAAAAATTGCAAAAAGCCGGATCGAGATTGCGTCGGGAGCTTATGTCTTCCCAGGCGCCCATGCGGACAAGCCGCTTTCCGAAAACACCATGATCTATGCCTTGTATCGGCTGGGATTCCACAGCCGGCAAACAGTGCACGGTTTTCGGGGACTGGCCAGCACCTGGGCCAATGAGCAGCTCGTGGAGTTTGGAAAACCGCCGATCTGGGTAAGGAAATTCCATGAAGACTGGGTCGAACTTCAGTTGGCTCACTCTGAGCAGAATGACGTGCGCGGAGCCTACAACGCTGCTGAGTACCTCATGCCCCGCCGCCGGATGATGCAGGACTGGGCAGATATGCTTGATGGAACCAGTGCAACTAGGAAGGCGAGAGCCAGGCGCAGCTCTGCTGCACGAGCCGCAGCCCGAGATTAGTTGGCACCGATCCAATCGGCGCGAATGCGATCAAAGCCCGTGACTGTGCCTTCAACAGTGACTGAATCTCCAATCAATTCATCTGCCGGCCGATCCGTCTGCACTATCCAGAGCTCGTTGTTGGCAGTCGTTAGGGTGAGGCCGCGGGTTCCAAGGCTCAGCATACCAGTGATGCGCCTTCTTTCTTCTGTCACGAATGTCCTCACAAGTCTGATCGCTGACACTGGCCAATGCCGCCTGCAGCGCAGGCGGGCAATCCCTTCCGGCCCTTTTTGCAAGGTCGGGACGCCAGTGCGGGGCGCTGCGACCATATTACGGCACAATGCAGGTCGACGGGCCGATATTCCATAATCCCATTGGCCGTGCGGTGGAGCTCAAATTCTCGTTGCGTTTGAAACCATGCTGTCATAGTTTTCGAAGGCGTGGCAAAGATTTGCTGCGTCGAGGCCTGAGAACCTTGCTCTGGTAGCTTTGCTGTTTCTGTCGCTGCGTGCGGCCGGATCGCCCTTGTCCATGTCCAAGTCCTTCGGGGCCAAAGGCAAAGGCGCATGTCTCCAGACGTGTTCTCAGGATCCGGCCAACCACCGGAATGCCTCGCGGGCTGGGGCTTGGCGATTGACGAAACCTCTTGCAGCACAGGCAGGTCATGACAGCCATGGCCAGAACACCCCAGAAGCGCTGCCAACTGGCTTGGCGGCGATCGAGGCCGAGTTCCGCCGCTCCCGCCCCTCGCTGCTGCGCAAGCTTGCTCACAAGACCGGAATGACCCTGGCCGAGGATCTCGTCCAGCAGGTGTTCGTGCGCCTGATGACCAGCCGACAGCGTCAGATCGAGAACCTTACCAGCTATGTGCGGGTTGCGGCAGACAACGCGCGCAAGGACCTGGTCAGGCAGGAGTTGCGCCAGCACCAATGCAGCCACGAGCCGTTCGAGGACATTCATCCGGGATGCGATCTGCAGGCGCAACTTGAAGCGCGCGATCGCCTTGCCCGGCTCGAGCAGGCACTCGCCCGTCTCAAGCCGCTCACGCGAAACATCTTCCTTGCCCGTCGGCTCGATGGTTATAGCTATGCCGAGATCGCAGAACAGACGGGGTTGAGCGTGCGTGGCGTGGAGAAACAGATGAGCCGGGCGCTCAAGGCCTTGGCGCGGCATCTCGCCGAGGATTGACCGCGGGTGACGAAGCAACCGATTCCCGGCAAGATCCGCGATGAAGCGGCAGAGTGGCTGGCGCGCAACGAGAACGTCGGTCAAGCGCGTGCGCCCGGCTTCGAGACTTGGCTTGCGAGCGATCTGCGACACCGTCTCGCGTATGCCGAAGTGGAGCGCGCGTGGCGCGATAGCATGGCCCTCGATCAGAGCCTCCTTGGCCAGGAGCGCAAGCTGACCCGTGCACCCTTGCACCTGCAACGCAGCAAACAGCTTGCCGCAGTTGGCGCATGCCTGTTGCTTGGCATGGGATTGCTGACCTTGCGGTTTTCAGGGGACCACACGGTCATCGGCGTCGGAACCACGGTTGAAGCCAGGACATACATTACCGCCCCAGGCGAAACGCGGACATGGCAGCTTGTCGATGGAAGCTCCCTGACACTCAATGGGACAAGCAAGGCACGAACCAACATCACTTCAGCTAGCCGCCAGGTTACGATTGATGCCGGTCGCGTTCGCATCCGTGTGGCACGGCGCGGCACGGATGCCATGCAGATCATGGGTGCAGGCACCAGGGTCGACAGTGCTGCAGGCACAGTGGATGTTGCGCTCACCACAAATGCTCTGCGCGTCGAGGTCCTGGATGGCCAAGTGCAGGTGCAGAACACCGATGGCGCTCGGCACACCCTTGGTCGCGGGACTCACATGATCGAAGCGGGGCCATCCGGGACCGAGCATCACTCCGAACGAAACTCTTCTGCACAACCGCCAATGACGACCGGTAACCGCATATCCCTGGGAGAGGCGGTCAGCCTGCTCAACGCGCGCAATGCTGTTCAGCTTCGCCTCGCAAGTCCTGCACTGGCCAACAGGACTCTGGCAGGTGCGATCCGCCTCGACGATCCAGAAGGCTTTGCGAGCATTCTCGAGGCTCTGGGCGGAATCAGGGTGACGCAGCGCCCCGGCATGCTGGTGATCGACACGGCCTGAAGCTTCCTGCCCCCTCGCGGACCGTGTGAATGATCCGCGTGCCGTCCGACCGGCGGCATCTTCTGAATGCAAAAGACCTCATTTGCTTCCCGGACAGAGGAAAGGCGGCGGTGGATCGGTGCGCGCTGACGGCTCGGCATGATCTCCACAATCACGGGGTGACCGGCTGACCGGCTGCGGGCCGTCCGCGACGATGCCCGACGAAAAAATTCTGGCGGGTGTTTTCGCGCGACGTCGTCCCAACCGATGCGCGTCCCCTGAGATGGACGCGAGGGAGGCAATCATGACGTTCAAGACATCAACCCATGCCATGGTCATCGCAATGCTGGCGGCACCTTTGGTGGCGGCAGCACCTGCGGGCGCGCAGGAGGCTGATACCCTTGCGCTGGACCTGCCGGCGCAGGCCATGGCGCGATCGCTGCACGATCTTGCAGCCAAGGCCGGTGCGACCATCGTCGCGGACGACAAGCTTGTGGCAGGCCGCACCGCTCCTGCAGTGCAGGGGACCTACACGCTCGCAGGTGCGCTGGGCAAGATCCTCGAAGGCTCGGGGCTTCAGGGCATCGCGACGAGCCAAGGCTACGCGATCCGCTCGGCAGGACCGTCAACGCCAACGCGTGGTGCATCCGCAGACAGCACGGCTGACGATATCGTGGTAACCGGCACGCGCATTCGCGGCTCGGCGCCGGCGGGCGGTGCCGTGATCGTGATCGACCGAAGGGCGATCGAGGAAAGCGGCAGGGCCACAGTGCAGAACCTGGTATCGGTCCTTCCGCAGAACTTCGGCGGGGGCCCCAATGAAGGCACACTCGGCTTTACCCAGCGGAACAATGCCAATGCCAATATCGGTTCGGGTGCCAGCATCAACCTGCGCGGGCTTGGCACGACCTCGACCCTGACGCTCGTCGATGGCAATCGCCTGGCGCTGGGAGCCGCGAGCTCAATCGTCGACATTTCGCTGATACCGGCCAGTGCCATCGAACGCATCGAAGTCCTCGCAGATGGTGCGTCAGCCATCTACGGCTCCGATGCTGTTGCAGGCGTGGTCAACGTACGCTTGCGGCGCGGATACGAAGGTGCCGAGACATCGTTTCGGATCGGCATGGCCGACGGCTTCAGCGAGGTGCAGGCAAGTCAGCTCGCGGGTCTGCGCTGGAGCGGCGGCAACCTGATGGCGGCCTATGAATTCTACCGCCGCGACCGCCTCGCGGCCGAGGACCGCGACTACGCAACAGAGGACCTTACCCGCTTTGGGGGCCCTGACTATCGCCAGGCCTTTGCCAATCCCGGCACGATAACGGCAGCCAATGGCGCAATCTTCGGCATACCGGCCGGACAGGATGGCAGGGCGCTTGCGCCAGGTGATCTGCTTGCCGGAGTGCGCAATCTTGGCGACGGTCGGCGCCTGACCGACATCCTGCCACGCACGCGCCGTCACGCAGGGCTTATCGCGCTTGAACAGGACCTGTCGTCGTGGCTGACAATGCGGCTCCAGGGGTTTGCTGCCGACCGCCGCTCGGACCAGCGTTACATCGTCTTCGGCTCGCAGGTTACCGTGCCCGTGAGCAACCCGTTCTATGTCGATCCGATCGGAACGGGTCAGCCCATCCGCGTCGGTTATGATTTCCGGGACGACCTCGGGCCCACGGTCAATCGTTCGCATGCCACCAACTGGACGGTCGCGGGCGCACTGGAAGCACGCTTCGGGGCATGGCGGGCCGAGGCTTATGGCAATCATGGCGTCCAGCATGAAGAGCTGCTGCGGGACAATCTCGTCAATCGCGCCCGGCTCGCGCAGGCTCTCGCTGATCCCGATCCGGCCAAGGCCTTCAATGTGTTCGGTGATGGCTCTTACACCAGTGCGGCCACGATCGACTATGTGCGCGGATCATCGCTGACCAGTGCGCGGTCGCGCCAAACGACCGCCGGTCTCAAGTTCGACGGGCCGCTCCTGGCGCTTCCGGGGGGAGCGCTGACGCTGGCATTCGGGGGAGAGTATCGCGAGGAGGGCTACGGCTCGCGCAGCCTTGCGGATGAGACGACGCTTGCGCCTGTCGCGAGTGGCGACAATGGATACCCGCTGGCGCGCAATGTGCTTGCCGGATTTGCCGAACTTCGTGCGCCCCTGGTCGGTCCTGGGCAGGGCATGGCAGGCGTGCACCGGCTCGACCTGTCGGTGGCAGGACGCATCGAGCGCTACTCGGATTTCGGGACAACGACCAATCCCAAGGTCGGACTGACGTGGGAGCCGGTGCAAGGCCTTGCGCTGCGAGGGTCCTACGGCACCTCGTTTCGTGCACCCGGCTTCTTCGACGTGCGCCAGGGTCCGGGGCTCAGCCAGGTCGTGCCGATACCCGTTACAGACCCCGGTTCGCCCTCCGGCAGTAGCAATGTCATTGCCCTGTTCGGCAATGATCCCGGGATCGGACCGGAACGCGCGCGGACCTGGACGGCTGGCGTCGACTTCAGGCCACCTGAGATCCCGGGGCTTTCGATGAGCGCGACGTGGTTCGACATTTCCTACAAGGATCGCATCTTCAATCCCGCGGTCGATGCTTTCACGTTCCTGGCCCAGCGGTCGCGTTACGAGCCGCTGATCACGGCCAATCCGTCGCCAGCGCAAGTGGCAAGCTTCTATGCGAGCCCCGATTTCAGCAATCCCTTTGGCATTGCTGCAGGCTCGATCCGCTACGTGATCGATGCGCGCAACGCCAACCTGGCGCGCAACCATCTCGACGGGATCGATTTTGATCTCAGTTATCGCCACGAGACGGCCAGAGGTGCGCTTTCGCTTGGTGCATCGGGGAGCTGGCTGTTCCACCTGACGCAGCAGTTGACGTCGGCTGCTCCGCGCACGCAGGCCCTGGGGACGATCGGCAACCCGGTGCGCTATCGTTTGCGCGGGCGCGCCGGGTTCGAACAGGATGGCTTCGGTGCAACAGCCTTCGTCAATCACATGGCGGGCTATCGCAACACGGCTGTGGCACCGGTCGAGTCGGTTGCAAGCTGGACGACAGTCGATCTTACGCTTTCCAAGCGCTTCGGAGATGAAGCCGGTGCCTTGGCGGGCACGCGGTTCGCCTTGAGCATCACCAACCTGTTCGATCGCGACCCGCCTTATGTAAACAATCGCACCCCGTTCAGCGCAGCCGGCTTCGATCCCGAGCAGGCAAGCGCGGTTGGACGGTTTGTCGCGGTGCAGGTGACCAAGTCATGGTGACGCGATGGCATCCAGCCCCGCTGTCGCTTGCCCTGGCCGCCCTGGTCCCGTTTGCAGCGCAGGCTGCGGACGGGGCCGGGATCCGGCCCGCCATAGAAATCACGCGGATCGACAGCCCGTCCATATCGCCGGATGGCATGCTTGCCCTCTGGCGCGAGTACCGCGCCTCGGTCGACCGCAATGACTATGATGTCGCATGGCTGGTGGCGCCGTCTGACGGTTCGGCGCCTGCCAGACGCATCGCCGATGCTGGAGAAATCGAATGGCTCAACGGCTTTCCCCTGGCTTCAGGCGCGCAGTGGACGCGCGATGGCAGAACCGTGCTGTTCCGCAAGATCGCAGGCGGGCAAGTCCAGGTCTGGCAGGCGGCGACCGATGGTTCAGGCGCTGCGCAAGTTACCAGCGAGGCGGGCAATGCCGGGGAGATGATCCGGCTTGCGGGCGGCAAGGCATGGTTGCTTGGGTTTGGCCCGGAGCGCGCCGCGATCGAAGCTGCCGAGCAGGCCGAGTACGATAGCGGAACGCGGATCGATGCGTCGGTCGACCCGCAAAGGCCACTGTATCGTGGCGATCGCATCGATGGCCGCTGGGCCAGCGGACGGCTCCAGGGCGCCTGGTTCGAGCAGGGCGGCATCATCCCCGCGGTCAAGCCCAAACTCAAGGTGCTTGAGCAAGACCTTGCAACCATCCGCGATGCCACAGCCGAAGAGGCTCGCAACTACGCCTCCCGACCGCGCTCGCTCGAACGAGTGCAAGACTGGTACGTCGCGCTGCGCCAGCCGTCGGGCGATGCCAGAGGCATTGCGGTTGTCCTGTCCAAAGGCGTGGCTTCGGCTCTGGCCATCGTCAATGCCGAGGGGCAGGAGCTGGCGCACTGTGAAGCCGTGCAATGCACAGCCGCCCGGGCGCGCTCAGTCGCCTGGGCTGGCACGGACAATGCCCTGATTTTCGAAAGCCGCAATGGCGACGGTGGCAGCACTCTGGCCAGATGGGACCCGGCCAGTGGGCAGGTCGAGGAGGTGTTCCAGAGTTCGGGCGAACGCAATGGCGGAGACAACGGCAAGGCCTGCGCAGCTTCGACCCGGAGGCTCATCTGCGTCGCGTCCTCGGCCAACGAGCCTCCACGCGTGGTGGCGATTGATCTGGCATCACGCCATGAGCAGGTCCTCAGGGCCCCTAACGCGCCGCTCGAGAACCCCGCTATCCGGTTCGACCGGCGGGTCTGGCAAGACCGGGCAGGGCGAACATTCTCGGGATATCTGGCGTTACCCCCGGGCCAGACTGGGCCGGTGCCGCTGTTCATTACCTACTATTCCTGCGAGGGGTATCTGCGCGGCGGGACGGGGGACGAGTATCCCTTGCGCGATCTCGCGGCATCGGGAATCGCGGCCTTGTGCATCAATCGTCAACCCGGCGTGGCCGGCGGCGGGGACAACGTCGAAGCCTACAGGGTGGCTGCCAGCGGGATTGCGGCGATCATCGCAGAGCTGTCCGGGCAGGGCAAGATCGATGCCACGCGCGTCGGCATGGGCGGGGTAAGCTTCGGCGGCGAAGTCACGGCCTGGCTCGCCATGCACAGCAGGTTGTTGAAGGCCGCAGCGGTAGCCAACGTCATGGTGACGCCAACCTACTACTGGTTCAATGCCGTCGCGGGGCGCGACGTGCCCGCCATGCTCAAATCGGCCTGGGACCTGGGTGATCCCGACACGGATCATGCCGGGTGGAGGCGCGTATCCCCTTCCTTCAATGCCGACCGCATCTCGGTGCCCTTGCTGATGCAATTGCCCGAGCAGGAATATCGCGCCAATGTCGAGCTCCTTGCGCGGCTGCAGCGCGCCCGGAAGCCTGTCGAACTCTGGGCTTTCCCCGCTGAAATGCACCTCAAGTGGCAACCGCGTCACCAACTTGCGGCCAACGTGCGCAACTTCGACTGGTTCAGGTTCTGGCTGCTGGGTGACGCAGGCGGCAAGCCCGCTGATCCGGCATCCTGGCAACGCTGGCGTGATATGAAGCCCTGAGCGCTCCTCGGTCCACCGTCGCCATGGCTGTTCGATTGCGCGGTCAGCAATTCAAGGGTCGCCAAGCCAGGCGCGAAGCCAGTTCTCGGTGTCGATCAACGGCAGGAGAAGATGAGCCCGGGGATCGGCGCGCCTTACCCTCTCCCGCAACGCGCTTTTCACTCTGGCCAGATCGAGCAGGCCCTGGCGCGCGAGATGACCATCGAGCAGGAACGGCCTAAGCCCGTCCGCCTGCTGCTCTATCGCAGCCAGGGCATAGCCATCGAGTGCCCCTTTGCTGCGTCGATCGCGGATCAGGTCTGGCAGGCGGTTAGCAAATGCGGCTCGGGCCACGGCCCGATCCTGCCCGCCCTCGACCCAGAGCCAGCTTGGTATGCGCAAGGCGGTCTCGACGACGGGCTGGCTGAGCAGCGGAAACCGCGTCGGGGCAATGGCGTGGCGAGGATA
The DNA here is from genome assembly GCF_041905565.1 of Novosphingobium sp. Classification (GTDB taxonomy): domain Bacteria; phylum Pseudomonadota; class Alphaproteobacteria; order Sphingomonadales; family Sphingomonadaceae; genus Novosphingobium. Next base: position 30,642 of record NZ_JAYRKX010000008.1, on the reverse strand, counting down.
ACCATCGATGTGGGCGAGGCTGGCGAGAATGGCATGAACGTGGTCCCGCTTTCCGGGCAACATGCTGCTGGTTTCCGCGAGCCAGGGGTGCAGCGGTGCATCGGGCAAGGGCACGGTATCGGCGAGATATCCGCGTGTGCGCGGCCAACTGCCCGGATCGCTCGCGCCTCGTGCCAGCTGCCAGGCCCTGCCAGCGACTGACCAGACACTCGCGTTGTGATAGCGGGCAATTGCCTCGATCGTGCGCCAGGTGGACCTGGCGGCCCAACCCGACCGGATCGCGGCATCCGCTGCGGCCCCGGCAGCGTTGGGCGTTGCAAAAACGCAATCACCACCCGCACCGCTGAAGAATGCCGTGATCGCTTGCGCTGCGCCTTCCTCTGACAGCACTGAATCGGCCGCGCCGAGGATCACCGGCAGGCCCGGACGGGCTTCGCGGGTGCGGGCCCGTCCAACCAGGTTGGATATCCCGACTTCGCGGAATTTGAGCGCGATGCCTGCAGCATCGGCGGCCGCCTGTGCATAGACGCGCTCATCGCTCTCCACCGAGCCCGTTGAAAGGCTGACCGCTTGTGCCTTGGCCTTAGACAGTGCCAGGGCCGCTGCGATGATCGAGGAATCGAGTCCGCCCGACAATTCGAGGAGGACCTTGCCATCACCCGCCAGGCAACGGACAGCCTCGTCTATGCTCTCGGCAAGGCGCCTGCTGGCGTCAGCGAAGTCTGCGATCTCGATATCAGTCCGCACGAACGTTCCCGGGGACCAGGCCATCGTTCGCCGCGCCGGTTCCACGGAAAGATCGAGCCATTGCCCGCCCAGAAGTTCTTCGATGCCGACAAGGCCGGTCTGCGCAGTCTTGAGATGCAGGAAAGCAAGATGGTTCGCGACGAAAGACCAGTCGATCTGCGGCCTTACACCGCGCGCAGCCGCAAGCTCTGGAACATGCGAGGAGATCCACAGTCTGCCGGCCGTAGCAGTCGTGTAGACAGGGAGATGGCCAAGCGGCGCTCGCAGCAACCACGACGGATGCCCGCTCTTGGACATGTGCAGAGCAAGGTAGTTGCCCCAGCAATGCGCCACGAGCAGGTCGGGATGAAGATCGGCGCGCTGCAAGACCGCAAGATCGCCGAAGATCTGTCCGATGATCACAGTCCTGCCGATCTGCCGACATGCGGTTGATGGCGAGACATCAATGGTCAGCCCTTCGAACCTTCGTGCGCGCCATGGACCGGGCAGCCGGTGAACGAGATTTTCGGCCGATCGCGAATCCGATCGCAGATCCGGCTGCCCATCGAGGGCGCATGCGACGAGATAGCCTTCGGTCACAGTGCCAGTACCACTTCGAAGCGGCGCACCTTGTCCAGCGGATCGGTCAGGACGAGACTGCCCGATTGCACCCAGCAATGGGCTTCGAAGGGATGAAGTTTCACCCCGAATACCAGATCGACCGCAAAACCTTCGCGCCGTGCCACGCGCGCATAGGCCAGCGCGTCGGGAAGGCATCTTGGCCGAACCGGCACCCAGCGTCGCGCCCGGTCGAACGCTCGGGCGTGAGTCACAAGGTCACGTGTCGTACGCCCCCGAGACGCAGCAGGCAGGTCGATCAGGACCTCGTGGAGCGGTGCCGAGCGCAAATCCATTCTGGCGCGGATGCAGTTCCAGGTGCTCGCTACCAAATGCAGCGGCCGCAACCGACCGGCTTCGGGACCTTCCACTGCGCTGGCAGTCGGCGTCCGGATATCTGTTGCCGTGAGCCAGGATCCTGCGTCCCGTTCTCCCTTCGTCAGCAGGCCGTGTCTTTCGAGTGTGCGGCAGTCGTCGTGAGACAATGGACACGGCTTGCCACGGCGCAGGTCCAGCAGCGCTGATGCGCAAGACCCGCTCCACATCGTGTAGCGATCATGCCGGACATCGAGCACGACTGCCTTGTCGCCGATCCGCGCAACACCGACCCCGGCTGCGATCCGGCAGGAGGAAAGATAGGACCCAAGCGTTGTCATGTCCGCCTCGCACAAGCACAAGGCAGGTGCGCCGGGCCAGCAAAGCCTTGCGCACCTGCCAGTGGATCAGTCGCGATCAAGGCCCGGCAGCTGCGCGAGCACACCGAACTCGATCCGGTCTCCCGGAGGGCCGAGCGTTTCGATGCTGGCGGTGCCCAGGTCTTCGACGTCCTCGACGAGATCGAACGTGCGTTCCATCGGTCTTCTCCTTTTCACCTCGCCGCGTGATTGCGGCAGGATCAGACTATGGAAGGCGCCGTTTGATCTGAAATTTATACGAATTCTATATGCCGATTGTTGGCGCGGACGGGTTCGCCGGGCGGTGCAGGGCGTGCAGGATCTCGGCAGAGCTGCGAATGCGCCGGCGGTGGTAGGCGCCCAGCAACCGTCGCAGATGATCCTTGTCGCCACTGTCCAGCGCGCATTCGATGTCGCGCACTTCTGCGATGGAGCCGTCAAGCACGGCCGGTTCAATCATGCGAACGGCATGGAGGCGTGCGTTGAAGAGGGCCAGGACCCGACCATGCTCGGAGTTGGCCGAAGCGCGTGCCACTCCCTCGAATGCATCGGCGACGCGTTCGGCATAAGCCGTCCGACGCTCGGCAATCCTGTCCCAGTCCACGATCGTCCATGGCCGCCAGAGGCGGAGTGCAAGGCCCAGCACTTCGTTGCTGAAAGCGTACATGTCCTTGAGCCTTGGCTCGTCGAGCGTCGGGAGGAAGAAGCCGCCCGCGCGATGGGTCACGACAAGCTGCTCGCCGCACAGCACATGCAGGGCCTCGCGCACGGGCGTGACGCTTGCACAGAGCTGTTCGCCGATGACTGCGGGATCGAGCCTGTCACCCGGCATGAATGCGCGGGACAGGATCATGGCGCGCAAGGCGTCGTAGATGCGTTCTGCTACGGGGCCGGCGCTCATCCGCTCCTCCCATGCGCAAAGGCACGGGCCTGCTGCACCTGGTCTGGACGCAGGGCATCGATCGCTCCGAGGGGCTCGCCCTTGTAGTCTCCGAGCAGGATCGAGGGACATTGCCCTTCGAAGTTCCCGAGGTTCGGTCGGTGCTGCACATATCCTGCAAGTGCGGCGAGCTCGGGGGGGAATGTCCTGGCAATGTCCGGGGGGTAGGCGAGCCAGGGGTTTTCGTAAGGCTTGAGCCAGCCCAGCGAATAGCCGATCACGATGCCGCGCCGCTCTTGCGCACTCGCGTTGGCGCCCGCGCCATGCAGCGTCGAGCCGAGGAAAAGCAGGGCGGATCCCGGGACAAGCTCGGGCGCGATGAAATCGTCCTCGGCCACGGCCGTCAGGGCGTTGCTGCCATGGCTTTGCGGCCAGATCCGCGTACCTCCGTTCTTTTTCGAAAAGGGAGTGAGCGGCCACATGACGTTGACGAGGTATTCGCGTTTGCCGAAATCGGCCTGCCACATGTCCTGGTCGCGATGGGGCAACTGCGCGGGGGCGCCGGGATGGACCGCGATGGCCTGGGTCGTGTTGAGCTGGATGCGGTCGCACCAGGGCCCGAGAATCCGGCTCACGACATCCTGAATGACCGGATGCAGGACCAGGCACTGCGTGGCAGCGGACCGTCGAAGAAGCCTGCCGAACCGCTTGGTCCGCTCGCCGTAGAACATCCCAGTTCCGTATGGCGTCAATGCAAAGTCGCCCTGGAGATCCTCATGGAGCTGCTCGATCACGGAAACGGGCAGGGCTTCATGCAGGACTGCATAGCCATCAGTCTGCAACTGATGGACGGCAATGCCGATCTGGTCTGCCGGTTCCATCAGTGCCATTCCTTGTGCCCGGCGGGCAGGGCGCTGGGTATGGTCGGAGTACGACTGTCACCGTGGCCGCAATGGATTCCGGCCGCTTCGAGCAGCTGTGGTGTGTCGGCAGTGATGCCAATTTCAAGGCCGACCAGCTCCTGGCCTCCTGTCCAGATGGGCGCGCCAAGAGCCCGGCAACTCCAGCCGAACCGTTCGATCTGCCTGAACCAACGAAGGCCTGCGACTGCGCAGTACCGCGAAATCCCGGTGTCGATTGCATAGGTGGCAAGCGCGTGGACAAGCGAGTTGCGAACGTCCCGCCGCTCGCGGGCAGTGAGTGTCCGGTCGAGGCAGAAACGGGTGATTTCGAAGGTATCGGGTGCGCAGGGCACAGGCCCGGCACAGAGCATCGGGAAAAGACCCGACAGGATACCTTGCCGTGTTGTTGGCAGGAGCCTGGCAGACGCGAGATGATCACCGTTGTCGCTGAGGATCAAATAGCGTGCATGCTCATCGTCGAACTGGTCCATTTCGTATTGCCCGGCAAGGACTGGAAGGTCCCACCCAAGCAGATCGATGAAGACCGCCTTTCGTGCAGCAAACATGGCGCGCAGCAGGGCAGCGCCCGGCTCCGTGCCGGGCGTGGTGACTTTCAACATGACGGATTGCTCCTCAACCGAACTGGTCGGTGAAGGATCAGACAGCGGTGACCTCCTCGCTACCCCCAGAAATGGGGGTATCTCCAGGGCCGGACATCCCCGAACGTGAGCGTTCCGTCATACAGGGTCAGGGTGATCAGCAATTGTCTCTTGTAGATCCCGTAGCGCTGACAGGCCGTGCGAACATGCTCGGTCACCGTCTCGCGCGATATGCCCAGGATTGTCGAGATTTCCGGATCGGTCTTGCCCTGCGCCATGAGCAGCACGCAGTCGCGCTGGCGATCGGTCAGAACCGGTTTGCGCAAACCCAGGCTATGACCTCTCTTCAGCCAGAGACGCCGCGCGGTTTCGAAGGCGAATGTCCCAGCGCAATGGGCGATGAGCGGAATTGGCTCACCATCTCGCGGATTGCGGCAGGCAAAGGAGCAGGATCCGCGCGCTTCGCCCGGCACGTGCGCTGGTACAGTAAAGCCACTACGCAAGCCCTGTTCTTCACCAAGAGCAAGCATTCGATGGTCTTGGGGCGTGAGCGGAATGAGGCGACCGATGTCAGACCAGGAGAAGCCCTTTGCGGTGACGTGGCTGGCCCGATGCACCGGATCAACCATGCCCAGCGCATGGGAGTCATAACTTTCTGCCCAGCTCTGCGGGTAATTGTGCAGCCTGATCGCTCCATCATCCTTGCTCGCAAGCTGACAATGATGGGTGAGAGCATAGTAGTCGAAGCCAAGCCTGTTGGTTACTTCGCCGAGCAGTTCGTCGAGTTCGATAATCGAACCCACCCGGTCAGACATGTCTTCCAGAAGTTCCCCAAGCGCCCGAGCCGCCATGAGGTGCCATTGCGCCCACCGGCAGTTTTACTTGCCGGACTCCAGCAGGGCGCCCTTTCTCCTGCCTGTGGACCGCGATCCAACTTCTCAGGATCGGAGGCGATCCGGTTGCAACTGTCACATCTCTATCACGGTTCGATCCCGCTTCAATACCGCGAACCGACAAATTCGATCATTATGTCAGAAGGTTATTTGTCTTGCAGGACGGTGCGCTGCTTCGATTGCAGACAATTCAAAATCTCGGCTAGCAGCGAGACCCTCACATGAGCGCTCGTCCGGTTTGCGCTCGATCTCGCCGGCTTCACGGGTTTCGAAAGCCAGCTCGGCAAAGTGCCGCAGCTTCACGACGCTGCACCCACGCCGAATTGGGCGATCACACATGCCGCTGGACCAGCATGGCAACAGCGCTCGCGGCATTTGCCGAGTTCGATGGACGCGTTCAATCCGAACGCCACATACTTCCTTTGCACTGGTATGTTGCGTGCCGGCTTGTCGTCGAAGGTGGGTTCGATCCGGACGATATCATTCCGCGGCCACCGTTTCGCGTGGAGCGTCGTAGACGCAAGCCTCCACTGCTGCACTTCGATCCAACCCTTGGCGGATGCGGGGAAGGGACTGTTCTCGGAGGGATCAGAGCCAAGCATGTCGACGTTCTGGTTTCGCTTGCCCGGATCGGGCCTGTGCTCTCGGTTTCCTGCAAGGGCGTCACCGGGGCTTTTCGCAATCTCGGCAATCGCCTCGAGGAAATCGTCGGCGAATGCAGTAACCTCCATATGATGCATCCGGCACTGGTTATCGGGCATCTGGTCCTGTTGCGCGGCAACCGAGTTACGAATGAGAACTCGGCAGCACAAAACCGTCCTGCCCTTGATTGGCGGCGAGGTGGCGGCAATGCCGCATTGGCGCAGGATGGGGTGCCGGTGTCGCCAGTGCGGCGGTTTCACGACGCCCTGCAGGTTTTGGGGCGCCGCCGTGAACTCATGGACCAGGCCGGACAATGCGAGGCTGCGGCGCTTGCCATGGTTGCCATGGAGGAGGAATGCCGGACAAGGTTGGTACCGGGCTTTCCGAGTGAGGAAAGCGGGTTGCACTTCGACTCGTTTTTTGCCGCGCTGTATGCCCGGTATGACGAGAGGTTTGTTACCCGTTGCTCGATGCTGGATCGGATAAGCCGGCGTCATTGCTGGGATCGATCATCTCCGGGGCTCCGTCTGTTCGGCCTGGATTACCAGCCGAGAGTGGCGCTGCTACCGACGAGTGACTTGCTTTAGCCTTCCTGCTGCCTTGTTCATTTTGCCCTTGGCACGAGAAGCAAAACCGTCGAATCTGCGTTCCATGAACTCCGGCCTTGATCACCTGCCCGAAGGCAAGCGGCGTGAACTTGCACATGTGGTCGAGACCGTGCGCACGGGCTTTGCCGAGGCAATTTCCACACGTACCCAGCCACGCTTCCGCGCAGGCAAGTTGCTCAAGATCGTCCTGTTCGGGTCATATGCCCGGGGTGATTGGGTCGAGGATCCGGTGGGACGCTATTTCTCCGACTACGATCTTCTCGTCGTGGTGAACCACGACGATCTCACGGACATTGCCGAATTCTGGGAGGCGACGGAGAACAGGCTGCTGGCGGATCTGTCAGCAGGGCATGCGCTGCGTACGCCGGTTAGCCTGATCTACCACAGCCTGGAAGACGTGAACGACAAACTACGGCTTGGCCGCTACTTCTTCATGGACATCCTCAAGGATGGTATTGTCTTGTTCGAGGAGCCAGACTTTCACTTCGTCGAGCCCATGCCGTTGTCGCCTGAGCAAGCTCTCAAGGAGACACAAGACTACTTCGATGACTGGTTCGAGAGTGCCGCGGGATTTCTCGACACCGCCCTTTACGCTCAAGCGCAGGGTCGGAGCAAAGAGGCAGCTTTTCAGTTTCACCAATCGGTAGAAAGGTTCTACCACTGCCTTTTCCTCGTTCGTACTCTTTGGTCTCCGAAGTCGCACAACCTTAATCGTTTGCGCGACATGGCCGAGGAGCTCGAGCCCACGCTCAAGGACGTCTGGTCGCGTACCGGGCGCTTCGAAAAGCGCTGCTATGCCCTGCTGCGCGATGCCTACGTCAAGGCGCGCTATTCGCCTTCGTACAAGATCTCCACCGACGAACTCACATGGATCGCCGAGCGTGTGAAAGTGCTGCAAATTTTGGTGAAGAGCGCCTGCGAAGCGCGCATCGAGGACCTCGCCAAAGCGGCCTGACGCCAGTTGATCGTTCCGCCGAAAGAGCACCAGCGCTGCGTATCTCAACCTAGGCGTCCGCTTCCAGTTCCGTTGCCTACCAGGTTACGTGCAGACTAGAATTTCCAACTTTGCAGCACATTGTGAACATATTCCGGCGTCTCGCCATTGCGGGGAATGCCTCCAGCACGTTCAACGGCGCCGGGACCTGCGTTGTAGGCAGCTACCGCGAGGTGGACCACGCCAAACCTGTCGAGCATCTGCCGCAGGTATCGCGCTGCCCCGAAGATGTTGGCCTTTGGATCGAAGCGATTGAAGACCCCAAGCTCCTTTGCCGTAGTGGGCATCAGCTGCCCAAGGCCCGCGGCACCCGCCGGACTGACAGCCAAAGGGTTGTAACGTGATTCTGTCCATACGAGCGCATCGAGCAGGCCCGCGGGCAATGAGTACTGCGCCTCCGCGGCATAGATGTGGGGCAGGTAACTTGCTCGCCTGAAGCCGGATGGGGCGGGCTTTGCATTGGGTTCGTAACTGTATGGCAGGTTGATCCGGCCATCGTCCGCCACTGACAGGCGCGGTGCTGGGGTGGTCTGCGAGGAACGCCAGAGCCCATGCTCGACCAGTTGAAAGCCGTTTGATGCTTCCGCAATCCGAATGCCTTCGGAGTGGCTGGTCGCAGCGCCGTTCGTAGCTAACGCTGTTATGTCCTGAGCACTGGCCGGGATACCAGAAGTGATCGCGATGCCCGCGATCAAGAGAGTTCTGATTGTCATTTCTCGATCCTTGTCTAGCCGAATTGCGTGAGAACATATAAAGAACAAGCGATGTAGGAAAATTGGATTGGCGCGAGTGCAGAGCGGAGACTGCGCGGGGAGGGCACCTCAACCGGAGAAGGTCGATGCCCCCGTTAGACAAAGTTCATCAACTCGAACGGCGCGCCCGCACGATCGTTGAAAGCCTTCAGGGTACATGGACTCGGGGCAAAGGCATGTGCTGCTGCCCCGCGCATGACGACCGAACTCCCTCACTGAGCGTGACATTGGGACGAAAGGCGATCCTGTTTCATTGCTTCGCGGGATGCTCGAACGAGGAAGTCATAGCGGCACTTGACCGCCGAGGTGTTCGCAGCCGTGATCTGTTTGATGGCTCTGGTGCCGTGGCCGCTGATCGACAGGAAAAAAGAGCCTTCAATCCCAATGCGCGGCGTTTGTGGCACTCGGCGACGGCGATCTTCGGCAGCCCTGCCGAAGGATACCTTGCGCAGCGCGGGATTTCGCGTGCCTCAGATCAGCTTCGCTATCTCGAGCGAACGCCCCTCGGGCCGCGCGGGGCTGTCCAATTCCTGCCGGCCATGTTGGCGGCGGTCACGACTGACATTGGGATAATCGCGATCCACAGGACATTTCTCGACGCGCCGAACGCAAAGCTCGCCGGTTTCGATCGGCCCAAGCGTGCGCTGGGAAGCCTTGCCTGTGGTGCTGTCAGACTGGCCCTGCCAGCAGCGGGCCGGTTGGGCCTTGCCGAAGGTATCGAAAGCGCCCTGTCAGCCACGCAAATGTTTGGCGTCCCTTGTTGGGCAACGCTTGGTAACGAGCGGTTCGGCCTCGTCGCGATTCCAGAGAGTGTGCGCGAGCTCCACTTGTTCATCGACAATGATGCAGGTGGCGAGCTCGCTGAGAGCCGCGCTCTCAAGGCATATTCTGCGCCGGGCCGTGTGATCCGCTCGCGAGCGCCAGCATCGACCGGTTTCGACTGGAACGATGAACTCAAGGCGAGGCTTGCTCGGAAAACCTGATCAGCGAGCCAAAGGGGAGGGGGCCTTCGGCTGATTGAGGCCTGCGAGACGCAGGACCTCGTCAGGAGGTTTCCCATGTCCAACTCTTCCCTCGCCTTCGCGTTCGATCCACCATCTCCGCCGCTCGTCGTGACGGCAGCCAAAGCAATGGCGTTGCAATTGGCAGCAGGCAGCGCGCTTTCGCGCAGCGACATCAACCGCATCATGACGGACCACTTCGGCGGAAGCGATGCTGTTGGGGCTTGGTCAGTTCGTGATGCTCACGCTGCGCTCGAGTTGGCGCAGGTTCAACACCTGCAAGCATCAGATCAAATCCAGCTCACGAGCCCGATCGACGAGGCGGAACAGTTCTTCTGCGGTCTCGATGCCCGAGTTCCGACCCAGACCAATCGCAGCGACGAGCAGATCGAATGGCAGCAGTTTGCAACGCCGCCGCGGCTTGCTTGGCTCGCCGCACGGGCTTGCTCGCTGGGTACCGACGAGCTCGTGCTCGAACCCTCGGCCGGAACGGGGATGCTTGCGGTCTGGGCCGCCAAAGCCGGCACCCACCTAGTCCTGAACGAAATTTCACCGCTGCGCCGCGACTGCCTGACTGTGGCGTTCCCGGCTGCCCGCGTGACCGGACATGATGCCGAGCTGATCGACGAATTGCTCGATCCGGCCATCGTCCCAAGCGCCGTGCTCGTGAACCCTCCCTATTCTCACGGCATCGGGCGGGGCCACGATGGCCGCACCGGGGCGAGGCATCTACGATCGGCCTGGAGCCGCCTTGCTCCCGGCGGAAGGCTTGTCGCGATCATGCCTGAATGGTTCGACTGCGCGCAGTTTCTGGCCAAGACAAAAGGGCCAGTGTCGTTGCGGCTCAATGCCGCGGTCGAACGTGCGTTCGTCAAGCATGGCACCGGGATCACCACGCGGCTGCTGGTTCTCGACAAGGCGGAAAGCGCCAACGAGCCCGTCGCTATCCGCACGAACGAATTTCGCCAGCTGGCCGATCTTGTCGACGCCTTGTCGGCACGCGCCGGCCTGGAGGCTGATCCCGAGCAATCGCGCCTCCCGCTTCGTGCGCCGTTCCGCCTGGTGGCCGCGCCGCGCAGGCCGCTGCTGACACCAGCCAGGATCACGCCCCCAACCTCCGCCATCGCGTCACTCACCTATCAGGCGCTTGAAACCCCTGCGCCACTTGCTCCTCAGGTCGGCGATTATCTGCCCTACCGCCCGAGCAGGATCGTTATCGATGGCGCGGCCGGGCATCCGACGCCGCTCGTCGAATCCGTCGCCATGGGGTCGATCTCGGCACCCAAGCCCGACACAGTGCCGCAGCTGCCTGACGGGCTTATCGCCAAGGGACTGCTGTCGGCCGCCCAGGCAGAGGCCCTGATCTACGCCGCCAGCGCTCACGCCCGCGATCTTCCCGGCCGGTTTGAACCCGAGGACAAGGGCTGTTCGCTCAAGGCATCGGCGGAAGGTCAGGTGTACCGGCAGGGCTATTTCCTCGGGGACGGCACCGGCGCTGGTAAAGGACGCCAAGTTGCGAGTGTCATTCTCGATCGCTGGGTGCGCGGCGAACGCCGCCATATCTGGATTTCAAAGAACGAGGCTCTGCTGGAAGATGCCCGGCGCGACTGGGCCGCCCTTGGTGGTCTCCCGATCGACATCCAGCCGCTGGCGTCCTGGAAGCTGGGCTCCCCCATCGCGATGCGCGACGGCATTCTCTTCGTCACCTATCCGACCCTGCGTTCAGGCCGGAGCGACGCAACGCGGTTGGATCAGATCCTCGCCTGGGCCGGTGAAGATTTCGACGGCGTGATCGTGTTCGACGAAGCGCACGCCATGGCCAACGCCGCCGGCGGCGAAGGATCACGGGGCAAGGTCAAAGGATCGGAGCAGGGTATTGCCGGGGTGCGCCTGCAGAACCTCCTGCCCCGGGCAAGGGTGCTCTACGCCTCGGCCACCGGCGCGTCCGACGTGAACAACCTGGCCTATGCCACGCGCCTCGGGCTCTGGGGTCCGGAGACCGCCTTTGCCAATCGCGAGGCCTTCGTTGCCGAAATTCGCGACGGCGGCATCGCAGCTATGGAACTGGTCGCGCGGGATCTCAAATCGCTCGGCCTCTACACAGCCCGAGCCCTTTCGTTCGCCGGTGTCGAGTATGAGATCCTCGAGCATTGCCTGACCGAGGATCAGATCGCGGTCTACGATGCCTATGCCGAAGCTTGGGCAATCATCCACGCCAACCTGCGCGACGCGCTGGAAGCCACGCGGATCGTCGACAGCGAGACCGGGGGAACGCTCAACTCCGGTGCCAAGTCCGCAGCGCTGTCGATCTTCGAGGGAACCAAGCAGCGCTTCTTCGCGCAGCTGCTTCTCTCGATGAAGCTGCCGAGCCTGCTGCCCGCGATCGATACGGCCATTGCCGAAGGGCAGGCCGTGGTCGTGCAACTGGTCTCGACGGCCGAGGCCATGCTCGACCGGCGGCTCGCCGAACTGTCGGACGAGGAGCGCGAAGCTCTCGAGATCGACCTCTCCCCGCGGGAATACGTGATCGACTATCTCGCCAAGAGCTTCCCCGTCCGCCTGATGGCGGTGTTCACCGACGAAAGCGGCAACCCTCGGTCCGAGCCGATGAGTGACGAGCACGGCGCACCCGTGCTTTGCCGCTCCGCGCTGGCCGCGCGCGACCGGATGATCGAGCAGCTCTGCGCCTTGCCGCCGATTGCCACTGCCCTCGATGCCATCATCGAACGCTTCGGGGTCGACCAGGTGGCGGAAGTCACGGGCCGGACGCGTCGGCTCATCGTCGGCCGCGATGGTCGTCAGCAACTCCAATCCCGCTCGCCACGCGCCAACGTCGCGGAAACGCAGGCCTTCATGGAAGGCGCCAAGCGCATCCTGGTGTTCTCCGATGCCGGAGGAACGGGGCGCAGCTACCATGCCGATCTGGCCGCGAAGAACCAGGCGCGCCGTGTCCACTTCCTGCTCGAACCGGGCTGGCGGGCTGATGCCGCAATCCAGGGGCTTGGCCGGACCAATCGCACTAACCAGGCATCGGCTCCGCTGTTCAGGCCCGTAACGACCGACGTGCGCGGCGAACGCCGCTTCATCTCTACGATCGCGCGGCGCCTCGACAGCCTGGGCGCTCTGACGCGCGGGCAGCGCCAGACTGGCGGGCAGAACCTCTTCGATCCGGCCGACAATCTCGAAAGTATCTACGCCAAGGAGGCGCTCCATCGCTGGTTCGGCCTGTTGTTCACCGGCAAACTCGAAGCCGTCAGTCTCGGGCGCTTTCAGGAGCTGACAGGTCTCCGGATCGAAGCGCCTGATGGTTCGATGGTCGATGACCTGCCGTCGATCCAGCGCTGGCTCAACCGCATCCTGGCGCTTCCCATAGCGCTGCAGAACGCGATCTTCGACGAGTTCATGGGGCTGGTCGAAGCGCGTATCGATGCCGCCCGGCAGGCTGGCACGCTCGATCTCGGCCTCGAGACCATCGCAGTCGAGGACTTCACGGTCCTGTCCGACGCGCTGCTGCGCACCGATCCAGCTTCGGGCGCGACCACCCATCTGCTGGAACTTGAAATCGCCAGAGCCCTGAAGCCGCTCACGCTGAAGCGGCTCGAGGAGCTTCACGGCCTGGCTGGGCAGCGGCAACGGCCTGTCCGAAATGCTCGCTCAGGCCGGGTTGCCTTGCTGGTGCCCGCCCGAAGCATCCTTGCCGATGACGGTACGCGCGTGACCCGCTTCGAATTGCTGCGCCCCCTCAAGCGCAGTCACATCACCGAGGATCAGCTCGCTGAGAGCAGCTGGGAGGGGATCTCCGTCGACGCTTTCCTCGAAGCCTGGGCAGCCGAGGTCGACGAAGCGCGGACCAGCCACAAGCGCGAGCGCCTCTATCTTGCGACGGGCCTCCTGCTGCCGGTCTGGGACAAGCTGCCTTCGGACTTCGTGAGGGTGAGCCGCATCTCGGCGGCGGATGGCCGGTCGCTCCTTGGCCGGGAGGTTCCTCTCCATTGTGTTCCGGACCTGTGCCGGACGCTGGGTCTGGAACGCGAGCAAACGCTTTCCGCCGACGACATTGTCCAGACCGTCTTGGCGACGGGCCGCGCCATGGAACTCGCGGGCCGCGAGAAGCTCACGGTCAAACGCAGTCTGGTCAATGGCTCACAGAGACTTGAACTCACGGCATGGAGTGCAGCTCGCCTCGACTGGTACAAGGCGCAAGGCTGCTTCACGGAGATTATCCGTTACCAGACGCGCCTCTTCGTGCCGATCGAAGGCTCCGCGAGCGTGATTGCTAGGTTGGCATCATCGGCATAGCTCCTTGCCAAATGGCATTATCTGGCGTATGTGCTGCCATATGGAGAACTGCCATGTTGGCTCTGCAACCCGTTGATACTGCCGTTACCGCCTTCCGTCCCGATCCGATTACGCAGGACGAGGCAGCTGCCATGTTCCGGGCAGTCCTCAATCTGTTTGGCAAATGGGAGTTGACCGACGAGCAGGCTGCATCGCTGCTCGACATGCCAGTGCGCTCCTATCGCCGATGGAAGGCGGAAGGGCCGGGGCGCGTATCGCGTGACGGTCGTGCGCGCCTGTCCAACCTCATGGGGATCCACAAGGCGCTCCGGATCATCTTCTCCGAAGCGACCCGCGGGTATTCTTGGATCAGAGCAGCGAATGAAGCGTTCGGCGGAGCCAGTGCGCTCGATGTGATGCTGGGAGGCGAGCTGACCGACATCATGCGGGTGCGTCGCTACCTCGACGCCGAGCGCGGTGGCTGGTGAGCGAAGCACCAGAAATCCCCGTTTCTAGAGTTGAGTGGAAGGGCGCTGTCAGGATCATCCGCAGTGCCTTTCCGCCGATCGACCTGTTCGAAGACATCGCCGATCCCGCAGACTGGCCGCTGCTGATCTCGGCCGAGCAGAAGACCAATCCTCGCATCATGGCGACGATTGGTAATCTCGACCTCGTTCCGGTTGACCGCCGCGTCGGCGGCAACGGCGCCTCCTACCTCATGGCGCCGTTCACCCATGTCAGCACCGATCGACCGAGCCGCTTTACCGATGGCAGCTACGGCGTGCTCTACGTTGGGGACCGTTTTGAAACCGCACTGTTCGAGACGATTTACCATCACGCCCGCTTCATGGCCCGAACCCGGGAAGAGCCGGGATGGACCTCGCAGTTCCGCGAAATCATCATGTCGGTCGATGTAGACTTACATGATCTCCGAACCGTGGCGGGGAAGCCGGTTCCGGCGCTCGACCCCGACAGCTACGCTGCATCTCAAGCGCTCGCGCGGCACCTCAGGGGCGCGGGATCGAACGGGATTGCTTACCCGAGCATCCGGCACCCCGGCGGGGAATGCGTCGCGCTATTCTACCCGGACTGCGCATCAAATCCGCTTCAGGGGCGGCACCTCGACTATCACTGGGATGGCGCGCGGGTTGATCTGGTTCGTGATGCGGGATCGGGCGCTGTCTTCCGGATTGTCGATTTGCCGCCCGATCCCGCCTGACCGAACGAGCTGGGTCTCGCGCCTGCGCTTGGCTAGGTTGCCTTCCACCAGCTGAGCATGCGTTGCCACCAACTGGCTGGCGGTCGAGGTGCGGACAGGGTCGTAGCGGGCGTCTCCTGGCTGGGCTGAGCAACATCCGAGGGATCCTCCTGCCTGAAGTAGCGAGCCTTCGCTCTTCGGTCTCGTTGCCGCTCGGCAGCGACTTGTGCTTCCGACCAGGGCGGCGCAGCGATCACATTGCCGCGGCGGATCACATAGTGCGAACGGCACGGCAGCGTCCAGTTCCCTACCGAAGGGTGCAGACTGATCGCCTCTCCGTCGTAGGTGATGTTCCAGTCTGTTGGGGCAAGTGGCGTCACTACTTCCTCTCCGCAGCCACAGCAGCAGCTGTGCGCGACGCTGCCGTATTCCATCGACACGTAAAGAATCCCGGGGACGAGCGGCTCAGGAAAGCTCTCCACGAAGCGATGTTCGAGTTCGGTATACCGGATCATGACTGGTCCTCGTTGAGCAGCATGTTGCCGTCGAGTGTGTAGGTCGAATGATGTTCGCGCTCGAGGTCGCAGTAGAATCCGCACAGCTTCTTCCACTTGATTACCGCCAGGACAGCGTTGAGCGCATTGAGGTCGGCTACCTGGATATTCGAGGCGTAGACATCCCCGGCCCCGCCGCCGGCCAAGGGAATGCGATTGTGCTGGCTGGCCTTGGTCCTGCTCTCCAGAGTGCTGGTCGTAACCCTCAAGATGCCACTTAGGCCCTGTTCGCCGAGTTCTAGACCCATGCCTATATCGACAAAGCCGACTCCGCGTGCGTGAAGCCATTCTACGAGGGCGGCTTTCGCTTCACCTGCGTCAAGGCTTAGGAACGCGAAGTGGATGCCTTCGAGCAGATCAATGGTCTCGGCTGTAATCGCCTTCGGCACCGCGGTTATGCCGCGATGCATGCGCGAGTAGATCGCCGCAAAATAGTCGACTTTCAGCGGTGCGTCGCGCAGGTCGTCAAGGCTCGGCGCCCCAGGGGCACGAAAGGCATTGTGCTGAAGGAACTCGTCAGGATCGAAGAGGCGGATTTCCGCTACCGGCGTTTTAGCCAGCATGTCGAGAATATAGCTTCCCGACCCGCCGAGGCCGATGATCGCGATGCGGTGCCCCGAGAGCTTGGCGGTGAGCGCGCCGATCCCGACCCTGTCCGACGCCGTCTCGACGTAGTGAAAAACGCTCTCAGCGTCCTCCTCATCGTCGATCACGCGGTGGGGGCGCGGCGAGAGCGTGGTGTCGATTACCGCGGCAGGTCCCGAGATGATCGAAGCATAGGTCGACATCTTGTGGTGGTAGTCACGATACCCTCCTTCAGGCTTGCTGGAGAAGGCGTGCTCCGCTGTGAGCCCATTGCCAAGCTCGAAGTGCGCGGTCTGGTGGGCGATCGCCGCGATCGGCTTTCCATCGGCGAAGCAAGGGTAGTCTCCGTCGAAATGCATGACGTGAGTGTCGGGCGGCCGGGTCTGGTCGCCGGCCAAGGCTAGACTCGAGATAAGTGTGCCCTTGCGAACCTTGCGGTGGGCATCGACGTAGGGGACCTCGCGCATGACGAGGAACCCTCCGACGATCTGGACGAAATACCCTTCCTCGCGCAGCCTAGCGAGATCGGCGTTACGACTGAACAGTGCGCGTGACATTGAAGATCGTCCCCTGCTTGATGGTTACCGAACCGTGCGCGCTCAGCTCGCCGGCGTGCGGCTTCGAGGCCGCCTTGCGGTAGGTCATGGAGAACACGACGTTGGCTTCGTGCGGACCCGGGAAGGCCAGCTCGACGATCTGCTCGAAGGTCACGGTCGGACCGCGAACCACGCGCGGACGCGTGTTAACGATGATTTCGATTTCTACCGACGGGCGCGGAGCGTTGTAGAAGCGTTCGATGCCTGGAGCGCTCAAGTCGACCAACATGGCCGGTTCGACGAGAACGTCGGTTCCGCCACGCACCTCGAGGAACACCGCCTCTTCGGGCCCGGGCTTAGCGATCTGATTGAGAATGCGGCCGCTGATTGCGGGCTTGCCCCAGCGCTGCTGGTCATCGTTGACCTCGAACTTGAATTCGCGGTCGGTGAGGAAGGCGACGAGGCGCTCGGCGCCAGCGGTGCTGAGGTCGAAAGGTTCATCGAGGCGCACGTCTTCGAAGTCGCCGGTCGGGAGGATCGCGAACAGGCTGTAACCTCGGTCGGGTTCAAGCCCTGCCGCTTCGAGTACCTGGCGGCCCAGCGGGATCGGATCGGCAACGGTGAGTGCGCGAAAGTCGAGGTTCTCGAGGGCGAACTGGAAGCGATAGGCCCGTGCCGGCCGCAGGCTCCGGCCTTCGCGGAGGGCATCGCCGACATCATCAAATTCGGGAAGTTCAGGGGTAGCCATTTTGATTTGTCCTTCGGTTTGCCGGAACAGCCCGGCTACGAAGGGACAATCGGAACAGCGGCAGCCGACCGGAAAGGCGCTTAGAAGTTTTTTTGCAGGGGGCCTGTCGGGACGGGCCCGCACACAAAGAACGCCGGGCAGCCGGGGCAGACCCGCTGGTTGGGGTTCGTTGGAAATCTGCCGGCGCGAACATCCGCAAGTACGGTAGCGAGGAGTTCGCGGCGCCGACTGATAACGAGCTGCGAGAGCTCGAGCGGAGTAACGGTATCACTGGTCAGATGGACAACTTCGGCGCTCGCCCCCGTCGCGTTCTCCGCGATTGCAAGTAGCGTAGCAGCCACGCTGAGATCTTCGGTGTCTGCCTTTCGGAACACGCCGGTGCGGATACGCCGGTGGATACGACGACCTCGCGCATCGACGAGCACATCGTCGGCGCTAACGATTATTTGGTCGCTTCCTATCCCGAGCGGCAATTCAGTTGGCATCTGGAATTGATGGGCATCGCGCGATCGCCGGAACCGCATCACAAGCTTGACTGCCGTAGCCCGCAGTTCGACGAAACTTCCCGGTATGTCGAGACCGTGATCGTCGCAGGCTTGTTCGACTGTAGCCCGGAGAATTGCATCGTCGGAGATGTCGAGCCCGCTGCGCACGACTGCGCGCACGACAGTCCGGGCGGCTTCGTGCATGCGCATGTAATCGCTCTCGGTTCGGCGGCCGCCGATGCCGAGCACATGAGTGTAGAAGAAGCGCCGTTTACACTTTTCCTTGTCCAGCATTGCGACCTGAGAATCTCGTAAGCGAATAGGGCCGTCGATCAATAGTTCGATCGGCTCGGTTTCGAGCGCAGGTGGCAGCGCTTGGACGAGAGCGGGCACTCTTTCGGTAACGGCAGGACCAAGTCGCGGCAGGAAGGTCGAAAGCGGGCGCTGCTTGCCATCTGTCTTCTCCGTGGCGGCATAAAGTATGAGACGATCGCGCGCGCGTGACGTGGCGACGTAAAACAAGCATTCGCGCTCTTCTGCGTCGCCGGCGCAAAGCGCAGCTTTGACGTCGCCGGTTATGCTGGCGATTACGCCTTCGGGGGGAAGGCAGGCAGGTGCCTTCGGATAACTCGGGAGTGTGTCTTGGTTGAGGCCCGGTAGATGTACGCCTCGAAACTCAAGGCCTTTCGCACCGTGGATCGTCATGAGGCGGACGGCGTCGAGTCCCTGCGCCGCTACAGGTAGCTGACGTAGGTCGCGATCGTCCCCGATAGCTACCAGCCGCCTGATACGTTCAAATAGGCGCGGAACGGTGCGACCCTCCACGGGTGGCTGCGCGCGTAGGAAGTTCATGAACTGCCAAATCGCGATGCCTTGGCTACGGTCGGCGATGGAATCGGCTTCGGCTATTCGGGCTGCTATGCGGGTGCGGTCGAGCAGGACAGCCGCCAGAGTTCGCCACGGTGGAGAGTCGGCGTCGAATCCATCGAGAGCTGCTGCGAGCCTATCGAGCGCGGTCATTGCTTCCGCCGACACCGCTAGGCGGCGGCGCTCGGTCAGCCATTCCAAGGGGTCGGCCTCTTTGGACCGCAACGTTTCGAGGACGCAGGCGACATCGCCGAGCGGCATGGCAAAATCGGGCATGCAGCCGGTTCGGACGAGCCCCATCGCGCGACCATCAGCTAGCAAAGATAGCAGCGACAAAAGGTCCTTGACCTCGCTTCGCTCGAACAGGCTGCCCAGAAAGAGAACGGGCACGTCCATCCGTTCGAGGTCGCGGGCGATTTCGCCAAGGCGCTCATTCCCGGTACACAGCACGGCTTGGTCTCGATAGGCAATGCCGGCTGTCCGAAGCTCTTCGATGCAGTCGGCGATTGCTACCGACTGCTCTTCCTTGGCCGGGCGGAGCCTAAGTTCGATAGGGTGACCGCTGGCGCCGCGATGGGCATCCAGCTCCGCACTCGTCCTACTCGCGGCCATCTTGGCGGCGAAAGTGGAATAGGCGGTCACGATTTCGTCACTCGACCGGTAATTGATCTCCAACCGGCCTGATGCCGCGCCGGGAAAATCCTCGGACGTGAACTTAGAGGTGCTGATCGGGGAGGCGCCGCGAAAACGATAGATCGACTGCCTTGCGTCTCCCACCACCCAGAGATTCTCGCCGGTCGGGCGCAGCGCCTTCAACAAGCGCACACTGGCTCGGTTGACGTCTTGGTATTCGTCAACAAGCACGTGATCGTAGGTCTGGCCAAGCTGGGCGGCGATCTCAGGGCGCGTCTCGAGAAGTTCGACGGGGAGTGAAACAAGGTCGCCGAAATCGATCGTATGCCGCTGGCGTTTGAGCGTTTCGTAGAAAGCGTAAACGCGCGCGACTTCTGCCGCTTTCAGGGCTTCTGTATGACGCGGCTCGACGCCTTCGGCAGCAATGCGCATATTCTCGGCGTGGCGGGCATATTCGCCGGCGTCGACGACCTCGTCCTTTGCTCTCGAGATGGCCGCTAAAATGTCCCCTATAAGACGCGTCGGATTATAGAGATCCTGGTAGTAATCGAGCGCGAGCTTGGGAAACTCTGCCTCGAGGAGCTCGACTGCTTCTACCCGGTCCATCAGGCGCGGATCGTCGGGAAGGCCGAATTCAGCATGAAAGCGCCGCACAAGATCGAGTCCGAAGGCGTGGAAGGTACCAATCCACATGGCTGCTGCCGTGTCCGGTCGCTTCGCCGCGATGCGCTCGGCCATCTCGCCAGCGGCTTTGTTGGAATAGGTTAAGACGAGCAGCCGCCTCGGATCTACACCCTCGTCCAGTAGTTGCACCACCCGAGCAGT
Source organism: Novosphingobium sp. (assembly GCF_041905565.1). GTDB lineage: Bacteria > Pseudomonadota > Alphaproteobacteria > Sphingomonadales > Sphingomonadaceae > Novosphingobium. The sequence continues at coordinate 10,644 of NZ_JAYRKX010000008.1, read as the reverse complement.
GAGTGTCTGGGTCTTGCCGGTCCCAGGCCCTGCTTCGAGGAGATAGGCTCGCCCGCGGTGTCCTGCCGCTTCTGCCTGAGCAGCGTTCAATGGATACTCTTCGCGAAAGCTGCTGTCGGGTTCGATGACAGGTAGCAGCAGACCGTCGAGCAATTGCTGCATGACAGCATCCAGCGAAGCATTCATGCGTCCTGCGATCTCGTGTGCAGTCAAACTGTCAACCAGATGAAGGCGGCATAGGACCTCGCGCGGCAGGAGAAGTTCACGGGCGAACAGGTCCATTTGAACCTCGCGCCGCTGTCTTCGGCCATAGTCGACGACCCGATCAATTCCGGTCGGTGAGGGCTCGGAGGGACGCGCCATGTCTGCGTGCAGCACCGTGGGTGATGCGGTTGCATCACCTAACACATGGTGGCCGATTTCATGCGCAACAAGGAATGCTTGTTCGAATCGGGAGCCCACGTTTTCGTGGATTATGAGATCGTCGGCTGGAACCAGCGTCGCGCGGCCGTTGTCCAGACTGGCCGCGCCGGGGTTTGTTGTCTCGACGTCAAGGCCGCGTGTCTTCGCGATGGCGACAACAAATGTGTAAGGATCGGTCGGATCGAGCCCGTGCATAACGGCATCCGCATGCATCTCGGCCGCCCTGCGGCGTCCCAGCTCGATCGCATCCATCTATTCGCCGCTACCTGCCAGAAGCTTCGACCGATCAGCCTCGGAAACCCCGGCATCGATCAGGATTTGCTCAAAGGTCATTTGCTCCGCGGAGCCGGGCGGGCGGCCCGACTTATAGCTTCTGCCGGTGGTCATGGGTATTGGCGGCTGGCGCATGGCTGCGATCACATGCGCGGGAGGCAAGTCGAGAGCGTCCGAGAGGTTGCCAAGGATGGTATCGGGAAGGCTCGATGCCAGGACGCGGTGCTCTCGCAGGCACGTGATGACCTGCCTCGGAACGCCGAGTTTGCGAGCGAGGTCCTTGCCGATGTCTCCAGTGAGGCGGGCCAACGGGTCTTCGCCGGCGGGTTCGCTTGGAGTAGCCGCCTTGTGCGTGATCCATGCGGCATCGATGCGCGATTCATCGGTAGCCGACAGAGGACTCTCGTCTTCGTGCTCTGGTGCCGCAAGCAACTGCGAAAAATCGATGAGCTGGGTGGCATACTGCGGATAATCCTCGACGTATTGTCGAAGCACGTCGCCATCATGGACGCCTTCTGCTTGAAACAAATCGAGCACAGCGTCGAGGGTGAGGGGCTGCGGGTTGGCGGTCATTGGTCGTCCCCAGGATTAAATAGGGCCCCGAGTGTTTTTGACGCTCGGTCCCGATAGTTGCGAACCGTCTTCTCAGAGCAGTTTAGAGCCTTCGCTATTGTCATCACCGAAGGGTCGCTTGAATCGATTTGCCAACCGCTCAAAAGGAGGTGAATGGTCCTTCTTTGTTCAATTGGCAGAGCCTCAATCGCTCTGTGGAAACGTGTCCGGAAAAGCGGATCGGAAAGCAGTTCGGCGTCGAGAAGACTTGTCGTGGTTGCCTGGGCTGCGTCATCGGACGTGCCGCTGCTCTCGTCGTCCAGCGACGCGGTGCGACTTTCCTCTTGCCAGACTCGGTCCTGCGCATCGAGGCGCAAGCGTTTAACGGCGAGGTCGAACCGGACCTCGAAGAAGTCCAGCTTGTCGTCGGGCTCCTTACGATCCTTCGCGAGCATCTCGACGAAGCGGTCGAAAACGGCGTTGCGGATGCGCTCGTTGCTGAGCGAAGAGGAATCCTTGGAGATTTCGGCTCGCGGTACCGATCGGAGCACCCTCTCGATAAGGATCTTATATAACTGTTCGAACCAAGCGTCCGAGTTGTCTCGGCGACTCCCCCGGACGAAATAGAGCAAGCACTCACTCGGCAGGTAATCCGGATGCTTGCGATCGCGGACGCGTGCGCGTTCAAGGAGCACATTACGCGGCAGATTGGCGAGACCTGCGAGAAGCGGTTCAATGATGTCGGGACGTTGATAAAGTGTCCCGTCGGCTTTTCGCTTAGTGAGCGGAACAATCAACATTTCCTCCCTTGTCCGCACGTTAGCATCGATGCGGCGGTCTGTTAATCGCCACTGAAAAAACAACCGGAAAGGCCGGAGTAAAAAATTTGATTTCGTCCAGTGCTCCTCGGCTGTGTTTGGTGCTGGCTATACAAATATGGCTGAGCCATGCCCTAGGCGCTCCGAAGCCGTGTGGCTTGCCCTGCCGATCGGCAGTTTCGCTGCGAACGCTTTAGAGTGGAGTGGGCTTTGCCCTGATTGAGCCATTTGGACGTCGATAGTCGGCGTGCCGGGCTCACAATCAGGAGTGTGTCCCATGATCAAGTCGATCCCGCTGAACAAGCTTGTCCAGTCGCCCCGCAATGTCCGCCGTGACAGCGATGCTGCTGCGGATGCCGAGCTCAAGGCCAGCATCGCTGCCTGCGGCCTGCTGCAGAACCTCATCGTCCGACCCTCCGCGAAGGGCAAGTTCGAGGTCGAAGCCGGGGAGCGCCGCCGCCGCGCGATGCTTGCGCTCGCGGACGACAAGATCCTCGCCCGCGATCACGAAGTAACCTGCCTCGTGCTCGAAGACAGCGCTGAGGCCGCAGTCGAGACCAGCCTCGCGGAAAACTTCCATCGCCTCGCCATGAACCCAGCCGACGAAGCACAGGCCTTTGCCGCGCTCGTGGCAGGCGGTGCGACGGTCGAAGACGTCGCGCGCCGCTTCGGTCTGACCGTCCGCTTCGTCCAGGGCCGGCTGCGTCTTGCAACGCTTGCGCCGGTCGTTTTCGAGGCGCTGGCATCTGGGGAAATCACCCTCGACATCGCCAAAGCATTCGGCGCGACCTCAGACCAGGACATCCAGGCCCGGGTGTTCGAGCAGGTTTCCTCGGCCTACTATGCCCCCAATCCGGACAGCATCCGGCGCATGGTCCTTTCCGGCACAGTCCGGGGCAGCGATCCGCGCGCCCGTCTCGTTGGCCGCGATGCCTACATTGCCGCGGGCGGCCGGATCGAGCGTGAGCTGTTCGACAACGACGACAGCGAATCCTGGGTCGATGTTGCGCTGCTCGAAAGCCTTGCCGCCGCGAAGATGGAAGAGCAGGCCAAAGCCCTCGCCACCGAGCAGGGTCTCGCCTGGGTCAAGCCCACGCTCGATCCCTATGCCAGCCACGACCTGGTCGAAGGGCTGGTCAGGCTTCCCGCCGAACCGGCGCCGCTGACTGAAGCGGAAGTGGCAAGGCTCGACGAACTCGATGCCTCCTATGACGAGCATGCGGCGATCCTTGAAGACGAGGACAGTGCCGAGGAGGCCGTGGCTGCGGCCGAAGCGGCTATCGAGGCCATCGAACGCGAATGCCAGGACATTCGTGCCCGACCGCCGGTTATCGCGCCGGAGCTCAAGGCCGAGGCGGGAATGGTGCTGGTGCTCTCCCGCGATGGCACGCCGGTACTCCAGCCGGTGTTCTACGGCGAGCGTCAGGCTGAACCCGCCGAAGCTGACGACGGGATCGAAGTCGTTGCCGGCGATGAAGTTTCGGACAGACGCCGGACGACCTTGTCGAAACGTCTGGTCGACGAACTCGCGATGCAGCGCCGCGATGTTCTGGCACTTCACGTTGCATCCGATCCCGGGCTGGCGCTCGACATCATGGTCTTCACCCTCGCCGATTCCGATACCCACGATTGGCGGGCGCGCCATTCGACCACGCTGCGTGCGCCTGTTCCGGCAGGCCCGATCATCGGCTTCGAAGCCAAGGACGCCCCGGCGAGCAGCGCGCTTGCCGAGCTGAGGTCCGGCCTCGACGAAAGCTGGCGTGCGGGCACCGATGCGACTGCCCGCTTTGACCTGTTTCGCGCGCTGCCCGATGAGAGCCGGGCTGCCTGGCTGGGCTATGTCGTAGCCCGGTCGCTCGAGGCAAGCCTCAACATGACGGGCGAGCGTCTGCTACCATTCCAGGATCACCTTGGTAGCCTGATCGGCATCGATATGGCGCAATGGTGGCGCCCGACAGCAGCCAACTACTTCGACCGGGTGTCGAAGCAGGTGATTCTCGACGCGCTGACCGATGTTGGCGGTCTCGAGCTCTCTTCGCGCTTCGCCTCGGTCAAGAAGGGTGACCTCGCGATGAGCGCCGAGCGCGTCTTCGCCGGCACCTACATCACCGAGGTCGAGGTCCGCGAGAAGGCCCTGGCCTGGGTGCCTGAGGTCATGCGGTTTGCTTCCGCTGCCCCGGAGGCTGGCGAAGCCGAGATCGAAGCAAGCGACGCTGAGCCTGGTGTCGACGGCGAAATTCATACCCCTCGCGAGCTGGCCGCCTGACCTCCTCCTGACAGGCAAGGCCACTCGTACCTCGAGAAGCGGTCCTTCGGCTTACGCCGGAGGGCCGCTTCCTTTTTGGAAGCAGAGCAGAGGGGGCTCGGGACCCGGTGGCACTGACCGGCGAACCCGTCGCCAGCTGTCCAGATGCCTCAATCAGGAGAACCATCATGGCCTATCGCAAGGGGCAGGGCGGCGGCTTGTCGCCCGCCACCCGCATCACCCAGGAAATCATCGCCCGTCTGGAAGCTGGCACGAAGCCGTGGATCAAGCCCTGGCGCGGTGTCCCGGTCTCCCGGCCCTTGCGGGCCTGCGGGATCCCGTACCGCGGCATGAACGTGTTCTGGCTCTGGATGGTCGCCGACATGTGCGGCTACGCCTCGCCATTCTGGATGACCTACAACCAGGCAAAATCGCTCGGAGCCCATGTCCGCAAGGGCGAAAAGTCAACCATCGCGATTTTCTACAAGAGCTACACCAAAGAGGTGGAAGCCCCCGACACCGGCGAAAAGACCGACGAAGCCCGCCGGGTGCTCAAGGCCTATCCGGTCTTCAATGCCGATCAGGTCGAAGGTCTGCCCGAGCGCTTCCATCCAGCTGCGACGTTGGAGTTGGTGGAGCCGGAAGGGCGCGAGGCCGAGCTCGATGCCTTCTTCTCGGCAATCCCCGTTAATCTGCGCCACCAGGGCTGCGAGGCCTATTACGAGCCGACTGCCGATCGTGTCACGATGCCGCCTGTCAGTCTGTTTAACGGTTTCGATCACTACTACGCTACGCTTGCCCACGAGCTGTCGCACTGGACCGGCCATGCCAGCCGCCTGGGGCGTGATCTCAAGAACCGCTTCGGCACGGCGGCCTATGCCGCCGAAGAACTGGTAGCCGAACTTTCGAGCGCCATGCTCGGCGCCGAGCTGGGGCTGCCTGTCACGCACCTCGACAGCCACGCAAGCTATATCGAGCATTGGCTCAAGCTTCTGAAGGATGACGATCGCGCCATCCTGACCGCTGCAGCCAAGGCCGAAGAAGCCGCGAGCCTGCTGCTGAAGCTCGGCGGGAGGGCCGTGCCTGAACAGTTTGACGACGCGTCCGTCGACGCGCTTGCAGCCTGAGGGAGGCTGCTATGGGCCGGTCGGTCAGCTATCCCAGCAGAGCAATTATCGCCTTCACCGTGCTCGACGTCGAAGCCGAGGACGACTGGGAATTTGAGTATGAATGGCTGCGTGCCGATCTGTGCGAGCGGGCCGCCAAAGCATTCCCGTCGCTGATCCCGCATGACGGCTGGCGCGGCCGGGAGGACCGGATCCTCATGCGCAATGCCTATGCGGATTTCGGCGTGTCGGTCTATGGCGGGCTGGTTGCCGTCTGGATCGTCGAACGCGATGACGGGGCCTATTGGGACGCCGATTGGCGCACGGCCCGCTCACCGCGGGCACAGCGCTGGCTGTCACAGATCGCATCCCGTTTCGATGCCTTGTTTGGCGACTACGATTGCCTCGGGCACATGTCGAACGGCGAGGGGGTCTACACCAAGCGCGCAGCTTGAGGCCTGCGCGTTGGTTGGTCGCGGCGCTGGGTTGCCATCCCTGACTGCACTTTGCCGGCCGCTCATGGGCTAGCGCCATGCGAGAGAGGCCCTGGGCCAGCCGCCAGTCTTGCGCAACCCGGCTTGGGCGGGCCCGTGTTGGCCTTGGCCCTTAGGGCTCAAGGCCTGCCCGCGCCAGCCCGCCAAGCCGGGTTCCCCCTGACGGGTGCGCAATCCTGCCTGAAGCTGGCCCTGACGGGCTCTCGCTGGCGCAGCCATGAACGGGTGCGTCGGCCTCACGCCAGTCAGGAGGACACCCCATGCACACGTCATTCGCCGATCAACTCGCCGGGCTCGATCTTGCCGGCTTTTCCATCGGTCCTGCTCCCGTATCGACAACCGATTTCCCGGTCCGCGAAGCGGTCGTCCAAACCCTCGAAGCGGTTTGGTCCGATCTTTTCGCCATGGTGTCCGGGACCGCTCTTGAAGCCGACGCCGAAGATCTTGGCTGGGCCTTCGTCAACATCTTTCACCGCTCCGCCGAACGCAAATCAACGGCCCTTGACCGGGCGACCGACGAAGTCCGCGCGCTGATCGCCACTGCCGACGGATCCGAGGTCCACACCCATGACCTTGAGACCCAGGTCGAGCGAGCGCAGTGCGCCGAAAGTGCGATGCTGGCGCTCGAAGAAATGCGCGAAGTCGCAGCAGCCCTGTACCTCAATGAGTTTGGTTCCTCCTGGAAGCCGGTCTCCAGTTCGCGCTTCAATCACAGCGCCATGATGACTTCTGCGCTCGTCGAAGGTCGCGATTTCCTGCGCGCCCGTGCCGAGGCCAAACGCCGTGCAGCCGTGCCCGAAGGAACCCCGGTCGTCTTCGCTGGCGGGCGCACCCGTCATGCGACCGAAGACGATGCACTGACCTTCGGCAACAACGTCTGGGCCACCCTCGACAAGGTCCGCGACCGCGTGCCCGACATGGTGCTCATCCATGGCGGCGACACCAAGGGCGTCGACCGCCTGGCATCGAGCTGGGCTGAACGTCGAGGCATCCCTCAGGTCACGTTCTCGCTCGACATGCGGCTGGGCGCCCGGGCTGGCTTCAAGCGCAACGAGCGGATGCTCTCGCTTGAGCCGCGTTACGTCATCGCCTTTCCAGGCAATGGCGTGCTCGAACGTCTGGTCATCGAAGCCAAGGCCCGGCGGATCACCGTGGTCGATCGGCGCGGGCCCCTCGGTACCAATCCGAAGAACTCTTCGGTCAGGACCGACTAAGGCCCTGTCGGTCTTCGCGCCAGCGCCGGATCGGCGCTGGCGTCGTCCTTCAGAGGAAAGGCGCGCGCCTGTCAGTTTGAGCCAGCGGAGGTCGTTGGCTCCTTTCTACAGGAGGCAGTTCATGATCGATATCGAGGCTGTGATGGCCGATTTTGCCGTTCGCCAGGCCGAGCGGCAGACCCAGGTGGTCGAAGAGATTCAGCAGCTCAAGGTCGCCATTCTTCCGCGCTTGCAGGAAGCCGGCATCGCCCGTGTCGAGATCCGCTTTGACGGCTGCGGCGACAGCGGTGTCGTTGAAGAATGTGTATGCCTCGATACAGCCGGCGCGGGGATCCCGTGCCCGGAAGTCTCCCTCATGGAAGGCGAAGCAGACAGCGTTGATCGTACTGGTTCCGCAGAGCCGCAATCACTCGGGCAGGCACTCGAACAGCTGACCTACCTGGCGCTCGAACGTCACCATCCTGGCTGGGAGATCAACGACGGTGCCTGCGGCGAACTGGTGATTGATGTGGCTGAGGCGACGTTCGTGCTGGCTTGCAGTCTGCGCTTCACCGCGACCGATGATCACTCGACCGAGCTCTAGGAGACCAGGCATGGCCCACTGCTACTACCACGCCCTCTCGTCGGTCCGGAAATGGGGCGGCGCGGTCGAGGACTATCTCCCGTTACACCAGTGGTTCGACCAGTCCAAGGCAATCCTGGCAGACCCACGGCACCGCGCGCTGCGGCACCATGCCGAGGGGATATTCATGCTGGAGGCGATCTTCGGCGAGACCCTCATCAATGCCGATGGCCGGGTCGTTCCGGTGCGTCTGGTCGGCGAACAGCACGTGCGCGAAGACTTGGGCTCGATCCCCTCATTTGCCGATTGGGCGCGCTTGATCACGCCGCAGGCCTGGATGCTTCGCGGCAACCCTCTGGACGGCGCTGAAGGGGTGACGATCGATATGCCTGGCCGCGGTGAAGCAGTTGCGCCCAGGAGCGTGCCACCTGCTCAAGCGGTCGGTACCGTGATCTAAGAGGGGGTTCTCCGGTGGAGGGGCGGGGTGGATGATCCTGCCAAGACCGGAGGGAAACGAGGCAGGGCAAACCTGTTCAAGGCATCCAGCTCCACCCGGCTTCGATACAAACCCGTCCCTGAATCACCCCCGTCGAGACGCGCAACCCGGATCAGGTCCGGCCGAGTTGCCGGGCACGATTTTGCGCATCGCTGGTGCCGAAAACCGGTTCCCACTTTTCGGCGCGATGCTGCGTGCCCGGCTGCCCGCACCACCCGAACCAGTTCCGGGTTCCCCTTCGGTGCGCTTCGCCATGGGGCGCTTCTGCTCGGGTTTGCAGCCGGGATGGACCCGGAATGCTCGATCAGGAGAAAGCCCATGACCAATCTCGTTATCCTCGTTGGCCGCATCGCTCGCGACCCCGAAACCCGCACCACCCAGGGTGGAACCAGCATCACCTCGGTCTCGGTCGTGACCGACCGTCCCGCCCGCAAGGAAGGCAAGACCTACAAGGACGAGAACGGCTACACCGCCAAGGACAGCGAATTCCACCGGATCACTTGCTTCAACGGCCTTGGCCAGAACGTCGCCAAGTACTGCACCAAGGGCCAGCTCGTGACGGTCGAAGGGCGCATCCACTACACCCAGTGGGAAGATCAGAGTGGCACCAAGCGCTACGGCTGCGAGATCATCGCCGACAAGGTCGACTTCCTGACCAAGGGCCGCTCCGGCAGCAACGAGGGCGCGCCCGACATCGACGAGGACTGAATGTCCTTACCTCACGACAAGGCCCCGGTGGCAGACGCCATCGGGGCCTTTTCTTTTGTACGCCTGCGATGGCGGCGGCGCGGGGCATCGAACCCCTTGCCGCCGCCGGGTTGGGCTTTACGCGGGAGCAATCCGCTTCAGCGTTTCCTCGATCCCGAGCGCCATCGATGCGCGAACGATCTGGCGTAACTGTGCCGGTTCGATCATCTCCGCGCCGCACTCGATCAGCAGCTTTCCGAGTTCGGTCGCTGCTTCTTCGCGGAGACGTGCCTCCTCGTTCTCAAGTTGGGCACGCTGTTCACGCAGCTTCTTCAAGGCATCTCGTGCAGTGGGTTTGGACCTGGCCATAGTGCTTCCTTCTCGCTGGCCGTTGGTCCCCTCCGCTGACGATCTTGGCACTACGGGGTCATGTAGGAAAATGGTTTGTGGGGCAGGCGTCGCGCTTCTGCGCAGGCGTGGGAGAGGTCTCTCTCGCAGAAAGACCAAGTGTGATGCGGGTTTTGGGGCTGCGTCAAGGACGACGGGGCCCCACCATTTTTACCGGGCAAGCCCGGCAAAAATCGTTGCCCCCATCGCCGCTTCGCGGCCGCTATCGCGGTCCCTGACCCAGCCCGTCACCCACATCCTTCGCAGCTCCTGATGCGACGCATCGAACATCAGGAGGAAAGATCATGTACGCTTCACTGAACATTGCCGCTGCTGGTCCCGCCGCCGATCAGGCAGCCTTCGTTGCTGCACTGGATCAGGCCCATGCCCGGTCCTTTCACAGCTACTACACGCAGTACGTCCTGACCGATGACGAGGCAGGCTATATCGCGGTCGATGAAGGCGACTACGGTGCCTTGCCCAAGGCCATGCTGGACCGGGTTATTGACACCGTGCCGGGCCGTCTCAGCGAGGAATTCTGACCCGCCGGTTTGGGAGGAAGTCCATCAGGGCTTCCTCCTTTCTTTTTGCTCGCAGACCGTTCCGGCATCCCTCGGCCGGGACGGGGAGGCGGGTTACCAGCGTCAGTCGGGGGTATCCGGACGGTCGAGATCGGTAAGCCGCTCCGGCATACCCAGGACCTTCAACGCGGTGGTTCGATTGCCTCCGCCTGTGTCGGGAAAGCCTCGAAAGAACTGATCGACACCCCGTTCGGGGTAAGTGACTGTCGCCTGGAAGCCGTTGCCCTTCGGTGTCGCGCTCAATGTAACCTGGCCCATGCGGCGCTTCCTTTCCGCCCTCATTTATACCGGCATCATAGGCGCCGATCCTGCCGATGCCTATCAGGATCCTGGCGACGGCAGCCTGTTAAGCGCCGCCGCTTCTCGGGGTCACAAACCGCATCATCCGTTACAGGCTCAATAGCTGGTTCCTGTCCTCGCAGCAGGGGACTTAGGAGCACACCGTACGCAGTGTACTGCTGTGTTTATGGGAAAAAACGCCGTAAAATCAGTGCGCGAGATGCTGGGCTTGCTTGGCGGCGGGCATGCCGTTGAAGGCCATCTGGTCCCCGAAAATGACCGGAATTCCGCGACTTTTGACCCCAGTTTTGATATTGCCGATGGCCATATGGTCCCCATGCGGCGAAAGCCCGGGCGCCGGGCACTGCTCAATGGCAACTTTGCGCGGCGCAAGCTGCCGCTGGGTCACGTCCGTCAACGTGGTGTAATTTCGGCGGTGGCCCTGGGTCATCGTCAGGCGGCCTTTGCGGTGATGTGTAGTGGCTGATTTTCCTCCTCGATCATGGATTGGTTGAGTTCGGCCATAC
>NZ_JAYRKX010000007.1:0-162200 GCF_041905565.1 Novosphingobium sp. | reverse complement strand
TCCCCCGGCCCAACCACCCGCTTAAGGGTACCCTATGGGTGGTTGGGCCGGGGGAGTGGGCCGGCCAGGCCAAGCTGATCGCGGAGGCGATCAGCGCATCCGACAAGAAATCTCAATCCCCCAGCAGGTTCATCACCAGAGGCGGCTCGGTCAGGCTGTCCGAGCCATCGAGCAGTTCCAGCGCCTTGCTGACCGCGCTTTCGGGGCCTTCGTGGGTGACCATCGCCACCATCACCGCCCCGTCCACCCCGGCGCGGCCCTTCTGGATCAGGCTCTCGATCGACACGCCGGCATCGCGCAGCGCGGCGGTGATTTCCGCCAGCACGCCGGGACGGTCGGCCACCATGAAGCGGATGTAGCTGCGGCTGAGCCGGTGCCCGGTATCGGCCGGGGCCATCGCCTCCAGCTCGGCCACCGGGACCGAGAAGGGCGCGCCCACTTCGCCCCCGCCCATGGTTGAGCGCGCAATGTCGATCAGGTCGGCCACCACGGCGCTGGCGGTCGGGCCTTCGCCTGCCCCCGCACCCTGGAACAGCAGCCGGCCCGAAAAGTTGCCTTCGGCGACCACCGCGTTGGTCGCGCCGTCGACGTGGGCCAGCGGGTGATCGAACGGCACCAGGTGCGGCTTGACCCTTTGGAACAGGGTGTTGCTGCCGTTGTGCACCTCGGTGTCAGCCATACCGATCAGGCGGATGACATAGCCCAGCGCATCGGCCTGGGCGATGTCGGCGGCGCGCAGCCGGGTGATCCCGGCGGTATCGACCGAGCCGAAATCGACATTCGATCCGAACGCGATCGAGGCGAGAATCGCCAGCTTGTGCGCCGCATCGGTGCCCTCGATGTCGAAGGCCGGATCGGCTTCGGCATAGCCCTTGGCCTGCGCTTCGGCGAGCACGTCGGCAAAGTCGCGCCCACTGTCTTCCATGGTCGAGAGGATGTAGTTGCAGGTCCCGTTGAGAATCCCGTAAACCCGCTCGATCGCGTTGGCCGCAGCCCCTTCGCGCAGGCCCTTGATCACCGGAATTCCGCCGGCCACCGCGGCTTCGAACTTCAGCGCAACCCTCGCCGCCTCAGCCTTGGCGGCCAGTTCCAGCCCGTGGTGCGCGATCATCGCCTTGTTGGCGGTAACCAGCGCCTTGCCCGCCTCGATCGTGGTGCGCGCGCAGGCCAGCGCCGGGCCATCGGCCCCGCCGACCAGTTCCACCACAACATCGACATTGGGCTTCTCGCCCAGGATCACCATGTCGTCTTCCCAGGCGTAGGGCGACAGGTCCACCCCGCGCTTGCGGCTGCGGTCGCGGGCGCTGATCGCGACGATCTCGATCGGCCGGCCGGCACGGCGCGCGATCAGCGCCTGGTTCGCCTCGACCAGGCGGATCACCCCGGCGCCAACGGTGCCCAGGCCAGCAAGTGCGATTCGAAGCGGTTCAGCCATCTGTCTTTCCCTGTTACTGGCGCGCCCATGCCAAGCGGCGCGGCGCTTGGGAAGCCAGTTATGCTTGGCCCGGCGCTATTTCCGATTGCGCGGACAAGCGCCAAGCTGATCCAGCACCGCGCGGTAGTCCGCCCCGGCAGCCGCGCGGGCGGCATCGCCCTCCGAAATGTTCACTCCCACCGGCAGGACCGGCGGCAGGAAGCAGGCCAGCCGATACCAGGCCAGGGTATCAGGCCGGGGCACGCCGCCGGCATCGCCCAGCACTTCGGAAAAGGACACGCTGATCCGCACCGGCTGGCCAGGGCTGCGCGCCACGGCGATCGCCGCTGGCTCACCATTGGCAGTCGACAGGAACAACTGGGTCTCGCTCTCGCCAGCCAGGGTGCCGGGCACGTTGATCGCCTCTCGCACGCCGGTCACGCGCTGCGGCGCGCCCGGCGCGTAGAGCGCCTGCAGGATGTCCTTGAGCCGCGCCTCGCTGGCGGGATTCCAGGCCAGCTGAGCATCGGGCGCCACCAGTTGCAATTCGCCCGGACGCCCCGCCACGGCGCGTGCGAACAGCAACACGCTCTGCTTCTTGAGCGCGGGCGGCTTGCCCTTGGCGTCAAGCGGCAGGTCGACGAGGTAGCGCAGCGCCTCACCCACTACCTGGCGGCCGGCGTAAAGCGCCTCGGTCCGCGCCTCGACATAGAAACGCCCCCAGCCGGGGCGCAGGCCCTGGGCCTGGCCGGGCTTGAGCGGCGCGAGCTTGCGCACTTGAGCACGCAGCACCAGCGGCGCGCCATCGGCCAGGTCGGCCAGATCGGCGTAAGCCGCAGCCGGAAGCGGCGCGCGAGGCGGCGAATCGGCGGCGCTGGCCGGGGCTCCAAGCAGTGCGCAGCTGGCAGCGAGCGCGAAGGCAAGACAAGCGTGGCGATGGATCATGACGCGTTCCAGAATGGTTGCTGACCGGCTCAATCCGACATCGAAGCGCAGGATTCAGCGGCGTTTTCAACCCCTTTGATCTTAACGGAGTTGAATCAGTAGTTAATGGATAAAGCGTTGCGCGCTGGGGCCAAGGCCGTTAAAGCACTAGGAAAACCGGGCCAAAAAACAAAAAAGGTCCGCGATCTGGCCGTGGGGGCGTCGGGCGCCAGCACGGTTTCCCGGATTGAACCGCAGGGTGGAAGTTAAGTATTTTGGGCGGCCGGCTTTCCGCATTGCAGGGAGTCGTTCGCCCGGTCCGGGTTCAGGCCCGGGGGGACTGTAATGGAGTGATGCAATCGAATGGCCTACGCTGACCAGCAGATGAGCGGTAATCGCATTACCGCGTTTATTATCGTTGCTCTGCTCCACTTGGTGCTCGGTTATGCGCTGGTGACCGGCCTCGCTTACGAGGGCGTGAAGCAGATCATGAAGAAGGTTACGACCATCGACATCAAGAAGGACGAGCCCAAGAAAGAGCCGCCGCCGCCGCCGAAGAAGGTAGCTGCGCCGCCGCCGATCGTGGCCCCGCCGCCGAAGATCAACGTGAGCGTGGCTCCGCCTCCGGTTCAGACCGTGGTGACCCCGCCGCCGCTGCCGCCGCCGCCGATTATCGCGCCGCCGGCTCCGGTTCCGGCGCCGCCGCCGCCGCGGTTCCAGCCCAAGTCGGCTACGCCGAAGGGCAATCCCGCGAACTGGGCGACGACCAACGACTATCCCAGCCGTGCCCTGCGCGAAGAGCGTGAAGGCACCACGGGGTTCCGCGTCACGGTCGGTCCGGACGGCCGCGTTACCAGTTGCGACGTCACCAGCTCGAGCGGCAGCTCGGACCTGGACGACGCAACCTGCGCGAACGTGACGCGTCGCGCCCGGTTCACCCCGGCCATGGACGGCGAAGGCAACCCGACCTCGGGTAGCTATTCGAACCGGATCCGCTGGGTGATCCCGAAGGATTGATCTCTTTCTTGCTTCCGGCCCCGCGCCGGACCCAAATTCCACCTTATTCTTCTTGAGAGGACTATCGCATGACCATCGTTGAAATTCTGGCCGCCGCCGCTGGCGCTGCGCCGCAGAACAAGTTCGGCTTCGCCGAAGCTCTGAAGCAGGGCGGTTTCATCGCCTATGCCACCGTCGTCATCCTCGGCGTCATGTCGTTCGGCTCGTTCTTCATCCTGATCACCAAGTGGATCGACCAGTCGAAGATCCTGCGCCAGTACCAGGCCCTGAAGGGTTCGTTCTGGAAGGCCAACACCCTCAAGGAAGGCGCCGCCAAGCTCGAAAAGAACAGCGCCTGGCGCCAGATCGTCGATGACGGCATCGCGGCTGAGGACGCTCACAGCAAGATGGCTGACGCCCTTGAAGCCCATGACTGGCTGCACGGCTCGCTGGCCCGCTCGGAAGGTCAGATCAACGCCCGCCTCGCTGGCGGTCTGCCGTTCCTCGCCACCGTCGGCGCGACCGCTCCGTTCATCGGTCTGTTCGGTACCGTGGTCGGCATCTACCGCGCGCTGATCGCCATCGGCATCGCCGGTTCCGCCTCGATCGACAAGGTCGCGGGTCCGGTCGGTGAAGCGCTGATCATGACCGCGCTTGGTCTGCTCGTCGCGGTTCCGGCCGTGCTTGCCTACAACTACCTCCAGGGCCGCAACAAGGCGATCGCTGGTCTGCTCGCCGGTTTCTCGACCGACGTGCTCGCCTACATCAACTCGAAGGGTGCGGTTCGTCCGGCTACCACTGCTGCTCCGGCCGCTGCGGCCAAGCCCGCCGCTGCTCCGGCTGCCAAGCAGTAAGTCACAAGGCTGGCGCGCGACGGGTCCGTCCCGCCGTCGCGCCGGCTTCCAACCGGACCGGGGCCTGGCTGGCCCGGTCCCCGGTCCCGGTTAAACGCAAGAATAGGATGTAACCCATGGCGATTTCGATGGGCGGCGGCGGCGAAGAGAAGCCGATGTCGGACATCAACACCACGCCCCTCGTGGACGTGATGCTGGTGCTTCTGATCATCTTCCTCATCGCCGTTCCGGTCGCGATCCAGACCATCCAGAAGCTGCACATCCCGATCATGGTTTCGGTCGAGTCCAAGGACAAGGTCGAGAACCTGCTGCTGACTGTCAGCACCACCGACGCTGCTGGTCGCAGCGCGGGTGATCCGGGCTTCGAAGGTGCGAATCTGGGCGGCGAATGCCGGATCTACTTCAACAACATCACACCGGTCGACTCGGTCGAGCTGCGCGATCTGGCCTACAAGCGGCTGGACAACATCGTGAAGCGCGCCGGCGGTCCCGAAGCGCTCAAGGCTAACCCGGAACTGGTCCCGCAGGTCCATATCCGTGGTGACGTGAACGCACCGTGGCGCTGCGTGGCTGGTGCGATCTTCAACGTGCAGATTTCGGGCTATCCGACCGTTGGCTTCATTTCGACTCCGGTCGATCCCGCCGGCTGATCAGCCAAGCCGAAAATCCAGGAGTAAACCATAATGGCAATCTCAGGCGGCAAGGACGATGGCGAGCCGATGATGGAAATGAACACGACGCCGTTGATCGACGTCATGCTCGTTCTCCTCATCATGTTCATCATCACCATTCCGGTGGCCACCCACGCGGTGAATATCGACCTGCCTTCGCCGGCGGCGACCCCGCCGGACATGGAAGTGAAGCGTGACAAGAACAAGGTCACCATCCTGCCCAGCGGCGAAGTGCAGTGGAACGGCGTGACCGTGAACAACGGCCAGCTCGTTTCGGCGCTGAAGGCGACCCTGTCGATCAAGCCGGAGCCGGAGCTGCAGTACCAGCCCGACGCCCAGGCGCCCTATGACATGTCGGCCAAGGTGCTGAACATCATCAAGGGTTCGGGCGTGACGGCCTTCGGCTTCGTCGGCAACGAACAGTATTCGGAATTCGGCAAGCCTGCCAACGCAGGCAAGGCTTCGATGTAAGCCTTCGGCCAATCCGAAACGAAACCTGCAAGGGGGCGGAGCGATCCGCCCCCTTGTTGTTTATGCGGTACCCGGCAGGCCGGCTTGGCACCGGATCAATCCTCGTCGGGATCGAACCGTGCCGGTCCCTCACCCGGATCCATCGCCCGGGCCGCCAGCCCCTCGGCTTCGAGCAACAACTCATCATCGGTCGAACCCTGGGCCACACTTTCGCGCCCGATCATCGCCAGCACCGGCACCGCCAGGGGACTGACCCGGTCCAGCACCACGTGCCGCAACTGCCCGGCGGCGCGATCCAGCACGTTGGCCAACCGGCCCATATCGGTCATGCGCGACCGCGCGTCGGCCCAGGCCGCCTCGATCAATACGTGGTCGGGCTCGTACTTGCGCAGCACGTCGTAGATCAGGTCGGTCGAGAAGGTGACCTGCCGCCCGGTCTTGCGCTTGCCAGGATGCTGGCGCTCAACCAGCCCGGCAATCACCGCCACTTCGCGAAAGGCCCGGCGCAGGAGGTAACTGTCCTGGACCCATTCGACGAACTCGTGCGCCAGGATATCAGGGGAAAGTAGCGCCGCCGGATCGGGAATTGGCCGCAGCCCCCATACCGCCAAAGCATAGTCATTGGCGACGAAGCCCAGCGGAGCGAGCCCGCGCTCCTCCATCCGCCGCGTCACCAGCATGCCGAGCGACTGGTGCGCCGGCCAACCCTCAAACGTGTAGAACACGGTGTAGTGCCGCCCCTCATGCGGGAAGCTTTCCGCCAGGAGCGTGCCCGGCGCGGGCAATTCGCTGCGCCAGTCCTGCACCTCCAGCCATTCCCGCACGTCATCCGGAAACCGCGCCCAACCAGCCCGGTCCGCCAAAAGGCCCTGGACCCGTTCCGCCAGATGCGTGGTCAACGGCATGCGCTGGCCCAGATAGCTCGGGATCTGCCCGCCCTTCTTCGCCGCGCGGACCAGCAATTCGGTCTCGCGCATCGATTCCACTTCAAGGTCGAGCCCGGCAAAGCGGAACGTATCGCCAGAGGCCAGACTGGCGGCAAAGCCTTCCTCAACCCGGCCGAGCGAACGGCCGTTGCGGAACCGCACGTCGACCATTTCCGCGTCGATGATGATCCCGGCGTTGAGCCGGTGCCGCGCGGCGTGTTCAGGATGGGTCAGCCGCCACAGCCCGTCCCGACCGCGCACGATCCGCTGGAACCGGTCATAGGCCCTGAGCGCATAGCCACCGGTGGCGACGAAGTTCAGCACCCGTTCCCAGGTGGCCGCATCGACCCAGCCATAGGCCGCGCTTGACGCGATCTCGGCGTGCAGCGCCGCCCCGTCGAACGGCCCGCCGCAGGCCCGCGCCATGACATGCTGGGCCAGGACGTCGAGACCGCCCGGGCGAAATGCCTCACCATCGCGCTGGCCCTCTGCCACGGCCTGTTCAGCAGCAATCGCCTCGAGGAATTCGAAGCGGTTGCCCGGCACCAGCAGAGCGCGGCTGGGTTGATCGAGCCGGTGGTTGGCCCGCCCGATCCGTTGCAACAGCCGCGACGAGCCCTTGGGCGCGCCCATCTGGACCACCAGATCGATATCGCCCCAGTCCACCCCAAGGTCGAGGCTGGCCGTGGCGACCAGCGCGCGCAGTTCCCCGCGCGCCATGGCACCTTCGACCTTGCGCCGCGCTTCCTTGCTGAGCGAGCCGTGGTGGATCCCGATCGGCAACTTGTCTTCGTTCGCGTCCCACAGCCGTTCGAAGATGAATTCGGCCAGGAACCGGGTGTTGCAGAACACCAGCGTGGTCCGGTTGGCGCGGATCGCCGCGTACAGCTGCGGCACGGCCCAGGCCGCCGCATGGCCGCCCCACGGCACCCGCGCCTGATCGGGCAACAGGATCGACAGCTGCGACGGCGCGCCAGGTTCACCAAGCACAAGATCGACCGAACCGGCCTGTCCGCCGGGGGCCAGCCAGGTGCGAAAGCTGTCCGGCTCGGCCACCGTGGCCGACAGCGCGGCGCGCTGCATGTCGGGGGCCAGCGCCTGCAACCGGGTGAGCGCCAGAGCCAGCAGATCGCCACGCTTGCCGGTGGCAAAGGCGTGGACCTCGTCGATCACGATGCGTTGCAACCCGGCGAACAGCTCCGCGCTTTCGGGATAGCTGAGCAGCAACGAAAGCGATTCAGGCGTCGTCAGCAACACGTGCGGCGGGCGGGCACGCTGGCGGGCCTTGCGGTCCGACGGCGTATCGCCGCTGCGGGTCTCGACCCGGATCGGCAGGTCCAGCTCGGCAATCGGGGCGAGCAGCCCGCGCTGCACATCGTGCGCCAGCGCCTTGAGCGGGGAGATGTAGAGCGTGTGCAGACCATCGTGCGGGCTCGCCCCGGCCAGCACAGACGGGCAGAACGCGGCCAGGGTGGGCAGGAACCCGGCCAGGGTCTTGCCCGCGCCGGTATCGGCCACCAGCAGGGCGTGGCGCCCGGCACGCGCCGCCGCCAGCATGCCCCGCTGGTGGCTGCGCACCCGCCAGCCACGCTCGCCAAACCAACCTTCCAGCTCGGGCGGGAGATGTTCCATCGCGCGCCCTGCCTCGCACGGATCGCGTGTCCGGCGCAAAGGCTATCCGCGCACCCCCTTCCCTATTGGCGGCGGGCCTGCCATCACCGGCGAACGATGAACCTGTCGACCTCAGACCTGACCGCAATTGGCCTGGCCCTGGCGCTGGGGCTGCTGGTCGGCGTGCAGCGCGGCTGGGCCACGCGCGATGGCGGGCCGGGCAGCCGCTTCGCCGGAGTGCGTACCTTCGGGCTGCTCGGATTGGCCGGCGGCATCGCCGGGGCGCTGCACGGCAGGGCCGAAGGGCTGGCCACGGTGCTGCTGGCTGCCAGCGCGGCGCTGGTCGTGCTGGGCTATTGGCGGGCAACCCAGCGCGATCCATCGATTTCCGGCACGGCCAGCCTGGTCGGCCTGCTGACCATGGCCTGCGGGTTCCTGGCAGGCGGCGGCAACTATGGCCTGGCCAGCGCGGCGAGCGGGGTAATGGTCATGGTGCTGGCGATGCGGCGCCAATTGCACGGCTGGGTCCGCGCCATCGACGAGAGCGAAATGATGGCCATCGCCCGCTTCGCGCTGATCGCGCTGGTGGTGCTGCCGCTGCTGCCCGATACGCGGTTCGGTCCCTACCAGGCCTGGCAACCACGCCAGCTCTGGATGGTGGTGGTGCTGGTCTGCGGCTTTTCGTTCCTGGGCTACATCGCTGCTCGCAAGCTGGGGGCGTCGCGCGGGGTGCTGGCCACATCAGCGGCGGGTTCGGTGGTTTCGTCAACCGCCGTCACCGCCTCGCTCGGCGGCAAGCTGCGCAATGGCGAAGGCGATCCGGCTGTGCTTAACGCCGGGATCGCGCTGGCCTCGGCGGTGATGTACGGGCGGGTCATGGCGCTGACCGGGGCTCTGGCCAGCCAGGTCCTGCCCAGCCTGGCGCTGTGGGCTGTGCCGGGCCTGGTGGTCAGCCTGGCCGGCGCCGGGTGGCTGATGCTGCGCCGGGACGCAGGTGATCCGGCGCGCGACGGGCAGTTGGCGCTGCGCAATCCCTTTGCGATCGGCCCGGCGCTGCTGCTGATGCTGCTGGTCATGGTGCTGACCGTCCTGGCCCACTGGGTGCAGGACCGCTGGGGCGATGCGGGCCTGGCGACGGTGCTGGCGCTGTCGGGGATGATGGACGTCGATTCGGCGATCATCACCATGGGTAACCTGCCCCCCGGCGCCCTGCCCGCCGCCACGGCCGCCATGGTACTGATGCCGCCGGTGCTGTTGAACACTGCAGTCAAGGCGGGCATGGCGATAAGTCTGGCGGGCTGGCGGCAGGCCTGGCCGGGGGCCATGGTGCTGCTGGCGAGCATGCTGGCCGCACTGGCCACGCTACCCGCCCTGGTGTGATCCGCCTGGCGCGGCAGCCCATTAGCGCAGGCCGCGCTTTGCAACATCGCCGCTGCGTTCAGCGGGTCGAATGCATCAACCCGCCGAGCCCGATCAGTGTCCTGCTTGCGGGCCGCGTTGCAGGCCCGATGCGGCCAGCTGGGCGTCGATCTGCGCCATCAGTCGTTCCAGCCCGGCCTCATCCTCGCTTTCGGCGCGGGCAACCAGCACGTCCTGGGTGTTCGAGGCGCGCAGCAGCCACCAGCCATCGGGCGTGTTGACGCGGACACCGTCGGTGCCGTTAACGTCGGCCCCGGCCTCGGCCAGCCGCGCTTTGACCTCGTCAACCACGGCGAACTTGCGGCTTTCATCGACCTGGAAGCGCATTTCCGGCGTGTTGATCAGATTGGGCATTTCACCCCGAAGTTCGGTCACCGACTTGCCCAGCCGGACCGAGGCCGCGATCAACCGGACCGCAGCGTAAAGTGCGTCGTCATAGCCGTAGTAGTCGTGGGCGAAGAACACATGCCCGCTCATCTCGCCGGCCAGCGGCGAACCAGTCTCTTTCATTTTGGACTTAATCAGGCTGTGTCCGGTTTTCCACATAAGCGGCTGTCCACCATGCCTTGAGACATGATCGAATAGAGCCCGACTGGCCTTCACATCCGCGATAATCGTGGCTTCCGGCACCTTTTTCAGGAGGTCTTCGGCGTAGATCATGAGCAACTGGTCGCCCCAGATCACGCGCCCTGCGCCGTCGATCGCGCCGATCCGGTCGCCGTCGCCGTCGAAAGCCACACCAAAATCGAGGTTCTTCGCCGCGACCAGCGCGCGCAGGTCCTCTAGGTTCTTTTCCTCAGTGGGATCCGGATGATGGTTCGGGAACGTCCCATCCACTTGGGTGAAGAGCAGATGATGTTCGCCAGGAAGCTTTTGCGTCAGCAGTTCGAGAGCGGGGCCGGCGGCCCCGTTACCCGCATCCCAGCCGATCCGAAGAGCGGCCAGCCGATCCTGGCTGATCCCGCGCAGCCCCTCGACCAGCCGGTCGACATAGGCGCCGAGGATCTCGCGGCGCTCATGGCCGCCCTCACCGTCAGCCCAGGCACCAGCGGCCGCCAGTCGGCCGAGCTGCTGGATATCCTCGCCGAAGAACGGACGCCCAAGAAATACCATCTTGAAGCCATTGTAATTGGCGGGATTGTGGCTGCCAGTTATCTGAATGCCGCCCTGCACATCTGGCATTGACGCTTCGGCGTAGTAGAGCATCGGGGTCGGCCCCATGCCAACCCGCACCGCGTCGACGCCGCTGGCGTTGAGCCCGGCGATCAGCGCTTCTTCCAGTTCGGGCGAGCTGACCCGCCCGTCATAGCCCACAGCAACCTTGCTGCCGCCAGCCTCGCTCAGCAGCGTCGCAAACCCGCGCCCGATGGCATAGGCGTCCGCCGTGCCCAGCGTTTCGCCAATGATCCCCCGGATGTCGTATTCGCGCAGCACGGTGGGGTGGAACTGGTGGCTCATCGTTCAATCCTGTTCTGCCGGTCGAGCCGCGCCAGCAGCAGGTCGCGGGCGGCATTCGCCGCGTGAACCTGCTCGGCCGTACCGCCCCGGTCCGGATGGACCCGGGTTATCAGCCGCCGATGCGCCTCGGAGATGGCTTCACGACTAGCCGAGCGTTCCACGCCTAGCAAGGCGCGCGCCTGCGCTTCTTGCTGCGAACGTTCTGAATCGGACCACAATTCCCACGGCCACTTGCCGGTCAGACCTTTACACGCCAGCGCGGCCAGCACCGCGAACAGGATCAGCCGGCCCATTGGCGCCTCTCAGCCCTGGGCGGCCAGAGCCAGCTCGGGCGCACCGCGCGCTGGCATCGGCAGGTTGAGCCCTTGCAACAGCGCGCGCAGTTCCTGACGGGCGACCAGGTGGCTGGTACCCAGTTCTCCCAGGTGCCCCTTGTCGAGCAGGGTCAGACCCGACGGAAACAGCTCGCGATAGATTACGCGTTCGGACAGCCCTTGCGCGATGCGAAAGCCAACCCGCTTGGACAACTCGGTCAGCGCCCCGTCAAGGCGGCGCATGTTGCGCGCTTCGGTGTGCTGGGTGCGGTTGCGCACCACCACCCAGTCCATTTCGCGGCGCTTCTGTTCGATGGTGGCCATGGCCCGCTTCTTGCGCGCTTCCCAGATCAGTTCGGCATAGAACGACAGGCGGCGTACCTTGAATGTCTCGGCATCTACCTGTCCGATCAGGTCGAAATCGACGAAGCTGTCATTCAGCGGGGTGACCAGCGTGTCGGCTTCGGTAGCAACGTGGCGGGCAAAGGCATCGTCGCGGCCCGGGGTGTCGAACAGCAGGAAATCGGCACCCTCACTCATTTCGGCGATCAGCGCGTCAAGTTCCGCGATTGTGTCGCCCTGGAACACGGCAAATCGTGCGTTCGGCAAATCAATGCTGCGGCGGCGCTCGGTCTCGGTGCGGTTTTCCAGATAGCGATGCAGGGTGCGCTGGCGCGGATCGAGGTCGATCGCGGCGACCTTGGCCCCCTGGTAGGCCAAGGCGATCGCCACGTGGACCGCCGTGGTCGACTTTCCGGTTCCGCCCTTTTCATTGGCAAAGACGATTCGGTGCGGCGCGGCTTGGTTCGACACGGGCTTGGTTCCGGGCTTTCTTTGAGTGGTTGCTGTGCCGCCCACGGCAAGGCTAGGGCAGCTGGCGAAACCTGTTCTTACTCCAAGGGGATTCTCCGGTGCAAACGATCAGCCAGCTTGTTCCACTGCGCAGTGCGGTCGATGCCTTAAAGGTGGATGGGCCGCTGGCGCTGGTGCCGACCATGGGAGCGTTGCACGAAGGCCATCTGACGCTGGTACGCGAAGCACGGCGGCAGGCTGCGCACGTGGCCGTGTCGATCTTCGTAAACCCGCGCCAGTTCGGCGCGAACGAGGATCTGGACGCCTATCCGCGCCAGCTGGAGCGCGATTCGCGCCTGCTGGAGGGCGAAGGGGTCAGCCTGCTGTGGGCGCCGACGGCAGAGGCGATGTATCCGGCGGGCTATGCGACCAATGTCTCGGTGGAAGGGGTGAGCAGCGGACTGTGCGGCGATGCCCGCCCGGGCCATTTCGACGGGGTGGCGACCGTGGTGTGCAAGCTGTTCAACCAGGTGCGCCCGGACCTGGCCCTGTTTGGCGAGAAGGACTGGCAGCAACTCGCCGTGATCCGCCGCATGGCGCGCGATCTTGACCTGACCCTGCCGCACGTCGACTGGATCATCGGCGTGCCGACAGTGCGCGAGGCCGATGGCCTGGCGATGAGCTCGCGCAATGCCTACCTTTCCGCCGAGCAACGCGTCCAGGCGGCCTGCCTGCCACGGGCAATGCAGACCGCCATCGCGGCCATGCGGGCGGGCACCGCCTATCCCGCCGCGCTCGACGCCTTGCAGGCCGAACTGCTGGCGGGCGGGTTTGCCTCGGTCGACTATGCGCAGGTGCGCGGGGCAGACAGCGTTGCCCTGCAGGACGGTCCCGGGGACGAGCCAGGCCGCCTGTTCGTGGCCGCCCGGATCGGCGGGACGCGGCTCATAGACAACATGCCGGTGTGACAGCAATCACAATGGCTTGGCGCGATTATGCAAGTCGGGTGGAGCCAAACAGGCTATGTTTTCCCGTATCGGGCCGCGCCTGAGGGCAATCCAACGGTGCGCCCCTGTTTCAGGGAGGATGTTATTCCTATGCGCAAGACCATAGCCACCGCCATCGCGCTGGCCCTGACGATCGGGTCTACCCCGTCGCTGGCCGCCGACAAGGGCTCCTCTGGCCGCAAGGCCCAGGCCAAGGGCACGCGCGACATCCCGCGCTGCACCAAGAACCTCGGAACCGTCGCGATTGTCGAACCGGACAACCAGTGGTGGCGCGAGATGAGCCTTGGCAGCCCCGAGGCGATCATCAAGATCTTCGTCCAGCAATCCGGCTGCTTCAGCCTGGTCAACCGGGGCCGCTCGATGCAGAGCCGCGCCATGGAACGCGCCATGGCTGACAATGGCGAACTGCAGGACGGCTCAAACCTCGGCAAGGGCCAGGTCAAAGCGGCTGACTACTTCCTGCAACCCGATATCGTTACCGCGAACCGCAATTCCGGCGGCGGCGGCGCCGGGGCAGTGCTCGGCGGCATCGGCCGCAGGTTTGGGGGTTTCGGCGGGGCGCTTGGCGCAGTCGCCGGCGGGATCAGCGTCAAGAAGGGCGAGGCGAACGTGACCCTGTCGGTCGTCAACGCCCGCACCACCGTCGAAGAAGCGCTGGTCGAAGGCTACTACCGCAAGAGCGATCTCAGTTGGGGCGCCGGCGGGGGTGTGTTCAGCGGCGGCACCTTTGGCGGTGCGGCCGGTGGCGGCTACCAGAACACCGAGATCGGACAGGTCATCGTGCTGGCCTATCTCGATGCCTATACCAAGCTGGTCAGCCAGCTGGGCGGCCTGCCAGACAATGCGGCAGAAGCCGCGCCCCAGGCCAAGCCTTGAGTGACGGGGCGGGCCGGACCCGTTCCGTTCCGGCCCGCCTGCCCCCACAGCACCGTTTGGCATGGCCCCCGGCTCTTGCCGCAGAGCCTGCCAACTTCGGCCGGCGATCAGTGGCCGGGAAAGTCCATCAGTGCCTCGACCGTCAGACCGGCAGCGCGCAGCCGGTCTGCGCCGCCCAGGTCCGGCAGGTCGATCACGAACAAGGCGTGCTGGGCTACGCCGCCGGCCCGGTTCAGCAGCTGCGCCGCAGCCAGGGCGGTCCCGCCCGTGGCAATCAGATCATCGATAATGACCACACGCTGGCCAACGGCAATGGCGCCGGGATCGACCTCGAGCGTGTCGGTGCCGTATTCCAGGGCATAGTCGATCGCCAGCACCGGAACCGGTAGCTTACCGGGCTTGCGCACCGGCACGAACGGCAGGTTCAACCGTGCGGCTACCGCCGCGCCGAAGATAAAGCCGCGCGCTTCCATCCCGGCAATCGCCTGCGCCCCGGCGGCGGCGGCCTGATCCGCCAGCATGGCGACGCTTGCCGCAAAGCCGGGTCCATCACCAATCAGGGTCGTGATGTCGCGAAACAGGATGCCGGGCTTGGGAAAGTCCGGGATGGTCCGCACCAGCGCCTTCAACTGATCAGGGGTCATTCCGCAGTCCTTCCAAAGCAAACGCCCCCTGCACCGGGGTGCAAGGGGCGCTGATTGCTCGCCTCAGGCGGGCAAGGCTCAGTGGCCCTTCTTCTCCGCCCAGATGTTGCGGTAGGACATGTAGGCCAGGATCGTGGCGAAGATCAGGAAGCCCAACCACCACACGCCAGTCTGGTGGCGCTTTTCCAGCTTCGGTTCGGCAGTCCAGACGAGGAACGCCGATACGTCCGTCGACATCTGGTCAACCGTGGCCTTGGTGCCGTCACCATAGGTCACCTGGCCTTCCGAGGTCAGCGGAGCCGGCATCGAGAGGTTCAGGTTGGCGAAGTACGGGTTGTAATACAGCCCATCCGGCGTCTTGGCGTCGGGGTATTCCTTCAGCAGCTTGGCCGGCTGCGCCTGGTAACCCGTCAGCAACGAGTGGATGTAGGCCGCGCCGCCATGACGCGCCTTGGTGATCAGCGACAGGTCGGGCGGGACGCCCTGGCCGGCATAGACCACCGGCGGGAACTTGTCGGCGGCCAGGCCCGGACGATCCTTGACCTCGCCGGTCAGGGGATCCTTGGCGGTGATCGTCGCCTTGGCGGCAATCGCCTTGATTTCAGCTTCGCTGTAACCAAGGTCCGCGAGATCGCGGTAGGCGACATGCTTCAGCGAGTGGCACGCGGCGCAGACTTCCTGGTAAACCTGGAAGCCGCGCTGCAGCTGCTGGCGGTCGAACTTGCCGAACCAGCCGTCGCTCGACAGGCTGAGCGGCTTGGGGTGCTCATGGAAGGCCTTCTCGACCGTGTGCGGCAGGCCGTCCTTCGACAGGTTGATGCCGCCCAGCAGCAGTGACCAGGCAAGGGCCACCGTGAAGAACAGCCCGACCAGGATGGAAAAGATGCGGATCATGGTTCTCTCTTTCCGTCAGCCTGAGGTCAGCCCTGGTGGTCCAGCACCGAGTTGTCGTCCTTGCCCAGGACGGCCTCGGTGATCGAGAAGGGCAGCGGATCGGGCCGTTCGATCGACGAGACGATCGGCACGATGATCAGGAAGTGTGCGAAGTAATAGAGCGCAGCCACCTGGCTGAGCATGACGTAGGGTTCTTCGGCCGGGGCGCCGCCGCAGTAGAACAGCACGACCATCGCCGGGATCAGGCCGAACCAGAAGAACTTGCGGTACAGCGGGCGATAATTGGCCGAACGCACGGGCGAACGGTCAAGCCAGGGCAGGAAGAACCACACCAGGATCGCCGCGAACATCGCCAGCACGCCCATCAGCTTTGCAGGCACGATGAAGAAGTCCTGGGTGAAGGCGCGCAGGATCGCGTAGAACGGCCAGAAGTACCATTCGGGCACGATATGCGCCGGGGTCTGCATCGGGTTCGCCGGGATGTAGTTATCCGGGTGGCCCAGCGCGTTCGGCATGAAGAACACCATGGCGCTGTACAGGATCATGAACAGGCCGATCGTCCACCCATCCTTCGCGACGAAGTAGGGGAAGAACGGCACGGTGTCGCTTTCGCTCTTCACTTCGACGCCGGTCGGGTTCGACGAACCCGGGATGTGCAGCGCCCAGATGTGCAGGATCACCACGCCCAGGATCACGAAGGGCAGCAGGAAGTGCAGCGAGAAGAAGCGGTTCAGCGCGGCGTTGTCGGGCGCGAAACCGCCCAGCAGCCATTCGCGCAGTGGTTCGCCGACCAGCGGGATCGCTCCGAACAGGCCGGTGATGACCTGCGCACCCCAGTAGGACATCTGGCCCCACGGCAGCACATAGCCCATGAAGGCGGTGGCCATCATCAGCAGGAAGATCACTACGCCCAGCAGCCAGATCATCTCGCGCGGGGCCTTGTACGAACCGTAATAGAATCCGCGGAAGATGTGGGCATAGACCACGACGAAAAACGCCGAGGCGCCGTTGGCATGACCGTAGCGCAGCATCCAGCCCCAGTTGACGTCGCGCATGATGTGCTCGGTCGAATCGAAGGCGACCTGAGTGTTGCCGCCGTAATGCATCGCCAGGACCACGCCGCTGACGATCTGGATCATCAGGCACAGACCCGCGAGGAACCCGAAGTTCCACATGTAGTTCAGGTTGCGCGGCACTTCATAGCCGCCACCAACCGCGCTGTAGACGAGGCGCGGGATCGGCAGCTTCTCGTCCATCCACACCATGAAGGGGTGGCTCGGCTTGTATTCTTTTGCCCAGGGAAAGCTCATGGTCGGGACCCTCAGCCGATCTTGACGACAGTGTCGGAGGTGAATTCGTAGGGCGGCACCTGCAGGTTCTTCGGAGCCGGACCCTTGCGGATGCGCGCGGCGACATCGTAGTGCGAGCCGTGGCACGGGCAGAAATAGCCCTGGAAGTCGCCCTTCACCTCGCCCTCGCCGGCGCCCTGCGGGACGCAGCCGAGGTGGGTGCAGACACCCATGGTGATCAGCCAGTTTTCATGGCCTTCCTTGGTGCGCTGGGCCAGCGTTTCGGGATCGCGCAGGCTGGTGACGTCAACCTGGTTCGCTTCCTCGATTTCCTTGGCCGTCAGGTTGCGGATGAACACCGGCTGCTTGCGGAAGATCCGCTTGACCGCCTGGCCCGGCTGGATCGCGCTGATGTCGACCTCGGTCGAGCTTTCGGCCAGAACGTCGGCCGAAGGGGCCATCTGGCTGATCAGCGGGTAGACCAGCGAAACACCGCCGATCCCGGCCGCGCTCACCGCAGCGATATTGATGAAATCGCGCCGACGAACCCCTTCGCCGCCTGCGGCGGCCGGAGTGTCGATGCCAGCATCTTGTGCCATGGTCGAACCTATCCTGCTCTTTGCCGGAATCCCCGAAAGCGCCCCTTGCACCAACGGAAATCCGCACCAAATCGTGTTTTGGAGATGCCCCGCCGGTAAACCTTGGAACCCCCCTGAACCAACCGCGCACGCGCCACGAAGCGCCGGGCGGGCGAACGGTTTGGGGGGCCTGATAGACGCGAAGGGCCGCGCTGCCAACAGCGTTTTTTACACGAATTGTGGAGCGGTCCGCATGGCCCCCGTAGGCAGGGTCAGGGCAGGCCGATCAGGCTGATCTGGCGGCCATAATCCGCTTCGCCGCGATGGGTCGCCCGGCGGAAGCTGAAGAACCGGTCGGGATCGGCATATGTATCCAGTCCAAGCCGTTCAACCCTCGCAATTCCGGCCTTTTCAAGCCGTGCGGCAACATAACCTTCGAGATCGAATTGATAGTGGTCCGCGCGCCCGGGCACGAAGAACCGTTCCCAATCCGCGCCGTCTGCGAGGAACCGGCTGCGAAAGGCCGCGTCCACCTCGTAGCTGGTCTGGGCGATGCAGGGACCGACCGCGGCGGCGATTCGGGCGCGGTCCGCCCCCAGTCGTTCCATCGCGGCAATAGTACTGTCAGTCACGCCGGCCACGGCGCCCTTCCACCCGGCATGGGCCGCGCCGACCACGCCGGCCTGGCGATCGGCCAGCAGCACCGGGGCGCAATCGGCGGTGAGAATGCCGAGCAAGACCCCCGCCTGATCGGTAACCAGGGCATCGGCATGGGGCCGCGCCGCCTCGTCCCAATCGCCCGCAACCGCGCAGTCGGCGCCGTGGACCTGGTAGACCGTGACCAGCCGCGCGCCGGGCAGCACGGCGGCCACGCCCCGTCGGCGGTTCTCCCACACCGGCACCAGCCGGGGATCGGCCGGGTCCATCGCCCGCGTGCCCATGTCGAGCCCGGCAACCTGCCCCGTGGACACGCCGCCGCGCCGCCCCAGGAAGCCGTGGGGCAGCCCGTCCAGCGCCGCGGCGCGGAATACCTCGACCGGGTCAGCCAAGGCTCTTGCTCACTTGCTCGAAGGTATCCTTCGACAGGCCGGGCGCAGCCAGGATCCGTTCCAGCTCGGCCCGCATCAGCGCGGAACGGCCTGGCTCGATCCTCCGCCAGCGGCCCAGTGGGGCGACAAACCGCGCCGCCGTTTGCGCATTGATCGGATCGAGCGCGAGGATCAGGTCGGCAACGATCCGGTAGCCTTCGCCGCTTGCGATATGGAACGCCCCCGGGTTGACCGCCATTGCCATATAGAGCGCGCGGACCCGGTTGGGGTTGGTCATCGTGAAGTCGGCATGCTTAGCCAGCGCCTTGACGTGATCGAGCACGCGCGGGTGGAGCGAGCCTGCCTGGAGCGAGAACCACTTGTCGATCACCAGTGCATTGCCGGCAAAGCGCTGGTGGAAAGCGGCCAGCCGGTCCTCGCGCAGCGGGGTTTCCAGCCCGCACAGCACCATCAGCGCGCCCTGCCGGTCAGTCATGTTATCGGCGGCGTCATACTGCGCGGCAGCGAGCAACGCGGCTTCATCCGGCGCCCCGGCGGCGAGGTAGACCAGCGCCTGGGTCTTGAGCTTGCGGCTGCCGCGGGCTTCGGCCGAGAGGCTGTAGGGCACCGCGCTGGCCCGGGCGTGCAGCTCGCGCAGCTCGGCCTTCAGGCTGGCGCCCAGCCAGGCCTTCAGCGCTTCGCGTTCGGCATGGATCGCGCCGGGGTCGGCCACCAGGAACTGCTCGGCCAGATAGGCTTCGCCTGGCAGGATCATCAGTTCGCCGCGCATCAGATCGTCGAGCGCGGGATCGGCGATGACCGCTGCGAGCGCACCCCTGATCGCCTCGCGCCCTGCCTGCCGTTCGGCATCGCACAGCATCCCGCCGCCGATCGCGGCGACGAGATGCTGGACCACCAGCTGCTGCATCGCCTCGTACCGGGCAAAGGGATCGTCATCATGCGCGGCCAGGAACACCAGGTCCGCCGCGGCAAGATCGGCGTCGATTGCAACCGGCGCGGAGAAGCCGCGATTGAGCGACAGCACCGGGCATTCGGCGAATCCCGGAAAGCTCAAGGTAACTTGAGGTTCGCGCAGTGTAACCAGTTGTTCACCATCGTGTTTCCCGGTTTTCCGGTCAAACAGCGCCACGCGCAGCGGGATCACCATCGGCTGCTTGTCGGCCTGGCCGGGGGTGGCGGGCACGGTCTGCCGCAGGGTCAACTGCGCCACATCGCCGCTATGGGACAGCCGCGCTTCGACGCGCGGCGTGCCGGCCTGCGAGTACCACAGGCGGAACTGGCCAAGGTCAAGGCCCGCCCCTTCCTCCATCGCCCGGACGAAGTCCTCACAGGTTGCCGCTTCGCCATCGTGGCGTTCGAAATAGAGGTCGGTGCCCTGGCGGAACCGCTCCGGCCCGGCCAGCGTGCGCATCATCCGGATCACCTCGGCGCCCTTGTTATAGACCGTGGCGGTATAGAAGTTCGAGATTTCCTGGTAGGCATCCGGCCGGATCGGATGGGCCAGCGGGCCGCTATCCTCGGGGAACTGGGCGCTGCGCAGCACCCGCACGTCCTCGATCCGCTTGACGCTCTCGCTGCCCATGTCCTGGCTGAACAGCTGGTCGCGCAGCACGGTGAAGCCTTCCTTCAGGCTCAGTTGGAACCAGTCGCGGCAGGTCACGCGGTTGCCGGACCAGTTGTGGAAGTATTCGTGGGCGACCACCCCTTCGATCCCGTCATAGTCGAGATCGGTCGCGGTGTCGGGATCGGCCAGAATGTAGCGGGTGTTGAAGACGTTGAGCCCCTTGTTCTCCATCGCCCCCATGTTGAAGTCCGACACGGCGACGATGTTGAACAGGTCCAGGTCGTATTCGCGCCCGAACACTTCCTCGTCCCAGCGCATCGAATCCTTGAGCGCCTGCATCGCGTGGCCGGTGCGATCCTGGTCGCCCTCGCGGACCCAGATGTTGAGATCGACCTTGCGGCCGCTCAGCGTGGTGAAGCTGTCGTGGTTGGCGACCAGATCACCCGCGACCAGCGCAAACAGATAGCTCGGCTTGGGCCAGGGATCGTGCCATTCGGCCCAGTGCGTGCCATCGCCGTTGTCGCCGGTGGCGGTGCAGTTGCCGTTGGACAGCAGTACCGGGAAGCGGTCCTTCGCCCCGGCCATCCGCACGGTATAGACCGAGAGCACGTCCGGCCGGTCGGGGAAGAAGGTGATGCGGCGGAAGCCCTCGGCCTCGCACTGGGTGCAAAGCATCCCGTTCGAGGCATAGAGCCCCATCAGCTGGCTGTTGGCGGCAGGCTCGATCTCGGTCTCGACTTCGACCGCATGGGCCGCGCCGGCCAGCGGGATCAGCAGATCGTCGCCGTCCATGGTCCAATCGTTGATCGCTGCGCCATCGACCCGGACGACGACCGGCTTGAGGCCATCGCCGTTGAGCCGCAGCGGCGCAGTGGCGGCCTCGCCCCCGCGCTGGACGGTCAGGCGCGCGCGGACCCGGGTCCGCTCAAGCCCGAGGGTGAAGTCGAGGCGGGTTTCCGGCACCAGCCATTCAGGCGGGCGATAGTCTTCGCGGCGGATGACCTGCGGGGCGGCGGGAACGTTCAGGCTGGCGTCGATCATGAAGCCATCTAGGGGGCCTTGCCCCCGAAGGCCAAGGGCAATGTTGCGCTTGACAGGCACGGCGTGGCAGCGCACCCGTATTAGCAAGATAACACAGCCGGAAAGCCTGCCATGAAATCACGCCTTGCGCTCGTTCCACTCGCGCTGACCATGCTGGCCGCCCCGGCGCTGGCCCAGGGGCAGGCCTTCGATGTCGAAACGGCAACGCGGGCCTATCTCGATACCTTGCAGGGTGCGGCCCGGGCCAAGTCCGACGCCTATTTCGAAGGCGGCTACTGGGTGATCCTGTGGGGCGCGCTCGTCTCGTTCCTGGCTGATGCGCTCCTGCTGCGCTTTGCCCTGTCGGCCCGGCTGCGCGACTGGGCGGCGCGCCGGTTCAAGCGGACCGGCATGGTGGTCTGGGCAACGGCGGCGCTCTATGTCCTGTGGGGCATGATCGTGACCTTCCCCTGGACGGTCTACACCGGCTTCGTGCGCGAGCGGCAATACGGGCTGATGAACCAGCAGTTCGGCGGCTGGCTGGGCGATCAGGCGACAGGGGCGGTGATCTCGCTGGTGCTGATGCCGCTGCTGATCACCGCGATCTATGCCGTGATCCGCCGTTTTCCCGGGAACTGGTGGATGCTGGGCACCGGCGTGGTGCTGGGCTTCGTGCTGCTCGGCGCGCTGATCGCGCCGGTCTATATCGCCCCCTTGTTCAACAAGTATACCGAGCTGCCGGCCGGCCCGGTGCGTGACCGCATCGTCGCCATGGCCCAGTCGCGCGGAGTGCCATCCGAACACATCTACCTGTTCGACGCATCGAAGCAGACCAAGCGGATTTCCGCTAACGTCTCGGGCCTGGGGCCGACGATCCGGATCAGCCTCAACGACAACCTGCTGAACCGCACCACCCTGCCGGAAACGGCGGCGGTGATGGGACACGAAATGGGCCATTACGTGCTGGGCCATGTCTGGCGCAGCATCCTGGTCCTGTCGCTGCTGGCGGGCGCGATCCTGTTCGTCATCGCGCGCGTGGCGCCCGCGCTGATCGCGCGGTATGGCGCGCGCTGGGGGGTGAGGGACCTGGCCGACCCCGCCTCGATGCCGGTGATCGGCATGCTGATCGCGGTGCTGGGGCTGCTCGCCACGCCCGTCACCAACACGCTGATCCGCGTCAACGAAAGCGAGGCCGACGCATTCGGCCTCGACGTCGCGCGCGAGCCGGACGGCTTTGCCCTGACCGCGATGAAGCTGTCGGAATACCGCAAGATCGAACCCGGTCCGATCGAGGAAATGCTGTTCTTCGACCACCCATCGGGGGCAACCCGGGTACGCATGGCGATGCAGTGGAAAAAGGACCATGTGCCGAGCGCACAGATGGTCACGCCCCCGCCAATGGTGCAGGAGCAGCCCGCCCCGCAATGATCTGCAGTGATGTGACATGAAACCCCGGTTTTTCATCTTCGGCCTTGGCTACACCGCCGCCCGGCTTGCAGCAGCGCTCGAAGCGCGGGGGTGGGACGTGGTGTCCACCGGGCGCAGCGGCACCTTGCTGTTCGAAGATGCGGGCAATGTGCGGCTAGCGCTGGCCGATGCCAGCCATGTCCTGTCGTCCGTCCCGCCGGGCGGCGATCTGGGCGATCCGGTGCTCGATGCCTATGGCCCGATGCTGGCGGGCAAGTGGCTCGGCTATCTCTCCTCCACCGGGGTCTATGGCGATACCGGCGGGGCCTGGGTGGACGAGAGCGCGCCGACCGGCACCGGCCGCCGCGCGGCGCGGGCAGAGGCGGATGCCGCCTGGCTGGTGTGCGGGGCGCGGGTGTTTCGCCTGCCGGGCATCTACGGCCCGGGTCGCTCCGCGCTGGAGCGGGTGCGCGAGGGCAAGGCCCACCGGATCGACCTGCCGGGCCAGGTGTTCAGCCGGGTCCACGTCGACGATATCGTCAGCGGCGTTCTCGCCGCGCTGGACGCGCCGCCGGGGGCCTGGAACCTGGCGGATGACGAACCGTGCAGCCAGAACGCGGTGATCGAACATGCCTGCCGCCTGCTTGGCCTCGCGCCGCCGCCGCTGCAAAGCCTGGACGAGGCCGGGCTCAGCCCGATGGCCCGCGCCTTCTATGCCGAAAACCGCCGCATCGCGAACCACAAGGCCCGGCGCGAACTGGGCTGGACTCCGCGTTATCCGAGCTACCGTGAAGGGCTGGCGTCGTGCCTAACGCCGTCCGCCGAGCGCGATCAGCAGGCCTGACAGCGCCAGCACCGATCCGGCGGCGGCCAGCGCGGTCCAGCGATAGCCTTCGAAAGCGGTCGACAGGGCCATCGCCACCACCGGCACCAGCACGCCGTTATAGGCCGCCCGACCCGGCCCCCAATCGCGGATCAGCGCGAAGTAGAGCGGGAAAGTAACCACCGAGCCGATCAGCGCGAGATAGGCGATGCCCCAGAGGTATTGCGGCCGCGGATCGAGCACCGGCGGGCCCGAGGTGACCCAGGCGAACAGCGCGTCGGCGAGCGTCCCCCACAGCATCGCCCAGGCGATCAGCGGCACTACCGGCTGGCGGCGGGCCAGTTCGGTCGCCTGCAGGACATTGGCGCTCGACGCGCAGAGCAGCGCGCAGCCGACCAGCGCGATCCCGGTCAGCACGCCGCCGGCGGCCGGGGCGGCGCGGTATTCGTGGGTCAGCAGCAGCGCGATGCCCGCCAGCGCCACGCCCGTTCCGGCGAGGAACCGCCCCGACAGCGGCGCGCGCAGGAACAGCCGCGCCAGCAGCGCGTTGGGCACCAGCAGCAGCGCGAAGATCACCGCGACCAGCCCCGAGGTCAGGTAGTGTTCCGAGCGGTAGACCAGCTGGAAATTGCCGAAGAACTGGAACAGCCCGATGGCCACCGACAGCCGCAGCGCCGCCGGCTCCAGTCGGAGGGATTCGCGCCGCACCGCGGCCAGGGCGAACATCCCCAGGGTCGCGAGGGCAAAGCGCCAGGTCACGGTCCAGCCGGGGGGAACCGCGCTGATCTGGTCCTTGATCACCAGCCAGGTCGACCCCCAGATCAGCGCGACCAGCAGAAACGCGGCGATCGAGCGGGTCTGGCGCGCTTCGGCCCCCGCGCTCATAGTGCGGCGATCGCGCGGGCCAGCGCGGTCACGTGATCCGGCGCGCTGTTCCAGGCGGTGACCAGCCGGGCGGCGTCCGCTCCCCAGTCATAGAAAGTGAAGCCCTGCGCGCGCAGCGCCTCGCGTTCGGCCGGGGAAAGGCGCAGGAAGATCTCGTTCGCCTCGACCGGATAGAGCAGCCGTTGGCCTGCGGCGGCGGCCAGTTCCTGCGCGGCGTGGTTGGCGGCGCGGGCGTTGGCCAGCCACAGGTCGCCGTCCAGCATGGCGAGGATCTGCGCGGCAAGGAACCGCCCTTTCGATTGCAGGTGCCCGGCGCGCTTGCGGCGATAGCGGGCCACGTCGGCCAGGCTTTCGTCGAAGAAGACGATGGCTTCCGCGCTCATCCCGCCGTTCTTGACGCAGCCGAACGAGAGGACATCGGCGCCGGCGCAGGCGGCGTAGGGTTCACAGTCCAGCGAGGCGGCGGCGTTGGCGAAGCGGGCGCCGTCGACGTGCAGTTTCAGCCCTGTTTCCCATGAAACACGAGCGATTTCAGCAAGTTCGTCCGGCTTGTAGGTCAGGCCATATTCGCTGGCCTGAGTGATCGAGACGGCGTGGGGCTGGACCTGGTGAACGTCCTTGCGGATCGGATCGATCACCGCGCGGATCGCCGCGCCGTCCAGCTTTGCCCCGGCCCCGTCGGCCAGTAACAGCTTGGCACCATGGGTAAAAAAGCCCGGCGCGCCGCCTTCGTCCATCTCGATATGGGCCTCGCGGTGGCAGATCACGCCGCCGTGCGGGGGCACCATCGTGGCCAATGCCAGGCAGTTCGCGGCCGTGCCCGTGGCCACCCACAACACTGCACAAGGCCGCTCAAACAGGGCCGAGAAGCGTTCATCGAGCGCACGGCTCCAGGAATCGCCGTCATAAGGCGCGTCAGGAGCGTCAGCGGCCTGCATCGCCGCCCAGACGGCGGGATGGACCATGGCGGCATTGTCGGACAGGAACTGCATCGCCATCTTGCATGGCGCGGGGCTGCCCCCCGCGTCAAGTTGCGGACAGGGAGCCCGGCATGGACCAAAGTGAAGTGACCATCACCCGCCACGGCAGCGAACGCGCCGGGGAATACCACGCCCACCTGCCCGGCGCGCAGGCGATCGGCCGGCTGACCTGGGTGCGCCGCGATGATGCGGTGGGCGAAGTGCGCGTGGCCGACCATACCCTGGTCCCGCCCGAGATCGGCGGGCGCGGCGTGGCCGCCCGGCTGGTCGAGGCGCTGATTGCCGATGCGCGCGCGCAAGGCTTCCGGATCGATCCCACGTGCAGCTATGTCGAGGCCCAGTTCCGCCGCCACCCCGACTGGGCCGACCTGCGGGCCTGAACCAAACATGGTTTGCGCGGCATGGTTAAAGCGTTGACCATTCGCGCTGGGTGCATTCGGCAAGGCGGAATTCACCCCGCCGCGGCACTGCTCGGCCCGACCAGGGGCGAAAGGAGCGATACGGATGCGTTACATCTTCTACGCCATGGCCAGCGTGGCGACGATCTATGTCTGGCTGCACCACACCGGCGACGGGCGCGACGTGCTGCGCAAGCTGGACACCCCGGCAGCCGGCAGCCCGCGCGTATTCGAATGATGCGCGGCTGCGCCCGCCCCCGGCGGAGCGCACCGCGCGACCAGGGAATTCGCCCCGGATAGCAGCGCGTGGTCGTCTGCGGATCCGGGGGCGGAACCGGTCTATCGCCGTGGCAGTCATTGCAGTGCGCGGCGCAGCCACTAAAGGTCTGCGCCCGCACTCCAGCCAATCGAGACTGAACCATGGCCCGCAAGCATTCGAAACATGGCCCTTATGGCGATCTGCCTGACGTGGACGAAGAGGCGGCGGCGGCGGCGGTGCCATGCTGGCTGTGCGGCCGGCCAACCGGCAAGACCATCGTCTGGCACCATCCCGTTCCCAAGAGCCGGGGCGGGCGCGAGGTTGTGCCGATGCACGGCATTTGCCAGCAGACCCTGATCGCCAATTTCACCAATTCCGAATTGCAGCGCTACGGGATGGACGTGGAGGGCCTGCTGGCGAACCCGGCGGTGCGCAAATTCGTTGACTGGGTGGCCAACAAGGATCCCGATTTCACCGCGCCGATCGCGAAGAAGCAACGCTGATCTTCGATCAGGGCAACCACTGGCAGCGCCAGTCCGCAGCAGTTTCGAGGCCATATGCAGTTCAACCAGTTCGATCCGGCCGCGTTCCTGCGCGATTACTGGCAGAAGCAGCCGCTGCTGATCCGCAACCCCTGGCGGCAATGGACCAATCCGCTTGAGCCGGACGAGTTGGCCGGCCTGGCGCTGGAGGATGGGGTCGAATCGCGGCTGGTCGTGCACGGCGCCG
Source organism: Novosphingobium sp. (assembly GCF_041905565.1). Taxonomy (GTDB): domain Bacteria; phylum Pseudomonadota; class Alphaproteobacteria; order Sphingomonadales; family Sphingomonadaceae; genus Novosphingobium. The sequence continues at coordinate 135,948 of NZ_JAYRKX010000007.1, read as the reverse complement.
CCGGATTGACCCTGGAACACGGGCCGTTTGGCGAAGACCGGTTCGAACGGCTGGGCGAAACGCCGTGGACCCTGCTGGTCCAGGCGGTCGATCAGCATGATCCCGCTGTGGCCGCCCTGATCGAACCGTTCCGCTTCATCCCAAGCTGGCGGATCGACGACGTGATGGTCAGCTATGCCAGCGACGGCGGCGGGGTCGGCCCGCATTTCGATCAGTATGACGTGTTCCTGGTGCAGGGCGCGGGCCGGCGGCGGTGGCAGGTGGGGCCCCTGTGCGACGCCAATACCCCGTTGTTGCCGCATCCGGATTTGCGCCTGCTGGCCGAGTTCGAGCCGAGCGGGGAATGGATCCTGGAACCGGGCGACATTCTCTACCTGCCGCCCGGCCTGGCCCACAACGGCGTGGCCATCGGCGATGGCTGCATGACCTATTCGGTCGGCTTTCGCGCGCCGGCCCGCAGCGAGTTGATCGCGCAGTGGTGCGACCACGTGCTGGCCGCCGAGGCGGACGACATCCACTACCGCGACCCGGACCTGGCCTTGCAGGCCAATCCCGGCGAGATCACCCCGGCCGCCCTCGCCGAGTTGCAACGCCTGACCGTGGAACGGCTGCTTGACCCGGCCAGCTTTGCCCGCTGGTTCGGCCAATACAACACCACGCCCAAATATCCCGAGATTGACTGGTCCCTGCCGCAGCCCCTGACCCTGGCCGAAGTGACCGCAATGGCCGCTGCCGGTGTGCCGCTGTGCCGCAATCCGGCCAGCCGCTTTGCCTTCACCGCCACGGCCAAGGGCGATGTGCTGCTGTTCGTCGATGGCCAGTGCTTTGACTGCGCGGCTGCCGCAGCAGACTTCGCCCGCGCCCTGTGCGCGCAGGACAGTCCGCCCTTGCCTGCTGAAATGTCCCGGCCTGGTGCCTGCGCCGAACTGCTGCTGGCGCTGTGCAACCAGGGCAGTGTCGCCTTCGACGAGGAAGACTGACCCAGGGTCAGGACCCATTGGCCGCGCCTTCGAGGTTTGAGTCAAAATGGCCTGTCGCGAGGAGCGAAGGCGCGGCCAATGGGTCCTGACCCTAGACCCTGATTTCGCGCCATTCGCCGGGGCCCAGCCCGTCGATCGACCAGTCGCCGATCCGCCACCGGACCAGCCGCAAGGTCGGATGGCCGATCGCGGCGGTCATGCGCCGCACCTGGCGATTGCGGCCTTCGCGCAGGGTCAGTTCGATCCAGCAATCGGGGACGCTCTTGCGAAACCGGACCGGCGGGTCGCGCGGCCACAAGGCGGGCTCGGCGATCCTTCTGGCTTCGGCGGGCCGGGTCGGGCCATCGTTCAGCACCAGCCCCCGGCGCAGCTTGTCCAGGCTGGACTCGCCGGGTTCGCCTTCGACCTGCACCAGGTAGGTCTTGGGCAGCTTGAAGCGCGGGTCGGCGATCCGCGCCTGCAACCGGCCATCGTCGGTCAGCAGCAACAGCCCCTCGCTGTCGCGGTCAAGCCGCCCGGCCGGATAGACCCCCGGCACCTGCAGCAATCCCGACAGGGTCGGCCGCGCCGATCCCGCGCTGCCTTGGTCGGTAAACTGGCAAAGCACGCCATAGGGCTTGTTGAGCAAGATCAGCCGGGACATTCCGGCTCCGTGCCACCATACTGCCGCCGTGGCCAGCGCCGCGGCACAAGGATGCAGGGGAACGATGCGGATCAAGGTCTATTTCGATGGCGGCTGCCGCCCCAATCCCGGCCGGATCGAGCTGGCCGTCGTGCTCCGCGGGCAGGCCCATGTTTGCCTGGATGCGGGCCTTGGCAACAGCCACGACGCGGAATGGCTGGCGCTGATCGAAGCGGTCCGGCTGGTGCGCCGGCTCGAGATTGCCGAATTCGTCCTGCTTGGAGACGCGCTGGCGGTGATCGGTCCCGCTACCGGAGCGGTGAAGGCCAGCCGCCAGGCGGCCGCGCACCTGCGCGTCCTCGACGAGTTGCTGCCGCAGCGCAATCGCGCCAATCTTCGCTACATCAAGCGAACACAGAATCTCGCCGGAATCGCACTGGCAAATCTGCCGGGGCGACCAGGACCGCCCGGATCGCGCCCGGCCTGAGCCGGCATTTCGAGTCAGCAATGCGCCTCGGAGCTGACGTTCCACAGCCTCATCGACGGCGTCAGCTCCCGACCAAAGTCGGTCATTCCCAGCAAGCCTTTGGGACGTCCGCTTCATGCCAAGACCTGTCTTTGGCATGAGCCCGAGAACCTGGACGGCAGAAGCTGCCTTAACCGCCATTCGTGCAGCGCGGCAGTTGCCTTGACAGAATGGCCGCGATCTTCCGCTTCTTGTTGCCAGGAATGGAGTGGCTATCGCTGGGTGATCGACACCTTTGGAAGACTGTCTGCAATTTGCTTACCGGATTGACCGTGGACGGGTTTTCAAAAGCTGGCCGCCCGCAATCCAACGAAGTGACCGCACCTTACCGAATGATAGAAACAAGCCAAGAATTGGGCGTCGTCACGCTCGATCGCAGATTGGTGTCGGATTGGCATCGGCCGATGCCGGGATTGAAATGGTCTTCGGCCGACCCAGCAGCCATGGTTCTGTTCAATTGAACTAGCTGGGCAGGTCGTTCCGATTTGCCCGGCAACAAATGACGCGCACATGGGGGACGGAATGTACGGAAACGCGAACTTCGCCGCTGGACTGACACGCAGGGCGCGGCTGCTCGCTTCGCTGGGCGCCGCAATTGCCCTGGCTGGTGCGGCTTCTGCGGCTCATGCCCAAGCGGCCGACGATGCGGATGCCGCGGACAAGACCGCCGACATCGTCGTCACCGGCACGCGCATCACCTCGAGCGGATTCAGCGCCCCAACGCCGACCACGGTCGTGTCGATGGAGCAGATCCAGCAGGCTGCGCAGCCCAATATCTTCGATTCGATCTCGCAGCTCCCCGCGCTGCAGGGCTCGGTCGGCACGTCCAACAGCCGCAACAACGGCGGCACCAGCTTTGGCAACAACGGGCTGTCCTCGCTCAACCTGCGCGGGCTCGGCGCGAACCGCACGCTGGTGCTGATCGACGGCCAGCGCGTGGTGGCCAGCCACGTGACCGGCCTGACCGACGTCAGCCAGTTCCCGCAGCTGCTGCTGAAGCGCGTCGATGTGGTGACCGGGGGCGCCTCGGCCTCGTGGGGTTCGGATGCGGTCGCAGGGGTGGTCAACTTCGTTACCGACACCCGCTTCACCGGGCTCAAGGTCAACATGCAGGGCGGCGTTTCGACCTATGGCGACGACCAGTCGATGCTCGGCCAGATCGCGGTCGGCTTCAAGGCGCTGGATGACCGGCTGCATGTCCAGCTGTCGGGCGAATACTTCGACAACCAGGGCGTTCCCGGCGGCGATATTGGCGGCAAGCAGCCGGGTGGCCGCCCCGATGCCTACCGCTCGGGCACGACTTCGTTCAGCCTGACCGGCACTCCCGCCGGTTCGCCGCAGTTCTTCAACTGGCCCTACGATGCGCAGAACATCACGCTCGGCCGCTACGGCCTGATCACCGCTGGCCCCGCCGCGCTCAAGGGCCTGGCTTTCGACGCCTCGGGCAAGGCCTACAAGTTTGCTTTCGGCACGCCCTGCGTCGCGACGACCTGCCTGGGCGGGCAGCAGGACAACTTCCTGACCACCAACACCATCGACAACCCGCTCAACCGCGCGGTCGGCTATGGCCGCATCGGGTACAACGTCACCCCGGACATCGAACTTTACGGGACGCTGACCGTGGCGAAGGTCAAGTCGTTCAACAGCCCGCTGGCGTTCCCGCGCAAGCCGGGCAACCTGACGATCCAGTGCTCGAACGCGTTCCTGGCGGGCGTGACCCTGCCGGGGTCGAGCACCACGATCGCCCAGGCCTGCGCTGCGGCAAACGTGACCAGCTTTAACTACGGCACGATCAACGCCAACTTCCCGCTGCGCGAAGAGATCCACACCGACCGCCGCCAGACCCGCTGGGTGGTGGGTACGCAGGGCAAGTTCAGCATCGGCGAAATGCCGGTCTCGTTCGACGCCTATTACCAGCGCGGCAAGACCAATGCCGACCTGCGTCTCAAGGGCATCACGCTCAACGGGCACTACAACGCTGCCATCGCCGCTTCGGTGGTGGGCGGGCAGACCGTCTGCAGCAGCGCGGCGGCGCGGGCAGTCGGCTGTATCCCGGTCAACATCTTCTCGGGCGCGCCGGTGTCGGTCGAACAGTTCAAGTGGATGGCCCCGGACAACGGCCCCTATCAGCTCAACGTGTTCAAGGAAGACGCGGGCGCGGTCTCGTTCAACTTCAACCCGTTCAAGACCTGGGCGGGCGAAGTTTCGGTCGCGTTCGGCGGTGAATGGCGCAAGGAAAGCTATGTCACCCGCGCCGATCCCTACGGCAACGGGGTGACCATCGACACGCCCAACACCGCGGAATATCCTGCCGATGCGACGCTCAGCGCGACTGGTGCAAACTGGTTCGCGGGCAACTTCAAGAACGGCAGCGGCCAGTACAGCGTGCGCGAAGCCTTCATCGAGCTGGGCGTGCCGCTGGCCGACAGCGCGGCGATCGGCAAGATCGACCTCAACCTTGGTGGCCGCGCGGCGCATTATTCGACCGCAGGCAATGCCAACACCTGGAAGATCGGCGCGAGCTGGGAAACGCCGCTTGACGGGCTGCGCCTGCGCGGCGTGGTCTCGCGCGATATTCGTGCGCCCAACCTCAACGATCTGTTCGCCCCGGTGACCGCGGCATCGCAGAACGTGATCAACCGCGCGACCGGCGGCAACGTCCAGGTGCTGGCGACGACGATCGGCAACGTCGATCTCAAACCCGAAGTCGGCAAGACCTGGGAAATCGGCGCGGCCTACCGGCCCGGGTTCATTCCGGGGCTCAACCTCTCGTTCGACTATTACAACATCCGGCTGAACCAGGCGATTTCGACGCTGACGATCCAGCAGATCGTCGACCTGTGCTACAACGGGAACACGACCTATTGCCAGTACGTCGATCTTGACGGGGCGTTCGGCAGCGCCAACCCGACCTCGGTGATCCAGAAGCCGTTCAACTTCGCTTCGCTGAAAGCGCGCGGGTTCGACATCGAGGCGAGCTATCAGGTCCGGCTTGGCCAGCTGGGCAAGCTGACGCTGCGCGGCCTTGCGACGCGGGCGATCGACATGATCAGCAACACCGGCATCGCCGGTCAGCAGATCGCCCAGCTTGCCGGGAGCAACACCGAAGGCAACGGCATCCCGCGCTGGAAGGGCCTGCTCAGCCAGCAGTGGACCAACGATACCGCGACGATCACCCTGACCGAACGCCTGGTCAGCGCGGGCAAGATCGATCCCAATGCGATCGTCTGCGCTTCCAACTGCCCGGCCACCACCGTGCAGAACCCGACCTATGACTTCAACGACATCCCCGGTGCGGTCTATGTCGACCTTGGGGCCAGCGTGAAGGTGCTGGAAAAGGCGGAAGTCTATTTCAAGGTCGACAACCTGTTCAACCACCGCGCGCCGCCGTTCGGCGGGTCGTCGCTCTACGATACGATTGGCCGGATGTACCGAATGGGCGTCCGCGTCACGATGTAAACAAATCCGGGGGCGCCAATGGCGCCCCCACTGCTTTCCAGGAGAGCCAAATGCGCAAGTCCGCCGTATTCCTGACAATTGCATCCGCCCTGCTTGCAGCGGATGCCAGTGCCCAGAAGGCCCCTCCTTCACCCGCGACCTTCGCAGCACAGACCCAGTTCCCGAAGGAAAACAGGGCGGCGGCCTCGCGCTGGCTTTCGGCCGCGCGCCAGCTGGCCGGACCCGACCTTGTGCCCGAATTCAACTGGCGCTGCCTGACCAGCCCGCTCGACCGGCCGATGGTCATGGCGATCCAGCACGATGGGCTGGTGCCCGCGACCAAGGTGTTCGACCAGCTCTATTCGGTCGGCCAGAACGCAGTCTCGGCCTGGGCGCTGGATACCAGCGACGGGATCATCCTGATCGATGCACTAAACAGCCCGGATGAAGCGCGCGACATCATCGTGCCCAATCTGGTCAAGCTGGGCCTGGACCCGAAGCGCATCAGGTATGTCCTGATCACCCACGGTCACGGCGATCACTGGGGCGGGGCAAAATACCTGCAGGACACTTATGGCGCGAAAGTGGTGATGTCGGCCATCGACTGGGACATGGTCGAAGCCCCGGGCCACGGCGGCGGTCCCTTTGCCGACCTGGTTCCGCCCCGGCGCGACATCGCGGTCAAGGACGGCGATACGATCACTCTGGGCAAGACCACGGTGCGGTTGCACGTGACCCCCGGCCACACGCCCGGCGCGCTGTCGATGATCTTCCCGGTGACCGAGCGGGGCCAGTCGCACATGGTCGGCCTGATGGGCGGGACCGGCGGCGGCCAGACCAGCGCCACCGTGCACCAGCAGATCGCCTCGCTGGAGCGCTGGGACCGCATCGCCGCGGCGGCCGGGGTCGATGCGCTGATCACCAACCACCCGTCGCACCAGTCGGCCAACGAACGCCAGGCGCTGGTGCGCTATGCCCAGCCGGGCGATGCCAATCCCTTCGTCTACGGCACCGAGCGGCACAGCCGTTTCGTGAAGATGCTGGCCACTTGTTCGCGCCTGCAGCTGGCCCGGATGGGCGAAACCGGCGAGTGATGGCCCGGCAGCGGATCGTGGCGCGGCGAGCCTAGGCCGCCGTCACGATCCGCTCGATCCTGCCGACCAGCAGGAGATAGCTGAGCGCAGCCGCCAGCGCCGAGACGGCTACTACCACCAGCACCAGATCGAACGAGCCGGTTTCCTTCAGGATGAAGCCGATCAGGATCGGCGTGACGATCGAGCTGAGGTTGCCGAACATGTTGAAGATCCCGCCCGACAGGCCCGCGCAATCACGCGGGGCAACGTCGCTCATCACCGCCCAGCCCAGCGCGCCCACGCCCTTGCCAAAGAAGGCCAGGCTCATGAACAGCAGGATCATGGTGTTGCTGGTGGCATAGACGCAGCCCAGGATCGTCAGCGCGCCCAGCATTCCCGCCACCACCGGCACCTTGCGCGCCATGGTCAGGCTATAGCCCTTGCGCAGCAGCCAGTCCGAGAACACCCCGCCCAGCACCCCGCCGATGAACCCGCAGACCGCCGGGACGGTGGCAAACAGCCCGGCCTTGATCACCGACAGCCCGCGCTCTTCGACCAGATAGACCGGGAACCACGTGATGAAGAAATAGGTCAGCGTGTTGATGAAGAACTGGCCCAGGTACAGCCCCCACAGCGTGCGGTGCCCGAGCAGCACCCCGATCTGGCGGCGCGTTTCACCGGGGCGCGGCTGCGCTCTGGCCTCGGCCGGCGGATCGACCAGCGCCCCGCCTTCGGCGATCAGCGCCATTTCCGCTGCGCCCAGCCGGGGGTGCTGGCGCGGCTCCTTGACCACGCGCAGCCATACCGCGGCGCAGGCCAGGCCGACCGCGCCCATGAACGCGAACACCCAGGGCCAGCCAAAGCCGGCGATAATCCAACCCATGATCGGTGCGAACACCACCGTTGCGGCATATTGCGCGGAATTGAAGATCGCCGAGGCCGTGCCGCGTTCGCGAGCGGGAAACCATGCCGCGACGATCCGGGCATTGCCGGGGAACGAAGGGGCCTCGGCAAAACCCACCATGAAGCGGAAGGCGAACAGCATGGTAATCGCGGTAGCGCCGCTCATCCAGACCACGCTGCCCTGCGCCGCCGTGAACAGCGACCACAGCACGATCACCGCAAAATAGACGCGCGGCGCGCCAAACCTGTCGAGCAGCCAGCCGCCCGGCACCTGCGCCGCGACATAGGCCCAGCCGAACGCCGAAAAGACGATCCCCAGTTGCAGCTTGTCGATCCCCAGGTCGGCACTGAGCGAGGGTGCGGCGAGCGACAGGGTCGCGCGGTCCGCATAGTTGACGACCGTGACGGCGAACAGCATGGCCAGCACCGTCCAGCGGACCCGGCCTGCGCGTGAACCCTGCTCCATCGCCCCCGCCTCCATCACAGTGCCCCGTCGCTGATACCTGCGGCATCGATCCGGCAGGACGACGCCGTCCAGGCCCGGGCCTGTTCGCTCAGGCTCACGCCGAACCCGGGGCGGTCGGAAATCAGCATCCGTCCGTCGGCGATCTCCTGCCGTTCGTTAAACAATGGGTCGAGCCAGTCGAAGTGTTCGACCCAGGCGTCATGGGCATAGGCGGCGGAAAGGTGGACGTGCAGTTCCATCGCAAAGTGCGGGGCCATGGCCAGTTGGGCCTCCTCGCCCATTGCCGCCACGCGCAGGAACTGGGTTACCCCGCCGACGCGCGCGGCATCGGGCTGGATGAAGTCTACCGCCTTGCCCCGGATCATCGCGAAATGTTCGCCCGCGCTGACCAGCATTTCGCCGGACGCGATCGGGGTGTCAAACGCTGCGGCCAGCGCGGCGTGGCCTTCGATGTCGTAGGCGTCGAGCGGTTCCTCGATCCAGACCAGCCCGTACTGTTCCATCGCCCGGCACATCCGCAGCGCCTGGGCACGGCTCCATTGCTGGTTGGCATCGACCATCAGCGCGACGCGCCCGTCGATCTGCCGCGCCACCGCTTCGAGCCGCGACAGGTCGACCTTGGGGTCGGGATGGCCGACCTTGATCTTGATCCCGCCGATCCCGCTCTCGATCGAGCGTTCGACGCTGTCGAGCACTTCGGGCAGCGGGCTCGAAAGGAACCCGCCCGAGGTATTGTAGCACGGCACCCCATCGCGGCGGCAGCCGAGCAGTTTGGCGAGCGGCAGCCCGGCGCGCTTGGCCTTCATGTCCCACAGCGCATTGTCGAACGCAGCGATCGCCTGAACCGACAGGCCCGAACGCCCGACCGAAGCCCCGGCCCAGACCAGCTTGGTCCACAGCCGCGCGATGTCGTTAGGGTCCTCGCCGAGCAGGTCCGCCCCGACTTCACGGGCATGGGCGTACATTCCGGGGCCGCCGGCACGCTTGGAATAGGAGAAACCGAGCCCGGTGTGGCCATCCTTGCTGGTGATCTCGGCGAACAGCATCGCGACCTGAGTCAGCGGCTTTTGCCGTCCGGTGAATACCTTGGCGTCGCTGATCGGGGTGGCGAGTGGCAGGAACGCCAAGCTGATCCGGACTTCGGCAATGCTGTCGGCGCTCATCCTTCGGCCCTCTCCGCTCGCGGCACTTTATCCTGCCGGGTTTCGCGCCAAGCGGCACGCGGATCAAGCCGGGCGATGGCATTGATCGATAGCGCTTCGGAATTGGTCTCGAACCTGAACCATGCCAATCAGCATGATTGGAGAGGAACAAGCCATGCGTATTGCCGAGGTCAAGGTCACCCCGATCGCTTTCCGCGATCCGCCGCTGCTCAATGCGGCGGGGATCCATGAACCCTATGCGCTGCGCTCGATTATCGAAGTGCATACCGAATGCGGCCGCACGGGCCTCGGCGAAAGCTATGGCGATGCGGCGGCTCTGAGTGCATTCCAGGCGGTCGCGCCCGCTCTGGCCGGGCTCGATCCGTTCGACCTCAATGGCCTGACCCGGCTCTGTGCCGAGGCCGTCGCGGCGCTGCCGCCGCCAGCGCCGGGTGCGGAACTGGCCCCCGGCAGCGATCCCGCGCGGCAGCTCGCGAATTGCGTCTCGGCCTTCGAAGTCGCCTTGCTCGACCTGCAGGCGCAGCACGCCGGGCTGCCGCTGCATGCCCTGCTGGGCGGAGCGGTGCGGCGCGCGGTGCCGTTCAGCGCCTACCTGTTCTTCAAATACGCCCGCCATATCGAGCCCGAGGAAGCCCCGGATGAATGGGGCGAGGCGGTGACGCCCGAACAGATCGTCGCCCAGGCGCGGCGGATGATCGAACTTTACGGGTTCGGCTCGATCAAGCTCAAGGCCGGAACCCTGCCGCCCGATCTCGAAGTGGCGAGCATCGAGGCGCTGGCCCGGGCGTTCCCCGGCCTGCCGCTGCGGATCGATCCCAACGGCGCCTGGTCAATGGAAACCGCGATCCGCTGCGCCGAGCGGCTCGGGCCGCTGATCGAATACTACGAGGACCCGGTCGACGGGCTTGAGGCGATGGGCGAACTCCACCGCCGCACCGGCCTGCCGCTGGCGACCAACATGGTGGTCACCGCGTTCGAGCACTTCCCCAAATCGATCGCGCTCAACTCGGTGCAGATCGTGCTGTCCGACCACCATTACTGGGGCGGGCTGCGGGCGAGCCAAAACCTGGGCGCGATGTGCCGGACCTTTGGCCTGGGCCTGTCGATGCATTCCAACTCGCACCTCGGGATCAGCCTGATGGCGATGAGCCACCTCGCCGCTGCGACTCCCAACCTGACTTATGCCTGCGACACGCATTACCCCTGGGTCGAGGAAGCGGACGAGGTGATCGCAGGCGGCAAAGTGCCGATCGCGGGCGGCTGCGTGACGCTGGGCGATGCGCCAGGCCTTGGCGTCACGCTCGATCCCGAACGGCTGGCGCGCGGCCATGCGACCTACAACAGGATCGCGATCCGGACCCGCGACGATCTCGGCCAGATGCGCAAGTACGATCCCGCTTTCGCTTCGGCCAAACCGCGCTACTGATAGGCGCGGGAGATCGGACATGTTCGAGCTGATCCAGTTGCGCTGTTTCGTCGCCGTGGCCGAGGAGCTGCACTTCGGCCGCGCGGCCGCGCGCCTCAACATGACCCAGCCCCCGCTCAGCCGCCATATCCAGGTGCTTGAACGGATCCTCAAGGTCGAGCTGTTCCACCGCTCGAGCCGCTCGGTCAAGCTGACCGCCGCAGGCTCGGCGTTCCTCGCCGAAGCAACCCGGATCGTCGAGATGGCGGACGGCGCGATCACCATGGCGCGCGCCGCCGCCGAAGGGCAGCGCGGGATGGTCAGCCTGGGGTTCACGGCGGCTTCGGGCTACAGCTTCCTGCCGCGCTTCATGGGCCACTTGCAGCAGGCGATGGACGGGGTGCGCTTCATCCTCAAGGAGATGGTCAGCGCCGAGCAGATGGAGGCGCTGCTTTCGGGCCGGATCGACATCGGGCTGCTGCGTCCCCCGGTGCGCCGCCCCGAACTCGCCTCGCAGCTGGTGCTGCGCGAACGCTTTGTCGTGTGCAGCCACGCCTCGGTCCCCGAGCACGAGCGTCCGCGCAAGCTGGCCGATTTTGACGGGCTGCCGCTGATCATGAACGCGCAGGACAAGGCGCGCTATTTCCACGATCTGCTGACCGGGCTGTTCGCCCAGGCCAAGGCCGAACCGCGCCTCGTCCAGCACCTCGCGCAGATGCATTCGATGCTGATGCTGGTCGGTGCGGGGCACGGCTTTGCCATCGTTCCCGAAAGCTCGACGCGGCTCCATCCCGAGGACGTGGTGTTCAGCCCGCTGGAGGACTGCGAACCGATCGTCGAGCTGCATGCCGCCTGGCGGCAGGATAACGACAACCCCGCGCTGGGAGTCCTGCTGCGCCAGCTCAAGGCCTGGCCGGGGCAATAGCCCGGGGATCGATAACCAGCCGGTATCGATCAATCCCGCCTCGCGATTGGTCCGCGCCCGCTCTGCCCGCCTAGACATGATATTCAACCAAGGATCCCTGCCCATGCCCGTTGAAGGCCTGATGTTTGTTGCCGGACAGCCCGTGGCGGGCAGCGGTGAGAGTTTTACCGGAACCGATGCCGCCAGCGGCGCGGCGCTGGGACCCGCGTTCCGCACCGCCGGTGCCGAGGAGGTCGAGCCCGCGCTGGCCGCCGCCGCTGCCGCCGCGCCCGCCTTGGCCGCCAGCGCCCCCACTGCGCGCGCCGCGCTGCTCGAAGCGATGGGCGAAGCAATCCTGGCAATCGGTGACGAGCTGATCGAGCGCGCCATGGCCGAAAGCGGGCTGCCGCGTCCCCGGCTCGAAGGCGAGCGCGGGCGGACCGTGGGTCAGCTTCGCCTGTTCGCCACCCTATTGCGCGAGGGCGACTACGCCGGGGTGCGGATCGACCGCGCCGATCCGGCCCGCGCCGCCGGACCCAAGCCCGACTTGCGGCAGGCGCAGCGCGCGCTCGGCCCGGTCGCGGTGTTTGGCGCGTCGAACTTCCCGCTGGCCTTCTCGGTTGCGGGCGGCGATACCGCCTCGGCACTCGCCGCAGGGTGTCCGGTGGTGGTCAAGGGTCACCCGGCGCACCCCGGCACCGGCGAATTGGTGGCGCGGGCCTTGACCGCTGCCGTGACGGCCAGCGGCTTTCCGGCCGGGACCTTCTCGTTCCTGCAGGATGGCGGGATCACGGTCGGACAGGCGCTGATCGCCGATCCCCGGATCAAGGCGGTCGGTTTCACCGGCTCGCGCCGTGCGGGCGAGACATTGGTCAAGGCTGCCGCCGCGCGGCCAGTGCCGATCCCGGTCTACGCCGAAATGAGCGCAACCAATCCGGTCCTGTTGCTGCCGCACCGGTTGGAGGAAGCCGCCGAAGCGATCGGGGCGGCGTTCGTCGGCTCGCTCACGCTCGGCACCGGGCAGTTCTGCACCAATCCCGGGCTGGTCGTGGCCCTGGCAGGCCCGGCACTCGACCGCTTCCTCGCCGCTGCCAGCGCCGCGATCGAAGCCTGGACGCCCGGCGTGATGCTCACCCCCGGCATCTGCGACAACTTCGCGCGCACCTCGGGCGCGGTGGCCGGGCAGGGCGGGGTCACGACCCTGGCCGCAAGCCCGGCACAGGACCTGCGCGCCACCGCCAAACTGCTGACCACCGACGCTGCGACCTTCCTTGCCGAGCCTGCGCTCCATCAGGAGATGTTCGGCCCGGCTGCACTTGTGGTGCGCTGCGCCGATCTTGCCGCGATGGAACAAGTGCTGGGCGCGGTCGAAGGCCAGCTCACGGTCGCGCTGCACTTCAACGCGGCCGACCACGATGCGGTCCGCCGCCTGCTGCCCACTGCGATGGACAAGGCCGGGCGCGTGCTCGCCAACGGCTTCGGCACCGGGGTCGAGGTCAGTCCGGCGATGGTCCACGGCGGGCCCTGGCCGGCCACTTCGGACAGCCGCACCACCTCGGTCGGCACCCGGGCGATCGAGCGCTTCCTGCGCCCGGTCTGCCTGCAGGACCTGCCCGAGGAATTGCTGCCTGCGGCCTTGAGCGAGGCCAACCCGTGGAACCTGCCGCGCCGCGTGTGGTGAGCCGGCCCGACTTAGCAAGGAGAAAGCAATGGACCGGCGCGTATTTCTGGCGGGGATCGGATCTGGGTTGGCTATCGCGGGGGGCCAAAGCGCCCCGCTGGCGGCGGCGCCAACGGGGCCCAAGGGGCCCAAGACGGTGCGCGGCGCGCCCGCCAAGAGCCCACTGCGGATGAAGCTGGGTTGCCAGAGCGGTCCGGCCGACGACGAACACTTCGCCTACCTGGCGCGCTACGGCGTGACCAATGTCTGCGCACGGGCGCGGCTCAGCGAAGGGCGGCTCCATTCCACGGTCGATGAATTGCTCGACCTGCGGCGCATGGCCGAACGCCACAAGCTGTCGCTCGACATTCTCGATCCGGCGATGCTGCCCTCATCGCACATCGACCGCGAACGCAATCCCGCAATCATGCTGGCCGACAGCCCCCAGCGCGACCGCGATGTCGAACAGTTCCAGCAGCTGATCCGCAATTCCGCGGCGGCGGGCATTCCCTGCATCAAGTACAACATGAGCATCCTGGGCGTGCTGCGCACCGGCCATGTCGAAGGGCGCGGCGGGGCCTTGTTCGGGGAATGGGACGCCGCCAAGGCCGCCCCGCCGACGCCGCTGAGCCGCGCCGGCGCGGTCAGCGAGGACATGTTCTGGGAACGGATTACCTGGTTCCTCGACCGGGTGGTGCCAGTAGCCAACGAATGCAAGGTGCGGATTGCCTGCCACCCGCACGATCCGGGCACCCCGCCCGAAGGCTACCAGGGCGTCCACCGCGTGCTGGGGACGATCGCTGGGCTGAAGCGCTTCGTTTCGATCAACGAGAGCCCCTATCACGGGCTGAACTTCTGCCAGGGCACGGTCAGCGAGAACCTGCCCGATCCCGCGACGCAGATCTTTGACGTGATCCGCTGGTTCGGCAGCCGGGGGAAGATCTTCAACGTCCACTTCCGCAATATCGTCGGCGGGCGCGGCCACTTTCGCGAGGCGTTCCCGGACGAGGGCGACATCGACATGTATCGCGCGCTGCTGACCTATCACGAGGTCGGCTATGACGGGATGCTGATGCCCGACCACGTCCCCGAAGTTCCCGGCCATCCCGAAGCCGCGCTGCAAAGCTTCGCTTTCGCCTATGGCCATATCCGGGGACTGATGCAGGCGGCCGCGCACCACCTGGGCTAGTCGCCTAACGGACCAGACAGGGCCGTTTGGGATCGAAGGTCCAGCCGGGGATCAGGTATTGCATCCCCATCGCATCATCGCGCGCGCCAAGACCGTGTTCGAGATAGAGCGCATGGGCGCGGGCGAGGGCATCTTCGTCCAGCTCGATCCCCAGCCCCGGACGGGCCGGGACGGCGACGTGGCCATCCTCGATCCGCAGCGGCTGCCTGGTCAGGTATTCGCCATCCTGCCAGATCCAGTGCGTGTCGATCGCGGTGATCTTGCCCGGTGCGGCGGCCGCGCAGTGGGTGAACATCGCCAGCGAAATGTCGAAATGGTTGTTCGAGTGCGACCCCCAGGTCAGTCCCCAGTCGTGGCACAATTGCGCGACCCGGACCGAGCCGGCCATGGTCCAGAAGTGCGGATCGGCCAGCGGGATGTCGACCGCCCCTTTGCGCAGCGCATCGACCATTTGCGGCCAGTCGGTCGCGACCATGTTGGTCGCAGTGGGAAGGCCCGTGCGCTGGCGAAATTCGGCCATGACGCTGCGTCCGTCCCGGCCATTTTCCGCGCCGCACGGATCCTCGGCATAGGCCAGCACGTCGGTCAGGCCCGAACAAACCCGCACCGCTTCTTCAAGACCCCAGGCGCCGTTGGGATCAAGCGTGATCCGCGCTTCGGGGAACGCCGCCTTGAGCGCGCGCACGGCCTCGGCTTCATCGTCGGCGGAAAGCACCCCGCCCTTGAGCTTGAAATCGCGAAAGCCGTAACGCGCCTGCGCCGCGCGGGCGAGCGCGACCACGGCTTCGGGGGTCAGCGCCGCTTCGTTACGCAGCCGCTCCCACGCATCGACGGACTGGCTCTCATCGCGGTAGGGCAGATCGGTGCGCTGGCGGTCCCCGATATAGAACAGGTAGCCCAGCATCTCGACCCGGTCGCGTTGGCGGCCTTCGCCGAGCAGGTCGGCCACGGCCAGCCCGGTGTGCTGGCCCAGCAGGTCGAGCATCGCCGCCTCGATCGCGGTCATCGCGTGGATCGTGGTGCGCAGGTCGAAAGTCTGCAGCCCCCGGCCTCCGGCATCGCGGTTACCGAAGCGGCGCTGGATCTCGGTAATCACCCCGGCATGGCTGCCGAGCCGTGCGCCGATCACCAGATCGCGCGCGTCCTCCAGCGTCTGGCGAATGCTTTCCCCGCCAGGCACTTCACCCAGCCCCGTGTTGCCGTCGGCATCGGTCAGCACCACGACGTTGCGGGTGAAGAACGGAGCGTGCGCGCCCGACAGGTTGAGCAGCATCGCGTCGTGCCCGGCGACGGGCACCACGCGCATGGCGGTTATCGCGAGCGCAAGGCTCATGCCGCGGCGGCGAGTGCGCCGTTGGCCTGCTCGATCAGCGCGGCCAGTTCCGCACGTTCGGCCGCAGACAGGTCGGTCAGCGGCGGGCGCACCGATCCGGCCGGACGGCCAATCGCTTCGCAGCCGGCCTTGACGATCGACACCGCGTAACCTTTCCCCCGGTTGCGCAGCGCAATGTAGGGCAGAACGAAATTGTTCAGTTCGCGCACGATCGCCGCCTTGTCGCGGGCGCGCACCGCCTTGTAGAAAGCCACCGCCCATTCCGGCATGAAGTTGAAGATCGCCGAGCTGTACGTGGTGACCCCCATCTCCAGATAGGCTGGGGCGAAGGTTTCCGCCGTCGGCAGCCCGCCGATGTAGGTCAGCCGGTCACCCAGCTTGCAGTAGATGCGCATCATCAGTTCGACATCGCCGACCCCGTCCTTGTAGCCGACAAGGTTGGGATTGCGTTCGCACAGGCGAGCGAGGGTATCTTCGGTGACGATGGCATTGTCGCGGTTATAGACGATCACGCCCATGCTGGTCGAGCGGCAGACCGCCTCAATGTGCGCGGCCAGGCCTTCCTGACCCGGAACCATCAGGTAGGGCGGCAGCAGCAGCACGCCATCGGCACCAGCCTTCTCGGCAGCCTGGGCGATGTCGACGGCGATCGAAGTGCCATAGCCGCAGCCCGAGATCACCGGCACCCGCCCCGCAGTCTCGTTGACGGCGGCAGCGACCACCCGCGACACTTCGGCCGGATCGAGCGAGAAGAATTCCCCGGTCCCGCCCGCAGCGAACAGCCCGGCGACTTCGTACTGCAGCAGCCAGTCGCAATGGCGGCGATAGGACGCCTCGTCGAACTGCAAATCACCGTCGAAATGGGTGACGGGAAATGACAGGAGGCCCGATCCAATCCGGGCGGCCATTTCCTGCGGTGACATCATCGTATTATTCCCCAATCTCAACTGTTGCCCCGGCGCTACCATCGCCGCGTCGGTATGGTCCAAACCTAATCCTGTCTTGATCGATAGCGCTTCGGTATCAGGACTTCACTGCCCCCTGGCTTCGGGATCGAGCCCGGCGCGGACCAGCCCCAGCTTGCTGCAGGCCGCCTGCACGGCGAAATAGCGGCGCAGCTTGTCCGCGCTGACCAGGAACGGGTTGGCATCCTTTGCCCCGCGATAACGCAGCAGTTCGATCTTCTCGAACGCGCCGTCCTGTAGCGGGTGGTTGGCGATCAGCGCATCCGCGCCCGCCTTTGCCGCAAGGCCAGCAAAGCGCTGCATCGAGGCGATGTGCGGATAGCGCATCATTGGATCACGCGGCGCGCCCAGTCCGCCGAAGTAGGCAACGGTGTGGCGCGCACCCCGGTCGGTCACCGGAAAGATGGTCGAGACCGTGCCGACGGTATGTCCCGGCGTGACGAAGAACTGCAACGTGGTCTGGCCCAGGGTCAGCTTCTCGCCATCGGCAATCGTCACATCGCGGACCGGGGGCAGGGCGAAGGGGCCGACCGTCTTGCCGCTGGCGCGCATCGCTTCCATCGCTTTCCAGTCGAGGTCGGAGGAAAGCAGCCGCGCACCGTAGGTATCGCGCAGCCAGGCCGCGCCGCCATAGTGGTCGCCGTGGGCGTGGGTGATCACCACATATTTGATCCGCGCCGGATCGAGACCCTGCGCCCTCAGCGCGGGAACCAGGATCTCGCGCGCCTCTTCCTCGCTGTTGAGCGCATCGAACAGCACGATCCCGCCGCTGGTATCGAGCGCCCAGGCCGAAACCGCGTTCTGGCCGACGAAATAGAGTTGGTCGAAGACCTTGGCTGGCCCCAGCAAGCCATTGAACTGCAAGGCATTGGCGCGCTGGCGATAGCGCGGATCGGTGATGCAGCGGTGGACGAAATCGCCGTAGAGGTCCTGCCCGGCAATCGCCTTGGCCCGAGCGAGATAGAGCGCGGCCCTGGCGTGGTCTTCCTTGGGGAATTCGGCCGGGCGGGGATAGTCCTTGACCGGCCTGGCGGCCGGTAAATCGGCGTCCTGCGCGGCGGCGGCGCTCGCCAGTACCATGACCAGAGCCAGCGAGATCAGCTTGCGGTCCATCGCCCATCCTTTGCCCGTTTGCAGCCAGACTGCGCCGCACGGGTGCGCTTGGCCAATGCCGAGGCGGTATCGAGCGATGCGCCAAGCGTGCTTGGTATGAAAGCGCGGAGGCGGTTAGACTGGCCCCGGATAACAGCCAGACGGGAACCTCCAGCCATGCAGATCACCCGGCGTCATGCCCTGATGGGCGCATCGGCCATTTTGGGCGCGGCGATGCTTGGCACTGGCACCGGGTTGAGCGCCGAAACCCGTGAAAAGGCCCGTGCGCTCGGGCTCAGGATCACCGCGCTCAAGACCTTCCTGGTCGCGCCGCGCTCGATCTTCGTGAAGGTCTATACCAACCAGGGCATCACCGGGCTCGGCGTCGCCTTGCAGACCAGCAAGGAAGTCGCGACGGCGGCGGCGATCATGGAGAACGAGCGGGTGCTGATCGGGCGCGACCCGACCCGGATCGAAGCCTTGTGGCAGGAGCTCTACCAGGCCCCGCGCTGGCGCGGCGGGCCGCTGACTGCGGCGATCAGCGCGATCGACATCGCGCTGTGGGACATCCTGGGCCAGGCGCTGGGCCAGCCGATCCACCAGCTGCTCGGCGGCGCGGTGCGCGACTCGATCCGGATCTATGGCAGCACCATGGACATGACCCCGGCGATCTTCGCCGAGCAGAAGGCGCAAGGGATCACCGCGACCCGGGTGCAGGCCCCCAAGGGTTCGGTCGGGGCGATGATCGCCGCGACCCGGCGCTGGCGCGAAATGGTCGGGCCGGATCACGAGCTAGCGGTCCACATGGACGGCACGCTCTCCACCCGCGAGGCGATGCAGTATCTCCACAGGGTCGAGGACCTCAACCTGCTATGGGTCGAGGAACCGATCCAGATGGACGACGTCGAGGATTGGGCGATGCTGCGCGCCCGCACCACCACCCCGCTCGCCACCGGGGAACGGGTGCTGACCAAATGGGGTTTCGCGCCCTATCTCAACCGCCACCTGATCGACTTTGCCCAGCCCGACATCGCCTCATGCGGCGGGCTCAGCGAAGCACGCAAGATCGCCGCGCTGGCCGAAGTCAACCGCATCCAGATGGCCCCGCACGGCCCGCACGAAAGCGCGGGGGCGCTGGTCAACCTGCACTTCGACGCCGCCACGCCGAACTTCTTCGCGCAGGAAGTTCGAGACTATACCTCACAGTTCGAACTCGACCTCCATGAAGGTCTGGTGCCACAAATCAAGGATGGCTTTGCCGCGCTGCCCGACCGCCCAGGCCTCGGCACTGTCCTCAATGAGAAAATTGCTGCGCAGCGACCTTATATCGCAATAACTCGATCGGCCGAAGGTCGAGCTTTCTGAACCTGGACGCCTCGAAAAACTCGGGCCTTTGATGGGTTGATTTGATTCACTTCGCTCACGTTACGGCGGAGGCGATGATGGCAGGCCGCCATTCGACCCGGTGCTGATGTTCAAGATCCTGGTGCGTCAGGCGCTCTACTCGCTGTCATCCGGCACGGTTGGGCCGCATGGAAGGTGCTGGCCACTGGCCCTAGATCCAACGATCCGGTCGAGCGCAGCCATCTGTCTCGGCGCGCTCGGCTTCGCTTAAGCCAAAATCTTCCAAAACCCCCTCAGGACAGGAAAACCGGGTTTGGAGACTCGGGCCTGGCTTTGCGCAGATCGGCCCCGATCAGATCGAGTCTCTGTCCTGTGCTTGGTCTGGGGCAGCCCCAAACGGCGCAGACCTGCGCGGGTTTGCCGGAAGGGTCCCGAAGGCGCAGAAATCTGGGGCGGAGAAGCTGCGGAATGGTGCTGCTGGGGAGGATTGAACTCCCGACCTCAGCCTTACCAAGGATGCGCTCTACCACTGAGCTACAGCAGCACACCATTCCGCGCGCACCGGACGGGACGGACCCGCCGGGCAGGGGCGCGCTATTGGCCGCAGGTCCCTGGTTTGTCAACCTCCGTTTGCTGCGCCGGGCAAATGCCGGTGCCGGGAGGGCTTGAGCTTTGCCCCGCATGGCGGCAGGAGATGGCCGATGGATGAAGACCGGCAGAACCTGACGCGCGAGGAGCGCCTGGCCGCGAAGCTGCGCGAGAACCTGCGCCGCCGCAAGCAGCAGGCGCGCGAAATGGCCGGAAGCGACGCCTCCGCCCTTCCCAAAGCGCCCCCCAGCCACTAGGGGCGGTCAGACATTTCCTTGAACCTGTGGGGGGAACGCATACCGTGCCGCGCCTGATCCTTGTCCGCCATGGCCAGAGCCAATGGAACCTGGAAAACCGTTTCACCGGCTGGTGGGACGTCGATCTGACCGAAAAGGGCGTGGCCGAAGCCCAGGCCGCCGGCGAACTGCTGAAGGCCAAGGGCATGCTGCCGACGGTTGCCTTCACCAGCTTCCAGACCCGCGCAATCAAGACGCTGCACTATGCGCTGGAAGCCGCCGGACGCCTCTGGATCCCCGAAACCAAGGACTGGCGCCTGAACGAGCGCCACTATGGCGGGCTGACCGGCCTCGACAAGGCCGAAACCGCGGCCCGGCACGGCGATGACCAGGTCAAGATCTGGCGCCGCAGCTTCGACACGCCGCCGCCGGTGCTGGAAGATGGCAGCGAATTCGACCTCAAGCAGGACCAGCGCTATGCCGGGATCCCGATCCCGTCGACCGAAAGCCTGAAGGACACCATCGCCCGCGTCCTGCCCTATTACGAAGCGGCGATCGTGCCGCAGCTGAAGGCCGGGGAAACGGTGCTGGTCGCCGCCCACGGCAACAGCCTGCGCGCGCT
The DNA here is from genome assembly GCF_041905565.1 of Novosphingobium sp. Classification (GTDB taxonomy): domain Bacteria; phylum Pseudomonadota; class Alphaproteobacteria; order Sphingomonadales; family Sphingomonadaceae; genus Novosphingobium. The sequence goes on along the minus strand of NZ_JAYRKX010000007.1, from coordinate 115,439 downwards.
GGTCAAGCACCTGTCGGGCATTTCCGATGCCGAGATCACCGGCCTCGAAATCCCCACCGGCCAGCCGATCATCTACGAGCTGGACGACAATCTGAACGCGCTTGAGCGCTACTACCTGTCGGAGCGCTGAGCATGACCGCGTCCCCTGTCCCGGTCGCCATCGTCATGGGCAGCCAGTCGGACTGGGCGACGATGCAATGCGCCGCGAAAGCGCTCGACCAGCTGGGCGTCGCCTATGACGCGCGGATCGTGTCGGCGCACCGCACCCCGCAGCGGCTGGTGGAATTTGCCGAAAGCGCGGCTGATGCCGGGTTCAAGGTGATCATTGCCGGGGCGGGCGGCGCGGCGCACCTGCCGGGCATGGTTGCCAGCATGACCCACCTGCCCGTGCTGGGCGTGCCGGTGCAGTCCCGCGCGCTGTCCGGGCAGGACAGCCTGCTGTCGATCGTGCAGATGCCCGCTGGGATCCCGGTCGGCACGCTGGCGATCGGCGAGGCCGGGGCGACCAACGCCGGGCTACTCGCCGCCGCGATCCTGGCCACCAGCGATCCGGCCCTGGCCGAGCGGCTGCAGGCGTTCCGCGCCGCGCAGACCGCCAGCGTCGCCGAGCGGCCGAGCTGAACGGCATGATCCCTCCCGGCGAAACCATCGGCATCCTGGGTGGCGGGCAGCTGGGGCGGATGCTGGCCATGGCCGCCGCGCAGCTGGGCTATCGCTGCCACGTCTATGCCCCCGAGGCCGATTCGATCGCGGCCGAGGTTTGCGCCCAGTTCACCAACGCGCCCTATACCGATACCGCTGCGCTCGCGACTTTCGCCGCCGATTGCGCGGTGGTGACCTATGAATTCGAGAACGTCCCCGTCGGTCCGCTCGCCGCGCTGCAGGGCGTGCCGCTGCTACCGAATGCCCGCGCGCTGGAAGTGGCGCAGGACCGGCTGAGCGAAAAGCGCTTCGTGACCGAGCTGGGCGGCAACCCCGCCCCGTTCCTGGCGGTCGATACCGCCGAGGACCTCGCCCGCGCGCTCGACACGATCGGTTCGCCCGGCATCCTCAAGACCCGGCGCGAAGGCTATGACGGCAAGGGCCAGTGGCGGATCATGGCCGATCACGATGCCGAAGGCATCCGCATCGACCAGCCGCTGGTCTATGAAGGGTTCATCGATTTCTTCGCCGAATTCTCGGTCATCCTGTGCCGGGGCGCGGACGGATCGATCGTGTTCTGGGACAGCGCCGAAAACGTCCACAAGGGCGGCATTCTCGATACCTCCAGCCTGCCCGCCAGCGATGCCGTACTGGCGCAGGTCCCCGCCGCGCGCGACCTGGCACGCAAGGTGGCCGAACGGCTCGACTATGTCGGGGTGCTGACGCTGGAATTCTTTGCCACGGCGAGCGGCCCGGTGTTCAACGAAATGGCCCCGCGCGTCCACAATTCGGGCCACTGGACGATCGAGGGCGCGCTGACCAGCCAGTTCGAAAACCACATCCGCGCGATCTGCGGCCTGCCGCTGGGCGACCCGCGCCTGGCCGCGCGGGGCGTGGAAATGACCAACCTGATCGGCGATGACGCGCACGACTGGCCGGCGCTTCTGGCCGATCCGTGCAACCACCTGCACCTCTATGGCAAGGCCGCCGCCCGGCCGGGGCGCAAGATGGGCCACGTGACCCGGCTGACGCTGTGAACCGGCCCGAGGTTTTCCTGGTGGTCGCCGTGGCCAGGAACGGCGTGATCGGGGCTGATGGCGCGATGCCCTGGCACATCCCCACCGACCTGCGCCGGTTCAAGGCGCTGACCATGGGCCTGCCGATGGTGATGGGCCGCAAGACCTTCGATTCGCTGCCCGGGCTGCTGCCCGGCCGCCGCCACATCGTGCTGACCCGCGATCCCGCCTGGGCCGAGGACGGCGCCGAAGTGGCGCGCAGCGTGGAAGAAGCGCTGGCCATGGCCAATGCCGCGCATGTCGCCGTGGTCGGCGGGGCGGAAATCTACCGCCAGTTCCTGCCGCTGGCCCAGCGAATCGAATGGACCGAGATCGACGCCGAACCGATCGGCGATACCCATATCCCCGAATTCGACCGCAGCGACTGGCAGGAAAGCTGGCGCGAGCATCACGCGGCCGAAGGGCGCACGCCGGGGTTTGATTTCGTTACCTTGCTGCGTAAACCTGCGCCGGGGGAGGATCGCTGATGCGCAAGAGGGTATGGGTGCCGCTGGCCGTGCTGGGGCTGGCCGCGGCGGGCTTTTTCGGCGTGGCGCCGGGCTGGCTCGAAGGGCAGATGAACAAGGTCGATGGCAAGGAACTGATCCCGGTCAGCGCCGAGGCGCAGGCCCTGCACAAGACCTTGCAGATCGTCGACCTCCATTCCGACACGCTGATGTGGGACCGCAACGTGCTGCAACGCGCCAGCCGCGGGCACGAGGACCTGCCGCGCCTGGCCGAAGGCAATGTCACGCTGCAGCTGTTTTCCAGCGTGACCAAGAGCCCCAAGGGCCAGAACTATGACGCCAATGGCAGCGACACCGACAACATCACCGGCCTGGTGATCGCCCAGTTGCAGCCGGTGCGGACCTGGGGTTCGCTGCTGCAGCGCTCGCTCTACCACGGCGAAAAGCTCGACCGGGCAGTGGCGCGCGCCGATGGCGCGCTGCGCAAGGTCAGCGATCCGGCGAGCCTGGATGCGCTGCTGGCGGCGCGCGCCGATGGCGCGCTGCGCAAGGTCAGCGATCCGGCGAGCCTGGATGCGCTGCTGGCGGCGCGCGCGGGCAAGGCCAATCCCCCGGTCGGCGCGCTGCTGACGATCGAGGGGCTGCAGAACCTCGAAGGCCAGCTTGGCAACCTCGACAAGCTGCACGCGGCCGGCTTTCGCATGGCGGGCCTGACCCATTTCTTCGACAACGAGCTGGCGGGATCGCTGCATGGCCTGAAAAAGGGCGGCTTGAACCCGCTCGGCCGGCAGGCGGTGGCGCGGATGGAAGACCTTGGCATGGTGGTCGACATTGCCCATTGCAGCCACCAGTGCGTCGGCGAAGTGCTGGCCATGGCGCGCCGCCCGGTGGTCTCCAGCCACGGCGGCGTGCAGGCAACCTGCAAGGTCAACCGCAACCTGTCGGACGATGAACTGCGCCAGCTGGCCAAGACCGGCGGCGTGATCGGCATCGGTTACTGGGACGCCGCGATCTGCGACACCAGCCCGCGCTCGATCGCCCGGGCGATGAAACACGTGCGCGACCTGGTGGGCATCCAGCACGTCGCGCTGGGCAGCGATTATGACGGCGGCACCACGGTGCGGTTCGATACGTCGAAGCTGGTCCAGGTCACCCAGGCGCTGCTCGACGAAGGGTTCACCCCGGACGAGGTGCGCGCGGCGATGGGCGGCAATGCCCTGCGCGTGCTGCGCGCCGGCATGGTGCCGCTGGCGGCCCTGCCCCAGGGAGCAGCGGCCCGGCCATGACCATCGTGCGGCTCGACGCGGGCCAGCCTCTGCCGGATTCGCTGCGCGGCGCGATCATCGCGCTGGGCAATTTCGACGGGTTCCACCGCGGCCACCAGGCCGTGGTCGGCCAGGCGATCGACTGGGCGCGGGCCGAAGGCCGCCCGGCGATCGTCGCGACGTTCGATCCGCACCCGGTGCGCTACTTCGTGCCCGATGCGGCGCCGTTCCGGCTGACCACGCTGGACCAGCGGCAGGAACTGTTCGCCGATGCCGGGGCCGATGCGATGCTGGTGTTCCACTTCGACGCCGCGCTGGCCGCGACCACGGCGGAGCAGTTCGTGGCCGAGCTGCTGGCCGAGCGGCTGGGTGCGGCGGGCGTGGTGACCGGCGAGGATTTCACCTTCGGCAAGGCGCGCGGCGGCAATGTCGAAGTGCTGGCCCGGCTCGGCGCGCCGCTGGGCCTGCGCGCCAAGGCGGTTGGCCCCGTGGCGGACGAGGGCGAGGTGGTGTCTTCCAGCCGGATCCGCGATGCGCTGAAGGCCGGGGACTGCGGCCTCGCTACCCATCTCCTCACCCGCCCCTTCGCGATTCGCGGCACGGTGCAGCACGGTGACAAGGTGGGCCGCACGATCGGCTTTCCCACCGCCAACCTCGCCATGGGCAACTACCTGCGCCCGCGCTACGGCATCTATGCGGTGACTGCGGTGGTGCCGGGCGGGCGCGTGCTGCACGGCGCGGCCAACCTGGGCATCCGCCCCAGCTTCGATCCGCCCAAGGAACTGCTTGAGCCGCACTTCTTCGACTTTTCGGGTGACCTGTATGGCCAGGAAATCGAAGTGGCGTTCCACCACTTCCTGCGCCCCGAAGCGAAGTTCGACAGCCTGGAAGCGCTGACCCGCCAGATGGAAGCCGATTGCCTGAAGGCGCGCGAGCTGCTGGCGTGATCGTCTGGCTGAAGCGCGCGGGCTTTGTCCTGGCCGTGGCCTTCCTGGCGCTGACCGTAATCAACGCCAGCTGGCTGGCCGATGCGCCGCGCGGCTATCCCAAGCTGATCGCGCATCGCGGCGCGCACCAGCTGTTCGACCATCGCGGCGTCGGGCGCGACACCTGCACCGCCACCCGGATCGAGCCGCCGGTTCACGATTACCTTGAAAATACCCTGTCGGGGATGCTCACCGCCCAGCGGCTGGGCGCGCAGATGATCGAGGTGGATGTCGCCCCGACCGCCGATGGCCAGATCGCCCTGTTCCATGACTGGAAGCTGGATTGCCGCACCAATGGCAGCGGCGAGGTGCGGCAGGCGACCCTGGCCCAGCTGAAAGCGCTCGACGCGGGCCATGGCTACACGGCCGATGGCGGCAAGACATATCCGCTGCGGGGCCAGGGCGTGGGGGCGATCCCCAGTGTGGCCGAAGCCGTGGCCGCCCTGCCCGACCGGCCGCTCTTGTTCAATTTCAAGTCGAAGGATCCGGGCGAAGCGGACCTGCTGGCCAAGGCGCTGAAAGCTGCCGGACGCGATGTGGAGAAAGTGGGCGACGGCTTCTACGGCGCGCAGGGGCCGGTCACGCGGATTCGCCAGCTGTACCCCAAGGCCTGGGCCTTCTCGCTGGGCGAAGCCAAGGCCTGCACCACCGACTATCTCAAGACCGGGTGGTTCACCGTGGTGCCCGAAAGCTGCCGCAACGGCACGATCTTTGTCCCGATCAACTACCAGTGGGCCTTTGCCGGCTGGCCGAACCGCCTGATCGCACGGATGGACAGCGTCGGCGCCAAGGTGGTGGTGCTGGGCGCCTGGGGCAAGGACCGCGACATGGGTTTGAGCCTGCCCGAACAGATCGGCCAGGTGCCGAGCAGCTTCACCGGCTACATCTGGGTCGAGGACATCTACGCCGTCGGCCCGGCGCTGCACCCCGCCTACAACAAGCGCAACCCGGTGCAGGAAGCAGAACTGGCCAGGCAGCTCGAAGCGCGGCGCAAGCGTTGAATTTTGGACCGGTGCGCTGATCGCCTCCGCGATCAGCTTGCAACACCAGCCCGCTCCCCCGGCCCGACCACCCATTCAGGATACACTTCCGTGGGTGGTCGGGCCGGGGGAGCGGGCTGGGATGGCCTGTCCGCACCGGCGTCAGCCGGACAAGGACTCCAGCGCCCAGCGCGCGGCGTCGGCAACGGCTTCGTCGGGATCATCCAAGAGCGCGCCCACCTGCGGCAGAAGTGCGGCGTCCCCGCTGTTCCCCGCTGCGTAAAGGCAATTGCGCACGAACCGGTCGCGGCCGATGCGCTTGATCGGACTGCCGGAAAACAGCGCGCGAAAGCCCGCGTCGTCGAGCACCAACAGGTCCGCGAGGCGCGGCGCGATCAGTTCGGCGCGGGGCAGGAAGGCCTGCATCCGCCGCGCGCTATCGGCAAACTTGTTCCACGGGCAGACCGCCAGGCAATCGTCGCAGCCATAGATGCGGTTGCCCAGCGCGGCGCGGAACTCCTCTGGCACCGGACCCTTGTGCTCGATCGTCAGGTAGGAAATGCAGCGCCGCGCGTCGAGCCGGTAGGGCGCGGGGAACGCCGCCGTCGGGCAGGCGCGCTGGCAGGCATCGCACGATCCGCAGCGGTCGCGGCCCGGCGCATCGGGCGGGAAAGCCAGCGTGGTATAGATCGCCCCCAGGAACAGCCACGAGCCGTGGTCCCGACTGACGAGGTTGGTATGCTTGCCCTGCCAGCCCAGCCCCGCGGCCTGGCCCAGCGGCTTTTCCATCACCGGGGCGGTATCGACGAACACCTTGACGCCAATGTCCCCCAGCCCCCGCCGCGCCGCCTGATCGACCAGCCAGCGCGCCAAGGCCTTGAGCGCCTTCTTGACCACATCGTGATAATCGCGCCCCTGGGCATAGACCGAGATCCGCGCCCGGTCCCCCCGACCTTCCAGGGCGAGCGGATCGGCGGCAGGGGCATAGCTCATCCCCAGGGCCACCACGCTGCGGGCTTCGTCCCACAGCCCTTGCGGACTGCGGCGGTGATGCAGCCGGTCGGCCATCCACTGCATCTGCCCGTGCATCCCGGCGTCCAGCCATTGTTCCAGCCGGGCGGCGCGCAGCGGGTCCTCTGCCGCAGGCGCGATTGCGCAGGCGGCAAAGCCCAGCCGCGCCGCTTCTGCCGCGAGATCTTGCTTCAGCGCAGTGATTGCCGCCGCGTTAACCAAACTTCCTGTTGCCCTTCTTCACCCGCGCCCCATTATGCGGCGCAACCATGAGACCGGGGGAATGGCAGATGGGGAGCAGCGCGGCAACGGCGCCGGACAAGGTTAATCTGGCGATCGAGGCCCGCGGACTGATCAAGCGCTTCGACGGGTTCACCGCCGTCGACGGGGTCGACCTGTCGGTGCCCGAAGGCGCGATCTATGGCATCCTTGGCCCCAACGGCGCGGGCAAGACCACCACACTGCGGATGCTGCTGGGGATCATCGACCCGGACGAAGGCGTGCGCCGCGTGCTGGGGCACGACCGCCCGCACGAAGTGGCCCACACCATCGGCTACCTGCCCGAGGAGCGCGGGCTTTACCCCTCGATGAAAGCGTATGAGGCGATCGCCTTCATGGGCGCGCTGCGCGGGCTGCCGCTGGCCGAAGGGCGCCGCCGGGGCAAGGAACTGCTTGAGGCCCATGGCCTGGGCTATGCGATCGACCGCCAGATCCGCCAGCTGTCGAAAGGCATGGCGCAGCAGGTGCAATTGCTGGGCACGCTGGTCCACGAACCCCGGCTGGTGGTGTTCGACGAGCCGTTTTCCGGCCTCGACGCGCTGAACCAGGGCAAGCTCGAACGGATGATCCGGGGGCTGGCGGAAAAGGGCACCACAGTGATCTTTTCCACCCACGTCATCGCCCATGCCGAACGGCTGTGCGACGAGGTGGCGATCATTGCCGGAGGCAAGGTGCCCTTCGCCGGGCCGGTTGACGTGGCGCGCGACCGTATCCGCCCGCAAGTGCGGCTGGAAACCCGCGCGGCTGACGGCCCGTGGCGCGCCGCCCTGCCCGCCGAGGCGCGGCGCGAAGGCAGTTTCTGGTACTTCTCGCTGCCCGACAGCGGGATCGAACCCCTGCTGCGCGCGCTGATCGAGGGCGAAGCGGGGATCCTCTCGCTGTCGATCGAACGCGCCGGGCTGCACGATGCCTTTGTCGCCATTGCCGGCGAGGCTGCGGCCCGCGCGCTGGAAGCCAGCCCTGACGAGGAGACTGCCCGATGAGTGTCCAGCCCCGCAGTGGCCGCCTGTCGACCATGGCCGCCGCGCTGGTGATCGCGCGGCGCGATTTCACCGCGATCCTGTTTTCGCGCAGCTTCTTCTTCTTCCTGCTGGGGCCGCTGTTCCCGATGCTGGTCGGCGGCCTCGCGGGCGGGATCGGCCAGCGCGTGCAGGAACAGGCCGTGCGCCCGGAACTGGGCATCGCCATGGCCCCGGCAGACATGGCGGCGATGACCGCCGCCTACGAGCGGCTGGCGCCGCAGCTGGGCCTCCTGCCGGTGGTGGTCAAGGTGGCCGAAGTGCCGCCCGGCCAGGCATTCGACGCGCGCGCCGCGCTGTCGGACAAGCGGCTGAACCTGGCTGCGGTGGTCACCGGCACGCTGGACCAGCCCGTGCTGACCGGATCGCAGGACCTGATCGAACGCTGGCAGGGCCCGGTCGGGCTGGTCGCCGCCGAAGCCCGGCAAAGCGCGCCCAGCACCTTTCCCAAGGTGACGCTGGCCCCGATCACCAGCCAGACCACGGCAGACCAGACCCGCAGCCGGCTGGTGACCGCGCAGCTGGGCCAGACCGTGCTGTTCCTGCTGACCATGCTGCTGGCCGGCATGGTGCTGTCCAACCTGGTCGAGGAAAAGGGCAACAAGATCATCGAAGTGCTGGCCGCCGCGATCCCGATGGACGCGGTGTTCCTGGGCAAGCTGTTCGCCATGCTGGCGGTCAGCTGGGTCGGGATCACGGTGTGGGGCATGATGGGCGGCACGGTGTGGCTGGTGTCGGGCCATTCGCTGCAGGACTATCCCGCTCCGGCGGTCGGCTGGGCGGCTTTCCTGGGCCTGGGCGTGCTGTACTTCTCGATGGGCTACCTGCTGCTCGGTTCGCTGTTCCTGGCGATCGGGTCGATGGCCAGCACCGTGCGCGAAGTGCAGACGCTGTCGATGCCGGTGACCATGCTGCAGCTGCTGAACTTCTTCTTCGCCTCTTATGCCATGGCCCAGCCGGGCAGCGTGGTCGAACTGGCGGCGGCGACGATCCCGTTCTCCTCGCCCTTCACCATGCTGGCGCGCGCGGCGCAGGACCCGCGCCTGTGGCCCCACGCCCTGGCGCTGGCCTGGCAAGTGGTCTGCGTGGCGCTGTGCGTGCGGGCCGGGGCCAACCTGTTCCGCAAGCGGGTGATGAAAAGCGGTTCGGCCGGCGGCAAGCCGAAAGGCGGCCTGCTGAAGCGCGCCTTCGCCCGCTGAAGGCGGGCGCTCAGGCACGGCAAACCGGGCGGAATCACCGATGGGCCGCTATTGACAATCGAGTAAGTTAAGGTAGATAAGTTCGCAAGAGCAACGCATTACGTGCGATTGCGCGTGAGAGGATTTTTCATGGCAACTCAACCGATTGCTGCCGATTCGCCGCTGACCTACCGCAGTTCGCCCACCGCCGCCGAAGCCTTCGCCGGGTGGCTCAAGGAACACGGGCACGAGCTGCAGGCTCATACCCAGCGCTGGGACGTGTCGAACTCTGCCCTGTACCGCGATGATACCTGGCAGCCGATCTTTGCCGAGATGCGCGCCCAGGCCCCGGTCAACAAGATTACCGGCACGCCCTATGGCGATTTCTGGAACGTCACCACGGTGGAAACGATCCAGCACGTCGAATCGCAGCCCGAAATCTACTCGTCCTCGTGGCGGTACGGCGGGATCACCCTGACCGAACCGCCGCGCGACATCGCGCCGGAAGAGCTTGAGGAACGCCGCCTGCCGATGTTCATCGCGATGGACCGGCCCGAACACACCGGCCAGCGCCGCACCGTGTCCGAAGGCTTCACCCCCAGCGAAGTGGCCAAGATGGAGGCCGAAATCCGCGCCCGCACCCAGGGCGTGCTCGACAGCCTGCCGTGGGACGAACAGTTCGACTGGGTCGACAAGGTCTCGATCGAGCTGACCACCGGGATGCTCGCGATCCTGTTCGGCTTTCCCTGGCAGGATCGCCGCCTGCTGACCTTCTGGTCGGACTGGGCGGGCGATGTTGAGCTGAGCTTCGCGCGCGAGTTGGCGGAAACCCGCTGGCAGATCTTCACCGAGATGGCGACCTACTTCAAGGGGCTGTGGCTGGACCGCATGGGCAAGCCGCCCAGCCGCGACCTGATCTCGATGATGATCCATTCGGACGCGATGAACCACATGAGCCCGCAGGAATTCATGGGCAACCTGATCCTGCTGATCGTGGGGGGCAACGACACCACCCGCAACACCATGTCGGGCATCGTCCACGCGCTCGACAAGTTCCCCGACCAGCGCGCGCTGTTCGAGGCCGACCCTTCGGTCATCACCAACGGGGTGCAGGAATGCATCCGCTATGTCACCCCGCTGGCGCACATGCGCCGCACCGCCACCCAGGATGCCGACCTGTTCGGGCAACAGGTCAAGGCGGGCGACAAGCTGGCGCTGTGGTACATTTCGGGCAACCGCGATGAAAGCGTGTTCCCCAATGCCGACAAGCTGGACCTGACGCGCGAGAACGCGCGGCGCCACGTGGCCTTCGGCTATGGCATCCACCGCTGCGTCGGCGCGCGCCTCGCGGAACTGCAGCTGCGCGTGCTGATGGAGGAAATGCACGAGCGGCGGATGCGCGTGAACCTGACCGGCAAGGTCGAACGCACCCGCAACAACTTCGTCCATGGCCATACCCGAATGGAAGTGACCCTCTCGAAGTTCTGATCCGCCTGCCCTACATTGCTTCCCGGACAGCGGCCGTATCACCGGCCGCGTCCGGGAGAACGATCATGGATCACACGGCAACCCTGCCGCGCCGCGCGATGCTGCGCTGGCTGGCGGCATCGGCGGCGCTGCCCGCGCTGGCGGCCTGCGACAAGGCCCAGGCCAAGGGCTATCCGGTGCAGTTCAGCGACGGCGAATGGAAGCGGCGGCTGACGGCCGAGCAGTATTACATCCTGCGCAAAAAGGGCACCGAAGTACCCGGCACATCCCCGCTGCTGAAGGAACACCGCAAGGGCACCTTCACCTGCGCGGCCGATGGGCAGGCGCTGTTCAGTTCCGGCACAAAGTTCGACAGCGGCACCGGCTGGCCCAGCTTCTGGGCACCGCTGCCCGGCGCGGTCGCCTATTCGACCGATTGGGAAACCGGCTATCCGCGCAAGGAAGTGCACTGCACCCGCTGCGGCGGGCACCTCGGCCACGTGTTTGACGACGGGCCGAAGCCCACCGGCAAGCGTTACTGCATGAACGGCGACGCCTTGCTGTTCCGTCCGGGCTGAGCCGGCGGAACCACGCGCCACAGCGTCAGGGTTCCGGCTTCGCCCGGGAGCGGTACGCGTTCCAGCCAGTGCGGCGGCTGGTTGGCCAGCAGCTGCGCCATCAGCCCCTGCGGCGCCAGGCGGACGTAATTGCGTGCCTCGATCAGGTCGGAACAGGTCACCAGATGGGTGGCCCCGTGCCGGCGGACCAGCGCTTCGGCCTGGCCGGGCGCGGCGGTGAACGCCTTGATCACGGCCTCGATCGACGGGGCAGAGCGGTGATGGCCGGTCGCGATCACCGCGTGGGGGGTGCTGACCAGCAGGCTGGGGCCGATCTCGAACGGGGCGAACAGCGTGGCGCGCGGCAAGCCGGCCAGCACGGTCAGCGATTGCGGCTGGCCGCAGCCGGTCCCGGTAACCTGCGAATCGCCCGACTGCGCCGGGGCGCCGGGCTGGGCCAGCGCATTGCGCAGTGCGCCAACGGCCACGCCGGGCACCAGCGAGATGAAGATCACCGGCAGCGCCAGCAGCCGCAGCGCGGTGGGCAGGCGCGGCGCGCGGCGGAGCCATTCGAACACGGCAAAGCCCAGCGGCACCGTGGCAATCGCGGTCGCAACCGAACTGAAGCGCGACACCAGCAGCGCGATGACTATCGCCCCAGCCAGCAGCAGCGCGAATTCGCCCAGCGCCTCGCGCTGGCCGCCCAGGTCGCGCGCCCAGGCCCACAGCGTGACGGCCAGGCCAATCAGCGGCGGGATGATCATCTGCACCATGGTCGACAGGTCCTGCCGCCAGACCGGCAGCCCTTCGAGCACGTTGTCGTACCAGAAAGTGCGGACCAGCGGGTCCAGTTCGGCAAAGGGCCCGGCCAGGCACTGCGGCGCGAGCGCGAGGTAAAGCGCGCCGGTCAGCCCGGCGGCCAGCACCAGCAGCCCGACCAGCACCGGCCAGCCAAGCTGGCGGATCCGGGCAATCGCCCCGGTTAGCAGCGCGGCGAGCAGGAAGGCGGCCAGCAGGGCCGGGGAAACGGTATCGCAGTGGCTATCGGCGACCAGCCCGCGCGTTGCCACGAACAGCACGCAGCTTGCTCCGGCCAGCACCAGCAGCAGCTGCACCAGCGCATCGCGCCGGGGCGCGCCGCCGCGCAGCCAGCGCAGCCCCAGCACGCCCGCAGTCAGCGCGGCGAAGGGCAGCAATTCCAGGCTGATCGACAGTCCGATGGCCAGCGCCAGGGCGGCAAGTCGTGCCCCGCGCCGCGCATCGCGATCGAACAGCGCCGCCAGCGCGGCCAGCTGGCTGACGATCTGCCAGCCGTGATGATCGATCCGCAGCGGTTGCAGCTGGACCATCGCCGCCAGGGCCATGATCCACACCACGCAGGCGCCATAGGCGGCGCGCTCGCCAAACAGCCGCCGCGCGATCCGCGCGGTCAGCAGCATGGCGCACAGCAGGGTCAGCAGCGGCACCAGCGTAGCCGCCACCTGTTCGGCCACTGGCTGGCCCAGCAGCGGGCGCAGCGCGGCAATCAGCAGCGCCAGCGGCAGATCGACCAGCCGCGACCAATGGGTCGGCGTGCCGACCGGCGGATCGATGCGGTATTGCCGCAGGTCGAACCAGCCCTGCCCGTCCAGCAGGTCGCGGACCTGCACCAGGCGCAGCGCATCGTCGGGATCGGGAAAGCGAACGGCGGCAATCGCCGCCCAGTTGCGCACCAGCATGATCAGCGCCACGCCCAGCCAGGCCAGCACGATCCGCCGCCAGAACACGGCGGGGGCGGTCGGTTCAGTCATGCTGCAAGATCCCGGCGGAACACGACCACGTCGCGCAGCAGCCAGGTCACGGTAAAGCTCGCGCCGACCGCGACCAACTTGGCCAGGCGCGGATCGAGCCCGAGCATGCTGCCCGCGCCGACGATCAGCGTGGTCACGGCGAGGCCAATCAGCGCGGAGACGACGAACAGCGCCTTCTGCCGGGTGCGGGCCGCGCCGTGGCGGGCCACGCTATCGCCGAACACCTTGCGGCTGGATACCAGCCAGTGCACCACGATGCCCAGGCCATAGCCCGCCGCCGATGCCGGTCCGGGCGCCAGGCCCAGTTCCAGCAGCGCCAGGAAGCTGGCCATGTCGCAGCCCAGCGCGATCACGCTGGCGCCGAGGTAGCGCACCAGCACCACCTGGCGCAGCCGCCACAGCAGGTCGCCCACCGGCCTGCCCCTCAGGCCGCGTCGCGCCGGGGGGCGGCAATCCGTTCGGGCACTTCGCGCACCGATTCGAGCGCGGCGGCCTGGTCCTCGCTCACAGCGCGGCGCGCGGCGGGCAGTGCGGCTTCGGCGCCTTCGTTGCCGGCCTCGTGGTATTCGGCGTCCTCGTTGACGCACCACACGTCATAGACCCGCTCGCCCTGGAGGATGTTCTCCACCGTCAGCATCGCGGTCATCATCGCGTGGTCCTGGTTGTTGTAGCGGTGCATCCCGTTGCGCCCGACCATGTGCAGCGTCGGATACCGGCCTTCCAGTTCGCGGCGCATGGCATCGACATGGGCGGCATAGTCCTCGTCATAGACGGGATAGGCCTTTTCCTGGCGCACCACCGCGCCGCCGATCACCTGTTCGGCCGACACCAGGCCAAGCAGCGCCAGCTCGCGCGTGGCCAGTTCGACCAGGTCCTCGTCGGCCATCGACCACAGCCCGTCGCCTTCGAAGCAGAAGTATTCAAGGCCGACGCAGGCAACGCTTTCATCGGGCACCATTTCGGGCGACCACGAACGGAAGTTCTGGATGCGGCCGACCTTGACCTTGGAATCATGGATATAGATCCAGTTGTCCGGGAACAGGTCATCGCTGCGGATCTTGAGCGCGACGGTCAGGAAGTCGCGGTAGCGCAGCTGCTTGGCGGCGATGCTGGTGGCGGGCAGCGGATGAAGCCGCGCGGCCAGCTCGCGCATCGGCGCGGAACTGATCGCGTGGGCGGCGCGGATCACCGTTTCACCGCCATCGTGGCTGGCGGTCAGGCGCCAGCCACGATGGCCATCGCTGGCGAGCTGCTTGAGCGCGTGGCCCATCAGCACTTCGCCCTTGCCAGTGGCGACAATCTTGTCGCGCGCGGCGTCCCACATCATGCCGGGGCCAAGCCGCGGATAGCGGAATTCTTCCAGCAGGGTCTTGGCCTGCATCCCGTTGTTGGGCCGCTTGTTCAGGCCCAGGCTGCGCTTCAGCCCGTCGACCACCGCGCCCCACAGCGACAGCCCCTTGATCCGCTGCGCAGCCCAGTCGGCGCTCATTTCGTCGCAGGGCATGCCCCAGACCTTCTCGGTATAGGTCTTGAAGAAGATCGAGTAGAGCTTGTGGCCGAACTGGTTGACGGTCCAGTCCTCGAAGCTCTTGACCTGCTTTTTGGGCAGCGCCTTGGCCTTGGCAAAGCTCGCCATGCACAGCGTGCTGCGCACGATCCCCAGGTTCCACAGCGCTTCGAACGCGCGCAGCGGGTAGGAGTAGAACTTGCCCTCGTAATAGATCCGGCTCATCCGCGGGCGGCTGATGAAGTCGTCGGGCAGGATCTCGTTCCACAGGTCGACCACCTGCTTGCTTTTCGAGAAGAAGCGGTGCCCGCCGATGTCGAAGCGGTAGCCTTCGTGTTCCACCGTGCGGCTGATCCCGCCGACATAGGTCTGGTCGCGTTCGATGATCGCAACGCTGAGCCCGGCCTTGGTCAGCAGGTAGCCGGCGGTCAGGCCGGCGGGGCCGGCGCCGATGATCGCGACATCGACCTGGCGTTCACGCGGCTGGACGGGATTCGCGGCACCGGGATAAGCTGATACGGACATTCTGCCCCCACTTGTTGGTCGCGGCCAGAAGTGAAGGAAAATGCCTAATCACTGGTTAACACGACTGGGCGTTTGTCCGGCGGGCACGCGGACCGCGCCGGTCTGCAGGCGGTGGGCCAGCACGGCCAGTTCATCCAGCCGGAAGGCTTCCTGGAACACCAGCCCGTGCGCCGTGCGGCGGCGCCAGCGCACGCGGGCGTGGCGCTCGGGCAGGCCGGGGGCCGCGATCCGCACCTGCTGGCCCAGCGCCAGCCCCGGTTCCATCACCAGCAGCGCGCCCTGCTGCGACAGGTCCTGCAACTGTCCGGCGCGGCTGAGGCCCGCGTCATCGGTAACCATAACCGGCAAGACCAGTCGCAGCCGGATCGACCGCTTGGGAAAGGGCGTGCCTTCGTCCATCAATTCGTGAACGTCGACCGGCCCTTCGGCAAAGCGGAAGCCCGCATGGCCTTCGCTCTGCCACACCGGTTCAACCGCGTAGCGATCGCCATTGCCCAGTTCGAGTTCGAAGCGCGGCGCAGCGGGCAATTCGTGGAACAGCCGGGCCTTGATCCCGGTGCTGGACGCATCGCGCAGGATGCACAGGTATTCGCCCGCATCGGACACCAGCTTGCCCGCGCGCAACAGCAGGGTGTAGCGCTGGGCGGCGCGCTGGTCGGCCGCATCCCGCACCGCGGCATCGTCTGCCGCGGGCGCTGGGTCTGCCGGTGGTGCCTTGCGCGTCATGCCAGTCTCCAGGCCGGATCGTCGCGGAACCGGCCCAGTGCTGGCTAAGGGATCGTGGCTAAACCCCGGCTAAGCGGGGTCTAGGGACAAGTGCGGAGGAACGCCTTGGCGGGGCGTGGTGCGGGCGGCGGGACTCGAACCCGCACGAGCAAGGCCCAGGGGATTTTAAGTCCCCGGCGTCTACCATTCCGCCACGCCCGCGCGCGCTGCTGCGCAGTCCATTGGACTGGCGGCGGCGGCATTGCAACTCTTGCACGATACGGCCCTGCCCGGCCCGCCGATTACCCCCCAGCAATCGGCCGGTCAGGCGGCAGGCACGCTCAATCCGCGTTGAGGCGGGCGCGCATTTCCTTGCCGGGCTTGAAATAGGGCACGGCCTTGCCGGGCACCGATACGCTTTCGCCGGTGCGCGGGTTGCGGCCGGTGCGCGCCTCGCGCGTGCGGGTGCTGAACGCCCCGAACCCGCGCAGTTCCACGCGGCCGCCCTTGGCCAGCCGGTTCGCGATCTCGTCAAAGAAGACCGCCACCACCTTTTCGATTTCTTCGGCACGCATACCGGGATTGTCCCGGGCAAGCGCCTGCAGCAACTCGGATCGAATCATTATCACGCCTTTCCACGAACCGCTGTTACGGTTCGAACCCCCGTTCAGGAAATGAGCGCGGCACACCTTTCGACCCGGTACAAGCTGCACTGCACAGCATTAGCTTTGCCAAATATTGCGCCCCGACGCAACGCCCGAATGCAAACTGCGGTAATTACGTATTAACCTTAGGCAAGCAGGTCCGCCGGCGCAATTCCCAGCCGATCGATTCGCGCGCGGATGGCGGGCCATTCGACCGCCAGGAACGCCTCGCGCTCGCTCCGGCGCAGGCGGTCGGCCGCGCCGCGCGCCACGAACATGCCCACCCCGCGCTGCACTTCGACCAGGCCATCAAGCTGGAACTGCTGGTAGGCCTTGGCCACGGTCAGCGGATTGGCGCCCTGATCGGCCGCGAAAGCGCGCACCGACGGCAGCATCGCCCCTTCGGGATAAGTGCCATCGATGATCGCTGCGGCGATCAGGTCACGCAGCTTGAGATAGACGGGTTTGCTGGCATTCGACATGGTGCATCACTGCCATAATACAGCGCGGCAGACAAGCAGAATGAGCAATCGCTCATCTATGGCCAGGACCCATGAACAACCCTGTTTCAACTTTGCGCAACATTCTGCTTCCATGCCGCGCAAACCCCGCTAATCTCCCGCCGCATTCGGACGCACCGCCAGAGGGTTGCGTCACGTTCAGCTTTTCGGGGAGCTCGCATGAAAGACATGGCGCTGTGGAACGAGGGCGACTGGATCGCGGCAATCGCGGTCGCCGTCCTGATCGTGTTCCTGGCAATCGGGGGGAAGATCGCGGTCCAGAAGGAGCCGGAGTTCGCCGGCCACCCCAAGGGCCTGTACATGCTGTTCTTTGCGGAAATGTGGGAGCGATTCTCCTACTATGGCATGCGCGCCCTGCTGATCTTCTATCTGACCAAGCACTGGCTGTTCAGCGACGGCAACGCCAACCTGATCTATGGCGCCTACACCAGCCTGGTCTACATCACCCCGGTGCTGGGCGGCTACCTGGCCGACCGTTATCTGGGCCAGCGCAAGGCGGTGCTGTTCGGCGGCCTGCTGCTGGCCATCGGCCACACGCTGATGGCGGTTGAAGGCAACGGCGGCCAGAGCGACCCGGCCATCAACGTGTTCTGGGCGGCGCTGGCATTCATCATCGTCGGATCGGGCTTCCTCAAGGCCAATATCTCGGTGATGGTCGGGCAGCTCTACAAGTTGACCGATGTGCGCCGTGACGGGGCCTATACGGTGTTCTACATGGGCATCAACGTGGGCGCGGCGATCGGCACGATCCTGGTTGGCTATCTGGGCGAAACGCTGGGCTGGGGATACGGCTTTGGCCTGGCCGGCATCGGCATGATGGCCGGTCTGGTGGTCTTCGTCCTGGGCAAGAGCGCGCTGCGCGGCGCGGGCGAGGTTCCCGCCCCGCTGTCCAGATCGCGCGAGTTCACGCTGTATGGCATCGGCATTGCCGCGGTCGCGGTGATCTGGGGGCTGGTCCAGTACCAGGCGGTGATCCAGTCGCTGCTCGCCATTTCGGGCGTCGCGCTGCTTGGCTACGTCCTGTTCGAAACCTTCAAGCTGCCCAAGGAACCGCGCGAGCGGATGTTTGCGGTGCTGTTCCTGATCAGCCTCAACCCGCTGTTCTGGGGCCTGTTCGAGCAGGCTGGCGGCTCGATGAGCCTGTTCACCGATCGCTATGTCGATCGCGGCAATGCCCCGGCCTCGTTGTTCCAGTCGATCAATCCGATCTACATCATTCTGTTCGCCCCGCTGTTCGCCGGTCTGTGGCAGTGGCTTGGGCGGCGCGGCAAGGAACCTTCGGCACCGGCCAAGTTCGGCCTGGCCCTGGCGCAGATGGGGCTCGCCAATCTGGTCTTGGTCTGGGGCGCGGAAGCTTATGGCATCGCGGCGATGACCCCGGTGCTGTTCGTGTTCCTCTATTACCTGCTGGCGACCACGGGCGAGCTGTGCCTGTCCCCGGTCGGCCTGTCGGCGATGAACCGGCTTGCCCCCAGCTATCTGGCCTCGCTGATCATGGGTGCGTGGTTCTACATGACCGCGGTCGGCAATTTCGTTGCGGGCAAGATCGGCGAAGCAACGGGCGGGCACGGCGGCGAGATGAGCAAGGAAAAGCTGCTCGAGATCTATGCGCTGTTCGGCTGGATCTCGATTGGGGCAGCCGTGGCGGTCCTGCTGCTCTCGCGGATCGTCAAGAGCTGGATGCACCTCGACACGCTTGAAGACGCTGCGCGCGAACGGGACGCCTGACCATGACCAGAATCGCGAAACAACTGGTGGCGGCGGCCGCCCTGGCCCTGGCACTGAACAGCGCCGGAACGGGCCTGGCCAAGGACAAGAAGGCGTCCGAGGCCAGGGCCGACAATCCCGCCGTCAAGTTCAACAAGAACCCCTATCCATCCACCTACCGGCCCTATCCGGGCCAGCCGGTGCTGATCACCGGGGCGACCGTGTTCGATGGCAAGGGCGGGCGGATTGACGGCGGCGCGGTGCTGCTGCGGGATGGCAAGGTTGCCGGCCTGGGCGGCAGCCTGGCCGATCTGGCCGTGCCCGCCGATGCCGTGCGGATCGATGGCACGGGCAAGTTCGTCACCCCCGGGATCATCGATGCGCATTCGCACCTGGGCGTCTATCCCAGCCCCGGGGTGCAGGCCCATTCGGATGGCAACGAGGCGACCGCGCCGACCACGGCGGAAGTCTGGGCGGAACATTCGGTCTGGCCGCACGATCCGGGCTTTTCGCGCGCGCTGGCCAATGGCGGGGTGACCAGTCTGCAGGTCCTGCCGGGCAGCGCCAACCTGATGGGCGGGCGCTCGGCCGTGCTCAAGAACGTCTATGCCCGCACCGTGCAGGGGATGAAGTTCCCCGGCGCGCCTTACGGCCTGAAAATGGCCTGCGGCGAAAACCCCAAGCGCGTCTATGGCGGCAAGGGCCGGATGCCCAGCACCCGCATGGGCAACTTCGCCGTCAACCGCGCGACCTGGATCAAGGCGCAGGAATACCGCCGCAAGCGCGATGCCGGCAAACTGGAAACCCGCGACCTGGCGATGGAAACGCTGGCCGGGGTGCTGGACGGCGAAATCCTGATCCAGAACCACTGCTACCGCGCCGATGAAATGGCGCTGGTGCTCGATATGGCGAAGGAGTTCGGCTACAAGGTCACCGCCTTCCACCACGCGGTCGAAGCCTACAAGATCGGCGATCTGCTCAAGCAGAACGACGTGTGCAGCGCGGTCTGGGCCGACTGGTGGGGCTTCAAGATGGAATCGCTTGATGCGATCCCCGAAAACGCCGGCATCCTCTACAAGGCCGGGGCCTGCGTGGTGATCCATTCGGACGATGCCAACGGCATCCAGCGCCTCAACCAGGAAGCGGCCAAGGCGCAGGGCGATGCCCGCCGCGCCGGGATCGCCATTCCCGATGCCGAAGTGATCCGCTGGCTGACGCTGAACCCCGCCCGGGCGATCGGCGTCGACAAGCAGACCGGCAGCCTCGAACCAGGCAAGATGGCCGATGTGGTGCTGTGGAACGCCAACCCGCTGTCAACCTATGCCCGCCCGGAAAAGGTCTGGATCGACGGCGCACTGCTGTTTGACGCGGCCGATCCGAAGCGCCGCCCGGTCAGCGATTTCGAGCTGGGACAAAGCGGTGAAGGAGACGTGAAATGATCGCCCGCCGCCTGATTGCCGCGGCGCTGCTGGCCAGTGCCGCCACCGCGCCCGCGCTGGCCCAGGACTTTGCCGTCACCAATGCCACCGTCGCGATCGGCGATGGCAGCGCGCCGATTGCCAATGGCACCGTCGTGGTGCGCGGCGGCAAGGTGGTCGCCGCCGGAGCCGGCGTGGCCGTGCCCGCCGGGGTCCGCGTGATCGACGCCCAGGGCAAATGGGTCACCCCCGGACTGGTCGTCGCCGTGACCGACCTTGGCCTGCGCGATGTCGAGGCCGTGGACGACAGCAACGATACCGAAGCCGGCAAGAGCGCATTCAGCGCCGCGCTGGACATTGCCGCCGCGATCAACCCGGATGACATGCCGATCCAGATCAGCCGCGCCGGCGGGGTAACCCGCGCCGCCGTGGCCCCGCTCGACACCGGCACGATCTTTGCCGGGCAGGGCGCGGTGATCGATCTCGGTGCCGATAGCGATGCGGTAACCGCGGCGCGCGCCTTTCAGTATGTCGAACTGGGCGAACAGGGTTCGCGCAAGGCCGGAGGCGGGCGCGTGGCGGTGCAGGCCGCCCTGCGCAACGCGCTGGCCGAAGCGCGCGAGCTCGCCCGGCGCGGCGGCGGCCAGGGCGCCGATCCGCGCCTGCAGGACGGCGCGCCGGAACGACCCGGCGATGCGCTGCTCAACCGGTTTGACGCCGCCGCGCTGGTGCCGGTGGTCCAGGGCCGCCAGCCGCTCTACGCCCATGTCGAGCGCGCTGCCGACATCCGCATGGCGCTGAACCTCAAGCGCGAATTTCCGGCGCTGAAGCTGGTGCTGGTCGGCGTGACCGAAGGCTGGATGGTGGCAAAGGAACTGGCCGCGGCCGGCGTGCCGGTCTTCGCCACCCCGCTCAACGACCTGCCCGACCGGTTCGAGCAGATCGGCGCGACCCAGTCCAACGTCGGGCGGATGGCTGCTGCCGGAGTCAAGGTGGCGCTGGGCGCCTTCTTCGATCAGCCGCGCTATGCCCCGCAATATGCCGGCAACCTGGTGGCGCTGACCAGGCTGCCGGGGGCGAGCGGGCTGGACTGGGGCCGGGCATTGGCCGCGATCACTTCGGTCCCGGCCGAAGTGCTGGGCCAGGGCGACCGCTTCGGCAGCCTGAAGCCCGGCCGCGCGGGCGACGTGGTGATCTGGGACGGCGATCCGCTGGAAGCAAGTTCCGGCGTGCTGCGCGTGTTCATCGACGGGGTGGAACAGCCGCTGGCCAACCACGAAACCCGCCTGCGCGATCGCTACAAGGTTCCGACCGAGGGCAGCCTGCCCAAGGCCTACGAATGGTGAGCACGGCGCGGCACGATTGATCCTTGCCAATCCGTAGCGGCGTGCTAGCTATGTTGACGTTGTAAACATAGGGAGTGCGCAGATGGATGACGCCCTGGTCTCGCTCGTCGCCGCGTCGGTTACCTTCGTTGGCAGCCATTTCGTGCTGTCGCACCCCTTGCGCACCGGGCTGCACAATGTGTTCGGCGCGCGCGGGTTCCAGCTGATCTATTCGCTGGTCGCGCTGGCCAGCTTCGGCTGGATGGTAGCCGCGTTCCGCGCCGTGCCGGCCGCCGCCGCGCCGCTGTGGGACGGCACCGGCAACGGGCACTGGGGCTTTGCCAGCCTGCTGACGCTGATCGCCTCGGTGCTGCTGGTCGGCTCGTTCCAGGGCAACCCTGCCCTGCCCGATCCGCGCGCGCGCGCGCTGGCGGCAAAGGGCCCGCACGGCGTGTTCCACGTGACCCGCCACCCGATGATGTGGTCCTTCGCGCTGTGGGCCGTGGCCCACGCGATTGTCGCCTCCACCCCGCGCGTGCTGGTGCTGGCCGGCGCGCTCGGCTTCCTTGCGCTGGTCGGCGCGCACCTTCAGGACCGCAAGAAGGAAGCGCTGATGGGCGCCGATTGGCAGCGCTGGGAAGCGGTGACCAGCTACTGGCCGCGCTTCGAACGCCTACGCCAGTCCGGCCCGATCCCGCTTGGCGCGGGGCTGGTGCTGTGGCTCGCCGCAACCTGGGGGCACATCCCGCTGGCCTATGTCCCTGCGGGGGTCTGGCGCTGGCTGGTGGCCTGACGCGCAAGCCAGCCCAGCCACGCACGCTGCACCGGCGCGGTCCAGACCATCGCATGATCGCCGCCCGGCACCATGTCGAGCCGGGCCGCCGGGTTACTGCTCGCCAACCGTTCGGCCTGCGCGGGCGGCACCACCGCATCGGCGGCGCCCTGCATGATCAGGATCGGCGCGGTCACCCGGCCCAGCTTGGCGGCATTGTCGAACCGGTCCCTGACCAGCCAGTGCGCCGGTAGCCAGGGCAGCCGCGCCGCCACCACATCCGGCAGGCTGGCAAAGGGCGAGACCAGCACCAGCGCGCCCGCCCGGCCTTCACTGGCGAGCTGCGTCGCCACGCCCGAACCCAGCGAATTGCCGACCAGCGCCACCTGCTCGCGCGGTGTCCCCTGCGCCGCCAGCCAATCGAGCGCGGCGCGGCCATCAGCATAGAGCCCCATCTCTTCCGGCTCGCCCGGATTGCGGCCATAGCCCCGGTATTCGGGCAGCAGCACGGCGTATCCGGCAGCGCGCGCCAACTCGGTCGCGCGGGCGCCACCGGCCCAGCCATCGCCATTGCCATGAAAGAACACCACCACCGCGCGGCCCGGCTGGCCGGGATGCCAGGCGGCGGCCAGTTCCAGCCCGTCGGCGCTGCGCAAGGTCACTTCCTCGAACCCGGCGGGAACGTCCTGCCGCCCTTGCGGCGCGGGAAATATCAGGCTGCGCTGCGCGGCATAAAGCGCGCCCACCGCAAAGACATAGGTAAAGGCCGCCGCCAGCAGCGCGCCCAGCACCAGGCGCCGCAGCGCCACGCCGGTCAGGCCCGCGCCTCTTCCACCCCGGCACTGTTGTGGCGCAGCGCTTTCAGCACGCAATCGACGATCCCGGCGGCGTTGAGGCCGGCGGCTTCGTATTGCTTGTCCGGGCTGTCATGGTCCTGGAACAGGTCGGGCAGGCGCAGGGTGCGGATTTTCAGCCCCGCGTCGGTCAGCCCTTCGTCGCTCGCCATGGTCAGCACGTGGGCGCCCAGCCCGCCGATGGAGCCTTCCTCCACCGTCACCACCACTTCATGCGTGGCCATCAGCTGGCGGATCAGATCGGTGTCGAGCGGCTTGGCAAAGCGCAGGTCGGCGACCGTGGTGGACAGGCCCCGGGCGTCGAGCTGGTCGGCCGCCTTCATCGCTTCGGCCAGGCGCGTGCCAAGCGAGAGGATCGCGACCTTGCTGCCGTGGCGCACCACCCGGCCCTTGCCGATTTCCAGCTGCTGGGGAACGTCCGGCAGGGCAACGCCCGTGCCGTTGCCGCGCGGATAGCGGAAGGCAATCGGGCCGCTGTCGTGGCAGGCGGCGGTATAGGTCATGTGGACCAGTTCCGCTTCGTCCGCCGCGGCCATGACCACCAGGTTGGGCAGGCTCGCCAGATAGGTGATGTCGAAGCTGCCGGCGTGGGTCGCGCCGTCCGCGCCGACCAGCCCGGCGCGGTCGATCGCGAAGCGGACCGGCAGGTTCTGGATCGCGACGTCGTGGACCACCTGGTCATACGCGCGCTGCAGGAAGGTCGAATAGATCGCGCAGAACGGGCGCATCCCCTGCGCGGCAAGGCCGGCGGCAAAGGTCACGGCGTGCTGTTCGGCAATGCCGACGTCGAAGCTGCGGTCAGGGTGCGCCTGGGCAAACTTGTCCACTCCGGTGCCGCTGGGCATGGCGGCGGTGATCGCGCAGATGCGCGGATCGTCATTCGCCAGCTTGGCCAGGGTTTCGCCGAAGACGTTCTGGTAGGCCGGGGCACCCGCCGCCGGCTTGACCTGCTGGCCGGTGATCACGTCGAACTTCTGGACGCCGTGATACTTGTCCGCCGCCGCCTCGGCCGGGGCATAGCCATTGCCCTTTTGCGTGACGACATGGATCAGGCACGGGCCTTCCGCCGCATCGCGCACGTTTTCCAGGATCGGAACCAGCTGGTCGATATTGTGGCCGTCGATCGGGCCGACGTAATAGAAGCCCAGTTCCTCGAACAGGGTGCCGCCCATCGCCATGCCGCGCGCGAACTCGTCGGTCTTCTTGGCGGCGCGGTGCAGCGGTTCGGGCAGCTTGCGCGACAGGCGGCGGGCAATGTCGCGCAGGCCCAGGAACGGGCGCGAGGAAACCAGCCGCGCCAGATAGGCCGACAGCCCGCCCACCGGCGGCGCGATCGACATGTCGTTGTCGTTCAGGATCACCACCAGCCGGTTGCCGGCCGGCTTGGCGTTGTTCATCGCCTCATAGGCCATGCCGGCGCTCATCGCGCCGTCGCCGATCACGGCGATGCCCTTGCCGGGCTGGCCGCTCATCTGGTTGGCCACGGCAAAACCCAAAGCGGCGGAAATCGAGGTAGAGCTGTGCGCGGTTCCGAACGGATCGTACTCGCTCTCGCTGCGCTTGGTGAAGCCCGACAGGCCGCCACCCTGGCGCAGGGTGCGGATACGGCTGCGCCGCCCGGTCAGAATCTTGTGCGGATAGGCCTGGTGGCCGACGTCCCAGACCAGCCGGTCCTCGGGCGTGTTGAACACATAGTGCAGCGCCACGGTCAATTCGACCACACCCAGCCCCGAACCCAGGTGCCCGCCGGTGGTCCCGACAGCACTGATCATTTCGGCGCGCAGCTCGTCCGCCAGCTGGCGCAGCTGGCCGGGCGCAAGCTTGCGCAGGTCCTGAGGAGTATCGACAGTGTCGAGCAGCGGCGTCGCCGGAGTGGCAGTCATCTGGGGGCCTTACACCCTTGAATTGTTGGTGTCGATCAGCTGTCAGAACAGCTGGCGCACAGGCCGCGCAGTTCCACCACCGGGCGGATATCGGCAAAGCCGGCGCGCCGTGCGGCATCGACCAGCGCGCCGGTCAACCGGTCATCGTCGATATGGGTGGCGCGGCCGCACGAATCGCAGATCAGGAAGATGCAGTCATGCCGGCAGCCCGGGTGCGGATTGGCGACATAGGCATTGGCGCTTTCCACCCGGCGCGCCAGGTTGCTGGCCACGAACAGGTCAAGGATGCGGTAGACCGAATTGGCCGCAACCCGCTTGCCCCGTTCCTTCGAGACATGCTCGGCAATGTCATAGGCCGAGGCCGGGCGCGGCTGGGCGGCCAGCGCGCCGAACACTTCGGCGCGCATGTCGGTCCACTGCTCGCCCGCCTCGACCAGCGCGCGGCGCGCGGCATCGACCAGGCTTTCGCCCGAATGTTCGTGATGGTGGTGTGCTTGGCTGGCCATTGGAGGGATATAGGCGCGCGCGGCCCCCGGGGCAATCAGCCGCGCGTGAAGGCCGCTTTCCAGAAGCCGGGGAAGCGGCGGCGCAAGGCTTCCACCTTGGCCACATCCCAGGCGAGGATGTAGGGGTGGCGCGGATTCTTCGCCATGAAGTCCTGGTGGTATTCGGGGCCGGGGTAAAAGCCCTTGTAGCCCTCGATCCGGGTGACGATCGCTGCCTTCCAGATCCGCGCCCCGCCCAGTTGCGCGAGATAGGCCTGCGCCACCTGCTGCTGCTCTGCGTTCAGGGGCACCAGCGCCGAGCGGTACTGCGTCCCTTCATCCGGGCCCTGGCGGTTGAGCGTGGTCGGATCGGCCACCACCGAAAAGAAGATCCGCAAGAGCTGGTCATAGCGCACGACCTGCGGGTCATAGGTGATGCGGACCACCTCGGCATGGCCGGTATCCCCGCGCGAGACACGGTCATAATCCGCCGTGCGGGCGCTGCCGCCGTGAAAGCCAGTCACCACGCTGGTCACGCCCAGCACGTGGCTGAACACGCCTTCGACGCCCCAGTAGCAGCCCCCGGCGAACACTGCCTGTTTCAGCCCCTTGGGTTCCTGCGCCTGGCGCGCGGCGGCGGGGGCCAGCACGGTGCGCTCACCGGCGGCGGCGGCCGGTTCCTGGCAGGCGGAAAGGACCAGCAGGCCCGCGATCAGAAAACTGGTGCGGCGCTTCAACGCGTCTGGTCGGGCAGGGCGGGAGCCGCCTGCGCCGCGGGGATCACCGGGTTGCCAAAGCTGGCGCGGCCATCCGCCACCATCACCCCGGTCAGCACCAGCGCGCCCAGCGCGAAACCGATGCCGAAGGAACGATAGAGGTCGGCTTTGAACAGGCCCATTGCGGTGCGACTCGTGGATTAGGTGTTTCGACTGGGCGCCCTCCTCACCAATTCGGGCTTACCGTCGAGTGAATAAATGGGCGTTCTGCGCAAGGCCACGACGAATCGCGCGAGCCTTGCGACGAACGGTTGCCGCTGGCGCCGGATCAGTGGCGGAAGTGGCGCATCCCGGTGAAGACCATGGCCAGGCCGGCTTCGTCGGCGGCCTTGATCACGTCCTCGTCGCGGATCGAGCCGCCCGGCTGGATCACCGCGGTCGCCCCGGCTTCGGCCGCAGCCAGCAGGCCATCGGCGAAGGGGAAGAAGGCGTCGCTGGCCACCGCGCTGCCAACCGCGCGGCTGTGCGCCCAGCCGAACTTTTCCGCCGCTTCGGCTGCCTTCATCGCGGCGATCCGGCTGGAATCGCGGCGGTTCATCTGGCCCGCGCCGATCCCGGCGGTGATCCCGTCCTTGGCATAGACGATCGCGTTCGACTTCACGTGGCGCGCCACGGTCCAGGCGAACAGGCAGTCCTTCAGTTCCTGCTCGGTCGGCTGGCGCTTGGTCACGACCTTGAGATCGTCCAGCGTGATCGCGCCGTTGTCGCGGGTCTGGACCAGCAGGCCGCCGGTGATCGGCTTGACGTTAAGGCCGCCGCGGCGCGGATCGGGCAGGTCGCCGGTCAGCA
Organism: Novosphingobium sp.; assembly: GCF_041905565.1. Lineage (GTDB taxonomy): Bacteria > Pseudomonadota > Alphaproteobacteria > Sphingomonadales > Sphingomonadaceae > Novosphingobium. The sequence continues at coordinate 88,832 of NZ_JAYRKX010000007.1, read as the reverse complement.
GCAGGCGCAGGTTCTTCTTGCGTGCGAAGGCGGCAATCGCGGCTTCGTCCGCTGCGGGAGCGACCACCACTTCGGTGAAGATTTCGCAGATCGCTTCGGCGGTCGGCCCGTCCAACGGCACGTTGACCGCGACGATCCCGCCAAAGGCCGAAACGTCATCGCACTGCAGCGCCCCGGTCCAGGCGTCGAGCAGGCTCTTGCCCTGGGCCACGCCGCACGGGTTGGCGTGCTTGACGATCACCACCGCCGGATCCTGACCCTTGAATTCGGCGACCAGTTCGAGCGCGGCGTCGGCGTCGTTGTAATTGTTGTAGGACAGTTCCTTGCCCTGCAGCTGGCGCGCCTGGGCAATCCCCTGGCCGTGCGGGCCCTTGGGGATATAGAGCGCGGCGCGCTGGTGCGGGTTTTCGCCGTAACGCAGCTCTTCCTTGCGGGCGGCGGTAATCGCCAGCATTTCGGGGAACAGCTGCTGCTGGTCGGAATAAGCGAACCACTGGCTGATCATGCTGTCATAGGCGGCGGTCGCCGCATAGGCGCGCGCGGCCATCAGGCGGCGGAAGTCATAGCCGGTCGCCCCGTCCTTCGCCGCCAGTTCGGCCAGCAGTCCGGCATAGTCGGCCGGATCGGTGACGATGGTGACATAGGCGTGGTTCTTGGCCGCCGAACGGACCATCGAAGGGCCGCCGATGTCGATGTTCTCGATCACCTCGTCACGCTCGGCGCCCTTGGCCACGGTCGCTTCGAACGGGTAGAGGTTGACCACCACAAGGTCGATCGCGCCGATTTCGTGTTCGGCCATCGCGGCGGCGTGTTCGGGATTGTCGCGCACCGCCAGCAGGCCGCCGTGGACCTTGGGGTGCAGCGTCTTGACCCGGCCGTCCATCATTTCGGGAAAGCCGGTCAGCTCCGAAATGTCCTTCACCGTCAGGCCGGCATCGCGCAGCGCCTTGGCCGTGCCGCCGGTCGAGACCAGTTCCACCCCGCGTGAGGCTAGCGCCTGGCCCAGTTCGGCAAGGCCGGTCTTGTCGGACACGGACAGCAGCGCGCGGCGGATCGTAACGTCGGTCATGGCAGGGTTCCCGGATTGCGGCAGTGATTCGCTGCTGCGTCCCATAGGCTTTCAAACCCGGCTTGCCAGCCGGAAACGGGCCGGTTTCCCCCGCTTGTCAGCCCATTTTCTTGAGCAGCCAGGCGAAGTTTCCGCCCCCGCGCGAGACCAGCCCCTGCAGCACCAGTTGCTGGACCGGCTGCGGACGGCCCTGGCCATCGGCCCAGAGGCTTTCTTCCAGCGTGATCTGCCCGCCGCCCGAACGGAACTGCCACAGGCTGCCGTCGGGCAGCGCCAGGCCCGCGCCCTGCCCGTCGTCCGACAGGCGCACCTCGATATTCGGGCCGAGGTGAAAGCGGATCGCGAAGCCGACCTTGCCGTTCTTGCCCTTCTTGCCGCCGGGGACCAGCAGATCCTCGCCGCGCAGCTCGGTGCCGTCGTCGCGCAGGATCAGGATGCGGCGATGGGTCAGGCCATAGCGCGCTTCATAGCCGTTGTGGCTGGCTTCCAGCCGGGTCGCCGCGCCCTGGCCCTTGTCGCCGGTCAGCGTGCGGCGGTCCACTTCCACTTCGGACACGCCGGTGCCGATCGCGCCGTTGATCAGCACGGCGGTGGAGTTCGCATCGTCGAGCACCAGGGTGGAATGGGCGGCAGTGGCGCGCAGGCCCTGTTCCAGCCGCACCGGCATCAGCCCGCCGGCGCAGCCCGATCCGCCGCAATTGACCACCAGGCGGTGCCCGCCGTGGCTGAATTCGAACGCCAGCGTGGATGCGCAGCCGGTCCGCGCGTGCTTGGCCAGCGGCGGCGGGGCGGCATCGAACTGGAGGATCGACTGCTTGGCCACGACGCGCTGATAGCCCCACTGGCGCACGTCGCGCAGCGGACGGGTGCGCACGCCGCTTGCCTCGATCAGCGCGGCGATCTCGTCACCGTCGATCGCCCAGGCGCCCTGCCAGCTGCCCAGCGAGCCATCGCCGTGGGTCAGCGCCAGCAGCGGCGGGACCAGCATGGCGAGGATCGCTTCGAGCGCGGCCGGCGGATCCTGCCGCAGCGCGTGATAGCAGGCGCGCAGCCTGACGATCAGGGCAATCGCCTCGATCTGGCCGAGCGGACTGCGCGACAGCACGCCGCCATCATCGCCCACCAGCTCGCCCAGCGCCTTGATCAGCCCGGCTTCGCCGAACAGGCGGCGCGCCTTGCCATCGGGCAGCAGCAGCCCGGCGGCAACGATCCCGCACCACCCGGCCACTTCGGCCAGCAGGTCTTCGGCGCGCGACACGTTCTTGTCGAGCCAGCGGGCCGTTTCCTCGAGCGCGGCGAGCACCTTGGCCCGGTGCGCCTTGTCCGGGCCGGACAGGATCAGCGGGGCATGGACCAGCCAGTTGAGCTCGCGCGTGCCGGCATTGGCCAGCGACCAGGCCGGGCCCTTGCCCGGCTTGCCCGGCGGCTTGGGATTGGCGGCCAGCCAGGTGGCGAGCACGCGTTCGGCCACGGGCGCGGCCTGTTCGCGCGCGGCGCTGGCTTCAAGGTCGGCCAGCCAGGCAAAGGAATGGACCGCGCGTTCCAGCGGCGGCGCCATCCGCGCCACGCCGGCGAAATCGACCTGGGCGATCGGCGCCTTGACCCCGTGGACCAGGAAATGCCCGGCGCGCAGCGCGGTGCCGGCAACGCGCGATCCCGCCAGCGGGTTCTGCACCGTGGCCAGGATGCGCGGCTTGCCCGGCTTGCGGAACGGCCCGGACAGGGTCGATCCCGGAATCCCCAGACGATAGGCAAAGCGCAGCAGGCGTTCCCCGGCGCTGATCGCGGGCGGGGTGAAATCGGCCAGGGCCAGGGCGCGGCCCGGTTCGATCAGTTCGCCGCCGGACGGCATGGCCCCGTCTTCGTGGTGCGGCGCGGCGCTATCGGTCACCAGGCCCTCCTCGCAGGCGGTGGACAGCGGCAGCGCCATGTCCGTCCCGTCGCCGGCCTGAGCCGTGTCCGACCGAGGCGAGACCAGCGCATCGACCACTGGTCAACCCACCCCTTTCAGCGCGGCGATGTTGGCCGCGTAGCACTCCGGCCCGCCGCGGAACGCGGCCGTGCCGGCCACCAGCACATCGGCCCCGGCATCGACGCAGAGCCGCGCGATGGCGGGATCGACCCCGCCGTCCACTTCAAGCCGGATGTCGCGCCCGGTCTTGTCGATCGACTTGCGGATCGCCTCGATCTTGCGCAGCTGGCTGGAAATGAAGCTTTGCCCGCCAAAGCCGGGATTGACGCTCATCACCAGGACAAGGTCGATTTCCTCGTAAAGGTAGTCGAGCATCTTGGCCGGGGTGCCGGGGTTGAGCGAGACGCCCGCCTGCTTGCCCAGCGCCTTGATCGCCTGGACCGTGCGATGCGCGTGGGGGCCGGCTTCGGGGTGGAAGGTGATGATGTCCGCCCCGGCATCGGCAAAAGCCTGAAGGTAGGGATCGACCGGGCTGATCATCAGGTGGACGTCAAACGTCTTGGCGGTGTGGGGGCGCAGCGCCTTGACCACCATCGGCCCGATCGTGAGGTTGGGGACGAAATGCCCGTCCATCACGTCGACATGGATCCAGTCCGCCCCGGCCGCGTCGATCGCGCGCACTTCTTCGCCCAGCCGGGCGAAATCGGCGGAAAGGATGGAGGGCGAGATCAGCGGTGCGGCCATGACGCGAAAAATGCTCCCTTGACCGGCGCTTAACCGCCGCATCCGGGGGCAACAAGGCGCAGAGCGCTGGTTTTCCACACAACATCTTGAACTTGCCCAATCAGCCTGGCGCACACAGCAATCGTCCTGCCGCGCAATTGACCTGCGCCAAGCATGCGGGCATTGCCCTGTCTGATGGCCGATCCTGCTGCCTCCCACCCTGCCCCCCACCCCGCCCTGGCCATGCTGGCCCGCGAAACCGCGCTGCGCGAAGGCCCCGTCCCGCACGAGCTTGACGGCCTCGAAGTGCCGCTGGATGGCTGGTGCATGTCCGGCGACGGCGAAAGCTTCGTGTTCCGCGCTGCCACCGGGCTGGGCTATCACTACGTCAAGGGCCACGGCGTCACGGCCGAGCGCCCGGCCGGCTGGGACCCGGACGAGGACAGCCTGATCCGCAACGGCAGCGTCTATGCCGCGATCGCCTGCATCAACGGGCTCTATCCGATCCATGCCTCGGCCGTGGCCTGGCAGGGGCACGTCCATGCCTTCACCGGGCCATCGGGTGCGGGCAAATCAACCCTGACCGCGCAGCTCACCCGCCACGGCCTGCCGCTGTTCTGCGACGATACGCTGCTGCTTGACCTGACCCGGCCCGAAGCGCCGGTGTGCCTGCCCGGGCACAAGCGGCTGAAACTGTGGCCCGATGCGCTGGAGCTGACCGGGGCGAGCGCGACCGGTCAGATCGCCCGGCGGTTCGAGAAATTCTACGCCGAACCGGCCGGGGGCAGCATCAAGGACGTGCTGCCGCTGGCCAGCCTGACCTTCCTGGAGGTGGGCGAACCGGCACGGATCGAGCCGCTGCGCGGTGCGGAAAAGCTGCTGCGGTTGCAGGACGATCACTATACCACCGATCTGTTCCTTGCCGCGTCGCGGGCCGATCGGGCCGCGCGGTTTGCCCAGCTCGCCGCCCTGGCGCGCGGCCTGACCATTTCGCGATTTGTCCGCCCGCGCGATCCGGTACGCTTTGCGATGGACGCGGCGCTTGCCGAGCGGCATGTCAAGGGCAAGCCGCCCGTTTCTCCAGACCGAGAGCCGTCCCGATGACCCAGTCCTTGCGCAAATGCCCGGAAAACTTCGCCGAGACTGAAATCGACGACGAAATCGTGCTGATGTGCCTGACCAACGGCGATTTCTTCTCGATCAAGGATTCGGCGCTGGCAATCTGGAACCTGATCGACGGTGAACGTGACCGGACCGCGCTGCTTGATCGCCTGGCCCAGGACTACAGCGTGAGCGAGGACGCAATCCGGGGCGATGTCGATGAATTCCTCGCCGCCGCTACCGCTGCCGGGTTTGTCGCGGCTGACTGACCCCTGGCGCGCCCGGCTGCGCACGGCCGAGGCGATGGTGCGCCTGTGGCACGCGCGTCGGCTGGTCCGCCATCGCCCCTTCGCCGCCTGGCGCGCCCGACTGGGCACGCCGCTGCCGCGCGATGCGCCCCCGCCTGACGCGCATACGCACGCGCAGGCCGAGGCCTGGGCGTTGGCCCGCCACGTCGATCGCGCCGCCTGGCGCATGGGGGACGAATGGTTGTGCCTGCCGCGCGCCATCGCGCTGGCAGGCATGCTGCGCCAACGCGGGATCGGCTATGCGCTGAGCATCGCCGCCCGCCCGCAGGCCGCGCGGACCGGCTCCGACGATCTCCACGCCTGGATCGATGTCGGCCCGCTCCGGGTGATCGGCGACCTGCCAGGTGAATGGGCCGTTATCCATCGCCTGCAAGGCTGAGCGCGGCCGCGAGGATTCCGCCGGCGCGCTTCACAGTTGCAAAACTTTCTAGAATCGGTAAAAACGCGGAGCAATGAACATACGGGGTGTGGTCGCGGCACCTTCTGTCGAGAATTTAGGAGTAGTGTTGTGACCAAGCAGACCAAGACCTGGAACAAGCCCACCCTGGCGCGCCTGGGCCAGATCACCGATGTCGCCGGCACGCAGCCCGGCCCGTGCCAGACCACCAATAACGGTGGTCAGTGCAGCGGCACCGCGACCGGAATCGGCCTCTCCTGATTTGACCGGATGGGCGGGTTTTCCCCGCACATGGCCCTGCGCCTCCGGGCGCGGGGCTAAACTGGCTGGCTGATGTTCTTTTTTGCGCGGACTTGGGGCGACAACGATTGGCTTGCGCCGGATCGAGCCGCAACCTCGCTTGGGCTGTTTGCCGGGCATGCCGCCGATAGCTGCCGTTCGGGCGAGGATTTCTTCGCCGAGTTGCCAACCCCTCGTGCGCCTGTCCGCCGCGGCTGGCGCGTAACGCGATCGCCCGCCGGAACTGCGGTGCTGCTGGCTGGGGTAATCGACAATCTAGCCGAGCTTCAGGCCGCCCTGTCGCTGGGGCCATGCGGCCCCGAACAGGTCTATGCCGCCGCGGTCGAGCGCTGGGGCGACCGCGCCGACAGCCGGATCGTTGGCGAGTATGCAAGTCTCTGCACCCTCCCCGACGGCAGGGTGCGGATGGCCCGCAGCCCATGGTGCGGCTTGCCGTTGATGTTCCATGTCGGCCCGCACGGCCTGATGGCCGCATCAATCCCCCGCCCACTGTTCGCCGCTGGCCTGCCCAAGCAATTGCGCACCGACGTGATCGAACGGATGCTGTGCTTCGAAGAGTTTCAGGGCGAGGAAACTCATTTTGTCGGAATGGAGCAGGTCGCCGGGGGCACGGTGGTCCTGTTCGACCGCGATCGGCGCAATGTGCAGCGGTTCTATGACCCGGCCGCCCTGCCGCAAGTGCGGTTCGCCCGCGACGACGACTATGTCGAAGCCGCGCGGGCCATGCTGGACGAGGCGGTCGGCAAATGCCTGGCCTTGTCGCGCAATCCGGGTGTCACGCTGTCGGGCGGGCTCGATTCCGCACTGGTCTGCGATTCGCTGCTGCGTCAACTCCCGGCCGACCAGCGCCTGCGCAGCTTCACCTTCGTGCCCGTCCCCGAATGGGACGGTCGCACCGCCCCCCAACTGTTCGGTAATGATCGCCCCTACGTCGAACGCTTCCTGGCCGACCGGCCAGAGATCGACGCGACGTTCTTCGACAATGCCGACCTGGCGCCCGACAGCTTCGCCAACGAGCGGATGCTGGCCGCGGATATCGAATTCCCCTCGGTCGGAATCGGCTTCGTCCACCTTGGCATTGCGCGCGCCTCGCGCGATGCCGGGTGCGACTGGGTGTTCTGGGGGGCGCTCGGCAACATGACCGTCAGCGGCGAGGCGCCCTGGGCCCCAGCCACGCTGTTCCGGCAATTGCGCTGGGGCGAGGTCTGGCGGCTGGCTCGAACCCGGCTGGCCGACCCCCGCCCAATGTGGCGCCGCTTCCTGGCCACCGGGCTGATGCCCAATTTGCCCCGAAGCTGGCGCGAGACGATCCGCCGCGCCAAACCCGCGCATCAGCGGGTAGAGCAACTGGCCAATCCCTATCTCTTGGCCAGCGGCTCGCTTGCCGCAAAGCGGCTGGATAGCAACCTGACCGGGTCGGACACCGATATCGACTATTTCCATTCGCGTGAACGGTTCATCGAAGGCCTCTACCAGTCGATGGCGATCGGCGGGGAAATGCCCCTGGGCGTCCAGCAGATCTTCGGGGTGCGGGGACGCGATGCCTATGGCTATCGTCCGCTGATCGAGCTGTGCCTGGGCATGCCCGACGAGCAGTTCGTCGCCAAGGGCGAGCGCCGCCTGCTGGCGCGGCGCATGGCCGTGGGACGGCTGCCTGAAGCGCAGCGCACCGAAGTGCGCCACGGCGATCATGTGCCTGACTGGCATGCCCGCATCCGCCGCCAGCTGCCGCAATTGCGCGCCGAAGTGCAGCGGATTGCCGATCACCCCCAGCTTGGCAGCCTGATCGATACGGAGCGCATGCTGCACGATCTTGATCACCTGCCCGAAATCGCGCCCACCGACATGCCGACAATCGGCCGCCTGCGCTTTGCCTTGCATGCCGCCATGGCCACTCGCCGCTATGTTGATTTCGTGACCGGACGGAACGCGGCTTGAGCCAGCGCGTCCGCCTGTTCGAACCCGCGCAGGATGGCTGGGCCGCGCTGCGCGTGGGCCTGCTGATGCTGGGTGTCGCCCTGACCGAAAGCGTCGGGATCGTGCTGCTGGTGCCGCTGCTGGCCCTGCTCGACCAGGGTGAGGGCGGGCGGTTTGGCGCCTGGCTGCAGGCGCTGGGCCTGCCGCTGCGGCTTGAACCGGTCTTGGCGCTGTTCCTGGCGCTGGTCGTGCTACGCTCGCTCATCACCTATTTCCGCCAGCTGGAAGGCGCGCGGCTGGAAATGAAGCTGATCAACCGCCTGCGCGGGCGGGCCTGGTACGCGCTGCTGCATTGCGACTGGCGCGTGGCGATGGGGCTGCGCCGGGCCAATGCCGCCAACGTGGTGATCAGCCAGGTCAACCAGGCCGGCTACGTCGTCAACCAAGTGCTGGGCGCGCTGGCCAACGTGGTCACGCTGGGCGGCGTGGCCCTGGCGGCGCTGGCGATTTCCTGGCCGCTGGCCCTGACCGGGTTGATCGCCGGCGCACTGGTGCTGGCGGCCTGGCGCGGCACCCGGCAGCGCGCATCGCGCAGGGGCCGGACCGCGGCCGTAACCTATGGCCGGGTCTTCTCCCGGCTGGACGAAGGCATGCGGGCGCTGCGCGTGATCAAGAGCCTGGGCAGCGAGGCCAGCGCGGTGCGCGGTCTGACCGATGAATTCGCCGCGCTGGAAGCCACGCAGCTGGCCTATCAGCGCGACCTGGGCCGCAGCCGCGCGCTGCTCCAGATCGGCGGCGCGGCGGTACTGGCCGCACTGGTCTGGTTGTCGGTCACGCGCTGGCACATGGCGGCGGCCACGCTGCTGCCGATGGTCGCGCTGTTTGCCCGCAGCGTGCCGTTGCTGGAAGCGCTGCAGCAATCCTTGCTGGCCCTGGCCAACGGCCGCCCCGCGATTGACGCAGTGACCCAGCTGATCACCACGGCCGAAGCCTCGCCCGAGCCCGATGCCACCGGCGTGGAAGCGCCGGACCTGGCAGAGGCGATCGCGCTGGACCAGGTCAGGGTGCAATTCACTGGCCAGGCGGCTCCGGCGCTGGACCAGGTCAGCCTGCGCATCGCCGCGGGCGAGATGGTGGCGCTCGAAGGGCCGTCGGGTTCGGGCAAGAGCACGCTCGCCGACTTGCTGGGCGGGCTGATCGCCCCCGACCACGGCACGGTGCAGATCGACGGCGCAGTGCTGGACGGGCCGCTGCGCCGCGCCTGGCGGGGCTGCGTGGCCTATGTCCAGCAGGATCCCGTGCTGCTCAACGCCTCGCTGCGCGAAAACCTGCGCTGGGCCGCACCCGATGCCGACGATGCGCGGCTGGAGCGCGCACTGGGCGATGCCGCAGCGCGGTTTGCGCTGGACCTGCCGCAGGGCCTCGACACCATGCTGGGCGATGGCGGGCGGCGGCTGTCGGGCGGCGAGCGCCAGCGCCTGATGCTGGCCCGCGCGCTGCTGCGCGATCCGGCGCTGCTGATCCTGGACGAGGCGACCAGCGCGCTCGACGCCGCCAACGAAGCGCTGGTGGCCGAGGCAATCGGGCGGTTGAAGGGCCGCCTCACGATCCTGATGATTGGCCACCACGGCCGCCTGGCGGCTTTGGCGGACCGGCGGATCCGGCTGGACGGTGGGAAGATTGCCAGCGCCTAGCTGACAATCCCATTTCCGCCCAATTCAGTTCATATTAAGCGCGCGAATCGCATTGGGGAAGGAACACGGCCACCGGCAAAGGTGAAAGCGGCATGGTTGCAGGGCGGCACCCTGACCCGGTTGAGGCCAGTTTCCAGACAGGATCGAGCAACGATGATGAAGCACAAGTCCGCGCGCGCGCTGGCCGCGCTGTTTGTCCCGCTGGCGCTGGGCGCTGCCGTGCTGGGTACGACTGGCGCCGATGCCGCGCCCGCCGCAGCCGCCGCGCCGCCGGCCGGCTGCACCGGTCCCGCCAGCCAGACCTGGCTGAACGTGGTGGTCGACGGGGTGAAGAACAGCAACGGCCTGGTCGCCGTGACGCTTTATGCCGACGATGCCAGCAAGTTTCTGGTCAAGCGCGGTTCGCTGTATGTCGGGCGGGTCGATGCCCAGTCCGGCACCACCCGGGCCTGCATCTTCGTGCCGCGCACCGGGGTCTATGCCCTGGCGCTGTACCACGATGAAAACGCCAACCGCTCGTTCGACCGCACCGGGATCGGCTTTCCGGCCGAAGGGTTCGGCTTTTCGAACAACCCGGCGACCCTGGCGGGCCTCCCGACCTTCAAGTCGGTGCGGCTGAACGTGCCCAAGTCCGGGCTGACCACCCGGATCCACATGAAGTATCCCTAGGGCCTGACCCTAGGCGCGGACCGCCTGGTACACTTCGGCCAGTTCGACCGGGGCCTGGGCCTCGGCCAATTCGTGCGCGCGCGGATCGTCGACGTCGAGCCACCAGGCCCCGCCAATCTCCATCGTCGCCGCGCGCCCCGCGTCGGCCAGGCGCTGCATCCCTTCGGACAGGCTGCCCGCCTGCCCGGCGTCGATCGCCGCCTGGATCGCCTGGGCCAGTTCGGGCGTGGCGAGGAACGCCCCGCAATCGACCGCGTCGTATTCGGGAATGGTCTTGCCGATCGCGCGGATGAAGCCGCGCTCGTCCAGCCGCACCCAGGTGGCGTCGTCCGGATCGACCAGCGGATTGTCGCAGCGCCGGTCGACCGCCAGGGTAACCCCGCGGTCCGCGCCGTGCTGGCGGGCCAGATCGCGCAGGATCACGGCAGAGAAGATGTGATCGGACATCATCAGCAGGTAGTTGCCGTCAATCACGCTGGCCCCGGCCATGACCGACCAGCCGTTCGGCTTCGACCAGTCCGCCACCCGCTGCGCCACCACCGGAATGCCGATCCGGTCTGACAGGCCGGGCAGGAACGCCTCGATCCGCTCGGCCTCGTGCCCGGTGACCACCACCACCCGCTGCGCCCCGGCGGCGCGCGCCTGGCGGGCGCCCAGTTCGAGCAGCGGGACCCCCGCGACCGGGGTGAGTGGCTTGGAATCGGACAAGTCGCGCAAACGGCTGCCGAATCCGGCGGCGATGATCAGGGCATCCATGGCCTGTGGCTTTCCCGTAAATGCGAACGGCGCCGGTCAGCAGAACCGACCGGCGCCGTCAAAGCAAAAGGCTGCGGGGCTTATTCGGCCGCCAGCGGCGCTTCGGTGATGTATTCGTCGACCATCTGGGCGGCCAGATCGTCGTTGAACTGCTGCGGCGGGTGCTTGCAGAAGTAGGCCGACGGGCCGATCAGCGCACCGCCTTCACCGCGTTCCAGGGCAACCTTGGCGCAGCGGATCGCGTCCATGACGCAAGCCGCCGAGTTCGGGCTGTCTTCGACCGAGAGGCGCAGTTCCAGTTCCATCGGCACGTTGCCCCACTGCAGCCCTTCCAGGCGCAGGAAGCACAGCTTGTTGTCCTTCTGCCAGGGAACATAGTCCGACGGGCCGACATGGATGTTTTCGTCTTCGAGACGCTGGGCGAGCATGGCCTGCACCGCCTCGGTCTTCGATTCCTTCTTGCTGCCCAGACGCTGGCGGTCGAGCATGTTCATGAAGTCGGTGTTGCCGCCGGTGTTGAGCTGGTAGGTCCGCTCAACCGTCACGCCGCGGGCGGCGAACAGGCTGGACAGCACGCGGTGGACGATCGTGGCGCCAACCTGGGCCTTGATGTCGTCACCCACGATCGGGATGTTCTTGGCGCGGAACTTGGCTTCCCATTCCGGGCGGCTGGCGATGAACACCGGCATGCAGTTGACCACCGCCACGCCCGCTTCCAGCGCGCAGTCCATGTAGAATTCTGTCGCTTCCTGCGAACCGACCGGCAGGAAGTTGACGAGCACGTCGGCGCCCGAATCCTTGATCGCCGCGACGATGCGGGCCTTGTCGGCTTCCGGTTCGTCCGAAACGATGAAGCCCTTTTCGCCGACCGTGGTCATGTGCGCGGCAACGCCGTCCGACACCTTGCCCATGATCACCTTCGCGCCGGTGGCCGGCACGTCGGCCTTGAACACCTTGGTGTTGTTCGGCTGGGCGAAGATCGCCTCGGCGATGTCCTTGCCGACCTTGCGCGCATCGACGTCGATGCCGAGCACGAAGTCAACGTCACCCGCGCCATAGCCGCCGATCTTGTCGTGGATCAGGCCCTGCGAGCTGTTGTTCTGGCGGTAATAGGCAACGCCCTGCACCAGCGAGCTGGCGCAGTTGCCCACACCAATCATGGCGACCTTGATAGGCTTCATTATGGTTCGATCCCTTCCGAGCGTGACGGCGCGGTTCCAGTGAAACACGCCTCATTGTTAAATCGCGCGCCAAAAGCAAGTGTTTTAGCGCAGGTCAAGCGGGTTCTCGCGTCATGACGGTGACGACCACCATGAACCACCCCGCCGCAACCACTGCAAATGCATAAAGTGCAAAGGCCGAGAAGCCCGATGCAATCAGCACGGCGCCGGCCAGCGCATAGAAATCGCGCATGGTCAGCCAGGTCAGCCATTGCTTCAGCCTGGATGGACGCTGGCTGAACCGATCCTTGAGAGCATTGAAGGTCATACCTTCGGCGCTTCTGCGGCTGCGCCGTCCCAGGATCCACAGGCCCAGCCCCATCACCACCAGTCCGGCCGCTCCGGCCATAGCCGCCCGGCCCTGCCCCTGGCAATACAGGTTCCACGACACCCCGGCCACGCAGGCCAGGTTGGTCAGGGCATCGACCAGGGAATCGAGCGCGGCCCCCTGCGGCGAGGAGCGAAACGTGGCGCGGGCGATTTCGCCGTCGACCCCGTCGAAGATCGAGGCCGCCTGGAACAGCAGCGCTCCCGCGACCAGCCCGGCCGGCGTGCCGGAAAACAGCGCGGCGGCCATGGCCAGCGCAAAGGCTGCCGTGCCGAAGGTGGCGTGCAGCGGCCGGGCATGGGGGAACAGGCGCAGCACCAGCCGCGAACAGGCCTGCGAGATCGGGCGGTTGACGTGGCGCGAGACGATCCCGTCGCCCGGCTTGGCCGTGGCCGTGATGACCTGCCGCGCCGCCGCCGCCAGCGCTTGCCGTGACAGGGCTTCGGGCATCGGGGCAAGCGCCGCCGCGCCGCCGCCCAGCCGCGCCGCGCCGGACAGGTCGGGCAGCGCCCCGGCCGCCAGCGCCTCGGCCGGCACAACAGGTGTATCGGCGGGCAGGTCGGCCAGATTGTCCCCGGGGGCGGCCACCGCCCAGTCCAACTCGGGAACCAGCCGGGCCGCTTCGGCGGCCACGGCGGCGGGCAGCCGGTCCAGTCCGGGGGCGATCACCACCGCCCGGCCGCACTGCGCCCGGGCCAGCGTATGCAGCGCACGCACGATCGCGGGCAGGCCGGCCACCATGGTGTAAGCCGCTGCCGCACTTGGAAACACTGCCACTACAGCACGAATTGTAATCGTGCCCTCCTGCCCTGTACGTCTTTTGCGCCGCTTTCGCGCGGCGCGCTCTGTTGCGAACCCGTAAAGCGGCTATAAGGCGCGCAGGGGCCTGCGCCAAGGGGCGCGTGATGGAGTGATACAAAGTGGCAGGGGACGCGGCGAGCCTGGGCGGCGCAGGGAACAACGGCAGACCCGCGCCCAAACGACCACAGCGCCCGCGCGAATTGCAGGATCCGCTCAACCACTACCTGTACCATCCGCTTGCCTGGCAACTGGCGCGGGCGCTGGCCCATACGCCGATCACGCCCAACATGGTGTCAGTGCTGGGCGCGGGCACGGTAATCGCCGCCAGCGCGGCCTATGCCGGGCTGAGCTATCCGGTCTCCGCCGCGCTGGGCATGGCCCTGCACATGACCTGGCACGTGGTCGACGGCGCTGACGGCGACCTGGCACGGATGACCGGCCGGTCCAGCCCGATCGGCGAAATGGTCGACGGGCTGTGCGACTATCTCAGCCACGTGGTGCTGTATCTGGTGATGGGCTGGGTGATGACCCGGATCGGCGGCACGTTCGGCGGCTGGCACGCCTGGGCGCTGGTGGTCTTCGCCGGCGTCAGCCACGCGGTCCAGGCCAACCACGTCGAAGTGCAGCGCCGGCAATATCAATACTGGGTTTATGGCACGCCGTGGATCCGCCTGTCGCACGATGCGCAGGATTCGGCCACCTCGCGCAGTCTGTTCGCCGGGCTGGTCTCGGCCTACCTGGGCGTGGCCACGGGCATGACCCCGCATGCGCTGCGGGTCGATGCCGCCGTTCAGGCCGCGCAGGGGGACCGCGCCGCGCTGGACCGGATCGCCCGCATCGCGCGCGAGGAAACCCAGCCACTGCTGCTGCTGTGCAAGATCCTGGGCCCCAATCCCCGCGCGGTGGTGCTGGGCCTGTCGATGTTCGCGGGCACCCCGGCGTGGTACATGATCTATCAAAGCGTGGTGCTGAACCTGCTGCTGGTCTGGTCGGTGATTCGCCACAACGCCGCGGCCAAGCGCATCGCGGCGCGGATCGGGGCCTAGACGCGGGCCAAGGCTTGGCTATTCTCCCTGCAACACCAAGTCCGGGAGAAGACCATGCTGCACGAATCGCTGCTTGACGACGCGCGCGCCATATCTGGCGACATCGTGGCGCTGCGCCGGGCGATCCATGCCGAGCCGGAACTGGGCCTGCACACGCCCCTTACCCGCGACAAGGTGCGCGCCGCGCTGGCCGACCTGCCGCTCGAATGGGCCGAAGGGCCATCGACCACCGGGCTGGTCGCGACGCTGAAGGGCGACGCCGGGCCGGGCCGGATCGTGCTGCTGCGCGGCGACATGGACGCCCTGCCGATGCCCGAGGAAACCGGCCTGCCCTATGCCTCGACCATTGGCGGCTGCATGCACGCCTGCGGGCACGATGCCCACACCGCGATGCTGGCCGGCGCCGTGCGGCTGCTGTGCGCGCGGGCCGGCAGCCTGAAGGGCGAAGTGCGGTTCATGTTCCAGCCGGGCGAGGAAGGCCACCACGGCGCGCGTTACATGCTGGAAGACGGGCTGCTGGGCGGCACTGCCGGGCATCCCCTGCCTGAAGCGGCCTTTGCCCTGCACGTCATGCCCAATGCCCCGCACGGGCTGGTCGCAGGCCGCGCCGGGCCACTGATGGCGGCGGCGGACCAGTTCGACATCGTGGTGCGCGGCGCGGGCGGGCACGCCTCGATGCCGCACCAGGGGCACGATCCGGTGCCGGTCGCCTGCGAGATCGTGATGGCGATCCAGACCATGGTCACCCGCCAGTTCGATGCGCACGACCCGGTGGTCGCCACCGTGGCGCGGATCGAGGCGGGCACGGCCCACAACGTGATTGCCGACTTCGCCACGCTGAAAGGCACGCTGCGCACCCTTTCGCCGCGCCACCGGATCAAGCTGCACGATGCGCTGCGCCAGCTGGCGATGGGCATTGCCGCCGCCCACGGCCTGTCCGCCGAAGTGACCATCACCGAGGGCTTTCCAGTCACAATCTGCGACGACCGGGCCGTGGGCCTCGCCGCCGCGACCACGCGCGAGTTGTTTGGCGAACCGGCCTGGCGCGAGCTCGACCGCCCGATCATGGGCGCGGAAGACTTTTCCTATGTGCTGGAACAGGTGCCCGGCGCGATGCTGTTCCTGGGCGTGGCGCACGAAGGGGCCGACTGGCACCAGTGCCATTCGATCCATTCCCCGCGCATGGTGGTGGATGAAACCGTGATGCCGCGCGGCGCGGCGCTGCTGGCCGGCATGGCCGAGCGGTTCCTGGAACGCGGCTGGGAATAGGCCCCTATTCGCACAGCTCGCACAGGGCGTGGATGATCCCGCTGACCACGGGATCGCGCAGGCTGTAGAACCGCGTCTGCGCCTCGGCCCGGCAGGCCACCGCGCCTTCCTCGCGCAGCATCGCCAGGTGCTGCGACACGGACGATTGCGACAGCCCGGTCAGTCCGACCAGCTCGTTGACCGAAGCCTCGCCCTCGTCCAGCCGGCACAGCATCAGCAATCGCTCGGGGTGGCTCATGACCTTGAGCTTGGCCGCCATATGCGCCGAATTGGCCTTGAGCTGGGAAAGATCGGCGGGTTTCATGCATCACCTTCGGTCAGGGGGCGGCCATCGTCGCGCAGCAGCACGTAGATTGCCGGGATGACCAGCACGGTCAGCAGCGTCGATGAAGCCAGCCCGAACAGCAGCGAGATCGCCAAGCCCTGGAAGATCGGATCGGTCAGGATCACCGCCGCGCCGATCATCGCCGCCAGCGCGGTCAGCACGATCGGCTTGAAGCGGATCATGCCCGCCTCCAGCAGCGTTTCGCGCAGGCTCTTGTCGGGCGTGCGGGCGTGGCGGATGAAATCGACCAGCAGGATCGAATTGCGCACGATGATCCCGGCCAGCGCGATAAAGCCGATCATGCTGGTGGCGGTGAACGGGGCCATGAACAGCATGTGCCCGGCCACGATCCCCACCAGGGTCAGCGGGATGGGCGTGAGGATCACCAGCGGCAGCTTGAAGCTGCGGAACTGCCCGACGACCAGCACATAGATCCCCAGCAGGGCGACCATGAAGGCCGCGCCCATGTCGCGGAAGGTCACCCAGGTGATTTCCCATTCGCCGTCCCACAGCAGCGACGGCTTGCTTTCATCCACCGGCTGGCCGTTGAGCAGCACTTCCGGCTTGGTCAGCCCCGCCTTGGCCCAGTCGAACTGTTCGACCGCATCGTCGACCGCGAGCATGCCATAGATCGGCGCTTCATACCGGCCCGCCAGATCCGCCAGCACCATCGCCGCACCGCGCCCGTCGCGCCGGAACATCGCCTGTCCGCCCGGCACCACCCGGGCGCTGACCAGTTCGCCCAGCGGCACCAGCTGCCCACCCGGCGCGACCGCGACCGGCGTGGCGGCGAGGCTGGCCGACCAGCTGCGCTGGGCCTGATCCAGCCCCAGTTCGATCGGCAGCGGATCGCGGTCCGCCCCGCGCGGGGCATGGCCGACCGTGGTGTTGCCGAGGAGCGCACCGATCGAATCGAACAGCTGGCGTTCCGACAGGCCGTACTGGTCCAGCTTGGCCCGGTCCGGGACCAGTTGCAGCGTCGGGCGCGGCGCGCCGAACGAATTGTCGACATCGACGATGTAGGGCACCGACCTGAACAGCTTTTCGACCTGTTCGGCGGTCTGGCGGCGGGTCTGTTCGTCCGGGCCATAGATTTCGGCCAGCAGGGTGGCGAGCACCGGCGGCCCCGGCGGGGTTTCGACCACCTTGAGCGAGGCCCCGGCGGGCAGCGGCACGGCTTTGAGCAACTGCTCGCGCAGGTCCACCGCGACCTCGTGGCTGGAGCGCGCGCGATCGCCCTTGGGCTGGAGCGTAACCATCAGGTCGCCCAGTTCCGGCTGCGCCCGCAGGAAATAATGCCGCACCAGACCGTTGAAGTTGAACGGCGCGCTGGTCCCGGCATAGGCTTCCATAGCGACCACTTCGGGCACCTTGCGGACGACGGCGGCGGCCTGTTCCAGCACCCGCCCGGTCATTTCCAGGCTGGTCCCTTCGGGCATGTCGAGCACCAGCTGCACTTCGCTCTTGTTGTCGAAGGGCAGCAGCTTGACCGTCACCGCCTTGAAATAGAACATCGAGCAGGCGACCAGTGTGGCCACGCCCACCGCGATCAGGAAGCGCCGCGCGCTGTCGCGGCTGGCGATCACGCGGCTGGCATAGCGCCGGTAGAGCGCGCCCAGCTTGCCGCCGTGGGCGTCGTGCTCGCCGTGCGCCAGGCCTTGCCGGGCAAAGCGGATCATCAGCCAGGGGGCAATGATCACCGCAACAAAGAAGCTGAATACCATCGCCGCGCTGGCGTTGATCGGGATCGGCGCCATGTAGGGACCCATCAGGCCGGATACGAACAGCATCGGCAGCAACGCGGCCACCACGGTCAGCGTTGCGACGATGGTGGGATTGCCCACTTCGGCCACGGCGTCGACCGCCGCGTCGATCCGGCTGCGGCCATCGGCCATGCCCCAGTGCCGGGCGATGTTCTCGATCATCACGATCGCATCGTCGACCAGGATGCCGATCGAGAAGATCAGCGCGAACAGGCTGACGCGGTTGATGGTAAAGCCCATGATCTTGCTGGCGAACATGGTCAGCATGATCGTAGTGGGAATGACGATGGCGGTCACCCCCGCCTCGCGCCAGCCGATCGCGAAGCCGATCAGCACGACGATCGAAATCGTCGCCAGCGCCAGGTGGAAGATCAGCTCGTTGGCCTTTTCATTGGCGGTTTCGCCGTAATTGCGGGTTACTGCCACGCTGACGCTGTCGGGCACCAGCTTGCCCTTGAGCAGGTCGAGCCGCTCTACCACCTGTTCCGACACGGTCACCGCATTGGCCCCGGCGCGCTTGGCAATCGCCAGGCTGACGGCGGGAGTCATCACCCAGCCCGCCTTGTCATCGCGCGCCCAGCGCCAGGCGCGGGCCTGGTCCTGGGTCGGCCCCTGCTGCACCGTGGCCACATCGCGCAGCAGCACCGGCGCGCCGCCGACCGAACGGACGGTCAGGTTGCCGAGTTCCTCGGCGGTCTTGAGCGTCTGACCGGCGGTGACGGCCACGGCCTGCCCGCTTTCGCGCACGGTCCCGGCGGGGAAAGCGCGGTTGGCCTGGCTGACTGCCTCGATCACGCTGCCCAGCGGCACCTGGTGCGCCGCCAGCCGCGCCGGATCGGGCACGACGCGCAGCGCCATGCGCTGCCCCCCGGTGATGAAAGTCAGGCCGACATCGTCGACCTTGGCCAGCTCGGTGCGCAGCTTGCCGGCCAGTTCGAACAGCGCCTGA
Organism: Novosphingobium sp.; assembly: GCF_041905565.1. Lineage (GTDB taxonomy): Bacteria > Pseudomonadota > Alphaproteobacteria > Sphingomonadales > Sphingomonadaceae > Novosphingobium. The sequence continues at coordinate 70,285 of NZ_JAYRKX010000007.1, read as the reverse complement.
TCGTTCCACTGCCCCGGCGCGCCGGGCTTGGGCGTCAGGGTCAGCACCACGATCGGCACGTCGCTGATCCCGCGCACGGTGACCTGCGGCGGGGGAATGCCCACGGGAATGCGGTCGATATTGGCGGCGATCTTTTCGTTGATGCGGGTCGCGGCGTCTTCCGGGTTCGAACCGACCAGGAAGCGTGCGGTGACCAGCACGCCATTGTCCTGCGCCTGGGTATAGACGTGTTCGACCCCGTCGACGCTCTTGACGATCGTCTCCAGCGGCTTGGCTACCAGTTCGATCGCCTCGGGCGCGGACAGGCCGGGCGCCATGACCCGGATGTCGACCATCGGCACCGAAATCTGCGGTTCTTCCTCACGCGGGATGGTGATCGTCGCGATCAGGCCGACCACCATCGCGGCGAGCAGCAGCAGCGGGGTCAGCGGCGACTGGATCGTCGCGCGGGTCAGCCGCCCGGAAATGCCCAGGTTCATTGGCCGGCCTGCGCGATCAGGGTATCACCCGCCGCCGCGCCGGACAGCAGTTCCAGCTTGCCCGGCACGCTGCTGGGCGCAAGCTGGACCGGCACCTGCGCCGCGCTGCCATCCTTGGCGAGCACGGTGACATAGTCGATGCCGTAACGGCTGGTGACGAAAGTGGTCGGGACCAGCAGCGCCTTGCGCGCGCCGGTTTCCACCCGCGCGGCCAGGCGGCGGCCGATCAGGCGGTTGTCCAGCCCCGGCATTTCGACATCGGCGGCGAATTGCCCGGCGCTGATCGCCGGATAGACCCGCACCACGCGGCCCGTGCTGGTCCCGGCCAGCGCGCTGGCCTGAACCTGCGAGCCGGGGCGGACCTTGTCGGCCAGCGATTCAGGGATCTGCAGGCGCAGCACGGTTGGCCCGGCGGTAATCGCCGCAACCACCACGCCCGGGGCCACCGGAGCGCCCGCCGGCACATCGGCACGCAGCACGCGGCCGCTGGTCGGCGCAATCACCGCGCCCTGCCCGGCCACGGCGCCAACGGCGGCCTGCTGGGCCTGGGCGGCGCGGATCTGCGCGCGCGCGGCATCGGCGGCGGCCTGCGCCTGATCCAGCCGCGCCTTGGCATAGACGCCGTTCTGGTAAAGGTACTTCACCCGTGACAGTTCCGCCTCGGCCTGGGCGGCCTGGGCCTGGGCAGCGGCGGCCTGCGCGCCGTAAGCCCCGGCCTGGTAGCTCAGCTGGCTGTCGACGATCCGGCCGATCACCTGGCCTTTGGTCACCAGATCGCCCTCGCGCACGGACAGGCTGGTCAGGATGCCGGGAATGCGCGCCAGGACCTGGGCCTGGTCGACCGTGGTCACTTCCGCGCTGACGTCCTGCCAGGCGGCTGCATCGGCCGGGGCCAGCACCAGCCGATGCCCGGCCGGAGCCTTGGCCGACGCGGCCGGTTCACTCGTTTCGCCGCAGGAGGCCAGCACCAGCGCCATGGCCAGCGTTGCGATCGTCAGTCCAGCCTTGCGCATGCCCCGCTTCCTTTCCGTCGTTCAGCGTTCGACCGGCAATCCTGCCGCCTGCCAGGCACCGAAGCCCCCGGCGAGGTGCGTATCCACTTCCGTCCGGGCCATGGCGCAGCGTTCCAGCGCCATGGCCGAACGCCGCCCGGCGGCACAGTTCAGCACCATGGTCCGCCCGCCCGCATCGGGCAGCTGGCTGGTCTGGAAAGTGGAAAGCGGCAGGTTGACCGCCCCAGGAATGTGCCCGGCAGCGAATTCGTCCACTTCGCGCACATCGACCACCAGCGCCCGATCATCGCGCAGCAGCTGCGCAAGCTCGCCCGGGGTCAGTTCACGATGCCGCGCCTTGCCGAAACCGAAAACCATTGTCCTGCGTCCTTCCTGTGCGGCGAATCTGCCGCTGCATATTTCCTCTTGCTCATATCGTCTTTAACTAATATTAGTCAAGTCACATAGACAGTGAGTCGGGTCCTTTCGGGTCGCAACGAAGGGCAACGCCGCAGGTAGGAGCAGGATCATGGCGCTACCGGTAATTGTGGTTCTTGGCGCCGGGCTTGGCGGGACGATCGCGGCTTATGAAATCCGCGACGCCGTCCAGGGCGCGGCCGAGGTTACGGTCATCAACGATTCGGACGACTTCTGGTTCGTGCCATCGAACCCCTGGGTCGCGGTGCGCTGGCGCGAGCCTGAAGCGATCAAGGTCCACCTGCCGCCGATCATGGCGAAAAAGGGCATCGGCTTTACCTCGGTCGGGGCCAGGCGGGTCCATCCGGCGGAAAACCGGATCGAGCTGAACGACGGCTCGTCAGTCAGCTATGACTACCTGGTCATCGCCACCGGCCCGGACCTGGCGTTTGACGAAGTGGCAGGACTGGGGCCCAAGGGCTTTACCCAATCGGTCTGCCGCACCGATCACGCCTCGGCAGCCGCCGACATGTTCGAACGGCTTGCCGCCGATCCCAAGCCCGTCGTGATCGGCGCGGCGCAGGGCGCCTCGTGCTATGGCCCGGCCTACGAATTCGCGATGATCGTCGATACCGAACTGCGCCGCCGCAAGATCCGCGACCGGGTGCCAATGACCTTCGTCACTGCCGAACCCTATGTCGGCCACCTGGGCCTCGACGGGGTGGGCGACACCAAGGGCCTGCTCGAAAGCGAGATGCGAGGTCGCCACATCAAGTGGATCACCAATGCGCGCATCGCCAGGGTCGAGGACGCCCTGATGCATGTCGAGGAAGTGAACGAGGACGGCTCGGTCAAGGGCCAGCACGAGTTGCCGTTCGGCTTCTCGATGATCCTGCCCGCCTTTCGCGGCGTGCCTGCGGTGTTCGGGATCGAGGGGCTGACCAATCCGCGCGGCTTCATCCTGGCCGACAAGCACCAGCGCAACCCCGCCTTCCCCAACGTGTTCGCGCTGGGCGTCTGCGTGGCGATCCCGCCGGTGGGCAAGACCCCGGTCCCGGTCGGCGTGCCCAAGACCGGGTTCATGATCGAAAGCATGGTCACCGCGATCGCCGCCAACCTCAAGCTGATCCTGGCTGGCCAGGAACCCAGCGAGGAGGCCAGCTGGAACGCGGTCTGCCTGGCCGATTTCGGCGATGGCGGCGTGGCCTTTGTCGCCCAGCCGCAGATCCCGCCGCGCAACGTCAACTGGTCAAGCGAGGGCAAATGGGTCCACCTCGCCAAGATCGGGTTCGAGAAATACTTCCTCCACAAGATCCGCCGGGGCACCAGCGAGCCGTTCTACGAAAAGCTCGCGCTGCACGCGCTCGGCATCAGCAAGCTGCGGTTCAAGTAAGGAGCACCTGGCATGACACTCGATTCCGCCGTTTTCCGCTTTGCCGGCGTGGTAGTGCTGGCCAGCCTGGCCTTGGCGCACTGGGTCCATCCGGCCTGGCTGTACCTGACTGCCTTTGCCGGGCTGAACATGCTGCAGGCCAGCTTCACCGGCTGGTGCCCTGCCGCCACGGTGCTCAAGAAGCTGGGCGTGCGCCCCGGAGCCAGTTTCGACTGAGCCCGCCGCCGTGCCCCGGCGCTGAACGAGGCTGAGGGCGGACGGCTGATCGCCGTCTGGCGGCCCAACGCCTTGACCGGCAACGTGGGCGAAAAATGCCGCGCCGGGTCAAATAGGCACAATACCTCAATTCGATATTGCCAATGCGATGCCTTTGGGCGAGTGAACGGGCGCGATCCAGGGCGCGCCAAGGGGGCCGACCTGCCAGTTCCGGCCCGTGGCTGGCGGCAGGACGCAATCCCGCTTGGGGATGGCATCCCATATCAATCAGTTTCCAAAGGAATCCCCGGAGTGACCAACAAGACGGCCCTGATTACCGGCATCACCGGGCAAGACGGCGCGTACCTGGCCCGCCTGCTGCTCGACAAGGGATACCGCGTTCACGGGATCAAGCGGCGCTCCTCGTCCTTCAACACCGGGCGGATCGACGACATCTACGAAGATCCGCACAAGCCGAACCCGCAGCTGACGCTGCATTACGGCGACATGACGGATTCGACCAACCTGATCCGCATCGTCCAGGAAACCCAGCCGGACGAGATCTACAACCTCGCGGCGCAAAGTCACGTCCAGGTCAGCTTCGAAACGCCCGAATACACGGCCAATTCGGACGCGCTGGGCACGCTGCGCCTGCTTGAGGCGATCCGCATCCTGGGGCTGGAACAGACGACCCGGTTCTACCAGGCATCCACCTCAGAGCTTTACGGCCTGGTCCAGGAAGTGCCGCAGCGCGAAACCACGCCGTTCTATCCGCGCAGCCCCTATGCCGCGGCCAAGCTCTATGCCTACTGGATCGTGGTCAACTACCGCGAAGCCTATGGCATGCATGCCTCCAACGGCATCCTGTTCAACCACGAGAGCCCGCTGCGCGGCGAAACCTTCGTCACCCGCAAGATCACCCGCGCCGCCGCCGCGATCTCGCTCGGGCGGCAGGACGTGCTCTATCTCGGCAACCTCGATGCCAAGCGCGACTGGGGCCATGCGCGCGAATATGTGCGCGGGATGTGGATGATGCTGCAACAGGACGAGCCGGACGATTACGTGCTGGCCACCGGCGAAACCAACACGGTGCGCCAGTTCGTCGAATGGTCGTTCGCGGACGTCGGGATCGAGCTGGAATGGCGCGGCGAAGGCGCGGCCGAGCAGGGCTTCTGCAAGCAGACCGGGGCGCTGCGCGTCGCGGTCGATCCGCGCTATTTCCGCCCGACCGAGGTTGACCTGCTGATCGGCGATCCGACCAAGGCCCACACCAAGCTGGGCTGGCGCCACGAAACCTCGGTGCGCGATCTGGCCCGCGAAATGGTCCAGGCCGACCTTGACGTGATGCGCACCGCCGCGATCGGGCTGGGTAGCTGACCGATGACCTATGATCTTGCCGGTAAGCGCGTCTGGGTTGCCGGCCATCGCGGCATGGTCGGCGGGGCGATTGCCCGCCGCCTGGCCGACGAGCAATGCGAAGTCCTGACGGTCGGGCGTGAGACGCTGGACCTGACCGACCAGCGCGCCGTGCTGGACTGGATGCGCAAGGAACGCCCCCAGGCGGTGTTCCTGGCCGCCGCCCGGGTTGGCGGAATCCTCGCCAATTCGACCTATCCGGTCGATTTCCTGCGCGACAACCTGCTGATCGAAACAGCGATCTTCACCGGCGCGCACGATGTGGGCGTGGAAAAGCTGCTGTTCCTGGGTTCGTCCTGCATCTACCCCAAGTTCGCCCCCCAGCCGATCCAGGAAGACGCGCTGCTGACTGGCGAACTGGAGCCAACCAACGAGTGGTACGCGATCGCCAAGATCGCCGGGATCAAGCTGGCCCAGGCCTACCGCCAGCAGTATGGCTGCGATTACATCAGCGCCATGCCGACCAACCTTTATGGCCCGGGCGACAACTTCGACCTCAACTCCAGCCATGTGCTGCCCGCGCTGATCCGCAAGGTCCACGAAGCAAGGCTGATCGGCGCCCCGGTGCAGGTCTGGGGCACGGGCTCGCCGCGCCGCGAATTCCTCTACGTCGATGACTGCGCGGATGCCTGCGTCCACCTGATGAAGGTCTATTCGGACAAGGGCCACGTCAATGTCGGCTCGGGCGAGGACATCTCGATCATGGAGCTGACCCGGCTGGTGATGGACGTGCTGGACTATGCCCGGGGCGAAGTGGTGACCGACCCGTCCAAGCCCGATGGCACCCCGCGCAAACTGATGGACAACAGCCGGCTGCGCGCGCTGGGCTGGGCCCCCAAGGTCGACCTGCGCGAAGGCGTGGCGAACAGCTACCAGGCATTCCTGGCCGGCGAGGGCCGGGGGCTTTAGGCACCGTCCGGCTGCCGTAACCGGCGGCCGGGGCAAACCCCATGGCGGCGCGGCTTTTCAGGATGGCAACTTTGCAATCTGCGTCTAAAGGCTTCGAACCATGCAGGTTCTGATTATCGAGACGCAGCGCTACCGCGATGCGCGCGGCTGGTTCAGCGAAACCTGGAGCGCCGCGCGAATGGCCAAGGCCGGAATCGCGCACGATTTCGTGCAGGACAACCAGTCCTGCTCGGTCCAGGTGGGCACTCTGCGCGGACTGCATTTCCAGCGCCCGCCGTTCGCGCAGGCCAAGCTGGTCCGCTGCCTGAAGGGACGCATCTTCGACGTTGCCGTGGATATCAGGCCGCAATCGCCGACCTTCGGGCATTGGGTCGGGGCCGAGCTGGCCGCCCAGGATGGCCGGCAGATGCTGGTGCCGCGCGGCATGGCCCACGGCTTCCTGACGCTGGAGCCCGATACCGAGGTGGCCTACAAGGTCGACAATCCATACGCTCAGGGCAGCGAAGGCGGAATCCGCTGGGACGATCCGGCCATCGCGATCGACTGGCCGCTGGCCGGGCTGACCCCGCTGCTGTCGGACAAGGATGCGCAATTGCCCGGAGTTGCCGAAGCGCTGCTGGAATTCGCATATGATGGCAATCCGTTACAGCCAATCCGGACAATAACGGTATAGTCGGCCCGCAATGTTCCTGGATGGGTAAGTCATCACCGTTATGAACGCGAAGCGCATCTTGATCACAGGCGGGGCCGGCTTCATCGGATCGGCGCTGGTGCGCCAGCTGCTGGCGACCACCGAACACGAAGTGCTGAACCTGGATGCACTGACCTATGCCGCCGTGCCCGGATCGCTGGCAGCGGTTGCCGATCATCCCCGCTACCGCTTCGTCCAGGGCGACATTTGCGATCCGGGGCTGGTCAGGCAGCTGCTGACGCAGTTCCAGCCCGACATCGTCACCCACCTGGCGGCGGAAAGCCATGTCGACCGTTCGATCGATGCGCCGGGCCAGTTCATCACCACCAACGTGGTGGGCACCTGCAACCTGTTGCAGCAATGCCTCGACTATTGGCAGGGCCTGCCGGCCGAGGCCCGGTCCGGCTTCCGGTTCCACCACATCTCGACCGACGAGGTATTCGGCTCGCTCGGGCCGACGGGACACTTCCACGAGCAGTCGCCCTACGATCCCCGCTCGCCCTATTCGGCGTCGAAGGCCGGGGCGGACCACCTCGTCAGGGCCTGGGGCCATACCTATGGCCTGCCGGTCCTGCTGACCAATTGCTCGAACAATTACGGCCCCTTCCACTACCCGGAAAAGCTCATTCCCCTGACCATCATCCGGGCGCTGGGCGAACAGGACCTGCCGGTCTACGGTGACGGGCAGAACATCCGTGACTGGCTGCATGTCGAAGATCACGTCGCCGCCCTGCGCCTGGTGTTCGAAACCGGCGCACCGGGGGAAACCTATGCGATCGGCGGCAATGCCGAACGCACCAACCTGGCGGTCGTGCAGGCGATCTGCGACGAGCTGGACCGCCTGGTGCCCCGTTCGGGCGGCGGCACCTACCGCGACCTGATCGGCTTTGTCGCGGACCGGCCCGGCCACGATCGCCGCTATGCGATCGACGCGGCCAAGATCACCCGCGAGCTGGGCTGGACGCCCACGGTTGCCTTCGAGCAGGGGATTGCGGCGACGGTCAGGTGGTATGTCGAGAACCGGGCGTGGTGGGAGCCGATCATGGCGCGGCGCGATCCGACCCGCCGCCTGGGCACCCGGACCTGAGATGACGCCCCGGCGCGTTCTGGTTGCCGGAGGCAACGGGCAGGTCGGCCGCGAGCTGGCCCGCCTGGCCGATCCGGCCCGGTGGGAGCTGAGCCGCCCGGATCGCAGCCAGCTCGATCTTGCCGACGAGGGCGCGGTGCGCGCGGCGCTGGCGCAGGGCCGCTGGGATGCGGTTATCAACTGCGCCGCCTGGACCGACGTGGACGGGGCGGAAAGCCATGCGGATGACGCCCGCCGGGTGAACGCCGCCGCCGCGGGCTGGCTGGCGCAGGCGGCCCGGGCCGAGGGCCTGCCGATGGTCCATTTTTCCACCGACTATGTCTTTTCGGGGACCAGCGAGGCCCCCTATGCCGAAACGGCCCCGACCGACCCGATCAATGTCTATGGCCAGACCAAACTGGAAGGCGAGGAACTGGTCATGGCCGCCCATCCCCGGGCCATCATCCTGCGGATCGCCCGGGTGCTGAGCCCGCATCGTACCAACTTTCTGAAGACCATGCTGGCGCTGGGCGCGCAGCGTGACCAGCTGTCGGTGGTCAGCGACCAGACCGGCTGCCCGACCGGGGCCAGCGATGCGGCCGGCGCCGCCCTGGCCGTGCTGGAACAGATGCTGGACGATCCCGGCCGGGTCGGCGGCATCTATCATTGCACCAACGCCGGCCAGGCCAGCTGGTTCGAACTGGCCGCCACGATCTTTGCCCTGGCAGAGCAAAAGGGTTACAAGGCACCCCAGTTGACCCCCGTAATGGCGAGCGAATTCAAGACCATCGCCGCGCGTCCGCGCAATGTGATCATGGCTTGCGAAAAGCTGTACCGCGACTTCGCAATCCGCCTCCGGCCCTGGCCGGACATGGTTGCAGAAGTGATCGACAGCCTGGCGCTGCCCAGCCCGACCGACAGGAATTGGAAATGAAAGGCATCATTCTCGCAGGCGGGTCTGGCACGCGGCTGCATCCGATGACCCAAGTGGTCTCGAAGCAGCTCATGCCGGTCTATGACAAGCCGATGATCTATTACCCGCTGTCAACGCTGATGCTGGCGGGCATTCGCGAGATCCTGATCATCTGCGTTCCGCGTGATGTAGCGGCGTTCCAGGCGCTGCTGGGGGATGGTTCGCAATGGGGCCTGTCGATCGAATACCGCGCCCAGCCGGCGCCTGAAGGGATCGCGCAGGCCTATATCATCGGGGCCGATTTCGTTGCCGGGGACCACTCGGCCCTGATCCTGGGCGACAACATCTTCTATGGCCACGGGATCACCGAGCTGTTCAAGCAGGCAATGGCCACGCCGTGCGGCGCTAGCATCTTCGCCTATCACGTAACCGATCCTGAGCGTTACGGCGTGGTCGAATTCGATCAGGCCATGCGGGCCCTGTCGATCGAGGAAAAGCCTGCGCAGCCCAAGTCCGACTGGGCGATCACCGGCCTGTATTTCTATGACGAGCAAGTGGTCGAGATCGCCGCCGGGCTGCGGCCATCGGCGCGGGGCGAACTGGAAATCACCGATATCAACCGAGCCTACCTCGAACGCGGCCAGCTCAATGTCGAGATCATGGGGCGCGGCTTTGCCTGGCTGGACACGGGCACGCCGGAATCCCTGCTGGAGGCCGGCAATTTCGTGCGAACGCTGGAAGCGCGCCAGGGCTTCAAGATCGCCTGCCCCGAGGAGATCGCCTTCACGCAGGGCTTCATCGACCGCGACCAGCTGGGACGGCTGGCGGCGGGGCTGGGGAAATCCGCCTATGCGCGCTACGTGGCCGCGCTGCTTGAGCAGTGATCCGGCCCCTGCGCAGCAGCATCGCCCCAACCGCCATGCGTAAATCGCTCCACCTGCCACAAATCCTCTGGTGCGGACTGAAAGCCGCGCCAGGCCGGACGCTGCGCGGCGCCTACTGGTATCTGCGCGGCAAGCGGGTGCGCGGCCTCAACCTGCTCAAAGCGGCAGCCGCAACCAGCCCGGACTATTACCGGCTGTGGACCAGGGTCACCGAGCCGCGCCTGGTGGCACAATATTGCGCGGCTGATACCGACCAGCCCCTGCCGCAGCTGAGCGCGGTTGTCCTGGGCGCTGCGGCCGATCCGCTCGCCAGCCGCCGCACACGGCAATCGCTGACGCAGGCGTTCGGGTCCGACCTGCCCATCCTTGAGCTCGACCGCGACGGCACGTTTGTCACGCCGCCGCCGCCCGGCACCTGGCTGCTGGCCATCCAGGCGGGCGACTTCGTCGCTCCTGTGGCAGGACGGGCGTTGGCCGCCGCGTGCCGCCGCAATGGCGTGGCTGGACTGGTCTATTGGGACGAAGACCGGCTGGTGGATGGCGCCCGCCGCGATCCCTGGGCCAAGGGCGAATGGGACGAACTGGTGTTCCTGGCGCGCGACGGGCTGTGCGGCGCGGGCGCCTTCAGGGTGCCGGACGATCTTGCGGCAGATGCGGCGCGCGATCCCGCTGCCATGCTGGCCCATGCCGCCGCCGGGGCCGACCAATCGACCGCCGTCCACGTCCCACTGGTCCTGACCCATCGCGCGGCCCCGGCCCGGGCCGACCAGGCTGCCCGCCGCGCCCAACTGCTGTCGCGCGCCTGGCCCGGCCACCCCGGCCTGGCCATCGGCGACGATGCCGGCTTGCAGGTCGAATGGCCGGTCGAACACTGGCCAAGCGTGTCGATCGTGATCCCGACGCGTGACCGGGTCGAACTGCTGGAGCCCTGTATCAAGGGCCTCAAGCAGCTTGAATACCCGGGCGAGGTGGAACTGATCGTGGCCGACAACGGCAGCGTCGAACCGGCCACGCTGCACTTCCTGGCACAGTTCAGGGCCGCAGGCGGGCGCGTGGTGGACTGCCCGGGCGAGTTCAACTTCTCGACCATCAACAACCGCGCCGTGGCCGCGGCCGGTGGCGAACTGGTCTGCCTGCTGAACAACGACATCGAGCCGCTGGACGGAATCTGGCTGACGGCCATGGCGCGCCATGCGGTCCGGCCGGGCATCGGCGCCGTGGGCGCCATGCTGCTCTATCCGGACGGGACGATCCAGCATGCCGGGGTCGCGCTAGGCGTCGGCGGGGCGGCCGGCCACATCTATCGCGGCCTGCATCCGGCGGATCCGGGCAACGGGGCGATGCATCGCACCACCCGCCGGGTTTCGATCGTGACGGCGGCATGCCTGCTGGTGCGCCGCAGCACCTACCTCAGCATGGGCGGGCTGGACGAGCGCGAGTTCGCGGTCGCCTTCAACGACGTCGACTTCTGCCTGCGGCTGGGCCGCGCCGGGCTGGCCAACGTCTTCGTTGCCGAAGCCTGCCTGATCCACCACGAATCGAAATCGCGCGGCAGCGACATGCACGCCAGCAACCTGGCCCGGTATCGCCGCGAACTGGCCGCGCTGCATGCGCGCTGGGATACGGCGGTGGCGCTCGATCCCTGGCACAGCGCATTGATCAGGCGGGCCAGCGAGGATTACGTGCTGGAACTGTAATGGCCAGCCCCCCGCACCTTCCCACGGTAACGCTTGCGGCCGTGACCAGTGTCGCCATCGAAGCGACGGTCGAGGCGATGCACCGCTCGATGCGGCAATTGCGGTTCGGCGCGGCCAAGCTGTTCACCGACCAGCCCGCACCGCCGGGATGCCATCCTGACATCGAGGTCGTGCCGATCCCGCGCCTGTCATCGCGCGAGGCCTATTCCCGCTTCATGCTGCGCGGCATGGCCGGGGCAATCGACACCGCGCATGTCATGGTGGTGCAATGGGACGGGTTCGTGCTCGACGGAGCTCGCTGGGACGAACGCTGGCTGGCGCTGGACTATATCGGCGCGCCCTGGCCGCAGTTCGACGATGGCATGGATGTCGGCAACGGCGGGTTCTCGCTGCGCTCGCGGCGGCTGCTGGCCGCGCTGGCCGAACTCGCGCCGGACACCGAGGAGGCCGAGGACATCGTCATCGCCCGCCAGCTGCGACCGCAGCTGGAAGCGCTGGGGATGCGATTCGCGGCGCGCGAAACAGCGGCGAACTTCGCGTTCGAGCGCACGCGGCGGCAGGGCACCGAGCTGGGCTTCCACGGGGCATTCAACCTGCCCGGACTGCTGTCGGCGCGGGACCTGCGCTGGTTTCTGCAACGGGTCGAACCCGGCCTGATCAACCCCCGCGATCTGCGGACGATGCTGGCCGGATGCCTGGTGCGGGCCGATATGGGCAACGCGATCCGGCTACTGATGCGGCTGGCGCGCTAGCGCGGACTGGCTTTGCGGTTGCAAATCGCCAAAGCACAGGCCATTAGCCCAAGAGACTTCTGCGGTCGTCCCGGTCGCTGCCAGGAACCTAACAGTCCAATGCTTTCCAATATCTTGACCCGGCTCAGAGGACTTTCTCCCCTCTTTACTGTGACCGTCTTGATCCCGACGCTCTGCGCAGCGCTGTATTACGGCCTGCTCGCGTCTGACGTCTATGTTTCGCAGGCCAAATTCGTAGTGCGCAGTCCCGAAAAGCCGACTGGCACCGGGCTTGGCGTGCTGCTCAAATCTGCCGGCTTCACCAATGCCGGGGACGAGATCTATGCCGCGAAGGAATTCGTCGCGTCGCGCGATGCGCTGCAATCGCTCGACAAGGACGGAACGGTCCGCAAGGCCTATGGCAGCCCGGCCGTGTCGCTCTTCGACCGGTTCGATCCGCTTGGCCTGGATGGCAGCTTCGAAGCCTTGTATCGCTACTATTCCAAGAAAGTGGCGATCGAACATGACAGCGCGTCGTCGGTCACCACGCTGACCGTGCGGGCCTATACCCCGCGCGAGGCCCAGATGCTCAACGAGCGTCTGCTCGAAATGGCCGAGGCGACCGTCAACCGGCTGAACGAACGCGGACGGCAGGACCTGATCCGCTATGCCCAGCGCGAAGTTGACGAGGCACAGAGCGCATCGCGCGCGGCGGCGCTGGCGCTTTCGGCCTACCGCAACCAGCAGGGCGTGGTGGACCCCGAAAAGCAGGCGGCGGTCCAGCTGCAGATGATTTCCAAGCTGCAGGATGAACTGATCTCGACCAAGACGGAACTGGTCCAGCTGCAACAGTTCGCGCCGCGCAATCCGCAGCTCGAAGTGCTGCGCACCAGGGTGCGCAGCCTGGGCACCCAGATCGACGAGGAACTGGGCAAGGTCGCCGGCGGCCGCAAGTCGCTGTCTTCGACGGCAGCGCAATACCAGCGGCTGGTGGTTGAAAGCCAGTTCGCCGACAAGCAGCTGGCCGGTGCGATGTCCTCGCTCGAGGAGGCCCGCAACGAGGCACGACGCAAGCAGGCCTATGTCGAACGGATCGTCCAGCCCAACCTGCCGGACGAGGCGCTGGAACCGCGTCGGCTGCGCTCGATCCTGGCATCGATCATTGTCGGCCTGGCGCTGTGGGGCGTGCTGTCGATGCTGCTGTCGAGCATCAAGGAGCATGTCGATTGATCGAGGCCCGCCAGCCCGAACCACTGCAGCCCCCGTCGCTGCGCCGGTCCTGGGAAATCCAGCGCCGGGTGATCGGCGCGCTGGTGATGCGCGAAGTGCTGACCCGCTATGGGCGGCACAACATCGGCGTCCTGTGGCTGTTCGTCGAGCCGATGATGTTCACCCTGGGCGTCGCCACGCTGTGGGCGGTGGCCGGCCTCAACCATTCCTCGAACCTGCCGATCGTGGCCTTCGCCCTGACCGGCTATTCGGCGGTGCTGTTGTGGCGCAACATGCCCTCGCGCTGCATCGGTTCGGTGCTGACCAACGCCGCGCTGATGTATCACCGCAACGTCCGGCTGATTGACATCTACCTCTCGCGCCTGGTCCTTGAGGCGATCGGGGCGACCACCTCATTCATCGTCCTGTCGATCCTGTTCATCAATCTCGACATGATGAAACCACCGGAAGACATCCTCAAGGTGGCCTGGGGATGGGGCATGCTGACCTGGTTCGGCGCGTCCTTCGCCATGTTCCTGGGCGCCCTGTCGGAACGGACAGAGCTGGTCGAAAAGATCTGGCACCCGGTTTCCTACCTGATGCTGCCGCTGTCCGGCACGACGTTCCTGGTCGATGCCATGCCGCCGCAGTTCCAGCACATGGTGATGTGGATTCCGATGCTGCATGGCACGGAACTGATGCGCGAGGGCTACTTCGGCAGCGCGATCAAGGCCCATTACGACCAGGTCTACATGACCGGCGTGTGCCTGTTCTTCACCCTGTTTGCCCTGTCCGAGGAACGCTATGCCAGCAAGCGGGTGATCCTCGAATGATCCGGCTGACAGGCGTCCGCAAGTCCTACCACACCCGCTCGGGCATGCACGAGGTGCTGCGCGGGATCGACCTGACCATCGCGCCGGGTGAAAAGCTGGGCATCGTCGGGCGCAACGGGGCGGGCAAGTCCACGCTGTTCCGCATCATCAGCGGAGTCGAACTGCCCACCTCCGGGACGGTCGAACGCACGATGAGCGTGTCCTGGCCCCTGGCCTTCGGCGGCGCGTTCCAGAACGGGCTGACCGGCTACGACAACCTGCGCTTCATCTGCCGGATCTATGGCACCGATTACCAGCGCGCGGTGGAATACGTGGCCGAGTTCAGCGAGCTTGGGGCCTATATGCGCGAACCGCTGCGGATTTATTCGTCAGGCATGCGCGCACGCCTAGCTTTCGCAATCTCCATGGTCGTCGAATTCGATTGCTACCTGATCGATGAAGTAACCGCGGTCGGCGATGCCCGGTTCCAGGCGAAATGCCAGTCGGAACTGTTCGAAAAACGGGCCGACCGTTCGCTGATCATCGTTTCGCACGATACCCACTACCTGCGCCATCATTGTGATCGCGGTGCGGTTTTGCTGGATGGCACGCTTCATCAATTTCCCACCGCTGATGAAGCAATTACATTTCATGAGCAGTTGATGGCAGCCTGAAGATCGGGCATCGGGTTCCGAGACGATCACAGGCGATTTCGCATGGACCTGAAGCAAGGGAAACACGCAATGCCGACCAAGCCAGCAACGACCAGCGCCAAGCAGCCGAAAGCCGCTTCCAGCCAGCGTCCGAAGGGTCCAAGCGAAACCGAACTGTCCGAACAGCTGGCCGAACGGTTCGCCGAAGTGGCCACGCTGACCCGCCTGCTGGCCGAGGCCGAGCAATCGAGGCAGGGTGGCGACTGGCGGTTCGAATGGCTGTGCAAGGTGGCGCCGTTGATGCGCAGCCACATGCTGGCGCGCGGCCGCTTCGGGCTTGCCGCACCCAGCGACGAGCGGCTGATGAGCCAGCTGCGCGACGCTAAGCTGTTCGATCCGGACGCCTATCTGGCCAGCAATCCGGATGTCCGCGATGCAGGCGTCGATGCTCTGCAGCACTTTCTTTCGCACGGCCTGGCCGAAGGGCGTTCACTGGGCGTCTGAGGAGGCGTGCTGCACATGCATTGTGATTATTGCATCGTCGGTGGCGGGATTGTCGGCCTGGCGACGGCGTGGGCGATCAGCAACCAGCGCCCGGATGCCAGCATCGTCCTGCTGGAAAAGGAAACCACCCTCGCCGCGCACCAGACCGGGCACAACAGCGGGGTCATCCACGCGGGGATCTATTACGCACCCGACAGCCTGAAGGCGCGCCTGTGCCGCGAGGGGCTCGACGAGACGCTCGAGTTCTGCCGCACCCACGAAATCGCCCATGACCAGTGCGGCAAGCTGATCGTCGCCACCAATCCACTGGAGGAACAGCGCATCGCCGCCCTGTTCGAACGGGCCAAGGCGAACGGCCTGGACCTGCAGCAACTTGACCCGGAAGAGCTGAAGGAACGCGAACCGGCGATCCGGGGCACCACGGCGCTGCTTTCCCCGAAGACCGCGATTGTCGACTACCCGGCCATGGCCCGCAAGCTTGCCGACCTGCTGCGCGCGCGGGGCGCTTCGATCCTGCTGGGCGAACAGGTCACCCGGATCGAGGAATATCCCGACCGCGTCGCGATCAGCACGCCGGGCGGCACCTGGACCGCGGATCGCCTGGTGGTATGCGGCGGCCTGCAGGCCGACCGTCTGGCGCGCATGGCGGGACTGCCGATCGATTTCCGGATCGTTCCGTTCCGGGGTGAATATTTTCAGCTCCCGGCCAGCCGTAACGCGATCATCCGGCACCTGATCTATCCCGCGCCGGATCCAGCCCTGCCGTTTCTCGGAGTCCATCTCACCCGGATGATCGACGGCAGCGTGACCGTCGGCCCCAATGCGGTGATCGGCTTTGCCCGTGAAGGTTATCCGAAGTTCTCGCTCGACCTGGCCGACGTCGCCTCGTTCGCCAGCTATCCCGGCTTCTGGCGCCTGGTCTGGGCCAATCGCGGCCACGCGGTCCACGAGCTCAAGGGCTCGCTGCTGCGCTCGGAATATCTCAAGGAATGCCGCAAGTACTGCCCGGAACTGGGCCTGGACGACCTGCAACCCTATCGCGCCGGGATCCGCGCGCAGGTGGTGATGCGCGACGGCACCGCGATGCACGACTTCCTGTTTCGCAAGACATCGCGCTCGGTCCATGTCTGCAATGCGCCCTCGCCCGCGGCGACTGCCGCGCTGCCGATCGGCCGCATGATCGCCCAGGAACTGTTCTGACCTGACCCCCGACCACCAGGGTGCCGCTTGGCGCAGCCGCGCTGCCGGCCACGAATTAACCAAGGATACCAGATGCTTCCGACTGTCCGCCAAATCTATGACCGGGTTCGCTTCGCGCGGGTCAGCCAGTTCGATCTCAAGGCAGTCAACCTGCGCCTGGTGTCGCGGATGAAGCGGCAGTTCGATCACGACGAGGCGATGGAGCGCGCCATCGGCGGCGGCTTCGAGGAATTCGGCAAGATCGAACTGGCAGTGCTGCGGCAATTCGGCCTGGAGCCGGACCACAGCCTGATCGACGTCGGCTGCGGGGCCGGACGACTGGCCAGGCCGCTGTCCGAGTACCTGACCGGATCCTACCTGGGGATCGATCTCGTCCCGGACCTCATCCAGCACGCCCGCAAGATCAGCGCCAGGCCCGATTGGCGTTTTGAAGTGATCGACCATATCGGCATTCCCGCACCGGACAATTCGGCCGATTTCGTCTGCTTCTTCTCGGTCCTGACCCACCTGCTGCACGAACACAGCTACTGGTATCTCGAAGAAGCCAAGCGCGTGCTCAAGCCGGGCGGCCGGGTGGTGTTTTCGTTCCTCGAAGTGCGCAACCCGCTGCACCAGGAAGTGTTCTGGAAGACCGTGCGGCTGGCCAAGGCACGGGCAGTCGAACCGCTCAACGTATTCATCGAGCGCGACGCGATCGAATTCTGGGCGCGCTCGCTGGAAATGGAACTGGAGCACCTGGTGTCCGGCGATCAGGCGATCGTCGCGGAAGGCGCGCTGGGCCAATCCTGCGCGGTGCTGCGCAAACCCGGCTACTGAATCGATCGTCCGCATCTGCGGCTTGTGACCGAATGCACATCGCGAGTTGTTGATGTTAACAATGATTCGAACTATCGCGTTGCCTGAATCCTGGTCGATCCGGGTTTGCCCGTAGTCGATCTGAAAGACTGGCGGGGACGATTGCTCCCGTCTTGGACCAACCTGTCGTAGCCGAGCCTACCGATCGATTATATCGGATGGCAACGGTCCGACACATGTTGAAAGAACTTGATCAGATGCATGTCCTTATCACCGGCGGTGCTGGTTATCTTGGTTCGATACTTGTCCCCGAGCTGCTCAATCGCGGCCACAGCGTGACGGTGATCGATACCTTCCAGCGCAACGATGCCTCGCTGGCCCATGTCATTGCCAACCCCAAGTTCGAACCGGTCCGCGGCGATGCCCGCGACGAAGACCTGGTCAAGAGCCATGTCGCCAAGGCCGACCTCGCCATTCCGCTCGCCGCCCTGGTTGGCGCTCCGCTGTGCAAGCAGGACCCGATCGCGGCGACCACGCTGAACCGCGACGCGATCCTGATGATGCTGAGCCACATGTCCAAGGACCAGCGCATCATCTACCCGACCACCAATTCGGGTTACGGGGTTGGCCAGAAGGGCATCTTCTGCACCGAGGAAACCCCGCTCAACCCGATTTCGCTGTACGGCACGACCAAGGTGGAAGCCGAGCGCGCGATCCTCGATCGGGGCAACGGCATCACCCTGCGCCTGGCCACGGTGTTCGGCATGGCGCCGCGCATGCGCCTGGACCTGCTGGTCAACGATTTCACCTATCGCGCGGTGACCGACCGGGCCGTGGTGATTTTCGAGGGCGAAGCCAAGCGCAACTACATCCACGTCCGCGACGTGGCCAAGGCGTTCATCCACGGCATCGACAACTACGAAACCATGAACGGCGAGCCGTACAACGTCGGCCTGTCGTCGGCGAACCTCTCGAAGCTTGAGCTGTGCGACAAGATCCGCCAGTTCGTGCCCGGTTTTGTCAGCCTGACCGCGCCGATCGGCGAAGATCCCGACAAGCGGGACTATATCGTTTCGAACGAAAAGCTGGAAAAGACCGGCTGGACCCCCGATCACACGATCGAAATGGGCATCCAGGAACTGATCCGGGGCTACCGGACGATCCGCAACGGCATCTTCAGCAACGTCTGAGCCGAACATGCTCCTGTCATCCCGAACCCCGCTCCGGGTCAGTTTCTTCGGTGGAGGAACTGACTATCCCGATTATTTCGAACGCTTTCCCGGCGCCGTGGTCGGGATGGCGATCGACCGCTATGTCTATGTCAGCGCCCTGCGCCTGTCGGACATCATCAACTACAAATACCGGCTGAGCTATTCCCGGCTTGAAATGGTGAATGACAGCAGCGAGCTGGAGCATCCGGTGGTTCGGGCCGTGCTCGATCACTACGGGATCGAACAGCCGCTAGACATCTCGATCCAGGCCGATCTGCCCGCCTCCAGCGGGCTGGGCAGCTCGTCCGCCTTCACGGTCGGGCTGGTCAACCTGATCGGGGCGCTCAAGGGCCGCACGCTGACCCGGCTCGACCTGGGGCAGGCGGCGATCCACGTGGAGCAGGTCCTGCTCAAGGAAAACGTGGGCGTGCAGGACCAGCTGCATGCCGCCTTCGGGGGGCTCAACCGGTTCGACTTTGTCGATGGCAGGACCCGGATCACTCCGGTGCAGATGACCTCTGCCTGCGAAAGCCACCTGCTCAATTCGCTGGTGCTGGTCTATACCGGCCAGACCCGCTTCGCTTCGAAGGTCCTGACCGAACAGGTCCAGGCCACCCGCGAACGCAAGATCGATGCCGAACTGTCGCACTTGCTGGCCCTGGTCAGCCAGTCGATCGATGTCCTCGAAGGCCCCGATCCGGAAGCCATGCTGAAGGATTTCGGCGCGATGATGCACGAAGGCTGGCAGACCAAGCGGCGCCTTTCGGCCGGGGTGTCCAACCCCGCGATCGACGAATTGTACGACGCCGCACTGGCGGCGGGCGCGCTCGGCGGCAAGCTGTGCGGTGCGGGCGGGGGCGGCTTCCTGCTGATGGTCGTGCCGCCTGAACGCCGCGCCGCCTTTGAAAGTGCAATGCAGGGTTGCAGCCTGATCCCGGTTGGCATGGATCGCCACGGATCGGTCATCCTGACCCAATAGAAAGACAGCTACTGTGACGAAGAAGATTCTGCTTACCGGCGCGACCGGCTTTCTCGGACGCCATGCCCGCCCCGTGCTGGAAGAACGCTATGGCGCGGAAAACGTCGCCAGCGTCTGCTCGGCCGACTATGACCTGATGCAGCCCGACCAGGTGCGCCGCATGTTCGACGAGATCGCCCCGGACGTGGTGGTCCACCTGGCCGCCTATTCGGGCGGCATCGGCGCCAACCGCGCCTTTCCGGCCGACTTCTATTTCCGCAACACGATCCTGACCGCGCTGACCTTCGAAGAAGCCGCGCGGCGCAAGGTCGACAAGCTGGTCTATACCATGGGCGGCTGCTCCTATCCCGCCAAGGCGACCAGCCCGATCGACGAGGACCAGCTGTTCTGCGGCTATCCGCAGCCCGAAAGCGCCGGCTATTCAACCGCGAAGATGATGGGTGTTGTCGCCGCCCGGTCCTATCGTGACCAGTACGGGTTGAACGCCACCGTGCTCATCCCCGGCAACCTCTACGGCGAATTCGACAACTTCCGGAACAGCGAATCGCACGTCGTGCCGGCCATGGTGCGGCGCTATTTCGAAGCGATGCGGGACAAGGTCCCCGCGGTCGAAATGTGGGGCACGGGCGCCCCGACGCGCGATTTCACCTATGCCGGCGATGTGGCCCGGATGCTGCCGTTCTTCATCGAATCCTACGATGAAGTCGGGCCGGTGAACCTGTGCACCGCCACTTCGACCTCGATCCGCACGCTGGCGGAAACGATCGCACGCCTGGTCAACTACCAGGGCGAGATCCGCTGGGACGAAACCAAGCCCGACGGCCAGATGATCAAGATCTTCTCCAACGAACGGATGAAGGCGCTGGGCCTGACCTGCGAGACGCCGCTTGAGGAAGGGCTGCGCCGCACGATCGCCTGGCTCGAAAAGAACTACGACGACCGCGGCGAGGGGCTGCGCCTGTGATCTTTCTGCTCGGCGGAAACGGCTTTGTCGGCAGCGGCTTTGTCCGCGCCATGGAAACGCGCGGACTTGCGTTCCGCGTCATCACCAGGGCCAACTATGCCGAATTCGCCGGGCAGGAATGCGACCTTTTCATCAATGCCAACGGCAATTCCAGCAAGCTGCTGGGCCGCGACAACCCCAAGCTTGATTTCCAGGCCTCGGTGGCTTCGGTGCGCGACTCGCTCTGCGACTTTCGCTTCAGGCGCTACCTGTTCCTGTCGACCAGCGACATCTATCCCGATTGCTCGTCGCCCGAGATCACGCGCGAGACCGAGACGCCGCCGGTCGAACGGCAAAGCCCCTACGGTTTTCACAAGTACCTGGCCGAACAGCTGGTCCGCCATGCCGCGCCCGACTGGATGGTCGTGCGCCAGGGCGGCTTTGTCGGCCCGGGGCTGAAGAAGAACGCGGTTTACGACGTGCTCAACGCCGACCGGATCTGGGTCCACCCGGAAAGCCGGTTCCAGTACATCCATGTCGACGATTCGGCCCATGCGATCCTTGATCTGCTGGACCGCGCGCCGCGCAACGAAATCTACAATCTGACCGCCCGCGGGACCGTTGCCGTCCAGGACGTGATGGCGCTGGCGGGGCGGACCTGCACCGCGCCGGACGATGCCCGCCCGGCAACCTACGAGATTTCGACCGACAAGGCAGCGCAATATGTCGATCTGCCGACCACCCGGGACTGCGTGATGCGCTACCTGACCGAACAGGGTATGGGCTGATGAAAGTACTGTTGATCCTGGTCGATCTGTACAAGGACGTCGGGGGCGGCCAGACAGTCTATCGCAAGATCATCGAAGAAACGCCCGACGTCGAATTCTTCTATTTCCGTTCGCAGGAACCGGCCGATGCCAAGCGGCCGGCCAATGCACGGGCCATTCCGCTGGCGCCCCGGCGCGAACTGGTGGTCAATGCCCCTCCGCCCCATCCCGAACATCTGCTGGGCGGACTGAACGAAGCGGACAGCTATGCCCGTTCGGTCGCCGGCCGCTCGTTCGACATCGTCGAACTGCCCGATTTCTTCACCTGCGGCGCGTTCCTGCGCGCGGCCTTTGCCCATCACGGCGTCAAGGTGGGCCGCACGGTGCTGTCGCTGCACGGCAACATCTCGACCTCGATCGACCTGAACTGGTCCAGCCCCGGCGACCGCACCTTCGAATTGCAGCAGCTGGAACGGCTGCAATTCGATAGCGTCGACGCGGTCTACGGGATTTCCAGGCGGTATATCGCACAGTGGCAGGAACAGGTCCCGCGCGAGGTGTCGTTCCTGGATCCGGCGCATTTCGTGCCCCGCTCCAAGCGCGAGAGCTGGAAGGCCGAGCCGGATACCCTGCCGTCGCTGTACTGCATCGGCCGATCCGAACGCCTCAAGGGCAATGACCTGTTCGTCGAGCTGGCGCGCTGGACCAATCCGAACCTGTACCGGACGGCCGAACATATCGGCGGGGTCGACCGGACCGAGGGGATCGCGTCGAGCACGCGGCTGAGCAACTTTGCCGATGTGCGCCAGGCGCTGGTATCCTATCGCGGGACGCTCACCCATGACGCCTTGCTCGACCTGTTCGCCCACAAGTCGTTGGTCGTCCTGCCTGTCCGGTTCGATACCCTCAATCTGGTGGTGCTCGAGGCGCTGTTTGCGGGCTGCCCGGTCATGGTTTCGACCAAGGCCGGGGTATGCGACTACCTCGACGAATTCCATCCCAAGCTGCCCTACACCAAGATTGACCTCGAGGACTTCTATGGTGCCCTGCCGCAGCTTGAAGACCTGTTGCAGAACTATGACCAGCATCGCCAGGCCCTGAACCGGGCGCTCGACCGCAATTCGCCGTGGCCAAGCAAGCCGCTGGACATGCGCGGGCTCTATGCCTCGTTCCTCGCTCGTCCCGAGCGCGTGCCGACGCTGACCTACGGCTTCAAGACGCTGGGCGGATTGCCGGCCTACGGGATCCCCGACCGCCAGCCGGAAGCCAACCCCGAACAGGCCAGGGAAGCGATCCATTCGGCCGGCCTGTCGATCGATCCGCACATTTCGGCACTGGCGGCCAGCTCGTCGGCGGTCCTGCATCATCTGGGCGATGCCGGGCGCATGACCGAGCGTAACGCCGACGCGCTGTCCGACAAGCTGTCCTATCTTTACGGGGTCGCGCCGCACGTGCTGCTGCGCGGCAATTTCTGGATGGAAATCGCCCGGGTGCACCGGATGCGCGGGCAGGAACACATGGCCGCGACCTATGAACTACGGATGCTGCGGTCGATGGGCGACGATCGCTTCGGCCTGCTGCCCCGGATTACCGAAACCCTGGCGCGGCGCGGCGCCACCAGCGAGGCGGAAGCCGCCGAAGCGCTCTATGCCGACCCGATGCAGGCGGCAGACCGGGTCCATGGCCTGCTCAAGGCCCGCTACGAGCGCCTGCGGACCTACAAGGAACGGCCCCTGGCAATCCGCGACGATCGCCGCCGCAATGCCAAGCCGCGGCTTTCGGTGATCGTCTCGCTCTACAACGCGGCCGACAAGCTGTACAATTTCCTGACCATGCTGTGCCGGCAGACGATGCTGCGGCGCGGCGAGGTCGAAGTGATCCTGGTCGACAGCGGATCGCCGTCCGACGAACGCTCGGTGTTCGAGGCGTTCCACCGCGATCATCCCTTCGATGCGCTGTATGTCAGGTCTGCCGACCGCGAAACCATCCAGGCGGCCTGGAACCGCGGCATCGCGCTGGCCCGTGCGCCCTACCTCGCGTTCCTCGGCGTCGATGAGGCGGTCTATCCCGAAGCGTTCGACCTGCTGGCCGAACACCTCGAGCAAAACCCCTCGGTTGACTGGGTGCAGGGCAATTCGATCGTCACCGATGTCGACGATTTCGGCCTGCACAAGAACGATGTCATGCCCTACAACCGGCAGGGCGGAACGGACGTCCATCCGATCCTCGACACGTGCTACCTCACGTTCGTCGGCGGGATCTATCGCCGCAACCTGCACGATCGCTTCGGCTACTTCGACGAACAGTTCCGCGGCGCCGGCGATACCGAGTTCAAGAACCGGATCCTGCCGCACATCGGGGTCGGATATGTCGACTGGCGGCTGGGCCTGTTCATGAACTATGCCGATGGCCAGACGACGTCGAGCCCGATGGCCGAGCTGGAAGACAACCGCTCGTGGTACCTGTTCCGCTCGGAAGGGGGGCTGCGCTACCTGTTCGACGACCGGCCGGTCGAGGATGCCGAACGGCTGCTCCTGCATTGCCTGGGCTATCGCAAGTCCTACTGCGGGCACACCAGCTGCGATGTCGACCTGGGGGTGCACACCGCCAACTACATCCTCAAGCGCAAGCCGCATTCCGCGCTGGCCCGGTTCGTCCGCGGCGATCTGCAACAGTTGCAGGAAGCCTATCGCTCGCTCGAAGTGATCGACGCCAGGGTTTCGGCTGAAGAACTGCAGACGCGGGTCTATCGGGCCTGGCTGCTGTGCCAGACCATCCAGGCGCGCCATGCGTCCGGCCTGGCCCGCCTGGGGCTGCATGGCCAGCCGACCTATCTGCTGACCAACGACAACCGCTACGAGCAGCATTCCTGGCTCTGGAAGAGTCTCTGATCATGGTGCATTGGACGCTATATGGTTGAAAACGATACCGCCTCGCTCAATCGCCAGATCCGGCAGATCACTGCCGAACGCGATGCGCTGCAGTTGCAGGTGGCCGAACTGGTCAACGAACTGCGCCAGCTCGGCAAGGCGCCGAAGACGGCAGACAATGCCGCCGACGGGGGCCAGTTCGATGCGGCGTGGTATCGCCAGCAATATCCCGATGTCGATCAGCTCGGCATGGATCCGCAGGAACATTACGACTGGATCGGTCGGCGGCTGGGCAGGGCACCCAATGCAAGGGCGATAAAAAAAAAGGTAACGGCGCTCGCTGGATTTTGGCAGACCCCTCGCTAAGGGACTACGCCGGACACTGCGCCAATTACCTGCTGGCGATCGGCCGTGGGGTCAGGAGCCGCGGTGATACGGCAGTGATAGTCGGCAACCGCGCCCTGGCAGAGCAAGCGGCTGGCCTGCAACTGGGCCATCCCGGATTCAGCCTCGGCTGCGATGAAACCCCCGCAAACCTGGCACACACCACGAATGATGCCGCGCAGCGCAAGGCCATGCTGGCCGCGCATGCCCGCGAAATCGAAGCCGACCTGCGCATTCTCGACGGCCGGCTGTCCTTCCAGGCCGATGACGTCCTGCTGATCAATAGCCTGCGCCAATGGCAACTGGGCGGGATCGCGAACTGGCTCGCCGCGCTGGACCCCGACCGGCTGCCGACAGTGGTGCTGATCCTGCACTACACGCCGTTTCCCGTTCCCGGCCGGCTGGACCCGGAAGCGGACGAATACCGGACTGCGCTCGCCCGGTTCCAGGAGCTGGCGCCGGCACGGCGGCCGCTCCTGTTCACGGATTCGAACATCCTGCAGGACCAGTTCGGCCAGCTGACCGACCTGCCGATCGGCCTGCTCCCGATCCCCCACTGCGAACCGGGGGAGCCGAAACCGGCCCGGCGCGCGGTGCGCCAGGGGCGCAACGCCGTGTTCCTGGGGCAGGCCCGGCGCAACAAGGGCTTTGCCCTGCTGGACCAGGCAATCGAACGGACCCAGACGCTGGTGCCAGCCGGCGCGCTGCATTTCCGGCTACAGGCCGTCGATCCCGACTTTCCCGACGAGGAATGGAACCGCCTGCACCAACGGCTTGATGCGCTGGGCGCCGAGATGATCGCCCAGACCCTGGACGAGGAGGAATATGCAGCGCTGCTGCAAGCCGCCGACATCGTCCTGCTGCCCTACCTGAAGGCGCACTACGATTCGCAAACCTCAGGCGTGCTGGCCGAAGCGCTGGCGCTGGGCAAGCCGGTCGTCGTGCCCTCGGGGACCTGGATGGCCGAACAGGTCGACGGGCACGGCAATGCCGAACTGTTCGTATCCGGCGATGCCGCCAGCCTGGGCGATGCGATTGCCGCGATCGCCAATGACTTCGACCGCTACAGCCGGGCCGCACAAGTGCTGGCCCAAAGCTGGGGGCGGTTTCACAATGCCGACAACCTGATCACCACCATTGCCCGCCAGGCCCTTGCCCTGCGGCACCGGGAGACCATGACGTGACGTTTCATCCGGAACCCGGAACCTTTGCCATGCGGTTCACGCCCGGCGCCTTTGCCGGGAGCCCGTGCCTGTTCCTCGACCGCGACGGGGTCGTGGTCGAGGAAACCAATTACCTGCACCGGATCGACGATGTCCGCTTCATCCCCGGCGTTGCGCAGGCGGTCGCCCGGATCAACGCCGCGGGCCTGCCGGTGGTCATGGTCACCAACCAGGCCGGGATCGGCCGGGGCTATTACAGCTGGAGCGAATTCATGGCGGTGCAGCAGCACATCTATGACCACTATGCCCAGCACGGCGCGCATTTCGACATGGTGCTGGCCTGCGCCTATCACGAGGACGGCCGGGAGCCTTATGCCGTGGCCCGGCATCCCTGGCGCAAGCCCGAGCCGGGCATGTTGCTGCATGCCGCCGGGCATCTTCAGGTCGATTTGCCGCAATCCTACATCGTCGGCGATGCGGCCACCGACCTGCGCGCGGGCCAGGCCGCCGGGCTGGCGGCCGGGGCCATGGTCCTGACCGGACATGGCCAGCGCGAATGGCAAGCCGTGGACGAGGACCAGCTGCTGCGGTGGAGCGGGTCGGGCTTCAAGGCCAGCCGGCAGCCCGACGCGGCCCACGCCATCGCCGCCTGGCGTCCATGACGCCCAGGCCAGGCGCGGATCAATCGGGCGCGGATCAATCGGGCTGGGCTTGTCCCAGGTGTTCGTGGACGAAAGCTTCGGCCTGGCTGATCGTTTCGGGCGTGCCGATATCGATGAACGGCGCCTCGCCAGCGCCGATCACCCGCAGGTTGGCACCAGCCGCCAGCATCTCGGGAAACAGGTCGGTTTCGATGCTGAGATTGCCGGGACGGTACAGCGCGCGCAGCAGCTCGGTCCGTAGCAGATAGATCCCGCCGTTGATCAGCCCGCGCCCCGGCACTTTCTCGCGAAAACCGGTCAGCCTGCCATCGGCATCGCTTTCCAGGCTGCCATAGCGGCTCGTATCGTCAACCTCGACCCCCAGCAGGCCGCCATCGCCGGGCGCATCGGCCAGCGCCAGCAGCTGCGCCATGCCGCGCATCACCAGCCCGTCGCCATTGACCACCATGGTCCACTCACCGCAGCGGTCGATGCAGTTCATCAGCCCCCCACCGGTGCCCAAGGGAACGTCCTCGCGCACGCATTCGCGTTTGAGGTCGGGCATCGATGCGTCGGCAGCCCACTCCTCGACCTGCTGCGAGAGGTGGCCGGTCGAATAGACGAAGTGCTGCGGGCCGTGCAGCGCGATCCAGCGCGTGATCCAGTGCAGGAACGGCTTGCCCGCCACCGGGATCATCGGCTTTGGCGTATCGGGATACAGCCCCTTGAGCCGGGTACCCTTGCCCCCGGCTAGCACCACCACGGTAATCTGGCTGGCGACGGTCATGCCGCCAGCTTTGCTTCGACCATTTCGCAGATGTAATGGTACAGGCAGATGTGGACCTGCTGGATGAACGGGGTCGAGCGCGACGGCACGTCGATCAGGATGTCGCTCCATTCGGCCATCTTGCCGCCGCCTTCGCCGGTCAGGCCGATGGTCGTCATGCCATGGGCGCGCGCCACCTTGAACGCTTCGACCACGTTGCCGGAATTGCCCGAGGTGCTGATCCCCAGGATCACGCCGCCACGCTTGGCATAGGCTTCGGTCTGGCGCGAAAAGACAGTTTCATAGGAGTAGTCGTTCGACCAGGCGGTCAGCACCGAGGGGTTCGACGACAGGCAGATGCAGTTGAGCGCGCGCCGTTCCTTCAGGAACCGCCCGACCAGTTCGCCGGTGATGTGCATGGCATCCGACGCCGAACCGCCATTGCCGCAAACCAGCAAGGGAAGATCGACCGCCAGTGCGGCAGCGATGGTCTCGATTGCCGGTTCGCAATTGCGCACGCCAGCATAATTGCGCGACGCGGCCAGAACTTCTTCGGAGCGCGCAAGATATTCAAGTACATCCATTGTTACGAACTCCATTGTCCAGTCGAGACGATAGTACAGAGAGATATTGCTTGCCAACTACTTCAGGTGAATAGGTAGAGGCAACAAGTCTTTGTCCCGCAGCGGCAATTTCCCTTGCCAGTGCGCGATCCGCGAAAATCTGCCGCATCTGGCTGGCCGCAGCGTCCAGATCAGGTTCGGCCCATTCCAGCCCTTCGCCGAACGGATAGTCCCCGGCGGCCAGTTCGCGCAGCTGCCAGGGCACCACCATGCTGGTGTCCGGCCGGACGAAATCGGCGTTGCCGGAAAAGCCGGTGGCGATCACCGGCCGCCCCAACAGCATCGCCTCGGCAATATTGCGCCCAAAGCCCTCGCTGCGGTGCAGGGATACAAAACAGTCGATCGAGCGGAACAGGTCGAGCAGGGCGCCGCGACTGAACGATCCGGTCAGCAGATGAATGCGCGGATCTTCGCGGGCGGCCAGCTGCAATTCGCGCCAGCGCGGGTCGTCTTCCACGCGCAGCCCCTTCAGCACCAGGCCAACCGGTTCGTCCCCCCGGGGAAAGGCGCTGCGGAAGGCCTGCACGCAGCCCTGCGGGTTCTTGCGCCGGAACGAGGAGAGGCCATCGAACGCGAAGGCGAACAGGAACGGGGCGGCCGGCAGGCCGAAATCAGCCCGGCCCAGTCCGTCCGACTGATCGACACTGACCGCCATCGGCATCTGATGAACTGGCCTTGGCGAACTGAGCCGGAACGCCTCTGCCGCAAACGCGCTGGATGCCCAGACTTCGTCGACATAGTCATAGGCGTGCTGCCACAGCTCGGGCCAGCGCGGCAGCTCCCAGGGCCAAAACCCGATGTTGAGATGGTCGTCGAAACTGCCCCGCCCTCGCGCCAGCATGGTCGATACGGTTTCCATCCCGGTCATGCAGAACAGGTTGATGGCATAGGGCATCGCCGTGGTGATGTGCTGGTCGAACCCGGTTTCCTCGGGGCTGATCTGCCCTGCCGCGACATCGCAGATGACAAAGGGTACCCCGGCTTCGGCCAGGGCCAGCGAAGCCATGCGAACATCCTCACCCACGCCCAGCCGCGCCCGGGCATGCCCGAACAGATTGACCCCGAACGGCAAGCGGCGAAGCGGAACCGCCGGAGAACGGCGCGGCGGCGCCAGGCCGATCAGGGGATGGGCCAGGATCGGCCAGCGGGTCCGGCCATGTTCGCGGCACCAATCGACAATTGCCGGATCGGCCGGATCGGGAAAGCTGCGCTGCAATTCGGCGTCGGCATCCCAGATCAGCCTGACCAGGCGCGGCACCCCGCCCTGGCCGCCGAGCGGTTCGAGCAAGGCGCGCGCCTGGGCCTGATCCAGCAGGCCCAGCAGGTTCGCTTCCGCCAGGCCGGAGGTGAAATACCAGGCCAGCAGCCGGGCCTGTTCGCCGCGCCGATTGATCCCGCCATAGCGCCGCTGCCAGGCCCGCCGCAGCCGCCGCAGGCGGCGGTGCAGCCATCCGCTGGCGGCGGGACCGGCCGCCTGGCCGGATCGGCGCGTGTGCAGCTCGTGCATCAGGCGCGAAATGGGAACGAATCCGCGCTGCCTGACCCCGGGCTGGTGCTGGTTGAGGTATTTGCCATGATCGTCCGGCCGGGGTTCAAGCCCCATTTCGCGGAAACCGTGGAGGAAATACCACCAGACCAGATTGGCGGCACCGGACGGGGTGGCGGGATCGAACGCGGCCTGCAAATCCGGGCGCGCGCGCCAGATCGCCAGCGCCCGCGCCGGAATCGCGGCGAACGGATTGCCCGAAACAGAATCGGAGCTTGCGGGTGACAGCGGTTCGCTACGATCCATCGCCGCACGAGCTATCGCGCACTGCCTAGGCGGTCAATGCGATTGAAGCCACTTGTGATGGATATCGCATTATCCAGCCAAGGCAAGAACTTGCCGGGACAGCCGCGCGGGCGATGGGCAAAAGACACATTGTGCCAGCCCAAGCGAAGCCTTATTGGCAGCGCGTCTACAGGCGCTGCCTGTTCGATCTGGAGACTATCATTGCGCCCACAGGCACCGACCGCACAGGCCCTGGCCACCACCACGCTTGCGCTTGTTTTACTGGCCCTGGGCGGATGCAGCTCGCTTGGCTCATCCGGGCCCACCACCAAGGCCGTCCGCAGCGCCGGAACGAAGGGGGCGGTCGGAAACGCCGACATCAAGGTTGTCGAACTGTCCGAGCCGACCGCCAAGCGGGTCATGTCGGCGCAGCGCGAGCAGCGTTTTTCGGACTCGCTGGGCGATGGGTCGGCCTATGGAGCCGTCATCGGCCGGGGCGATGTGCTGGATGTGGCGATCTGGGAAGCGCCGCCTGCGGCACTCTATGGTTCGGCGCTGGGTGATCCCCGCCTGACCTCGTCCGGTTCGACCGCGCGCGGCACCTCGCTACCTGAACAGATGGTCGATGCCGCCGGCCAGATCAACGTGCCCTTCGTGGGCGCGGTGCGCGTGGCCGGGCGCACGCCCCAGCAGATCGAACGGGAAATCGTGCAGCGGCTGACCGGTCTGGCCCACCAGCCGCAGGCGATCGTGCGCGTCATCCGCAATGCCACCGCCAACGTGACGATTGTCGGCGAAGTGACCAACAACACCCGCATCCCGCTCACCCCGAAGGGCGAACGGTTGCTCGACGTGCTGGCCACTGCCGGCGGGGTGCGCCAGCCCGTGGGCAAGACCACGATCCAGATTTCCCGCTTGGGCAAGGTCGCGTCGATGCCGCTCGACCAGATCATCCGCGATCCCGATCAGAACATCCGGATGCAGGCCGACGATGTCGTCACGGCCCTGTTCCAGCCGTTCAGCTTCACCGCCCTGGGAGCGGTGGGCAACAATGCCGAAATCTCGTTCGAAGGGACCGGCATCACGCTGGCCCAGGCCCTTGGCCGGATCGGCGGCCTGCGCGACGACCGGGCCGACGTTCGCGGCGTGTTCGTATTCCGGCTGGAAGAGCCCGACGCGCTCGACAGCAGCCTGGCCGGATCAGCCCGGCGCACGCTCGATGGCAAGATTCCGGTGATCTACCGACTTGACCTGCATGACCCGGCGAGTTTCTTTGTCGCGCAAAGCTTTCCGATCAGAAACCGCGATGTGGTCTATGTATCGAATGCCCCGGTTGCCGACCTGCAGAAATTCGTGAATATTGTATCGTCGATGGCATTTTCGATTGTAGGCGTGGCCAATACGCTGTGATTTGAATATAGTTCAAGCTTACGCCTTATTGGCCGATTGATAAGAAGCAGTCGTATCAGAACGGTTGTTTGCAGTTATGAGGATTGGACCAGACTTGCCCGAACCTGGTGAACAGGCCAGCCTGGCCAATTTTGACTGCATTGAGCGCGGGCGCAGTGTCATCACGGCCGAACAGCAGGCCCTTGCCGCGCTGGCCGACACGATCGACGAATCGTTTACGGCCGCCTGCGAAGCGATCCTGGCCACCCGGCGGCAACTGGCGGTTACCGGCATGGGCAAGTCCGGCCATATCGGCCGCAAGATTGCGGCCACCTTCGCCGCCACCGGCACCCCGTCGATCTTTGTCCATCCCAGCGAAGCCGGGCATGGCGATCTTGGCATGGTGACGACCGGCGACACCCTGCTGGTGCTGTCCAATTCGGGCAACACGGCCGAATTGCGGACGATCCTGCGCTTCGCCCGGCTCAACAAGATCCCGATCATCGGCATCGCCTCGCGCAAGAACTCGCTGGTGTGCGAGCTGGCCGATATCCCGATCCTGCTGCCCTCCGTGCGCGAGGCCTGCGCGGCGAATATCGCCCCGACGACCTCGACCACCATGCAACTTGCCCTGGGCGACGCCCTGGCCATGACAGTCATGGACATGCGCGGGGTTTCGAAAAACCATTTGCAGCGCCTGCACCCGGCCGGCTCGATCGGGCTGGCGCTCGCTCCGGTCAGCGAACTGATGCACGGCGCCGATCGCCTGCCCCTGGTCGATACGCATGCCGGCATGCCCGAGGCGATTTCGGTGATGACCTCGGGCTGCTTCGGACTGGCCGGCGTGGTTGACCAGACCGGCGTGCTGGTCGGGATCATCACAGATGGTGACCTGCGGCGCCGCTTCGGGGTGCTCAGCACCGCCTTCGCGCACGAGGTGATGACCTCGTCGCCCAAGGTCATCCCGGCCGACATGCCCGCCGGAGAGGCGCTGGTGTTCCTCAACGACAGCAAGATCACCGCCGCCTTCGTGGTCGAAGATCCCACCACCGGGCCGCAAGTGCCGCTGGGGATCATCCACATCCACGACCTGCTGCGCCACGGCCTCAACTGACGCCGGGCATGACCGCCGATTTCGCGATCCTGATCCCGGCGCGCTATGCCTCGACGCGCTATCCCGGCAAGCCGCTGGCGAGCCTGCGCGGCGCGGATGGCCAGCCGCGCAGCCTGATCCAGCGCAGCTGGGAGGCCGCTGTTGGGGTAGCCTCGGCCGACCGGGTCTGGGTCGCCACCGACGATCAGCGCATTGCCGATGCCGTGCGGGCCTTTGGCGGCCAGGTGGTGATGACCCTCGAGAGCTGCCGCAACGGCACCGAACGCTGCGCTGCGGCGCTGGACGTGCTGGGCAATGTCGCCCCGATCGTGGTCAACCTGCAGGGCGATGCTCCGCTGACCCCCGATTTCGTGGTCGCCGACCTAGTCAGGGCGCTGGCCGCAGACCCGGACGCGGCGATGGCCACCCCGGCGGTGCGCTGTTCGGACAGCCTTTACCGCCACCTGGTGACCGACCAGGCGGCGGGCCGCGTCGGCGGCACGACGGTGGTATTCAACGCCCATCACACCGCGCTCTATTTCTCGAAGCGGGTCATCCCCCATGTCGCGCCGGACCGGGCCGATGCCCATGCCCATGTCCACCTGCACCTGGGTGTCTATGCCTATCGCCCGGCCGCGCTGGCTGACTATGCCGCCACGCTGCCCAGCCCGCTCGAGGAACTGGAAGGGCTGGAGCAGCTGCGCTTCCTTGAAACCGGGCGGCGCATCCGGGTGGTGCCGTTCGATCCGATCGGCTGGGATTGCATCGAGCTCAACAACCCCGAGGATGTCCCCGCGATCGAAGCCATTTTGCGCGAACGCGGGATCCGGTAAGGGGACGGCATGACCGGCCCTCGCATCACGCTTCCCAACGGGATCACTTTCGCCAACGACGCCCCTTTCGTGCTGATCGGCGGCATGAACGTGATGGAAAGCGCCGAGCTGATGCACGAGGTGGCGTCACACTTCGTCGACGTCACGACGCGGCTCGGCATTCCCTATGTGTTCAAGGCCAGCTTCGACAAGGCCAACCGCTCGTCGATCCATTCGTTTCGCGGGCCGGGTCTGAATCGCGGCCTCGACATGCTGGCCGAGATCAAGCAGCGCTTCGGCCTGGCAGTGCTGACCGACGTGCACGAGCCGCACCAGGCCGCCCCCGCAGCCGAAGTGGCCGACATCATCCAGCTGCCCGCGTTCCTCGCCCGGCAGACCGACCTGGTCACGGCCATGGCCCGCACCAGCGCGGTGATCAACGTCAAGAAGCCGCAGTTCCTGGCGCCAGAGGAGATGCGCCATATCCTGAACAAGTGCCGCGAGGCCGGGAACGAACGCGTGCTGCTGTGCGAGCGGGGCACCAGTTTCGGCTACAACAACCTGGTGGTCGACATGCTGGGAATGGACCTGATGAAGCCGCTGGCGCCGGTGGTGTTTGACGTCACCCATGCCCTGCAGAAGCCCGGCGGGCGGGCCGACAGCGCGGATGGGCGCGGGCCGCAGGCCGCCGCCCTGGCGCGGGCCGGGATCGCCGTGGGCATCGCCGGGCTGTTCCTCGAAGCGCACCCCGATCCGGCCAAGGCGCTGTGCGACGGCCCGAGCGCCCTGCCGCTGGCCGAGCTTGAACCCTTCCTGGCGCAGCTCAAGGCCGTCGATGCCGCGGTCAAGGGCTGACCGGCATCTTGCCTCTGCCCTTCCTTCGCATTCCGCCCTTTCCCGGCCGCCGCGCCGCGCCGCTGGCGCAAGTAACGGCTGACCCTGGCACGGCGTTCGACGCGGATGGCGTCGCGGCGGCGCTGCGCAGCGAACGGGTCGGGGGAAGCTTCTGGGCGGCGCAGCCCGCGCTGCCATCCGGCCGCGACATCCTGCTGGCCCCGGCCAATGCCGCGCAGCTTGCCGAAATGGTTGCCGCGCTGACGCCGGATGAGCAGGCCCGCGCCTGCGTCCTGGTGCCGGAAGGCGGCGGGGTGCGAACCGCGCTGCCCGTCCTGCACGCGCCGTGCGATCCGTGGTGGCTGGCAGAACGGGCCGCCTTGATCCTGTGCGATGCCAATGCCGAACTGGCCTTGGTCGCCGCGCTGGAAGGGGCGGCGCTGCGCCTGTTCGGCGCCGGGCGCTTTGCCGGCAGCACCGATTCGCTCACCCCGGCCCTGCGCAGCGCCATCGGCACACTGGCCTGCCGCGATCCGTTCAGCGGTGAAGCCATCGGCCCGCTGGCGGCCATCGCCCAGCTGGGCGAATGGCGCCGGCTGATTGACGCCAACCGCAGCATCGCCGCCGTGTTCGGCGTAGCGCGGTGGAAGCGGGTTACCGCCGATGCGATGCTGTGGGACGGTTCCGGCCCGGTCCGCTACCGGCACCGCCCTTCCCCGGACCTGGCCCCGGGCGGGCGCGTGCTGGCCTGGAAATCCCGCACGCCGCCCACGGTGCTGGCCGATCTTGGGGCCAGCGACCTGGCCCTGGGCGAACTGGAAGACGGCTTCATCCGTTCGGTTGGCCTTGGTGCCAACTGCGTCCCGCCGCTGTCGCTGATCGCGGATTTCGCCGGGGTTTACTTCGATCCGGGAGGTCCCAGCGACCTGGAAGCGATTCTGGAAAGAAATCACATTCCGGATGAACTTCGTGGACGGGCGGAGGCGCTTCGGCAAATGCTCGTTAAGGCTGCGATCAGCAAGTATGGGCATGGTGGCACCGCAGTAAGCCGCCCGGCGGGAAACCGGCGGCGGGTTCTGGTTACGGGGCAAGTCGAAGATGACCGATCAGTACTCAGCGGCGGCGCAGGAACATCCAATCTGGAACTACTTGCCCGGGCGCGGGCCTTGGAAGGCGATGCCTGGATCATCTACAAACCCCATCCAGATGTTGAAGCCGGTCACCGCAAAGGCCATGTCCCCGAACCAGACGCCTTGCGTTATGCAGACGAAGTGCAACGCGATGCCCCGATCATTCCGCTCATCGATTCGGTCGATGCGCTCCACGTCATCACTTCGCTGGCGGGGTTCGAAGCGCTGCTCAGGGGCAAACCGGTGACGACCCACGGCGTGCCCTTCTATGCCGGCTGGGGCCTGACCCGCGACCTGGCGCCGATCCCGCCGCGCCGCAGCCGCCAGCGCAGCCTGGATGAACTGGTGGCGGCGACGCTGCTGCTCTACCCCCGTTATCTCGATCCGGTCACCCGCCTGCCCTGCCCGGCCGAAGTGGTGGTGCGCCGGATGGCCGCGGGCGAGGCGCGGATCACATCGCCCCTGATCCGGCTGCGCGAATGGCAAGGCCGCGCGCAGCTGCTCTGGCGGCGCTTGCGGGGTGTGCGATGATGATGCCGCCAGGCGCGCCGCGCCGCGAATTCCTGTTCCTGCAAGGCCCGCCGGGCCCCTTCTTTCGCGAGTTGGGCACCGCCCTGGCCGAACGCGGCGTGGGCGTACACCGGATCAACCTGTCGGGCGGGGACCTGTATGATTGGCCCGAAGGCGGGACCGATTATCGCGGGCGGATGCGCGACTGGCCGATGTTTGTCGACCGCTACCTGCGCGCCCACCGGATCACCGACATCGTCCTGTTCGGCGATTGCCGGCCGATGCACCAGGCCGCGCTGCGCATGGCCAAGCTGCGCGGGGTCCACCTGCATGTGTTCGAAGAAGGCTACATCCGGCCCGACTGGATGACGCTGGAACGCGACGGGGTGAACGGCCATTCCCCGATGGAACGCGACCCGGAAGTGATCCTGGCATCGGCCAGGTGGCTGCCGCCCGTGCCGAAGCTTCCGCCGATCACCGCCGATTTCAAGCGCCGCGCCCGCGACAGCTACTGGCATTACCACCACGTGGTCACGGGCAAGCTGCGCTTCCCGTTCTATCGCAGCCATCGCCAGGGTTCGATCATGCTGGACGGGATCGGCTGGGCCTTCAAGTTCCTGCGCGCCAGGCGGCGCGAGCGCCAGGCTAACGAAACACTCGCCGCGATCGCCGGGCGCA
The DNA here is from genome assembly GCF_041905565.1 of Novosphingobium sp. GTDB lineage: Bacteria > Pseudomonadota > Alphaproteobacteria > Sphingomonadales > Sphingomonadaceae > Novosphingobium. The sequence goes on along the minus strand of NZ_JAYRKX010000007.1, from coordinate 34,765 downwards.
AGTACTTCCTGTTTCCGCTGCAACTGACCGGCGACTACCAGATCCGCGCCCATTCCCCGTTCGGATCGATGGGCGTGGCGGTCGATTACGTGCTGGAAAGCTTTGCCCGCTTCGCCCCGGCCGATACCGTGCTGCTGGTCAAGGAGCATCCGCTCGACAGCGGCTTTCGCAACTGGCGGCGGTGGCTGTTCAAGCGCGCCCGGCGGCTCAACATCGAGGAACGCATCCTCCACATCGACGGGGGCGAATTGCAGGACCTGGCCGAACATGCCGTCGGCATGGTCTGCGTCAATTCGACTTCGGGCACCCTGGCGCTGGAAGTGGGGCTGCCGGTGGTGGTGCTGGGCGACGCGGTCTACGATGTGCGCGGCGTCACCCACCAGGCCGGCCTCGATCGCTTCTGGCTCGATCCCGAAGTGCCCGACAGCGGGCTGTACGAGGCGTTCAAGCAGGTCCTCCATGCCAAGTGCCTTGTGCGCGGCGGCCTGGCCAGCGCTTCGGCCATGGAAACCCTGGTCCGCAACAGCATCGAACGGCTGCTGGCGGAACCCGCGGCCGTGCCGGTCCGCGGCGCCCACACCGCAGCCCCGGCCAAGGGCCTCATGCTGAAGGGGTAAGCCCTTCGTCAGGCAGGCGTCCCCTGGCCCGCAACATACGGAACAGCGCGTTGATTACCGGATTGGACCAGCCGCAGTTCGTCGCGAAATCGCGTTGCAGGGTGTCATGGTGCACCTGGTGCGCGGCCGGGGTCATCAGCAGCCCGGCCCGGCGCAGCAGGACGATGAACCAGGGATTGTTCAGCCGGTGCAGCGAACCGTGGAAGTATTGCGCAAAGGCCCCGCCCAGCAGGAAGCTGAACAGGCCGGCCATGATCCAGCCCGGCACGGGCCAGAACGCCGCCAGCACATTGCCCAGCAGCGACAGCGGCAAGGCGGCGAGGATCACCGTCGATCCGATCAGCCGCCACAGCGGCCGCCGGCCCAGCGCATCGGGGCGCGGATGATGGTTCTTGAAATCGTAGGAAATCCGCTCGAACGGGCCGATCGAAGCCATCCGCTCGCGCAGCATGGCCAGGTATTCCTCGGATTCGCGGGACCCTTCGTAAAAGAAGATGTCGTTCAGCCGCTTGCCCGGCGTGCAGGGACGATAGTCCATGTACATGTGGATCAGGCCCGACAGCATGTCGGCCAGATACCAGCCCAGCAGCAGGGCCGGCAGCGCCAGCCAGGCCGGATCGCGCACTGCGGCCAGCGCATTGGCACCCAGCGAGGCAAGGAACAGGGCAAGGATCACTTTCTGGCGCAGCATGTCGGCTCCGTTACTCCATGGCATGATAGCGCAGTTTCGCGATGCTGTGTGACCCGTATCGTTGACCGGATAGGCAAGGCCGACCGATGTCTTGCCGGTTCGCGCCTCAGCCCTTCCTTGTCAAGCCGCCATTCATCGGGCTAGGGCCATGACTTCAAGCACTTGGCTTTCCCCTGGATCCTCTCCCGACCAAGACCCCATGGCCGACCGTCCCATCCTGTTCGATGCCAGCCGCCTTATCTGGCGGGTCTGGACCGGCCGCCTGCCGACCGGGATCGACCGGGTGTGCTTTGCCTACCTCGATCATTTCGGCCCGCGCGCGCAGGCGGTGGTGCAGCGCGGGCGGCTGCGGCTGGTGATGTCGCCGCGCCGCAGCCAGGAACTGTTCGCCCTGTTGCACAAGGGCGGTCCGGGCTTTCGCGGGGCGCTGGTGGCACTGCTCGCCGGCGCCGCCGCATCCGGAGCGTGGCGGCGCGGCTTGCGCGGGGCGCTGTACCTCAACATCGGGCACACCGGGCTTGATTACAAAGGCTTGCCGGGCTGGCTGCGGCAGCTTGGCGTCAAGCCGGTGTTCCTGGTGCATGACCTGATTCCGATCACGCACCCGCAATTCTGCCGCGCCGGCGAAGCGGATCGGCACCGGGACCGGATGCTGCACGTGCTGCATGCCGCGCGCGGGATCATTGCCAATTCGGACGCCACGCGCGATGCTCTGGCGGCATTTGCGAGCGAAGAAGACCTGGCCCTGCCCGAAACCCTGGTCGCCTGGCTGGGCACGGACGAGCACGACCGACCGGCCAGGCTTGCCCCGCGCCGGCGGCCCTACTTCGTGATGATCGGCACGATCGAGGCGCGCAAGAACCACCTGCTGATGCTGCGCGCCTGGCAGGCAATGGTCGCCGAACTGGGCGATGCCGCGCCCGAATTGCTGATCGTGGGGCAACGCGGCTGGGAGGCCGACCACGTTTTCGACCTGCTCGATGGCGATGCCGAACTTGCCGACCACGTCCATGAACTTGGCCGGTGCGACGATGCGACGATGATGGCCCTGCTCCACGGGGCGCGGGCGCTGCTGATGCCCAGCTTCATCGAAGGCTTTGGCATCCCGGTGATCGAGGCTCTGCAGCGCGGCGTCCCGGTGATCGCCAGCGACCTGCCGGTGTTTCGCGAGATTTCGGCCCAGATTCCGCTGTTCCTGGACCCGGCCGACCAGTCGGCCTGGCAAGCCGCAGTGCTGGACTTCTGCGGTGACAGCAGCGAACGCAGCCGCCAGCTGGCGCTGATGCCCGCCTATGTCGCGCCCAGCTGGAAGCAGCACTTCGATAAGGTGGAAGCCTGGCTTTCCGGGCTTTGACCGACCGGGGCCAGCCTCAGTTCGGCTGAGGAGCCTCCTGCTTGGCTGCTTCCTCGGCCCGCGCCTTCTGGCGGGCCTCGATTTCCTTTTCGAGCGCTTCGACCCGGGCCTGGGTGTCAGCCGCGTCCTTGTCGATCGTCGACAGGCGCCGGGCGCGTTCCTCGGCGATCAGCTCGCTGAACTTGACGTCGGGCGCGCCCTTCTTCTCGGCATAGGCCGCTTCGATCAGCTTGCCCGAGCAGCCGGTCCAGCCGCCCGCGCCAACCGGGGTGCAGCTCATCGTGCCGGTCCGGCCGACGCGTTCATAGGCCATGACGCGGTTGGTCCAGGCCTCGTTCTGGGGCGAGGCGCTTTCGCGCAGAGCGGACGGAATGCGGTAACGCTCGGCCTCGGCCTTGCGGGCGCAGACGGTGATAGTGTCCTCACCGTCCGCCACGGGGCACTTGTCATCGCCGTAGATGATCAGCTGGTTGACCTTCGGCTCGGGCGCGTCCTGCGCCAGGGCGGGTCCGCCCAGCGCCAGCGCGGCGAGGAACGAGGCGGAAGCAACGAAGATCGGGCGCATGACGGACTCCTTGGCGCGGGTTCGGCCGATATTAGGCGACCTGCGGACTGAATGCCACCTGAAGCGCGCCGCGGCTTTGCGTGGCGTCAAATCCGCTCGGCCAGGCGAATCGCCACGCGGCACCCCAGGCGGATCGCGCCCGACAGCAGCGGAAAGGCCGGCGCGCGCTCGGCCCCGGCGGCCAATGCGGCATCACGGTGCGCGCGCTCGTCATCGCGGAATTCGCGGATCGTCGCGGCCAGCTCGGGCTCGGCATCGCCCAGCTCGTCAAGCTGCTGGGTATAGTGCCGGTCGATCTCCTCCTCGATCGCGGCGGTGCAGGCCATCGCCGCTTCGGGGCCAACCAGCGCGGTCGCCGCGCCCAGGGCAAAGCCGGCCAGATCCCAGAACGGCTGGAGCGCGGTGGGCCGCACCCCGCGTTCGGCCAGCAGCGCATCGAAGCGCGCCTTGTGCGCCGCTTCCTGCGCGGCCATGTGCTCGATCTCGGCGCTGTGCGGGGCGCGGTTGCCCATCACTGCCAGTTGCCCGGCATAGATCCGGGTCGCGCCATATTCCCCGGCATGATCGACCCGGATCATGCGTTCGATGCGGTCCTGGTTCATGCGGCCTCCGGCTTGCGCAGCAGCGCCGCGATCAGCAGCGCGGCCCCCGTCGAGATCAGGAAGTTGAAGCCCGCCAGGCTGATGCCCATAAGCGACCATTGCACATCGTCGCAGCGCACCAGCGGCGCATCCCAGATCGCTTTCATCGGATCGCCGCCGCCAGCCCCGCTCGCGCTGCAGGCGGTCAGCCCTTCCCACCAGCCATATTCGACCCCGGCGTGATAGGCGCCGATCAGCCCCGAGGCGAGGATGCACAGCGCCGCCAGCAGGGTCACGCCGCGCGACGGGCGCAGCAACGCCAGCAGCCCGAGCGGCAGCGCGGCGAAGTGCGGGTAGCGCTGCCACCAGCACATTTCGCAGGGGTACAGGTCGAAGGCATATTGTCCGATATAGGCCCCGCCCAGCAGGAACGCCGGGGTCAGCAGCGCCAGCAGCGCGGCAGCGCGGGATGGCTGGTCAAGAAGCTTCATCGCCGTACCCCTACTTGCCCTTGGTCGCCAGGGCGGTCACCCCGGCGCCGGTGCGGCGCAGCGTCTCGATCGCATAATACAGCTGGAAATCATTGATGTTTTTGGCCTTCAGCTCTTCCGCCGTCATCTTGAAGCGCGGATCGTCCTGGCGGTCGCTTTCCAGCTGCTTGTCATCAATCCCGGCCTCGTTGACGAGGTGGCGGCGCAGGTCGCTTTCACGCAGCGCCATTTGCGAGCGCCGCCGCGCATCCGGGTCGGACAGCTGGGGCACGCGGATATCGGGTTCGATCCCGCCTTCCTGCACCGAGCGGCCCGACGGCGTGTAGTAGCGCGCCGTGGTCAGCTTGACCGCGCGCTTGTGCTGCGGATCGAGGTAGAACAACGACTGGACCGAGCCCTTGCCAAAGCTGCGCTGCCCCATGACCAGCGCGCGGCGCTGGTCCTGCAGCGCCCCGGCAACGATTTCCGAGGCCGAGGCCGAGCCTTCGTCGATCAGCACGATGATCGGCAGTCCGCGGGCGATGTCGCCCTTGAAAGTGGCGGCCACGGCCGGGGGCAGATCGGGATAGTTGCGCATGTCATCGGCGCGGAAATACATGTCCTCCGACGTCACCCGCCCGCGCTGCGAGACAATATCGCCCGAGGACAGGAACAGGTCCGACAGGGCCACGGCCTCCTCGAGCGAGCCGCCCGGATTCTCGCGCAGGTCAAGCACCAGGCCGCCCAGCTTGCCGCCCGCCTGCTTGCGCAGGTCGGTGATGCCATCGCGCACGAAATTGCCGACATCGCGCGAAAACTCGTTGACCGTCAGCACCCCGATCTGGCCTTCAAGCTTCCATGTCACCGGCTCAAGCTTGATCTCGCGGCGGGTCACGGTCACGTCGAACGGCTCGTCCCGGCCGGGGCGGAAGATCGTCAGGCGTATCTGCGTACCCACTTCGCCGCGCATCTGCGCCACCGCCTCGTCCAGCGGCACACCGTAGATCAGCTTGCCATCAAGATGAGTGATATAGTCCCCCGCCTTGACCCCGGCTTCGGCCGCCGGGCTGCCGCGCAGCGGGCTGATCACCTTGACCGTGTCCTGGTCCATTCCGACCGACAGGCCCAGCCCGGCATAGCCGCCGTCGATCATGGTGTTGAGCCGTTCGAGCGAATTGCCTTCGAGATAGGCCGAATGCGGATCGAGCGAGGCGAGCATCCCCTCGATCGCGCCATTGATCAGCTTGGTGTCGTCGACCTGTTCGACATACTGCGCCTTGACCAGCTGGTAGACCGTGCTCAGCCGCGCGAACTGCGGCCCCGACCGGGCATCGACCGCCGCAAGCCCCGCAGTGGTGGCGGGAACCAGCGCCAGAACGCTGGTGGCAAGCGCGGCGCGCAGCAGAACGGCGGACTTCATCGACAAGACGGGCCTTTCACGAAACTATCCCGCCGAACCTATCGCGCAGCGCGGCTTAACGCCAGATGGATTGGTGGGCAGGTTGCCTTCTTCCCGGCCGACCTTGCTACCCGCGCACGAAGTCCAGCGGATTGACTGGCTGGCCAGCACGGCGCAGCTCAAGGGTAACGACCGGGCGGCCCGGCCCGGCAATGCCGAGCGGCGCGCCGATAACCAGTTGCTGACCGACCCGGGCGGACAGATCGGCGAGGCCGGTGACCAGGCTGGTCCAGCCGCCGCCATGTTCGATGATCACGATATTGCCGTAGCCCTGGTACGGCCCGGCGAACACGACGCGACCCGCCGCCGGGGCGACCGCCTGAGCGCCGCCGCGCGGGGCCAGGCTGATCCCGCGCGAGGCGGGACGGCCCGGGCCGCTATCGCCGAACCCGGCAACCAGCCGTCCGGCCAGCGGCAGCATGTAGCCCGGGGGCGCTGCGGCAAGATCGGGCAGGGGCACGGCCAGATCGGCCGGGGTCTGGGCGCTTTGCGGCTGGGCCGGGCGCAGTACCGGGCCGGGCAGCGCCGCCAGTTGGGCGCGCAGTTCGCCCGCCTTGGACAGATCGCCGATCAGCCCGGTGAGGTCGCGGGCCTGTTCGGCCAGGGCCAGGGCGCGTTCGGACTCGCGGTCTGCCACGCCGCTGGCGGCGCGGCTGGCGAGGCGCTGCTGGCTTTCCAGTGCGGCCAGCGCCTGGCGGCGCGTGGCCAGGTCGCGCTCGCTGGCGCGCAGCGCCTCGCTCGCGGCGCGGGCCTGGGCCTGGAGCGCGCGGCCGCGTTCCAGTTCGGCGCGCAGACCGGCGGTGCGGCGCCGCACTTCGGGCAGCATGGTTTCCAGCACGGCGCGCAGGTAAACCGCATCGCGCAGCGAGCCCGGTCGCAGCAGCGACAGCACCGGCGGGCGGCGCGACAGGCGTTGCAACGCCGCGGTCAGCTGGACCAGCGGGCGCTGGCGTTCGGCCAGCCGCGCGCGCAGGGCCACGCGCTGGCGGTCGATCAGCTTGATCCGCGCCTCGTTCGCGGCGATCGCGGCTTCGCCCTGCTGGATGCGGGCAGCCACGGCGGCGGCTTGTTCGGCGGTCTTGTCAGCCTGGGCGGTGGCTTTCGCAGCTTCGGCTTCAAGCGCTTCAGCTCGCCGCCGTGCGGCTTCGCCCTGGGCCTGGGCCTGGGTCAGCGCCTGCTGCGTATCCTCGACCGTTTCCAGCGCCAGGTGATCCTGGGCCACGAGGCCGCCCAGCGCGGCAAGCGCGGCCAGCGGCAACAGGGACAGGATCAGGCGCGGGCGCATCGAAGCTGCCTTAAAGCGCGGCGCGGCAAATGGGAATCGCGATTGCGCGCCGCGCCCTAACCGGCGCGGTGATAGGGGTGCCCGGCGAGGATGCTGGTCGCGCGCCACAGCTGTTCGGCCAGCATGGCGCGGGCCAGCATGTGCGGCCAGGTCATCGCGCCGAAAGCGATCAGCAAGTCGGCCTGGTCGCGCGCCGGGGCGCCGTGGCCATCGGCGGCGCCGATCAGGAAGCGCGCCTCGCGCACCCCGTCGTCGCGCCATTTGCCCAGCAGCTGGGCGAATTGTTCGGACGAAAGCTGTTTGCCGCGCTCATCCAGCAGCACTTCGCGGTGCGGGCTGAGCGGGGCGGGCAGGGAGCCACCCACATCGGGCAGCTCGGTCAGCTTGAACGGCCAGGCGACCCGCTTGACGTAGCGATCGACCAGTTCCGCTTCGGGCGAGCGGCCGATCTTGCCCCGCGCGATGATGTGCAGGCGCATTGGGGGTCAGGCGTTGCCCGAATCCCCGAAGGCCCACATCCGTTCAAGGTTGTAGAAGCTGCGCACTTCCGGGCGGAACAGGTGAACGACCACGTCGCCGGCATCGACCAGCACCCAGTCAGCCGCGGGCAGGCCTTCGATGCGGACATGGCCGAAGCCACCCTGCTTGATCCGTTCGGCCAGCTTCTGCGCCATGGCGGCGACCTGGCGGGTCGAACGGCCCGAGGCGATCACCATGTGATCGGCGATCGAGCTTTTCCCTTCGAGCGGGATCGAGACCAGGTCCTGGGCCTGGTCGTCATCGAGCGATTGCAGCACCAGCGCGTGCAGCGTGCCCGGTTCGGCATGCGGCAGCGGGGCGGGGGTTCCGGTACTGGCCGGATCGGGTTGGGCAGGGGTAGTCAAGGAAATGGGCGCTCCAATGGGCGGGCAAGGCGGATGAGCGAACAGCCGCTCATGCGATGTCTGGATCGACAGGATGGTGCGTGACGGGATCGCGCCGGGCGAGGCCGCGATAACGGGCGGCCCAGTCTGGATCGGCGTGGCGCAGGGCCGTGGCCGAGCGCGGGTCCGGATCGAAACGCAGTTGTATCAGCGCGGGGGCGCTCCATCCTGCCCGGTGCTTCACACTGGCTGCAGACCGCCGGTATCGGCCGAGCCAGGCCGCCGCGGGGCTCGCGGCAGCGCGGCCATCATAGCCGGGACGGGCGATGACCGCAATCGGCATGAGCCGGGCCACATCGCGCCAGGCCTTCCACTGGTGGAACTGGGCGAGGTTGTCGCTGCCCATCAACCAGATGAAGCGGTGGCGCGGATAGCGCCGCTGCAATGCGCGCAGGGTGTCGATGGTGTAACGCGTGCCCAGTTCACGCTCGATTCCCGTGGCGCGAATCGGCGCGCGGCGGCTGTGCGTGCAGGCCGAGGCGAGCCGCCCGGCCAGCGGGGCCATCCCCGCCCGGGGCTTGAGCGGATTGCCCGGCGAAACCAGCCACCACACTTCGTCCAGCCCCAGCGCATCGCGGGCAAACAGGCTGATCCGGCGGTGGCCGCCATGGGCCGGATTGAACGACCCGCCCAGCAGACCAATGACGCTCAGGGCCGCACTTGCCCGGTGCCGCGCACCTGCCACTTGTAAGTCGTCAACCCTTCCAGCGCGACGGGACCGCGCGCATGAAGCCGTCCGGTGGCAATGCCGATTTCCGCACCCAGGCCGAATTCACCGCCATCGGCGAACTGGGTCGAGGCGTTGACCATGACGATCGCCGAATCGACTTCGGCAAGGAATCGTTCGGCCGCTGCGTCATCTTCGGTGACGATCGCGTCGGTGTGGTTCGAGCTGTGCCGTTCGATGTGCGCCAGCGCCGCATCGAGCCCATCGACCACCGCGACCGAGAGGATCGCGTCGAGGTATTCCGTGTCCCAATCCTCGTCGCTGGCGGGCAGCACGCGCGGATCGAGCGCGCGGGCGCGGGCATCGCCGCGCAGCTCGCACCCGGCGTCGAGCAGGTCGGCGACCACCGCCTGGTTGGCGGGGAACTGCGCGTCGAGCAGCAGCGTTTCCATCGAGCCGCAAATCCCGGTGCGGCGCAGCTTGGCATTGCGGGCGATGGCGCAGGCCTTGTCCGGATCGGCGGCGGCGTGGACATAGGTGTGGCAGATGCCATCAAGGTGGGCCAGCACCGGCACCCGCGCATCGGCCTGGACTCGCGCGACCAGGCTTTTCCCGCCGCGCGGAATGATCATGTCGATCAGCCCCGCCGCGGTCAGCATCGCGCCCACTGCGTCGCGGTCCTGCGTAGGGAGCAGTTGCACCGCGTCCGCCGGCACGCCCGCGCTCGCCAGCCCGGCAACCATCGCGGCGTGGATCGCGCGGTTGGAATGAACCGCTTCCGAACCGCCGCGCAGCAGCACCGCATTGCCCGAACGCACGCACAGCGCGGCGGCATCGGCGGTCACATTGGGGCGGCTTTCATAGATGATCCCGATCAGCCCGACCGGCACCCGCACGCGGGACAGCACCAGTCCGTTGGGCCGGACCGCGCTGTCGATCACCGCACCGACCGGATCGGGCAGGTCGGCCACCTGGTCAACCGCATCGGCAATGGCGGCCAGCCGCCCCGCATCAAGCGACAGCCGGTCGAGCATCGCCCCGCTCAGCCCGCGTTCGGCCCCGGCGGCCATGTCCCGCGCATTGGCGGCCAGGATCTCGGCCTCGGCCGCGCGCAGGGCGGCGGCGGCGGCGTGCAGCGCGCGCGCCTTGGCCGGGGCGTCGAGCCGGGCCAGCACGCGCTGCGCGGCGCGGCCGGCCCTGGCCAGACGGTCAACCAGCGCTGCGGCGCTTTCGGCGGCGGGATCGGTCAGGGCGTTCATAACGCCGCAGCGCCTAGCATTCACGGCCCAGCTTGTCACCGCCGGGGCGCGAATCGCTGCAATGGTTTGCAGGCAGTCTCGCCGCGCGGGGCTGACAATTGGTAACCTTCACAAACGATTCGTCGCGCGAGTCTTTCGTTTCAACGACTCACGGCATCAGGAGATTCGCGTGCACGTGGGCAAGCTGCTAGCGCGCCGCCAACTGGAAGATCAGGACTTAGGGGTCGCTTTGCAGAAATTGGCCGACGGGCGGTTTACCGACCGCCTGCGGGCCTGGTTCCCCGACCGCGAATTTTTCATGCGGTCGCAGGGGCAGGTTCGTTTCATCAAGCTTTCGTCGCGCCTGCAGATGCGGGTAGCCGGACTGGTGGCTGTGCTGCTGGTCGTGTGGGTCGTGTCGATCGGCGGCATGGCGATCTCGCAATATCTGTCGAGCCGCGACCGCATGTCGCTGCTGGACCGCGAAGCCAAAGTCGCCAGCGCGGAAAGCCGCGTGTCCGAATACCGCGACGACCTCAAGGGCGTGGCCGACGACCTGGGCAAGCGCCAGGAATTCCTCGAAAAGATGGCCAAGGCCCACCTTGGCGACCTGCCGGTCGATGCCAAGGCCGGCGAAACCGTGTCCAATTCGTCGAGCGAAGCAGCCAAGACCGTCGACAAGGTCAGCGCGCTGCTGCCCGAAGCCGGGGCGCTGGCCCGGATCGAGGCGCGCCAGCTGGCCTTCGTCGAAGCGCTGACCCGCGCTGCCGACCGCCGCGCCGCGCAAGCTTCGGACAAGATCCGCCGGCTGGGGATCAACCCCGGGATGATGCTCGCCTCGCTCGACGATCGCAGTGCGATGGGTGGTCCGCTGATCGAACTGGCCACCGGCCGCAAGGGGCACATCGACCCGCGGTTTGAACGCCTGGGGCTGAGCCTGGCGCGGATGGACGCGCTGGAACGCGGCCTGGCCGGTATTCCGCAGGTGCTGCCGGCCAGCCTCGAATTCGTCTCGTCCGGCTTCGGATTCCGGGCCGATCCGTTCACCGGCGGCGGCGCGTTCCACGCCGGGCTGGACTTCAAGGGGCCGATCGGCGCGCCGATCTATGCCGCGGCCAAAGGCGTGGTCAGCTTCGCCGGGGTGCGCCAGGGCTATGGCAACTGCATCGAGGTCGATCACGGCAACGGGCTGCTGACCCGTTATGCCCACATGTCGCGCTTCGTGGCGCGGCTGGGCCAGCCGGTTTCGGCCGGGCAGGTGATCGGCGCGATCGGCAACACCGGCCGTTCCACCGGCCCCCACCTGCACTTCGAAGTGCGGCTGCACGATCAGCCGCTCAACCCGCGTCCCTTTCTGGAGGCTGCGCCCCATGTTCTCGAAAAAGGCGCCGTCGGCGCCGCACCGTCCGCAGGTTAACGCCATGGGCCATTCCACTTTCTCCGTGTTCGGCGCCGACACCCACATCAAGGGCGATGTCCAGGCCGGAGCCGACCTGCACGTCGATGGCGTGATCGAAGGCGACGTGTCCTGCACCTCGCTCGTCCAGGGCGAATCGAGCCGCATCGAAGGCGCGATCCGCGCCGAAAGCGCGCGGCTGGCGGGCACGGTCCACGGCACGATCACCGTGCGCGAACTGGTGGTGCTGAAGACGGCGCGAATTCGCGGCGACGTGCATTACGACGCGCTGACGATCGAGCAGGGCGCGCAGGTTGACGGCCGCTTCGCCCCGCGCGCGGCGGGCGAGGACAGCACCGTGGTGCCGATCACCGCCTGATCCGGCCCGAGGGGCGTTACAGCCCCAGTTCGGCCCGCAGCGCCTTGCGATCGAGCTTGCCGATCATCGTTTTCGGCATGGCATCGCGCACCACCACCTGATCAACCCGTTCGTGTTTGCCGATCCGGGCGTTGAGCCAGTCGCGCAGGGCTTCGCCGCTGGTCTGCGCCCCCGCGTTCAGCGTGACATAGGCGCGCGGTACTTCACCGAGGTAAGCGTCGGGCACGCCGATCACCAGCACTTCCTTGACCGCGTCATGGTCTTCCAGCACGGCTTCGACCTGGCTGGGGAAGACCTTGAAGCCGCCCACCGCGATCATGTCCTTGATCCGGTCAACCACCCGCAGGTAACCGCCCGGTTCCAGCACGGCGACATCGCCGGTGCGCAGCCAGGCACCATCGGGCCGCTGGGCAAAGGCGGCGCCGGCGGCATCGGGGCGGTTCCAGTAGCCGCGCATCACCTGCGGGCCCTGCACCGCCAGTTCCCCCGGTTCGCCCGGCGCGGCATCGACTTCGGGATCGTCGCGACCCAGTAGGCGGATGCGCGTGCCGGGCAGCGGCTGGCCGATCGTGCCGACGCGGTTTTCCCCTTCATAGGGATTGGTCGAGACCACGCCCGAGGTTTCGGTCAGCCCGTAGCCTTCGACCAGCCGCGCGCCGCTGGCCACCTCGAACCGGTCCTTGACCGGGCCGGGCAGCGGCGCCCCGCCCGAAATGCACACCCTGAGCGAGGAAAAGTCGGTCCGCGCCATGCCCGGATGGTCCAGCAACGCCTGGTACATGGTCGGCACCCCGGGGAAGGCGGTGGCCCGGACCCGCTGCAAGGTTTTCAGCGCTTGCCCGGCATCGAAGCGCGGCAGCATGGCAATGCACCCGCCGTTGACCACCGTGCGGTTGAGCACCGCGACATTGGCGAAGACGTGGAACAGCGGCAGCACCCCCATGATCACGTCACGCTCCCCGGCGCGGGGGTCGATCGCGTTGACCTGGCGGGCATTGGCGCTGATGTTCTGGTGGGTCAGCATCGCCCCCTTGGGCGTTCCGGTAGTCCCGCCAGTGTACTGGATCAGCGCCAGGTCAACCTCCGGGTCGAGCGGCACGGCCTGCGGCGCGGCGGACGATAGCACCTGCGCCCAGTGCAGCACATCCGGCCGCGCGGGGATCGGTGTGAGCGACTTGCGCCCGAACAGCCGCAGCGCCAGCCCCTTGAGCACCGGTAGCAGCGCGGGCAGCGAGCCGACCACCAGCCGTTCCAGCTCCGATCCTTCCAGCACTTTCAGCGCGGTCGGCAGCAGCGCCGCCGAATCGATCGTCACCAGCAACCGCGCGCCCGAATCCGCAACCTGCGCCTGCAATTCGTGCGCGGTGTAGAGCGGGCTGAAATTGACCACCACCGCCCCGGCCAGCAAGGCCCCGTAATAGGCCGAGACATAGAGCGGGACGTTGGGCAGGTAGAGCCCGATGCGGTCGCCCTTGCGTACCCCCAGCGCCTGCAGCCCGGCAGCAAAGGCGCGCGATTCGGCCAGCAGCGCGGCGTAGCTGAAGCTGCGCCCCATGAATTCGACCAGCGGCCGGTCACCATGCGCTGCGGCGCTGGCAGCGAACATGGCCGGCAGGGTCAGCGGCGGAAACTGCTGATCCCAGGCGCAGGGGTGGCCATAATGTTCGCGCCAGGGCTCGTCAGCTTTGCTTACAGTCATGTCAGCAGGATGCCCTGTGCGGCCATCGAGGGCAAGCATTTGGCGACGAAACGAAAAGGGGCCGCCCAGCCGGGCAGCCCCCTTGTTCCTTGCCCCGTGGGCGTGGCGGGATCAGTCCTCGCCGGCGGCCTCGGCAGCGCGCTTGGCTTCGAGCCAGGCCTGAGCTTCCGCTTCCTGCGCGGCTTCGGAGGCGGCCTTGGCCTGGGCTTCGCGCTGGGCGCGCAGCTCCTCGATCAGCGCCTCGCGGTCATCGCCCAGGCGCGCATCGTCGCCCGCTTCGTCCTGCAGGCCGGCCTTCTTGGCCGCCTTGGCAACAATCGCGTCCAGCTCGCGCTGGCTGCACAGGCCCAGAGTCACCGGGTCCTTCGCCTGGATGTTCGAGATGTTCCAGTGGCTGCGATCGCGGATCGCGGCGATGGTGTTGCGGGTGGTGCCGATCAGCTTGCCGATCTGCGCATCCGACACTTCGGGGTGGTTGCGCAGGATCCAGGCGATGCCATCGGGCTTGTCCTGGCGCTTCGACACCGGGGTATAGCGCGGGCCCTTGGTGCGGCTGACCGTGACCGGCGCCTTCTGCATCTTCAGGCTGTAGTTGGGATCGTCCTGGCCCTTTTCGATTTCGGCCATGGTCAGTTCGCCAGCGCGCACCGGATCGCGCCCGGTGTACTTGCTGCTGGCGAGATCGTCGGCCATCGCCTGGACTTCGAGGATGTGCAAGCCGCAGAATTCTGCGATCTGTTCAAAGGTCAGCGCGGTGTTGTCGACCAGCCACGAAGCGGTGGCATGCGGCATCAACGGGGTCGGCTGGGACACGGTTTTTCTCCGTTACAAATAGATAGGGCCGCCCCTTGCGGAGCGGCCGTTCGCCCCTCGCTTTAAGGCGATTCATGCCAAAGGGCAAGGATTCTTCCGCGTTTCAGGCCACCTGCAGCACGATCTTGCCGATGTGGCTGCCCGCTTCCATCCGGGCATGGGCGGCCGCGGCCTCGGCCAGGGGGAAGGCCTGATCCATCACCGGGCGCAGTTGACCGCTTTCGACCAGCGGCCAGGCAAGCCGCGCGATTTCCTGGGCAAGCAGCGCCTTGAACTCGTTCGAGCGTGGCCGCAGGGTCGATCCGGTCAGGGTCAGGCGGCGGCTCATCACCTGGGCCATGTTGATCGTCGCCTGGAGGCCGCCCTGCACCGCGATGGTCACGTGGCGTCCGTCTTCGGCCAGGCACTTGAGGTTGCGCGGCACATAATCGCCCGCGACCATGTCGAGCACCAGTTGTACGCCCTTGCCGCCGGTGATCCGGGCCACTTCCTCGACAAAGTCGGTCGCCTTGTAGTCGATCGCGTGATCGGCACCGATCGCCAGCGCCTGGGCGCACTTGTCGGCCCCGCCGCAAGTGACGATGACGGTCAGCCCGAACAGCTTGCCCAGCATGATCGCCATTGTCCCGATCCCGCTGGTCCCGCCGTGGACCAGGATCGTCTCCCCTTCGCGGGCATAGCCGCGTTCGAACACGTTGTGCCACACGGTAAACAGGGTTTCGGGCAGCGCGGCCGCCTGATCCAGCGGCAGTTCAGCCGGGACCGGCAGGCAGTGATCGGCCACGGCCAGGCAATATTCGGCGTAGCCCCCGCCCGCAACCAGCGCGCAGACCGGCTGGCCGAGCAGCGCCGCATCCACCCATTCGCCCAAGGCCACGACGGTGCCGGAAATCTCCAGCCCGGGGATCGGCGAGGCGCCCGGCGGCGGGGGATAGAAGCCCTGGCGCTGGATCACGTCGGGGCGGTTGACCCCGGCATAGGCGACCCGCACCAGCACCTGTCCCGGCCCCGGCGCGGGCACCGGCAGTGTCTCAGTCCGCAGCACCTCTGGCCCGCCGGGCGCATCAAAGCCCGCAGCCTGCATGAATTCAGGAATGGTTCCAGCCATTTGGATTGCCCCGTTGCGCAAGTGCCACGCCTGTAACGCGTAACGCGCTGCTCGGTTGACAGCAAGCCCATCAGGCCCGATTCTGCCTGGCGATGGACGATGATGATCGCCCCCGCCCGCGCGGCGATGCCGCCGACGCGCTCAGCCGCGAAAGCCTCGACAGCTATTCGCAGGACGAGTTGAGCGCGCGAATCGCCTTGCTCGAAGCGGAGATCGCCCGCGTCCGCGCCCACCGCGACAAGGCCGCCGCGCACCGCGCCGCCGCCGATGCCCTGTTCGGGCCGCGATGCTGACCATGCACGGCGCCCCTCCCCTTTTTGCGGAGGCGCACCATATAGGGTTGGTTAACCACGCCTGTTCATACTCCTCCCGCATCGGGGGGAAACCTTCGCCAGTGAAAGTCAGCTGATGCCCAGTTTCGCGCAAAGCCTTGAAAAGACGCTCCATGCCGCGCTCGCCAACGCGTCGGAGCGCGCGCACGAATATGCGACGCTCGAGCATCTGCTGCTCGCCCTGATCGACGATCCGGATGCGCTGCAGGTGATGCAGGCCTGCGGCGTGGACCTGGGTGAACTGGGCGACGTGGTGCGCCAGTACCTCGACCAGGAATACCAGAGCCTCAAGACCGAGGAAAAGGGCGACCCGGCCCCCACCGCCGGTTTCCAGCGGGTGATCCAGCGCGCGATCCTGCACGTGCAAAGCAGCGGCAAGGACACCGTGACCGGCGCCAACGTGCTGGTCGCGCTGTTTTCCGAACGCGATTCCTATGCCGTCTATTTCCTGCAGCAGCAGGACATGAGCCGGCTGGATGCGGTCAGCTACATCAGCCACGGCATCGGCAAGGGCGGCAAGCGGATCGAGGACCGCAGCCCCAAGGGCAGCGACAGCGAAACCCCCGCCCAGGACGACAAGGCCCAGGCCAAGGACGGCAAGAAGGAAACCGCGCTCGACCAGTTCTGCGTCAACCTCAACGAGAAGGCGCTGAACGGCAAGGTCGATCCGCTGATCGGGCGCGGCCCGGAAGTGGACCGCACGATCCAGATCCTGTGCCGCCGGTCGAAGAACAACCCGCTCTATGTCGGCGATCCGGGCGTCGGCAAGACCGCCATCGCCGAAGGCCTGGCACGCAAGATCGTCGAAGGCGAAGTGCCCGAAGTGCTGAGCGAGGCGGTGATCTATTCGCTCGACATGGGGGCGCTGCTCGCCGGCACACGCTATCGCGGCGATTTCGAGGAGCGGCTCAAGCAAGTCGTCAACGAGCTTGAAAAGATGCCGCACGCGGTGCTGTTCATCGACGAAATCCACACCGTGATCGGCGCCGGGGCGACCAGCGGCGGGGCGATGGACGCGTCCAACCTGCTGAAGCCCGCGCTGTCGGGCGGGACGATCCGCTGCATCGGGTCGACCACCTACAAGGAATTCCGCAACCACTTCGAAAAGGACCGCGCGCTGCTGCGCCGGTTCCAGAAGATCGACGTCAACGAGCCCACGATCGAGGACACGATCAAGATCCTCAAGGGCCTGCGCACGGCCTTCGAGGAACATCACAAGGTCAAGTACACGCCCGACGCGATAAAGACCGCGGTCGAACTGTCGGCGCGCTACATCAACGACCGCAAGCTGCCCGACAAGGCGATCGACGTGATCGACGAAGTGGGCGCGATGCAGATGCTGGTCCCCCCCAGCAAGCGCAAGAAGACCATCACCGCGCGCGAGATCGAGGCGGTGATTGCCACCATGGCCCGGATCCCGCCAAAGTCGGTGTCGAGTGATGACCGCACCGCGCTGGAACACCTGGAAAAGGACCTCAAGCGCGTGGTCTTCGGCCAGGATCAGGCGATCGAGGTGCTGTCGAGCGCGATGAAGCTGAGCCGCGCCGGGCTGCGCGATCCGGACAAGCCGATCGGCTCGTTCCTGTTTTCAGGGCCCACCGGCGTCGGCAAGACCGAAGTGTCGAAGCAGCTCGCCGCGATCCTCGGCATCCCGATGCAGCGTTTCGACATGTCGGAATACATGGAACGCCACTCGGTCAGCCGCCTGATCGGCGCGCCTCCGGGCTATGTCGGCTATGACCAGGGCGGGCTGCTCACCGATGCGATCGACCAGCAGCCGCACTGCGTCCTGCTGCTCGACGAAATCGAAAAGGCCCACCCCGACCTGTTCAACATCCTGCTGCAGGTGATGGACAACGGCCGGCTGACCGACCACCACGGCAAGACGGTCGATTTCCGAAATGTCGTGCTGATCATGACCACCAATGCCGGCGCCAGCGACATGGCCAAACAGGGCATCGGCTTTGGTGACGTGTCCAAGGCGGACGCGGGCGACGAGGCGGTGAAGCGCATGTTCAGCCCGGAATTCCGCAACCGGCTCGATGCGGTGGTGCCCTTCGCCTACCTTGGCACAGATGTGATCGCGCGGGTGGTGGACAAGTTCGTGCTGCAGCTCGAACTGCAACTTGCCGACCAGAACGTCCACATCCAGTTCGACGGCGACGCGCGCGAATGGCTGGGCAAGCGCGGCTATGACAAGCTCTATGGCGCGCGGCCGATGGCCCGCCTGATCCAGGAGAAGGTCAAGCAGCCGCTGGCCGAGGAACTGCTGTTCGGCAAGCTGCGCCACGGCGGCGAAGTCCACGTCAGCGTCAAGGACGATGCACTGGCCTTCGAGCTGACCCCGGCCCCGCCCAAGCTGGACCGCAAGGCGAAGAAGGCCGCCTCGGGCAAGGCAAAGACTGCGGGCAAGGGCAAGGCCGAGCAGGAACCCGGCGGCGAAAGCGACCTGGATTGACCGGAGCGGATTGACGGAGGCCGATTGACCTTCGTCAATTCACTCACCCGCGCACCCGGCTAGGCACGGTCTGCAAAGTCCTGCCTGAGAAAGTGCGCGAAGTGAGCGAAGCCGAGACCATCGATGCCCCCGCCGCCACCCCGTTCGAACGTATCGGCGGGCTGGATGTGCTGCGCGAGATCACCCAGCGGTTCTACGACCTGATGGAGCAGGACCCGGCCTATGCCGAGCTGCGCGCGATGCACGCCCCGGACCTGATCGAGATGCGCCGCGCGCTGCCGCTGTTCCTGGCCGGCTGGTCGGGCGGCCCGCGCACCTGGTGGGAAGAAAACCCCGGCAAGTGCATGATGAGCGCCCACGGAGGCTTCAGAATCGACAAGCAGACCGGCGCGCAATGGGCAGACGCGATGCGCCGCGCGATTGCCGATACCCCCGTGGCCGACCGCGAAATCGGCGATGCCATGGCCGACGTGCTGGACCGCATGGCCCGGGGCATGGCGCGCGATTGACTTGTGGGGAGCGGCCCTGACGGGTTAGGCTCCGCCCCATGCACAGCTACGACATTCCGCGCCGCGCGCTGGCCGTGGCCGCCGCCACTTTAGCGGGCTATGTCGATGCGGCCGGGTTTCTTTCGGCCAATCGCTATTTCGTCTCGTTCATGTCCGGCAATACCACGCGGCTGGGGGTCGACTTGGTCGAGGATCCCGCCGCCGCCCGAATTCCGGCGATGCTGCTGGCGCTGTTCGTTGCCGGGGTGACCGGCGGCGCGCTGCTGGCCGGCAAGGCGGGCGAACGGCGCAAGCCGATGGTGCTGGGCGCGGTGGCGCTGCTGCTCGGGCTGGCGGCGACGACGCATGCCCTGGTCCTGCCCATGGCCACGCTGGCGCTGCTGGTGCTGGCGATGGGGGCGATCAACAACACCTTCCAGCGCCAGGGCGAAGTGGCCGTGGGGCTGACCTACATGACCGGCGCACTGGTCAAGCTGGGCCAGGGACTGGCAGGCCGGATCATGGGCCAGCGCGACACCCGGTGGAGCGGCTGGCTGCTGCTGTGGCTGGGACTGGCTTCGGGCGCGGTGGCCGGGGCGGCGAGCTGGCTGCACTGGCCGTGGCTGGCGCTGTGGCTGGCCTGCGGCTGGGCCGCGGTGCTGGCCTGGTTCGCCACGCGGCTGCGCTAGGGTCAGGCCCCCTAGAGGTCCAGTTGCACCAGCTTGTCGCGTCCGGTTGCGCCGCGCAACATCCGCAGTCGTGACGTCGCGATCCCCAGCGCCGCCGCCAGCAATTCAAGCACGGCGGCATTGGCCTTGCCGTCCTCGGGCTTGACCCGAACCTTTACCAGCAACTTGCCTTCGCCCAGTTCCAGGCTTTCCACCCGCGCGCCGGGAGTGACGCGCAGCGCCAGCCGGCCTTCACCATCGGCCAGCGCACGGATTGCCTCGGCCGGGGGGAAATCAGCCCTGGGCCGGGCCATCGCTCATCGCGCCCAGCGCGGCCTGGTGGTTCTTCGCGTTGACCACGTAATGCTTCACCCCCAGCTGCAGGCCGGCCAGCGCCGCGTCGGTCAACTCGCGCATGAAAGTCGCGGGGCGGCCGCTCCACAGCTGGCGGCTGGGAATGCGCTTGTTCGGGGCGAGCAGCGCCCCGGCGGCCAGCATCCCGTCCGCCTCGATCACGCAGCCGTTCATGGTCTGCGCGGCAAAGCCGACGAAGCCGCGATTCTCGATGATCGTTCCATGGATCATCGCCATGTGGCCGATCAGCACGTCTTCCCCGATCAGCGTGGGGAACCCATCGGGCGCGCCCGGCATCGGGCTGTCGCAATGGATCACCGTGCCGTCCTGCACGTTGGTCCGCGCGCCGATCACGATCCGGCTGACATCGCCGCGCAGCACGCAGTTGTACCAGATGCTGGCATCCGGCCCGATCTCGACATCGCCGATGATCCGGCAGCCGGGGGCAACGAAAGCGCTGTCGTGGATGCGCGGGGTCTTGCCGTTGATGGGGATGATCGAAACGTCGGGTCGGGCGGTCATTTGGGTGCTCCCAGGAAATTGCGCCACTGCACATAGGGCAGGATCGAGGCGTGGTCATCGGTCCAGACGCGCGGCGCGGGCTTGACCAGCGCTCGCCACTCCTTGTCGGGTGCGGCCTGGGCGATGCGCTGCAACTGCTGCGGGTCGCGGCTGACCGCGACGAAGCTGGACGGGGTCCATTCGCTGTCGGGATCGGGATAGTCGTCGCGGACCATGGCGTGCAGCCCGCGTTCGGCCAGCAAGGCGGCCAGCGGCGGCTCCAGGTCGATGAAGCGGTTGGAAATGTGCACCATGATCACCCCCCGCGGGCTGAGCGCGCGCAGGTAGACCCCGAAGGCTTCGTGGGTGAACAGGTGCAGGGGAATCGAATCGGATGAGAAGGCGTCCATCGCCAACATGTCGAAACTGCCCGGCGGCAGTTGGGCGAGCGCCAGCCGGGCATCGCCCAGTTCGATCCGGGCGCCCGGCGTGCACTGGCGCAGGAACGTAAAGGTGCCCCGCGTGGAATAGGCCAGCACCGCCGGGTCGATCTCGAAGAAGGTCCAGTGCTGCCCGGGCCTGGCAAAGCAGGCCAGCGTGCCGGTGCCCAGCCCCAGCACGCCCATGCGGGCCTGCGGACCGAACAGGTGCTGCGCCTCGCCAAAGGCGATCGCGACGCCCGAGCCTTGGCCATAATAGGTCAGCGGGGTGCGGCTCAGCGCCGGATCGGTCGATTGTTCGCCGTGCAGCGTGGTGCCGTGGGCCAGGGTGCGCAGGCGCTTGTCCGGGTATTCGCGCACCGTGTTGATCCCGAAATAGGAGCGGGTGCGGATTCCGTCGCGGCTTTCCTGCAGCGTCTCCAATCCGCCCTGGGCCAGCATCGCCCCCAGCAGGACCGGCAGGACCAGCATGCGCCAGGGAACCAGCGCAAAGCCGATCAGCGCCAGCGCCGCGCCCCACGGACCGCGCAAATACTCGGTTTCCTGGTACTGGGTGACGTCATGGATCTGCCACAGGCACAGCCCGGCAAGCCCGATCAGCATGGCAAGACCCAACCGCACCATGTCCGGCTCCAGCCCCGGCAGGCGGCGCCAGTCGGGAAACGAGTCGCGCGGGAGCAAGGCGGCGGCGGCCAGGACCAGCAGCGGATGTTCCCACACCCAGTCGAACAGCACCGGCGCGACCAGCGCGGTAAACACCCCGCCCAGCGCGCCGCCGGCCGACATGGTCAGGTAGAACAGGGTCAGCTGATCGGGTTCAGGCCGCAGATCGTACATCCGCGCGTGCAGCGCGGTGCAGACGAAGAACAGCAGCGTGATGCTCGCAATCACCGGCAGCAGCCCCTGCGAGCCGCGCGCGATCATCGCCAGGCTGCCAGCAGTCAGCACTGCCCCCCAGGCCAGCGCGGAAATCACGTGGGCGGGAACGCGGTTGTCGGCAAAGGCGATCGAGAACGACAGCAGGTAAATCCCCAGCGGGATCACCCACAGCAGCGGCATGGCGAACAGGTCGGTCGTCAGGTGCGTGGTGGTTGACAGCATCAGCCCCGAAGGGACCATGGCAAGCAGCAGCCACAGCGCGATTCGGCGGCGCGGCACCGGCGCGGCCGGGGCAGCGGCAGGGGCCTGGGCTTCGGGTGCGGACCAGCGGGCCCGGGCGCACAGCGCGATCAGGACCAGCAGCAGGACATAGCCCGCGCTCCATGCCCAACTTTGCGCGCGCAGCGGCAGCAGCGGTTCGGCCAGCAGGGGATAGGCAATCAGTCCGCCAAAGCTGCCGAGGTTCGACGCGGCATAGAGCGCCCAGGGCTGCCCGGCCTGCGGATCGGCGGCAAACCAGCGCTGCATCAGCGGGGCCTGGGCCGACACCAGGAAGAACACCGGGCCGATCGACAGCGCCAGCAGCGCAGGCACCCACAGCACTTCCATGCCGGGGCGCGGCGCGGGCAGGCTGTATAGCCCGACCGGCAGGGTCAGCGCGGCCAGCGCGAACAAGGCAAGGTGGATCCGCGCCTGCCGATGCAGCGGCAGCTGCGACAGGCGGTGGGCATACCAGTAACCGCCCAGCAGCAACGCCTGGTAGACCAGCATCGCGCTGTTCCACACGTTGGGCGCCCCGCCCAGCCGCGGCAGGGCCATGCGCGCGACCATCGGCTGGACCAGGAACAGCAGGAAGCTGCCAGCCAGGATGGTCAGGACGAACAGCGGGCGCGCGGCGCGGGTCATGCGCGGCGGACCAGCCGATAGGTGACGTGGCGCAGTAGCGGATCCCCGGGCGCCAGCCTGGGATGATCGAAATCGAGCCCCGGCTGATAGGCCATGCCCAGCCGCTCCATCACCGCGCGGCTGCGCAGGTTGCCGCTGCTGGTGATCGCCCAGATCGCCTCATCGGCGCGATTGGCAAAGAACCAGTCGGCGCAGGCCCGCGCCGCTTCGGAGATATAGCCCTGCCCCCAGCAGTCCGCGGCCAGCCGCCAGCCAATCTCGGGCAGGTTCAGGATCGGTTCGACCCGCCCACGAATCACCCCGCACTTGCCGATCAGGCGCTGGTCGGCGCGGCGTTCGACCACCCAGAAGGTATGACCCAGCGCGGCTTCGAACGCGCGCTCGCGCGCGACCAGGGCTTCGGTTTCCTCCAGCGACATCACCGGCCCGAGCGTGGCCATGACCACCGGGTCACTGCAGATCGCATGGAACGCGGCGATGTCCTCGTCGCGCCACGATCGGATCACCAGCCGCTCGGTTTCGAGCCGGAACTCAGCCAAGCAGCTTCGCCGCGTGGGCCGCGTGATAGGTCAGCACGCCCGAACAACCGGCGCGCTTGAAGCTCATCAGCGTTTCCAGCACCAACGCGTCGCGCTCACCCGCGCCGGCGGCGACAGCAGCCTCGATCATCGCGTACTCGCCGCTGACCTGGTAAGCGAATACCGGCACTTCGAAAGCATCCTTCACCCGGCGCACGATGTCGAGATAGGGCAGCCCGGGCTTGACCATCACGCTGTCCGCGCCTTCGGCTAGGTCCAGCTCGACCTCGCGCAGGGCTTCCTCGGCATTGGCCGGGTCCATCTGGTAGGTCTTCTTGTCACCCTTGAGCAGCCCGCGCGAACCGACCGCGTCGCGGAACGGGCCGTAGAAGGCGCTGGCATACTTGGCCGCATAGCTCATGATCTGGACGTTGGGATGGCCAGCGCTTTCCAGCGCCTCGCGAATGGCGGAAATCCGCCCGTCCATCATGTCGCTCGGAGCAATGACGTCAGCCCCGGCGGCCGCCTGGTTAAGGCTTTGCCCGACCAGCACCTCGACCGTCGCATCGTTCAGCACATAGCCGGCGGCGTCGACCAGCCCGTCCTGACCATGGCTGGTATAGGGGTCGAGCGCGACGTCGGTAAGCACGCCGATGTCATCGCCGCAGGCCTGCTTGATCGCGCGGATCGCGCGGCACATCAGGTTGTCGGGGTTGAGCGCTTCGCGGCCATCCTCACTGCGGCGATCGGGCTGGGTGTTGGGAAACAGCGCCAGGCAGGGAATGCCCAAGGCAACCGCTTCCTTCGCGCGGGCGACGATCAGGTCGACCGACCAGCGCGACACACCCGGCAGCGATGCGATCGGTTCTTCCACGCCTGTGCCTTCGGTCACGAACAGCGGCCAGATCAGGTCGGCGGGGGTCAGCACCGTTTCGCGGTGCAAGTTGCGGCTCCACGCGCTGGCGCGGTTGCGGCGCAGGCGGGTCAGGGGGTACATTCCGGTCATGCCCGTTCCCTAGACCCGCGCGGGCAGGGCTTCAATCACTTCCCAGCTTGTCGATTTCCCGCCCGGAGGCCATGGCGATTGTCGCCTGGCGCGGGGCCAAGCTGACCAGCGCCGCCCCCGGCTGGACCGACTTGAGCGTGGCAAGGCGCGCCTTGAACGCGGCCAGTTCCTTCTGGTCGACCTGGTTGTTGACCGTGAAGCGGACCGACAGCGGATTCACCGTCGCCCCGCCCCTGTAGAGTTCGTAATGCAGGTGCGGCCCGGTCGACAGCCCGGTCGAGCCGACATAGCCGATCACTTGCCCCGCACGCACGCGCCCGCCCGCCCCCACCGCGATCCGGCTCATATGCGCATAGCCGGTGGCAAAGCCGCCGCCATGTTCCAGCCGGACATAGTTGCCGTGGCCGCCATGCCAGCCGGCCAGCGCCACCACCCCATCGCCCACCGCATAGATCGGCGAGCCATAGGCCGCGCCGAAATCGATCCCGGCGTGCATCCGGGTATAGCCCAGGATCGGATGGCGCCGCGCGCCGTAGCTTGAGGTGATCCGCCCGACCACCGGCATGATCAGCCCGGTGCGCTGCGCGCCCATCCCGCTGGCTTCGAAGAACTGGCCGTCGCTGCCCCAGCGCAGCAACTGCGCCTGCGCCCGTCCGCCGCGTTCGACCCCGGCATAGAGCAGTTCGCCCACCTGGGCTTCACCGCTGCCCGACCGCTTGTAGGCAACCACCATGTCGAAAGTATCGCCCGGCTCCACCGCGCTATCGAGCGAAAGGTGCTGGTCGAGCACCTGGAGGTATTGCTGGATCGCCTCGATCGGCGCGCCTGCGGCCCGCGCGGACCGGTACAGGCTGGTGCCGACCGTGCCGCGAATCCGCAAAGGCGTGGTATCGACCGCGATCGGCCGGGGCTTCATCACGAAGCCGCCGGGCGCACGCTCGATCGCCAGGTTGAGGTCGAACCGCGCGCGAAAGGCGATGCGCTCCAGCGGGCGGCCCTGCGCGGCGGCATCGCGGCGGCCCAGCGTGATGTCCACTTGCGTGCCAGGCAGCAGATCGCCCAGCGGGACCACACCCGCAACCATGCCTTCAACCCGCGCCGCATCGCCTGCGCTGACCCCGGCGCGTTGCAGCACGTGGGCAAAGCTGTCGCCTTGCCCCAGCGTTGCGGTAACCTGGACCAGCGCCCGTTCCGGCGCGGATTGCAGCGGCACGACCAGGGCGGAAAGCCCCATCCGCGCGCCGCTATCGCCCCCCAGCGCCAGCGGGGCGATGGTCTGGCTGCGGAATTCGTCGCGCTGGCGCGCATCGAGCGGCATGGCCGGCGGCGCGGTGATCGCGGTGAAATCGGGCCAGAACGAGAGCGCGCAAAGCGCGAGGCCCAGCATGGTCCCCAGCCCCCGGAACCAGCGGCGGCTGCCGATGTCCTCGGCAAGGTCCGGTGCCAGGTCATAGCTTTGCAGACGGTAGAGCCAGTCATCGCGCAGCGCGATTATTCGCGCTGGCCAGGCCGTTTCCGGTTCAGGACTGTGGATTAAGGCGTGCGTCAGCGCCGCTGCTTCAGCGGGCGGGCCGCCATGGCCCGATTCCGGCACTTCGCGCGGCTTGAACAAGGCCGTGTCCCCATTTCGCGTAACGCACGGAAATCCCTGCACAAGGAAAGTTAATCTTGTCCTAATTCGATACAATGTCGTGCCGAATCAGGCACAAAGGGGAATCGCTTCCCGGCCCGCCTTGCCGGGCGCGGGGGCACTGTGTCACACCTCCGGCGTGAGCGCGCATAGCAAATCAAGCGGAACGGACGGCCGGATCAAGGCCGTGCTGGGTCCCACCAACACGGGCAAGACGCACCTGGCGATCGAGCGGCTGTGCGCGCATTCGTCAGGCGCAATCGGCTTTCCGCTGCGACTGCTGGCGCGCGAGGTCTATGACCGGGTCTGCGCGATCAAGGGCCCGGAACGCGTCGCGCTGATCACCGGCGAGGAACGGATCGAGCCCAAACACGCCCGCTGGCTGCTGTGCACCGCCGAGGCGATGCCGGTGGGGGCGGACCTCGCCTTCGTCGCGCTGGACGAAGCGCAACTCGCCGCCGACCGCGAGCGCGGCCACGTGTTTACCGACCGGCTGCTCCATGCCCGCGGGCGCGAGGAGACGATGATCCTGGGTTCGTCCACGCTCGAACCGCTGGTGCGCAGCCTGCTGCCCCAGGCCGAAGTGGTCAGCCGCCCGCGCTTTTCCACCCTGACCCATGCCGGGGCGCGCAAGCTGTCGCGCATCCCGCCGCGCAGCGCGATCGTCGCCTTCAGCGCCGAACAGGTCTATGCCGTGGCTGAAATGCTGCGCCGGTTCCGCGGCGGCGCTGCCGTGGTGATGGGCGCGCTCAGCCCGGAAACCCGCAACAAGCAGGTAGCATTATACCAGTCGGGCGAAGTCGATTACCTTGTCGCCACCGATGCGATCGGGATGGGGCTGAACCTCGACATCGGCCATGTCGCCTTTGCCGCGCTGTCGAAGTTCGACGGGCAGCGCCAGCGCCGGCTGACCCCCAGCGAGATGGCCCAGATCGCCGGACGCGCCGGGCGGCACCAGCGCGACGGCACATTCGGCACGCTCGCCGGCACCGGCGGACATGACGCCGAATTCACGCCCGAAGAAATCTACGCGATCGAGGAACACCGCTTTCCCCCGCTGACCAAGCTGTTCTGGCGTGAGGCGGACCCCGATTGCACCAGCCTGCGCAGCCTGATCGCCGATCTTGAGCGTGGACCCGATCGCCCCGAACTGGCCCCCGCCCCGCTGGCGATCGACCTGGCCGTGCTGAAACGGCTGGCGGAGGAACCCGACACAACCGGCGCGGTGCGCGGCGCGGCGATGGTCCGCCGCCTGTGGGAGGCCTGCTGCCTGCCCGATTTCCGCCAGGCCGGGGTCGATACGCACAGCCGCTTCGTGGCGCGGCTGTGGCAGGACCTGCGTCATGGCCAGCTGGGGAGCGACTATGTCGCCCGCTCGATCGCGGAACTGGACAACCCTTCGGGCGATATCGACACCTTGCAGATGCGCATCGCCGCGATCCGCAGCTGGGCCTATATCAGCCAGCGGCCCGATTGGGTGCTGGCGCGCGAGGAAATGGCCGCCCGCGCCCGCGCCGCCGAAGCGCGCCTGTCGGACGCGCTGCATGCGCGGCTGACCGAACGCTTCGTCAATCGCCGCACCGCCGTGCTGATGAAGAAGCTGGGCGGCGATGCCGCGCTGCTGCCGGTCACTCTGCGCGAGGACGAAGTGCTGGTCGATGGCGAGATGATCGGCCACCTCGCCGCGTTCCGCTTTGCCGTCGATCCGCAGGCGCGGCTGGCCGACCGCAAACTGCTGCTGGCCGCGGCCGAGCGGCACCTGCCCGCCCTGCTTGCCCAGCGCGCCGCCGCATTGGTGGCAGCGCTGGCCGATGGCACGGCGTCATTGCAGCTCGACGGCGCAACGGTGCGCTGGGACGGCGAGGCGATTGCCCGCCTGCAACCCGGGCGGGCCCGGCTGGATCTGCGGCTGGTCGGCGATCGTTCGCTCGATGCGCTGGCCCCGGAATGGCGCCAGCAGGTGCTCGGCGCGGCCGATCGCTGGCTGGCCGAAACCCTGGCCCCGCTTGAGCCGCTGCGCACGCTGGTCGCGGCCAGCGCCGATCCTGAGGCCGGGCCGGAACTGCGCGCGCTGCTGATCCGGCTGGGCGAAGGCGGCGGGGTGCTGGCCCGCGCCGAATCGGGCCTCGACAGCCTGTCCGCCGAACAGCGCGCGCGGCTGCGCCAGCTGGGCGTGCGGATCGGCGGGCTGGACCTGTTCCTGCCGGCCATGCTCAAGCCTGCGCCGCTGGCCGCCTGGCGCGCCTTGCAGGCCGCGCGCGGGGTGGACCTGGCCGTGCCCGTGCCCAACATGCCAGTGGTAGTGCCGCTGCCCGGCAAGACCCGCCTGCCCCCCGGCTACCGCGGTCTGGGCGGCCAGGCGATTCGCATCGACATGGCCGAACGGCTGCTGCTGGAAGCGCACGAAGCGCGCAACCGGGCGAAACGGCGGGCCTGGCCGCTCGATCCGGCGCGCGCCGTATCGATGGGGCTGACCGAAGCCAGCTTTGGCCGGTTGCTGTGGCTGGCAGGTTTCCGCCCGCAGCAGCCCCGGCATCCGCTTCCCGCCGGGGCATATGGCCCCCCCGCCCCGGTGCTGTGGCGCTGGCTTGCGACGCCGACCCGGCGCAAGGGCGATGGCCCCGCCGCCGCTGCGCCGCCCGCGCCGACCGGCGCCTTTGCCGCCCTGGCAAAGCTGGTCCGGTAGGGCGCGCCCGGGCATGCGGATCGACAAGCTGCTGTGGTTCCTGCGGCTGACCAAGACCCGCCCGATCGCCCAGGCCATGGTCGGCGAAGGACATATCCGGCTCAACGGGCGGCGGGTTGAAAAGCCCGGCACCGCGATTCGCTGCGGCGATGTGCTGGCCCTGCCGCTGTCGCGCGGGGTGCTGGTGATCGAAGTGCTGGCCCTGCCGGAACGTCGCGGACCGGCCGCCGAAGCGCAATCATGCTATCGGGTGCTTGACGAGCGCAGCGCAGTTCCCTTAGCAGCAGGTAACAACGAAACGCCTCAGGGGATCCGCCTGCCATGACCTATGTCGTCACCGAAGCCTGCATCAAGTGCAAGTACATGGACTGCGTCGAGGTCTGCCCGGTAGACTGCTTCTACGAAGGCGAGAACATGCTGGTGATCAATCCCAGCGAATGCATCGACTGCGGCGTGTGCGAACCCGAATGCCCGGCCGAAGCGATCTTGCCCGATACCGAAAGCGGGCTGGAACAGTGGCTTGAACTGAACGCCAAGTATTCGGCCGAATGGCCCAACCTGACCTCGAAGAAGGACACTCCGCCCGACGCCGACGAGCACAAGGGCGAAGAAGGCAAGTTCGACAAGTACTTCTCGGCCGAGCCCGGCGAAGGCGACTGATTCCGGCGCGAATCGGGCTGCCGCAGGCGGCCCGGTGCGTCATCGATTGCAGCTGAAAG
Source organism: Novosphingobium sp. (assembly GCF_041905565.1). GTDB lineage: Bacteria > Pseudomonadota > Alphaproteobacteria > Sphingomonadales > Sphingomonadaceae > Novosphingobium. The sequence goes on along the minus strand of NZ_JAYRKX010000007.1, from coordinate 5,935 downwards.
CCCCTGTGCCGGCGTGGGATTCTCCGCGCTGGCAATATTGTTGCGGATATGCTATATAATCCGCGACTGCCGGGGCCGCGCGCCCCATTCGGCAGCCGACGATCATGAAAGGCAGGGCTGGCAAGACGGTTGATGGACACATCGGACCGGGTCGCAATTCTTTACCCGTTCGCTGTCCCAGTGCCCCGTTTGCAACGCGCGAAGTTCCGCGCATGGCAGTCCTGACGAGTGAAAGGACGTTACATGGTGGCCAAGGCGCACGCCTTCGAAGTTGGTGACTACGTCGTTTATCCCAAGCACGGTGTCGGGCGGGTGATCGAACTGCTTGAGCAGGAAATCGCCGGGATGAAGCTGGAACTTTATGTACTGCGGTTTGAAAAGGAGCGCATGACCCTGCGCGTGCCGACCAACAAGGTCGAAGCGATCGGGATGCGCAAGCTGTCTTCGGACAAGACCCTGCGCGAAGCGCTCGATACGCTGAAGGGCAAGCCCAAGGTCAAGCGCACCATGTGGTCGCGCCGCGCCCAGGAATACGAAGCCAAGATCAATTCGGGCGACCTGGTGTCGATCGCCGAAGTGACCCGCGACCTGTTCCGCGCCGACGATCAGCCGGAACAGAGCTATTCGGAACGGCAGATTTTCGAAGCAGCCTCCTCGCGCCTCGCGCGCGAGCTGGCCGCGATGGAAAAAACTGACGAGCCGGCCGCGCTGAAGAAGATCCTCGCGATCCTCAACGAGCACGCGCCCAAATACTATGCGGAGCAGGCCACGGCCTGATCCTGCCCGGCTTCTGCCGGCTGAAAGGGGCCGTCCCGCAAGGGGCGGCCCTTTTTCGTTGCGCGCGCCCCTTGAAATATCTGCCTTGCCGTATTACTACATTAATACACATGGCAGGAGGTAACAATGAAGCTCAAGCTGGACAGGATCGTCAGGTCGTTTGCCCCGGCGCTGGCACTGGTTCTCGCCGCCGGGGTTTCGGGCTGCGACGGCGCGAACATCAAGCTCAACGGTGAAGAGGGCAAACCGCTCGCCGAACTCGACCTGTCGGGCGCGCCGCCGCAGGAACTGGTGCTGCTTGGCCCGGACGAAGTCCGCATCACATCAGGCGACAAGCTGGCGATCAGCGTTGATGGCGATGCCGAGGCAAAGGACGCGCTGCGCTTCACCCTGAAGGACGGGTCGCTCGGGATCCTGCGCAAGGACAAGGTATTCGGCAAGGACGGCAAGATCGCGGTGATCACCGTGACCATGCCGGCCCCGCGCGAAGTCGTGATGGCCGGTTCGGGCAAGATCCACGCCGAGGCCCTGGCCAGCGAGGCCAAGGTGACCATCGCCGGTTCAGGCAACATCGAATCGCCCAGCGTAGCGGCAGAAAAGCTCGACCTGACCATTGCCGGATCGGGTAATTTCCGCGGCGCGGGCAATGTCAGGAAACTGGACGTGACGGTCGCCGGCAGCGGTTCGGCCGCGATGGATGCGCTCAAGGCCGAAAGCGCCAAGGTGACCATAGCTGGTTCGGGCGACGCCAGCTTCGCCTCGGACGGCGAGGTCGAGGCCAGCATTGTCGGCTCGGGCAATATCACGGTCAAGGGCCGCGCCCGCTGCAAGCTGAGCGCGATGGGTTCCGGCAAGCTGGTCTGCGAAACGGTCACCAAGGGCGAATAGGCCGCCCTGCCCCGCTCCTGCGATGAACCACCGCCCCCGGTTCATCGCAGTGCAACCCCGCGCTGCTACGATGTCACGGATCGTCACGCAGTGCGGGGTTGCTTCATGTCTGGACGAATGACCGCGGCCTTCCTGATCTTGCCGCTATCGGGCTGCGGCGCCGCCGGAGCGGTTGTCGATCTGGCCAGCATGCCGGTGCGCGGCACGGGCCGGGCGATCGACGCCGGCAGCACGCTGGTCGATGTCGCCACGGTCAGCCAGTCCGAACGCGACGAAAAGCGCGGCCGCGAAATCCGCCGCCGCGAGGAGCGCCTGGGGCAGCTTGACCGCGAATACCGCAAGCAGAGCGAAAAGTGCGGGCGCGGCGATGCCGAAGCCTGCCGCAAGCGCGAGACCGCCTGGTACGAAATGCAGCGCCTGATGCCGAGCGTGCCTTACGAAGCGCGCTGATTTCCGCCTTACGGCGGTGCGGACAGGCCATCCGGCCTGTCCTAACAACACCAGCCCGCTCCCCCGGCCCAACCACCCGTTAAAGGTACCCTGTGGGTGGTTGGGCCGGGGGAGCGGGCTGGTGTTGCAAGCTGATCGCGGAGGCGATCAGCGCACCAAACAAGGACTCAACCTAAACCGCGGCGCGGCGCAAGCGGTCGTTGATCGCGATGCCGATGCCTTCATCGGGGATCGGCGCAATGGCGATGCGCGGCTGAGCGGCACCGGCCGCCTGATGCAGGCAATCGTAGAGCCGCGCCGCCGCTTCGGCCAGGTCGCCCGCAGACGACAGACTGACCGCGCCCGCGACAGGACCAAAACCGATCAGGAACTCGTCCGGATGGGCTGCGGCAGCGTTCAGGCGCACCGGCTTGCCGGGGGCATAGTGGCTCGCCAATTGTCCCGGCGCTTCGATCCGGTCTGACGTCACGAGGCCAGCCGGAGCGCCAAGAATGGCGGAAATCTGCGCCTCGGTAATCGGGCCGGGGCGCAGCACCTGCCAGCTGCCATCGGCACGCAGGGCAACAATGGTCGATTCGATCCCCGCCGCGCAGGCCCCGCCATCGAGCACCAGCGGCACCTGCTCACCCAGCGATTGCACCACATGCGCCGCCGTGGTCGGGCTGACCCCGCCGCTGCGGTTGGCCGATGGGGCGGCCAGCGCCAGGTCGCCTTCCTCCAGCAGGGCACGCATCGCCGGGTGCGCGGGGCAGCGCAGCGCCAGGGTGGGCAGGCCCGCGGTGACGGCCGGGGCGATTCGCGCGCCATCGCGCAGCGGCAGGACCATGGTCAGCGCGCCTGGCCAGAACGCTGCGGCCAATTTTCTGGCGCGATCGTCGATCATGACCAGTTCTTCGGCCCGGGCCAGGTCGGGGACGTGGACGATCAGCGGGTTGAAATCGGGCCGCCCCTTGGCGCGGTAGATTGCCGCTACGGCATCGGCACTGTCCGCCCGCGCGGCCAGGCCATAGACCGTTTCGGTCGGCACGGCGACCAGCCCGCCGCCGCGCAGCAGGGCCGCCGCAGCGGCGATTCCCGCCGCATCGGCCACGCGCACCTGGGGACTGTCATGCTTGCCGGACATCGTCCTCCCGCTATAGGCGAAGGGAACCAAAGCCAAGGAAAAGCGCGCATGGAATACACCGCCGCCACCGCCGACCAGATCCTGGCCATCCGCGTCAACGCGGGGATCGAGGAACTGGCCGCACACGATCGCTTCGCTGCCGCCAGCCCCGACATGGTCGAAGCCATCGTCGAAGGGATCGGCCAATTCGCCGCCGGCGAATGGGCGCCGCTCAACCGCGTGGGCGATCAACAGGGCGCCGTGCTGGCCGATGGCCGGGTGACCCTGCCGGCCGGCTTTGCCGAGGCCTACCGCGGCTATGTCGAACAGGGCTGGAACGCGATTTCGGGCGACAGCGAATTCGGCGGCCAAGGCCTGCCGTTCACCCTTGCAGCCAACGTGATCGAGAATGTCGGCACGGCCAACATGGCCTTCGGCCTGCTGCCGATGCTGACCGTTGGCGCGATCGAGGCGCTGAGCCACCACGGCAGCGCGGCGCAGAAGGCGCTCTACCTCGAAAAGCTGATCAGCGGGCAGTGGTCGGGAACGATGAACCTGACCGAGCCGCAGGCCGGCAGCGATGTCGGCGCGCTGCGCACCACCGCCGTGCCGATCAGCGATGGCGAACACACCGGCAAGTACCTGATCAAGGGGACCAAGATCTTCATCACCTGGGGTGAGCATGACTTGGCCGAGAACATCGTCCACCTGGTGCTGGCCCGCACCCCCGGTGCCCCGGCGGGCAGCCGCGGGATCAGCCTGTTCGTGGTGCCCAAGTTCCACGTCGCGGTGGACGGGACGCTGGGCGCGCGCAACGACGTGCGCGTCGTCGGCCTGGAACACAAGCTGGGGATCATGGCCAGCCCGACCTGCGTGATGAGCTTTGGCGACAATGACGCCTGCGTGGGTGAACTGGTCGGTCACGAGAACGAAGGCCTGAAGGCCATGTTCACGATGATGAATTCGGCGCGCATCAACGTCGGCAGCCAGGGCGTGCAGATTGCCGAACGCGCACTGCAGCAGGCGCAGTATTACGCGCGCGAGCGGGTGCAATCGGCCCGCGCCGGCGCGCCCGGCAAGGATCCGGTGGCGATTGTCGAGCATCCCGACGTGCGGCGCATGCTGCTGCGGATGCGCGCGTTGACCGAAGGGGCGCGGGCGCTGCTCTATTACACCGCCGGCCAGGTCGATCGCGGTGCGCTAAGCGTCGATGGGGCGCAGGCCCGCGCCGATTGCCTGGTGCCGCTGATCAAGGCCTGGGGCACCGATGTGGGCTGCGAAGTGGCCAGCCTCGGCGTGCAGATCCACGGCGGCATGGGCTTTGTCGAGGAAACCGGCGCGGCGCAGCATTACCGCGATGCGCGGATCGCGCCGATCTATGAAGGGACCAACGGCATCCAGGCCGCCGACTTGGTGACCCGCAAGCTGGGCTATGAAGGCGGGGCAGTGCTGACCGCGCTGCTGGCCGATGTCGCGCGCGCCGCCGATGGCGCGGCCCCGCAGCTCAAGGCGCTGGCGGACGACTGCATCGAGGTCGCGCACTGGATGGCCGGCGAGGCGAGCCTGGACGACAAACTGGCGGGATCGGTGCCGTTCTGCACGATGTGCGCGGTGGCCGTGGCCGGGTGGCAGCTGCTGCGCCAGGTTGGCGCGGCCGAAGGCAAGCTGGCGCAAACCAAGCCGGTGATTGCGGGCTATTTCAACACTCACCTGGTGCCCGAAGCACGCGGACTGAAAGCCGCCGCCACGGACGGAGCCGGGCTGCTCTATGCCCTCGACGCCGAGGCGCTGGCCGGATGAGCGATCAGGGCGATCCCTTGGCGCGGATTGCCGCGGCGCTGGAACGGCTGGCCCCGCCCGCTGTCCCGGTGCCGGACTGGAGCGCCGACCCGGCCTATGTCTGGGACCAGCACGGCGCGCGCGCCGTGGCCCGGATCGTCGCCCCGCCGCTGGACCTGCTGCAGGGGATCGACGAGCAGAAGCAGCGCGTGGTCGACAATGTCGCCCGGCTGGCGGCAGGCCACGCCGCGCATGACATGCTGCTGTGGGGATCGCGCGGGATGGGCAAGAGCGCGCTGCTGCGCGCCAGCGTGGTTGCCGCGCAGGCCGGTGATCCGGGCCGCGTCGCCCTGATCCAGGTCGCACCCGAGGCGCTGTCGGCGCTGGCCCCGCTGTTCGGCCAGCTCGGCCGTCTGGAGCGGCGTTTCCTGGTGTTCATCGACGATCTGGGCTTCGAGGATGGCGATTCGGCTGGGCCGCGCGCGCTGCGTTCGTGGCTGGAAGGCGGGGTCGAGGCGCGCCCGGGCAATGTTCGGCTGGCGGTAACGTCAAACCGCCGCGCGATTGTTCCCCGGCACCTCGCCGAACAGGACGATCCGATCAACCCGCGCGACGCGGTGGACGACCGGCTGGCGCTGGCTGACCGCTTTGGCCTGTCGATCGGGTTCCACAACTGCACCCAGGACCAGTACCTGGCGATTGTCGGCGGCTATTGCGCGCAGCACGGCCTCGACTGGAACGAGGGCGATGCGCTGGAATGGTCGAAGCGGCGCGGGCAGCGTTCGGGCCGGGTCGCCTGGCAGTTCGTGACCGAGCTGGCCGGGCGGGCGGGAAAAGCGCTCTAGAATCCCTTGTTTGGTGCGCTGATCGCCTCCGCGATCAGCTAGCAACACCAGCCCGCTCCCCCGGCCCAACCACCCACAGGGTACCTTAAACGGG
>NZ_JAYRKX010000041.1:0-3193 GCF_041905565.1 Novosphingobium sp. | reverse complement strand
GGGCCAGCGTCGACCAGTTTTCCGTCGTGGCCGCTGCGGCAAGGGCCGCCAGGGCCACCAGCGCCGCGCCGCCATCGGCCAGCGCCAGCACGCCCGCCACGGTCAAGGCTGCCAGCACCAATTGCACGCCCTGGAGCAGCACTTCGCCCCGGACCAGCGCGCCGCGCGCCGTGTCGAGCGCACGGGTGTGCGGTTCCAGTGCGGTGATGACCCGCGTGCCCAACCCATAGACTGCGATCTCGCCGGAACAGGCTGCATAGCTCGCATAGTCGGCCTTGAGGCGATTGAGCGCTGCGGCATGCTCCTGTCGGGGCCGCGCCAGCAGGCGCGGTGTCAGCATCCAAGAGGCCAGCCGCATGGTCGCAAGCCCCGCCAGCAGCGTCAGCGCCGCCGGCCAGCCCGCCAGACTCGCCGCGATCAGGCCTGCTACTGCCCCAGCCAAGGCGCCCGGAACCGTGACCTTGCGAACCACGCTGTCCTCCAGCGCATCGACATCGGAGCCAAGCCGGGCCGCCATGTCGCCGCTTGACCGGGCCAGAGAAAGTGACGGATCGCTTGCCGCCAGCCGGGCAAACAGGGCGGGGCGCAAATCCGCCAGGGCAAACAGCGCGGCCTGGTGGCCGAACAGGCGCTCGCCATAACGGCTGAGCGTGCGGGCGATCGCCAGCCCCCGGATCCCGGCGCTTGGCAGCAGGTAGTTGAAGGCGCGCACACTGGCCACGCCGCCCGCGCCGGCAAGGGCGGCGCCGGTCAGGAACCAGCCAGACAGCGCCAGCAACGCCACGCCCGCCAGTGCCGCGACCATCGCCAGGCCGATGGCAATAGCCGTGCTGCGGCGTTGCCGCCGGGTTGCATCGCGCAGGAGGCGCTCGATCATGGCATCACCATGCGGCTTTTTGCACAGGCGATCAGCGCCGGATCGTGCGTGGCAGCGATCACCAGACGGGTGCGGGCGGTGTCATGCAGCAAGGCAATGACCTTGGCTGCGGTTTCGGGATCGAGATCGGCGGTCGGCTCGTCAAGCAGCAGCAGTGGCCGCCCGCTGGCAATTGCGCGCACCAGCCCGATCCGCCGCCGTTCGCCGCCAGACAGGCCGGACCCACGCGGATCGATCGTCAGGTCTTCGCCCCGCGCGGCAATAACGGCGGCCAGGCCGCTCGCATCGGTTAGCCGGGCGAGTTCCTGCGGTCCAAGGTCCTTGCCGCCAAGCCGAAGGTTGTCCGCCAATGTGCCGGGCAGCAGCAGGGGGCGCTGCCCGGCCCAGCCTGTCAGGGCCGGCAACGCGCTCGCGGCGACTGGCGTGTCATCAAGGATGATCCGGCCCGCCGATACCGGCGCCAGGGCGATCAGGGCATGGAGCAGCGAGGATTTTCCGGCGCCGGTCGGTCCGGTCACCACGTGCAGGCCGGGGCCCTGCCAGCACGCGCTCACCGGACCAATACAGTTGTCATCAGCATAGCGGATCGTCAGACCTTCGGCGCGGAGTTGGCCGATGCGATTGCGCGGGACGGCTCTGGCTTGCACCGCCGGTAAGTGGGCCTGGTCCAGCGCGGTGGCCACGCTGCGTTCGGCAGCCTGGCCTTGCTGCTTGTCGTGGTAGGCCGCCGCGAGCCGCCGCATGCCAAGATAGAACTCCGGAGCCAGCGCAAGGGCGAAGAAGGCCTCGCTAAGGCTCAGGTCTTCGGGAGCCGGGAACGGCAGCAGCCCCAGCAGCGAGAAGCCGCAATAGACCGCCACCAGAGCGACGGACAGGGCGGCGAAGAATTCCAGCATGGCGCTGGATACGAACGCGATCCGCAAGACCTGCATCGTGCGCCCCGCCACGTCGCGGGCTGCCCCGCCGATCTGGCGTGTCACGCGATCCTCCGCCCCGAAGGCCAGGATCGCCGGCAGAGCAGCCACGCGATCAACGAACAGGCCGGACAGGCGCGACAGGGCCAGGAACTGCCGGTCCGCCTCAGCTTTCCCGGCCAGCCCCGCCAGCGCCATGCCCGCCCCGAAGGGGATCAGCGTAGCCAGCAGGATCAGGGCGGAAAACCAGCTGGCCAAGGCGACGGCCATGGCAATGATGAAGGGCGACAGCATCGCGGCGTGACGCAGCGGCTGAAAGCGGGCGATCAGCCCCTCATGCGCTTCCACGTCGTCGATCGCCACGCGCAGGTCCTCGCCGATCAGGCGGCCGCGTATCTGCCCGCTGGGCAGCAGCGCGGTCATCACGCGGGCCCGCAAGGCAGACTTTGCATGGGCGGCAGCCTTTTGGCCCGCCAGCCCCGCCAGGGCTTGCGCGCCAGCGCGAAGCAAGCCGCTGATGCCGATCCCGGCCAGCAGCCACCAAGCCTGCGCCGAAAGTCCCCCGGCTGTCCACGATGCGATGAACGCGGCCAGACACCCGGCAAACAGCACGGCGCCCACCGTGTCGCCCAGCCACCACAGTGCAGCGATCGGGGTGGCCGGACGGGGCGGCCTTGTGGCTGCGAATTGGGACTGTTGCGGCGGCATGGGAGCTTTCAGGTCGCGATTGACGACAGTTTCATATTAGCATATTCGCAAATTCAATAATTGAGTGGATGCGCTGAGTCGAGTCCCATCCGGTCAATCGGGGCCGGTAAAGGAGCGTGCATATGGATATGGCTGTTGTCGAGCTAAGTCGGCTCCAGTTCGCGCTTACCGCGATGTATCACTTTCTGTTTGTTCCCCTGACGCTTGGTCTGTCGTTCCTGCTGGTCATCATGGAAAGCATCTATGTGATGACCGGCCGGGAAATCTGGCGGACCATCACGCGCTTCTGGGGCAAGCTGTTCGGCATAAACTTCGTGCTCGGCGTGGCCACCGGGATCACGATGGAGTTCGAGTTCGGAACCAACTGGGCCTATTACTCTCACTATGTCGGCGACATCTTCGGCGCACCGCTGGCGATCGAAGGGCTGATGGCCTTCTTCCTTGAAGCGACGTTTGTGGGCCTGATGTTCTTCGGCTGGGACAAGCTTTCAAAAGTCGGGCACCTTGCCGTCACCTTCCTCGTCGCGCTTGGCTCCAACCTCTCGGCGCTGTGGATCCTGATCGCCAACGGCTGGATGCAGAATCCGGTCGGTGCGCGCTTCAATCCTGAAACCATGCGCATGGAAGTGACCGATTTCTATTCGGTCCTGTTCAACCCGGTCGCGCAGGCCAAGTTCGTCCACACCGTCAGCGC
>NZ_JAYRKX010000040.1:0-3254 GCF_041905565.1 Novosphingobium sp. | reverse complement strand
CACGTCACCGTACCCTTGCTGCCCGAACTCGACTGGGAAGCTGCCAAGACCTTCACCAGGCTGGTGGCACAGCAGATGGCTGCCGATGATCCCGCGCGCTACATCGCCACGATGTCCAAGGCGCGGCGCAAGGGACGCATCTTCATCGACTACCTGCGCAATGGCCGCGGTGCCACGGCGGTGGCACCCTATTCGACGCGGGCGCGGACCGGAGCCCCCGTGGCCATGCCGCTTGATTGGAGTGAACTGAAAGCGCTGCCCTCGGCCAGCCATTTCACGCTGAAGAACGCCTTGGCGAGGCTCTCGAAGCTCAAGGCCGATCCATGGGCGGAGATGCCGAAGCTGCGGCAGAAACTCAAGCTCTGAAACGGAACCGGCCCCGCGAGGGGGCCGGCCGCCGGTGCCGTACTGGCGCATCATTGCGCGGGCGCGCAACTCGGGTCCGTGGCGGCGTCGCAAGGCACCTGGTTCTTCTGGCGCTTGCCCTGGCCATTGTCGCTGGCCGGTGCATTGGCGTTGCCATCCTGCGCCGGCTGCGACGCCTTGTTCTTGCGCGGATTGCCATTGCCCTTCGTCAGGTCCGGTGCCGGCGTGGTTGAGCCGGTGGACGTGTCGTCCATTGCGGGCTGCTTCTTCTTCCGCTTGCCCGTCGGCTGGTCCTGAGCCTGGGTGGCCGGCTGCTGCCCCATGGCATCGGGCGAGGATGCAGCATTGCCCGTGGTCTTCTTGCGCTTCTTGCCGGTCTGTTGGTCTTGCACCTGCTTCGCGGGCTTTTGACCGGAGACGTCGGGCGTCGATGCATTCTGGTCCTGCATCTTCTTCTTGCCCGCAGGCTGGACGTTGTCCTTGGCATTCGTCGTGGTGTCGCTTTCGGCAGGCGTCGTGGCGGCCGCACCGCTGGCTGGCGGCTGGGCCACAGCCGGAGTCGCGCCCGTGTCGGCCGGGGCGGTCGCGCCGGTCGCGTTGGCCTTGTCGCCGCGCTTGATCTTCTTGATCCGGCTGACATCGCTCAGCTTCTGCGGACGGTCCTTCGTGTCGGTCGAGAGCTTGCCCTCGAACACCGTCACTTCGCCGGCGCCGGCCCGCGCCTCGACAGGATTGTCGGTGCGTCGGACCTCGACCGGGCGCACGCGCTTGCCCGTCTCGCGCGAGATCACGTCGACGTCGATCACGTTGTTGACCACGATATCGCTGTTGACGCGCGGCGTGCCGAGGAACCTCGTTTCCCGGACCACACGTCGGGCTTCGCGGTCGTCGTGCACGATGTCGGCACGAAGATCGGGCGCGAGGAAGCGCCGCGTGGGCACCGCCACCCAGTAGTAATCCGGGATATCGCCGACCGTGATGTTGATGGAGATGTCTGATCCACCGCGGCGTGCTGGCGGCAGCGGCGCCCAGACCACGTAGTCGTTGCTGCGCCGCCAGCTCACCCAGGCTGGCGCCCAGCGATTGCCCGGAACCCAGTACCAGCCGATGTCGTCGCCATAGCCCCAGCGGCCATAGTGATAGGTGGCCCAGCCGAAGGGCTCGTCCGACGCCCAGGTCCAGCCGTAGCGGTTGGTGTAGACCCAGTGGCCCAGCGTGTAGGGACGCCAGCCGGGGCCGACGCGACCGGGAATGAACACATAACCACCCCTATAGCTCACCCAGTCGCCATACTGGGCGATCTGGTCGTAGAAAACGCCGATGCTGACATCGACCGCGGCCTCGGCCTGCGGGACAAGCGAGGACGCACCGGGAAGCGGGACGCCGCCGATCATCAGCGCGCCGAGAGCCGTTCCGGCAAGTATCATGCGAAGTCTCATGTCACGTCACCTTCCATGCATGTGATGGGGATACTGAGCGGCGTGAACGCGCCGTCGCGGCGAGCGGTTCCTCCTTGCGGCGGTGGCGCGCGGCGTGAAGTTCCACTGCGGGAACATTTCGCAAGGGCGCCAGTTAACGCCGCAACACCGACGCAACACAACGGGAGGTACTCCATGGCCGGATCGCGATCCCGCGCCCGCACGCGCGGTCAGGGTAATCAGGGTAACCGGCGAAGCGAGGGCCGTGCCCTGTTCGACGACCTTCTGACGATGGCGGGAAGCCTGGCCGAAAGCCGCCGCGAATATGCCTCTGGCCAGCTGGAAACACTTGCCGACACGATCCGCCAGTTCAGCGTGTCGCTGCCGGCTCTGCCCGCCGTCAGCACCTATGCCGAGACCGCAGCGGACAGCCTCGAAGACCTCGCAGGCTATGTTCTCGACAGCGATCTCCCGGACATGGTCTCCGACGCGCGGGAGATCGCGCGGCGGCATCCGCTCGCCACCCTCGGCGGCAGTATCTTGGCAGGCCTCGTGATCACGCAATTGGTTCAGAACCGCGCTGGCGCCGCAAGGTACGCAGGCCGCATGCGGCGGGCTGCCGGTCGCCGTGGTCGTTCACGCCCGCCGCAGGCTGGTGATGCGCCATGATGGCGATGTTACCCGGGCAGTGTCTCCCTCCCCCTTTGAAACTGCCTGTACCTCCGGCCCCGCCCATGCGGGGCCTTTTTTTTTGAGATGCACCACACATGCAGCTTCTGGAACCAAGCTGGGCGCACTGCGTTGCATCGGAATGATGCACAACCTTGCTTCGCGCCAGTGCGCAGGTGGTGAGTGGCGTATGCAAAATTCCAGCGACGATACTTCGGGCGAACGGCCGCTCATCGGTCATCTCTTTGAGCACCTGGCGCGGGACGGTCGCGCCTGGGCCGAAGCGGAGGTGAAGCTCGCCCGGCTCGAACTGGCGGAGTTGAAGAGCCAGGCGCTGAAGGCGGCGGGGCTTGCTGCAATCGGACTCGGTTCACTGCTGTGCGGTTTGCTGGCGCTCACCCAGGCGGCGATTACCGCACTTTCGGCTCACGTGCCGGCTCCCGGACTGGCGGGGCTGATCGTTGCGACGGGGTTGGCGCTGTGTGCCTTGGCCTGCGGATTGGCGGCCTGGCGCACTATCGCCTGGCGTACCGAGAGTGTGTTCTTCCGATGGCTGGGGTCAAGTCAGCATCACGGTCGCTCATGAACGGGCGCTTCGATGCGGCCGTCGAAGAAGCGCGCAGGCAACGCCTAGCACTACGTGCGACACTCGCCGCGCTGCGCAGCAGGGCCAAGCCTGCGCAGGTCGCCGAAGAGCTGCTGATCCTGCTTGATCCGGATCTCACCTACATCGGGCACATCCGCGGCCGCATGCGGCGCAACAAACTGCTCTCTTTCGCCGTTCTGGCAGGAGCAGCCTGG
>NZ_JAYRKX010000006.1:0-176102 GCF_041905565.1 Novosphingobium sp. | reverse complement strand
GACCTAGCAGGAGACTTGGGGAAGATCGAGCTCATGATTGATGGGTTGTCAGCCCGTTACGATCCGCCAGATTTAAGCGATTACGACTGAAACCCAATCTTGCGTTTGCAAGGTATACAATCGCCAAAAGAAAAGGGGCGCGAAGGTCAACCCTTCGCGCCCCAATTCGTGTGCCGTGCGGCGAAGATTACATCTTCTTGGCAGCGTCCGCAGCAGCGGCAGCGGCGTCGGCAGCGGCGCCCGAAGCGGCGGTCGCGGCGTCAGCAGCGGCGCCCGAAGCGGCACCAGCGGCGTCGGCGGCAGCGCCAGCAGCGTCGGTGGCGGCGGCAGCGGCGTCCGAAGCGGCTTCGGTGGCGGCGTCCGAAGCGGCGGCAGCGGCGTCTTCAGCCTTTTCAGCCGAGCAGGCCGACAGGGCGAGAGCGGCGCTGGCGGCGACGGCGGCGAGAACGATCTTGCGCATGAATAGAATTCCTTGAACAGCGAGTGGACCACGCGCGGTCGATTCTGCACAAGGCTTGGGCGACCGAACGGAAAGCCTACCTTATCAGTAGACTTCTCGGCCCAAATAGTCGGCTTCGCGCGGCGATGCAAGACCTTGCTGCATGGCGCGCAAAAAGAGCCCTGTTTTCCACTGCTTTGCGTTCAGTCGCAGGCAAATGTGGCAAGGTGATGACCGCGCTGATTCGCCGGGATAGTCGCCCGCCCCGGCTTACCAGCGCGGTCCTGGCCTGCTAGGCTGCCCGGCATGGAGCCCAAACAGCATCTCTACCTGGTCGATGGTTCGGCCTATATTTTTCGCGCCTATCACCGCCTGCCGCCGCTGACGAACCCGCAAGGCGTGCCGGTCGGCGCGGTCTATGGCTATACCACCATGCTGTGGCGGCTGGCCGACGATCTCAACAAGGCTGATGGGCCGACTCACCTCGCGGTGATCCTCGATGCCTCGGGCAAGTCGTTCCGCAACGACATCTTCCCCGACTACAAGGCCAATCGCCCGCCCCCGCCCGAGGACCTGAAGCCGCAGTTCCCGTTGATCCGCGATGCCACCCGCGCCTTCAGCCTGCCGTGCATCGAGGAACAGGGGCTGGAAGCCGACGACCTGATCGCCTCCTATGCCCGCGCCGCCTGCGTGCGCGGCTGGGACGTGACCATCGTCAGCTCGGACAAGGACCTGATGCAACTGGTCGGCCCGTGCGGCGCAGGCCGGATCGACATGCTGGACACGATGAAGAACCAGCGGATCGACATTCCCGAAGTCGCCGAGAAATTCGGCGTCGCCCCCGAATTGGTCGGCGATGTACTGGCGCTGATGGGCGACGCGGTTGACAACGTCCCCGGCATTCGCGGGATCGGCCCCAAGACCGCGACCAAGCTGATCCAGGACCATGGCAGCCTCGAAGCCGCGCTTGCCGCCGCTCCGGAGATGAAGGCTTCGAAGCTGCGCGACAACCTGATCGAGCATGCCGAGATGGCGCGCCTCAGCCGCGTGCTGGTGGCGCTGAAGGAAGACTGCGATCTGCCGCTGCCGCTCGACGATTTCAAGCTAGGGGAAATCCCGCCCGGACCGCTGGTCGGTTTTCTTGAGGAACACGGCTTTACCAGCCTGCTCAAGCGGCTGGACGGCGGGCGCGGCAGCCCGGAACGCAAGACCCAGCTGCACCCGGCCAAGCCCGTCATCGCCGGAGCGGCGGCCAGCACGGAGGGCAACCGCCAGCCCCTGCCCGCCTGGCCGGCGGTGGATCGCGGCAGCTACGCCTGCGTCCAGACGCTGGAGGAACTGGACCGCTGGATCGAGCGCGCCATGGCCGCGCGGCTGGTGGCTTTCGATACCGAAACCAGCGCGCTTGATGCGCTGCGGGCAGACCTGACCGGGATCAGCCTGGCGCTGGGGCCGAACCAGGCCTGCTATATCCCGCTGGGCCACGGCGGCAGCGACATGTTCGCCGAAAAGCCGCAGCAGGTGGACAAGGCTCAGGCGCTCGCCCGGCTCAAGCCGCTGCTGGAAAGCGATGCGGTGCTGAAGGTGGGACAGAACGCCAAGTACGACCTTAACGTGTTGGCGCGGAACGGTATTTCGGTCAGTCCGATCGACGATACCATGGTGATGAGCTTCGACCTCGATGCCGGGCGCAGCGAGGATGGTATCGGCGGCGGCCACGGGATGGACGAACTGGCCACCCGCCACCTTGGCCACACCACCCTGGCGTTCAAGGAGGTCTGCGGGACGGGCAAGAAGGCGATCCCCTTCGGCGAAGTGCTGCTGGACCGTGCGACCGAATATGCCGCCGAGGATGCGGACGTCACATGGCGGCTGCACCAGCTGTTCAAGCCGCGCCTTGCCGCCGAAGGCGCGACCCGCGTTTACGAACGGGTCGACCGCCCGCTGGTGGCGGTGGTGGCGCAGATGGAGCGGCACGGGATCAAGGTTGACCGCGAGAAGCTGGCCGGCCTGTCCAGCGCCTTTGCCGAGGTGATCGCCGCGCTGGAGGGCGAGATTCACCAGCTCGCCGGCCAGCCTTTCACCATCGGCAGCCCCAAGCAGCTGGGCGAAGTGCTGTTCGACAAACTGGGCTACAAGGGGGGCAAGAAGGGCAAGACCGGGCAATACTCGACCGACCAGTCGGTATTGGAGCGATTGTCCGGGGAAGGCGCGCCGATTGCCGAAAAGGTGCTGGAATGGCGCCAGCTGTCCAAATTGCGATCCACTTATACCGAAGCGCTGCAAGCCGCGATCAATCCCGAAACGGGCCGGGTCCACACCAGCTACAGCCTCGTCGGCGCGCAGACCGGGCGCTTGTCGTCGACCGAGCCGAACCTGCAGAACATCCCGATCCGCACCGAGATCGGCCGGCAGATCCGCGATGCTTTCGTGGCCGAGCCGGGCAACGTCATCCTGGCGGCGGACTACAGCCAGATCGAACTGCGCCTGGCCGCGCACATGGCCGACGTGCCGGAACTGAAGGACGCCTTCGCCAAGGGCGAGGACATTCACGCCCGCACCGCGCTGGAAATGTTCGGCGAGGTCAACCGCGACACGCGAGGCCGGGCCAAAACGATCAATTTCGCTATCCTCTATGGCATCAGCCGCTGGGGGCTGGCCGGACGGCTGGGAGTGACCTCGGACGAGGCGCAGGCGATGATCGACCGCTATTTCGAGCGCTTCCCCGGCATTCGCGGCTACATCCACGCGACGCTGGAAAGCGTGCGGACGCAGGGCTATTCGGAAACGCTGTTCGGGCGCAAATGCTGGTTCCCCCGGATCAATTCGGGCAACCCGAACGAGCGCATGGGTTCCGAACGCGCCGCGATCAACGCGCCGATCCAGGGCACCTGCGCCGACATCATCAAGCGCGCGATGGTGCGGATGATGCCCGCGCTGGAAGCTGCCGGGCTGGGCCATGTGCGGATGCTGCTGCAAGTGCACGATGAACTGGTGTTCGAATTGCCCGAGGCGGATACCGAGGCCGCCAGCGAAGTGATCCGCAGCGTGATGGCCGGCGCGGCGCGGCCCTCGGTTGACCTCTCGGTGCCGCTGGGCGTGGAAGTGGGCACCGGGCCAAGTTGGGGGGCGGCGCATTGATGGCCGCGGCCATGCCGACGCTGGGGCAACTGGCCGGCTGGTCCGAGGCACTGACCCGCGCCGGCATTCACGGCGGGATCGCGGTGGGCGCGGCGCTGGCGGTTCACCTTGGCCTGTTCATGCTGCTGGGCCGGGCAGCGCGGCTGTCCACATCCACTTCGGATGAACTGGTGTTCGGCCGCCTGCGCCAGCCGCTGCGCTGGGGCATGGTGGCGGTGGGCATCTCGCTTGCGGCCGAAGCCGACCCGCTGATCGCGCGCGGCTGGGACGTGGCGGCGCGCTTCGTCCAGCCCGCGCTGATGGGCTGGGCCGCCTTCGCGCTGGTCAAGGCGTTCGCCGAAGTGCTCGACAGCCATGTCGACAAAAGCGAGGACGTGATGGCCGCGCGCAGCCGCCGCACCCGCGTGGCGATCTTTTCGCGCACGCTGGGTTTCGGCATCGTGTTCATTACCGTGGCGCTGATGCTGTTCGGCATTCCGGGCGTGCGCAACGTCGGCGTGACGCTGATGGCCTCGGCCGGGTTTGCCACCCTGGCGGTCGGCGCGGCGGCGCAGCCCGCGCTGAAAAGCCTGATTGCCGGCATCCAGATCGCGCTGACCGAGCCGATCCGGCTGGGCGATTTCGTGGTGATCGATGGCGAAAGCGGCCGGGTGGAGGATATCCGCCTGTCCTACGTGGTGATCCGCACCAACGACGAACGCCGCATCATCGTGCCCACGGCCAAGTTCCTGGACGCAAGTTTCCAGAACTGGACCCGGGTGGGCGGCGGCATCACCGGATCGGTGGTCCTGCCGGTGCGACCGGGCCATGCGATCCAGCCGATCCGCGAAGCCTATGCAGCCGCGCTGCGCGCCCATCCCGATTGGGACCAGCGCACCGGCCAGCTGCAGGTTTCCGAGGCCCGCGTCGGCTCGGTCGAGCTCAAGCTGGTGATGAGCGCCGAGGGACCGACCGAGCTTGCCCGGCTGCGCTTTGCCATGCGCGAGGCGATGCTCGACTGGCTGCGCGAGCACTGCCCCGAAGCGCTGTGCACCGAAGTGTAGCAGCGCCGGTGCGGGACTGATCCCGCACCGGCGCTGCCCTTACGAATGCTTCTTGTCGCGGGTCGAACTGACCATGCCGGGAGCAAGAAAGCCGATCTGCGTAGCCGTCACCTCGGCGGCGCGCTTTTTCAGCTCGCCTTTGACCTTGAGGTAGTCCGCTTCCATTTCGGCGCTGACCGTGGCGCGCGAATCCGCAAGGGCATTGGCAAAGTCGGCCGCGTTGACCTGGTCGGCATCGCCGCCCTTGCGGCGGATCGCATTCAGGCCGGCGCGGCGCACCACATCCTCCAGGTCCGCCCCGGTGAAGCGTTCGGCCTGCCCAGCAATGCCGCCCAGGTCGACGTCATCAGCAAGCGGCATCCGCGCGGTGTGGATCTTGAGGATATGTTCGCGCCCCGCCGCATCTGGCGTGCCGACATAGATCAGCTCATCCAGCCGCCCCGGGCGCAGCAGCGCCGGATCGACCAGCCCGGGCCGGTTGGTCGCGCCGACCAGCACCACGCTCGACAGTTCCTCCATCCCGTCCATTTCGGCCAGGATGGTGTTGACCACCCGCGCCGTGACCTGCGGCTCGTTCGCGCCACTGCCGCGCGCGGGCACCAGGCTGTCGATCTCGTCGATGAACACCACGCAGGGCGCAACCTGGCGCGCGCGCGCAAACAGTCGGCTGATCTGCTGTTCGCTTTCGCCGTACCACTTTGACAGCAGGTCACTCGACTTGATCGAGATGAAGTTCGCCTCGCTCTCCTTGGCGACCGCCTTGGCCAGCAGGGTCTTGCCGGTGCCGGGCGGGCCATAGAGCAGGAAACCCTTGGCCGGGCGGATCCCCAGCCGCCGGAAGGCTTCCGGGTTCTTCAGCGGCAGTTCGATCCCTTCCTGCAGCTTTTCCTGCGCCTCGCCCGCGCCGCCGATGTCGGCCCAGCCGACATTGGGCACCTGCACCATCACTTCGCGCATGGCCGATGGCTGGACGCGCTTCAGCGCTGCCAGGAAATCATCGCGGGTGACGTTGAGGCTTTCCAGCACTTCGGGCGGCACGGTCTGCGCCTCGAGGTCCAATTGCGGCATGATCCGCCGCACCGCCTCGATCGCGGCTTCGCGCGCCAGCGCGCCAAGGTCCGCGCCGACAAAGCCGTGCGTGGTCCGCGCCAGTTCATCCAGATCGACGTCCTGGCTGAGCGGCATACCGCGGGTATGGATGCCGAGGATCTCGCGGCGGCCCTTCTCGTCCGGCACGCCGACCACGATTTCGCGGTCGAACCGGCCAGGGCGGCGCAGCGCTTCGTCGATCGCGTCCGGGCGGTTGGTCGCGGCGATGACCACGATGTTGGAGCGGGTGTGCAGCCCGTCCATCAGGGTCAGGAGCTGGGCGACCAGCCGCTTTTCCGCTTCGCCGGGCGTGCCGGAGCGCTTGGGCGCGATCGAATCGATCTCGTCGATGAACACGATCGAGGGTGCCACCTTGGCCGCTTCCTCGAACACTTCGCGCAGGCGCCGTTCGCTTTCGCCATAGGCCGAGCCCATGATTTCCGGGCCGTTGATAGTGAAGAAGCTGGCATCGCTTTCGTTCGCCACGGCCTGGGCCAGCCGGGTCTTGCCGGTGCCTGGCGGGCCATGCAGCAGCACGCCCTTGGGCGGATCGACGCCCAGGCGGGTGAACAGCTCCGGATAGCGCAGCGGCAACTCGACCATTTCGCGCAGCTGGCGGATGGTATCACCCATCCCGCCAACGTCGTCATAGTTCACCTCGCCGCGCCCGGCGCTGGCTTCCTCGAACTCCTCGCGCAGTTCGACTTCGGTGTTCTCGTCGATGTGGACCAGGCCCTTGGGCACGGTGGACACCACGGTCAGGCGGATCTGGGTCAGCGCAAAGGCCGGCACGTTGAACATCCGCGCGACCTGCGGCGGCATGTCGCGCACCGGAGTCTGCCCGGTAGTGGCCACCAGATCGCCAGCGAGCAGCGGCCGGGCGAAGAAATTGCGCTTCAGCGCCTCGCCCGGCCCCTGCAGCTTCATTTCGCGCTGGGCCGGGGCGAACACCACGCGCTGCGCCGGGCGGCTTTCGCCCTTGCGCACCTGGACGTGATCGCCCGAGCCAGCTTCGGCATTGGCGCGCTGCAACCCGTCGAGCCGGATCACGTCCAGCCCCTCGTCCTCGGCATAGGCCAGCACGGCGCGGGCCGCGGTCATCCGCTTGCCCTCGATCTCGATCACGTCGCCTTCGGTGATGCCCAGCGCGCCCATCGCGCTCTTGGGCAGGCGGGCGATGCCCTGCCCGCTCTCTTCCTGCCGTGCCGCCGCCACTTGCAGCCGGACGGCCTTGGGGTCGGGATTGGTGCCTGCTTCGGCCATCGCCTTCTTCCTGTTGCAGCCGCCGGACGGCCAGTGAGCAGCGAAGCTAGGTACTGATGCCGGGCTTTGCAAATGGGGCCATTGCGCATGGGTAAAATGGACAAAAAAAGAGGCCCGGTCGTTGCCGACCGGGCCATGGAAGTTTTGGGAGAGGATGCCTGAAAGGCGAGTTCTAAATGCGTCCGACTCGGCTTTTGTGCAAGTGCGAAAAGGTCAATCAACGTTGCATTTTGTGCAACTGCTGTTCATTTCCGCTCAAGAATCAGCAAATTTTCCCGGATTTCCGCCAGCCATGCAATCGGCGCAAGGATCGCATCCGTATGCGCCGCATACGAATTCGCCGCACTGCAACATTAGGCATACCTAACGTTGCAGTGCGGCACAGAGGTCAATCAGAACTGAATCAATGGACCAGCAGCAGCGGCGGCGCGGCCTGCTCATCAAGGAAGTAGCGAGTCATCCCGCCGAACAGGAATTCGCGCACCCGGCTATGGCCATAAGCGCCCATGACCATCAGCTGCGCGCCCAGCTGGGCAGCGCGGGCCGCAAGCGTTTCCTCGATCGATTCGCCGCGCGGCAACTCGTGCAGTTCGGCGCTGATGCCATGGCGCGAAAGATAGCGCAGCGCATCGGTCGGCGGGAAGCCTTCGGCCTTTTCCGTCAGGACGGTCAGCACATGCACGCTCTTGCACCCGCTGAGCAGCGGCGCGGCGGCACGCAGCGCGTGGGCCGCCTCGTCCCCGCCGTCCCAGGCGATGCAGGCCGTGCCGATCGGCAGGCGCAGCGGGGCATGATCCGGCAGCGCCAGCACGGGCGAGCGCGACACCAGCGCCAGATCGCCCGCCAGCCCGCTGCTGCGCGACACCACGATCACGTCGGCCAGCCGCGCGGCGCTGGCCAAGGCATCGATCGGCGCCAATTCGTACTGCGCCACGTCAAACGGCACGTCGTCGCGCTCAAGCCGGCCGGCGAAGGCCTTGGCCAGCTCGTCGTCCTCTTGCAGCGCGGCTTCGAGCGCATCGCGCGCGACATAGGTGCCGCCATAGGGGTCGGTCGTGACGTAGCGATCGATCGGGGTGTCGATCAGCAGGGTGATATGCCCCTCGTTCGCGCGGGCAATGTCCATCGCGGTATCGAGGCGGGCGGTCATGCCGGGGTCGCGTCCGGCCTGGACAAGAATTGAACGCATCGACTCTCTCCTCTCTTTGGCAGAGATGACACACCTCTGCCCCGGCAACCATGACTTGCGTCAATTCACGCCTTGGGCCACTGCCCCGTCAAGCCCAATCACGAGGAACCGCCGATGAGCCGCCCCTTCGAAGCCGTCATTTTCGATTTCGGAGGCGTGATCACCGCCTCGCCGTTCGAGGCGTTCAACCGGCTCGAGGCGGAACGCGGTCTGCCGCAGGATTTCATCCGCCGGGTCAACGCGGCCAATCCCGACAGCAACGCCTGGGCGCTGTTCGAACGCGCCGAGATCGACGCCGCCCGGTTCGACGCGCTGTTCGCGGCCGAAGCCGCGGCGCTGGGCCATGCGCTCGACGGCGCCTCGGTGCTGGGGGTGCTGTCGGGCTCGATCCGCCCGGCGATGGTCAGTGCGCTGGACCAGCTGCGCGATGCGGGCTTTCGCCTGGCCTGCATCACCAACAATGTGCCCGCCGGCCACGGCGCGGGCATGGCCCGCAGCGGCGACCGCAAGGATGCCTACGAACAGGTCTTCGCCCGGTTCGAACACGTGATCGAAAGCAGCAAGGCCGGGGTGCGCAAGCCCGATCCGCGCATCTACCAGATGATGTGCGAACGGCTGGGGCTGGAGCCGCCGCAGTGCGTCTACCTTGATGACCTGGGGATCAACTGCAAGCCGGCGGCGCAGCTGGGCATGCAGGCGATCAAGGTGACCAGCGGCGAACAGGCGCTGGCCGATCTGTCCGCGCTGGTCGGCCTGACGCTGGGCTAATCGATCCGCAGCGTTTCGGCGCGGCGGAACAGCTCAAGGATCACCGGATCGCGCTCGCCCGCGCGGATCGCGGCCTGGAATTCGATCCGGGCGGCGGGCGGCGGCAGGACCGGGGCGAGCAGCCCGTCGGCCAGCGCACCGCGCACCATCGTTTCGGGAAACAGCGCCGCCCCGGCCCCGCCCGCGATGATCGCGATCATGGTCTGCACGTTGTTGCAGCTGTTGACCGAACGCACGGGCACGCCGCGTTCAGTCAGGCTGGCCTGCATCACACGGTGGATCGGGGAATGTTCCCCCACCGACCAGACCGGCAGGGCCTGCGCAAAACCGCCCGCCGCGACCACCGCCGGGCTGGCCAGCCAAACCAGCCGGACCGCACCGATCGGCGTGGTCTGCACGCCGGGACTGGCCACCGGCCCGGCCAGGAACACCATGTCGCGCGTGCCGCCGAGCAATTGCTGGAGCATCCGCGCGGTCAGGTCGAGTTCGACTTCCAGCGTCACCCCCGGCATTTCGCGCGACACTTCGGCCACGAAGCGCGGCAGACAGCTGGCCGCCGCGATCTCGCCCGCGCCGATCCGCACCACCCCGCTGGCCCCGGCAAAGCCGCCCGCGTCCATCAGCGCGCGTTCGAACCCGGCGAGCAGCGGTTCGCAGTCCTTGACCAGCTGGCGGCCCCGCGCGGTCAGCACCACGCCGCGCCCTTCGCGGCGGAACACGTCCACCCCCAGCTGGCTTTCGATTTCGCGCACCCGGGCCGAAATCGCCGGCTGCGTGGTGCCCAGCCGTTCCGCCGCGGCGCGGAACGTGCCCAGCCGGGCGATCCACAGCAGCGTTTCGAGGTGATAGATCGCCAGCTTACGCATCAACAGCTCTTATCGGATCAGCAAACAAACAATCATTAGTCGGGATCAGTGCGAGCCGCTAGTCTGTGCGGTGAAAGCTGGGAGGTTTCATGGCCAACAAGATCTACCCCGACGCCGCCGCCGCCCTTGACGGACTGCTGCGCGACGGCCTGCTCATCGCCTGCGGCGGCTTCGGCCTGTGCGGCATTCCCGAACGCCTGCTCGACGCAGTGCGCGACAGCGGGGTCAAGGATCTGACCTTCGCCAGCAACAACGCGGGCATCGACAACGAAGGCATCGGCAAGCTGCTGCGCACGCGGCAGGTGAAGAAGATGATTTCAAGCTACGTCGGCGAGAACAAGGAGTTCGAGCGCCAGTACCTGTCAGGCGAACTGGAAGTCGAATTTGCCCCGCAAGGGACGCTGGCCGAACGGATGCGCGCCGGGGGCGCGGGCATTCCGGGCTTCTACACCAAGACCGGGGTCGGCACCCTGGTGGCCGAAGGCAAGGAAACCAAGCTCTTCAATGGCGAGGAATATGTCCTCGAACAGGGCATCTTCGCCGACCTGGCGCTGGTCAAGGCGTGGAAGGCCGACACCACCGGCAACGTCGTGTTCCGCAAGACCGCGCGCAATTTCAACGTGCCGGCCGCGCAGTGCGGCAAGGTCTGCGTGGTCGAGGTCGAGGAGATCGTCGAACCGGGCAGCCTTGATCCCGATGCGATCCACCTGCCGGGGGTTTACGTCCAGCGCCTGATCTGCGGCGCGCCCTATGACAAGAAGATCGAATTCCGCACCGTAAGGGAGGCCTGACACATGCCCTGGACCCGCGATGAAATGGCCGCCCGGGCGGCGCGCGAACTGCACGACGGTTACTATGTGAACCTTGGCATCGGCATCCCGACGCTGGTGGCCAACCACGTGCCCGCCGGGATGACCGTGACCCTGCAGAGCGAGAACGGGATGCTGGGCATCGGCCCCTTCCCCACCGAGGACGCGGTCGACCCCGACCTGATCAACGCCGGCAAGCAGACGATCAGCGAGCTGCCGCATTCGGCCTATTTCGACAGCGCCGCCAGCTTTGCGATGATTCGCGGCGGCAAGATCGACCTGACCGTGCTGGGCGGCATGGAAGTGTCTGAAGCGGGCGACATCGCCAACTGGATGGTGCCCGGCAAGATGATCAAGGGCATGGGCGGGGCGATGGACCTGGTCGCCGGGGTGAAGCAGATCATCGTGGTGATGGAACACTGCGCCAAGGATGGCAGTTCCAAGTTCATCCCCACCTGCACCCTGCCGCTGACCGGGCGCAATGTGGTCGACATGCTGATCACCGACCTGGCGGTGTTCAAGCGCGACGACCACCAATCGCCGTTCCGGCTGATCGAACTGGCCCCCGGCGTCACTGCCGAAGAGGTCGCGGCGAAGACCACCGCGCACTACCTGGCCTAAAAACGAAAGGCCCCGGGCTTCCGATCTGGAAACCCGGGGCCGTTCAGTGCCTGAAAAACAGCGATCAGGCGGCGCGCTGGGCGCGCTCGATCGCTTCCTCGTTCAGCATGTCGGCCAGCAGGAAGGCCAGCTCGATCGACTGCGCGGCGTTGAGGCGCGGGTCGCAATGGGTCTGGTAGCGATCGCCCAGCGCCGCATCGCTGATCGCCACGCCGCCGCCCATGCATTCGGTCACGTCCTGCCCGGTCATCTCGATGTGGATGCCCCCGGCATGGGTGCCTTCGGCGCGGTGGACCGCGAAGAACCCGCGCACTTCGCGCAGGATCCGGTCGAACGGGCGGGTCTTGAAACCGCTTTCGGCCTTGATCACGTTGCCGTGCATCGGATCGCACGACCACACCACCGGGTGCCCTTCGCGCTTCACCGCACGGACCAGCGGGGCAAGGCCCGCTTCGACCTTTTCATCGCCGAACCGGCTGATCAGCGTGATCCGCCCGGCTTCGCGCGCAGGGTTGAGCAGGTCGAGCTGGCGCAGCAGCTCGTCCGGGGCCAGGCTCGGGCCGCACTTGAAGCCGATCGGATTGCCCACGCCGCGCAGGAATTCGACATGCGCCGATCCTTCGAAGCGGGTGCGATCACCGATCCACAGCATGTGGGCGCTGCAATCGTACCAGTCGCCGGTCAGCGAATCCTGCCGGGTCATGGCCTGTTCGTAGGCCAGGTGCAGCGCTTCGTGGCTGGTGTAGAAGCTGGTGCCCTGGAGCTGCGGCACGCTGTGCGGATCGATACCGCAGGCAGCCATGAAGTCCAGCGCTTCACCGATCCGGTCCGAAATCTCGGCAAAGCGGGCGGCCCAGGGGCTGCGATCCATGAAGTCCAGCGTCCACTGGTGGACCTGGCGCAGGTTGGCATAGCCCCCGGTCGAGAAGGCGCGCAGCAGGTTGAGCGTCGCGGCCGACTGCGAATAGGCCTGGAGCAGGCGCTGCGGATCGGGAATGCGCGCTTCGGAAGTGAAGTCGATCCCGTTGATGTTGTCACCGAGATAGCTGGGCAGTTCGACATCGCCCTGCACTTCGACCGGCGAGCTGCGCGGCTTGGCGAACTGGCCGGCCATGCGGCCGACCTTCACCACCGGCTGCTTGCTGGCAAAGGTCATCACCACCGCCATCTGCAGCAGCACGCGGAAGGTGTCGCGGATGGTGTTGGGGTGGAATTCGGCAAAGCTTTCAGCGCAGTCCCCGCCCTGGAGCAGGAAACCCTTGCCCGCCGCCACTTCGGCCAGGTCCGCCTTCAGCGCGCGGGCTTCACCCGCAAAGACCAGCGGGGGAAAGGTGGTGAGCGTGCCCGTTACCTTGTCCAGCGCCGCGGCGTCCGGATAGGACGGCAGATGCCGGCCTTCGTGCGCCTTCCAGCTGTCAGGGGTCCAATTGCTCGCCACGGGTAATGCTCCTGTTCAAAGAGCGCGCCCCATAGCCGCCCCGAGGGATAAATGCAAAACTTACAAAGCCGACTGGCGCAATCGGGCAACGAAATTGCCCGATTGCGGTCAGCGTCCCGGCGCGGCGGCCGGCGCGGTACTGGGCCGGCCGGTCACCAGCTGCTGCCCATCGGGGATTACCGCCAGCCGCCAGCTCTTGTCCTTTTGCAGGTACTTGCGGGCCAGCGCCTGCATTTCGGCCGGGGTCGTGCGGGTGAAATCGGCCAGCAGGGTGCGCAGCGCGGCGAACTTGCGCTGGTCCTGGCTGGCCCCTTCCAGCTGGTACATGAAGAAGGCGCTGCTGGTCGAGGCGCGGGTCAGTTGCTGGCGCAGCGGTTCGATCACGCGGTCCAGTTCGTCCGCGCTGGGCGGGCGGGCGACCAGATCGGCGGCGATTTCATCGACCGTGGCGAAAAACACCGGCACCCCGGCCGGCTGCAACTGCGCCAGGGCCATGATCGACCCGCCGTTGTCGAGGTCGGTCGGCCAGTCGTTGCTGACCTGCGGGGCATAGCTCGCCCCCAGCTTTTCGCGCATGGCGTCCAGCAGGCGGTTCTGGAACAGGTCCGACAGGATCTGCAGCTGGCGGCTTTCGGTCACCCCGGCCATGCCCCCGCCGGTCGGCCAGCTGACGATCGCGGCGGCCTGCCCCGGATCGCCGCGATGGCGCAGCACCGCGGGACTGGGCGATGCGGCCGGTTCGGCAAAGCGCGGCGGCTGGAGATCGGCCGGCAGCGGACGGCGCATGGGCAGCGCGCCAAAAGTCTTGCGCAGCGCCTCGATCGCGCTGGCCTTGTCGAAATCGCCGAACAGCTGGATTTCGATCGGCCCCTGTTCCAGCACCGGCTGCCAGACCTGGCGAAAACCTTCGGGCGTGGCGGCGTCGATTTCCTGCGGCGTGGGCGTGCGGAAACGCGGATCGCGCCCGTGCTGGATGAATTTCAGGTCGCGCCCCAGCACGCCCTGCGGGCTGGTGGCAAAGCTTTCGTATTGCAGCTTGGCCGCCGCCTTGGCCCGGGTAAAGGGCGCCGCGTCCCAGCGCGGCAGGGCAAACTTGGCGGCAAACAGGTAAAGCTGGTCGGCCAGGTCCGCCGGGCGGGTATCAGCGGCAAACTGGAAGGCGGCATCATCGATGGTGAATTCGAAACCCATCTTGCGCCCGGTGGCAACGCGGTCGATCTCGTCCTGGCCCAGCGTAGCAAGCCCTGAACCGACCAGCGCCATATCGCCCAGCGCGATATAGGGCGCGTCGCCCGAGGCGAACTGGCGATAGCCCGCCCCCCAGCGGGCCTTGACCGTCAGCCGGCCCGGCTCGTCCGCCGTGGGCCACAGCAGCGCGGTGACCCCATTGCCGAATTCGATCCGATCGATCCCCAGCACGCCGGTCGGCATATCGGCCACGACCCGGCCCGGCTCGCCCAGCGGCGGCAGGTCGGCGAACGAGATCGGCTTGTTGTCGAGCCGCGCCTTGCCATCGGCCTTGACCGGCGCGGCCAGCGCCAGCTTGAGCGCGGCGGCATCGGCTTCGCCGCCCTGCGGGGTGATGTAGATCGAACGCGTGACGTTGCCATGGAACAGGCTGCGGGTGCGTTCCAGCACGGCCGCCGGGGTAAACAGGGCGCGCGACTGGTTGAAGATCGACAGCACCACTTCGGGCGAAGCGATGGTTTCATTGATGTCGAGCGCGGTGACCATATCGTCGGCCAGTTTCGATCCGGCGAGCAGGCGGCGCTGTTCGACCGAGCTTTCGAAGGCGACGTTGATTTCGGCCACCTCGCGCTCGATCTCGTCCTCGGTCGGCGCACTGGCCAGGGCATCGGCGATCACGCCGCGCACGTCTGCCAGCGCCTGCTTCCAGTCGGAGCCGCTGGGGGTGATCGACACGAAGGTCGCATCCGCGCTGCGGATATACTTCTCATGATTGACCCCGGCGGCCAGGAAACTGCCCCCGGCACGCGCCTTGGCTTCCAGCCGGCGGTTGATGATCGCCTGGGCCAGGGTGTCGATCATGATCCCCTGGTTGTAGACGATGGTATCCTTTACCGGGCGCCACGGCCGCATCACGGCATAGGTCAGCCCGCGCGGCACCTGCGGTTCCACCACCACGCGGGTTTCGCCCACGGGATTGACGCCGCTGCTGCCCTTGGGCGTCACCGGATCGCCATAGGCGGGCGGCGGCACGGCCGCGCCCTGCACCGGCCAATCGGAAAAATACCTGGCAATCGCGTCCGACATCACCGCCGGATCCACATCGCCGACCACGATCACCACCGCGCGTTCGGGCCGGTACCAGCGCGAATGAAACGCGCGGACCGATGCTGCGGTCGCTCCGCGCAGGGTTTCCTCGGTCCCGATCACCGGGCGCACGGCCACGCGCTGCCCGGCGAACAGGGTGCCCTGCACCGCTTCGGAAATCCGTTCGGCCAAGCCGCCGCGCTCACGCTTTTCGGCCAGCACGATCGGCACGTCGGCGGCGACGTTGGCTTCGGACAGGGTCGGGGCGATCATCATCCCCGACAAGAGCTTCATCGATTCGTCCACCTTGGCCGCGTTGGCATCGGGCAAGTCGAGCTTGTAGGTCGTGCTGATCGGGCTGGTTTCGGCATTGGTATCGCTGCCGAAAGTGGCGCCCAGCCGCTGCCAGGTGGGAATCGCCGCGCCATCGGCCAGGTACTTCGACTGGCGGAACACCATGTGTTCCATCAGGTGGGCATAGCCGCGTTCGTGATCCTGTTCGAACAGCGAACCCACGTCCATGCGGATGCGGATCGACACCTGCCCCGGCGGCACTCCGTTCTTGCGCACCACCCAGCGCACCCCGTTGGGCAGCTCGCCGAAGATCCATTCCTTGTCCTGCGGCACGTCGCTGCCGCGATAGAGCCACGGCCCGGTGTCCTTGACCACGGCGGCGGGGCGCGGGGCCGGCTTGGCGGCGGGCGCGCCGCGCTTGGCCGGCGCTGGCTTGGCCGCCAGCGGCGCGGCCAGCAGCGAGACGGACAACAAGGCGGCAAGGGCGCGGCCGGCGCGGATGGCAAGGATCATGGCCCACCATAGGCAGGGCCAAGTTTAAGGGCCAGTGAATAGAATGCGCCGAACGGATCGGCGCGAGGGCCCTGCGCGGCTTGACCTGCCCGGCGCAGCGCCCATATGGGCAGGCATGTTCATCGAAACCGAAGCGACGCCCAATCCCGCCACGCTGAAGTTCCTGCCGGGACAGCAGGTGATGGAGGTCGGCACCCGCGAATTCCGCGACGAGATGGAAGCCGCCGCATCGCCGCTGGCCGCCGCGTTGTTTGACCTGGGCGATGTCACCGGCGTGTTCTTCGGGCGCGATTTCATTTCGGTCACCGCCGCGCCGGGCGTCAGCTGGAGCGATCTCAAGCCGCAGGTCGTCGCCATGCTGCTCGATCACTTCGTGACCCAGGCGCCGCTGTTCGCTGGTCCCAATGCCAGCGGCATCTTGGTCCCGGCCGAGGATGACGAGGGGCAGGACGATCCCGCCGATGCCGACATCATCGCCCAGATCAAGGAACTGATCGAAACCCGCGTCCGTCCGGCCGTGGCCAACGATGGCGGCGACATCATCTACCGCTCCTACCGCGAAGGGGTAGTCTATCTGTCGATGCAGGGGGCCTGCTCGGGCTGCCCCAGCTCCACCGCCACGCTCAAGAACGGGATCGAGACCTTGCTCAAGCACTACGTTCCCGAAGTGAGCGAAGTGCGCGCCGCCTGACCGGCTGGCAAGTTTCAACAGGGGGGAATACCACAGATGTCCGCACCGCTTTCCGATGCCGCGCTCGACCAGCTGTTCCGCAGCGCGCGCACCTATAACGCCTACCTCGACACGCCGGTCGCCGCCGAACAGCTGACCGCGATCTGGGACCTGATGAAGATGGCCCCGACATCGGCCAACCAGCTGCCCGCGCGCCTGGTGTGGTGCACCTCGCAGGAAGCCAAGGAAAAGCTGGCCGCCTGCAGCGCGCCGACCAATGCGCCCAAGATCCTGTCAGCCCCGGTCACCGTGATCATTGCCGCCGACATGCAGTTCCAAGAACAGCTGCCCTGGCTGTTCCCGCACGCCGACGCCCGTTCGTGGTTCAGCGGCAACGATGCGCTGCGCGAAAAGTCGGCCGTGCTCAACACCACGCTGCAGGCTGCCTATTTCATCATGGCGGCGCGCGCGGTGGGCCTGGATACCGGGCCGATGACCGGCTTTTCAAACGAGGCGGTGGACGCCGCGTTCCTGGCCGACACGCCCGACTACAAGTCGGTGATGATCTCGACCCTGGGCCATGGCGATCCGGCCAGCATCTTCGACCGCAGCCCGCGCCCCGATTTCGACAAGTTCAACCGCATCGCCTGATTTCCGGCCGATGCGGACCCTGGCGATCGATAGCGCGACCGAGGCCTGCTCGGTCGCGCTGTTCGATGACGAGCAACTGATCGCGGGCGATTGCCGCACGCTGGGGCGCGGCCATGCCGAAGCCCTGGTGCCGATGATCGCCGCCCTTCCGGGGCAAGGCCGGGCCGACCGGATCGTGGTGGCGCTGGGGCCGGGCAGCTTCACCGGCCTGCGCGTCGGCCTGGCAGCCGCGCGCGCGCTCGCGCTGGCCTGGGGCGCGCAATTGCAGGGTTATCCCACCCTGGCGCTGGTCGCGGCGATGGCCCGCGCCGCCCGGGGCGCCCAGGACGTGACCGTGTGCATGACCGGCGGCCACGGCGAATGGTTCGTCGCGCAGTATGACGCAGCCGGGATTGAACAGGCCCCGCTTGCCTCGCTGCGGCCGGAACAGGCCGCCGCGCTGCCGCTGGCCCCGCTGGTGGCCGGATCGCAGGCCGAAGCGCTGGTCGCCCGCAGCGGCGCGGGGACGGCGCTGCCGCTGTTACCCGATGCCCGCGAGGTCATGCTGCTGCCCCCCGCCGCGTTCAGCGCTTCGGTGCAATTGTTGTATGGCCGCCCGCCCGATGCCCGGCTGCCCGGACCCGCGGCGTGATACCACCAGTTGACGACATGGACCGGCTGATGGCGGTGATGGATGCCGCCTTCGATCCCGCCTACGGCGAAGCCTGGACCCGCCGCCAGGTGGAAGATGCGCTGCTGGTCGGCAACACCCAATACCGCCTGATCGCCGCCACCGGCCAGCCGCCGCTCGACCATGAAGCGGCCGCCGGGTTCTTCCTGTCGCGCACCGGATTCGAAGAAGAAGAACTGCTGCTGCTGGGCGTCGCGCCGCAGTATCGCCGGCTGGGACTTGGCCGCCGGCTGCTGGACTGGCTGGCCCACGATGCGCGCGAACGCGGCGCGGACCGCCTGCTGCTGGAAATGCGCCAGGGCAATCCGGCCGAACACTTGTATCGCGGCTTCGGCTTCGCGTCGATTGGCCTGCGCCCCAACTATTACCGCGCGCCAAGCGGCGGTCGGATCGATGCGATTACATTCGCCTGGCCCGCAAATTCTTGAACTGGCGCGATTTGTCGCCAGTTAAATCAAAATTTGCCAAAAAGTTAACGAATCCGTGCAATTCAGCTTGTTAATGCGCCCAACCGGCAGTAAATCCGCGCTGAACCAACGAGTTCAAATAAAAACAACAAGTCGCCAACATAATACAAGCTTCAGAAGGGATCAGCCATGGAAACCCTGCAGTCCGACATGAATGAAACGCTTATCACGCTGACGTCTGACATCGTTGCTGCACACGTCAGCAACAACAGCGTCGGCGTGGACGAATTGCCGGTCTTGATCAGCAATGTCTATGGCGCCCTGGCCGGACTGGGCCATGCCGCCCCCGAACCTGAAGCCGCGCCGCTCAAGCCCGCTGTGTCGGTGCGCGCCTCGGTCAAGCCGGACAAGATCGTGTGCCTCGATTGCGGCGCCGAACTGCAGATGCTCAAGCGCCACCTGATGACGCACCACAACATGACCCCGGAAGACTACAAGGCGCGCTGGAATCTGCCGGCCGACTATCCGCTGGTCGCTCCCAACTATGCCGACAAGCGCCGCGACCTGGCCAAGAAGATCGGCCTGGGCCGCAAGCCGGGCGTGAAGCGTGGCCGCAAGGCCAAGGCCTGATCCTATCCAAGCCATTGAAGAATCGCCCCGCCGGTCTATGATCGGCGGGGCCATTCATTTTGACTGTCGGAACCCGTGCAACAACCCATTGATATCGAAGCCCTGTGCGCCCAGCGCGGCCTGCGCATCACCGACCAGCGCCGCGTGATCGCGCGCGTGCTGTCCGATGCCCAGGACCACCCCGATGTGGAAGCCTTGCACGAACGCGCCTCGGCCATCGATCCGCGCATTTCGATCGCCACGGTCTATCGCACCGTGCGCCTGTTCGAAGAGGCCGGCATTCTCGAACGCCACGACTTTGGCGATGGCCGGTCGCGCTATGAAGCCGCGCCGGAAGCGCACCACGATCACCTGATCGACGTCGAAACCGGCAAGGTGATCGAATTCGTCGATCCCGAACTTGAAGCCTTGCAGCGCCTGATCGCCGAAAAGCTCGGTTACCGGCTGGTCGATCACCGGCTCGAACTGTACGGCGTGCGGCTGGACCGGTCGCAGTAATGGCGCTTGCGCTGTCCCGGCCCAGGGCGGTTTCGCCGCTTGGCTGGCTGCGCATCACGCTTCGCCTGGCGGCCATGGCCGCGCTGCTACTGGCCTGCCTGCCGCTCTATTACCTGCTGCGGCTGTTCACCCACCACAACCCGGTGCCCCGCCTGTTCCTGAGCGGGGTGGCCTGGATCGCCGGGGTGCAATTGCGGCGCGAAGGTCAGCGGGTGCATCGCGGCGCCTTCCTGCTGGCCAACCACGTCAGCTGGATCGATATTCCCGCGATCGCCGCCGTCACCGGCAGCGCCTTTGTCGGCCATGATGGCCTGGCATCAATGCCGCTGCTGAAATGGCTCTGCGCGATGAACGATACCGTGTTCATCGCCCGGCACGACCGCGCCAGCGTGGCCCGGCAGATCGAACAGGTCCGCACCGCGCTGTCAGATACCGGCGCGCTGGCGATCTTTCCCGAAGGCACCACCAGCGACGGCACCGGCCTGCTCCCTTTCAAGAGCGCGCTGCTTTCCGCGCTGGAGCCGCTGCCCGATGGCATCGCGGTGCAGCCGGTGCTGCTGCACTATGGCCCGGAAGCCGCCGACATCGCCTGGGTGCGCGAGGAGCACGGGCTGGACAATTTCCTGCGCATCCTGGCGCGCCGCCGCCCGGTGCGGCTGACGGTCCATTTCCTGCCGGTGCTGGCCGGGCAGCAACTGGCCAATCGCAAGACCATTGCCCAGGCCGCGCGCGAGGCGATGTTGCAGGCGCTGGGCCGATAGCACTTCAATTTCGCGCCGAATTCCCCTAACGGCGCAGGCCATGCGCCCCACCCCGCCCCCGCAGACCTACCGGGTCAAGAGCTTCGGCTGCCAGATGAACGTCTATGACGGCGAACGCATGGCCGAACTGCTGGCCACGCAAGGGATCCGTCCCGCCGCCGATGGCGAGGACGCCGACCTGGTCGTGCTGAACACCTGCCACATCCGCGAAAAGGCCGCCGAAAAGGTCTATTCCGACATCGGCCGCCTGCGGCGCGAGGATGGCAGCGCCCCGCTGATCGCGGTGGCCGGCTGTGTTGCCCAGGCCGAAGGCGAGGAGATCATGGCCCGCGCGCCAGCCGTCTCGATGGTGGTCGGCCCGCAGGCCTATCACCGCCTGCCCGAAATGATCGAACAGGCCGCGCTGGGCCAGCGCAGCGTCGATACCGACATGCCCGCGCAGACCAAGTTCGACGTACTCCCCGCCCGGCGCAAGGTTGGCCCCAACGCCTTCCTGACCGTGCAGGAAGGCTGCGACAAGTTCTGCACCTATTGCGTCGTACCCTATACCCGGGGCGCCGAAATTTCCCGTTCATTCAATGATCTGGTGGAAGAAGCGCGAAGCCTGGTCGAAGCCGGCGCACGCGAGATCACCCTGCTGGGCCAGAACGTCAACGCCTGGCGCGATGACAGCAACCGCGGACTTGAGAAACTGGTCGAGGAACTGGCGGCAATCCCCGGCCTGGCGCGGATCCGCTATACCACCAGCCACCCCAACGACATGACCGAGGGGCTGATCGAAGCCCACCGCGACATTCCCCAGCTGATGCCGTTCCTGCACCTGCCGGTCCAGGCCGGGAACGACCGCGTGCTCAAGGCCATGAACCGCAGCCACACGGTCGACAGCTATCTGCGGATCATCGACCGGGTGCGGGCCGCGCGGCCCGACATTGCCCTGTCGGGCGATTTCATCGTCGGCTTCCCCGGCGAAACCGACGCCGAATTCGAAGACACGCTGAAGCTGGTCGAACGGGTCGGCTATGCCCAGTGCTTCAGCTTCAAGTATTCGCCGCGCCCCGGCACGCCCGCCGCCGACATGGAAGACCAGGTGCCGATGGCGGTGATGGACGAACGCCTGCAACGCCTCCAGGCCGCGCTGAGCGCCAGCCAGCTCGCATTCAACCAGGCCAGTGTGGGCAAGCGCTGCACGGTGCTGGTCGAACGCAAGGGCAAGCTGCCGGGCCAGTGGCTGGGCAAGTCGCCCTGGCTGCAATCGGTCCATTTCACCGCCGACGCCGCAATCGGCGACCTGGTGGAAGTCGAACTGGTCGAGGCCGGCCCCAATTCGCTGAGCGGCCGGCTGGTGTCCGCAATCAGCGGCTGATCACTTTTCCACCGTGCAGCCGAGCGATGTCGCTTGCGCCCGGCAAGGCGCGGCCTATCCTCGCGACTCAGGCCGCCCAGGCCGCTTGAAAGGAGCAAATGGCCCGCAAACCTGCCCGCGCCGATGACAACATGGCGCTCAGCCGTCTCGCCGCCCCCCGCCGCGCGCGCGCCGAGATGGAGTTCGAGGAAGCGACGATCCTGGGCGCGCTGTTCGGGCAGTTTGACGCCAACCTCGTCCAGATCGAAAACCGCCTGGGCGTCTTTATCTCCGCCCGCGGCAACCGCGTGCAGATCGAAGGCCCGGAAGATGCCGTGGCCCGCGCGCGCGAAGTGCTGAAAGGGCTGCACCAGCGCCTGACCCAGGGGCACGAGCTGGACGCCGGTGCGGTGGAAAGCCTGATCGCGATGTCGGCCGAACCGACGCTGGAAGGGATCGTTTCGGGCGGCAGCGGCGAAGCTCCGCCGATCATGATCCGCACCCGCAAGAAAACGATCGTTCCGCGCAGCGCGACCCAGATCGAATACATGCGTGCACTGGCCAGCAAGGACGTGATCTTCGCGCTGGGGCCGGCCGGCACCGGCAAGACCTATGTCGCGGTGGCGCAGGCCGTCAGCCAGCTCATCACCGGCAGCGTGCAGCGCCTGATCCTGTCGCGCCCGGCGGTCGAAGCGGGAGAGCGGCTGGGCTTCCTGCCCGGCGACATGAAGGAAAAGGTCGATCCATACCTGCGCCCGCTCTACGACGCGCTGTACGATTGCATGCCGCCCGAACAGGTTGAACGCCGCATCGCCAGCGGCGAGATCGAGATCGCGCCGATCGCCTTCATGCGTGGCCGCACCCTGGCCGATGCCTTCGTCATCCTGGACGAAGCGCAGAATACCACGCGCGAACAGATGAAGATGTTCCTGACCCGGTTCGGCATGAACAGCCGCATGGTGATCTGCGGCGATCCCAAGCAGGTCGACATTCCCGGCGGCCCGGGGATGAGCGGGCTCAACGATGCGGTCGGACGGCTGGAAGGGGTGGAAGGTATCGCCATCACACGCTTCAGCGTGGCCGACGTGGTCCGCCACCCGATCGTCGGGCGGATCGTCGAGGCCTATGAAGGCAAAGACGGGTAAGCGTTGAGCGTGCTGGAACTTGAAATCGACATAGCCGCCGATTGGCCCAGCCCACCCGATTGGGAAGACCTCGCAATGCGCGCCGCCGCCGCGCTGGCCGAGGTCGCCCCGGAACTAGCCAATCCGCGCCTGCAGGCCAGCGTGTTGTTTGCGGACGACGGTGAAGTGCACGAGCTCAACCGCGAATGGCGCGGCAAGGACAAGCCGACCAACGTCCTGTCCTTTCCCATGCTGGAGCGCGATGACCTGCTGGGCCTGCCGGCCGATGGCCCGCCGGAACTGCTGGGCGACATCGCCCTGGCGCTGGAAACCTGCGCGCGCGAGGCAGCGGACAAGGGCATCGCGCTGGCGGACCACGCCGTCCACCTGATCGTTCACGGGCTGCTGCATCTGGCCGGCCACGACCACGAGTTGGGGCCCGAGGAAGCTCGCGCAATGGAACAACTGGAGATAAAGGCGCTTGCGCTGCTGGGCATTGCCGACCCATATGGCGACCACGAGGGACCATAGGGCACCAAGGCGAGACAATGTCCGACAATCATTCCGGAGAGCCGGACAGTAAACGCACGCTGTGGCGTGCGATCCGCAAGTTCTTTGACGGCACCGAAGCCGACCAGTCGCTACGCGCGCAGCTGGAAGAAGCAATCGACGAGCACGAGGAAGGCGACGCCGCCGGCGACGAGGCCGATGGCGACCTGTCGCGGCTCGAGCGCGAGATGCTGCGCAACCTGCTGCATTTCAGCGAACACGACGCCGATGACGTGGCGATCCCGCGCGGCGAGATCGTGGCCGTCAGCGAGGACGCCACCTGGGACGAAGTGGTCGCCGCCTTTGCCCAGCACGGCCATTCGCGCATGCCGGTCTATCGCGACACGCTCGACGAAGTGGTCGGCATGGTGCTGATCAAGGACGTGTTCGCCCATCTGGCCCAGGGCAAGGTGCCCAAGGACTGGACCGCGATGCTGCGCCAGCCGCTGTTCGTGCCGCAGGCGCGCGGCGCGCTGGACGTGCTGAACGACATGCGCGCCAGCCGCACGCACCTGGCGGTGGTGGTCGATGAATATTCGGGCACCGACGGGATCATCACGATCGAGGACCTGGTCGAGGAAATCATCGGCGAGATCGAGGACGAGCACGACGATGCCCCCGAAGCCCTGCTGGTCGAACTGGGGGACGGCATGTGGGAAGCCGATGCCCGCGTCGAACTGGAAGAGGTTGGCGAAAGGGTCGATCCGCGCCTGGGCGACGTCGAAGAAGACGTCGATACGCTGGGCGGGCTGGCCTTCCTGCTGGCCGAGCAGGTTCCCCCGGTCGGCGCGGTGCTGGAACATGACAGTGGATGGCGGCTGGAAGTGATTGCGGGTAACGAAAAACACGTTACCCGTCTGCGTCTGCATCCCCCCGTTCCTTCCCGGGACGAATCCGAAGAGTAAGCCCGCTTGGCCATCCGCCGCCTTCCTCCCCTGCGCGCGATCGAAGCCTTTGTCCGCATCGTCCGGCTGGGCAGCGCCCGCGCCGCCGCCGACGAGCTCGGCCTGTCGCCCAGCGCCCTGTCGCGCCGGGTGGCCGCGCTTGAGGACTTCATCGGCAAGCGCCTGTTCACGCGCCAGCACCAGGCGATGAAACTGACCGACGAAGGCCAGGCCTTCTACGATGCGGTCAGCCCCAAGTTCGACGAATTGGCCGCCGCGGTCGAAGGGCAGGTTGAAAACAGCAAGGTGCTGCGCCTGCACTTGGGGATCCTGCCCCTGTTCGGCAGCCAGCGGCTGTTCCCGCGCCTGCCGGAACTGCGCAAGCTGCACCCGCGTCTGCACATCGATTTCGATACCAGCCCGCACCTCGAACAGCGCGTCGGCGATACGCTGGACGCGGCGATCGTGCTGGCCAAGCAGCCCGATCCCGGCTTTCACGCGGTGCGGCTCGACCACAACCGGGTCTATGCCTTCACCTCCAAGCAGCTGGTGGCGGAAATCGGCCAGAACCCCGACCAGTCGGTGCTGTCGCGCCAGACCTTCCTGATCCACACCGAATTGCCCGACAGTTTCGCGGCGTGGAAGCAGGCGATCGGCATGGCCGATCTCGAACCGGCGGCGATCGACCATTACGATTCGGGCCAGCTGATCCTGGAAGCGGCGGCCAATGGCCTGGGCATCGCGATCATGCATGACGATCACTTCCACCGCAGCCATGACCAGCGGCTGGCCAAGCTGTTCGATGTGGAAGTGCAAAGCCCCTATTCCTACTGGTTCATCTGCCGGCCGCATTCGCTGGAAGTGCGCAGCGTGCGTATCTTCCACGACTGGCTGGTCAAGGCGGCGCCGTGACGCGCGCGCTGCTGGCCCTTGGCGCCGCGCTGCTGCTGGCCGGGGCCGGACCTGCGCCGGCCAAGCCGGGCAAGGTGGCAGATCCCGTCTGCACCAACGATTCGAAGTGGACCGATCCCGCCGCGCCGTTCCGGATCTTCGGCAACACCTGGTATGTCGGCACCTGCGGGCTGTCGGCGATTCTGGTCACCTCGAAGGCGGGGCACGTGCTGATCGATGCGCCGATGGACGAGAACGTCCCCCTGATCGAGGCGAACATCCAGCGCGCCGGGTTCAAGCTGAAGGATGTCAAATACATCCTGTTCAGCCACGCCCACTACGATCACGTCGGCGGCGTGGCGCGGCTGGCGCGCGACAGCGGCGCCACCGTGGTCGGGCGCGGCGCCGATGCCGAAGCGGTCGAGCGCGGCAAGGGCGGGCGCGACGATCCGCAGTTCTACAGCGCGGGCAGCTTTGCGCCGCACAGCCCGGTGCAGCGGCTGGACGATGGCCTCGTCCTGCTAGGACCGCTGGCCTTCACCCCCGTGCCGACCACCGGGCACACCCCCGGCAGCACCAGCTGGACCTGGCAAAGCTGCGAAAAGAAGCGCTGCGTCCAGATCGTCTATGCCGACAGCCTGACCGCGATTTCCGACGATGACTACAAGTTCGGCGATGATGGCGGCCACCCCGGCTATCTTGCGGCGTTCCGCGCCAGCATCGCCCGGCTGGAACGGCTGGACTGCGATCTGCTGATCACCCCCCACCCCGCCGCCAGCGCGATGTGGGAACGCTTTGGCCCGTCCGCCACGCGCGGCCCGATTGATCCGACCGCCTGCCACAACCTGGCCGTGCGCGCGGGCAAGGCGCTGGATGAGCGGCTGGCCAGGGAAGCTGCGCCCGCCCGGCCATAAGGTCTGGAAATAACCCGGCAACATCCGGCAGACTGCGCGGATGAAGCGCCGATTCGCCCTGTTCGCCCTGCCTGCCCTGGTCCTGCTGACGGCGGCCGCCCCGCCGCGCAAGGCCCCTGCCCGGCCCGCGCCGAAGCCGCCGGTCAGCGCCCCGCTGGGCGATGTGGTGCGCGTGGCCATGGTCACCACACTGGGCACGATCGAAGTGGAACTGGATCACAAGCACGCGCCGATCACGACCGAGAATTTCGTCCGCTACGTCGACCTGAAGCGGTTCGACGGGATGAACTTCTACCGTGTGATGCGCCTGCCCTGGGGCACCCCGCCCAACGGGATCATCCAGACCGGGCTGTCGGGTGACCCGACAAAAGTGCTGAAACCCATCGCGCACGAGCCGACCAGCCAGACCGGCATCCTGCACAAGGCCGGCACCCTTTCCATGGCGCGCAACGCGCCGGGCACGGCCACGGCCGATTTCTCGATCCTGCTGTCCGATCTGGAAGGGTTCGATGCCGATCCGAAAAGCACCAATCCGGAATTGCAGGCTGGCTATGCCGCCTTCGGCCGGGTCGTGTCCGGGATGGACGTGGTGCGCAAGATCTACGATTCGCCGCTCTCGCCCACCAAGGGCATGGGGCTGCTGAAAGGGCAGATGCTCGATCCGCCGATCAAGGTGTTGACCGTGCGGCGGGTGGCGTCGCCGCCACCCGCGCCGGTGCCCGCTCCTTAGGAAACGGTCGCCTTGACGATCACGCCGGGTTCGCGCGGCGGCTCGCCCTTGGGCAGCGCATCGACGAATTCCATGCCTTCTTCGACCACGCCCCAGACGGTGTACTGGCGGTCCAGGAACGTCGCATCGTCGAAGCAGATGAAGAACTGGCTGTTGGCCGAATGCGGCGCGCTGGTGCGGGCCATCGAGCAGACGCCGCGCACGTGCGGTTCGTTGTTGAATTCGGCCTGCAGGTCAGGCTTGCTCGATCCGCCCATGCCGGTGCCGTTGGGGCAGCCGCCCTGGGCCATGAAGCCGGGGATCACGCGGTGGAACTTGACCCCGTCGTAGAACCCTTCGCGGGCCAGCTCGGTGATCCGCGCGACGTGGCCGGGGGCCAGGTCGGGGCGCAGCTTGATCTTCACGTCGCCGCCGCTCGACAGCGAAAGGGTCAGGTATTCGTCAGCCATTGAACTCTCCTGTGATTTGCGCCCCGATATAGGGCGCTGGTGCACAAAGTCACCTACCCGGCGCGCGGGTGGTTGCTTTTGTTTTCGGGCGGCCTAGACCACGGCGCGATGACTCCCGATCAGCCCAACCCCGACCTGCTGGAAGAAGGCGCCGAACTGGCGCTCGATCCGCGCGAGGCCGAAGGGCTGGACGAAGAGAACCACTTCAAGAAGGACTATGTCCGCACGGTCCGCGATGCGCTGGACGCGGGCGAGACCGACCAGGTCTATGGCCTGGTCGAATCGCTCCACCCGGCTGACATCGCCGACCTGTTCGAGCTGCTCGATCCTGACGAGCGCCCGGCCCTGGCCCGCGCGATCAGCGATCTCATGGGCAGCGAGGTCATCGCCGAGCTGAACGACTGGGTCCGCGAGGACCTGGTCGAGCAGCTGCCCGCCGGGACCGTGGCCGACATTGCCGAACAGCTCGACACCGACGACGCGGTGGCGATGCTGGAAGACCTCGACGAGGACGACCAGCAGGCCGTCCTGGCCGAAATGGAGCCCGAGGACCGCGCCGCGATCGAAAGCGCGCTGTCCTATCCGGAAGAATCCGCCGGGCGCCTGATGAGCCGCGATTTCGTCGCGGTACCCGAGCACATGACCGTGGGCGACCTGATCGACTTCCTGCGCGAAGGCCATGATCTGGCCAACGAATTCTGGGAAGTGTTCATCGTCGATGCGCGGCATCACCCGCTGGGCACCTGCGCGCTCAGCTGGATCCTGCGCACCCCGCGCCACATCGCGCTGACCGACGTGATGAAGCGCGACCAGACCCTGATCCCGGTGACGATGGACCAGGAAGAGGTCGCGCTGCGGTTCCAGAAATACGCGCTGATTTCGGCCGCGGTAGTCGACGATGCCGGCCGTCTGGTCGGCCAGATCACCGTCGACGACGTGGTCCACATCATCCAGGAAGAAGCCGGCGAGGACGTGCTGCTGCTGTCCGGCGCGGGTGATGGCGACATCAACGAACCGATCCGGCTGACCATTCAGACCCGCCTGACCTGGCTGGTGGTCAACCTCGGCACGGCAATCGTCGCGGCCAGCGTGGTCGGGCTATTCCAGGGCGCGATCGCCAAGTTCGCGCTGCTGGCGGTGCTGATGCCGATCGTCTCGGGCATGGGCGGCAATGCCGGCACGCAGACCCTGGCGGTGATCGTCCGCGCCATTGCCACCAACCAGCTGACCAGTTCGAACACCTGGCGCATGATCGGCCGCGAATTCCGCATCGCCAGCGCCAATGGCCTGGCCCTGGGGGCGATGATCGGCACCGGCGTGGCACTGCTCTACGGCAACCCGCTGCTGGGCGCGGTGATCGCCACCGCGATGCTGATCAACAACCTGGTCGCCGGGCTAGCCGGGATCCTGGTGCCCTTGACGCTGGACAAGGCGCGGGTCGATCCCGCCGTCAGCAGTGCGGTGTTCGTGACCATGGCGACCGACGTGATGGGCTTCTTC
This sequence comes from Novosphingobium sp., assembly GCF_041905565.1. Taxonomy (GTDB): domain Bacteria; phylum Pseudomonadota; class Alphaproteobacteria; order Sphingomonadales; family Sphingomonadaceae; genus Novosphingobium. The sequence goes on along the minus strand of NZ_JAYRKX010000006.1, from coordinate 147,685 downwards.
TCGTTCCTCGGGCTTGCCGTGCTCAGCGGGCTGACGGGGTAAGGCCATGCCGCTGCACCTGACCAAGGTCGCCTATGGCGCGCAATCGCTCGACGAGCTGCACGGCTGGTTCCGCCAGCGCGGTGCCGAGGCCCGGCTGACCACCCGCTATCTGCCCAAGCGGCACGCGGAAATCGTGCCTGGCGGCTCGCTGTTCTGGATCTACAAGCACCAGCTGGTCGCGCGCAGCGAGATCCTGCGCTTCGAGGAGGCCGAGGGCGGCAAGACCCACATCGTCATTTCGACCCGGCTGATCGACGTCCACCCCGCGCCCAAGCGCGCGCATCAGGGCTGGCGCTATCTTGATGACAAGGACGCCCCGCGCGATCTGGCCGCGGGCGAGGATCCGGGCGAGGTCATGCCCGGCAAGCTGGCGGCCGACCTGGCCCGGCTCGGGCTGGTCTGACCGCCCCGGTCAGAACGGCCCGCCATCCAGCACCCGGCGGGCGGTTTCCGCGATCATGTCGGCAATGATCCGGTAACTGTCGGTATAGGCCGCGCCCCGCCGCCAGACCGCAGCGATAGACCGGCTGGCCGACCAGTCGGGCAGCTCCAGCCGCTTGACCATGTCCTCGCCGCCGGCTTCCGAGCGCAGGTACAGTTCCGGCAGGACCGCGAAGCCCAGCCCCGAACCGCACATCTGGCGCAGCGCATCCAGGCTGGTGCCGTGGTAATCCTCAAGCAGCCGTGCCCCGAGCTCGTCGCAAATCTCGTGCGATTGCCGGTGCGCGTGGTGCCGGCTGTCGAGGCTGAGGAACCCCGCCCCCGCCAGGTCCGCCTGCCGCGCCGTGGCCGCCAGCGCGACCGGGTGATCGGGCGGGCTGACGATGTGCAGCGGCTCGCGGAACAGGGGTTCGATGTGCAGGTCGCTGCCACCAATCGGGAGCGGCGCAAGGATCATGTCCAGCTCGCCCCGCGCCAGCTCCTGGGCCTGCTCGTCGGGAATGCCTTCGCGCACGTAAAGCCGCATGTCGGGATAGCTGCGGTGCAGCGCCGCGACGATGCCCGGCATCAGGTACGGCCCCAGCGTAGGCGTGACGCCGAAGCGGATCGTCCCGCCCATGCCCGCCTGGGCGCGGCGGGCCATGTCCTCGATGTCCTGCACTTCCAGCAGCAGGCGGCGCGCGCGGGCCACCACTTCGCGCCCCACCGGGGTCAGCTGGACCGGGCTGGCCCCGCGTTCGACCAGCGTCACCCCCAGCCGCGCTTCTAGCGCGCGCAGCTGCTGGCTGAGCGTCGGCTGCGAGACATGCACCGCATCGGCCGCGCGGCGAAAATTGCGGCAATCGGCCAGGGCGACGAGATAGCTGAACTGACGAAGCGTACTCATGATAGCTTCAGACTATCAAATACCGTCTGGTAAATCAATTTGAGCAATCATGCGGTTTCGCGCATCTGGGCCCCACACGGAGGCACCCGATGATCATTTCATCCCACGCAGTTTCTGCTCAACCATCCTGAAGGCAGTCCGGCATCCCTTTCGCGCAGGTCGGTCCCTCTGCCTCCTGACCTGATCCTGCGCCGGGGCGGCGCATCGCCCCCTTTCCCTGCGCCGCCCCGCCCTTTTTGCCTTCACGCAAGCAAGCATGGATAACCCCTGATGACCGAATTCCTGGTTGCATCATTCCTTGGCACGCCGGTCTGGTTCTGGCTGGCCTTCCTGGCGATCGTCATCGCCCTGACCGCCTTCGACCTGGGCCTCCTCCACAAGGAGGACCGGGTCATGGGCATTGCCGAATCGCTCAAGCTGTCGGCGTTCTACATCTCGATCGCGCTGGCCTTCGGCGCCTGGGTCTGGCTCGAAAAGGGCGGGGACCTGGGGATGAAGTACTTTACCGGGTTCTTCATTGAAAAGGCGCTGTCGATCGACAACATCTTCGTGATCAGCCTGATCTTCAGCTATTTCGCCATTCCCGCGCGGTTCCAGTACCGGGCGCTGCTGTGGGGCATCATCGGCGTAATCGTGCTACGCGGGCTGATGATCGCGGGCGGCGCGGCGCTGGTCAGCCAGGCTTACTGGGTGCTCTACATCTTCGCCGCGTTCCTGATCGTCACCGGGATCAAGATGTTCTTCGCCGGCGATTCCGAACCGGACCTGGCGAACAACTTCGCGATCCGCTGGATCTCGCGCCACATGCGGGTGACCAAGGACCTGCACGACCAGCACTTCTTCGTGAAGGTGCGGGACGAGCGCACCGGCAAGCTGGTGCGCGCCGCAACGCCGCTGTTCCTGGCGCTGGTGGTGATCAACCTGGCGGACCTGGTCTTCGCGGTGGATTCGGTCCCGGCGATCTTCGCGATCACCACGGATACCTTCATCGTCTACACCTCGAACATCATGGCGGTGCTGGGCCTGCGCGCGCTGTATTTCGCGCTGTCGGCGATGATCGACCGGTTCCACTACCTCAAGTACGCGCTGGCCGCAGTGCTGGTGTTCATCGGCTCGAAGATCTTCGTCTCCGACTTCCTGCTGGGCGGCGACAAGTTCCCGCCCGTCGCCAGCCTGGCGGTGACCTTCGGCCTGATCGGCGCGGGGATCGGCTGGTCGCTGTGGAAGACCCGCGACAGCGAGAGCGCGGCCCGTTAGCCGCCGGCGGGATCGGGCATGGTCATGCCCCGATCCCGCGGGCCACCACGCGGCGCAGGGCGTTGGCGTAGACTTCCGGCTCCTGCGCCCCGGGGATCAGGAACTTGCCGTTGACGATCATCGCCGGGACCCCGGTGATGTTCATGTCCCACGCCGCCGCCTGCTCGCGCCGGACGATCAGGCCCAATGCCTCGTCGTCGAGCGCGGCGCGGGCGCCGGCCGGGTTCAGCCCTTCGGCCGCCGCCAGTTCGACCAGCACATCGGGATCGGACACGTCGCGGCGCTGCTGGAAATGGGCATCGAACAGCGCCAGCTTGAGCCGGGTCTGCACCGCCGGTCCGCCCTCGATCAGCGCCCATTTCAGCAGCTTGTGCGCGGCAAAGGTGTTCCGCATCATCGCCTTGGGCGGCTCGCCCGCGCCGGTATAGGCGAACGAATAGCCCGCCCGCTCGCCAATGTTCAGCAACTGCGCGCGGTTGGCCTCGGCCTGTTCGGGGGTGCGGCCATACTTGCGGGCGATGTGTTCGGACTGCCCCTCGCCCTCGGGCGGCATGTCGGGATTGAGCTCGAACGGCAGCCAGCGCACTTCGGCCTCGATCTCGCCGTCGAGCTGGGCCAGCCCCTTGCGCAGCTGGCTGTAGCCGATGATGCACCACGGGCACATCACGTCCGAATAGATGTCGATCGTGACCCTGGCGGGCGCGCTCATCGGTTGAGCCACCAGTTGAGCAGGTGATGCGCGATCGCCTGCGGCGGCGGGGCAATGAACGGGGCGGCGTCATCCCCGCGCATCGCAGCGGCGACTTCATCGCGGGTGAACCAGCCGGCCTCGTCCAGCTCGGTCCGGTCGATCTCCAGCTCGTCGCTCAGCGCATGGGCGTGGCAGCCGATCATCAGGCTGCTGGGGAACGGCCAGGGCTGGCTGGCGATGTAGGTGACATCACGCACCCGCACCCCCGCTTCCTCAAGCACCTCGCGCGCGACCGCTTCCTCGATGCTTTCGCCCGGTTCGACAAAGCCCGCGAGTGCCGAGAGGCGGCGCGGGGGAAAGCGCGGCTGGCGGCCCAGCAGCAGCCGGCCATCGTGTTCGACCAGCATGATCGTGACCGGATCGACGCGGGGGAAATGTTCCGCCTTGCACACATCGTTGGTGCAGTTGCGCTGCCAGCCGCCCTTGGCCAGCACGGTCGGGCAGCCGCAGCGCGCGCAGTAGCGGTGGCGGGCGTGCCAATCGACCACCGCGCGGGCGGTGCCATAGGTCGCCAGTTCCTCAAGCGGCAGGGCCGACATCGCCGCCCACAGCCGCGGATTGGCGGGCGCGACCGAGCCGATCAGGCTGTTCGCCACTTCGGCGAAGCAGGCCTTGCCGTCGAGCAGGCCGAGGAACACCAGTTCGCTGTCGGGCGCGGCATCGGCCAGGGTGCCCCAGGCCAGCAGGCCGTCGCTGGTGATCACCGGGTCCAGCCCGTCCAGCCGCAGCAGGCGCGCGCGCCAGTCCATCGCGGCGTTCAGCCGGTCGGCATCGGCCCGGATATGATCGGCCCGGTCCAGGTTCGATCCGGCAAAGGCAATCTGCATCTGTTCAGTCCCGTTATTTCGGATTGTGGCCCATCGCGGTCAGGTCGGCCCCGACAGCTTGCGGAAATTCCTTGAGGATCGGCAGCTGTTCCTGCGGCATGTACTGCACGAACAGGCTGGTGCGCAGGCCAAGCCCGGTATGGGCAAAGCCGACCGTGCCGGCCGCGCCCGACCAGCCCCACAGCCCGGTGTCCTTGCCCGCGCCAACCACGGCCCCGGCGCCAAAGCGGTTGCCGGCCACGAAAGTCCCGGTCAGGTCCGCCTCGGGCGGCAGCAGGTCGGACGTGGCCAGGCGCACCGCCGCTTCGTTGACGATCCGCTTGCCCCCCAGCATGCCCCCGCCCAGAATCAGCATCAGGAAGCGGTCATAGTCGGCCGGGCTGCTGACCAGCCCCGACCCGCCGAACGCAAACGGCGGCGGCTGATCGTAGATCGAACTGCCCGGCCGGTCGATCGGCACCGGGATTCCGCTCAGCAACACGTAATTGGTGGTCAGGCGCGGATTGGCGCTGCCCGGCACCTGGAAGAAGCTGCTGTTCATGCCCGCCGGGCCGAACAGCCGTTCGCGCAGGAACACGTCCAGCCCGCTGACCCCGGCGGCGCGCGCGATGACGATGCCCAGCACGTCCAGCCCCATCGAATAGCGCCACTTCGTGCCTGGCTGGGCGACCAGCGGGACCAGCGCCGCGCGGCGCAGGAATTCATCCGGGCCGGGCGTGGGCGGGCCATCGTTGACCCCCGGCAGGCGGCGGCGCGAGACCAGCCCGGGGTTGACCCCCAGCCGCTTCAATTCGTCCCCCACCTTGTTGCGACCGACCACCGCATAGCCCAGCCCGCTGGTGTGGGTCAGCAAGTGGCGAATGGTGATCAACCGGTCGGTCGGCTGCGCGGCCAGACTTTTGGCCGGGTCGATCGCGACCTGCATTTTCGCGAATTCCGGGGCGAAATCGGCCAGCGGCTGGTCCAGCCCCAGCTTGCCTTCGTCGATCAGCATCGCCGCCGCCAGGCCAGTGACCGGCTTGGTCATCGAATAGCAGCGATAGAGGCTGCCCGGCCCGCCCGGGTCCCGGTCGTCAAACCCTTCGCGGCCGCGCGCGATGTATTGCGGGGCGGCCTGTTGCCAGCCCAGCGCGGCGATCATCCCCGCCACCTTGCGTGCCCCGACATAGCGGTCGATCAGCGAAGTGACGTTCGGCCAGGCCGCTCCCGGCTGGGCCGCCAGCAAGCGCCCCGGCAGCGCGCCGGAAAACAGCGCTCCCGCGCCCACCGCGCCCATGCCGCGCAGCAGAGCGCGGCGCGTCACATCGGCTTGCCGCAAGTCGTTCAACCGCTCTCTCCCGTCTCGTCCCGCTGCGCCAGGGCCAGGCCAGCCGCCTTGGCGAACAAGGTGGGCAACCCGGCCTGGTCCAGCCGGGCGATGTCCCACCATTCGCCGTCATTGGGCGCGAACCTAGCCAAATCGCTTCCCGAATAAAGCATCAATTGCAAATCGAGATCGAAATGGGTGAAGCCATGCCGCACCGTGCCGAGGTGTTGCCACGGCCCGTCCAGCGGCGGCAGCTCTGCCCCATCGCCGCGCGCGCTCCAGCCGTCATCCGGCAAGGCCAGCATCCCGCCCAGCATCCCCCGGCCCGCGCGCCGCACCAGCCAGACCTGCCCGGCGCGCTCGATCCAGAAGGCCTGCCCCCGGCGCTGCGGCTTGGCCTTCTTCGGCGGCTTGACCGGAAAGCGTTCCGCCCCCACCCGGCGCCCGGCGCACCACTGCGCCAGCGGGCACAGCAGGCAGCGAGGCGCGCGCGAGGTGCAGACCGTGGCTCCCAGGTCCATCATCGCCTGGGCGAAATCGCCCGCGCGGCGCGGCGGGGTCAGCTCCTCGGCGCGGGCGCGGATCGGCTTGCGCGCGGCGGGCAGCGGCTCCTCGATCGCATGGAGCCGGGCAACGACCCGCTCGACATTGGCATCGACTACCGTTGCCGCCCGGTCAAAGGCGATCGCGGCGACCGCGGCAGCGGTATAGGCCCCCAGCCCCGGCAGCTCGCGCAGGGCCGCCTCGGTATCGGGAAAGGTTCCGCCGCGCGCCGCCACGGCCCGCGCACAAGCGATCAGGTTGCGGGCGCGGGCGTAATAGCCAAGGCCCGCCCAGGCCGCCATTACCTCGCCCTCGTCCGCCGCCGCCAGCGCCTCGACTGTGGGCCAGGCGCGGGTGAACTTGTCGAAATAGGGCCCGACCGCCGCCACCGTGGTCTGCTGCAGCATCACTTCCGAGAGCCACACCCGATAGGGATCGGGCGGCGGCGCACCCGGCGCGCTGCGCCACGGCAGAACGCGGGCATGGGCATCGTACCAGTCCAGCAGGGCGGCACTGATCGTCTGGGTGCTGGCATCCATCGCCGTGCTATGGCAAAGCCTGCGCTGCAATGGAACGGGCCGCATGACCAGCAACGGGGACAAGCCAGCCGCGCCGCGCCGGTTCGAACGGCCGCGGGGTCTGGGCGCGCGCCCGATCAGCGAATTGATGCCCGAAGTGGGGCGCACCGCGTTCCGCCGGTTCGGCTTCATCCAGTCCAGCGTGGTGACCCGCTGGCCGGAAATCGTCGGCCCGGCCCACGCCCGCGTCTGCGCGCCCGAGGCGATCCGCTTCCCCCCCGGCGAAAAGACCGACGGGATCCTGCAACTGGTGGTGGTGCCGGCGCATGCCCCGCTGATCCAGCACGTCGTGCCGGAAATCATGGAGCGGGTGAACCGCTTCTTCGGCTACAAGGCCGTGGCCAAGGTCAAGCTCCGGCAAGGCGAGGTTAAGCCGCCCCCGGCCACCAAGCCCGCCGCGCCGCCCAGCCTGCGCCCGATCCCGCTGGAACTGGGCGACAGCCTGCGCGACATCGGCGACCCGGAACTGCGCGCCGTGCTGGAATCACTGGCCCGCAGCCTGGGCGAGAACGAAGGAACCGAGACGAAGTGAAAGCCGCGTTGAAACTGCTGGCCGTGGGCATGGCCGCGCTCGGCTCGATCGGTGCGGCCGCGCCGGTGCAGAACTGGAACGTGGTGGTGGCCCGCACCGCCTGGCCCAGCCACGTGTTCGGCAACCCCGCCGCGCCGGTCAAGCTGGTAGAATATGTCAGCTATACCTGCCCGCACTGCGCCGAATTCCAGATCGAAAGCGAAGCCCCGCTGCGGCTGAACTATATCCGTTCGGGCAAGCTTTCGCTCGAAGTGCGGCCGATGCTGCGCGATGCGGTGGATGGCACGGTGGCGCTGCTGGCCTATTGCGGTCCGAAGGACAAGTTCGCGATCAACCATTCGATGTTCCTGCGCAGCCAGTCGAAATGGATCACGCCGATGATCACCGCCAATGCGGCGCAGCGCGCGCGCTGGTCCACCGGCACCCGGCTGCAGCGCGCGCGGGCGATCGCCACCGATTTCCATTTCTACGAAATCATGGCCACGCGCGGCTATACCCGCACCATGGTGGACCAGTGCCTGGCCGACGAAGCCCTGGCCGAGCGCATGGCCAAGGCCAGCGATGCCGCCGTCGAAGCGGGGGTGGACCATACCCCCAGCTTTGCGATCAACGGCCAGCTGCTGGTCGGCACGGATGAGTGGAGCGTGCTGCAGGCCCAGCTCGCCGCGCGGATGTAGCGTGGAGCGGCGGCTGGCCCTGCTGGTACTGGCTACCGGAGCGCTGGCCCTGGGCGGCGCCAGGCCGCCCGCCCGGCCTCAACCCCAGCCCCAGCGCGCGGCCCCGCCCCCGGTGCAATGGGACAAGCAGGTTACCGTAACCCCCGAAGGCAACCACATCCTGGGCAACCCCAATGCCCCGATCCGGCTGGTCGAATATGTCAGCTATTCCTGCCCGCACTGCGGCATCTTCGAAATGCAGGGCGGCGCGGAACTGGTGCGCGATTTCATCCGCCCCGGCACGGCCAGCTTCGAAGTGCGCCCGTTCCTGCGCAACGAGCTGGACAAGGCGGTATCGCTGCTCGCCACTTGCGGCGCGCCCAAGCGCTTTTTCGAACGCAACGCGGCGCTGCTCGGCCATCAGCACCTGTGGCTGCGCAACCCCACCCTGGCCCAGGCCCGGCGCTGGGACGATCCCGATCACCTGACCCGGATGCATGCCATGGCCGATGATCTGGCGCTCTATCGGTTCATGGAGCCGCTGGGGCTGAGCCCGCGCCAGCTCGACGCCTGCCTGGCGGACGAAGACCGGGCGGAACGCCTCCAGCGCCAGACCGACGAGGCGATGGAGCGGCTGGGTGTAACCGGCACGCCCGCGTTCCTGCTCAACGGCGCGCAGACGCCTGAAAACACCTGGCCGGGCCTGCGTCCGCGCTTGCAGGCGTTGCTTGGCGGCTTTACCTGATTCTCTTGTGGAGAAGCCTGTGCGCGGTGCAAAATCGCGCCTTTGACACCCCCCGCCGGTCGGCTAGCCTGCCCGGCCCATTTGACGAGGAATCCTGACGAGATGACCGCCCCCATGTTGCGCCGTTTTGCCTTCGCTGCCGCCCTGGCTCCGCTCGCGCTGGGCCTGGCCGCCTGCAGCAAGAGCGAGGACGGCGGCTCGGCCGCGCTGTCCGGCGCCCCGATTGCCAAGGTCGCCCCGCCCGCCGGCAAATCCTGGGCCGAAGTCACGACCGTGACCCCCGAAGGCGGCTACCAGATCGGCAATCCCGACGCGCCGATCAAGGTGCTGGAATTCGGCGCGCTGTCGTGCTCGCACTGCGCGGAATTTTCGGAAGCGGCCAGCGCCGAGCTGCGCGACAATTTCGTCAGCACCGGCCGGGTCAGCTATGAGCTGCGCCTGGTGATGAACAACGCGCTCGACATTCCCGCCGCGCTGCTCGCCACCTGCGGCGCGCCCGAGGCGGTGGTTCCGCTGGCCGACCAGTTCTGGGCCTGGCAGACGACCATGTTCGACAACCTGAAGAACGCCGGCGATGCCAAGATGCAGGGGCTCAGCGCCCTGCCCGATGCCCAGCGCCCCGCCGCGCTGGCCCAGCTGGCCGGGATGGACCAGTTCTTCGCTGCGCGCGGCGTTGCAGCCGACCAGGGCAAGGCCTGCCTGACCAATCAGGCCAAGACCGAAGGCCTCGTCAAGGCGAGCGATGGCTGGCTCAAGTCCTATGACGTGCAGGGCACCCCAACCTTCTTCGTCAACGGCAAGAAGGCCGACTACAACACCTGGCAGCCGATGAAGGCCGAGCTCGAACGGCTCGGCGCGCGCTGATCCGGGGCTGACGGGGGGCAGGCACCGGACCGATGCGCATCAGGCGGCTCAAGCTCAGCGGTTTCAAGAGCTTCGTCGAGCCTGCCGAACTGCGCATCGAACCGGGGCTGACCGGGGTGGTCGGCCCCAACGGCTGCGGCAAGTCCAACCTGCTTGAAGCGATCCGCTGGGTCATGGGCGAAAGCTCGGCCAAGTCGATGCGCGGCGGCGGGATGGAAGACGTGATCTTCGCCGGCACCGCCCAGCGCCCGCCGCGCGATTTCGCCGAAGTGGTGCTGGTGGCTGACACCGCCAGTGCCGAGGAACTGGAAGTCGTCCGCCGGATCGAGCGCGGGGCCGGCAGCGCTTACCGCGTCAACGGCCGCGACGTGCGGGCCAAGGACGTGGCGCTGGTCTTTGCCGATGCGGCGACCGGCGCGCACAGCCCGGCGCTGGTCAGCCAGGGCCGGATCGCGGCGGTAATCGCGGCCAAGCCCGCCGAACGGCGGATGATGCTGGAGGAAGCGGCGGGGATCGCCGGCCTCCACGTGCGGCGCAAGGACGCCGAACAGAAACTGCGCGCGACCGAGGCGAACCTGGCGCGGCTGGAAGACCTGATGGGCCAGCTCGACCAGCAGATCGGCGCGCTGCGGCGGCAGGCGCGGGCGGCGGAACGCTACAAGGCGCTGTCCGACCGAATCCGGGTCGCCGAAGCGCGGCTGATTTTTGCCCGCTGGCGCGATGCCGCCGCCGCTGCGGAAGCGGCGCGGGCCGAGGCGCAGGCGGCCGAAGCGCGGGTTTCCGCCGCGCAAGGGGAGATGCAGGCCGCCCAGCAGGCCCAGCACGCCGCCGCGCAGGCCCTGGCCGAGGCGCGCGACGAACAGGCCGACCGGCGCGATGATGCCACCGCGCATGGTCACCGCATGGCCCAGCTGACCAGCCAGCTCGAAGCGGCCGAGGAGCGGCTCAAAGACCTTGAGCGGCAGCACAAACGGCTTGAGGAAGACCGAGGCGATGCCGACCGGCTGACCCGCGATGCCGCCGAGGCGCTCGCCCGGCTGGAGCGGGAACTGAGCGAGGGCGAAGCGGCCCTGACCGCCGACGAACGCCGCCGCCCGGTCCTGGCCGCCGCGCTCGACGATGCCGACCGCAGTCTGCGCCAGGCCGAACTCGCCCATGCCAAGGCCACCGCCGATCAGGCCGGGGTCGAGGCCGAGTGGCGCGTCGCCGATGCCGAGCTCGCCGCCGCCCAGCAGCGTCTGGCCCGGCTCGATGCCGACCAGCGCCGCCAGAACGAGCTGCGCGACAGCCTGGCGCGGGAGGGCGATCCCGATGCTGCCCTGGCCCAGGCCGAACAGGCCCGCGCGGCGGCCAGCGCCGCCCTTGCCGATTCCCGCGCCGCACTGGAAGCCCAGCAGGCCCGCCGGGCCGAATTGCAGGCTGCGCGCGACGGGGCTGCCTCGGCGCTGGCCGCCGCCCGCGCCGAACTGGCCGGGGTGGAGCGCGAGTACACCGCCTTGCTGCGCGACCGCGAGGCGCGGGCGAAACAGGCCAATGCCAAGCATGGCTTGCCCGTGGCGCTCGACCGGGTGCGCGCCGCGCCGGGCTATGAACGCGCGCTGGCTGCCGTGCTGGGCCGCGATGCCAAGGCCCCGCTGGGCCAGGCCCCGGCGGACGAGGACGGGCGCTTCTGGACCGGCGCCGATGCGCCGGCGCCAGTGCCCGGCAGCCTGGCCGCCCATGTCACCCAGTGCCCACCCGAGCTGGCCGCACGGCTCGCGCTGGTCCATGTCGCCGATACCGACGATGGCCGCGCGCTGGCGCCCGGCGAATGGCTGGTGACCCGGGCCGGGCGGATCCGCCGCTGGGACGGCTTCGTCTCGCGCGGGGAAGGCGCGGCGGAAGCGGCCCGGCTTGAAGCGGAAAACCGCTTTGCCGCGCTGGAAACGGAATTGCCGCCCCTGCGCGAGGCCGCCGCCAGCGCCGAAGCCGCGCAGGCCGCCGTCCAGGCCGAACTGGCCGAAGTGCAGACCGGTGCCATCGCTGCCGAGCGCGCCGTCGCCCAGGCGTCCGATGCCGAGCGGCAGGCCCTGCGGGCAGTCGACCAGGCCGAAGCCGCCAAGGCCCGGCTGGAAGCGCGCCGGGCGGAACTCGCCGCCGCCGCCAGCGACCTCGCCGAACAGCGCAAGCTGGCCGAGGGCGAGATCGCGGCGGCCGAAGCCCGCCGCGCCGCCCTGCCCGACATGGCCGCTGGCCGCGCGCAGCTTGCCGCCGCGCAGGCGCGCCACGATGCCGCCCGCCACGCGCTGCAAGCCGCCACCGCCGGCCTTGCCGCGCACGATCAGGCCCTGGCCGTCGCGCGCGAGCGGACCAACAGCCAGCGCGCCGACATCAAATCGTGGCAGGCCCGCGCCGGCGATGCCGCCAACCGGCTGGCGCAGATGACCCGCCGGTTCGAGGAGATCGAGCAGGAACGCGCGGTCGTCGCCGCCAAGCCGCCCAGCCTGATCCGCGAGATCGAGGCGGGCGAGGCCGTGCGCAGCCGCATCGCCGCCGAACTGGCCGCCGCCGAAGCCGCGGTGAACACGGCGGCCGAGTCTGCGCGCGCCGCCGACACCCGCTTTGCCCAGGCCAACGAGGCACTGGCCAGCGCCCGCGAGCTGCGCGCCGGGGCAGTCGCCCGGGCCGAGAACGAAGAAGGCCGCCGCGCCGAAATGGCCGGGATTTCGGGCGAACGCTTCCAGTGTCCGCCGCCGCTGCTGCCCGAACGCTTCGCCTTCGTCTCGACCGAGGTTGGCCCCGCCCCGCAGGAAAGCGCCGAGCACGACAAGCTGGTCGCCGACCGCGAACGGATCGGCCCGGTCAACCTGGTTGCCGCCGACGAGCTGGTCGAGGCCGAGCAGCGCCACGGCGCAAGTCTCGCCGAACAGGCCGAACTGACCGAGGCGGTCCACCGCCTGCGCGGCTCGATCGGCAATCTCAACCGCGAAGGACGCGAACGGCTGCGCGCCGCATTCGAAGCGGTCGACCAGCATTTCCGCCGCCTGTTCACCCGCCTGTTCGAAGGCGGGCAGGCGCACCTGGCGCTGGTCGACAGCGACGATCCGCTGGAAGCCGGGCTGGAAATCTATGCCCAGCCGCCGGGCAAGCGGCTGCAATCGCTGACCCTGCTATCGGGCGGTGAACAGGCGCTGACCGCGGTCGCGCTGATCTTTGCGCTGTTCCTGACCAACCCGGCGCCGATCTGCGTGCTCGACGAAGTCGATGCGCCATTGGACGATGCCAACATCGAACGCTTCTGCGACCTGCTGGAGGCGATGACCAAGGAAACCGACACCCGCTACCTGATCGTCACGCACAACGCGGTGACGATGAGCCGGATGCACCGCCTGTTTGGCGTGACCATGGTCGAACGCGGGGTGTCGCGGCTGGTCAGCGTCGATCTGGAAGCGGCGGAGCAATTGCTCGCCGCCGAATAGGTCAGGCCAGCACCAGGCGCGGGCCGGTGGCGTTGCCGGCGGCCAGCCGGTCCCCCTTGTTGTGCAGCCGGCAGCGATCGAGGCTGAGACAGCCGCAGCCGATGCATTCGTCCAGCTTGACCCGCGCCAGGGTGAGCAGGCGGATCTTTTCGTCGATCGCGCTGCGCATCGAGCGGCTGAGCTTTTGCCAGTCCGACAGAGTCGGGGCGCGGCCCTGCGGCAGCCTGGCCAGTTCGGCCTCGATCTCGGCCAGGCCCAGCCCCAGCTTCTGCGCGATCAGGATGAAGCTGAGCCGACGGATGTCCGCGCGCAGGAACCGGCGCTGGTTGCCGCTGGTCCGCGTTGGGCGGATCAGGCCGCGATCCTCGTAGAACCGGATCGCCGAAACGGCCAGGCCGGTGCGCCGCGCCAGTTCGCCAATCGGCAGCAAATCGTCGCTTTTCACGCCATGCTCCAACCGCCAGGAATCGAGTTCAAGTTTACTTGAGGTTTTCCCGAGGTAAAGCGACTTGTCGAATTCGTTCATCATGGCATTGAAATATCGTCACTCTTTTCCAACCCCTGATCAACGCCGATCAATTGCTTTGACCTTGCCAGGTTTGCGGCAGACAAGGGCGCGATGAGCGAGACGCTGACTTCCGAGCAGGTTGCAGCCTATTTTGCGCGGATCGGCTATGCCGAAACCGCCCGGGCCGACCTGCCGACCCTGATCGCGCTGCACCGCGCGCACGCCATGACGATCCCGTTCGAGAACCTGGCCGTGCAGCTGGGCACGCCGCCGGGACTGGCGCCGCAGCACGCCTTTGCCAAGCTGGTCGAAGCGCGGCGCGGCGGGTGGTGTTATGAACAGAACGGCCTGCTGGGCGCGGTGCTGACCGCGCTGGGCTTTACCGTGACGCGGCTGGCCGGGGCGGTGCTGCGCGATGAGCGCGGAGACGCCGCGCTGGGCTCGCACCTGTGCCTCAAAGTCTCGCTGGAGCAGGACTGGCTGGTCGATGTCGGGTTTGGCACTGCGCTGGTGGAGCCGCTGCCGCTGGGGCCGGGCGAATGGGCCAATGCACCTGTCCCCGCCAGCCTGGCGCGCACCGGGGACGATCATTGGCGGCTGGCGATCCGGCTTGGCCCCAGCCCGATGTATTACGATTTCCGTGATGCTCCCGCCGACGAAGCCCTGCTGCAGCGACTGTGCGACTGGCAGGGCCGCGACGAGGCCAGCGTGTTCGTGCAGAACCTGGTGGTTCAAGGCCGCGCGCCGGGCGAACACCGGATGCTGCGCGGGCGGGTGTTCACCCGCACCGGCGCGCATGGGGCGGAGCAGCGCGTGCTGGACAGCGCGGCCGAACTGCTGGACGTGCTGGGCGGCGAATTCAGCCTGGACGAGCCAGCCGCCGCCGACCTGTGGGACCCGATCTGCGCCCGCCACGCCGCGCTGTTCGGTTAGGCCGCGTCGACATATCCCGGCCTGGAGCTGGGGCGGCGGACTGGCATTCGCCCCCATCGCCTTCCTCCTTGCCGTCACCCCGGGCTTGACCCGGGGTCCAGCTTCCCTTCCTGCCCCACGAAGAATAGCAGGCCCCCGGGTCAAGCCCGGGGTGACGAGGATTTGAGGAGACCGCCTGAGCTTCTGACCCTAGAACAAGGGCTCCTGCCGGGGCACCGTGCCGCCGCCGACCCAGCGGTCGCGGGTGCGTTCGACCGTCAGTTCGCCCGGCCAGGTGCGGCATAGGGCAAAGGCTTCGTCCGCGCTGCCTTCGGTCCATTGCGCGCGCTGTTCGGGGCGCAGCAGCACGGGCATCCGGTCATGCACTTCGGCCATCTGGGGCGCGCTGTCGACCATCACCAGGCTGTAGCAATCGCCCCATTCCGCGGTTGGCCGCCACAGCGCGGCAATGGCCAGCACCTCGCTGTCAGGCAGGCCATACCAGGTGCGGGTCATCTGCCCGCTCGCCCCTTCGGGTTCGGCCCACTGGCTGGCGGGCACCAGGCAGCGGCGGTGGGTAAAGCTGTCGCGCCAAAAGGCGGTGTGCAGCTTGTCCTCGCGCGCGTTGGTGACGGGCTTGGGCTTCAGCTTCTGGCCGTGCCGTCCGGTCAGCACCAGCGGAAAGCCCCAGGTCATCGCCCGCGCCCGCCCGCCTTCGACCACAAGGCCAGTGTAACCGGGATAGACCTCGGCCACGAAGTTCGCGCCGCGATCGGCTTCCACGGCAAACAGTTTCGCCACCTCGTCTACCGTCTTGGTCATGCGGTAGAGGTTGCACATCAGGCATTCCCCACCACCCAGCAGGCCAGGGCCAGCAGCAGCCCCAGCGTGCGGTTGGATCGGAACCGGGTGAGCGCGTTGTCGCCATCATCCGGCGCGAAAGTCAGCGCCTGCCAGGCGAGGTGCGCGGCGGCCGGCAGCAGGGCCAGCAGCGCCACCCAATCGGGCCGCAGCAGCCACACCGCCAGCGCCCAGCACAGCGCCGCCCCGGCATAGAACGCGGCGACCCCGGCGCGCACGTGGCGGCCCAGGGTCAGCGCCGAACTGCCGATCCCGACCATCGCGTCATCCTCGCGGTCCTGGCAGGCGTAGATCGTGTCATAGCCGATGCACCACAGCACCGCCCCGGCATAGAGCGCGGCGAGCACGTCCAGTCCGTCGCTGCGCAGCGCCGCCCAACCGACCGGCACGCCCCAGGTGAAGACCAGCCCCAGCCAGGCCTGCGGAAAGCCGGTAATCCGCTTCATGAACGGATAGGCCGCGACCAGCGCCAGACTGCCCAGCGCCACGGCCTGTGCCTGCCAGCGCAGTTGCAGCAGCACGACCAGGCCAACCAGGCACAGCAGGCCCAGCCAGGCCCAGGCCGCGCGCTTGCTCACCGCGCCGCTCGCCACCGGGCGGGCCATGGTGCGGGCCACCTGCCGGTCGATGTCGGCATCGACGATGTCGTTATAGACGCAGCCCGCCCCGCGCATCGCCACGCTGCCCAGCAGCAGCCAGCCGAGCAAGGCCCACTGCCCCTCCCCGCCCGCCAGCAGCACGCCCCAGGCGCAGGGCCAGAACAGCAGCCACCAGCCGATCGGCCGGTCGAACCGGGCGAGCAGGGCATAGTTGCGCAGCGGCTGCGGCAGGCGCGCGACCAGGCCCTTGTGTTCGCTGTCGGGGACAATCTCGGCGGTCATGTTCGCTCTCTAGCCTGCCCGGCGAAATGCGCTAGAGGAAGGCCATGCCTGCCACGCCCGCCTGGCCGCCGAAAAGCGCCCCCCGCCTGTTCGTTCCCGGACCGCTGGCCGTGGCCGACCGGGTGGGGATCGATGGACCGCAGGCGCATTACCTGGCGCGGGTGATGCGCGTTGCCCCCGGCGACGGCGTGATCTTGTGCGACAACCAGACCGGCGAATGGGCCGCGCGGGTGATCGAGGCGGGCAAGCGCGAGGTGGCGCTGGCCGTCGAAACCCTGCTCCGCCCGCGCGAGGGCGTGCCCGATTTCACCTTGTGCGCCGCGCTGCTCAAGAAGGACCGGTTCGACCTGGTGCTGGAGAAGGCCTGCGAGCTGGGCGCGGCGCGGATCCAGCCGGTACTGACCCGGCGCTGCGTGGCCGACAAGCTGAACCTGGAACGCGCCCAAGCAATCCTGATCGAAGCGGCGGAGCAATGCGCCCGCACCGCCCTGCCCGATTTGCTCGCCCCGGTGAAGCTGGACGCGCTGCTGCGCCAGTGGGAACCGGCGCGCGCGCTGTTCTTCGCCGACGAGGCCGGGGGTCACGCCGCCGCCGCCGCATTCGCCGCGCATAATGGCCCCGCCGCGCTGCTGACCGGCCCGGAAGGCGGCTTTGACGAGGCCGAGCGCGCCGCCGTGCGCGCCCTGCCGCAGGCGCGCGGCATTTCGCTGGGCCCCCGCATCCTGCGCGGCGAGACCGCCGCCATCGCCGGCACCGCGCTGTGGATGGGGACCTGCGGGGATTGGCCGCAGGCTGGCACTGCCTAAGGATATACCCTGATCCCGAAATTTGCGGGGTGCTAGCCAGGATCGCCTAGTCCCGCGGGTATGCACGAGTCGGTCGCCCGCCACAGCCTTGCCACGCGCCTGTTGCACCGGGCGCTGGTGCTGTTCGCGCTGGCGGTGGCCCTTGCACTGTTTCCCATCGCGGCCCGGGCGCAAAGCTGCATTGGCGCCGCCGGCAGCACGGTCGGCACCGCCGCGATCCTGGCCAGCAACGAAATCCAGCTGACTGCCAACACATCCGGCCAGGTCGGCGCCTGGTGGAGCGGCGCACCGATGGATCTGGCGCAGAACGCCGATTTCACCTTCAAGGCCTATCTGGGTGACAGCGACGGCGGGGCCGACGGCATTACCCTGACCTTCCGCAATCCGGCATCGGCCACCCTTGGCGGGGGCGGCAGCAGCCTGGGTTATGGCAACGTCGGAGGCACCGGCGGGATCGGGCAATCGGTGGCGATGGAACTCGACACCTATTCCACCACGGGCGAACCCACTGCCGATCACATGGCGTTCAACGCCAATGGCAACATCGATCACAACCTGGGCGGAGTGGTCAGCCTGCCGAACCTGGAAGACGCCCTGTATCACACGGTCCGCGTGGTCTGGACCGCTTCGTCCAAGAACGCGGCCGTCTATGTCGATGGCACCCTGCGCGCGAGCGGCGCGATCGACATTGCCGCCTACACCGGCACCAGCAAGCCGATCTGGGGCTTTACCGGGGCGACCGGCGGTTCGTTCAACCTGCAAAAGGTGTGCCTGCAATCGGTCCCGCCGCAAGCTGACCTGGCGCTGACCATGTCGATCTCAAGCAGCAGCCCGACCTATGGCACCACGTTCACCTATACCCTCGCGGCCACCAGCGCCGCGTCCTCCAACGCCACCGCCACCGGGGTGACCGTCAGCGACGTGCTGCCCGCCGGGGTAACTTTTGTCAGCGCCGCCGGCAGCGGCACCTATACCAGCGGGACCGGGGTGTGGAGCGTGGGCAGCCTGGCGAGCGGAGCCAGCGCATCGCTGACGATCACCGTCACCGCCAGCGGCGCGGTCGGCACCAGCCTGACCAACAGCGCGCAGATCATCGCCAGTTCGCTGCCCGATCCCGATTCCACCGTGAACAACGGCGTGGCCGCCGAGGACGATTACGCCAGCCGCACGGCCTCCATCGGCGCCAACACCATCAATTGCCCGAGTGGATCGAGCGCGACCGGATCGGGCTTTGCCAGCAGCGGCAGTAGCAGCAAGGTGGGCCAGGTGTTCTGGCTCGACTGGTCCTGCACCGGCACCAGCCAGTTCAACGCCGGGGCAATCGTCAACAAGACCTGGACCGCCGGCGACGGGCTGACCATCACCGGGCAGATCACCGGCATCACCCAGGCGCTTCGGCCCTACACGCCCGGCGAATGGAGCGGCGACACGCTGCAAGTGCTGCACGCCGGGCTGGGCCAGATCGGGCTGCGCAACCAGGTTGACGGGCAGGACCCGCAATACACCATGGCCCTTTCGGCCACGCTGAACGGCAGCCCCGCCAGCCTGCGCTACGTGGTGGGCGATGCCGAGGATTCGGGCGGTGTCGCCACCAACGAATCGATCGGCGTCACCACCAACGGGTCGGCCTGGCAGGCGTTAGAAAGCCTTGGTTCGATCACGGTGAGCAATACGGGTTCGGCCATGACGATCTACGATCCGGCCAGCGGCGGGGGCGGCACCGCAGTGCTGGAAACCACCGCCAGCAACCTCTCGCTGGCACTGACGACCTATTCCAGCGGCGGCACGGCAGCGGCCTTTGGCTTCCATGCGCCCTACGATTTCAGCGACGCGCCGCTGACCGGCACCAGCTATGGCGCGGCCAATCATCGCACCCTGCCGGGGCTGCGCATGGGCGCTGCCGTGACCAGCGAGGCCAGCGCCTATGACAGCGCCAACGCCGCGGCCGATGCCGACGACGGCGCGACCATTCCCACCCTGATCCGCAGCCAGGCCAGCACGGTCAACATCGCGGTCAGCGGTCCGGGCAAGCTCAGCCTGTGGTTCGATCGCAACGGCGACGGCGACTTTGCCGATACCAACGAAGCGGTGATCACCGATGCCGTCGATGGCGGCAGCGGCGATAGCGACGGCGCGGTCAACGGGGTGATCGCCCTGGTGCTGACCCCGACGGCCAACACCACGCTCAACCCCACCATCGCCCGCCTGCGATTTTCATCGAACAGCGGCGCGGCAAGCAGCGGCTTTTCCGGCTATGGCGAGGTCGAGGATTACCAGGTTACCGTGATCTATCCCAACCTGACCGTGACCAAGACCAGCGCACTGGTCAGCGATCCGGTGAACGGCACCACCAATCCCAAGGCGATCCCCGGCGCGGTAATGCGCTACTGCGTCACGCTCAGCAACGGCGGCAACACTTCGGCCAGTTCGATCAGCCTGTCCGACGCCCTGCCCGCCACGCTAACCTATGTCGCGGGCACCTTGCGCTCGGGCACCGGCTGCGCCGCGCTGGCGACCGTGGAAGACGACAACAACACCGGGGCCGACGATACCGACGGCTTCGCCGCCGCCGTTGCAGGCACGACCATCAGCGCGCAGGTCACCGCGCTCGCCGCCGCGGCCACGGCCGCGCTCGGCTATGACGTGACGGTCCGCTGATCGCTGCCGAAGCGAGTCGCGGCACCAAGAAATTATTGCTGGCGCTTCGCTGCCCGCGCACTTATCCCCGCGCCATGAGCACCAGACAGGTTTCAGATAGCAACGATCCGGTGATCGAAAGCCGCGATCAATTGCTGGCCCCGATGATCAAGGGCGAAAAGCCGCGTGACCGCTGGCGGATCGGCACCGAACACGAAAAGCTGGTGTTCAAGCGCAGCGACCACCGCGCCCCCAGCTATGACGAACCTGGCGGCATCCGCGACCTGCTGCTGGCGCTGAAGGACTTCGGCTGGGAAGAAGTGATCGAGGGCGGCAACGTCATCGCCATGGCCGGCAGCGACGGCACGGTCAGCCTTGAGCCGGCCGGACAGCTTGAACTGTCGGGCGCCCCGCTCGAAAACCTGCACCAGACCTGTGACGAAACCGGCCGCCACCTGGATCAGGTGAAGGCAATCGGGGAACGCACCGGCACGGCCTTCCTGGGCCTCGGCATGTGGCCCGACAAGGCGCGTGAAGACCTGCCGATCATGCCCAAGGGGCGCTATGCGATCATGCTGCGGCACATGCCGCGCGTCGGCAATCTCGGCCTCGACATGATGCTGCGGACCTGCACGATTCAGGTCAACCTCGACTATGGCAGCGAGGCGGACATGGTGCAGAAGTTCCGCACCAGCCTGGCGCTGCAACCGCTGGCCACAGCGCTGTTCGCCAATTCGCCGTTCACCGATGGCAAGCCCAACGGCTTCCTGTCCTACCGCAGCCACATCTGGACCGATACCGACCCGCACCGTACCGGCATGCTGGGCTTCGTGTTCGAAGATGGCTTCGGCTATGATCGCTACGTCGAATACATGCTCGACGTGCCGATGTATTTCGTCTTCCGCGACGGCAAATACATCGATGCCGCCGGGCAAAGTTTCCGCGACTTCCTGAAGGGCGAGCTGCCCGCACTGCCCGGCGAACTGCCGACCGAAAGCGACTGGATCGACCACCTGTCCACCGCCTTCCCCGAAGTGCGGCTGAAAAGCTTCCTCGAAATGCGCGGCGCCGATGGCGGGCCGTGGAACCGGATCTGCGCGCTGCCCGCCTTCTGGGTGGGCCTGCTCTACGATCAGGGCGCGCTCGACGCGGCGTGGGATCTGGTCAAGCACTGGGACATGGAAGGGCGCGAGGCATTGCGCGCCGCCGTGCCGAAGCTGGGGCTGGACGCGCCGATCCCGGGCGGCGGGACGCTGCGCGACATTGCTCCGCGCGTGCTCGACATCGCCCGCGCCGGCCTTTCGGCCCGCGCCGAGCTCAACAACATTGGCGACAACGAAACCGGCTTCCTCGCCCCGCTCGACGAGATCGTGCGCAGCGGCAAGGTTCCGGCGCAGGTCCTGCTCGACAAGTATCACGGCGAATGGGGCGGCGATCTGTCCCGCGTTTACGAGGAGGCGTTCTGATGCCCGTGGCCGTGATCGGCCAGTTCCGCATGCCGCCGGAAAGCATAGCGGCCGCCCGCCCGCTGATGGCCAAGGTGATGCTGGCGACCCGCGCCGAAGACGGCTGCATCGAATACAACTATGCCGAAGACGTGCTCGACCCCGGCCTGATCCGGGTGAGCGAGGTGTGGGCCAGCCGCGAACAACTGGCCGCCCATCTCAAGACCCCGCACATGGCCGTCTGGGGCGAGGAACGCGCTGCCATGGGCCTGACGGGGCGCAAGATCACCGTTTACGAAGTGACCGGCGCGGCAGAGCTTTAAGCCCGTCCAGCGCGCAGGCTTACCCGCGCCGCCGGTGCAGCACCTGGCCCAGCCGGTGCAGCGGGGCGGTGATCGCGCCGTGCTGCTCCATCCAGTGGTAATAGGCGCGGTATTTCGGGTCTTCGCCCAGCAGATGCTTTTCCTCGGTCCGGGCGCGCCAGTAATAGACCGCGCTGACGCAGCCCAGGAAGAACGTGTTGCGGATAGCGTCCGCCATTGATCCGCTGGTCACCAGGAACGGCAGCGTCGCCAGCCACCAGAACGCGTTCTTGGACAGATAGGCCGGATGCCGGGTATAGGCATAGGGCCCGACCGTGATCACCCCGCGATAGGTCAGGTTGGAAAAGCGGATCCCGAACACCACCGTCGCCCAGGCATAGATCCCGGTCAGCGCAACCAGCAGCGCCGCCCAGATCCACAGCAGCGGGGCATTGCCGGCAAACCAGAAGGCCCAGTCGCGCGTGTTGATGTCATACTGCAGCGGCCCGCCGCCCTGCATCACCTGGAACGGGGGATAGCACATCAGCGCCGCGACCCAGCCCGCCAGATAGGGATTGGCCGAGCGGATCTGCGCGTCGAGCGGCTTCATCGTCAGGATATAGCCAACCGTGCCGATCTGTTCGTCGAACACGAACATCATGGTGATCAGCAGCCCGGCCAGCAGCACCGGATCGTGCAGGAATTCGCTCCAGTTCCGGCCCACTAGATCGGCGAACCCGCCGGGGACAATGGCGATCATGAACGCGGTGAAGAACCCCTTCACCGCCCAGGCGCGCAAGTGGATGCGGACCTTGTCCGGGTCATAGGCCTCGCGCCCGACCAGCATCGCGCCGAAGTGCCAGCTGGAGTCCTTGGGTTCCACCAGCACCCGGTCAAGCCACAGCACATAAGGCACCGACAGGAAGAACACCGGCACCATCACCGTACCCAGCACCCGCATCGAGATCGCGTAGAAGTCGTTCCAGTACCACCGCCCCAGCGCATAGAGGCAGCCGATCAGCGCCCAGGTGGCCCACAGCCCGGCCAGCTTGGTGATCGAAATGTCGACCACGTCGCCCAGCGGGCGCTTCAGCGACCAGTCGATCCCGGTTGACGGGCGCAGGTGGACCTTGTCGACCAGCACCGACCACAGCACCATCGGCAGCGCGGCGGCAACCAGCCCCATCAGCGCCGCGTTCGGCCCGGTCAGCCGCCCGCGCGCGGGATCAAGCCCCAGCAGCGGCGCGACCTCGGGGTAGAAGTGGCAAAACAGGATCCAGCCGCACAGCCCCAGCGCTCCGACCAGCCCCACGGCGGACGAGACATCGCTGGACGGACGCGGCGGCACGGCGTGGGCAGGCACGGTCATGCCACCCGGTTAGCAGGGATTGGTTAAAGCGCGCGTAACGCAGGTGGGTTGTGCCCTTCGCTTCCGCGAAGGGCTTCGCAACACCAATCCCTTACCGGAACGCGCTGATCCGGCCGCCGTCATCCAGGATATAGAGCGTTCCGCCCGCCACGATCGGGGCGAGCGAGACCGCTTCCTTGAGATCGGTGAACGGCACGGGCGAACCGTCCGCGACCGAGGCCGAAAAGACCTGTCCGTTGGAATTGACGAACCACAGCCGGTCACCGGCCAGCACCGGGCCGGTCCAGAAGATCGGGTTCTTCTTCTTCTTCTCGTTCTCGAACCGGGCCAGTTGCTGCATCCAGCGCACCTTGCCGGTGGCGCGGGCGATCGCCAGCAGCTTGCCATCGTCGGTCAGGGTAAAGATCCAGTCCCCCGCCACCGCCGGGGTCGAAATCCCCGCGAGGTTGAGCTCCCAGATGCGCTGCCCGGTGACCAGCTCGTAAGCGGCCATGCGCCCGCCCTGGCCCAGCGCATAGACCCGGCCGCGATCGATGATCGGATCGGCGTCGATGTCGGTCAGCACGCCGACCGAGGTGGAGAGCGAAGTGCGCGCCAGCGCGTCGTTCCACAGCTGGCGGCCGTTTTCATAGCGGTAGGCGATCAACTCGCCGGTCGAATAACCGGAAATCACCGTGCCCTGCCCGGCGGCGGGCGCAGCCACGCCGAACACCCCGGTCTGCCCGGTTGAGGCGGTTTCGTTCCACAGCGGCGCGCCGTCTTCGGCATTCAGCGACCACAGCTGGTTGTCCATGGTCATCACGAAGACCGAATTGTAGGCGATCGTCGGCGAACCGCGCAGCGGCCCGGCGGGCTTGACCTTCCAGATCACGTTGCCGGTCTTGGCATCAAGCGCGGCAACCTCGCCCATGCCGGTGGTCACATAGAGCCGGCCATTGTCATAGCTCGCGCCGCCGCCATAGACCGAATTGGCGCCATCGCCCTTGATCTGGAAACCCGCGCTCCAGCGCTGGGCGCCGGTCTGCGCATCGAACGCGCGGACCACGCCGGCGGTATCCATCGCAAAAAGCTGCCCGCCACCGACCACCGGGGCCGCGGCGAGGCGCTGCTTCTTGTCCGAACCCGCAATCTTCGCGGTCCAGGCGCGCTGCGGCGCGGCGGCCAGCGCCAGGTTGCCATAGCTCTTGTTGGCGGTGCCGCCGGCCTGGGCCCAATCGGTGTTGGCCACTGCCGGCGGCACGATGACCGACAGGGCGGCCAGCGCCGGATCGACCTTGGCCCCGGTATCGACCCGCGACAGGATCGGGATGCGGTTGCCCACGGTCGGCGTGGTCGGCTTGCCCTTGCCGCCGAACGCGCCGCAACCGGACAGCGCCAGCGCCAGCACCACGGCCAGCGAACCTGCGCCGATCCGGCGGGAATTGGTGTTGGAATGCATCGCTTTCATCCTGCTTACTGTACGCTGGCGGCGGCGGCTGCCTGCGCCGGATCCTCACCCGCATCGAAACCCAGCTGTCCGCCGATCTGGCGCATCCGGGTCCGCAGCGACTGCGGCACGTCCTTGTCCTTGGCCACGGCGACGAACATCGCCCCGGCCAGGTCCGGCTTGCCCTGCTTGAGATAGGCCATGCCAACCATTTCACCGGCGCTGCCGAACCACGGGTTGCCCGGCACGGCCAGGCCCTTCAGCCGGTCCACCACCTGCTGCGGCTGCAGCTGGTCGAACCGGATCGCGGTTTCGCGCAGCAACGCCATGTCGCGCAGCGGCTGCGGCGCTTTTTCGTCAGCGGCCACGGCGGCGAATTCGCGCGCGGCGTCTTCCTGCTTGCCCTGCTGGAACGAAATCGCGGCGCGCAGCATCCGCGCATTGGCCTGCGATGCCGCGCCGCCTTCCTTGGTCAGCGGGTCGATGTCCTTGAGCGCCTGGTCCAGCCCGCCGCCGCGCGGATCGATCTTGTCGAGCGCGAGGATGGCCTTTTCGCTAAGCTGCCCGGCAGCTTCCTTGCGGGCGTGATCCCAATAGAGATAGCCCGCCAGGCCCAGCAGCAGCGCGATGATCGCGCCCCCCACCGGCTTGCCAAAGCGCTTGAGCAGGTCGACGAATTCCTGCTCGCGCAGCGCTTCATCAACTTCGCGCAGGAACCCGTCCTGCTGGGCCGCGTCACGATCGTCGGCCGGTTTGGAAGGATTTTGGGGACGCAGGGCCAAGGGTGCTTGCTTTCGGTCTATTTATCCAACGTGCGCGCTGTTTAGCCGATAGGCGCGCCTTTTCAATCCGCGATTGAATGGCTTTCCCCCGCTGAAGGGCCGGTGAACAGGTAGGTTCAGGGAAACGACCTGCGCCCCATGGCGTCGCCATAAACGCGGGCATAGGCGGCGACCATCCTCGCCTCGTCGTATTCGGCCTCGGCCTTGGCACGGTTGGCGGCACCGATACGGGCGCGCAGGTCCGGGTCGGCGGCGAGCCTCGCCAGCGCCGCGCCCAGCGCGGCATCATCGCCCGCAGGGGTGATGAACGGACGGTTTTCCGGGGCAAGCATCGCCTCGACATCGCCAACGCGCGGGCTGGCGACGGCCAGCCCGGCCGCCATCGCCTCGACCACGGAGATCGGAAACTGTTCGCTGTCGGAGGACAGGCCGAACAGATCAAACAGCCCTAGCACCTTGGCCGGATCGGCGGCAAAGCCGGGCAGGTGGACGCGGTGGCCCAGTTCCAGCCGCACCGCTTCGGCACGGATCGCATCGCGCTCCGGCCCTTCGCCCAGGATCACCAGGTTCCATTCCGGCGGCATCGCGGCAAAGGAGCGGACCAGCCGGGGCAGGTTCTTGACCGCGCGCAGCCCGGCCAGCGTGCCCAGCCATAGTTCGCCCGGATGCTTGATCACGCGCGGCAGGGCATCGGGCGCGGCCGCTTGGCCATAGGCGGCCAGCGGGATGCCGTTGGCGATCCGCACCACCTTGCGCGCCGGCTGGCCCCAGGCAGTGCGGGCAATGTGTTCCAGCCGCTGCGACGGCACGACCAGCGCCTGGGCATGGGTCAGCGCGACACGGCGGAACCAGTTGCGCGCAGGCTTCAGCCGCTCGGCCTCGTCCTGGTTGAAGCCGTCCTCATGGTGAACCAGCGGCGGCAGCCCCAGGTGGCGCGCGAACACGGTATGCGCCAGCACCGCGTCCATCGCCCCCCAGTTGTAGGTCAGCACCAGGTCAAAGCCCTGCATAGCGCGGGCCAGTTCCAGCAGGCGGCGCGGGAACGGCCGGCCCGACAGCGAAGGGAAATCATCCGGGTAGGACACCCGCACATGGCTGCCCACCGCGGCGGCGGCGGCCATTTCCCCCGGCACGGCCGAAACGACAGTGTGCTCCACCCCCTTGCCAAAGGCGTTCATCAGCTTGGCGGCGCGCAATTCCTTGCCGCCCGCCGCAAAACTGGAATGAAGGTGCAGCAGCCGCAGCAAGCTCAGCCGATCCGAGCCAGAAACCGGTCGATCGCGGCGCGCGCTTCGGGCTCGTCCAGCGTGGGGGCATGGCCGACGCGCGGCACGGTCACCGCCTCGCTCCCGTCAAGCCGCCGGGCCATCGCCTGATGGGTCTGGGCCGACAGCACATCGGACAATTCGCCGCGCAGCAGCAGCGCCGGGCGGCCGCGCAAGGCCTCGAAACAGGGCCACAGGTCGACCCCCGCCTCGCCCCCCGGCTGGGCAAAGGGTTCGGCGATCTTCATGTCATAATCGAAGTGGATGCGGCCATTGCTGCCGATCACCATCACCCGCTTGGCCATGGTCAGCCAATCGGAAATTTCATAATCGGGAAAGGCGATTTGCTGCGATTCCTCCAGCGCGCGGGCGGCGTGCATCCAGGTCGGGAAATTGCGCCCCTGCCCGACATAGCCGCGAATCCGCTCCAGCCCGGCAGGATCCAGTTCCGGCCCGACATCGTTGAGCAGCACCCCGGCGATCCGCTCCGGCGCGGACAGGGCCAGGATCATCGCCATCAGCCCGCCCAGCGACGTGCCGACGAACACGGCGCGGTCGATCTCGGCCTGGGCGAACAGTTCGAGCAGGTCCTCGACATATTGCACCGGGTTGTAGGTGGCCGAATCCTTGGCATAGGCGCTGTCGCCGCGCCCGCGCATTTCCGGGCACAGCACCCGCCATTCGCCCGCCAGCCGGTTGGCCAGCGGCTCGGCATCGCGGGCATTGCGGGTCAGTCCGTGCAGGCACACCAGCGGCGGCCGATCGGCCGGCCCCGCGTAATCGCGATAGTGCAGCTTGAGCCCGTCCCGGCTCGTCCAGAAGCGGTCGGCAAATTCAGTCATGCGGGCGACCCGGAAATCCTTGGCAGTGCGGCTTGCGGCGCGCGGTGTTCGTGGCCACTATTGCCGGATGCGCGCCGAACCGCAAGCTTGCGACTATCGCCCCGACACTCCGCTGGCCGCGCTGGCCCCGTGGCTGGCCGATCCCGTGCAGCCCGCCCCCTTTCCCCAGGCCGTGCTGCGCTGGCGCAACGACCGCTGGGACCGGGCCGTCGGGCTGGACCAGCTGGACGAGGCGGCCTGGATCAACCACTTCGCACGGTTCGAGCCGCTGCCCGGCAACCTGCCCCAGCCGCTGGCGCTGCGCTATCACGGCCACCAGTTCCGCGTGTACAACCCGGACCTGGGCGATGGGCGCGGGTTCACCTTTGCCCAGCTGCGCGACGGCGCGGGGCGGCTGCTGGACCTGGGCACCAAGGGTTCGGGGCAAACCCCGTGGAGCCGCACCGCCGATGGCCGCCTGACCCTGAAGGGCGCGGTGCGCGAAGTGCTGGCAACCGAAATGCTGGAAGCCCTGGGGGTCAACACCAGCAAGACCTTCTCGGTGATCGAGACCGGCGAGGAGCTGTGGCGCCAGGACGAGCCCAGCCCGACGCGCTCGGCCGTGCTGGTGCGGCTCAGTCACGGGCACATCCGCATCGGCACCTTCCAGCGGCTGATCTACCTTGAAGAAGCCGGGCACATGGCCGAACTGGTCGATTACTGCCTGGCGCAGTTTCCCGGCAGCGAACCGCCCGAGGACGCCCCCGGCCGCGATGAGCCCGCCGTGCGGCTGCTCCACCAGGTGGTCGAACGGCTGGCGCGGCTGGCAGGCGAATGGATGGCCGCAGGCTTCGTCCACGGCGTGCTCAACACCGACAACATGAACATATCGGGCGAAAGCTTCGATTACGGGCCGTGGCGCTGGCTGCCCAAATGGGACCCGCAGTTCACCGCCGCCTATTTCGACCAGCAGGGGCTGTACGCCTTTGGCCGCCAGCCCGAGGCGGTGCACTGGAACTGCGGGCAGCTGGCCGTTGCGCTGCGCCTGCTGGTTCCCGCCGAACCGCTGATCTTCGCGCTGAACCGCTTCGCCCCGCTTTACCAGCAGTCGCTCGCGCGGCACTTCGTCTGGCGGCTGGGGCTGGAATCGCAGGGGTTCGAAGCCGACGGCGCGCTGATCGCCGCGGCCGAGCGGCACATGCGCGAAACCGGCCTGTCGCCCGATCTGTTCTTCCACCGCCACCGCTTTGGCCGGGCCAGCGCGGCGGACGGCGACTGGGCCGGAGCCCTGGCCGGCTGGCAGCCGCGCGGCGCCGATCATGCCCTGTGGCACGAAGCCGCCCCGCCCGCCCTGCTGGTCGACAATGTCGAACGAATCTGGGCCGGAATTGCCGAGCATGACGACTGGAGCGCGTTCACCACTGCAATCGGCGAAATCAGGGCATTGGGCGAAGCACTCGGGACCCCGCCTTAAGCAAAAAATTAGCCTTGCGGATTATGAACTGTCGCAAGCCTTTGCTTATATGCGCGCAAACGGTAAGGGCTGAAGCGGACCCGGGGTCGCAACCGGAAGAGCGGGGCAGGACAGTTGAATACGGCAGAGATCATTTCCTGGGAACCGGCAACCGGCGCCGAACTGTGGCGCGGCAAGCGCGGCGACGTCGACGATGTGGTGGGCCGCGCCCGCCGCGCCTGGCCGGCCTGGGCCGCGCAGCCGCTGGCCACCCGCATGGAACTGATGCGCCGCTTCGCCAATGAAGTGCGCAAG
Organism: Novosphingobium sp.; assembly: GCF_041905565.1. Taxonomy (GTDB): domain Bacteria; phylum Pseudomonadota; class Alphaproteobacteria; order Sphingomonadales; family Sphingomonadaceae; genus Novosphingobium. The sequence continues at coordinate 119,016 of NZ_JAYRKX010000006.1, read as the reverse complement.
GATGCCGAAAAGCTCGCCACGCTGATCTCGCGCGAAACCGGCAAGCCGCTGTGGGAAGCGCGCACCGAAGTCGAAAGCGTCATCAACAAGGTCGAAATCTCGATCCGCGCCTATGCCGAGCGCACCGCCCAGCGCCGGCTGGACAACGCGCTGCAGGGCACATCCGCCGTGCGCCACAAGCCGCACGGGGTGATGGCGGTGCTGGGGCCGTACAATTTCCCCGCGCACCTGCCCAACGGCCACATCGTCCCGGCGCTGATCGCGGGCAACGCGGTCGTCTTCAAGCCGAGCGAGAAGACCCCCGCCACCGCCGAAGCGCTGATCGGCTGCTTCCATCGCGCGGGGATTTCCGCCGCCGTGGTGCAGTTGCTGGTCGGCGGCCCGGAGGAAGGCCAGGCGCTGGTCGGCCACGAAGGGATCGACGGGGTGCTGTTCACCGGCAGTGCCCACGCCGGGATAGCGATCAACCGCCGCCTCGCCGCGCGGCCGGACAAGATCGTCGCGCTGGAAATGGGCGGCAACAACCCGATCGTGCTGTGGGACACCCCAAAGGTGACCGACGCGGCCACGCTGATCGTGCAGTCCGCCTTCACCACTGCCGGGCAGCGCTGCACCGCCGCGCGCCGCCTGATCATCAAGTCGACCATGTATGACGCGGTGATCAGCGAGGTTAAGCGGCTGGCCGACCGGATCATCGTTGGCGCCCCGTTTGATGAACCGGTGCCGTTCATGGGCCCGGTGATCGACAACCAGGCGGCTGATGGGCTCACCGAAAGCTTTCTCTACCTGCTCAGCCACGGCGGCAAGGCGATCAAGCACCTGGTCCGCCCGCGCGATGACCTGCCGTTCCTCTCACCCGCGATCATCGACGTGACCGGGGTCAAGGACCGGCCGGACGTGGAACTGTTCGGACCGCTGCTGCAAGTCGTCCGGGTCAGCGACTTCGACGAGGCGATTGCCGAGGCGAACAACACCCGCTTTGGCCTGTCGGCCTCGCTGGTTGGCGGCGGGCCGACCGAATACAACCGCTTCTGGGCCAATGTCCGCGCCGGGGTGATCAACTGGAACCGGCCGACCAACGGCGCGTCCAGCTCGGCCCCGTTCGGCGGGGTGGGCCTGTCGGGCAACCACCGCCCGAGCGCCTATTACGCGGCTGACTATTGCGCCTATCCGGTGGCTTCCAACGAGATGGAACAGCCGCGCGCGATGATCGGTGTGGGCCTGCGGGAAGCCTGATCGCGGGGGCGCTAAAGCCCCGCCGTCACCAGTTGCGCTTCGGTCAGGCCATCACCCTGGCGGCGGGCGAACAGCGCCCAGCTGGGCCCGCTCACCACTTCGTCCCCGCCCGCCTTGCGGCGTCCGGCCGGCAATTGCCCGGCCCGGGCCGAAGCGTGGTAGAAATCGATCACATCCGCCACCGGCACCGGGGTGATGAAGCGCACCACCCGCAGCTTGCAGGCCGCATCGTCCACCCCCGCCGCCTCGCGCACATGGGCGCGCGGGTAGACCGGCAGGCGCGCCGGCAGTTTTGCCGCCCAGGCCGCCGAATAGGCCAGCTTGCCCGCACAGGGCGCGGCGAACCGCAGCGCCTGGGCCAGAGCCACGGCGGTCGGCGCGGTGACGGCGGGCGATTGTTCGTCCTGCTGCTGCGCCATCGGCGCGGTCGGGACCGTCCCGCCCAACAGGGTCATCGCATCGGCGCGGGCGCGGTCCACTTCTTCCTGCCCGCGCTTGTCCAGCGGCAATTCACCATTCGCCGGGCCGCCGCCCGATAGCGCGGCATTGCCCCGGTTCTGGCTGGCGAGGTCCGGATCGGTCATCAGCGGATCGGACAGCGCCCCGGCCACGGCCGGATCGCGATTGGCCAGCGCGCTGTCGTCGGGCTGGTCCTGGCCGCAGGCCGCCAGCGCCAGCACGGCGGCAACCAGGGCAAGGCGGCAGGTGGGCATGAAACGGGCACTCCGGACAAGGACCGGACCTGCTTAGCCAAGTGGCGCCCGCCTGCAAAGCGCGCGCTTGCCGCCCGCCGCGGCGCAGGCTAGCGCAGCGCCCATGCCAGCTTCCCGGTCCCATCGCCCCAGCGGCCTGCCCCATGCGCTGGGCGCCTATCTGATCTGGGGCCTGCTGCCGCTGTATCTGCGCCTGCTGAAAGCGGTGCCGCCGTTCGAATTCGTGGCCTGGCGGATCGTCTTTACCGTGCCGCTATGCCTGCTGTTCATCGCCGCGCGCCGCCAGTGGGGGGAACTGCGCGCAGTGCTGGCCAACCGGCGGCAACTGCTGACGCTGCTGCTGACCGCGCTGCTGATCGGGATAAACTGGACGATCTACATCGCCGCCGTGCAGCATGGCCACGTGCTGGCGACCAGCCTGGGCTATTACATCAACCCGCTGGTCAACGTACTGGCGGGCACGCTGTTCCTGGGGGAACGGCTCAGCCGGCGGCAATGGTCCGCCGTGGCGCTCGCCGGGCTCGGCGTGTCACTGCTCGCCTGGGGGGCGCTCGACACCTTGTGGATCAGCCTGTCGCTGGCGATCAGCTTTTCGCTCTATGGCCTGATCCGCAAGCTGACCCCGGTCGGATCGCTGACCGGCCTGACGATCGAGGCGGCAGTGCTGCTGCTGCCTGCCATGGCGGTGGCGTGGTGGTATGCGCAGCAACCGCTGGGTTCATCCGTGGGGCACGATCTGGGGCAAAGCCTGCTCGTCGCCTGCGCCGGGGTGCTGACCGCCGTGCCGCTGCTGATGTTCGCCGTGGCGGCGCAGCGGATGGACTATTCCGCGCTGGGCATGGTCCAGTTCCTGTCGCCCACCATCGTGTTCTTCCTGGGGCTGTTCCTGTTCGGCGAACCGCTGAAGCCGGTGCAGCTGGCCTGCTTCGTGCTGATCTGGGCGGCGATCGCGCTGTTCGTGTGGGACCTGCTGGCGCTGCGCCGGAAGGCTAGCCGACCAGCCGCCAGTTGAGCGTTTCACCGGCGTGGAACGGCACGATCGCGGTGCCGTTCGCGTCGATCACTTCGGGCACCTGCACACCGGCGCGTTCCAGCGTGACCGTGCCCTCGTTCAGCGGCAAGCCGTAAAAGCGCGGGCCGTTTTCGCTGGCAAAGGCTTCGAACCGGTCCAGCGCACCTTCCTCCTCGAACACGGCCAGATAGCTTTCCAGCGCGTAGGGCGCGTTGAAAATCCCGGCGCAGCCGCAGGCCGCTTCCTTCAGGTGCTTGGCGTGCGGCGCCGTATCGGTGCCCAGGAAGAACTTTGCGCTGCCCGAAGTCGCCGCCGCGCGCAGCGCCAGGCGATGATGTTCGCGCTTGGCCACCGGCAGGCAATAGGCATGCGGGCGGATCCCGCCGACCAGCATGGCGTTGCGGTTGATGTGGAGGTGCTGCGGGGTGATCGTGGCCGCCACGTTCGGCCCGCTGGCCATGACGAAATCCGCCGCTTCCCGGGTGGTGATATGTTCGAACACCACTTTCAGCGTGGGCAGGTCCCGCAGCAGCGGGGCCAGCACGCGCTCGATGAACACGGCCTCGCGGTCGAAGATGTCGATCTCGGCATGGGTCACTTCGCCGTGGACCAGCAGCGGCATGCCGATCGCGGCCATGCGTTCCAGCACGGTGCGGATATTGGCCACATCGGTCACGCCGTGGGCCGATCCGGTGGTGGCATGCGCGGGATAGAGCTTGGCTGCGACGAACACCCCGGCGGCAAAGCCGCGCTCCACCTCGTCCGGGTCAGTCGCGTCGGTCAGGTACAGGGTCATCAGCGGGGTAAAGTCCGCATCCTTCCCCAACGCGGCGACGATCCGGTCGCGATAGGCGGACACTCCGGCCATGTCGGTCATCGGCGGCGACAGGTTGGGCATCACGATCGCGCGGGCGAACTGGCGCGCGGTATAGGGCGCGACGCCTTTCAGCAGGTCCCCATCGCGCAAGTGCACGTGCCAGTCATCGGGGCGGCGGATGGTGAGCGTCTGGGTCACGGCAGGAGCCTCTTGCTGGGGCGGGGAATCTGGCCTCGGCGCATGCCACAGCGCGGCGGCGCTGCCCAGCCCGGACGAGGGCGATGATCGACTACAAATGTAGTTGATCGGACAGGCTTGCGCGTTCGTCGATAGCGCCAAGCCTTCGCCGAAACGTTGTATTAGCCCCGCAATACACCAAAACACCGGCGGGGCGGGCCGGCATGATCAAGTATCTGAGGGAGAACCCGAATGTCGATCCACTTGCGCACCCTGCTGGCCGGCTTGCTGGCAGGCGCGGCGCTGCTGCCCGCCGCAGCCCAGGCCCAGAACACCGACGACAACGCGGTGGAAAGCGCCGAAGACGCCTTCGGCACCTCGACCGGGCATGAAACCATCGGGGTCTATGACGAAGGCAACGTGCGCGGCTTTTCCCCCGGCAACGCGGGCAACTATCGCCTCGAGGGGCTATATTTCGACATCCAGGGCGGGATGGGCAACCGGGTGCTGGACGGCTCGACCATCCGCGTCGGCCCGGCCGCCCAGGGCTATGCCTTCCCCGCCCCGACCGGGATCGTCGACCTGCAGTTGAAGAAGGCGGGCGACAAGCTGGCGGTCAGCCCGTTCGTCTCGGTCGACAGCTTCGGTTCGGCGACGCTGGAAATGGACGCGCAGATCCCGCTGGCAGGCAAGGAACTGGCGGTGACCGCCGGCTTCGGGCTCTACAACAACGAGTATGCCAATGGCGGCGGATCAAAGGGCTACAGCGTGGGCGTGGTGCCGCGCTGGCGCCCGGCCAAGGGGGTGGAACTGCTGGCGTTCTTCAACCGCCAGCAATTCAGCGACGAAACCGCGCAGCAGCTCTACGTGCCGACCGGGAACTTCCTGCCCCCCCGGATCGAGCGTGACCGCTATCCCGGGCCGGACTGGGCGACCAATTCCAGCCACAGCGACACCTGGGGCCTGACCGGCCATGCCAATCTGGGCAACTGGACCCTGCGCGGCGGGCTGTTCCATTCGGCCTACGATGGCGATCCGGGCCATTCGAACATCGTGCTGATCAAGCCCGATGGCACCACCGACCGGCTGATCTTCGCCAATCCCGGCAACCACAGCGCATCGTGGAGCGGCGAACTGCGCCTGTCGCGCCGGTTTGCCGATGGGCCGCGCCAGCACCTGATCACCGGCACGATCCGGGGCCGATCGATTGACGCCACCTATGGCGGCGGGGATTCGCGCATTATCGGCAGCGCGCCGCTCAATGCCCGGTTGCAGGTGCCGCGCCCGGCCTTCACCTTCGGCCCGCAGACCGGGGACGAAACCCGCCAGCTGTCCGGCGCGCTGGGCTACAGCCTGGCCTGGAAGGGTATTGGCGAGCTGACCCTGGGCCTGCAGCGCACCCATTACGTCAAGCGGGTGGCCAATCCCGGCGTGCCGGTCACCAGCGGCACCAGCAACGTGACCCTGCCCAGCGCCAGCGCGGCGCTGAACCTGGTCAAGGGGCTGACCGCCTATGGCAGCTTCGTGCGCGGGCTGGAGGATGCGGGCAGCGCGCCCGGCTATGCCGCCAACGCCTACCAGGTGCTGCCCGCGATCCGCACCAAGCAGTTCGACGTCGGGCTGCGCTGGTCGCCGGTGAAGGACACCACGCTGATCGCGGGCTATTTCTGGATCGCGAAGCCGTTCATCGACATCGACCAGGCGGGCCGGTTCGGCCTGCTCGGCGATGAAACCCACCAGGGCTTCGAATTCTCGATCACCAGCAACGTGACGAAGGACCTGCGCGTGGTCGCGGGGGGCGTCTATCTTGACCCCACGGTCAAGGCCGCGCCCAGCATCGCCCAGCCGGTCGGCAAGCGCCCCGTCAACCAGATGAAGTTCCGCTCGCGCTTCAACGTCAACTGGACGCTGCCCTTCGCCCGTTCGCTGACGCTGGATGCCTATGTCAATCACGACGACGGCGTCTTCGCCAATGTCGACAATAGCCTGTTCGCGCCGGGATCGACCCGGATCGGCATGGGCGCGCGCTACAAGTTCAAGCTGGGCGGCAAGCCGGTGACCGCGCGGGTCACCCTGTTCAACATCTTCAACGCCTACGAGGTGATCCCGGTGGCAAGCGGAGTCTATTCCTACAACACCAAGCGCAACATCCAGGCGTGGCTGGCGATGGACCTGTAACTGCGCGGGTTGCACAGCGGCGCGGCAATCGCCACCTTGCTGGCAATGACCGCCACCTTGCTGACCAGCCGCGCCGTGATCCGCCTCTCCCCCCAGGACGAAGGGGAGGATGTCCGCCAGTTCCTGCAAGGGCTGGTGACCAACGATGTCACCGGCGCCTTGCCAGTCTGGGCCGCGCTGCTCAGCCCGCAGGGCAAGGTGCTGTTTGATTTCGTGGTGTGGGGCGACGGCGGCGACCTGCTGATCGACTGCGAGGCCGCCGGAGCCGAAGCGCTGGCCAAGCGGCTCTCGCTCTACCGACTGCGCCGCAAGATCGCGATCGGGATTGATCCGGCGCTGGGCGTCCACTGGCAGCCAGGCGACGGCGGCAATCCCGATCCGCGCTTGCCCGCGCTGAGCCAGCGCTGGCTGGGCGAACCTGCGGGAGACAGCGCCGAGGATGCCTGGCTTGCCCACCGCCTGGCGCATGGCCTGTGCGAGGGCCAGAGTGAACTGGCCGACCTGCTCTGGCTGGAATGCAACGCGGCGGAACTGAACGGGGTCAGCTTCACCAAGGGCTGCTATGTCGGCCAGGAAAACACCGCGCGGATGAACTGGCGGCAGAAGGTCAACCGCCGGCTGGTGGTGGTGCCGCTGGGCGAAAGCGACCCGGCTCGGCAACGCGCCAGCTATCCGGCGCTGAACCTCGCGGTCGATCATCGCCGGATCGAGGATATACCGCCCGGCGCGGTGCCGGCATGGATGCCGCTCGGCTAGTCCTCGCTGACGGGGAAGGCCAGCCCGGCCTGCGCCGCGCCCTGGATCAGCATCCGTTCCGCCGTGTCGCGCGCCGAAGTGCGCGGCAGGCCCAGCGAATGCGCCAGCGCCCCACCCATCAGCGCATCACCCAGCGCCATCAGGCACAGGGCGTGGGTCACATCGTGCATCTTACCGGTATCATGATCGGCCAGGTCATCGACCAGATCGTGAACCGCATCGACCAGCGGGTCGAGCGCGTCCTCGTTGCCGTTCATCAGCATCCAGGTCGCCAGCGCCCCGCCGCCTTCCTTGTCGAACGCATCGAAGGTCAAGTCGACCACTTCGCGCGCGGTGCCTTCGCCCGCGCGGCTGGCCAGCACGGCCTCCTCGATCGTGGCGCAGATCGTCACCGCCAGGTGTTCGGCCAGCGCTTTCTGCAAGCCTGCGGCAGAGCCGAAGTGGTGCAGCAGGTTGGCGTGAGTCCGGCCGATTCGCGCCGCCACCGCCTTCAGCGTGACGGCCTGCGGGCCCAGTTCGATCAGCAGCGCCCGCGCGGCTTCCAGCGCGACAGTGCGGCTCTCCTCCTGGGTCAGGCGCTTCCTTATTGACATCGGTGTAAGTTACTCTATTTTGATGGGCATGAACGCACCCACCAGGATCCCCCTCGACGTAGAACCGCGCGCCGCATCGGGCAAGGCGGTTCCGACCCCCGCAGATCTCGAGATCGTCGTGCGCGACCGCCGCTTCGGCCGCGACAAGGCGCCGCCGCGCTGGTGGCTGAACAACGATCCGATCGCCACGGCCTGGCACAACGCCCTGTCCGCTACCTTCCCGCGCGGCGAAGCGCTGTTCATCGAATCGGTCAAGGCCCACCGCGACGGCGTGCCACCCAAGCTGGAGGCCGAAATCCGCGCCTTCGTGAAGCAGGAAATCAACCACACCCGCGAACACATCGTCCTGAACAAGGCCGCGCAGGATGCCGGTTACGACATCGAGGCAATCGACCGCAGGATCGAGGACCTGATGATCGAGATCCGCAAGCGGCCGGCGATCGTCAACCTGTGCGCCACCATGGCGCTGGAACACTACACCGCGATGATGGCGCACGAATTCCTTGCCAATCCCAGGCACTTCGCGGGCGGCGATGCGGAAACCGTGGCGCTGTGGCGCTGGCACGCGATCGAGGAAATCGAGCACAAGGGCGTCGCTTTCGACACCTACATGCACGCGACCCGCGATTGGAGCACCTGGCGGCGCTACAAGCTGAAGTCGCTGATGATGCTGGTCATCACCCAGAACTTCATCCGCAACCGCTGGGCCGACACGCTGGAACTGCTGGCTCAGGATGGGCTGACCGGCTGGAAGGTCAAGGCCAAGCTGGCCTGGTACCTGTTCGGCACCCCTGGCGTGCTGCGCAAGATCGTGCCCGCCTGGTTCGCCTATTTCATGCCCGGCTTCCACCCCTGGAAGCACGATGACCGCGCGCTGATCGGCAAGGCCGAAAGCGAATTTGGCGATGCAGTCCTGCCGGCCTGACAGATGATGCACCTGCCCCCTGCATTCAGGGGGCAGGCGCTCAGGCGGCTCGCTTCATTCCATCATCGTCCGACCCTCCGTCGCAATCGCATGGATTGCCAAGGTCCGTGGTCAGGATCGCGGCCGGCGCTTCGCCGCCGCGCGCCAGGCTGAAGCGCGGCTTGACTTGGCCCGTCGGGCAGAAGCCCGCCTTGCGCAGCACCCGGCCCGAAGCCGGATTATCCAGGAAATGGCCGGCGCTGATCCGGCGGTGGCCCAGCACCTTGGCCAGACGCAGCACGGCGCGGGTCGCTTCGGTGGCATAGCCCCGCCCCCAATGGTCGCGGCTGATCCAGTAGCCCAGTTCCACCCCCTCGTCGCCCTTGGCCAGCCCGACACTGCCGATGATCTCGGCCGGTGCGGCGCTGGTCGGCAGGGTGACGAAGAAGTGCGGCAGGCGCGCGTCCTGCGGCTGGCGCGCGAACCAGCGCGCATCCTCGGCCGTATAGGGCCACGGCGCCTTGGCGAGGTTCATCACCACCGCCTCGTCCTGGATCCGGGAAAGCAGTTCTTCCCAATCCTCCGGCCAGCCGGGCCGCAGGAACAGCCGTTCGCTGCGAATGAACATCATGCATCTCCTTCAACCGCCCCGCGCCGGCCATCTAGGCACACCGCGTGACAAAGCCATTACGCCTTGCGCCGATCTGCCCGGCCAGGCGGGCGATCCGAACGCACTGAGGGAGAAAACGACAAAAGGGAGACGGGTTGGCCCCTCTCCCTCGTTCGTGCCGGCTGCGGACCGGCGGGGCCATCCCATCAGGGACAGCCCGCTATCGGCTGTCCGTTATTCGGCAGCGATTGCCATGTCGACCGACACGTACTTGCGGCCGAGCTTGCCGTCATGGAAGCGCACACGGCCTTCGGTCAGCGCGAACAGGGTGTGATCCTTGCCCATGCCGACGTTGGCGCCGGGGTACACCCGGGTGCCGCGCTGACGGATGATGATGTTGCCGCCGATCACTTCCTGACCGCCGAACTTCTTCACGCCAAGGCGACGGCCGGCCGAATCACGACCGTTACGCGACGAACCGCCTGCTTTCTTGTGTGCCATCTCAAACTACTCCGAAAACTTATTCAGCAGCGGCTTCGGCGGCCTTGGGGGCAGCCTTCTTCGCCTTCTTTTCCTCGCCACCGACGGCCAGGATGCGCAGCAGGGTCATCTGCTGGCGATGACCGTTCTTGCGGCGATAGTTGTGGCGGCGACGCTTCTTGAAAACGATCACCTTTTCCGACTTCGCCTGGGCGATGATTTCCGCGGAAACGACCACGCCGGCAGCGTCCTTGATCTCGCCGCCGTCACCGGCCAGCAGGACATCGCCCAGCGTGACCTTGTCGCCGGCTTCGCCAGCCAGCTTTTCAACCGCGATCTTGTCTCCGGCGGCAACCCGATACTGCTTGCCGCCCGTGCGCACTACTGCGAACATGGTACCTGCATCCGTTCAATAAGTCTGACCACACTGCCTGCCCGGTCTCCCGAATCAGACAGCGCGCCCGGCACCCCGCCACACGGCAGGGGGGCCGGAAGAAGGGCTGCCCCTAGTGGAAGCGGCCCGATGTGTCAACGCCGATGGCGGACACTGGCGGAACTTTCCCAAGATGCTAAGGACTGGCCATGGCTATCCAGCGCACCGCCCTGACCCTCGCACTTTCCGCGCTTTCCCTGGCCGGCTGCGCCAAGGATGTCCAGGACTATCCCTCGCTTGCCCGCCGCCCGATCGAACGGGTGACCGGCACCGCCCCGGTCGCCGCGCCGACCGAGGCGCCGCCCGCGCCGCTCGACTCCGCCGTGCTGGGCCAGCTCGATTCGCTGGTCACCCGGGCCCGCACCGCCGACCGCCGGTTCCACGACAAGCAGCCGCGCGCCCGCGCGCTGGTCGGCGCTGCCGCTGGCAGCGCTGTGGCGAGCGAGGCCTGGTCGGTCGCAACCGTCGCCCTGTCCGAGTTGGAATCGGCGCGCAGCGATGCCTTCGTCGCGATGGCTGAACTCGACGCGCTCTATGCCCGCGCGGTGGTGGACCGGGTGGCCACCGGCGACATCGCGGCCGCGCGCAACACCGTGCAGGGGATCCTGACCGACCAGGGCAAGGTCATCGACGAGCTGCACGCCCGGCTGCCCTAGGCCCGCCGCGCCCTATCCCCAGCGGGCCTTGTCGGCATAATCCTCGGCGCGCGGCTCGACCCAGCGCCAGCTCCCGCCCGCCTTCTCGCGCTTCCAGAACCACGATTCGCTCTTGAGGTGGTCCATCGCATAGTCGGCGGCGGCAAAGGCATCGCGGCGGTGGCGCGCGGCGGCGGCGACCAGCACGATCGGATCGCCCGGCAGCATCACCCCGCTGCGGTGCAGGATCAGCAGGCCGTCCAATGGCCAGCGCACCAGCACCGCCGCGCTCAGCGCCTCCATGCCGGGCAGGGTCAAGGGCGCGTAGTGTTGCAGCTCCAGCGCCTCGACCGCGCCATCGGCGCGCACCTGGCCCAGGAAGCTGACCACCCCGCCCGCCTGCGGATGGGCGCAGGCAAAGTGTTCCAGTTCGGCGGCGTGGTCGAACGCCGCGGTGCACAGCCGCACGTCAGCCGCCATGTCAGCCACCGCTGACCGGGGGGAGGAAAGCCAGCTCGTCCTCCTCGCCCAGCACCAGCGCGCGTTCGCCCACCAGTTCGCCGTTCAGCGCGGTGCGCACCCGTTCATCGAGCAGCGCCAGCGCAAGATCGGGTTCGAGCGCGGCCAGCACCTGATCCAGCGGACCGGCGGCCACCACGCGCTCAGCCCCGCCCGCCAGATCGGCCAGCTTGCCCAGGAATAGCAATCGCGCCATCGCTCAACCTCCGGTGGTCGACATGTGCCGCGCCACCGCTGGTGCCGCGCCCGGTGCGGAAATGTCGAAGTGATGCCGCAGCGGCTTGATTCGCATCGCGGTGTCCAGCGCGCCAGCCAGCGCCGCCTCGGGATCGGCAGAGCGCAGCGCGGCGCGCAGGTCGACCCGCTCGTTGCCGCCAAGGCAGGCATAAAGCTGCCCGGTCGCCGTCACCCGCACCCGGTTGCAGCCTTCGCAGAAATTGCTCGTCAGCGGGGTGATAAAGCCGATCCGGCCGCCGGTTTCGGCCACTTCGGCATAGCGCGCCGGGCCGCCGGTGCGGTGGCCGCTGTCGCGCAGCGTCCAGCGCCGCGCCAGATCGGCACGCACCTCGGACAGCGGCAGGAAATGGTCGAAGCGGTCAGTCTCGACCTCGCCCAGCGGCATGACCTCGATCAGCGTCAGGTCCATGCCCTGGCCGTGCGCCCAGGCGATCAGATCGGGGATCTCGTCCTGGTTGACGCCTTTCAGCGCCACGGTGTTGAGCTTTACTGTCAGCCCCGCCGCGCGCGCCGCCGCGATCCCGTCCAGCACCTGCGGCAAGCTGTCGCGCCGGGCAAGGCGGGCGAAAGTGGCGCGGTCCAGCGTATCGAGCGAAACGTTGATCCGCCGCACCCCGGCTTCGCGCAGATCATCGGCGAATTCGGCCAGGCGGGTGGCGTTGGTGGTGAGCGTCAACTCGTCCAGCCCCTGACCCAGCTTGCGGCCCAGCGCGCGGACCAGTTCGATCATGTCGCGCCGCACCAGCGGTTCGCCTCCGGTCAGGCGCAGCTTGGTCCCCCCCCGATCGATGAAGCCCAGCGCCAGCCGGTGCAGTTCCTCCAGGCTCAACACTTCGCTGCGCGGCAGGAAGGTCTGCCGTTCGGGCATGCAATAGGCGCAGCGCAGGTCGCAGCGATCGGTCACCGACAGCCGCAGATAGGAAATGCGGCGGTTGAACTGGTCGATCAGGAGCATGGGCGCCGACATGGGCTCAGCCTATCACAGATCCGGCACCCAGGTCATCCAGGTCGAGCAATTGCCCGGTCAGCCCGGACGCCCCGGCAAGGTAGGCCCGGGCCGAAGCCACCGCTGCATCGCCGCCCCCGGCCACGGCATTGACCCGGCCCGGCGCCCGCTCGCGCGCCAATTGCTGGACGGCGGCCAGCCGCCAGCCGCGATGGGTGTGATCGGCTGCATCGAACCTGATTAACAGGTCGCCCTCAGCTGGAAGTTGCGGCAGCACCTGGGCATGGAATTCCGCCGCCGCAGCCAGCGCGCCCGCAGGCAGGCCGGTTGCCGCCAGCAGGTGCATCAGCGGCGCTCCCGGGTCAGCGTCATGCCGATTTCCTCGCCATTCTCGCTGATCGCCAGCTTCACGATCTTGACCGTCAGCGCCTGGACCCGCGCGTCCTGCACGAACAGCGTGTCGCAGATATGATCCGCCACCGCCTCGATCAGCTTGAAATGCACGCCCTGGGGCAAAGCTTCGGTCGCGGCGAACTTGAGGTCCATGTAATTCTTGCTGGCATCGAGCGGGGTGTCCGGCTCGAACCGGTCAGCCGGCTTCAGCCGCGCCTGGATCGTGATGCGCAGCGGCTGCGGGCGGCCGGTCTCCTCCGAATAGATGCCGGTCAGCACATCGGTTTCGAGATTGGCAACTTCGAGGATCAGGCTGTCGGTCATTTTGTATGCTCTACTTACTAATCAGCCGCTCGTCGAGTCGTTGCGCCAACGCGCGAAGATCGCGGTGGGCAGCAGGCGTCCGTCCGGCCCGTCCTCGCGCACGGCAAGGTCGCCGAATTCGATCGTGCCGGGCAGGTGCGCCAGCGCTTCGGCCAGCAGGCCGGCGATCGCCAGCGCGCTCATCCGCACGGCATAGACGGTCAGGAACAGGAACCGGCTGTCGCCATCAAGCAGCCGAGCGCAGTCCTCGACCAGGCCGGGCAGGTGTTCCTCCAGCCGCCAGATTTCGCCTTCGGGGCCGCGCCCGAACTTGGGCGGATCGAGGATGATCCCGTCATAGCGCCGCCCGCGCCGCACCTCGCGCGCGGCGAACTTGGCCGCATCGTCGACGATCCAACGCACCGGGCGCTGCTCCATCCCTGATAGCGCGGCGTTGGCGCGGGCCTGTGCGACCGACTTCTTGCTGGCATCGACGTGGGTGACCGAACCGTACTGTGACAGCGCCAGGGTGCCGACGCCGGTATAGCCAAACAGGTTCATCGTGCTGGCATCGCTGCGCCCGGCGAGCTGTTCACCCATCCAGTCCCACACCGGGGCCATGTCGGGGAAGAAGCCAAGGTGGCGGAACGGGGTGCACTGCGCGGTGAAGCGCACGTCGTTCCAGGCGAGCGGCCAGCCTTCCTGCGGCACCGGGCGGGCGAACTGCCAGCGACCGCCGCCGTCCTCGTCGGACCCGGGCACGAATTCGCCGTGCGAGGCCCAGCGTTCCAGCCGCGGGGTCCACAGCGCCTGGGCATCCGGGCGAATGAACTGGTAATCGCCATAGCGTTCCAGCTTGCGGCCGTGACCGCTGTCGATCAGGCCATAATCGGCCCAGCCCCCGCCCGACAGGATCAGGGGTTCAGGCGCAAGCCGTGCCATTTATCCCCGCGGCACCGCGTGACTGGCAACGTAATCGGCAATCGCGTCATAGTCGCCCGGCAGCTCGGCATAACGTTCCTCGCGTTCGAACAGGTCGCCGATCCGGGCGGGCAGCGCAGGACGCTGGCCGGTCGCGCGCTCCACCGCGTCGCGGAACTTGGCCGGGTGCGCCGTGGCCAGGGTGACCACCGGGACATTGCCGGGCAGGTTCGCGGCCAGCGCGGCGTGCAGTCCGATCGCGGTGTGCGGATCGAGCAGTTCGCCGGTGTTTTCCCAGGCCCAGCGAATCGCCTGGGCCATGTCGGCCGCATCCGCGCGGTGGCTGGTGAACAGCCGGGCGGCGCCTTCGCGCTGGGCATTGGTCAACTGCATCGCCTTGCTGGCTTCGAACCCGGCCATCTGCGCCGCCAGGGCCGCGCCGTCGCGGCCATTCAGGTCAAACAGCAGGCGCTCGAAGTTCGAGGACACCTGGATGTCCATCGACGGCGCAGCCGTGGGCGTCACGGTTCCGGCGGAATAGTCCCCCTGGCTGAGCGCGCGGTGCAGGATGTCGTTGACGTTGGTCGCCACGATCAGCCGCGCCACCGGCAGGCCCATCTGCGCCGCGACATAGCCGGCGAACACATCGCCGAAGTTGCCGGTCGGCACTGCAAAGGCCACTTCGCGGTGCGGCGCGCCCAGTTGCAGCGCGGCGGCGAAGTAATAGACCACCTGCGCCATCAGGCGCGCCCAGTTGATCGAATTGACCGCGCCGATGCTGAACCGGCTGGTCATCGCGGCGTCGTTGAACATCCGCTTCACCATCGCCTGGGCATCGTCAAACGTGCCCTCGATCGCGATGTTGCGGACGTTGGGCGCCAGCACCGTGGTCATCTGGCGGCGCTGGACGTCGCTGACACGGCCCTTGGGGTGAAGCATGAAGATATCGACCCGCGCCCGGCCCGCAACCGCGTCGATCGCGGCCGAACCGGTATCGCCCGACGTCGCCCCGACGATGGTCAGCGGATCGCCGCCACGGCCAAGGAATTCCTCGAACAGCAGGCCCAGCAGTTGCAGCGCCACATCCTTGAACGCCAGGGTCGGGCCGTGAAACAGTTCGAGCAGCCACTGCTGTTCGTCAAACTGCTTGAGCGGGGTCACCGCCTTGTGCGCGAAGCGGCCATAGGCCTGGGTGGTCAGCTCCAGCAGCCGCTCAGGCGTCAGGCAATCGCCCACGAAGGGCTGCATGATCCGCTGCGCCAGCTCGGCATAAGGCAGCCCGGCCATGGCCGCGATCTCGTCCTGGCTGAATCGCGGCCATTCGCGCGGCACGTAAAGCCCGCCGTCGCTGGCCAGACCGGCCAGCGTCGCCTGTTCGAAGTTCAGCGCCGGAGCGCTGCCACGGGTGCTGATGTATTCCATTGCGCGGGCGCGTTAGCCCCCCTCGCCCCCGGCGGCAAGCCGCTTCCGCAGCGCCAGGGCATAGATCGCCAGCGCCGAGGCGGCGAAAGCGAACCACTGCAGGGCATAGGACAGGTGGTTGTTGGGCAGGCTGGCCGGATCGGGCCGGGCATTGGCGGCAAGGCCCGCAAGCGGTGGATCGGCCACCAGCGCGCCGCTGCCGTTGATCATGCCGTGCACGAGCCCGCCATTCCAGCTGACCGTGCCGGGCGCGACGGCCCAGCCCAGCACCACGTCGATCCGGCCGCCTTGCTGCAACCGGCAGGGGGCGATCCGCACCCACCCGGTTTCGCCGCCCGCATCGTGCCCAGCCCGCGCAGTGATCGACCCGACTTCGGCGCAGTCGATCCACACCCGGCGATAAAGCAGGCCATCGGGAACCCGCTCACCCTGCCAGGCGTCGAGCGCCCGTTCGGGCAGTTTTTCGGTCGCCGCATAGCGCAGCACCAGCGCTTCCTTTTCGGCCTTGCGGTCAAGCTGCCACAGACCAAGCTGGACCATCACCACGACCGCGATCAGCACGATCAGCGTGGCCACCACGGGCAAGCGCCTGAGCATCAGTCCTGCTTGAGGTCCCTGGCCCCGGCTTCATGCGCGCGGCGCTGGTATTCGGAAACGAGCAGCGCGGCCTTGCCCACGCGCAGACCCCACAGCGTCGCCCCGGCGGTGAGCGGCACCCACAGCACCACGTGAACCCAGACCGGCGGATGGAACGTAAACTCGACCCACAGCGCCAGCCCGACAATCACTGCGCCCAGGATCATGGTCAGGAAGGCCGCCGGGCCATCACCGACGTTAAACCGGCCAAAGTCGAGCCCGCATGACTGGCACGCAGGGGCAAACCGGGCCGCGCCGCCGAACAGGCTGCGCGCGCCGCATTGCGGGCAGAGACCGAAAAGGGCAGCCGGAACGAGT
Source organism: Novosphingobium sp. (assembly GCF_041905565.1). Taxonomy (GTDB): domain Bacteria; phylum Pseudomonadota; class Alphaproteobacteria; order Sphingomonadales; family Sphingomonadaceae; genus Novosphingobium. The sequence goes on along the minus strand of NZ_JAYRKX010000006.1, from coordinate 102,777 downwards.
CCCGGCTGCCCTTCGGATTGCTTGACGCTGTCGTCAGTCATCAGTGGATCGGGTGGCCCCAGCCGCCCCAGATGTAGATGGCGACGAACAGGAACAGCCACACCACGTCAACGAAGTGCCAGTACCACGCAGCGGCTTCGAAGCCGAAGTGCTGCTTGGGGGTGAAGTCACCGTTGTAGGCGCGCTTCAGGCAGACGATCAACATGATAGTGCCGACGATCACGTGGAAACCGTGGAAGCCGGTCGCCATGTAAAAGGCGCTGCCATAGGTGTTCTGGCCGAAGGCGAACGGCGCGTGGGCGTATTCGTAAGCCTGGATGCTGGTGAACACGAGGCCGAGCAGGATCGTGGCCCACAGGCCCTTCTTGAGGCCATCGCGATCGTTGTGGATCAGCGCATGGTGCGCCCAGGTCACGGTGCAGCCCGAGCACAGCAGGATCAGGGTGTTGAGCAGCGGCAGGTCGAACGGGTCCATGACGGCTTCGATCGCCTTGGGCGGCCACTGGCCACCGACCACTTCGGACAGGGCCGAGGGGAACAGCGAGAAATCGAAGAAAGCCCAGAACCAGCCGACGAAGAACATCACTTCCGAAGCGATGAACAGGATCATGCCATAGCGCTGGTGCAGCTGCACCACCGGGGTATGATCGCCAGCCTGCGCTTCGCGCACGATCTTGGTGAACCACTGGAACATCGAGGCCAGCAGAATCGCCAGGCCCGCCCAGGGAACAACATGACCGCCCGGCAGCTTGTGCATGAACAGCACCATGCCGCTGGTGAAGGTCAGCGCGCCGATCGTGGTGGTCAGCGGCACCAGATCAGGCGGCAGAATGTGGTAATCGTGGTTCTTGGTTCCAGCCATGGTGCTTAGGTCCCCGTTGATTCCCTTGTGGCCAGGGTGTCAGCCCCCCGGCGATTTGCAGATGCCCTTATCTTGCCCGTCCCGCGTGGTCCAGTGCAATTCAAGCGCCATTTGCAGAGATGTGGAAAGTGTAGCTCAGCGTGATTTGCTGGATGTCCTTCGTCTCGGGATCGGTCATGATCGCCGGGTCGACGTAATAGAGCACCGGCATGTCCACCGACTGCCCCGGTTGCAGCGTCTGCTGGTTGAAGCAGAAGCATTGAATCTTGTTGAAGTACTTGCCCGCCAGGTCGGGCGAGACGTTGAAACTGGCCACCCCGGTGATCGGCTTGTCCGACAGGTTCTGCGCGCGGTACAGCGCCATCTTGCGCTGGCCGATCCGCATTTCCTGCGTGGTCTGTTCCGGCCCGAACTTCCACGGCATGCCGCGATCGACGTTGCCATCGAAGCGCACCGAAATGGTCCCCGCAGCCAGCTTGACCTGCGCGGCCTGCGCTTCGCTGACCCGCATGGTCGTGCCGCCAAAGCCGGTGACCTGGCAGAAGATCCGGTAAAGCGGCACCGAAGCGAAGCCCAGGGCCAGCATCAGCAGCGCCCCGCCCAGGGCCATCAGCCCGGTGCGGCGCAGGTTGGCGGGATGGGGTGTGGCGGCCGGCATGATCAGTGATTCAGCTTGGCAATGGTGATGAAGAAGAACAGCAGGGCGAAGCCGGCCAGTACCAGCCCCAGCGCGCGGTTGCGGCCGCGGATGATCCGCTGGCGCTGCGCTTCGAATTCTTCAGGCGTGGTCATCGCATTCATCCCATGATCCAGCGGTCCGCCACCAGGGCAGCGAACAGCGCGAACAGATAGAGCACCGAATAGGCAAACAGCCGCTTTTCCGGGCGCATGTCCATATCACCGGCCAGGCCGCGAAACACGGCCACGCGTAGCGACAGCAGCACGAACACCGACGAAAGCAGCAAAGCGGACGCGCCATAGACCGGGCCCGCCCCGGCAAACCAGAACGGCGCTAGGCTGAGCGGGAGTAGCAGCACGGCATAGACCAGGATCTGGCGGCGCGTGCTGTGGTGACCGGCGACCACGGGCATCATCGGAATGTTCGCCTTGGCGTAGTCCGTCTCGACGAACAGGGCGAGCGCCCAGAAATGCGGCGGCGTCCAGAAGAAGATGATTGCGAACAGCAGCACCGGCATCAGGGTGACTTCGCCCGTAGCTGCGATCCACCCGATCATCGGCGGGAACGCCCCTGCCCCGCCGCCGATCACGATGTTCTGCGGCGTGCGCGGCTTCAGCCAGATGGTGTAGATCACCGCGTAATAGACGATCGACACGGCCAGGATCACGGCAGCGAGCCAGCCCACGCCGACCCCCATCACGAAGACCGAGGCGAGACTGAGCACCAGCCCGAAAGTCAGCGCGGATTGGCGTTGCATCCGCCCAGCCGGCAATGGACGACTGGCGGTGCGCTTCATCACCGCGTCGATATCCGCTTCCCACCACTGGTTGAGCGCCGCCGCCCCGCCCGCGCCCAGCGCGATGCACAGGATGGCGGTAAAGCCCAGCACCGGATCGACCGGGACCGGCGCGGCCAGCAGCCCGCACAGCCCGGTGAAGATCACCAGGCTCATCACCCGCGGCTTGGTCAGCGCGAAGAAATCGCGCCAGTCGGCGGGCAGGGCTTGCGAAGGGATGGTTGCTGCGGTCATGATTCCGTGTCGGGCTATAGTGCGGGGTTAGAGCCGCTTCAACCAGTCTAGCAGCAGGGCGTTGACCTCATCCGGGCGTTCCTGCTGGGTCCAGTGGCCACAGCCGTCCAGTACGTGCCCTTCGACGCGCGGCGCGAAAATCCGCATCATCGCCACCGGATCGGCCACCGCCCCGAACAGCGAGGTGGCGGGATCACGGCTGCCACCGATAAACAGGCAGGGCTGTTCGAGCTGCTTGCCCTGCCAGGGCTTGAGCCACTCATAGTCCGCCTCGTGGTTGCGATAGCGGTTGAGCGGGCCGCGAAAGCCCGATGCCTTGAACTCGGCCGCGTAGAACGACAGGTGGGCATCGTTCAGCCAGGCGGGCAGACCTTCGGGATCGGCGACGTCGGGCAGACCCTGCAGGAAGATCGCGCCGGCAGGCTTGCTCCAGTAATCACCCGGCGGCACGTCGCCCGAGATCGAATACATCATCTTGCGCACCCAGGCGCGGGGATCGGCTTCGGCCTCGGCCTCGGCCACGCCGGGCTGCTGGAAGTATTCCTGGTAGAAGAACCGCCCCTTGGAGGTGAAGGCTTCGCGGAACACATCGGTAAAGGGGCGCAGCGGCGCACCGGCGAAAGGCACTGACATGCCGGCAACGGCGCGGAACACATCAGGCCGGGTAAAGGCCGAATTCCACACGATTGGCGCGCCCCAGTCATGCCCGATCAGCACCACCTGCTCGCCGGGGGCCAAGGCATTGCGCAGCCCGACCAGATCGCCGACCAGCCGTTCCATCGCATAGTCGGCCACCGCTGGCGGCTTGTCCGAACCGCCATAGCCGCGCACGTCGATCGCGCAGGCGGTAAGGCCAGCCGCTGCGATCGGACCAATCTGATGGCGCCAGGAATACCAGCTTTCAGGGAAGCCGTGGACCATGATCGCCAGCGGGCCATCGCCTTCGATGGCACAGCGCAGCGAAACTTCGCCGACGTTTACCGCACGCATTTCAACCATCGCGTCCTCTCCTCGCGAAAACGCCCCGGCCTTGCGGCCAGGGCGTGATCGGTTCAGCCATTCGGCCGTTCTCAGTGGTGACCCTTGTCCTCGATGACAGGCAGGGTTTCGAACTGGTGGAACGGCGGCGGGCTCGACAGCGTCCATTCGAGCGTGTCGGCGCCTTCACCCCAGTAGTTGGCGTCAGCCTTCTTGCCGGCAGTATAGGCGTAGATGATGTTGATGAACCACACCACCAGCGACGCGGCCATGATCTTGTACCCGAGCGTCGAGATCGAGTTCCAGTATTCATAGGCCGGAGCATAGTCCGGATAGCGGCGCGGCATGCCGTTCAGGCCCAGGAAGTGCTGGGGGAAGAAGATCATGTTCACGCCGACGAAGAAGATCCAGAAATGGACGTGGCTGAGGAACTCGCTGTGCATGCGGCCGCTCATTTTCGGGAACCAGTAGTAGAAGCCCGCGAACAGCGCGGTCACCGCACCCAGCGACAGCACGTAGTGGAAGTGCGCCACCACGAAGTAGGTATCGTGCACCACATCGTCCACGCCGCCGTTGGCCAGGTACACGCCGGTAACGCCGCCCACGGTGAACAGGAAGATGAAGCCAAGCGCCCAGACCATCGGGCTCTTGAACGAGATCGACCCGCCCCACATCGTCGCGATCCAGCTGAAGATCTTGATGCCGGTCGGCACCGCGATCACCATGGTTGCGGCGGTGAAGTACATCTTGGTGTTGAGCGACAGACCGGTGGTGTACATGTGGTGCGCCCACACGATGAACCCGACGACGCCGATCGCGACCATCGCGTAAGCCATGCCGAGGTAGCCGAACACCGGCTTCTTCGAGAAGGTCGAGATGATCTGGCTGATGATGCCGAAGGCCGGCAGGATCATGATGTACACTTCGGGGTGGCCGAAGAACCAGAACAGGTGCTGGTAGAGCACCGGATCGCCGCCGCCGGCGGGATCGAAGAAGGTGGTGCCGAAGTTGCGGTCGGTCAGCAGCATGGTGATGGCGGCGGCCAGCACCGGCAGCGACAGCAGCAGCAGGAAAGCGGTAACCAGCACCGACCACACGAACAGCGGCATCTTGTGCAGGGTCATGCCCGGTGCGCGCATGTTGAAGATAGTGGTGATGAAGTTGATCGCGCCCATGATCGAGGCCGCACCGGCAAGGTGCAGCGAGAAGATCGCGAAGTCTACCGCCGGGCCGGTTGCCCCGTAGGTCGACAACGGCGCATAGGCGGTCCAGCCGATCCCGGCACCGTTGCCCGTACCACCCGGCACGAACGCCGAGCACAGCAGCGAGACGAAGCCCGCCACGGTCAGCCAGAACGAGATGTTGTTCATGCGCGGGAAGGCCATGTCCGGCGCGCCGATCATGATCGGCACGAACCAGTTGCCGAAGCCGCCGATGATCGCCGGCATGACCATGAAGAACACCATGATCAGGCCGTGGGCGGTAATCAGCACGTTCCACAGGTGGAGCGACTGGTCGAAGGTCGGGTTGGCTTCACCGAACCAGCGGGCGAAGGTGTCGAGGTACTGGATCCCGGGCTGGGCCAGTTCCAGGCGCATCATGCCCGAGAAGGCGCCGCCGATGAGCCCCGCGAAAATCGCGAAGATCAGGTACAGCGTGCCGATGTCCTTGTGGTTGGTCGACATGAACCAGCGGGCGAAGAACGCCGGCTTGTGATCATGGTCGTGATGTCCGTGGGCTTCGTCATGAGCCTGGAAGTGGTCTGCGGTGGTGGCCATGGTGTGGAACCTTGTCCTTGCTAAATTCGGGCTCAGGCGGCGGGCTTGGCCGCGGCGGCTTCGGCCGGCGCGGCGGCGGCGGCGGGAGCCGCGGCCACGGCCGGCGCTTCGGGCGCGCCGTCGATCTTGCCACCGGCCTGGGTCAGGACCCAGGCGTTGAACTTGTCACGCGGCAGCGCTTCGATCGCGATCGGCATGTAACCGTGGCGGACGCCGCACAGTTCCGAGCACTGGCCGTAGTAGACGCCCGGTTCCTTGATGAACAGCTGGCGCTCGTTGATCTTGCCCGGAACGGCGTCGATCTTGAACCACAGCGAAGGGACGGCGAAGGCGTGGATCACGTCGGCGGCAGTCACCTGCAGGCGGATCGGTTCGCCGGCCGGAACAACCATGCGGTAGTCGGCGGCAAGCTGCGGCGGTTCACCATTGGCGATCGCCTTTTCATCGGACAGCATATTCGAGATCACTTCGACCCCGCCGTTGTCGGGATAAGAGTAGGTCCAGAACCACTGGTTGCCGGTGGCCTTGATCGTCAGCGCCTTGGCCGGGGCCGGCTCGTAAGTCTGCTTGATCAGCTTGATCGACGGCACCGCGATCACGACCAGGATCAGGATCGGCACCGCCGTCCAGACCACTTCCAGCACAGTGTTGTGGCTGGTCTTCGACGGCACCGGATTGGCGCGGGCGTTGAAACGTACCGCGACCACGACCAGCAGCAGCAGGATCAGCACGGCGATCGCCGCCGCCACATAGAGCAGCAGGTTGTGCAGCGGCTGCGCCTGTTCGCCAACCGGAGAATACTGCGTCTGCACATCCAGCGCGGAATCGACCGGCTGCCCCTTGCCCGCGGTGGGCTTCATCGGGGTGTAGCCGCCGGGCGCGACCTTGAAATGCGGATCGTTGGGATCGATCTTCGGCGCTTCCGGAGCCGGAGCGGCCGCGACCGGCGCGGCGGCGACCGGTGCCGCCACGGCGGCATCAGCCGCAGAGGCGCTCGCTTCAGCGGCGGGGCTGGCGGCCGCGGCGGCGGGCGCAGCATGCAGCGCCTGCGGAGCCGCAAGCAGCGCCAGCGAGAGTCCGATTGCCTTGATTGCGCGGGCGGTGCCGCGGGCAGTTTGGCCGAATGTCATCGTTCGAGTGCTTTCGCTTTCCTTTGCCGGCGAGAGAACACGCAGCGCCCCCTCCCGCCCCCGTGGGAGACATGTTTGGCAGGGCCTATACGCGCGCTTGCGGGTCACCTCAAGCGCCTCTAGGGGATATTTTTGACGAAGTTCAATGACGCCGCTTTTCGCAGCGTGACGAAATCAGGAAAGGCACCGAATCCGATGCAGGAAGAAGACGTTCTGGCCGAATTCCGCGCCAGCAAGGCGTTGCTCGAAGGCCACTTCCTGCTTTCGTCCGGTCGCCACAGCGCGCATTATCTACAGTGCGCGCGCGTGCTGATGGATCCGGCGCGCGCTTCGCGCCTGGCAATCGCGCTGGCCCAGCGAATCCCCCGCGAGGTGCGCAAGGACATCCAGAAAGTGGTCTCGCCGGCGATGGGCGGGGTGATCATCGGCCACGAGATGGGCCGCGCGCTGGAAGTCGAGGCGATGTTCGTCGAGCGCCCCACCGGCACGTTCGAGCTGCGCCGCGGTTTCGCGCTGGAGCCGGGCGACCGGGTGCTGATGGTGGAAGACGTGGTCACCACCGGCCTGTCGAGCCGCGAGGCGATCAAGGCGATCGAGGAAGCCGGCGGCAAGGTCATCGCGGCGGCGGCGCTGGTCGATCGTTCGGCCGGAAGCGTCGACCTCGGCGTGCCGTTCTATCCGCTGGTGGCGATCAATTTCCCCACCTATGCCGAAGACGAACTGCCGCCGGAGCTGGCCGCGACACCCGCGATCAAGCCGGGGAGCCGCGCTGCATCGTGACCCGGGGCAAGCTGCGCCTTGGCGTGAACATCGATCACGTCGCCACGATCCGCAACGCGCGCGGCGGAGACCATCCCGATCCCGTGCGCGCGGCGGAAATCGTTGCGGCCTGCGGCGGTGACGGGATCACTGCCCACCTGCGGGAAGATCGCCGCCACATCCGCGACGACGATCTGGCCCGGATCCAGGCCGCCACCGGCCTGCCGCTCAACCTTGAGATGGCCGCGACCGAGGAGATGCTGGCGATCGCGCTGCACCACCGCCCGCACGCTGCCTGCATCGTCCCCGAACGGCGCGAGGAACGCACCACCGAAGGTGGGCTGGACGCCGCGGGGCAGCACAACCGGCTTTACCCGATCGTCCAGCGCCTGCTGGATGCCGACATTCGCGTCAGCCTGTTCATCGCGCCGGAAGTGCGCCAGATCGACGCCGCGCTGCAGCTGGGCGCACCGGTGGTGGAATTGCATACCGGTGAATATACCCATGCCACCGGCGCCGCGCGCGACGCCGAACTGGCCCGGCTGGCCGACATGGCCGCGCTGGCTGCCCGCAATGGCATCGAACCCCACGCCGGGCACGGCCTGACCTATGACAATGTCCAGCCCGTCGCCGCGATTGCCGAGCTAGCGGAGCTCAACATCGGCCACTACCTGATCGGCGAAGCGGTGTTCGTCGGCCTGGAAACGGCAGTGCTGCGGATGCGCGCGTTGATGGACGCCGCGCGGTGATCATCGCCATTGGGTCCGACCTGTGCAACATCGACCGCATCCAGAACTCGCTGGACCGGTACGGCGAGCGGTTCGAGAACCGCGTGTTTACCGATGCCGAACGCGCCAAGGCAGCGAGCCGTCCCTTTACCAGGGCCGGCACCCTGGCCAAGCGCTTCGCCGCCAAGGAAGCCTGTTCCAAGGCGCTCGGCACCGGCTTCAAGGCCGGAGTGTTCATGAAGGATATCGGCGTGGTCAATTCCCGCACAGGCGCCCCCACCTTGGCCTTGACCGGCGGCGCGGCAGCGCGGCTGACGGCCATTACGCCCGCTGGCCACGAAGCCGTCATCCACCTGTCCCTGACCGACGATCATCCCTGGGCCCAGGCCTTCGTGGTGATCGAGGCCCGCAAGCTGTAGTATAAAGAATGAGCGCGTCGATGAGCGAACCCAGTGCCCCCACCCCGGCTCCGGCCGGACCCGATGCTGCCGCCGATGCGGACCACGGCATCGACTGGCTGGCCGAAATCAAGGGCCTGGCCTGGATGCTGGCGGCGGTGCTGGCGTTCCATTCGATCGTGGCCAAGCCGTTCTACATCCCGTCAATCTCGATGATGCCCAACCTGCTGGTGGGTGACCGGCTGGTGGTCTCGAAGTTTCCTTATGGCTGGAACTGGGCTTCGGCCAGCTTCCACCTGCTGCCGCGCGACGACTGGCGGGTGATGGGCAAGACGCCGGAATATGGCGACATCGTCATCGCCGTGCCGCGCAACCGCAACGAGGACCTTATCAAGCGCGTCGTCGCCCGGCCCGGTGACCGGATCGCGCTGAAGGACGGGCAGATCATCCTGAACGGCAAGCCGATCCCGCGCGAGATCGTGCCGACCGTGCAAATTCCCGCCGACGACGAGTTGATGTGCGGCGATGGCGGGTTCAAGTCGCACTGCTACGATACCTTCGCCGGCTTTCGCGTCCGCCTGCCGAGCGGGCGCGAGGTGTACGAGTTGCCGGCCTGGCGCGAAACCATGCCGAACGGGGCCAGCTATATTGTGATCGACGACCTGCGGACCGAGCAGGACACGATGGCGGAAATCACCGTCCCGGCCGGCCACGTGTTCCTGATGGGCGATAACCGCGACCATTCGGCCGATAGCCGCGTGTCGCTGGAAGAAAGCGGCCTGGGCGGCTCTGTGCCGCTGTCCGACGTCGGCGGCCGGGCCGAATTCACCACCTTCAGCCTGAATGGCAGCGAGACGCTGAACCCGCTGAGCTGGTGGGGGGCCTTGCGCGAAGGCCGCGCCTGGCGCAGCTTGCGTCCGGTCCATGTTCCGGAAGGCAAGTGATGGAAGAAGCAGCACAATCCGCCCCCGCCAAGCCGCGCCGGGCGCGCAAGACCACAGTTGAGCCGGTCGCCGTGACCAACGCCGGGCCAACCGACTTTTCCGATCCGCTGCTGCGCGCCGAAATCAAGCGCGCGGCGGTGTGGATCGGCATGGCGGTGCTGGTCGGTCTGGCGATCTACCTGGCGGAACCGCTGCTGGTGATCTTCGGCGGCATGGTGTTTGCCGCGATGATCGACGGCGGGGCGCGTCTGCTGGGCCGGGTCCTGCCCGCCCCGCGCGGGGTCCGCGTCACTCTCGTCCTGCTGGGCGCGGTGCTGTTCATGGCCTGGGTATCGATGTTTGCCGGCAACCAGATTGCCGATCAGGCCGCCGCCCTGCCCGCGATCGTCGAAGCGCAGGTGATGCGCGGGCTTGACTGGCTGCAGGCCAACGGCGCGCGGATCGATGCCAAGGCGGTCGAAGGCATCGCGGAAAAGCTGCTTGGCGGGGTTGGCCAACTGACCAGCGCGGTCGGCGGCGTGCTGGGCGGACTGACCACGGCTTTCCTGGTCATGGTGCTGGGTATCTATTTCGCTGCCGAACCACAGCTTTACCGCCGCGGCGTCGCGTGGATGCTGCCGCAGGGCGAGCGCGAGCATTTCGCCCAGACCACCGCCGAAATGGGCCGGACCCTGCGCATGCTGATGTTCGGGCGGCTGGTCGGGATGCTGGTCGAAGGGATCGGGACCTGGGCCATGCTGGCGATCTATGGCGTGCCGATGGCCGGGCTGCTCGGCCTGCTGACCGGGCTGCTTGCCTTCCTGCCCAACATCGGCGCGCCGATTTCGGGGCTGCTGATGGTGCTGGTGGGCTTTTCCGGCGGGGTCGACATGGCGATCTACTGCGTGATCGTCTACGTTGTGGTCCAGACGGTGGACGGCAACATCATCGTGCCGATGATCGCCAAGAAGACCGCCGATCTTGCGCCAGCGCTGGTGCTGGGCGCGCAGCTGATCATGGGCGCGCTGTTCGGGATCATCGGGCTGATGCTGGCCGATCCCATGGTGGCGATGATCAAGGTTGCGCTGGAACGCCAGTCGCAACGCAACACACCCGCGCCGACCAAAGGCTGAACCATGGCGCGCAAGTTTCTCTATGTTGTCGCCGCGCTGATCGCGCTGTTCGTGGCCGGCGGGCTGGTGTTCCAGCTGGCGCCCGACCGGGTGATGCAGTTGGCCTTCGTGCCTTCGAAGCCCTATGCCGCGCCCGCCGCGCTGCCAGCCAATCGCTATGCCGACCAGGCCATGTGGTTCGCCCGCCCTGGGCTGAACGGCGATCCGCTGCACTGGCAGCCAGCCGGCGCCAAGGCGGCCGCGCCGGTGCGGGCCGCGGTGTTCTTCATCCATCCGACCAGCTACCTCACCCGGACGGACTGGAACGCCCCGCTGGACGATGCCGAATCGCAAGACCGCGCCCGGCTGTTCCTGCGCGGGCTGGCCAGCCCCTTCGCCAATGCCGCCCAGGTCTGGGCGCCGCGCTATCGCCAGGCGGCGTTCGGCGCGTTCTTCACCGATGGCCCGGAAGGCAAGCAGGCGCTCGACGCCGCTTATGCCGACGTGCTGGCCGCCTTTGACCAGTTCCTGGCCGAAGCCCCTGCCGACCTGCCGATCGTGCTGGCCGGGCACAGCCAGGGCGCCTTCCACTTGCGCCGCCTGATGGCTGAACGCGCCGCGGGCAGCCCGCTCGCCGCGCGCATCGCCGCGGTCTATGCGATCGGCTGGCCGGTGGCACTGCAGCACGACCTGCCCCGGATGGGCCTGCCGGCCTGCGCCGCGCCGGACCAGCCGGGCTGCGTTGCCAGTTGGCTGAGCTTTGGCGAGCCCTATGATCCGAGCGGCATGGCCGCCTCGATGGCGCGCTACCAGGGGCTTGACGGGCAGAACCTCAATGGCGCGTCCTACATGTGCTGGAACCCGCTCACCGGGCGGCAAGGCGGTGCGGCTCCGGCCACGGCCAATCTGGGCACGCTGGTGCCGACCAGCGATCTCAAGGACGGCGAGATCAAGCCCGGCTATACCCCGGCGGCCTGCCGCACGGATGGCACGCTGTCGCTGCAGGGCACGCCCAAGATGGGCCCCTACGTGCTGCCGGGCAACAACTACCACGTCTATGACGTGCCCCTGTTCTGGGAAAATCTGCGTGCCGATTACACGCGCCGGGTGGTGGCATGGCAGACCCGGCGCTGATCACTACCAGCGCGCTGGACCTGCGCGACGCGCTGCCCCAGGGCGGCGCGCTGCTGGGGCTGGACCTGGGCACGCAGACCATCGGCACCGCCTTCTGCGATGCCGGCTGGCGGTTCGCCTCACCCGGCAAGACGCTCAAGCGCGGCAAGTTCGGTGCCGACCGCGAGGCCTTGGGCGCGCTGATCCGCGAACGCTCGATCAAGGGGATCGTGCTCGGCCTGCCGCTCAACATGGACGGCAGCGAAGGGCCGCGCAGCCAATCGAGCCGGGCCTATGCCCGCAACCTCTCCGCCACTCTGGACCTGCCGGTGCTGCTGTGGGACGAGCGCTGGTCCACCGCCAGCGCCGAAAGCGCCCTGATTGCCCAGGACATGAGCCGGGCCAAGCGGGCCGGGCGGATCGACGCCGCCGCCGCCGCAGTGATCCTGCAAGCGGCGATCGACGCCATGGCCGGCGGCTTCGCCTGACCGCTCAGGCGGCGAGCGAAGCGCCGCTAGCCTGCAATTCGCCTTTCCACTTGGTCATGGCGCGGGTCAGCTTTTCGGAAGTTTCGGTAAATTCACCATTCATTGCCAGTTCCGCTTCGGCCAGACGCCCGGCTTCGACGTGAGCCAGAACCCGGCCGGCAGAGCGATGGAATTCGGCATGCAGGCGGCGAATGACCTGGTAGGGAACCCCTTCACGCGTGGTGGCATCGATCTGGGAACCATAGAGCCACTGACCGAATTCGCAGCGGTTATCCATGCTCGCGTCGTGCGATTTGATATCGCCCCGACCGCTGCGGATCGCGCCACGCAGGCGCATCTTCCACGCCCCGTGTGCGCCAACTGCGGCGTTGATCTGATCAATGGAATGACGATTGCACATGCGACACCTCCTTCGGATTGCGGACAAACCCGAAGTGGCCCCTAAGTGGCGGAAGTTAGGCCAAAGCCTGCCCTCGCCTAAGGGGCAACACCTAGGCGCCGACCAGCGCCCCGCGCCGGGTCCTCGCTTCGACCGCGACATAGCGACTGCCCGAACCTTCCGCCTCGCGCCACAACGCGTCGCGCGCGGCCGGATCGGACTCGCGCCCGGCCAGCGCGTCCCAGCACACCAGTCGCAGCCGGTCGCTGGGGTGGCGGCGGGCGAAGGCGTGCGCCAGGTCGAGCGCCTCGTCGCCGCCCAGCCCGACCGCGATGCGCATGAACGCATCGGTCGGCCCGGGCGAGACGATTGCACCGATCTCGCCCTGGTCGAGATCGAAACGGTACTGGTCGAACCACGGCTGGACGGCAGTGGTGTGCATGACGTTGATTGATACCGAGAGCGAATCCGCCGGAATCTGCGCGTGAACATCGACATGTGCGCGGTAGAGCTGGATCTTCCCTTCCTCGAGCCGCGAGCGCTCGACGAACCGCAGCGAGGGCACGGCCTCGCCGCGAAAGCCGGTCACCGCCTCGTAGTCGAACTCGTAGTAATCGCTCCAGTAACCCGGGCCGAAGTAGCCCAGGGTCAGGAAGCTGAAATTGTGATCGTGCGGCAAGCCATAGACGAAGCTGGTCCCGCCCGAGGCGCGCATCATGTGCTCGTCGCTGCTGGGCCACATCGCCGCGCGGATGAAGAAATCGCCAGTCGGCGGAGCCAGCATCACCACTTGCGGGCCATAGGCACTGTCGAGCACGTCCTCGCGGTGGCGCTGGGCCAGTTCCTCGACCAGCAGGTCGCCCAGGAAGCTGCGGTTGTTGCCCAGTCGCCGCAGCCAGGTGGCGGCATTGGCGAGGCTGGCCTCGTCGGCAGGATCGAACCCGGCTGCGGCAATCCCGGCGACCATTTCGGGCAGCGAGGCAACCTGGGGATCGCATAGATCGATTACGCGGGGCATGGATCAACTCCGGCAAGCACGGGATATTGTTCAAGCAACTGCGCCCGCAGCGCGCCCGCGGGAGCGGCCAGCGGATCGTCGGCGCGGCGGGCGATCAGCGACAGCGCGCGGAAGCCCTCGCCCGAATCGAGCGCCAGGCATTCGCGCAGCACCTGCCAGCGCATCGCCGTGCTGCCCTGTTCCTCGGCCATGGCGGCCAGCAGGGGCGCGGCATCGCGGCGCTCCATCCGGCTGAGCAGCGAGGCCACCAGTTCCAGCCGGCTGTCGCGCGAACTGCCCGCCGCCTGGTGCGCCAGGTTGCCATCGGCCAGCACATATTCGCGCATCACCGCACCGCTGACCGGTCGGCGCTGCAGCTTGAGCGAGACGAGACTGCCTTCGACCCGGCAAAGCCACTGCGTCTCGCTCGCGCCGTCGCGCCGGGCCACCGCGCCTGTGATGACGGGCCGCCGACTGCGGATCAGTTCGGCCCCGCCCGGACGCGGTGCGCCGAACTGGACGTGTTCAGCCTCGCCGCTGCCGCGCAGGATGCGCTCGACCGTCTCGGTCGCGGCGAAGGCCACCGAAACCGGGGGCTCGCGCCGCTCCAGCGCCGCGCCGTCGACCACTTGCAGGGCGAGCGTAGCCGTGCCCCGCCGCAGCAGCATCAGCGATGCCTGCACCGCGTCGGACGAATGGCGGAACAGCACCTGGCCAAAGGCATTGTGCTGCAATTCGCCCAGCATCCGCGCGACGATGTCGGTTACCAGTTGCTCGGCGGCACTGTCATGGGGATCAAACAGGGCCGACAGGGCCGACAGGTCGTCCAGTTCGGCGCGCTGGCCGAAGCGGTGGAGGTCGGCGTCGATCGCCGCGACCACGGGCGATGCCCGCCAGCTTTCGAGCACTTCTCCCAGCCGGGCCTGGGCACGGCGCTGCGGAGCATCGTCGCTCCGCAGCGCACGCAGTTCCGGGCGGATCAGCATCCGGAACCTACCCGCTCAGGGGATCAGCGTGTCGTAGAGGAACGCCATCACAATGATGATGGTGTCGTCCGACGTGGCGTCAATCTTGTGGGCCAGGCTGCCGAACACGCCGGTCAGGGTATCCAGGTTGGGCAGGGCGGAAAGATCGATCTTTGGCAGGTTCATGGCAGGTCATCCCCAATTGCGCGGGACCTGGGTGCCCCGCCCGGCCATGTTCGCGCGGGGCCCCGCCAAGCTGAAATTAAAACATTGTAATCCGCCCGCCCGCGCCGCAGAGAAGCCTGCATGACCGACGAGACCACGGCCAAGTCCATCCACGACCTGCCCCCCGGCTTCGCCTTCGATCCGCCCATGGCCGCCCGGCTGATGACCCGCCACGGCCACGGCGGCTGGCTGGGGCTGGACTATCACGCACACGGCACCGACTGGGTGGAACTGAGCCTGCCCTGGCGCGAGGAACTGGTTGGCCTTTCCGATACCGGCGTACTGGCTTCGGGCCCGATCATCAGCCTGATGGACAACGCCACCTCGATGTCGGCCTGGACGCTGTCCGGGCGCTTCGTGCCGCATGCCACGCTAGACCTCAGGATCGATTACATGCGCGCCGCGGTGCCGGGCCGCACGGTGATCGGGCGCGGCGAATGCTACAAGCTGACCCGGACCATCGCCTTCATCCGTGGCATCGCCCACGATGGCGATCCCGCCGATCCGGTGGCCCACGTCACCGGCACGTTCATGGCCACTCACGGAACCTACCTGTGAACAGCAGCGACAATTCAATGCCGCCCTATGGCGCCGCGCTGGGCATCGTCACCGACCATGACGAGGACGGCAATCCCGTGCTGTCGGTGCCGTTTTCCGAACGGATGATGGGCCGCCCGGGCTTCCTCCACGGCGGGGCGATGAGCGGGCTGATGGAAATGGCCGCATTTGCCGCGCTGCGCGCGGAACTGGACCGCCGGGGCGAACGGATGCGGCTCAAGCCGGTCAACATCCAGGTCGAATTCATGCGCGGCGGGACCGAGCAGACCACCTATGCCATGGGCACGGTGACCCGCGCCGGACGCCGCGTTGCCCTGGTCAATGCCGAAGCCTGGCAGGACGATCGCAGCAAGCCGATCGCGCTGGCGCAGATGAAGATCCTGCTCAGCCCCGCCGGATAATCACGGTCAGGCCGCTACCAGGCTGAACCGCGCCTCCCAGCGGATGGCGCGCTGCATCGGCCCTCGCCCGCGCCAGGATGGCGGGCGGGACGGCCTCGTCCAGCAGCAGCAGATCGGCCTGCCCCAGCCAGCGCGCCTCGCGCAGGGTCAGGTCGTCGGGATCGTCAGACCGCAGGCGCAGTTCAACCAGTTGGCCCGCGCCATCGGCGGCTCCGTCCAGCCACTGTTCCACCCGCCCGGCGCTATCCGCATCGAGCGGATCGAGCATCCCGCCCGCTACCAGCGCCGTATCTAGCGCGCGGCGGCGGTCGCCCGCATCGCTCCAGCGCGCGCGCAGCCGCCCACGCACCGCGCCCAGCCCTTCGGCCAACGCGCCGAGTGAGGCGGGCAGCAGCGCTTCCAGCCGCAGCCGCAGCGCCTTGGCCAGCCCCGCCGAAACCCCGCCCGTGCCGACCGCGATCAGCACCGGGCCGCGCTCCAGCAGGCTGGGCACGGTAAAGTCGCACAGCTCGGGCCGGTCGACCACGTTGACCAGCAGGCCGCGCGCGCGCAGCCGCGCGGCGGCCGCTTCCGGTTCGTCCAGCGCGACGAAGGCCAGCCGAGCGGCGGGATCGTCCTCGCCCACCGCCCGCGCGCCGGCGCGTTCGATCAGCCGCAGCTTCGCTGCCGCCGCCTCGCCCTCGCCCAGCAGGATCACCGGCTGGCCAGTCAGGCGCAGGAACAGCGGCAGGCTGTGCATCAGTCCAGCCAGTCCGGCACTCGCTCCGCCGCGCTGATCGCTTCGGGCAGGATGCGATCGGCGACCACGGCGAAGCGGTCACCGTCAACCATCACTTCGGCCACGAAACCCCGGCTATTGTAGGAGCTGGCCATGGTCGCGCCGTAAGCCCCGGCGGTGCGGAACACCGCCAGATCGCCGGGTTGCACCGCGTCGATCTCGCGGTCCATGGCAAAGGTATCGCCGGTTTCGCAAATCGGGCCGACGATATGCGCCGACATCCTCGCGCCGCTGGGCCACACCGCGTCGAAATCGTGCCAGGCGCCGTACATTGCCGGACGGGCCAGATCGTTCATCGCCGCGTCGACCACCACGAAGGGGGTGTTGTTTGAGCTGCGCTTGACCCGCACCACCTTGGTCAGCAGAACGCCCGCGTTGCCGCAGATCACCCGGCCCGGTTCGAACATCAAGGTGCAGTCCCAGCTGCCGCAAACCCGGGCAACCATCGCGCCGTATTCGGCCGGGCTGGGGAACACCTCGCCCGCCTTGTAAGGCACGCCCAGCCCGCCGCCGAGGTCGGCATGGGTCACGCTGAAACCGGCAGCCCGGATTTCCGCGATCAGTTCGCCCAGCTTGCCGAAGGCTTCCTCCAGCGGTTCGAGCTGCGACAACTGGCTGCCGATGTGCACCGCGACCCCGCGCATATCCAGCCCCGGCAGCGCCGAAAGCCGCGCATAGATCCCGGCAGCGCGGTCGATCGGCACGCCGAACTTGTTTTCCGCCTTGCCGGTCGAAATCTTGGCATGGGTGCGGGCATCGACATCGGGATTGACCCGCAACGCGCACGGCGCACGCTTGCCCATGGCGGCGGCCAGCGCCGCCAGTTCGACGCCTTCTTCCTCGCTTTCGAGGTTGAACTGGCCGATCCCGGCCTGCAGCCCTTGGACCATTTCGTGCGCCTGCTTGCCAACACCCGAAAAGACCACGTCCTGCGCAGGCATCCCGGCGGCCAGCGCGCGGGCCAGTTCGCCGCCCGAAACCACATCGGCCCCCAGCCCTTCGCGCTGCATCACCCGCAGCACCGCCAGGTTGGGATTGGCCTTGACCGCAAAGGCCACGTGGGTGCGCGGCAGTCCCGCCAGCGCCGCCTTGAACACCTGCGCGTGGCGTTCCAGCGTGGCGCGCGAATAGACATAGACGGGTGTGCCCACTGCATCGGCAATGGCGGTCAGCGGCACGTCTTCGGCATGCAGGATGCCGTCGCGGAATTCAAAATGGTCCATGGTTCAGATACTCAGGAAGGGGGCAGGTCAAACGGATCGTCGGTGCGTTCTTCCGACCGTTTTCGCAGTTCGACGCTGCGTTCCGGGGCCGATTGCGGCGTCGGTTTGACCAGGCTTTCGGCGCTGGGCCGATCATCGCGGCCATAAGGAGCGGGCGGCAGCTGCTTGCCCGGACGCGGCTTAAGGTCCGCCTTCTGGCCGCAGGCAGCCAGGGCCAGGACAGCAGCGGCAAGAACCAGGCGGCGCATCGCGTTTACTCCAGCCCCAGCGCCACGCGCGCTTCGGCCACGCGCAGCCTTACCTGATCCGGCGCGGTTCCGCCATGGCTGGAGCGCGCCGCGACCGAGGCTTCGACCGACAGCGCGCTGTAGACGCGCTCATCGATCCGCGGATCGATCGCCTGAAGGTCTTCCAGCGGCAACTGGTCGAGCGCGACGCCCCGGCTTTCCGCCAGCTTGACCGCCGCGCCGGTGATGTGGTGCGCCTCGCGGAACGGGATGTTCGCCTGCCGCACCAGCCAGTCGGCCAGGTCAGTGGCCGTGGCATAGCCCAGTTCGGCGGCGGCGCGCATCCGGTCGGTGCGGAAGGTCGTCGCCTCGACCATCCCGGTCATCGCGGCGATGCACAGGGTGAGCAGGCCCGCCGCTTCGAACACCGGCGGCTTGTCGTCCTGCATGTCCTTCGAATAGGCCAGCGGCAGGCCCTTCATGGTGATCATCAGGCTGGTCAGGCTGCCGATGATCCGCCCGGCGTGGCCGCGCACCAGTTCCGCTGCGTCGGGGTTCTTCTTCTGCGGCATGATCGAGCTGCCGGTCGACAGGCTATCGGGCAGGCGGACAAAGCCGAACGGCTGGCTGGCCCAGATGATGAACTCCTCGGCCAGCCGCGACAAATGCAGCGCGCACTGGCTGGCTGCCATCAGGTAATCGAGCGCGAAATCGCGGTCCGACACCGAATCGAGGCTGTTGGCGGTCGGCCGGTCGAACCCCAGCGCGGCGGCGGTCATCGCCCGGTCGATCGGAAAGCCGGTGCCGGCCAGCGCCGCGCTGCCCAGCGGGCTTTCGTTCATCCGCGCGCGCGCATCGGCAAAGCGCGAACGGTCGCGCCGGACCATCTCGTAATAGGCCATCAGGTGGTGGCCCAGCGTGACCGGCTGCGCGGTCTGCAGGTGGGTGAAGCCGGGCATGATGCTGCCTGCATGCTCCCCGGCGCGGATCACCAGCGCGCGTTGCAACGCGGCAAGGCCCGCATCGACCTGTTCGCAGGCATCGCGGACCCACAGTCGGAAGTCGGTCGCCACCTGATCGTTGCGGCTGCGCGCGGTGTGCAGGCGTCCGGCGGCCGGGCCGATCAGTTCGGCCAACCGGCTTTCGGTGGTCATGTGGATGTCTTCGAGGTCCCAGTCTTCCGGCACCCCACTGGCATCATACTCGGCCGCGACCTGGTCCAACCCGCCGGAAATCAGCGCGGCGTCCTCGGCCGAGACGATGCCCTGCGCGCCCAGCATGGCGACATGGGCCTTGCTCGCCGCGATGTCCTGGCGCCACAGCGCCTTGTCGAACGGGATCGAGGCATTTATCTCGCGCATGATCGCCGAGGGTCCCTCGGCGAACCGCCCGCCCCACATCTGATTGGAGCCTGTCTTGCTGTCGTCCCGCTCGCTCAAAGCCGTGATCCTTGGCCTTACCGTGATAATCGCGCGGTGCGATAGGCAAAGCAGCGAGCCGGCGCAACCGCAAGCGTCGCCAGCGGGCAAAACCGGCGAAGGCACGCTGGACGAGAGCCACAAGGGCAGCGAAATGCCTGACTTCACTTTCAAGGACGGCAGCGGCAAGGAACTCAGGCTCGCCAGCCTGAAAGGCAAGCCGGTGCTGATCAACCTGTGGGCCACCTGGTGCGGCCCCTGCGTGGCGGAATTGCCGACTTTGCAGCAACTTGGCGCAGACCGGAAAGACCAGCTGCAAGTGGTGGTGATCAGCCAGGACATGGGCAAGCCCGAGGCCGTGGCCCAGTTCCTCAAGGATCGGGGGATCACGCAGCTGGGCGGCTGGCTCGATCCGGACAACCAGCTAGCCGACCACTACAAGGTCGAAACGCTGCCGACCACGGTCTATTACGACGCCGCGGGGCGCGAGCAGTGGCGCTGGGTCGGCGGGCGCGACTGGGGCAGCGCGGATACGGCCAAGCTGTTGAATCTGAAATGATAATCGGCGCTATTTGAGCGTCAGCAGGTAATCGACCACAGCCTTGCGCTGGGCCCGGTCGGGGATTCCGGCAAAAGGCATGGCCGTGCCCGGCACGACTTTTCTCGGCGCGGTCAACCAGCGGTCGAGCGTGGCGGCGTTCCACGTCAGGCCCGCTGTCTTGAGCGCGGGGCTATAGGCATAACCCGGCAGCGATCCGGCGCGGCGGCCAGCGACGCCGGCCAGGCTCGGGCCGAACAGATGCTTGCCCGGCTGGACCGAATGGCAGGCCGCGCACTGGGCAAAAACGGCGGGCCGCTGCGGCTGCGGAGCGGTCTGGGCCGACAGCGCGCTGGCAGAGCCAAGCAGCGGCACAACCGCAGCAAGACCGGGCACAAGCACAGCAAGACGGGACAGCAGGCGCATCGGCATTCTCACAAGTGGGCAACGGGCAGGCGATGGCCGGATCTGCTCCGGCCATCGCCCCGTTTCATCGCCGGACCGGGCTCAGAACCGGTCGGCTTCCATCACCTTGGTCCAGGCGGCGACGAAGTCCTTCACCAGCTGGTCCTGCCCATCGCTCGAGGCATAGACCTCGGCCACGGCGCGCAGCTGCGAGTTGGAGCCGAACACCAGGTCGACCGGGGTGGCGGTCCACTTGGCGGCGCCGGTGGCGCGGTCCTTGCCTTCGTAGAGGCCCGGATTGCTGGCCGACTTCGTCCAGACCGTGTCCATCGACAGCAGGTTGACGAAGAAGTCGTTGCTGAGCGCGCCCGGACGGCTGGTGAACACGCCCGCGCTCGACCCGCCGGCATTGGCGCCCAGGGCGCGCATTCCGCCCAGCAGCGCGGTCATTTCCGGCACGGTCAGGTTCAGCATGTCGGCCTTGTCGATCAGCGCCTCGGCCGGGGCCTGGTCGGCATCCGCGCCGTAGTAGTTGCGGAAGCCGTCAGCCTTGGGCCGCAGGTAATTCATCGAGGTCGCGTCGGTCTGCTGCAGCGTCGCATCGACCCGGCCCGGCTTGAACGGGACGGCGATGGTCTGCCCGGCTGCCTTGGCCGCCTGTTCGACCGCCGCGTTGCCGCCCAGCACGATCAGATCGGCAAGCGAGACCTGCTTGCCGCCGGTAGCGCCCTTGTTGAACTCGGCGCGGATCGCTTCCAGCTTGCCCAGCACCTTGGTCAGCTCGGCCGGATCGTTGGCCGCCCAGCTCTTCTGCGGTTCGAAGCGGATGCGCGCCCCGTTGGCCCCGCCGCGCATGTCGGTGGAGCGGAAGGTCGAGGCCGAAGCCCAGGCGGTGCGGACCAGTTCGGCCGTAGTCAGGCCCGAACCCAGGATGCGGGTCTTGAGCTGGGCGACGTCGCCCGAGTCAACCGGCGCATAGGTCGCCTGGGGCAGCGGGTCCTGCCAGGCGAAAGTCACCTTGGGCGCGTCCTTGCCGAGGTAGCGTGCCTGCGGCCCCATGTCGCGGTGGGTCAGCTTGAACCAGGCGCGGGCAAAGGCATCGGCGAATTCCTGCGGGTTCTTGTGCCAGCGCTGGGTGATCTTGCGGAACCCGGGATCCTCGCGCAGGGCAAGGTCGGTGGTGAACATGATCGGCGCGTGGCGCACATCGGCACGGTGCGCATCGGGCACCATGTTGGCCGCCGCGCCGTCCTTGGGCACCCACTGGGTCGCGCCCGCCGGGCTCTTGGTCTTGACCCATTCGAACCCGTAAAGGTTGTCGAGGTACTGGGTGGTCCAGGCGATCGGGTTGGCCGTCCAGGCGCCTTCAAGGCCGCTGGAGATGGTGTTTTCCGAATGGCCCTTGCCGCACTTGTTGGCCCAGCCCAGCCCCTGCTGCTCGATGCCCGAGGCGGAAGGGTCACCGGCCAGGCATTCTTCCGGCTTGCGGGCGCCGTGGGCCTTGCCGAAGGTGTGACCGCCTGCGATCAGGGCGGCGGTTTCCTCGTCGGTCATCGCCATTGCGCCGAAGGCGCGGCGGATGTCGGCGGCGGCGGCCAGCGGATCGGGGTTGCCGTTCGGCCCTTCGGGATTGACGTAGATCAGCCCCATCTGGGTGGCGGCAAGCGGGCCCTTGAGGTTGCCCTTGGCATCGCGGCGCTGGTCGGCCAGCAGTTTGGCTTCCGGGCCCCAGAACACCAGGTCGGGCTGCCAGGCATCGACGCGCCCGCCGGCAAAGCCCAGCGTCCTGAAGCCCATGTCTTCCATCGCGACATTGCCGGTCAGCACCATCAGGTCGCCCCACGACAGCTTGCGCCCGTACTTCTGCTTGATCGGCCAGACCAGCCGGCGCGCCTTGTCGAGATTGACGTTGTCGGGCCAGGAATTCAGCGGCTCGAAGCGCATTTCGCCGCCGTCCGAACCGCCCCGGCCATCGCCCGAACGATAGGTGCCGGCGCTGTGCCAGGCCATGCGGATGAAGAACGGGCCGTAATGGCCATAGTCGGCCGGCCACCACGGCTGCGACGTGGTCAGCGCCTTGCGGATATCGGCCTTGACCGCATCGAGATCGAGGCTGGCGAACTCCTTGGCATAGTCGAAGTCGGCGCCATAGGGGTTCGACTGGGCTTCGTGCTGGCGCAGCGCGGTCAGATCGAGCTGGCGCGGCCACCAGTCCTTTTCGGCGGCGGCGGCAGGGCCTTCGGCCAGCGCGGCGCTGGGCAGCGCCAGCGACGACGTGGCCAGCAAGGCGGTCAGGGCTACGTTGCGAAGTTTCATGGTCAGCATCCTCCTCTGGGGAACTGACCGGATGGCTATCTATTCGCGCGGCGCGATCCCAACGGGATATCCGCAAGACAGTAATCGCCAAAATCGCTCAATCGCGAAAACTTGGCTTGTTGTGCCGATATGTTCAGACGCGCGGCGGCAGGATCAGCCGCGCGCGCAGCCCGCCCTGGGCGGTCTCGTCCAGCACCACATCGCCGCCGTAATCGCGGGCAATGGCGCGGGCAATCGGCAGGCCCAGACCCGAATTGCCCAGCGGATCGGAACCCGTTTCGCCGATCTCGAACACTGCCTGATGCCGATCGGGCGCTATGCCGGGGCCATCGTCGCTGACGGCAATCGCGCCGCTGTCCAGCGCGACGCGCACTTCGCCCGCAGCCCACTTGCCCGCATTGTCGAGCAGGTTGTTGAGCACTTCGCTCAGATCGTCCGGGTCCATCGCCACCAGCAGGCCGGCCGGCAGATCGACGGCGAACCGTTTGCCGGGATGGCAGCGCCGCATCGCGCTGAGCAGCGGCTCCAGCACTTCGTCCAGCCGGCAGCGCGCCGCGATCCCGGCCTTGGTCCCGCCCGAGCGCACCCGCGCCAGGTGATAGTCGATCTGCCGCTGCATCCGCTCGCTCTGATCCAGCAGGGTCGCTGCCGCCCCGGGGCGCGGCCCTTCGAGCAGATGCTCGGCCTCGTCGGTAATCACCGCGAGGGGCGTGCGCAGCGAATGGGCCAGCGCCCCGGCCTGGACCCGGCCGCGCGCGACGATCTCGCCAGTGCGCTCGACATAGGCGTTAAGGTCGCTGACCAGCGGCTGGATCTCGTCCGGATAGCGCCCTTCGATCCGATCCGCTTCGCCCTTGCGCAGGCGCTGCATCGCGGCGGACAGGCGGTCGAACGGCCGCAGGCCGAACGTGATGATCGCCACGCCGCTGGCCAGCAGCGCCAGCGCCAGCGCGGTCAGCCACACGGTCAACTCGCTGGTGAAGGCGCCGATGATGCGGTGCAGGTGGCGTTCGTCCGTGGCGATGACGAAGTGGACCGGCGGTCCGCCCGCCGTTTCCCGGACGAAGCCATAGACGATCGTGTGGCCGGTCGGCCCGTCGGCAACGCGGTGCAGGATGCTGGGCGAATGGGCGATGTCATCGTTCAGCGCGCCGCGCGTCATCGACGGGGATTTCAGCGTGGCGAAACCGGGCCGGGTGACTTGCCAGTAAAAGCCCGACAACGGTTCGGCAAAGCGCGGATCGGACAGCGGGCGGGTCAGGTGCGGACGGCCCGCCGCGTCCAGCGTGGTCAGCCCGCCCAGTTCGCGCAAGTGGACAGCCAGTTCCTCGTGAAACTGCATTTCCACGTGCATCGTGAACAGCCGCACCGACGAATACCAGATCCCGCCGATCCCCAGCGCAACCCACAGCAGGATCGCCAGCAGGAAGCGGCCACGCAGCGAGTTGAACAAGGCGGTCATGGATCGAGCCTGTAGCCCAGCCCGCGCACGGTGCGAACCCGTTCGCGGCCGATCTTGCGGCGCAGGCGGCTGACCAGCGCTTCAACCGCGTTGCGATCGCGTTCGGCTTCGAGCGCATAGAGCTGCTCGAGGATTTCATCTTGCGGGATAATGTGCCCGGCGCGGCGCAGGAACAGGTGCAGCAGCGCGAATTCCTTGCGGCTGAGGTCAATCGGCACGCCGTCCAGCGTGGCCAGCCGCGCGACCGGATCGAGCGCCAGCGCCCCGGCGGCGACCACATTGGTCCCTTCGCCCCGCCCGCGCCGCCACAGGGCGTGCAGCCGGGCCAGCAGTTCCTCGAAGCGGATCGGCTTGACCACGAAATCGTCGGCGCCGCTGTTCAGCCCTTCCACCTTGTCGCGCCAGTTGCCGCGCGCGGTCAGGATCAGCACCGGCACGGTTTCGCCCTGCGCGCGCCAGTGGCGCAGCAGGTCCAGCCCATCGCCATCGGGCAGGCAAAGGTCGAGGATGATCGCAGCCGTCAGGCCGACATCGGGCCAGTCGCGCGCCATGGCGGCGGTTTGCATCCAGTCCACGGCGAAGCCCGCTCGGTCGAGCCGTTCGGCCAGCCGCCGGCCCAGTTCGGGATCGTCCTCCACCAGCATGATGCGCATGATCTTTCCCATCCTTCGCCGTCCTTGGTGGCGAACGGAACTGACGGTTTCCTGACATATTGTCAGGCTTTCGTCAGCTTCAACGGCAATTGATGCGGCATGGATCACAAGCGGATTGTTGGGGCGGGGTTGGCGGCGATTGCCGTTGCGGCCGGGGCTTACTGGTGGACTGCCGCCGACCGGACGGAAGAGGCCGCGCCCGCGGCCCAGCCCGCCGCCGCGCCGGGCAAGCTCAGCCCGCAGCAAATCCAGCGCCTGGGCATTACCACCCAGGCCGCGCAGGCAACCAGTTCCGCCGAACTGGGCCAGGTGCCCGGGGTGATCACCCTGCCCCCCGAAGCGCGCGTGGCGGTGACCGCCCCGTTCGGCGGTTCGGTGGTGCGGCTGTTCGTGGTCAGCGGCCAGGCGGTGACACGCGGCCAGCCGCTTGCCGTGGTCCGCTCGGTCGAGGCGGTGCAGTATGGCGCCGCGCTGTCGCGCGGGCAGGCGCAGCTTTCGGTCGCCCAGGCCGCCGCCGCGCGCACCAGCCAGCTGGCCCGCGAAGGGATCGTCGCCGCTGCCCGCGCCGACGAGGCCCAGGCCGCCTACCGCGAAGCCCAGGTGGCCGTGGCCGAAAACCGCCGCATCCTGGCCCAGGCCGGAGCCGGCGCCGGGGGCGAGATGACCCTGCGCGCCCCGATCAGCGGCCGGCTGGCGGCGGTTACCGTGCAGACCGGCGGGCCGATCGACGCCCTGACCGCGCCCTTCGTGATCGAGAACACCTCCAGCTTCATGCTCGACCTGCAGATCCCCGAACGCATCGCCGCGCAGGTCCACCCCGGCATGGCGGTGACCGTGCCGGGCAGCGGCGGGCAGCCGATCCGTGGCTCGATCGTCTCGGTCGGCGGGTCGATCGATCCGGCCACCCGCTCGGTCCTCGCCAAGGCGCGGATCGGGGCCGATCCGCTGCTGGTCAGCGGCAAGGCGGTGATGGCCGCGCTGGAAGGCAGCCAGCCGATCACCGGCGTCAGCGTACCGGCCAGCGCCGTGACCCAGCTTAAGGGCAAGGACGTGGTCTTCGTTGCGGGCACCGACGGCTTTGCCCTGCGCGCCGTGACCCTGGCCGGGCGCAGCGGCGAACATGTCACTCTCAGCGGCGGCCTGCGCCCCGGTGAGCGGGTGGCAACGAGCGGCCTGGCTGAACTCAAAGTCCTGCTGGGCGGCGAATAACCGTGCTGTCGCGGCTTGTCGAAAAGGCCCTGGCGGCGCGCTTTGCCGTGCTGGGGCTGGCGCTCGCCCTGGCCGCCTGGGGCGGCTACTCGTTCTACAACCTGCCGATCGATGCCTTTCCGGACATCAGTTCGACCCAGGTCAAGATCATCCTGAAGGCCCCCGGCATGACTCCGGAAGAGGTCGAAAGCCGGGTGATCACCCCGATCGAGATGGAAATGCTGGGCATCCCCCAGCAAGCCAACCTGCGGTCGGTGGCCAAGTACGCGATTGCCGACATCACCATCGACTTCAAGGACAAGACCGACATCTACTGGGCGCGCAGCCAGGTGGCGGAGCGGCTGGCCAATGTGATGGGCGATCTGCCGGTCACGGTCGAAGGCGGCCTCGCGCCGATTTCCACCCCGCTGTCCGACGTCTACATGTTCACGCTGGAAGGCCCGCAAAGCCTGGCCGAAAAGCGCCGTGTGCTGGACTGGACCGTGCGCCCCGCGCTGCGCACCGTGCCGGGCGTGGCCGATGTCAACGCGCTGGGCGGCTTTGCCGAAACCTTCGAGGTCCAGCCCGACAACGCCGCGCTGGCCGCCGCCGGCCTGACGGTGGAGGACCTGCGCGACGCGATCGAGCGCAGCAACCGCAACGACGGCGCCGGGCGCCTCAAGATCGGCGAGGAAGCGCTGATCGTCCGCTCGGTCGGCGCGATCACCACGCTCGAAGACCTCGCCGCCGTGGTCGTGCGCGCCGGCAATGGCGCGGTGCTGCGCGTGGGCGATGTCGCCACGGTGCGCTCCGGCAGCCTGACCCGCTACGGCGCGGTGACCAAGAACGGCCAAGGCGAGGCCGTGCAGGGCCTGGTCATCGCGCTGCGCGGTTCGGACGCCTCGAAAGTGGTCGAAGGGGTCAAGTCCCGGCTGGAGGAGATCAAGCCCGGCCTGCCGCAGGGCATGAAGGTCGACGTGTTCTATGACCGCTCCGACCTGATCGGCCGCGCGGTCGGCACGGTCGAAAAGGCGCTGCTCGAAGCGACCGTGCTGGTGGTAATCCTGCTGCTGCTGTTCCTGGGCGATGTCCGTGCCTCGATCATCGTCGCGCTGGCGCTGCCGATGGCCTGCCTGCTGACTTTCATCTTCATGGGCGCGGCCGGGCTGACCGCCAATCTGATGAGCCTGGGGGGGCTGGCCATCGCCGTCGGCATCCTGGTCGACGGGGCGGTGGTCGTGGTCGAAAACGTGGTCGAACGCCTGTCCGATCCCAAACACCGCCGCATGGGCAAGCTGCACGCGGTGTTCGTCGCCTCGGCGGAAGTGGCCGTGCCGGTCGCCTCGGGCATGCTGATCATCGCGCTGGTGTTCCTGCCGCTGCTGACGCTGGAAGGGCTGGAAGGCAAGCTGTTCGCCCCCGTCGCGCTGACCATCGTGCTCGCGCTGCTCTCCGCGCTGGTGCTCTCGCTCACCCTGGTGCCGGTGTTGTCGCATTTCGTGCTCAAGCAGCACGATGGGCACCGCGAACCCTGGCTGATGCGCCAGATCGCCCCGCGCCACGCCCGCGCGCTGGACTGGGCCTTTGCCAACCGCCGCAAGGTGGGCTTCATTGCTGGCGGGGCGCTGCTGGTGGCGGGGACAGCCTATGGCATGACCGGCAAGACCTTCCTGCCGACCATGGATGAAGGCGCGACCCTGGTGCAGCTGACCAAGCTGCCCAGCGTCAACATCGAGCATTCGGTCCAGGGAGATCTGCGCGTGCAGCGCCTGATCATGGAAAAAGTCCCCGAAGTGACCGACGTGATCGCCCGCGTCGGCAGCGACGAACTGGGGCTCGATCCGATGAGCCTGAACGAGACCGACAGCTTCGTGAAGCTGAAGCCGCGCGACGAATGGCGCGTGCCCGACAAGGACTGGCTGGTCGAACAGATCCGCGAGGCGCTGGCCGAACTGCCGGGGATCGAACCCAGCTTCACCCAGCCGATCGAGATGCGCGTGTCCGAAATGCTCACCGGCGCGCGCGGCGACCTGGCGATCAAGCTGTTCGGCCCCGACCTCAAGCAGCTGTCCAGCCTTTCGGGCCAGATCCAGCAGCGGCTGGAAAAGATCCACGGCACCAGCGAGGCGATCACCGTGGCCAATTCCAGCGTCGATTACCTGCAGATCGACATCGACCGGACCGCCGCCGGGCGCGCCGGGATGCCGGTGGACATGCTGCAGGACATGATGCGCGCCAATGTCGAAGGGGTGCGCGCCGGGGTGGTGGCCGAAGCCGGCCGCCGCGTGCCGGTGGTGATCCGCGGCAATGGCGGCGAAGGCATGGATCCGCAGGCCTTTGCCGACCAGCTGTACCGCAGCCCATCGGGCCAGTTGGTGCGCGCCAGCGACATCGCCCGGATCGAGCGGACCGCCGGTCCGGTCAAGCTGGAGCATGAAAACGGCTCGCGCTTTGCGCTGGTCCAGGCCTTCGTCTCGGGCCGCGACCTCGTCGGCTACGTCGAGGAGGCCAAGGCCGACATCACTGCCAACGTCAAGCTGCCGCCCGGCTACCGGATCGTCTGGGGCGGGCAGTTCGAAAACCAGCAGCGCGCCTCGGCCCGGCTGATGATCGTCCTGCCGATCGCGGTGCTGCTGATCTTCGTAGTGCTGTACCTGACCCTGCGGTCGGTCCGCGCATCGGTGCTGATCCTGGTCAACATCCCGTTTGCGGCGGTGGGCGGCATGGTGGCGCTGGCGATTTCGGGCGAATACCTGTCGGTCCCCGCCTCGGTTGGGTTCATCGCGCTGCTCGGCATCGCGGTGCTCAACGGGCTGGTCATGGTCAGCTATTTCCGCCAGCTGCGCGAACAGGGCATGGCCCTGGCCGATGCAGTGCGGATCGGCGCGGCGCGCCGCCTGCGCCCGGTGCTGATGACCGCCAGCATCGCCGCTTTCGGGCTGGTGCCGCTGCTGTTCGCCAGCGGGCCGGGTTCGGAAATCCAGCGGCCACTGGCGATCGTGGTGATCGGCGGGCTGGTCACGGCCACGCTGCTGACGCTGATACTGCTGCCGATCCTGTACGAACGCTTTGGCGAAAGCGCCGAGGAACGCAGCGCCGGCGACCTGGCCCATCCGGCGGGAGCCGAAGCATGAAGCGCCTGTTCCTGCCCCTGCTGGCCCTGACTGTCCAGCCCGCCCTGGCCCAGTCCGTCCCGGCTCCAGCCGCCCCGGCGCCAGCCGCCCCGACGCAAAGTGCCCTGCCGGACGAGGCTGCCGTGCAGGAAGCGCTGGACGCCCACCCCGCCGTGCAGGCTGCCCTCGCCCGCGTCGCCGCCGCCCGGGCCGAAGCGCGCGCGCTGCGTGCCGGCAGCCACGAATTTGCGCTGAGCGGCAGCTATGTCCAGCGCAGCGTCGACCGCGAAGGCAAGTACGACGAATACGACGCCACCCTGTCGCGCGCGTTCCGCCTGCCGGGCAAGGCGCGGCTGGACCGGGAAACCGGCGAACACGGCCTGCGTGCGGCGGAAAACCGCGCCGAGGATGCCCGCCACCAGGCCGCGATCCAGCTGAACGAAATGTGGTGGGACTGGCTGGGCGCCAGCGCCGAAGCCGCCGTGGACGAGCAGAGCGCGGCCAACTATGCCGCGACCCTGGCCGCAGTTCGCCGCCGCGTGGAACTGCGCGATGCCGCCCCGCTCGAGGCCGACCAGGCCGAAGCAGCGCTGGGTGAGGCGCGCTCCGCTGCGGCGCAATCGCGCGGCCGGGCCGAAGTGGCCCGCGCGCGTCTGGCCGCGCGCTTCCCCACCCTGCCCCTGCCCGCCGCCGCGCCCGAGGCGGAGCGTCCGGCCCTGCCAGCGCAAAGCCTGGCGCAGATGGCCGAGCAGGTGGTGGCGCGCAGCCACGAGATCGGCGCGGCCGATGCCGAGGCCGCGCGCATGGCCAGCATGGCCGAACGCGCCCGGCGCGAACGGCTGGCCGATCCCACCCTGGGCCTTCGGCTGTTTTCCGAACGCAATGGCGCCGAACGCGGGGCCGGCGTGGTGCTGTCGGTCCCGATCGGCGGCGGCGCTCGCTCTGCCGGGGCGGACCGCGCCGCATCCGAAGCCCAGGCCGCCCGCGCGGAACTGTCGCTGGTGCGCCAGGAAGTGCAGGAAATGGCCGATAGCGACCGGGCCCGCGCCGAAGCCGCACTGGCCTCCTGGCAGCGCTCGCGCGAAATGCTGGATGCGCAGGTTGCCGCCGTGCTCAAGCTGCGGCGCGGCCATCAGCTCGGCGCGATCGACCTGGCCGACATGCTCCAGGGCGAACGCCTCGTCCACGGCGCCTTCCGCAGCGAAGCCCTGGCCCGCATCGAAGCGCACCGCGCGCTGGGCCGGCTGCGCATCGACAGCCACAACCTGTGGATTGCGGATTGAGGGATTGCCCCGCACTGGTGGGCGCTGACGGGCTCGAACC
Organism: Novosphingobium sp.; assembly: GCF_041905565.1. GTDB lineage: Bacteria > Pseudomonadota > Alphaproteobacteria > Sphingomonadales > Sphingomonadaceae > Novosphingobium. Next base: position 72,630 of record NZ_JAYRKX010000006.1, on the reverse strand, counting down.
GCCGACCCTCTCGGTGTAAACGAGATGCTCTACCAACTGAGCTAAGCGCCCCTTTGCGGGAGAGCGCGCTTTTAGTGCGATTGGCGGGGGCGTCAATCGCCTGTGTTACGCCGGGTCAGACCAGCGCCGGGGCGGCGGTGTCAATCGCGGCGAAATAGCGCGCCATGCCATCGGCTGCCGTGTCACTCAGCGCGATGAAGGCGCGGCGGCGGTCGCTGCGGTCTTCGACCCGCACGAACAGGCCCGCTTCGGTCATCTGGCCGATCCAGCGCAGCGCGGTGGTGGGCGGCACGCCCGAGGCGATGCACAGGCTGGTGACCGAGACCCGCGCCCGTTCGGCGCGCGCGGCGGTCAGGTCGAGCAGCATGTCCCAGGCCGGATCGGCGAACAGTTCCCCATCGAAGAACCGAGCGCGCTGCTGGCGGGCGCGGATGATCCGGCGCACCAGTTGCGCATCGGGCAGCGGCGCGCGCGGGGCATTGACCAGCCGGTCCCCCGCTGCGCCGCCCGCCCCGAAGAAGGCCGGACGCGGGCTTTCCACGCCGAAGCGGTCCTGCGCATCGTGATCCAGCCCGGCCCCGCCGCTGCGCAGCCCGATCCGTTCCAGCCGCTGCGCGATCTGGCCGACCTGTTCGGTCAGCCGCAGCAGGGTCAGCCGGTCATCCTCGGACAATTCGCGCAGCCGCAGGGATGATGCCTGCCCCAGCACCCGGCCCAGCGCGATGACGCGTTCCGCCCGGCCGGGATCGACCAGCAACTGCGGGCCGGACTGATCGAGGCAGCCGAACACATCGTCGAGCGCGGCCACACTGGTCGAGACGATCAGCTGCGCCCCTGAATGCGCGGCGCGCAGGTCGAGCCGGGCCAGCGCGGCCAGCGTGGCGGCATCGACCGTGGGGCAATCGACCATGACCACCCCGCCCAGTCCCAGCGCCTCGCCATCCAGCAGCAGGTCAAGCCCGCCGACCTGCACCAGGCGGAAGCCCGCCATTTCGGCATCATCCCGCATTTCCAGCCGCACATCGGCGCGGTCGGCAAAGATCGACAGGGTTAGCGGCACCCCGGCCGGATCACTGGCAGGCAGGCTATAGGCGAAATTGGCTTGGGCCATGGCGGTCCGACTCCGTTCCAATGCGAACGAGAGTAGAACAAACAGGGTTCATGTCAAGATCGTGGAGCGATCAGGGCAGAACGTCCACCACCGCGCCCAGCGGCACGGCGCGCCACAGCGCTTCGATTTCGGCATTGGACACGGCGACGCAGCCATCGGTCCAATCGCCTTTCAGCCGCCCGGCCTTCAGCCAGTTGGGCTGGCCGTGGATATAGATCTCGCCCCCCGGGCTGCGCCCCTGCGCGCTGGCAAGGGCCGCGGCGCGCGCATCGGGATAGGAGATGCGCAGCGACAGGTGATAGGAGCTTTGCGGGTTGCGGAAGTCGATCGAATAGCGGCCTTCGGGCGTCTTTTCATCGCCTTCGAACTGCTTGTGGCCCACCGGCGCATCGCCCAGCGCCACGCCGCGCATGGTGTGGACCAGCCGCCCGCCGGACCACAGCTGCATTTCGCGCGCGGCCTTGTGGACCACGATCCGGTCGATCCGGGGCAGGTCCGGCACCGTGGGGGCGCTGCCCGGCAGCAGCCAGGCCGCCCCGGCGATAGCCGCGAGCAGCAGCGCGCCGCCCGCGATTTGCAGCAGGCGGCGGGCCGGCCGGGCCATCAATCGACGAAGGGATCGCGCACGAGGATGGTGTCCTCGCGCTCGGGGCTGGTGGAGACCAGCGCGACCGGGGTTTCGATCAGTTCCTGCACGCGCTGGATGTACTTGATCGCCTGGGCGGGCAGATCGGCCCACGAGCGGGCGCCGGCGGTGGTGCCGCTCCACCCTTCCATTTCCTCGTAGATCGGCTCAACCTCGGCCTGGTCGGCGGCGTGGCTGGGGAAATAGTCCAGCACCTTGCCGCGCAGGCGGTAGCCGGTGCAGATCTTCACCGTTTCGAGGCCGTCGAGCACGTCGACCTTGGTCAGCGCGATGCCGGTCACGCCGCTGATCGCGCAGCTTTGCCGCACCAGCACCGCATCGAACCAGCCGCAGCGGCGCTTGCGGCCGGTAACGGTGCCGAATTCGTGGCCGCGTTCGCCGAGGCGCTGTCCGGTCTCGTCCTCAAGCTCGGTCGGGAACGGGCCCGAGCCGACGCGGGTGGTATAGGCCTTGACGATGCCCAGCACGAAGCCGGTGCTCGACGGGCCAAGGCCCGAGCCGCTGGCCGCCGTGCCGCTGACCGTGTTGGAACTGGTGACAAAGGGATAGGTCCCGTGATCGACGTCGAGCAGCACGCCCTGCGCGCCTTCGAACAGGATTCGCGCCCCGGCCTTGCGCACGGTGTTGAGCCGCTTCCACACCGGCTGGGCATATTGCAGCACGGAAGGCGCGATTTCCTTGAGATCGGCGAGCAGCTGGGCGCGGTCGACCGGGGGCTGGCCGAACCCGGCGCGCAGCGCGTCGTGGTGGGCGCAGAGCCGGTCAAGCTGGGCGTCGAGCGCATCGAGGTGCGCCAGGTCGCACACCCGGATCGCGCGGCGGCCGACCTTGTCTTCATAGGCCGGGCCGATCCCGCGCCCGGTGGTGCCGATCTTGCCCGAACCGGCAGCCGATTCGCGCAAGGCATCCAGATCGCGGTGCAGCGGCAGGATCAGCGGCGCGTTTTCGGCAATCGCGAAGTTTTCGGTGTTGATCACCACGCCCTGCCCTTCGAGCTTGGCGATCTCGTCGCGCAGGTGCCAGGGATCGAGCACCACGCCGTTGCCGATGATCGACAACGTGCCGGTGACGATGCCCGAAGGGAGCAGCGACAGCTTGTAGACCTGTTCGCCCACCACCAGCGTGTGCCCGGCGTTGTGCCCGCCCTGGAAACGGACCACGGCGTCAGCCCGGCTGGCCAGCCAGTCAACGATCTTGCCCTTGCCTTCATCGCCCCACTGGGCGCCGATGACGGTAACGTTAGCCACGGATATAGCACTCCACCCTGCCAGTGGACCCGCAGGCGCCCTTCGACAGGACTCGGCGCAAGGGGTTGGACGGGGGGCCGATGGCCCGATGTGCGGGGGCGCACTAGGGGGACCACCCTGCCCGAGTCAAGCGGCTGGCAGCACGCCCGCGCGACTATTCACCACCCGGCAAGCTTTGCCGGGCCAGAACCTTGCACCGGCACAAGGAGATACACGATGCGCAACCGGCTGATCCTGTCCGTGGCCGCTCTGGCCATACTTGGCGCGGCGGTAGTCGAGGCCCGCCCTGGCGAGCGGCTGCGCGAGCGGCTGGCCGAGCGGATGATGCAGCGCGGGCAAGATTCCGCTCCGCGCATTCCGGCGGACCAGACGCTGGCCTATGGCAGCGATCCCTTGCAGCGAATCGACTTCTACCGCGCCAGGGGAGCCACCGGCCCCGCGCCGCTGGTGATCTTCGTCCACGGCGGCGGGTGGAAGCGCGGCAGCAAGGACACTGCCGCCAGCCGCCATGCCCCGGCGCATTACACTGGCCTTGGCTACAACTATGCCGCGATCGATTATCGGCTGGTCCCGCAGGCCACCGTGGAGCAGCAGGGGGCGGACGTTGCCATGGCGCTGAGGGCGCTGCTGGACCGTGCGGGCGAATTGGGAATCGACCGCCGCCGCGTGGTGCTGACCGGGCACAGCGCGGGCGCGCACCTGGTCGCGCTGGTCGGCACGGACGAGCGCTATCTCAAGGCTGCGGGGCTGAGCTTTGCCGATCTGGCGGGCGTGATGCCGAATGACGGCGCAGCCTATGACGTACCGCGCCAGATCGCCGAAGGCGGGCGGTTCATGCACGATACCTATCTGCAGGCGTTCGGCACCGATCCTGCGCGCCAGCGGGCGCTGTCCCCCTCGCTCCAGGCCCGAGCGCCCAATGCCCCGGCCTTCCTGTTGATCCACGTCCAGCGGCCAGACGGGATCGCCCAGGCCGAGGCGCTGGAGGGCGCGTTGAAGGAGGCCGGAACCAGGGTGGAGCGGCGCGACTTTCCGGGCGAAGGGCTGCGCGGCCACGCCGAAATCAACCGCCAGCTGGGTGATCCCGGCTATGCCGCGACCAGTGTGGTCGATGACTGGCTTAAACGCCTGTTCGCGCGCTAAAGGCGGACTGCTTCGCCGCCCTCAAGCCGGTGGGTGCAGCCCAGCCGCGCCGGATCGCAATTGTCGCAGACCGCCGCCACGGTGCGCCAGCCGATCGCGCGCAGGCGGGCGGCCTGTTCGCCGTCATGACGCAGCGGCAGGAACAGCGTGTCGCGCGGGGTTTCGGCAGCGGCCAGCGCGTCGATCAGCGCATCGGGATAGAGCGAGAAGCCGATGGCCGGTTCCTCCTCGCCCGCCGCGCGGCCGAGGATCGCATAGGACCCGCCGCGCCCCAGCGCGCCGGGCAGCCCTTCGGCATAGATGGTGAAGCCGAACCACGACTGGTATTCGAAGCCGTGGCGTTCGCTCGGGTCCAGCGTCAGGCGCGCCGCGCCGCCAACCCGCGCGGCGATTTCGCGCAGCGCCTTGATTCGGCCTGCCAGCGCGCCGCCGGCATCGATCGCGGCCAGCCGTTCGATCGCCTGGTCGAACGGGCCAATCGCGGTCAGCAGCGGCAGGTAAGCTTCGCCGCCTGCGGCCACCAGCCCGCCGGCGTCCTTGGCATCCAGTTCACGGCGCACTGCCTCGATCTTGTCAGCGTCCAGCGGCAGCGCGTTTGCGGCAAGGGTATCGACCAGGTCCGGCAGAGTGAAATCGACCGAAATGCCGCTGGCCCCGGCAGCGCGCAGCGCCTCGATCGCCATGGCAACCAGTTCGCCCGCAGCGGCCACGCTGTCGCTGCCGATCAGTTCCGCGCCGACCTGCAACCGCTCACGCGTGGGATCGAGGCCATCGCCCTTGATCGTCAGCACCTGCCCGGCATAGCACAGCCGCAGCGGGCGCGGCGCGGCGCCAAGGCCCGTGGCGGCCATGCGGCCAACCTGGACGGTAATGTCGCTGCGCAGCGCCAGGGTGCGCAAGCTGGCCGGATCGACAAAGCGGAACATGCGCCGGGGCTGAACCCCGGCCATGCGGCTGGCCATCGACTTTTCGAATTCGATGCTCGGCGGCTGGACCCGGTCGAAGCCGTGGCTGTCCATCACGTCAAGCAGCGCCCGCGTCACCCGCCCGGCGGCGGCGGCGGCGGCGGGCAGGCGGTCTTCAAGGCCCTCGGGCAACAGGTCGCGGTCGGTATCAGCCATAACGCGTTTCCCGTTGCCCGATCTTGCCTCAGAACGCCAGCGCCATGACCCGCTTCACGCCGGGCAGGCCCTTGGCCTGTTCCAGCACGTCGCCGGGCAGCTTGCTGTCGAGCGAGAGCAGCAGCACCGCTTCCCCGCCCGCTTCGCGGCGGCCGAGGTTGAAAGTGCCGATGTTGATGCCGTTTTCGCCCAGCAGGGTGCCGATCCGGCCGATGAAGCCGGGAGCGTCCTCGTTGACGATATACATCATGTGGCCGGCCAGTTCGGCTTCGACCTTGATCCCGAACAGTTCGACCAGGCGCGGTTCGCTGTTCGAGAACAGCGTGCCCGCGACCGAGCGTTCGCCCGCATCGGTCTTCACCGAAACGCGGATCAGGGTGTGATAGTCACCGGCCTTCTCGGTCTTGACCTCGCGCACTTCCATGCCGCGTTCCTTGGCCAGGAACGGCGCGTTGACCATGTTGACCGTGTCCGACTGGGTGCGCAGGAACCCGCACAGCACGGCCGCGACGATCGGCTTGATGTTCAGTTCAGCCGCCGCGCCTTCGGCGTGGATCGAGATGCGCGGAATCGCCCCGGTGGTCAGCTGGCCAACCATGCCGCCCAGCTGTTCCGCCAGCGCCATGTAGGGGCGCAGCTTGGGCGCTTCCTCGGCCGAGAGCGAAGGCACGTTGAGCGCGTTGGTGACACCGCCGTTGACCAGATAATCGGCCATCTGTTCGGCCACCTGCAGCGCGACGTTGACCTGCGCTTCGGTGGTCGATGCGCCCAGGTGCGGGGTGCAGATGAAGTTCGGCGTGCCGAACAGCGGGCTTTCCTTGGCCGGTTCGGTTTCGAACACGTCCAGCGCCGCCCCGGCGACATGGCCGCTGTCGAGCGCCGCCTTGAGCGCAGCTTCATCGATCAGCCCGCCGCGCGCGCAGTTGATGATCCGCACGCCCTTCTTGGTCTTGGCCAGGTTTTCCGCGGACAGGATGTTGCGGGTCTGGTCGGTCAGCGGGGTGTGCAGGGTGATGAAATCGGCCTTGGCCAGCAGGGTGTCGAGATCGGCCTTTTCCACGCCCATTTCGACCGCGCGTTCCGGGGTCAGGAACGGATCGAACGCCACGACCTTCATCTTCAGGCCGAGCGCGCGGGCCGCGACGATCGAACCGATGTTGCCCGCGCCGATCAGGCCCAGGGTCTTGCCGGTCACTTCAACGCCCATGAAGCCGTTCTTCGGCCACAGCCCCGCCTGGGTCTGGGCATTGGCTTCGGGGATCTGACGCGCGAGGGCGAACATCATCGCGATGGCGTGTTCGGCAGTGGTGATCGAGTTGCCGAACGGGGTGTTCATCACCACCACGCCCTGCGCCGAAGCGGCCGGAATATCGACGTTGTCGACGCCGATCCCGGCGCGGCCGATCACTTTCAGGTTCTTGGCGGCGGCCAGGATTTCCTTGGTCACCTTGGTCGAGCTGCGGATCGCGAGGCCGTCGTAATCGCCGATGCGGGCGATCAGCTGTTCGGGGGTTTCGCCGGTGATGACGTCCACATCGCAGCCCATTTCGGTGAAAATGCGGGCGGCGTTGGGATCCATCTTGTCGGAAATGAGCACGCGGGGCTTGGTCATGGTTCTAGTCCTTCGTCACCCCGGACCTGATCCGGGGTCCCGCTTGTCTGCGCGGGGAAAAGGGGAAAGCGGGACCCCGGGTCAAGCCCGGGGTGACGCCAGATTACTGAGCGGCCTTGGTCTGGGCGTAGGCCCAGTCGAGCCAGGGGCCGAGGTCTTCGATGTCGGCGGCATCGACCGTCGCACCGCACCACACGCGCAGGCCCGCAGGGGCATCGCGGTAGCCGGCGATGTCATAGGCCGCGCCTTCCTTTTCGAGCAGGCCGGTCATCTTCTTGATGAAGTCCGCGTCCGCGCCTTCGACCGACAGGCAGACCGAGGTCTTCGAGCGAATGCCCTTGTCGACCGCCAGGTGGCTCAGCCAGTCGCGGTCGGCGACGATCTTGTCCAGCGCGTCGGCATTGGCGGTGCAGCGGGCCTTCAGCCCTTCCAGGCCGCCGAGGCCCTTGGCCCATTCCAGCGCGAAGATCGCGTCTTCCACCGCCAGCATCGACGGGGTGTTGATGGTTTCGCCCTTGAACACGCCTTCGGCGAGCTTGCCCTTCGAGACCAGGCGGAACACCTTGGGCAGCGGCCAGGCGGGGGTATATTCCTCCAGCCGCTGAACCGCGCGGGGCCCCAGGATCAGGACGCCGTGGCCGCCTTCGCCGCCCAGCACCTTCTGCCAGGAGAAGGTGGCAACGTCGATCTTGTCCCACGGAATGTCATAGGCGAACACGGCGCTGGTCGCGTCGGCAAAGGTCAGCCCTTCGCGGTCCGCGGGAATCCATTCGCCGTCCGGCACGCGCACGCCGCTGGTGGTGCCGTTCCAGGTGAACAGCACGTCGTCGCTGAAATCGACCTTCGACAGGTCGGGCAGCTGGCCATAGTCGGCGCGGTGCAGCTTGGGTTCGAGCTTGAGCTGCTTGACCGCGTCCGTCACCCAGCCTTCGCCGAAGCTTTCCCAGGCCAGCATCGACACGCCGCGCGCGCCCAGCATGGTCCACATCGCCATTTCGAACGCGCCGGTATCCGAACCGGGGACGATGCCGATGCGGTGCGTATCGGGCAGGCCGAGCACTTCGCGCATCAGGTCGATGCAGTACTGCAGGCGCGCCTTGCCGATCTTCGCACGGTGCGAACGACCGAGCGATTCGGTGGCCAGCTTGTCAATGGAGTAGCCCGGCGGCTTGGCGCACGGACCCGAGGAAAAGAACGGGCGCGCAGGCTTGCGAGCCGGAATCGTAGCAGACATGTAGTCTCTCCTTGCAGAGAGCACGCGCGGCGTTGGGACCGCGTGGCCCGGAGCGGCAAGTAGTGGCGCCCTGCCGGAAGTCAAGCACAACCGCCGCGCTTCACCCGGCGCGCAGCGTGGTTACGCCGCCGTTAACCATACTGGGCCTTCCCTGCTTAACCAAGCGGGCGGATAATAGGCCCATGCGCAAAGGCTTGATCCTGCTGCCCTTGCTGGCCCTGACCGCCGCTTGCGGGGCGGTGCCGCAGGCGCAGGCGCCGCGGCATCAGGCCGCCGCCCGCCCGGCAGCGATAACCATGGCCGCGCGGCCGGAAAATCGCGCCTGCCTGGCCAACCTGGGGGCCAGCCGGGCCAGTTTCACCCCCCTGCCCGACCAGTATTACGGCGCGGGATGCAGCGCGGTGAACGCGGTGCGAATCGCCGCGCTGCGCAGCGACAGCGCGCTGCTCGCCCTGACCAACCTTGGCCCGGTCACTTGCCCGCTGGCGGAAAGCTTTGCCGGCTGGGCGCGTTTCGGGGTGGACCGCGCGGCGCAGCAGATCCTGGGCAGCGCGCTGGTGCGGATCGAAACCATGGGCAGCTACAACTGCCGCAACGTGGCCGGCAGCGAACGCCGCAGCGCCCACGCCACCGCCAATGCGATCGACGTATCGGGCTTTGTCCTGGCCGATGGCCGCCGGATCACCATTTCGGGCGACTGGCACAGCGAAAGCCCGCGCGTGCGCCAGTTCCTGACCACGATCCAGGGCAGCGCCTGCAAGCGCTTCGGCACGGTGCTGGGCCCGGCCTATAACGCCGCGCACCGCGATCACCTCCACCTGGAATTGAGCGGCAGCGCGTTCTGCCGCTAGGCCATCGCGCCGGCGCTTGCCCCACTTGCGGCGTCACCCCGGGCTTGACCCGGGGTCCAGCTTTTCTGGCGAGAAGAACAGCTGGATCCCGGGTCAAGCCCGGGATGACGTGCTAATGATACGGCGGCGCTAGCCGTCCTTGGGCTGGTAGAAGCTGTAATCCGGCAGGCTTTCGAAGGCCAGTTTCAGCGCCTCGCTCCACCCTGCCGAAATTGCCCGGAAATAGGGATTGTCCGCCCCGATCCGGCGCTGGTGCGCGGGTTCGAAGCGGTCACGCTCGATCACCAGCAGGTCGAGCGGCAGCCCGACCGAGAGGTTGGCCTTGATCGTCGAATCGAAGCTGACCATCAGCAGCTTGACCGCGTCCTCGAAGCTCATGTCGCGGCTGTAGCCGCGCAGGATGATCGGGCGGCCATACTTGGTCTCGCCGATCTGGAAGAACGGGGTGTCGAAGCTCGCCTCGATGAAATTGCCTTCGGGGTAGATCAGGAACAGGCGCGGCTCCATCCCCTTGATCTGGCCGGCGACGATGATCGAGGCGGTGAACGTGCCGCTGCCCGCGCTTTCGCCGTTTTCGGCATCGCTGCGGGCGATGGTGTCGCGCAGCAGCTTGCCCACCTCGGTCGCGACCTGGAACATGGTCGGAGCTTCCAGCACGGAGTTGTGCCGTTCCGCCGGTGCCTTGTTGCGTTCCTCCAGCTGGCTGATCACCGCCTGGGTAGTGGCCAGGTTCCCCGCCGTCATCAGCGCGATCATCCGTTCGCCCGGCACCGCCCAGTGGTGCATCTTGCGGAACACGGAAATGTTGTCGACGCCCGAATTGGTGCGGGTGTCGCTCATCAACACCAGCCCCTTGTCGAGCATCATTCCAACGCAATAAGTCAAAGCAGGCTGGCCTTTGAAATTTCGTCATTGCGAGGGGCAAGGCCCCGCGGCAATCCAGGGTCGCACGCACCGCCCTGGATCGCTTCGCTGCGCTCGCAATGACGAAGCGAAGGGGGCACTGTCAATCGCTCACTGCTCCTGCACTTGCTGTTCAACCGCCAGCCGCACGGCCAGGCGGCTTTCGCCCGCGCCCCAGCTCATGCCGGTGACCGGCGCGGCCTCGCGGTAGTCGCGCCCCGTGGCGACGCGGACATAGCGTTCGTCGGGGCTGATCCCGTTCGATACGTCGAACCCGACCCAGCCCAGCCCTTCGACATGGGCTTCGGCCCAGGCGTGGCTGGCTTCCTGTTCCACGCGGTCGTCCATCATCAGGTAGCCGCTGACATAGCGCGCCGGCACCCCCAGCGCGCGGGCCGCGCCGATGAAGATGTGGGCGTGGTCCTGGCACACCCCCAGCCCCAGCGCGGCGGCTTCCTCGGCCCCGGTGTGGACGTGGGTTTCGCCCGGCGCATAGGCCACGCTGGCCAGCACCAGCGCCGACAGGCGGTGCATTTGCGCCAGCACATCGTCCTTTGGCGCATCAAGCTGGGCCATGATCGCCCGCACTTTCGGCCCCGGGCGGGTCAGCGGCGATTGGGCCAGGAACGCCCAGCGCGGCATGTATCCCGCATGGTTGCCGATCACCCCGGCATTGTCGGCCGTGACGACCAGCCCGGCGCAATGCACCGTCACTTCGCGCACGCCGGGCAGCACGGACACCAGCGTGGTGTGGTTGTGGTTGTGATCGTCGTATTCGGCTTCGGCCACGGCGCCTTCGAAGCGCATGGTCCATTCCAGCACGCGCTGGCCCTGCGTGTCCTTGGGCGTCAGGCGCAGGCGTTGCAGCCCATGTGCCACCGGCTGGTCAAACGCATAGTGCGTGGTGTGTTCAACGCGCAGTCTCATCAGGCGTAGAACCTGTAGTCCTGTTCGATCGCCTGCGCGACCTGTTGGTTGCAGGCGATGAATTCGGTGATGAATTCGTGCAGCCCGCCGTCCAGGATGGTTTCGATGCTGCTTTGGTGGAACCGCGTGCCCAGGCCCCGCAGCAATTCGTGCGCGCCGGTTTCGTGGCCGTATTCGTGCGCCAGCCCGAACAGGTTGCTGCGCAACTTGTCGATGCAGAACGCCAGGCTGCGCGGAAAGCGCTGGTCCAGGATCAGGAACTGCGCGATCCCGCGCGGGTCCATCTTGCCGGCGTTGAGCCAGCGGTAGCTGCGTTCCCCCGCGAGCGAGCGCAGCACGCTTTCCCACTGCACGTTGTCCAGGCTTGACCCCACCCAGGCGACCGAGGGCAGCAACACGTAATACTTCACGTCCAGGATGCGCGCGGTGTTGTCCGCCCGTTCGATGAAAGTGCCGATGCGGGTGAAGTTGTGGATCTCGTTGCGCAGCATGGTGCCGTCCATCGCCCCGCGCACCAGCGTCATCTGGCGGCGGATCGCGGCCAGGACATCGCCCAGCACGGCTTCGCGCACCGGGCGGGCCAGCGCGTCCTTCAGCGCCATCCAGCTTTCGTTGACCGCTTCCCACACTTCGCGGGTCAGCGCGGTGCGGACCGCGCGGGCGTTGGTACGCGCCCCTTCGATCATCGCCAGGACCGAACCGGGGTTGGCCTTGTCGCGCAGCAGGAAGTTCCACACCTTGTCCCCGGCATAGTCGGCGCCGTGGACCGCCTCGTAAGCCTGGGTCGCCCCGACCGTGGTGATGACCGAGCGCCATTCGTCCTGGCTGGCGGCCAGATCGCGGGTCAGCGCCATGCGGAAGCCCGCCTCGAGCAGCCGCGCGGTGTTTTCCGCCCGTTCAAGGTAGCGCGCCATCCAGAAGACGCCATTGGCGGTTCGTCCGAGCATGGCCATCAGTCCTCCAGCACCAAAGAGTCCTTGGTCCCGCCGCCCTGCGACGAATTGACCACCAGCGAGCCTTTCTTCAGCGCCACGCGGGTCAGCCCGCCCGGCGTGATGTCGATCCCCTGCGGGCTGACCAGCACGAAAGGCCGAAGGTCAACGTGGCGCGGCGCCAGCCCAGCCTTGGTCAGGATCGGCACGGTCGACAGCGCCAGGGTGGGCTGGGCGATGTAATTGTCGGGCTTGGCGCGCAGCTTGGCGGCGAAAGCCTCGATCTCCTTCTTGCTGCTGGTCGGGCCGATCAGCATGCCATAGCCGCCCGAGCCGTGGACTTCCTTGACCACCAGCTCCGCCAGGTTGTCGAGGACATAGGCCAGGCTGTCCGGTTCGCTGCACCGCCAGGTCGGGACATTGGCCAGCAGCGGCTTTTCGCCGGTATAGAATTCGACGATTTCCGGCATGAAGCTGTAGATCGCCTTGTCATCGGCAATACCGGTGCCGGGCGCGTTGGCAATGGTGATCCGCCCGGCGCGGTAGATGTCCATGATCCCCGGCACGCCCAGCACCGAATCCGGGTTGAACGTCAGCGGGTCAAGGAATTCATCGTCGACCCGGCGGTAGAGCACATCAATCGGGGTATAGCCGCGCGTGGTGCGCATCGCGACCCGGCCATCGACCACGCGCAGGTCGCTGCCTTCGACCAGTTCGGCGCCCATCTGGTCGGCCAGGAAGGCGTGTTCGAAATAGGCCGAATTGTAGATCCCCGGCGTCAGCACCGCGACCACCGGGCGGTCACCCGCGCAACTGGGGGCGCAGGCGGCCAGGCTTTTCGCGAGGCGGCGGGGATAGTCCTGGACCGGGCGCACGTTCACTTTCGTGAACAGTTCCGGGAACATCGCCATCATGGTTTCCCGGTTTTCCAGCATGTAGGACACGCCGCTGGGGGTGCGGGCGTTGTCTTCCAGCACCATGAATTCGTCCGGTCCGGTGCGCACCAGGTCGATCCCGACGATGTGGGTATAGACCCCGCCCGGCGGGACATAGCCCATCATCTGCGGCAGGAACGCCTCGTTCTGCGCGATCAGCCGCTGCGGCAGGCGTCCGGCGCGGACGATTTCCTGGCGGTGGTAGATGTCGTGCAGAAAGGCGTTGAGCGCGCGCACCCGCTGTTCGATCCCGCGCGACAGCTTGCGCCATTCGCCGGCGGTAACGATCCGGGGGACCATGTCGAACGGGATCAGCCGTTCTTCCCCGGCATCGTCGCCATAGACGTTGAACGTGATCCCGGTGCGGCGAAAGAAGCCTTCCGCTTCTGCCCCCTTGCGCCGCAGCAAGGCGGGATCCTGTTCGTCATACCACTCGCGGTAACCGGCGTAGGCGGCACGGACCGTGCCATCTGCGGTGAGCATCTCGTCGAACGACGAGGGCGAGTGAGTCATGCCATGCGTCCCCTTCGCCGCCTATGACTGCCGTGTGACGGAACAGAGTCAAGCGCGAAAATGCTGCAAGTGCGAAATGACTAATCGAAGCCCCCGCTTGACGCGGATCAAGGCATGGTCGCGCGCGGTCGGCCACGATCACGAAATGGAACAGACGACCCAATCTGCCCACGAGTTGATGCTCGCCTCGCTCGAAGCGGTGGCGGCGGCCGATGTCGATCTGGTGCCGCGCTTCTTCGCGCGGTTCTATGGCGCGCATCCCCAGGACCGGGCGATGTTCCACAATCCCGGATCGTCCCACGGGGCGATGGTCAACGAGATCATGGACACCCTGCTGGCGCTCGCCAGCGGCGAGGAATGGGTCGAACTGATGCTGCGCAACCAGGTGCGCACCCACCACGATCACGGCGATATTCCGCTGGACCGCTATGCTCAGGCGCTCGACCTGTTCCTTGATGTGCTGGCCGATGCGGCCGGCCCGGCCTGGACCGCCGATTGCCAGCACGCCTGGCGCGCCCAGGCCGACCGGATGATGGCCATCATCACCCGGTGGTATTGACCGATCAGGCCGCCCGCCAGCGCAGCGACATGCAGGTGAAGCCAGCGTCGATCTTGGCGATCTCCGCATTGGGCAGCGCCACCACCTTCGCGCCGTAACCGTCCAGCAGGTCGATCAGCCGGGGATAGCCCGCGCCGACCAGCAGGTGATCGCGCACCCGCAGTACGTTCGCGCCGCCTTCATCGCCCGCCGGGACTTCGAGCACGCGGTAATTGGCATAGATCCCGCTGGCGGCCAGCGGCGCGGTGGCCAGCACGGTCTCCTCGTCAACCAGGCTGCTCGCGGTCTTGAGGTGCAGCACTTCGGGCGGGGTTGCGGCGACCACGGCCTTGATTCCGAGCTGCGCCATCAGCCCCTGCAGAACAGCCGCTCCCTGCGCATCGGTGCGCGCCGACAGGCCGATATAGGCGCGGTCCGGCATGACCAGCACGTCGCCGCCATCGGCATGGCCATCGCGCTGTTCCAGCAGCAGCGGAAAGCGCTCTGCCAGCACTTCGCGCAGGTACTCGCCCTCGGCCTCGCGGCTGGGCGCGCCGGGGCGCAGCAGGATCGCGCCGTTGCCGAACACCAGCGCCGGATCCTCGACGAAGATCGCGTCGGGAAATTGCTCAAGCGGGTCCAGTTCCTGCACCGCCAGCCCCGCCGCGCGCAGCGCCGCGACATAGCCGGCATGTTCAGCCAGCACGCCGTCCAGGCTAGGGTCCTGCCCGTCGCCCGCGCGCAGGCCCTTGACCACACTGGCGCCGGGACGGCGCACGATCGCATCGGTGAAATCGAAGATTCGCATCCCGGCGTTATGGCAGAGGCGCGGCCCGTTTGGCCAGCGGGCGGCGCGCCGGGGCGCGCCGCCCCTATGCGGCAGGTCAGGCCAGGCCGAATTGCCGGGCCAGGAAGATCACCAGCATCGCGCCCAGGATCGAATAGACGAACCCGGCCGGACGCAGCGGACCGCCCGACTGCTTGCTGAGCAGGTTGCCGATGAAGCCGGCCAGGAACGCCCCGGCCACGCCCAGCACCGCGCTCATGATCAGGCCCAGCTCGACCTTGCCGGGATAGAAGAAGCGGGCCAGGATCCCCACCACCAGGCCAACCGCGGCCATGCTGACATATTGCATGTGCTTTCCCCTTCACCTTGCCCGAAGGCAGCGCTCCGCAGCCGGTTCAGTCCGGCCTTAGGCAGGCTCAAGGGCACTCCTTTTCCGCACACAAGTCAAGGCTTTACTGCGCAGCATGGCCGCGCGGGGCGCGGTCTATGCCTTGCAGTCGCCGATCCGCTCGGTGGTGACCTCCGCCTCGACGTGCATGCCGCCGCCGGGCAGGTCGGCGCCGCTGGTGTCGCCGGTCATCTTCAGCTTCGATCCGGTGGGCGAGAAACTGCCCGCAACCACCGCCTTGGTGGTCATGCCCCTGGCGGTCTGGCAGGTCATCCGCGCGTCGAGCTGCCCGCCCTCGGCCTTGAAGCTGTCATAGCGGCAGTCCCCCTCGGCGGCGTGGCGGGTAAACTCCTGGTAGCCGGCCTTGGCCTTTTCCGGGGTCAGGCAATATTCGCTGCTGTGCCCTTCCGCGCCGAACATGGTCTTCATCTGCGCCGCAACCTGCGCGGGCATGCCGGGGAACGACACGTCGATCATCCGCATGGTTGCGCGGTACTGGCCGGGCTGCGGATGCTCGGCGATGCTGCCGTCCGCCGCCTGGGCGGCCTGCGCCGCTTGATTGGCCTGGCCCGCTTCGGGCTGGTCGTCTTGCGGGCCACAGCCGCCCAGCGTCAGCGCGGCAAGGGCAAGCGGCAGGATGACAGTGCGGCGCATGGCGGGCCTTTCCGGATAGCGAAACCGAACCGCAGGCTAACAACCCGGCCGCCGCGCCACAACAGGCGAATCAGGCCGCCAGGCGCAGCTTGCCCGGCAGGTTGGCCAGATATTCCGGCGTCAGGAAGCGCTCGTGGCGGCGGTGCAGATGCTCGACCACCGGGGGATAGAGCGGCCGGTCGAATTCGATCCCGGCGGAATGACCCTTGATCCAGCGGATCACGCCGGTCAGCCCCTCGATCCCGGCGGGGCGCACCACCACCAGGTCGCCCACGTGCAGGATCAGGCCCAGGCTGTCGATTCGGCAGCCGTGCTCCGACAGGTCGGAAATCACCACCTCATCGGCAAATCCCGAGCGCGACCGGCAGCGCGCCGGCAGGATCAGTTGCAGGCGGTTCGACCGGCGCAAGGCGCGGACATTATCGCATTCCATGACAAGCTCCTTCCCCACGGGCCAGCTTGCCGTAACGGCAGCCCCGCCCCAGTCCGATAACGGCAGCAGGGGGCCCATGTTTAAGTCCCGCAAAAATGCGTCCCAACCTGCAACGCGCGCCTTGAAACGCGCGGATTTCTGCGCCAGTCTGGCTTCAATCCGTAAATTGGGAGTGATGTGAATGGACCTCGATTTCAGCCCGGAGGATCTGGCATTTCGTGACGAAGTGCGCACCTTCATCGCCGAAAACTACCCCAAGGAACTGCGCGGCAAGCAGGACGAAGGGGATGAGCTGAGCAAGGAGGACTTCCTCTCCTGGCACAAGGTGCTGCACAAGAAGGGCTGGGTCGCCCCGGCCTGGCCCGTGGAATACGGCGGCACCGGCTGGACCGTGACGCAGCGCTTCATCTGGTCGGAAGAAACCGCCCGGGCTGACTGCATCCGCCTGATGCCCTTCGGCCTGACCATGGTCGGCCCGGTGATCTACACCTTCGGCACGCCCGAACAGAAGGCCAAGTTCCTGCCCCGCATCCTGTCGGGCGAGGATTGGTGGTGCCAGGGCTATTCGGAACCCGGCGCCGGGTCCGACCTGGCCAACCTGCGCACCCGCGCGGTGCGCGAAGGCGATCATTACGTCATCAACGGCCAGAAGACCTGGACCACCATGGCCCAGCACGCCGACTGGGGCTTCTTCCTGTGCCGCACCGATCCCGATGCCAAGGCGCAGGAAGGGATCAGCTTCATCCTGGTCGACATGAAGACGCCGGGCATCGAAGTGCGCCCGATCATCACGCTCGGCGGTGAACACGAAGTCAACGAGGTGTTCCTCGACAACGTGCGCGTGCCGGTTGAAAACCGCGTGTTCGAGGAAAACAAGGGCTGGACCTGCGCCAAGTTCCTGCTCGCCCACGAACGCGTCGGCATTGCCGGCGTTGCCGCCAGCAAGCGCGGGATCGAACGCATCCGCGAAATCGCCGCGACCGAGCTGGACGGCGAAAAGTCGCTACTCGCCAACCCGTTCTTCCGCCGCAAGGTGGCCGAACTGGAAATGGACCTGACCGCGCTCGAATTCACCGAGTTGCGCACGCTGGCGGGTGAAGCCGCGGGCAAGGGTCCGGGGCCGGAAAGCTCGGTGCTCAAGATCAAGGGTTCGGAAATCCAGCAGCGCCTGACCGAACTGACCCTGGAAATGGCCGGCCACTATGGCGCGCCCTATTTCCGCGGTTTCGGCGAAGGCGACAACGAACACCCGATCGGCCCCGGCGGCTGGGCCAACCGCGCCGCGCCCAGCTATTTCAACACGCGCAAGACCACGATCTACGGCGGTTCGAACGAGATCCAGCGCAACATCATCGCCAAGATGGTGCTGGGCCTCTGACGGATATGTCACCCATCACTTCGTCATTGCGAGCGTAGCGAAGCAATCCAGGGCCGCTCAGGCCGCCCTGGATTGCCGCGGGCCGTACGGCCCTCGCAATGACGATGGAATTGCCTGAGGCGCCCGCAGCGCCACCCGAGAGGACACAACCAATGGATCTGAGCTACACCGAAACGCAGGACATGCTGCGCGACACTCTCGCGCGGTTCCTGGCGGACACTTATGATTTCGAAACCCGCAAGAAGATGCTGGCCAGCCCCGAAGGGCGCGATCCCGGCATCTGGCGCGCGCTGTCATCCGAACTGGGGCTGACCGGCGCGGCCTTTGCCGAGGAACACGGCGGCCTGGGCGGCGGCGGAATCGAAAACATGATCATGATGGAAGAACTGGGCAAGGTCATCGCGATCGAACCCTGGTTGCAGACCGTGGTGATCGGCGGCGGCGCGCTGAAGGCCGTGGGCGGCGCCCATGCCGATGCCTATATCCCGCAGATCATCTCGGGCGATGCGGTGTTTGCCTTCGCCTATGCCGAACCGCAGGGCCGCTATGACCTCGCCAATATCGCCACCACGGCGAAGGGCGATGCTAGCGGCTATGTGCTGAACGGCCACAAGGCGGTGGTCTATGCCGCGCCCTGGGCCACGCACCTGCTGATCACCGCCCGCACCGGCGGATCGCGCGCCGAACGCGCCGGGGTGGAACTGTTCCTGGTCGATGCCAAGGCCGCCGGGATCACCCGCCGCGACTATCCCACCGTCGATGGCTTCCGCGCTTCGGAAGTCTATTTCGAAAACGTCTCGGTGCCGGGCGATGCCCTGCTGCCGGGCGGGATCGAACTGATCGAACAGCTGGCTGACGAAGCCAGCGTTGCGCTGTGTGCCGAAGGCGCGGGCGTGGCGCGCAAGCTGCTCGAAGGCACGGTTGAATATACCAAGCAGCGCAAGCAGTTCGGCCAGCCGATCGGCAAGTTCCAGGCCCTGCAGCACCGCATGGCCGACATG
The DNA here is from genome assembly GCF_041905565.1 of Novosphingobium sp. Classification (GTDB taxonomy): domain Bacteria; phylum Pseudomonadota; class Alphaproteobacteria; order Sphingomonadales; family Sphingomonadaceae; genus Novosphingobium. The sequence continues at coordinate 54,276 of NZ_JAYRKX010000006.1, read as the reverse complement.
CTGGTCGAAGCCGAACAGATCCAGTCGATGACCCTGATGGGCACCCTGCGCCTCGGCCTGCCGGCGGATGAGCGCAAGGCCGCGGTCAGCCTGGCCAAGGCCAAGGTCGCCCGCTCGATCAAGTTCGTCGGGCAAAGCGCGGTGCAGACCCACGGCGGGATCGGCATCACGATGGAACTGGCGATCGGCCACTACTTCAAGCGTGCGACCATGATCGAAAGCCAGTTCGGCAGCGCCGATCACCACCTCGCCCGCTATGAGGCGCTGACGCTGCCGGCCTGATCGGCGGTAATCAGCCTCTGGGGCAGGGCCCCACGGCACGGCGGCGACCCACTCAGGTCGCCGCCGTTGCTGTATGCGGCCTGCGCGACGGCTGGGCGGCGCGGACACAGTCACGATCCGCTGCCCGCCCCCCTGCCGCCGCCACCCCAACTCCACCGTCGCCCCGGGCTTGACCCGGGGCCCAGCTTTTCCTTGCGCGGGCAGGAAAAGAAGCTGGCCCCCGGGTCAAGCCCGGGGTGACGGGAAAGGGGGGGAGAGTAGCGCGCACACCTGCCGGTCCGCCGTCCCTGGCTCTCCTGCCCGCTAGTCCTCGGGCGGGCGCTCGTCGATGCTGGGCACGGCCGGGCCGCCGATGCCGCGGAAATTGGGGTCGCTGTCCATTTTTGCCAGGATCGCCCGGGCGGCGGCGCCCATTCGTCCGGAATGCGGGGCATAGGCCACCGGCATCAGGTTGTAGCGCGCCTCGGCCAGACGGCCTTCGCGCAGTTGCTGGCCCGCCAGGTTCATCCGCAGCACCAGGTCATAAGGCGCCAGCGCGGCGGCGCGTTCCAGCCCCTGCACAGCCAGCGCGCTCGGCGCCTGGCGCTGGGCGACGAACGAGCGGAAGTAATAGACCAGCGGCAGCGGGTGATCGTTCTCCAGGTGGTTCAGCTCGACAAAGGTGGCGCGCGCCGCCTTGAAATCCTGGGCCGCGCCGCTTTTGCCGGCCAGGCGGAACTGGGCATAGCCCTTCTGCACCCAGGCGTTGACCTGCCGCCGGTCGAGCGCCAGCGCCGCATCGGCCGCCGCGATCGCCGCCGCATCGCTGCCGGCGTCAAACTCCGCCTCGGCCAGCACGGTCTGCACGGCGGCGTCCTGGGGATAGCGGGTGGCCAGCGTGCGCGCCTCGGTCGCCGCTGCGGCCAGCTCGTCCTTGCCCAGCCCGCGGTGCTGGCGGATCCGCAGCGGCATGGCCGCCGCCTCGCCCGCAGGCAGGGCCCGCAGTGCTGGCCGCCCGGTGGTCAGCGCCTCGCCCTTGATCACGATGGTGGTGAATTTCGGCCGCCGCGCATAGGCGCCCAGTTCCTTGCCCAGCGCAGCCAGATCGCCAAAGGTGCCGCGCGCCGCCTGGACCGGCTGCTGCCCCTTGACCAGCGCGTCGTAATAGCGCGTCAGCTGCCCTTTGCGCGGCCCGCCCATCACCAGGTAGTGATAGAGCAGCCAGCTTTGCGCATAGAACGGCGTATCGCCGAGCGAGCGCGTGCCCGGATCGACCAGTTGATCCACCGGCAACGCCTGCATCTTCGCGAGCTGGTTCAGCCGGCCGGGATTGGGCCGGCCGATGGTCACCTGGCCATCCTTTTCGAACCCGGCCGAGGAAAAGAACTCCGCCGCCCCCTCGTTCGCCCACAGCGGGATCGGGAAGTTGCTGGTCGAAATCAGGAAATGGTGCGCGTATTCGTGCAGCAGCGTTTGCAGGGTGCGGTCGGCATCGGTGCTTTTCGCGGTCGAGATGTCGGGCACGATCGCCATGGTCCGCCCGGCGCGCGGAACATAGAAGCCGCCGATAAAGCGCGCCTGCGGCTTGTCGCCATACAACTTGCGAACCTGCGCCGGGCTGCCCACGACATAGACTGTCACCCGGTTCGACGGGCTGGGCACGCTGTTGGCCTGGCCCGTGACCAGTGCCAGCGCTGCGTGATAGCGTTCCAAATTGGCAGCAAAGCGGGTCAGGTCCTGCGCCGGGGCATCGGCATAGACCACGAAGTGATCGCTCGACGCTTCGTGCCAATCGGCCTGGGCAGGTGTCGCGGCCAGCAGGGCCAAAGCGGGAAGCGCGATTTTTGCAAGCATGGGCATCAACTTAGCCGCACCGCCGCGCCCCGCAAGCCCCTTCCCTGCGGACGATCAGGCGTTGCGCGCCATCAGCCCGCCATCGACCGGAATGACCGCCCCGGTGATGAAGCTGGACGCCGGCAGGCACAGGCTGAGCGTGACGTGCGCCACCTCGTGCGGGGTGCCATAGCGGCGCAGCGCGGTGCGGCGCTGGGCAAAGACCTGCTTGTCCGCTTCGCTGACCTTTTCGGTCATCCCGGTCAGGATCGGTCCCGGGCAGATGCAGTTGACCGTGATCCCTTCCTTGCCCAGTTCCACCGCCAGGGCGCGGGTCAGCCCAGTGACGCCGGCCTTGGCCGCGCAATAGGGACTGTCGCGGTTGGTCGCGCCCAGCGCTTCGGTGCTGGCGATGTTGACGATACGCGGGGCACTGGACTTGCGCAGATGCGGCAGCGCGGCGCGCACCAGCCGCTGGTGCGCGGTCAGCAGCACCACCAGCGCGCGGTCCCACACCGCGTCGTATTCATCGGCGTCCAGCGGGCAGAAGGCGCTGATCCCGGCATTGTTGACCAGCGCGTCGAGCCCGCCAAAGTGCGCCGCAACCTCGTCCGTCACCCGGCGGATCGCCGCTGCATCGGATACGTCCAGCGCCCAGCCCCGCGCGCTGTGCCCCTTGGCGGTCAATTCGGCGGCAATCGCCTCGACCGCATCGGCCGACAGGTCGGTCAGGGCGACATTCGCTCCTTCCGCCGCAAACACCTCGGCCGTGGCGCGGCCCATCCCGCTGGCCGCGCCGGTGACCAGCACCGTCAGACCCTTGACCGACCGGCTAAGCGCTCCGCTCATCACAACACTCCCGCATAGCCGATCGGCGAAAAGAACTTGCCCGCGCTGGGCGCCGCGCCCTGGGCAACGGTGAACGACCCGTTGTTGAGCAGGATGATCCGGTTGGCGAAATGCCCCTTCCAGTCGGGCGCGGCAGTATCGGTCGATTGCCAGTCCGACCAGACATAGACCTCGCACCGCCCGTTCACCGGCTGCATCTTGGTGGAAAAGCGCACCGTGCCCGAGATGGAATCCCGGTTCAGGCTGGCCGCCCGGCAGGCCCCCGGCGCATTGCCGAGCATGATGTCGGTGCGCCGGAAACTGTAGACCGCCTCGACGCTCGAACGCGACACCAGCTTGAGCACCTGGACAATGACCCGGTCCGAATCGCACGCAGCTTCGTTGCTGCTGCCAAAGCGCAGGATCTGCGACCCCTTGTAGGTCGAATAGCGCATCAGCTTGTCGATGGTGTTTTCATCCTTCACCACCTGCGCCCGGGTGCAATCGCCTTCATAGATGGCATTGTCGGCCCAGGCTGCCTGGCTGGTCAGCATGGCGGCCATCCCCGCCATTGCGGCAAACGTCCGCAGCGGCCTTGTCACGGCATCTTTCATTACAACACCCCTGTGTAACCGATCGGCGAAAAGAACTTGCCCGAGCCCGCTGGCGCGCCCTGCGCAACCGTGAAACTGCCGCCACTCAGCATGATGACCCTGGTCGAAAAGGCGCCGCGCCAGTTGGGATCATTGCTGTCCGTTTCGGTCCATTCCGACCAGACATAGACTTCGCAGCGCCCATTGACGGTCTGCAACCTGGTCGAGAAGCGCACCGTTCCGCTGGTCGTATCGTTGCGAATCTTCACGCTGCGGCAGGTGCCCGACACCGTGCCAAAGTCCAGGTCGGTGCGCTTGTAGCTGAAGACCGCCTCGGTGGTTGAACGCGAAACCAGGGTGAGCGCGCGCATCATCACCGTTTCGGTTTGACAGGCCGCTTCATCGGCCGAGCCGAAACGGCCAACCGCCACGCCCTTGTACCTGGAATAGGACATCAGCTTGTCGATGGTGTTTTCATCCTTGACCACCTGGGCGCGGGCGCAATCCCCTTCGTAGATGGCATTTTCGGCCCAGGCCGCCTGGCTGGCCAGTGTCGCGGCCAAGGCCATCACTGTCCCCGCCCCGCGCAGTGCTCGCATCGTGCTGTCTCCCCTGTCGACAGGGTCGATCATTGCCCGAAACGCGCGCCGCGTCCAGAGCGCCAGGGCGCTGGCCGCATGGTGAATTTGGCACAAACGCCCGCTGACCGGCGCTGCACAGCCCATTGCAGAACAGGCCAAGAACGGCCACATAGGCGCCAATGGCCGAACTGATCATCCGCCGAGGGCTGGACGAGCCCGACACTTCGGGCAGCTTCGTGCCCCACAAGCCCGCGCGCCCGGAAAAGAGCGAGGCGGGCAAGGCGTTCCGGATCGTGTCGGACTATCAGCCGGCGGGCGACCAGCCGACCGCGATTGCCGAACTGGTCGCCGGGGTGCAGGCCGGGGACAAGACCCAGGTGCTGCTGGGGGTGACCGGCAGCGGCAAGACCTTCACCATGGCCCAGGTGATCGAGGCGACCCAGCGCCCGGCGCTGATCCTGGCGCCGAACAAGATCCTGGCCGCGCAGCTGTATGGCGAGATGAAAAGCTTCTTCCCCGACAACGCGGTGGAATATTTCGTCTCGTACTACGACTACTACCAGCCCGAAGCCTATGTGCCGCGCACCGATACCTACATCGAGAAGGAATCGAGCGTAAACGAGGCGATCGACCGGATGCGCCATTCGGCCACCCGCGCGCTGCTGGAACGCGATGACGTGATCATCGTCGCCTCGGTCTCGTGCCTTTACGGCATCGGCTCGGTCGAAACCTATTCGGCGATGATCTTCGACCTCAAGCGCGGCGACAGCCACGACCAGCGCGAGATCATCCGCAAGCTGGTGGCGCTGCAATACAAGCGCAACGACGCCGCGTTCCAGCGCGGTACGTTCCGGGTGCGCGGCGACAACCTGGAACTGTTCCCCAGCCACCTCGAAGACACGGCCTGGCGGATCAGCTTTTTCGGCGACGAGATCGAGGAGATTTCAGAGTTCGACCCCCTTACCGGCAAGGCTGGCGGGCGGCTCGACAAGGTGCGGGTCTATGCCAATTCGCACTATGTCACGCCGGGCCCGACGATGAAGCAGGCGACCGAGGCGATCCGCTTTGAACTCGCCGAGCGGCTCAAGGAGCTGGAGGCCGAGGGCAAGCTGCTGGAACACCAGCGGCTGGAACAGCGCACCAATTTCGACCTCGAAATGATCGCGGCGACCGGCAGCTGCGCCGGGATCGAAAACTACAGCCGGTTCCTCACCGGCCGCCTGCCGGGCGAGCCGCCGCCGACCCTGTTCGAATACCTGCCCGACAACGCGCTGCTGTTCGTCGATGAAAGCCACCAGACCGTCCCGCAGATCGGCGCGATGAGCAAGGGCGACCATCGCCGCAAGATCACGCTGGCCGAATTCGGCTTTCGCCTGCCCAGCTGCATCGACAACCGCCCGCTGCGCTTCAACGAATGGGACGCGATGCGCCCGCAGACCGTGGCCGTGTCCGCCACGCCCGGATCATGGGAAATGGAGCAATCGGGCGGCGTGTTTGCCGAACAGGTGATCCGCCCGACCGGCCTGATCGACCCGCCGGTGCTGATCCGCCCGGTGGAAGACCAGGTCCAGGACTGCATCGAGGAATGCCGCAAGACCGCGGCGCAGGGCTACCGCACGCTGGTCACCACGCTGACCAAGCGCATGGCCGAGGACCTGACCGAATTCATGCACGAGGCGGGCCTGCGGGTGCGCTACATGCACTCCGACGTCGAGACGCTGGAACGCATCGAGCTGATCCGCGACCTGCGGCTTGGGGTCTATGACGTGCTGGTGGGGATCAACCTGCTGCGCGAAGGGCTGGACATTCCCGAATGCGGCCTGGTCTGCATCCTCGATGCCGACAAGGAAGGGTTTCTGCGCAGCGAAACCAGCCTGGTCCAGACTATCGGCCGCGCCGCGCGCAACGTCGATGGCCGCGTGATCCTTTATGCCGACCGGATGACCGGCTCCATGGAACGCGCCATCGCCGAAACCGACCGCCGCCGCGCCAAGCAGCAGGCCTATAACGAATTGCACGGGATCACCCCGCAGACGATCAAGCGCAATATCCACGATATCGTCGCCGATACCGCCAGCCGCGACGGCGTGCTGGTCGAGATCGAGGACGAGACCCGCAACAACCTCGTCGGCCACAACCTGCGCGCCTATATCGAGGAACTGGAAGGCCGCATGCGCGCCGCCGCTGCCGACCTGGAATTCGAGGAAGCCGGCCGCCTGCGCGACGAGATCCGCCGCCTCGAAGCCGACGAGCTGGGCCTGCCCGAAGGCGAACGCAAGGCCCCGGTGGTGGGCCGCAGCAACGAAGGCAAGCCGGGCACCCGCAAGACCCGGTTCGGCAAGAAACAGCAGAAGTGGGGGCGCTAAAGCGCGGCTGACGGCGGCAACGAGTGCCAATCAGCTGGTTCATTCTGGTTCAGGGAAGGCAAATTGCGCTCGCCAATTCAAGCACTAGACTGCCCGCCATGATCCTCTCCTTTGCAAACACCAAAGCCCAAACCGAGCGCGTCTGGAACGGAGAGCGGAGCAAGCGCCTGCCTGCTGATATTCAGGCCCGCGCCTATCGCAAGCTGATGTTACTTCATGCAGCGGAAAGTCTTGATGATCTGAAGAATCCACCCGGCAACAAGCTTCACCCGCTCTACGACGACCGGGCCGGGCAACATGCCATTTGGATTAATGACCAATGGCGTGTATGTTTCCGTTTCAACGACGGAAACGCTTACGATGTCGAAATCGTCGACTACCACGATTGATCCCGACTGGCTCCACAACCCCCATGCTGGCGAACTGCTGGTATCGGAGTTCATGGAACCGGCTGGCCTGACCGAAGAGGCTTTGGCCTTGGCGATCGGTGTTGATCGCGCGCGGCTGCACGCCATGATTATCGGGAGCGAGCCTGTCAGCGGTGACATGGACCTTCGGCTCGGTCGCTATTTCAGGATGTCGGAAGGTTTCTTTCTGCGCCTGCAGGACCAGTACGAGTTGCTGGAAGCCAAGCGCACCCTGAACGGCGATCTGGATCGCATCGTACCGCGCGCCGCCTGAGGCGCCCCCTTACAGCTTGCCGAACTGCGCTTCGAACGCGGCCTTGTCGCCCGCGGCGAGGTGGCGGGCCTGGTCCATCCAGTTGTCCTTTTTCGGGCGGCCGGCGAAGGCGCCCAGCTTGCCATCCAGTTCGGCCAGCGCGGCATCGTCCAGCGCGGCAATCTGGGCATAGGTGGTGATGCCCAGCTGCGGCAGCAGCGCCTGCAGCTTGGGGCCAAGGCCCTTGATCTTCGACAGGTCGTCAGCCGCAGCAGTCGCCGGAGCGCTGGGCGGCGGGGCAGGCTCTACTTCCGGTTCGGCCGGGGTTTCCTCGGGCGCGGCAGGGGCGGGTTCGGGCGTGGGCGCGGGGACCTGTTCCGGCTCGGGCGCAGGGGCCGGTTCGGCCGGGGCAGGCACTTCCTTCTGAGCAGCCACTTCCTTCTGCGCGGCGACTTCGGCCTGTGCGGCCATGGCGACAATCTCGCCCATCCCGCCCAGCGCGTCTGAGGCGAGCGGGGGCGGCACGATCTGCGCGGCGGGCGGCGCGTCGATCAGCGCCTGGTTGCGCTGCGCCGGGCCCTGCCCTTCGTCCAGCACGTCGGGGCGGTAGGAGCGGTCCCGCGGGGTCGCGGCGCGGCCGAACAGCCACCACGCCACCAGCAGCCCGATTACCAGCGCCAGCGCAAACGCCAGCCAGTTAGCCTGCACCATGTCGATCATTTCGTCCGTCCCCAGATTGCCCAGCCGATCGCCAGGCCCAGTCCATAGGTGAGCAACATAAGCCCGAGCATCTCAACCAGCAACGGCATGCAATCTACCCCGCGTTCGGCTGGTCGACCGGCGTCGCTTTTTGCGGCGCGGGCGAGATCACGAAGAATTCGATCCGGCGGTTGGCCGGATCGGCGGCTTCCAGCCCGGTCAGCGGACGGGCAGAACCCAGCCCGCGCGCGCGCAGGTCATCCCGCGCGATGCCGCGCGCAATCAACGCCTCGCGCACGGCGCGGGCGCGTTCGAGCGAGAGCGCGACATTGTCCGGCTCCAGCCCTTGCGCATCGGTATGCCCTTCGACCGCGACGATCCCGCCCTGGCACGGGCGCAGCGCGGCGGCCACTTCATCCAGCAGTTCGGCGCTGTCGTTATCGATCCGGGCGCTGCCTTCGGCAAAGCGGATCGTCCGGGTCTTGAGAATCGCGGCGACATCGCTGGCGCAATCGGGCGCGACCGGCAGCGCGGCGCCGCGCGCGGCTTCGCGCCGCCATTGCACGCCGCCCGCCCCCGGCACGGCGGCCACGGCCTGCGCGGCGGCAAGGCGCTGTGCATCGCCCAGCCCGGCCCCGCCGGACAGGGTGGGATGGCGCGTCGGCCAGCCCCGATCGGTGCGAAATTCAGCCTGCACGGCAGGCGTGCCGGCACGGGCCAGCGCCTCGGCCGAGCGTGCCTCAAGCCGGGCGATCAAGGCCGGGCCATGCGCCCAGACGCTCGCCACGGCGATCAGCGCGGTGGCGAAAGCGCCGGCAAGCGGCAGGATCAGACGCGGCGTGGCCATGGGCGGCAGCGATAGCCGCCCCGTCCCCGCCCGGCAATGGCCCCCCGCGTCAGGCGCCCACGTTCTTGCGGAACAGCACCCGGTCTTCCGGGCCAAAGCCGCGATGCCAGATTACCCAGCCATAGACCCCCAGAATCGCCGGAATGCCCAACGCCAGTTCGGCCCATTCAGGCAGGTAAGTGGTGACCACCCAGCCGACCAGCACCGCCGGGGCGGCGGCCCAGACCAGCGGCCAGCGCCAGTTGTTGATCGGCTGCCCCAGAAACCGCGCCAGCAGCCGCGCCTTGACCAGCGAGGCCATGGCGAAGGACAGCATCAGTGCCAGCGCCACGGCGCCAGCCTGGTAGAATTCGACCCGGTCTGCCGGAAAATGCAGGCCGCCGGGCAGGTTCCAGCTGGGCGCATCGCGCACCAGCAGCACCAGCGCCACGGTCAGCACTGCCTGAAGCGAAATGGTCAGCAGCGAAACCCACAGGTTCTGCATCCGCTGGACATAGATCAGCGCCGCTTCGCTGACGACCGCCGTGGCCGCCACCACTTCGGCGGCGAGCAGGAACGAGAGCGCAGCGGTGCCGCCGACGAAGGCCGGGCCGACCAGCCCCATCACCCCTTCGCCGGGGATCGCCAGCGCCAGCGCGATCCCAGCCTGCGCGGCGGTGATCCAGAACCCCACCTGGCAGACCTGCTGCGCAATCGCGGCATAGTTCTGTTCGCGCAGGTTGCGGGTAATCACCGGGCCAAGCACCGGCTCGAAACTGGTCTTGAGCTTCTGCGGCAGCGAAGCGACCTGCTGCGCCGCGTAATAGACCCCGACCGCCGTCGGCGTCGAAAAGAACCCGAGCAGCGCGATGTCCATGCGGCGCGAGCCCCATTCGACGAGGTCGGCCACGGCCAGCGGGCCGGACACCAGCGCCAGCCGCCCCAGCCGCAGCGGATGCGGCTGCCAATCGCGGGGCAGGCCGTGGGTGCGCAGCAGCGGCACAAAGGCCACGGCAGCGGCAGCCGTCTTGGCCAGCAGATAGGACAGCGCCAGCCCGGCTTCGGGCACCAGGAACAGGAACGCGACCGAGGACAGGACCTGGGTCCAGGGTTCCACCACCGAACGCGCGCGCACCGTGGTGGCCACGTCATAGCGATAGGCCAGCGCCGACAGCGCGATTTCGGTCAGCGCGTTGGGCAGGATCGCCAGCGGCAGCAGGCGGTCGAACTGGCTGTATTCGCCGCTGGGAAACATCGGCGCGGGAAACAGCCACAACAGCGAAGCCACGCCCAGCGCCATCAGCAGCGTCAGCAGCAGGCCATCGGCGACCACGTTGGCCGGTTCGCGGTCATCCTCGGCCAGCCGCTGCGCGAGGCCGCGCCGCTGGCCCAGCGCGCAAAGCTGCGAGGCCAGTTCGACCACCACCAGCGCCGAGGCATAGCGCCCCAGCGCTTCCACGCCATAGAACCGCCCGGCGATGAACAGGAACGGCGCCGTCCCCGCGAGGCGCAGCAGGAAGCCCAGGAAATTGGTCCGTCCGCCCTTGGCCAGGGCCTGGATGTCCGCTTGCGCCTTCTCGTTCACGCGGGGCCTTCCAGCTCGGCCTTGAGCGGGCGGGCGAGCAGGCGGGCGACCACTTCGCGCGCCGGGGCCGTACCGGCCAGCAACTGGCACACCGCCTCGACAATCGGCATGTCGATGCCGTCGCGGCGGGCGAGATCGGCCAGCACCGGGGCGGTCGCCGCGCCTTCGGCCACGCTGTTCTTGCCGGCCAGCGCCTCGGCCGCGCTCAGCCCTTCGCCCAGCGCCTTGCCGAGCGAGAAGTTGCGGCTGGAGGTGGACGAACAGGTCAGCACCAGATCGCCCAGCCCGCACAGGCCCGACAGGGTTTCGGCCCGCGCGCCGCGCGCCAGGCCAAAGCGCAGCATTTCGGCATAGCCGCGCGAGATCAGTGCGGCGCGGGCGTTCTGGCCCAGCTTGAGCCCGTCGACCACGCCGCAGGCAATCGCCAGCACGTTCTTCACCGCGCCGCCGATTTCCGCGCCGGTCACATCGTCGGAATAGTAGGGCCGCAGCATCGGCCGCGACACTTCGGGGGCCAGCCGCTGCCACTGCGCCTCGCCCCCGGCGCAGGCCAGGGTCACGGCGGTGGGCAGCCCGGCGGCCACTTCGTGCGCAAAGGTCGGGCCGGACAGGACCGCCAGCGTGGCCTGCGGCGCGGCCTCGGCCGCGACATCGGCCATCAGCCGGCCGGTGCCCGCCTCGATCCCCTTGGCGCAAAGCACCAGGTCGCGCGGGCCCGGTGGCAGATCGGCCAGCACGCGGGCGAGGAACTGCGCCGGGACCACTGCCAGCAGCACCGGGACCTGCGCCAGATCGGCCAGGTTGCCGGTGGCGCGGACGGTCGGGGCGAGGCTTGCTCCGGGCAGGAACAAGCTGTTGGTGCGGCGCTGGTTGATCTCCTCGACCAGCTCGCTTTCACGCGCCCACAGCAGCACGGGTGATCCGTCGCTTGCCATGGCCTGGGCCAGGGCCGTGCCCCATGCGCCCGCGCCGATTACCCCAATCGTGGTCATGCCTTCACTCCTGCCCCGCGCACCGGGGCCGCATCGGGATCGAGCGGCCAGCGCGGCCGCGCGGCGATGTCGAGCGGATCGGTGGCGGCGGCGTCGCAGGCCAGCCGCTCCACCCCCGCCCAGGCGATCATCGCCGCATTGTCGGTGCACAGTTGCAGCGGCGGCGCGACGAACGGCAGGCCGTGCTGCGCCGCGAGCGCCTGCAAGGCGGCGCGCATCGCCTGGTTGGCCGCGACCCCGCCCGCGACGACCAGCGCGGTGGCGCCCGAGACGCTGGCCATGGCAATCCGGGTGCGGTCGATCACGCAGTCGATCGCCGCCTGCTGGAACGATGCGGCCAGATCGGCATCGCTGCACTGGCCGGCCTGCTTGGCGCGCAGCACCGCGCTTTTCAGCCCGGCGAAGGAAAAGTGCACTTCCCCGCTGCCGACCAGCGGGCGCGGCAGTGGCACGGCGCGGGGGTTGCCCTGCCGCGCCAGCCGTTCCACCGCCGGACCGCCGGGATAGCCGAGGCCCAGGATCTTGGCGGTCTTGTCGAACGCTTCGCCCAGCGCATCATCGATCGTTGTCGCCAGGCGGCGGTAGCGGCCATAGGCTTCGACCAGCAGCACCTGGCAATGCCCGCCCGATACCAGCAGCAGCAGATAGGGATATTGCAGCGCCGGATCAGCCAGGCGCGGGGACAATGCGTGGCCTTCCAGATGATTGACCGCGATCAGCGGCTTGCCGGCGGCCATGGCCAGCGCCTTGGCCGTGACCAGCCCGACCATCACCCCGCCGATCAGCCCCGGACCGGCAGTGGCGGCAATCGCGTCTACCTCGTCCAGGCGCATCCCGGCATCGGCCAGGGTCGCCTCGATCAGCGGAGCCAGCCGGTCGGCATGGGCGCGGGCGGCGATTTCGGGGACGACCCCACCGAACGGGCGGTGTTCCTCGTCCTGCCTGGCGATGCGCTGCGCAAGGATGCGCCGCTGGCTATCCACCAGCGCGGCTGCGGTTTCGTCGCAGGAGCTTTCGATGCCGAGAACAATCCCCATCCCCACTTCCCCTTAAAGAGAATGGCGAATAGGACAAGCGGCCCATGACCACCTTTGCACCCGATCGTCCGCTGAAACTTGGCACCCGCCGCTCGCCGCTGGCCATGGCCCAGGCCGAGGAGGCGCAGCGCCGGCTGGTGGCCGCCCACCCCGGCCTTGTGGTGGAGATCGTCCCCGTCACCGCCAGCGGCGACAAGATCCAGGACCGCCCGCTCGCCGAAATCGGCGGCAAGGCGCTGTGGACCAAGGAACTGGACCAGTGGCTGCTGGACGGCGAGATCGACTTTGCGGTCCATTCGTCGAAGGACGTCGAAACCCTGCGCCCCGCGCAAATCGCCATCGCCGCGATCCTCCCGCGTGAGGACGTGCGCGACGTGCTGGTCGGCGCGGCCAGCATCCGCGCGCTGCCGCAAGGCGCGGTGGTGGGGACCAGCGCCCCGCGCCGCGCCGCGCAATTGCTCCACGCCCGGCCCGATCTGAAAGTCGTCTCGTTTCGCGGCAATGTCGCCACGCGTCTCGCCAAGCTGGCGGCGGGCGAGGCGGACGCGACCCTGCTGGCCCGCGCCGGGCTGAACCGGCTGGGCGAAAGCGGCACCGGCCACCCGCTGGAACCGCACGAATGGCTGCCCGCCCCGGGGCAGGGCGCCATCGCGATCGAATGCCGCGCCGATGACGCGGCGACGCGCGGCCTGCTCGCCGCGATCGACCACGCGCCGAGCCGCCATGCGGTGCTGGCCGAACGCGCGCTGCTGGCGGGGCTGGGCGGCAACTGCCACAGCCCGATCGCCGTGCTGACCGAGGCTGAGGGGCCCCAGCTCGTCATGCGCGCCGCGATCTTCAGCCCGGACGGGGCCGAAAAGGTCGAACGCACCGCCCGTTTCGCCCCCGGCGATAGTGCCGCCCCGGCGGCGCTGGCCGCGCAATTGCTGGCCGAGGCGCCCGAAGCGGTGCGGGTCCACTTTTCCGGCCCGGAAGGATGAAGGCATGGTCCCGCTGATCGTGATCCGCCCCGAACCCGGCTGCGCCGCCACCACGGCGGCGGCCCGGGCGCTGGGGCTGGACGCGGCGGGCCATCCGCTGTTCGCGGTCGAGCCGCGCAGCTGGCAGGCCCCCTTGGCGGACGAGTTCGACGCGCTGCTGATCGGCAGCGCCAACGTGCTGCGCCACGGCGGGCGCGGGCTGGATGCGCTCAACGGGCTGCCGGTCCATGCCGTGGGCGAAACCACCGCGCAGGCCGCGCGCGAGGCGGGCTTTACCGTCGCCAGCACGGGCAGCGGCGGCTTGCAGGGCGTGCTGAACGCGCTGCCCCCCGCGCACCGCCGCCTCCTGCGCCTGGCCGGGGACGAGCGGGTGCCGCTGACCCTGCCGCCCGGCACCAGCATGGAGGAGCGCGTGACCTATGCCAGCGTGCCCCGGCCGCTGCCGCCGGAGCTGGCCGAACTGCTGCGCGCGCCCGCGATCATCGCCGCCCATTCCGCCGAGGCCGTCCGCCACCTGACCGCCGAATGCGTCCGCCTGGGGCTGCGCCGCGCGCCGCTGCGCATCGCCGCGCTGGGGCCGCGCGTGGCCCAGGCCGCCGGGGATGGCTGGGGCGAGGTGGCCGTGGCCCAGGCCCCCAATGATACGGCATTGCTGGCCTTGGCCCGCCAGATGTGCCAAGACCCCTGGCGATAAGCCTGCCGGGTCGCACCGCAGCCAGGGACATATCACCCACGCATGCCTGACGAGTTGTTCGATCGCCCCCCGCCCAGCTTTGCCCCGCGCCGCCGCGGCCCTTCGCTGCGCCTGCTGGGCGGCTTGGTGCTGCTGGCCTTCCTGGGTGGCGCCGCGCTGGTCAGCTGGCTGGTCTGGGGCGAACGGGTGACGATCACCAAGGACCTGCGGTTCGACCTGAAACCGGCGGCCAGCGCCTCGTTCGCGGCGCTGCCGGCGCCCTCCCCCGCGCCCGGCGCCGACCCGGCGGCGTCCCCTGCCCCGGTCGACCAGTTCGACCAGCGCATTGCCGCGCTGGAACAGCGCTTGACCCGGCTCGACCTGCAAGCCGCCGCCGCCGAGGGCAACACCGCCCGGGCCGAAGCGCTGCTGGTGGCCTTCGCCAGCCGCCGCGCGATCGACCGGGGCGTGCCGCTGGGTTACCTCGCCGACCAGCTCAAGCTGCGGTTTGGCGATGCCCAGCCCAATGCCGTGGCCACGGTGATCGAAAGCGCCGCCCAGCCGGTGACGCTGGACCAGCTGTCCGCCCAGCTTGACGCGCTGGAACCCGTGCTGACCAAGGTTCCGGCGAACGAGGATGGCTGGACGCAGCTCAAGCGCGAAGTGGCCGGCCTGTTCGTGATCCGCCGGGGCGACAGCCCGTCCGCCCGGCCCGAGAACCGGCTTGACCGGGCGCGGCTGCTGCTGCGCACCGGGCAGTTCGACGCCGCGATCAAGGAAGTCCAGACCATGCCCGGCGCGGCCGGAGCGCAGGCCTGGGTGGCCGCCGCGCAGCGCCACGCCATGGCCCAGCGCGCGCTCGACCTGATCGAGACGACCGCCCTGCTCGAACCGGCGAAACTCAAGGACGGCAGCGGTGTGCCGGTGCAGCAGGCCAGCCCCGCCGCGCAGGCAGCGCCGGTCGCCCCTGTCCCGTCCGCCGCGCCAACACCGCCGCCCGCGCCCGCCGCGCCAAAGGGCGCGGTCTAGCTGCGAGGTCGGGGGGCCTAGGCCCGCAGCAGCTCGGGCAATTCGCCGCTCATCCCGCGGGCTTCGTCCATGAAGAACCGCTTGAGCCAGCCGGTGCGCTGGACCACGCCCATGCCCAGTCGGCGGATTGCGCTGGGCAGGCGGCCGGGAATGCCGAACAGGCGCACCAGCCCATCGGTCGCCGCCATCACGCTCAGGCTGTCGACACTGCGCCAGCGCTCGTAACGCGCCAGCAATTGCGCGTCGCCCGGCTCCAGCCCCAGCCGCATGCCATCGGCCAGCACCTGGACCAGGGTGCCGACATCGCGCAGCCCCAGGTTCAGGCCCTGCCCGGCAATCGGGTGCATCCCGTGCGCCGCATCGCCGACCAGCGCCAGCCGGTCCGCCACGATCCGCCCGGCGTGGTGAAAGTTGAGCGGCCATGACAGGCGCGGCGCGCACAGTTCGACCGCGCCGAAAATCCCGTCCATCCGGCTGGCCACTTCGCCCAGGAACACCGCGTCCGGCAGGCCGGTGATCCCGGCGGCATCCTTTTCCGCCACGGTCCACACCACCGCGCTGCGATGGCGGCCATCTGGCAGGTCGAGCAGCGGCAGCAGGGCCAGCGGCCCGGCCGGGTAGAAGATTTCCCAGGCCACGCCGCCGTGCGGCTGTTCATGTGTGATCGCGGTAACAAAGGCGCGGTGGTGATAGTCCCACTTCGCGGTGTTGAGGCCAGCATCGGCGCGGGTCGGGCTTTGCCGCCCTTCTGCGCCGACCAGCAGGCTGCCCGCCAGCACGCGGCCGTCATCCAGCGTGACCGTGACGCCGTGCGGCCCGCGCTCGCGCTGCACCGGCTCGACGCCGGAATGCCAGGCGATCAACGGCTCCTCCCGCGCGGCTTCGAACAGGGCGAGGCGGATGTCGCGGTTGGCATACATCCTGCCGAGCGTGCCGTCGTTCGCCTCAGGCCGGAAGTCGATCCGGCCGGGGCGCATCGCGTCGGTCACCGCGATTGCCTCGATCTTGCAGCCCAGCGGCTCCAGCCGTTCGCCCAGGCCAATGTTGCACAGCAGGTTCCAGCTGGCGGTGGAAATGGCCGAAGCGCGGCCATCCACCCCTTCGCGGGTCAGCTCCTCGGGCAGGGCCTTGTCCACGACATGGCTGGAAATGCCCTGCCGCGCGGCGGCCAGGGCCAGCGTCATGCCGACCAGCCCGCCGCCCAGGATCACCAGATCGCGCCTGTCGCTCATCGCGCTGCCCTCACTTCGCCGCGCAGGTGTTGCCCGCGCCGCCATCGATGTCGAGGCAGCGCCCGTCGAACTGGCCATCGGCCACTTTCAGCCGCAGCAGCGCGGCCAGCGTCGGGGCGATGTCGACCGTTTCGACCGGGGCGGGCTGTTCGAAGCGGGTCAGGCCCTTGCGCCAGAACAGCAGCGGCACGCGCCGGTCATAATCGAACGCGCTGCCATGGGTGGCAACATACATCCCCGCGATCGGTTCGGGGATCGGCGTGATCGCGCGGTCGAGCAGGATCACCAGATCGCCCGAGCGGCCCGGATGGAACGAGGCGCGGGCGCGCTCCTTCAGCGTCCAGTCCTGCGGGTTGCCGGTGGGCGAAGGCGTGGCGGCCAGGTCCGCGGCGGTGAACACGGCCACGACCTGTGGATGGGCGCGGGCAATCTGCACCACGGTGTCGATCACCTTGGCGCGCTGATCCGGAGCCAGCGCCGGGCTGACCCACACGTCGCCGCCGTCCGAGGCGAGCAGCGGCCCCTTGTCCACGGTGATCCCGGTGCGCGCGAACACGGCCTTGGCCAGCGGCCCGGGGCTGAGCGCATCGTCCACCCGGACGGCGCGCGGCAGGGCCTGCTGTTCCAGCCGTTCGGGCAGGTCCAGCCCGCCGTGATCGGCGCTGAGCACCACGGCATAGTCGATCTTGCGCTTGTCGAGGTGCGCCAGCAGCTTGCCCAGCGCGGCATCGAGCTGCGCCATCTGGATGCACATTTCCGCGCCTTCGCTGCCGGTGCCATGGCCGATGTAATCGGTAGCCGAGAGGCTGACCGACAGGACGTCGCTCGCCGCGCCCTGGCCCAGCTTCATTTCATCGACCAGCCGGTTGGCGAGGTCCACCGTGGCCGCGTCCATTCGCGGGCTGATGCGGAACATGTCGCCGCGCGCCTTTTCGGGCGCGTCCTTGGGCATGGCGAAGCGGCCCTGGCCGACCGCGCCCTTGCCCACCGCAATCGAACGGTCCGCCGCGCCGCACCAGGCCGGCAGCGGCAACGCCGGGAACCCGGCCTTGAGCTGCTTGGCAATCACCGCGTTCTGCGCTTCGACCGCCGGAGACAGCGTGCGGCCCTTGAGCGTGGTAAAGCTGGCGCCCTTCCACCAGTAGGCGGCGTCGATCTTGTTGCCGCCCATCATCATCACCGCGCGGTCCTTGGCCGAAACGGCCACGTTGCGGCTGGCGGGATTGGCCTGCTTCATCAGTTCGCCCAGCGTCGGCACTTTCAGGTGCACCGCCGAAACGACCGGATCGCGCGAGGTGCTGGCCGGATCGCTCTCATCCTCGGCGCAGTAGACGCGCTTGTCGGCGCGGGGCAGCGACAGGTTGAACCAGTTGTTGGCGATGATCCCGTTGCGCGAAGGGTGCGCGCCGGTCAGCAGGGTGGAATGGCCCGGGCAGGTTTCGGTCGCGGCGTGGCTCTGGAAAGCGCTGGGGAACACCGCGCCCTGCAGCAGCCGGGCCAGCCCCTGGGTGTAGAACTGGCGATACTGGGCAAACAGGTCGGCGCTGAACTGGTCGACCGAGACCGCCACGACCAGCCGGGGCGGCGGCGCATCGGCGGGGGCAACGGCAGCGGCCTCTTTCGCCATGGCGGGCACGGCCACGGCGGCGGCGGAAAGGGCAAGGGCACTGGCAACAAGCAGACGGCGCATCAATGGATCCCGGTTGGCGCGCCGTGCCTTGCGGGGAAGGGCAAGGCGGGGCAAACAGCGCGCGTGAACATGATGCGCCCGCTTATGCCGTCCGCCCCGCCTGCCCGCAAGCGCCAGTCCGCGCGTGGTGTGCCGATTGTCTGGCAGCTGTGTGTTGCGGCCGTGTTGCAGTTGCTGGCCGTGCTGCTGCCCGCCCCCGCGCTGGCCGCGTCCAACCACATCGCCGCGCAGCTGCTGGCCGAAGGGCCGGCCCGCCCCGGCGGCACGGTGACCCTGGCCTTTGCCATGCAGCCCGAGGCCGGCTGGCACGGCTATTGGCTGAACCCGGGCGATGCCGGGCTGGGGATGACCACCGACTGGACCCTGCCCGCCGGGGCCAGCGCGGGCGCGCTGCAATATCCGGTGCCGCAGACGCTGGTCGTCTCCGGGCTGATGAACCATGTTTACGAACACGCCTATGCCGTGCTGGTGCCGCTGACCCTGCCCGCCGATGCGCAAGCGGGCGCGGTGCTGCCCGTGCGGGTCAAGGCGCAGTGGCTGGCCTGCACGCACGAGGTTTGCGTGCCCGAGCAGGCGGAGCTGGCCACGACGGTCACCGTCGGCCAGCCCGGCGCGCCCGATCCGCGCTTCGATGCCTGGCGCGCCGCCCTGCCCGCGCCGCTCGGCAGCAAGGCCGCCTTCCAGCTGAGCGGCAACCTGCTGCGCGTGGCGATCCCGCTGCCGCAAGCGGTCAAGCTGGAAAGCCCGCACCTGTTCGTCGCCACCGATCGCGCAGTGGACTATGCCGCGCCGCAGGTCTGGCGGCGGCAGGGCGATATGCTGACCGTGGAACTGCCCCGCGCCAAGTTTGCGCCGGTCGATCCGGCCAGCCTGTCCGCCGTGCTGCGGCTGAACCGCGCGGGTGACGGCGTGACGATCGAGGCCGCGCCCGGCGCGGTGCCGAGCGGGGGCGAAGTGCTGCGCGATGCGGCCAGCGCCGTGCCCGCGCTGCCCTGGCTGCTGCTGGCGGCGCTGGCGGGTGGGCTGCTGCTCAACGTCATGCCCTGCGTTTTTCCGATCCTCAGCCTCAAGGCGCTAAGCCTGGCCCGCGCGGGCGAGAGCGAGGGCCAGGCCCGGGCCGAGGGGCTGGCCTATACCGCCGGGGTGGTGCTCGCCTGCCTGGCGCTGGGCGCGCTGATGCTGGGCCTGCGCGCCGCCGGGCAGGAAGTGGGCTGGGCCTTCCAGTTGCAGGAGCCGCTGGTGGTGGCTGCCTTGCTGCTGCTGGCCGTGGCGATCACCGCAAACCTCCTTGGCCTCTATGAATTTGCCGTGCCGGGCTTTGCCAGCGCGGGATCGCCGCAGGGGGCCTTTGCCACGGGGCTGCTCGCCGCCTTTGCCGCGACGCCCTGCACCGGGCCGTTCATGGCCGCGGCGATGGGCGCGGCGCTGCTGCTGCCGACCCTGCCCGCCATGTTGCTGTTCGGCGCGCTGGGGCTGGGGCTGGCGCTGCCGTTCCTGGCCATTGCCTATGTCCCGGCGCTGCGCCGCATGTTGCCGCGCCCCGGCGCGTGGATGGTGTGGTTCCGCAAGGGCATGGCCATGCCGATGGCACTGACCGCGCTGGCGCTGGTCTGGCTGGCCAGCCGCCTGGCGGGCGGTGCCTTTGCCCTGTCGCTGGCGCTGCTGGGCTTCCTGCTGGTGGTCGTGCTGATGGTGCTGGGCCGCCGCCAGCGCCACGGCCTTGGCAGCACGAAGCAGCTGGTGCCCGCGCTGCTGGTGCTGGGCGCGATTGCCGCGCTGGGCCTGCCCAGCGTGGTTCGCGCCCCCACGGCGGAAAGCGCCGGCCTGCTGCCGAGCGAGCCGTTCAGCGAAGCCGCGCTGGCCAAGGCGCGCGCCAGCGGCAAGCCGGTCTTCGCCTATTTCACTGCCGACTGGTGCCTGACCTGCAAGGTCAACGAAGCCGCCGCGATCGAGCGCGAGCCGGTCCGCGATGCCTTTGCCAAGGCCGGGGTTACCGTGCTGCGCGGCGACTGGACCCGGCGCGATCCGGCGATCACCCGCTACCTGACGGCGCAGGGCGCGGCGGGCGTGCCGCTCTACATTTGGTATCCGGCCGGCGGCGGCGC
Source organism: Novosphingobium sp. (assembly GCF_041905565.1). Taxonomy (GTDB): domain Bacteria; phylum Pseudomonadota; class Alphaproteobacteria; order Sphingomonadales; family Sphingomonadaceae; genus Novosphingobium. The sequence goes on along the minus strand of NZ_JAYRKX010000006.1, from coordinate 34,306 downwards.
GCCGCAGCAGTTGCCGCAAGTGCTGGGGCCGGATACGCTGCCCGCCCTGGCCGCAGCGAAATAGTCGGCAGGCACGATAAACGGGGGGAGGATCGCAGATGCGCAAACGGACCATGGCCTTTGGCGGCCTAGCAGCATTGGCGCTGGCGGGCGGCGCCTGGTATTCCAGCCTTGACCGTGAAACGCGGGGTCTGCTGGCAGTCATGCCGACCAATGCCGACGTGCTGAGCTGGCAGCAGGACCAGCGCGACGCCGCCTTCCGGGCAATGGACCGCATCACCCTGCTCGCCACCCATGCCGAAATCGCGCCATCTGCCACGCCGCTGCCCCTGCCCGCGGGCAAGCCGCTGGCAGTGCCGGGGATCGACCAGTACCTGGCCCAGCAGCGCGCCGCCGGACTGGTCATCCTGCAGGACGGCAAGGTCCGGCTGGAACGTTATGGCCTGGGCTTCGATGCCAAGGGGCGCTGGACCAGCTTCTCGGTCGCCAAGTCGTTCACTTCGACCCTCGTCGGCGCGGCGGTGCAGGACGGCTATATCAAGAGCCTGGATGACAAGGTCAGCCAGTACATCCCGGGGCTGCGCGGTTCGGCCTATGACGATGTCTCGGTGCGCCAGCTGCTGATGATGAGCAGCGGGGTCAAGTGGAACGAGGATTACGAAGACCCGAACGCCGACGTCGCAAAGTTCAACAATGCCAAGCCCGAAGGCGGGCTGGACGCGACGGTCAGCTATATGCGCAAGTTGCCCCGCGCCCATCCGCCGGGCGCGGTGTGGCATTACAACACCGGCGAAACCAACCTGATCGGGGTGCTGGTCAGTTCGGCCACCGGCAAGAAGCTGAGCGAGTACCTGCAAGAGAAGGTCTGGCAGCCCGCCGGCATGGAAGCCAAGGCAACCTGGCTGGAAGGCAAGACCGGGCACGAGATCGCCGGGTGCTGCCTGCAGGCCGCGACGCGCGATTTTGCCCGCTTCGGGCTGTTCGTGCTGTCCGGCGGCCAGGCCGGCGGCAAGCAGATCGTCCCGGCCGACTGGTTTGCCCAGGCCACCACCAAGCAGAAGGACATCGGGCGGCCGGGCAAGGGCTATGGCTACCAGTGGTGGACCTATGACGATGGCTCGGTCGCGGCGCAGGGCATCTTTGGCCAGGGCATCTTCATCGATCCCAAGCGCAAGCTGGTGATCGCCAGCAATGCCGACTGGAGCCGAGCCAGCCTTGGCCCCGAACCTGAAGCGCGCGAGGCGTTCTACAAGCAGATCCAGGCGCTGATCGACGCAGGCGGCTGATCCGCTAGTTCAGCAGCGTGCCCGGATCGACCAGCGTGGCATCGTGCAGCTGGCCAAGGTAGCGTTCGAAATAGGGCCGGTGTGACGAGCCGACCAGCGCCAGCACCTTGCCACCGGGGGCCTGCGCCGCAGCGGCACGGATCGACGCGATCATGCGCAGGTTGCGCACTTCCCACCAGGCGACATAGCGCCGGCCCCATTGCCGGTCAGGACCGTCCTTGAGTGCTGCGGCGAAATCGACGTCGATCTGGCGGCGCTGGCGATCGGCGCTGTTTTCGGCGCGGTATCCGGCCAGCACTCCGGCCGGGCTGGACATGGCCTTGCCCTGCGCCTCGATCGCCGGGCGCAGCGCGCGGGCGGCGGGGTTGTCCCAGATGCGCTGCATCGCCTGTTCAAACTCCGCGCCGCCCGCTGCGGTCATGGCATCGGCGCTGTGATCGTCGGCGGGATAGACCCGCTCATGCCCCAGCCGCGCGGCCAGCACGGCGGCCAGCGCATAGTTCTCGTTGCGCCCGGCGCGGACCTTTTCCAGCAGTGCGACCAGCGGCTGGGTCAGCCCATCGCCCACTTTGCGCTCTGCCTCGGGCAGGCGCAGCCACTGCACCAGCGCGGACGTGCGGTCATTGGCGGACAGGAACAGCATGGCCAGGTGCCGACGCGCGGCAGGCGTGGGCGCGCGGGCAATGTCGGCGAGGGCCTGCGGCAGCGCGGCCTCTGCCGCGATCAGCGAAACGCCGCTTTCCCGCTCCACCTCGGCCGCGTCCCAGCAGTATTGTTCGGCCACGCCGGGATAATTGGCCTGGTAGCGCAGCAGCAGCTCGCACTGCGGGCCGGGCAGGCTTTCGATGGTGACCACATCGGGCCGCCAGTCCGCCAGCCGGTCCAGCACCAACGAGAGGTATTCAGGTTTGAAGCTGTCCGGCATTGCGGCAAGGTGCGGCGTGCCCAGCACCATGTAGCGGGTGCGCGCCTGCGGCGGGACCGCCCGGTCCACCGCGCCAAGATCCAGCGGGCGATAGGGCGCGGCCTGAACCTGGGTGGACGCTAGAGCGGCCAGCGCCCCGAGCAGCAGGAAACGGCTTCGAAACAAGCGCCTTCTCCCTTGGTGTATTGTATGAATATAACACCAAGGGAGCACTTGCCAAGCGGTGATTGCCTGCCGCGTTACAGCACCTGCCCGTCGTCCACCGTCAGCGTCGCCCCGGTGACATAGTGCGAGGCATCGCCCGAGAGGAACAGCAGCGGCGCATCCAGCGCCTCGATCGGGCACAGCCGGCGGCGGTGGAACGCCGCGATCTGGCGCTGGCCGCCTTCGGTCTGGAACCAGTCGCCGGCAATCTCGGTCTGGATATAGCCGGGCTGGATAGTGTTGACGTTGACCCCCTGGCGCACCCATTCGCGCGCGAACTGGCGGCCCAGGTGCGCCACCCCGGCCTTGGTCGCGGCATAGGCGGCATCGCCCTGCGCGGTCAGTTCCGCCGTGATCGAACCGATCAGCACGATCCGCCCGCGCCCGTGATCCTTGAACCCGGCCGCGATCATCCGCTTCGCCCCTTCGCGCGCGGTCAGGTAGACGCCGTTGAAATTGGTCGCAACCAGGCTGGCAAGGTCCGCCGCGCTGACTTCGGTCGAACGCCCGTCGGCCGAAATGCCGGCATTGGCGATCACCGTGTCGACTGTGCCGAAGTGCGCTTCGGCGGCGTCATAGGCAGCCTGGATCGAGGCTTCGCTGGTCACGTCCATCGCCACGGCCAGCGCCTTGTCGCCCAGCTCGTCGGCCAGGGCCTGGATCCGGTCGGTGCGGCGCGCGCCGATCACCACGCGCGCCCCTTCGCGCACGAACAGCCGCGCGAAGTGCGCGCCGAAGCCCGATGAGGCGCCGGTGATAAGGGCGATTCGCCCGTCCATGGAGAGCTGCATGGTGCCTGATCCTTCCCAGATTGTTTGATTTGCGCACAAGCAGCCCCGCCCCGCCCGCGTCAAGTGCGGTTCTTTGTATGCGATGCTTACAATTTTTCGGTTTTGTTGATCCTGATCAAGGTCGGACCGCCCCGGTCCTGCGCATATCCTGCGTCAGGAAAGGAGCCGTCGATGGCCAGTGCAGCGAACAAGCCGATTCCCGGCACCCACATCTTCGACGGTGCGGCCGCGCAGAAGGGCTATGCCCTGAACGCCATGTGCTACTCCTTCAACAGTGCCGCCAACCGCGATGCCTTCGTCCGCGACGAGGCGGCCTATATCGACAAGTTCCAGCTGACCCCCGAACAGCGCGCGGCCGTAGCGGCCCGCAACGTGCTGCAGATGATCGCGGCGGGCGGCAACGTCTATTTCCTTGCCAAACTGGCGGGGATCCTGGGCCTCAATGTGCAGGACCTGGGCGCGCAGCAAACCGGGATGAGCGTCGACGCGTTCAAGCAGATGCTGCTTGACCAGGCCAAGACCCCGGCAGCCAGGGAGGCTATCTGTGGCTAAGGTCATCGGCGGCGTCTTTACCAGCCACGTGCCCGCAATCGGCGGGGCGATCCAGCGCGGCGCGCAGGACGAACCCTACTGGAAGCCGTTCTTCGATGCCTGGCCGCCGGTGCGCGAATGGCTGGACGTGCAGCAGCCCGATGTCGTGATCATGTTCTACAACGATCACGGGCTGAACTTCTTCCTCGACAAGATGCCGACCTTCGCGGTCGGCGCAGCGCCCGTCTATCGCAACGAGGATGAAGGCTGGGGCCTCCACCCCTTCCCGATCCCGCCGGGTCACACCGAGTTGAGCTGGGCGATCATCGAAAAGCTGGTCGAGGAAGAATTCGACATCACCACCTGCCAGGACATGGCAGTCGATCATGCCGCCTCGATCCCGCTGGCCCTGGCCTGGCCGGGCCGTGAAGCGCCGGTCCGGATCGTGCCGATCACGATCAACACCGTCCAGCACCCGCTGCCCAGCGCCAAGCGCTGCCTGGCTCTGGGCCGTGCGGTGGGCAAGGCGCTGGCCGAATGGCAGGGGCCGGAAAAGATCATGGTAATGGGTACCGGCGGCCTGTCGCACCAGCTTGACGGCGAACGCGCCGGGTTCATGAACGCCGAATACGACAAGTTCTGCATGGACAACCTGTCGAGTGATCCCGACGCGCTGACGAAGCATTCGGTGCACGAGATTGTCGAGTTGTCCGGCACACAGGGCGTCGAAGTGCTCAACTGGATCGCCGCGCGCGGTGCGCTGGGCAGCGCCGCCAGCGAAGTGACCCGCACCTATCACATTCCGATTTCCAACACGGCAGCCGCAGTCATGGTTCTTGAAACCGAAGCGGCTGTCCAGTCTGGCAAGGCCACGAACGAGGCAACCCCCGCCATGGCCTGACGCCAAGCAACCAGTTCTCCCCACCTGGAGCGGCTGATCCATTGGACGGCCGCTCTCTTTTTGTCTGGTTGCGGCGCAGACATGCCAGCGCCGCGCCGCGACTGCAAGCGATTTGCAAACAGGCAAGGGATTGGCGGCGGTCAGACCGCCGAGCTGAACCGCCGCAGCGAATCCTGGCGATAGGGATCGAACAGCGCCGCGACCGTGCGGGCATAGGGCAGCCCGCCCGGCAGGATGCGCAGCATGGCGCCATCGAGCGCGGCCAGCTCGCGCTCAACGAACGGCGCGATCCGCCCCGCCACTTCGGCCAGCAGCGCGGGCGGAACCTGCGCTTCGCCCTGGCACAACAGCTCGCTGATCACGCCGCCGCGCAGGCGGTCGTCGGCGCTGCGGCGAATGCCGTGATTGGCCGGCAGCATGTCCTGCGACAGCAGCATGCGATAGCGCCCGGCGTTCTTCTCGTTCTGGACCAGCAGGTCATCGAAGCAGCTGATGGCGGAAGCTCCCAGCCCGATCAGGGTCGGCGCCTGATCGTCGGTAAAGCCCTGGAAATTGCGCCGCACGCGCTTTTCGCGCGCGGCAATCGCCATCGGATCGTGCGGCAAGGCAAAGTGATCGAACCCGATCGGGACATAGCCCGCCGCGGTCAGCCGCTGATAGCCGTATTCCGCCATGGCAAAGCGCGCGTCCTGCTCCGGCAGGGCGGTGGCATCGATCCGGCGCTGGCGCGGCAGCATGTGCGGCACGTGGGCATAGCCGAACAGCGCGATCCGGTCCGCGCCCAGCTCGATCGTGCGCGCCAGCGTGCTTTCCAGATGGTCCATGGTCTGCCCGGGCAGCCCGTACATCAGGTCGAAGTTCAGGCTGGTAACGCCCGCCTTGCGCAGCATGGCGGTGGCTTCGACAATCAGCTGGTCCGGCTGGATCCGGCCAATCGCGGCCTGCAATTGCGGCTCGAAGGTCTGCACCCCCATGCTGGCGTGGCTGACCCCGATCCAGCCCAGCACCTGTCCCCATTCTGGCGTCAGGGTGCGCGGATCAAGCTCGATCGACCAGGTCGGATTGTCGAGCGCGGTGTGCAGCGTCAGCGCATCGACCAGCCGCACGAAATCGGTCGGGGCAATGGCATTGGGGCTGCCCCCGCCAAAGGCGATTCGCCGCACCCGCACCCGCCCGTCGAGCCGTGCCCCGGTGATCGCGATGTCGCGGTGCAGCGCGTCGAGATAGGCGTGCAGCCGCTGGGTTTTGTTCGCGGCGCCCGTGTTGCACCCGCAATACCAGCAGATCTGCTCGCAGAACGGGATATGGACATAGAGCGAGACATCGCCCGCCACGGTGCGCAGCGCTTGATTCGCCTCGTCAGCGCCGACCGCGCCGGAAAACTCGGCAGCGGTGGGAAAGCTGGTGTAACGCGGCACCGGAGTTGCCAGCAGGTCTGGATAATAAGGCCACATACTGGTGCTTAAATCGCATCAGCGCGGGGCAATCATTGCGCGGGCGCAAAATTCTTCAAGCTGCGCTTGCGCGATGAACCCGCGTGGCAACCCTTGGCGCAGCACGCCCCGTTCGATCCGCCCGGTGCCTGCTGGCCATCGACCGGGACCTGCACCATGTGGACCAGCCCGTCGCCGGTGCAGACCGGCACCAGCAGGCTGGCGCCAGCCGCCGGCGCGCTGATGTTCAGCGCGGCGGGCACCAGCGCGGCCATCGCGAAATGGACCAGGCTGTCTTTCATGGTTTGCCGCCCCCCGGCAGATCGTCTTCTTCATCGATCAGGATGCGCGCGGCGGCGCCGTCCAGATCCTCGAACTGGCCGCGCTTCAGCGCCCAGAAGAACGCCACCAGCCCCGCCAGGCCCATCAGCAGCGCCACCGGTATCAGGATCGCCAGCCCGTTCATCGCGCCGCCCTGACCAGCCGCAGCGAATTGGCGATGACGATCAGCGAACTGGTCGACATCGCCACTGCCGCGATCAGCGGGGTGACATAGCCGGCCATCGCCAGCGGCACGGCCAGCACGTTGTAGCCGATAGCCAGCACGAAGTTTTCCTTGACCACCGCCATGGTCCGGCGCGCGCCGCGCACCGCGCGCGGCAAGGCGGTCAGGCTGTCCCCCATGAACACCAGGTCGGCGGCCTGCCGGCCCACATCGCTCGCCGTGCCGGGCGCGATCGAGGCATTGGCGGCGGCCAGCGCCGGCCCGTCGTTCAGGCCGTCGCCCGCCATCAGCACCTTGTGCCCCTGCGCCTGCAAGGCGGCGATTGCGGCCTGCTTGTCCGCGGGCGAAGCCGCGCCCGTGCCTTGCAGCCCGGTGGCGCGCGACACTTCGGCCACGGCGGCGGCATTGTCGCCCGACAGGATCGCCGGTTCGATCCCCAGCGCGCGCAGCTCGGCCAGGGCCGCCTGCGCATCGGGGCGCAGCCGGTCGGCAAAGGGGATCAGCCAGGTCGGCCGCCCGGCAATGTCCAGCGTGGTGGCAATGCCGCTGGCGCTGTCCGGCCGGCGCAGCGCCACGGCCTGGCCCTGCCACGTAGCTTGAAGGCCGTGGCCGGCTTCCTCGCTGACCTCGGTCAGGTCGGCGGGTTTGACCCCGCGCGCCGCCAGCACTTCGACGAGCGCGCGGCTGAGCGGGTGGCGGCTGTGCGAAGCCAGCCCCAGCGCCACGGCGGCGGCATCGGCGGGCAGCGCGTCGATCACCGCCGGATCGGGCAGCGGGCGGCCCATGGTCAGCGTGCCGGTCTTGTCGAGCAGTGCGCGGTCGAGATCGGCCATGCGTTCCAGCGCCGAACCGTCCTTGACCATGATCCCCTGTTTCATCAGCGCCCCGCAGGCGACCACCTGGGCCACCGGCACGGCCAGCCCCAGCGCGCAGGGGCAGGTGATGATCAGCACCGCAATGGCATAGACCAGCGCCTGGTGCGCCCCCACCCCGGCAATCATCCACCCGGCAAAGGTCAGCGCCGCCAGCGTGTGCACCGCCGGGGCATAGAGCCGCGAGGCGCGGTCGGCGATGCGGACATAGGCGCTGCGGGCCTGGCCCGACACTTCCATCAGCCGGGCGATTTCGGCCAGCGTGGTGCCCTGCCCGGCGGCGGTCACCTTCACATCGACCGGCGCATCGAGATTGAGTGTCCCGGCCAGCACCGCGTCGCCCGCATGAGCGGTAACCGGATCGCTTTCCCCGGTCAGCAGCGACTGATCGAACCGGCTGGCGCCAGTCACGATTTCGCCGTCAGCGGCCAGCCGTTCGCCCGCCGCGACCCGCATGACCATTCCGGGGACGAGATCAGCCGCGGGAAGCCATTCAAGCCCCCCCTCCCGCGCCACGACCATCGCCCCCGGGGCCGCCTGACGCAGCAAGGCATCGACCCCGGCGCGTGCGCGATCGCGCATCGCCGCGTCGAGCGCGCGCCCGGCAAGCAGGAACAGCAGCAGCATCAGCGTGCCATCGAACCAGGCATCCGGCCCGTGATTGGCGGTTTCGTAAAGGCTGAGCCCGGTGGCCAGCGTCACGCCGATCGAAATCGGCACGTCCATGTTGGTGGTGCGCCGCTTGAGCGCGCCCCAGGCCGAAGTGAAGAACGGCATCCCGGCATAAAGGATCGCCGGCACGCCGATTGCGGCGGACAGCCAGTGGAACAGGGCCTTGGTGGCCCCATCAGCGCCCGACCAGATGCTGACCGACAGCAGCATCACGTTCATGCAGGCAAAGCCCGCCACCGCCAGCGGGGCCAGCAGCGGCTTGACCGCCGAAGGCGGCGGCGCCAGATCGGCCCCGCGCGGCTGGCTGGCAAAGCCGACTGCGTTCAGCGCATCCATCAACTGCGGCATGGTCACTGCGGCGGCGTGTTCGACGCCGACTTGCCGCGCGGTCAGGTTGACCCGCGCGCTGGCCACCCCCGGAACCGCCTGGAGCGCCCGCTCGACCTTGGCCATGCAGCCCGCGCAATGCATGCCGGGAACGACCAGCACGGTCGTCTCGTCATGCGGCGCGTCAGTCTGGCGGGCAGCGGCGGTCACCGCAGTTCCTGTTCCGTGCGCCAGCGCGCATCGCCCGCGCGGGCTTCGAGCCGCAGCCGCCAGCGCCCGGCGGGCAGCGGCTGGTTGGCAACGAAGCTGCCATCGGCCTGGGCGGCAAAGGTCAGCTGCTGGTCGGGCATGCGGCCCAGCGGGTGCCAGGCATCGCCTGCCAGAGTCGCCCCGGCAGGCGCGCCGGCCAGCATCACTTCCACCCGCCCGTCACCACGGCGGCGGGCCTGGGCCGACCAGCCCAGGGCCTGTTCCTTTTCCGCTTCCTTCAGCCACTTGTTGTAGTGCTGGCTGGCGACATAGGAATTTTCGACCACGACCCCGCCGAACGTGGACGAGGCATAGCGCGCCATGACCAGGTTGACCGCGATCACGACGCCGAAGAACGCCACCATGATCGCGGTAATGTGCCGGCCCGTGAAGGGGCCGGTGGTGAAGGCTTTCATTCTTCTTCTCCCGGCGCGTCGAAGCGCACCTTGCTTTCATCCTCGCCGCCTTCGGCATCGAGCGCCTTGAGCTTGAATTCGAAGTGCTGCGGGCGCGTGCCCGAAGGCGCGACGACATAGAAGCGCATCGGATCGGCGCGGTCGGCGGCCACATCGAACTTCAGCGTCCGGGCAGCCTTTTCGCTGGGCATGTCGTCGGTCCACATCGTCCCGCCGGGCAGGCCGTCAATGGTCACCTGCATCGGGCGCGGGCGCGATTCCATGTTGCGCAGCTTGACCGTGTAGGCGTTGCGCAGCTCGCCCCCGCTCATCAGCATGTAGGGCGGGTTGCGGTCTTTCTGGACCGAAATGTCGAGCCGCTGGCGGTTGCCGAGCGCGAACAGCAGGGCAAAGCCGATCGCCGCCCAGACGCCGACGTAGATCAGCGTGCGGGTGTGGAACAAAGCGCGGGAAATCGGCCGGGGCGTCTCCCCTTCGCGTTCCAGCTTGCAATCTTCCAACGTGGCATAGTCGATCAGCCCGCGCGGACGGCCCAGCTGGACCATCACCTTGTCGCAGGCATCGATGCACAGCGCGCAAGTGATGCACTGGATGTCGGGTCCGTTGCGAATGTCATAGCCCGTGGGGCAGACCGCGACGCACTGGTTGCAGTCGACGCAGTCGCCAACCCCGCCGGGGTTCTTTTCCGCCTTCTTGACGCTGCCGCGCGGTTCCCCGCGCCAGTCCTTGTAAGTGACCAGCAGCGACTTTTCATCGAGCATCGCGGTCTGGATGCGCGGCCAAGGGCACATGTAGACGCAGATCTGTTCGCGCATGAAACCGCCGAACAGGAAGGTCGTGGCGGTCAGCACTGCGACCGTGCCATAGGCCACCGGGGCGGCATCCCCGGCCCAGAATTCGCGGGTCAGCGTGGGCGCATCGGCGAAGTACATGATCCATGCACCGCCGGTCCAGAAGCTGATCGCCAGGTAGATCGTCCACTTGACCGCGCGCTTGAAGATCTTTTCCGCCCCCCAGGGCGCGGCTTCAAGCCGCAGCTGGGCGTTACGATCGCCATCGATCAGCCGGTCGACGTGCTGGAACAAGTCGGTCCAGACCGTCTGCGGGCAGCTGTAGCCGCACCAGGCCCGGCCGACCGCGCTGGTGATCACGAACAGGCCGACGCCCGCCATGATCAACAGCCCGGCCACGAAGTAGAATTCGTGGGGCCAGATTTCGATCCCGAACATGTAGAACCGGCGGTGGGCAAGATCCACCAGCACCGCCTGGTCCGGGGCATAGGGCCCGCGGTCCCAGCGGAGCCACGGGGTGATGTAGTAAATCCCCAGCGTTACGATCATCACCAGCCATTTCAGGCGGCGGAAGCGGCCGTCTACCGCTTTGGGAAAGACGGCCTTGCGCTTCTCGTAAAGGCTGGCGGGGACGGATTCAGGGCTTTGCATTTCCAGTGGTTCCCGCTGCAGGGTTGGTCGGAGCTTCCGCGAAGTCTTCACCGCCCCCCAGCGAGTGGACATAGGCTGCCAGCATCTTGATCGTTACCGGATCAAGCTTGCCGCCCCATGCCGGCATCACGCCCGCATGTGCCTTGGTAATGCTGCCGACGACCTGATCCTTGCTACCCCCGTAGAGCCAGATCGCGTCGGACAGGTTGGGTGCGCCGAACTGGCGCAGGCCCTTGGCATCGGCCCCGTGGCACGCGACGCAGTTGGCCTCATAGGCCAGCTTGCCGTTCGCGTTCATCGGCGCCTTGCCCGACAGCGACAGGACATAGTCGGCCACTTCGCTGATCTGGGCAGCGGTCAGGATCCCGTCCTTGCCGAAGTTCGGCATCAGGCTGGTGCGGGTCTGGTCGTTGCCCGGCTGGCGAATGCCGTGAACCAGCGTGGTTTCGATTTCCTTGAGGTTACCGCCCCACAGCCAGTCGTCGTCGTTCAGGTTGGGATAGCCGATCCCGCCGGCCGCGCCCGAACCGTGGCACTGCACGCAGTTCACGCGGAAGGCGGCCTTGCCCCCGGCGATCGCCTTGCGCATCAGGTCGGGATTGGCGGGCAGCTGTTCGATCGGCGTCTGCGCCAGCGCGGCCAGGGTTGCGGCGCGGCCGGTCTGGGCATCGTCCAGTTCCTTGGCCAACTGGCCGCGGCTGGACCAGCCCCACATCCCTTCGGTGCCCTTGCTGAGCAAAGGCCAGGCCGGATAGACCACCATGTAGCCGATCGCGAAAACGATCGTCAGGTAGAAGGAGATCAACCACCAGCGCGGCAGCGGATTGTTCAGTTCCTCGATGCCGTCCCATTCGTGGCCGACGGTCTCGACACCGGTCGGTTCGTCGATGCGCTTATTGGACATTGTCGTTACCCCTCGGATCTTCTTCGACGAAGATCGAATTCGCGGCCGCTTCGTTCTGTTCCTTGGCGCCTGGCCGGAACGGCCAGGCGGCAAGAGCAAGAAACAGGATCATCGTCGCGACCAAGCCCCAGCTGTCGGCAAGCTGCCGCAGCAACTCGTAGGTGGAATGCGTGCTCACCGCCCGCGTTCCTTGGCCAGTTCCTCCTGCGCCTTGGCACCGTTCACGTCGACCAGCGTGCCAAGCATCTGCAGATAGGCGATCAGCGCATCCATTTCGGTCAGCCGGTCCGGATTGCCATCGTAATCGCGGACCTGCGCCTTGGGATAGCGCTTGACCAGGTCGGAACCGTCGGCGCCGGCGTCAGCCTGCGTCTTGAGGTCCTCGTTGGCCTTCTCGATGTCGGTCTTGGTATAGGGCACGCCCACCCGCGACAGCGCGGTCAGCGAAGCCGACATGTCGCCAGCCTTCAGGTCCTTTTCGGCCAGGAAGGCATATTGCGGCATGACCGATTCGGGCACCACGCTCTGCGGGTTCTTGAGGTGCTGCTGGTGCCATTCATCGGAATAGCGCCCGCCCACGCGCGCCAGGTCGGGCCCGGTGCGCTTGGAACCCCACTGGAACGGATGGTCGTACATCGATTCCGCGGCCAGGCTGTAGTGACCATAGCGTTCCACTTCGTCGCGGAACGGACGGATCATCTGGCTGTGGCAGACATAGCAGCCTTCGCGGACGTAGATGTCGCGCCCGGCCTGTTCCAGCGGCGTGTAGGGACGCATCCCGTCCACCTTCTCGATCGTGTTGTCGATCCAGAACAGCGGCGCGATTTCCACGATCCCGCCCACGGTCACCGCGAGGAAGGCAAACACCCCCATCAGGGCGACGTTGCGCTCAAGCTTCTTGTGGCGGCCCCACTTTTCCTTGGGGGCGTGTTCGTTTGCAGTTTCAGCAGTCATTGAACTTACCCCTTATTCGGCAGCAACTGCGGGCAGCGGACGGTCGGCGGAGGCGTCATAGGCAGCCTGGCGCAGCGGTTCTTCCTGGCGAAGCTTGCCGGCAATGGTCTGCCAGACGTTGATCGCCATGATGATTCCGCCCGACAGGTACAGGACCCCACCGAAGGCACGCAGCAGGTACATCGGGAACTTGGCGGCAACCGTTTCGGCGAAGCTGTTCACCAGGTAGCCGTCGGCCCCGTATTCACGCCACATCAGGCCTTCCATGATGCCCGTGACCCACATCGCCGAGGCGTAGAACACGATCCCCAGGGTCGCGAGCCAGAAGTGCCAGTTGACCATGCGCAGCGAATAGAGCCGTTCGCGGCCCCACAGGCGCGGCGCGAGGTAGTAGATCGCCGAGAAGGTGATCATCCCGTTCCAGCCCAGCGCGCCCGAGTGGACGTGGCCGATGGTCCAGTCGGTATAGTGCGACAGCGAGTTGACCGACTTGATCGACATCATCGGCCCTTCGAAGGTCGACATGCCGTAGAAGGCCAGGCTCAGCACCATCATGCGGATGATCGGATCGGTGCGGACCTTGTCCCAGGCGCCGTTCAGCGTCATCAGGCCGTTGATCATGCCGCCCCAGCTGGGCATCCACAGCATGACCGAGAACACCATGCCCAGCGTCTGCGCCCAGTCGGGCAGCGCGGTATAGTGCAGGTGGTGGGGCCCCGCCCAAATGTACAGGAAGATCAGCCCCCAGAAGTGGATGATCGACAGGCGATACGAATAGACCGGGCGTTCGGCCTGCTTGGGCACGAAGTAGTACATCATGGCCAGGAAGCCGGCGGTCAGGAAGAAGCCCACCGCGTTGTGGCCATACCACCATTGCACCAGCGCGCCCTGCACGCCGGACCACAGCGGATAGCTGAGCGAGCCGAAGATGCTGACCGGCAGGTTCACGTTGTTGACCAGGTGCAGCATCGCCACGGTCAGGATGAAGCTGAGGAAGAACCAGTTGGCCACGTAGATGTGGGGTTCGCGGCGCTGCATGATCGTGCCGACAAACACCGCCAGGTAGGCCACCCAGACCAGCGTCAGCCACAGGTCGACGTACCATTCGGGTTCGGCATATTCCTTGCCCTGGGTGATCCCCAGGACATAGCCGGTGGCGGCCAGCACGATGAACAGCTGGTAGCCCCAGAACACGAACCGCGCGAGGCCGGGCAGCGCAAGGCGCGCGCGGCAGGTACGCTGGACGATGTAGAACGAGGTCGTGATCAGCGCGGTGCCCCCGAAGGCGAAGATCACCGCCGAGGTGTGCAGCGGCCGGATCCGCCCGAAGGTGGTCCATTCCAGCCCGAGGTTGAGCGCCGGGAAGGCAAGCTGCAAGGCGATGACCAGGCCGACCAGGAACCCGACAACACCCCAGAAGGTGGTCAGGATCACCCCGATGCGGATCAGGTCGTCGTCATACCGACCCTGGTCCACGGCAAGCCGCGTCCCGTTGGCCACGGCAAGATAGTCGGTCTTGCGCAGCGAGATCACCAGGCCGGCCAAAGCCGCCAGGCCAAAAACGGCCATGTGCACCGCGAATCCGGTATCAACCGCATTCACGAAGAACACAATGGCCACGAAGAGCGCGGCTAGCCACATGCCAGCGCGAGCAACAACGGATTCCATGAGCCCCTTCCCCTCAAGCTAGGGTTTAATAAGCAGACGCTAATATTACTAGTAGCGTCCCATTTCAACCTGCAACTGCATTGCAACATTGACCCGGATCAAATTGCGCCCTGCCGAACAAAAATACCCGGAAAAGCGCGATAAATTGCGCAAGATCAATGTTAGCAACTGCACCATCAGCGCATTGACCCCGTGACGCCGTAATAGCCTTGGCCGCATGGTGCGACCGCTGCGGCGCCGGATGAGGGACAATGAAAAAGCTCACCATCGCTGCGGCGCTTGCTGCCGCCTCCATGCTCACCGCGCCGGCCCAGGCCGCCAATGCCGACGGCAAGCTTCAGGTCAAGCTCATGGCCACGGGCGTGTTGCCCGATGGCAAGATCGACAAGATCAACACGGTCATTCCCGCGGTTGCCACCGCGCTGGGCGCGACTCCGGGGACCAAGGCCAACGACAACGTCGTGCCGACCCTGGCGGTCGAATATTACGCCACGCCGAACATCTCGATCGAAACGATCTGCTGCTTCACCCAGCACCACGTGACCGGCACCGGCTCGATCGCCGGCGCGAACATCGCCAACCACGTGCTGATCCTGCCCGCCACGGTGACGCTGAAGTATCACCTCGATGCCGGCCCGATCAAGCCGTACATCGGCGTTGGCCCGTCGGTGTTCTTCTACTTCGATGAAAAGTCGGGCGCCGTTCCGACCGCGCTGGGCGCGACCAAGCTGAAGATGGACAACCGTCTGGGCGTGGCCCTGCAGGGCGGCGTGGACGTTCCGCTGGGCGACAGCGGCCTTGGCATCTCGCTCGACGCCAAGAAGTACTTCATGAAGACCAAGACGCACTTCCTCACCGCTGGCGGTGTCGAAGCGCTCTCGACCACCCACAAGCTTGATCCGTGGGTTGTGTCGGGCGGCGTGTACGCGCGGTTCTGATCTGGTAAGGGGCCGAAGCCGGTTCACCCGGCTTCGGCTGCCAGGCTTTCGCGATCGAGGATAACCACCTCGCGCCGCGAAGGCAGATCTATGATCCCGTCGGCCTTGAGCCGGGTAAACTGGCGGCTCACCGTTTCGATCGTCAGGCCCAGCACGTCGGCCACCTGCTGGCGCGAAAACGGCAGGGCAAAGCGGCGCAGCGGCAGGTCCGGAGCATCGACGCAGCCGGGCTGGACCAGGCGCTCGGACATTTCGAGCAGGAAGCTCGCCACCTTTTCCCCGGCCGACTTGCGGCCCAGCAGCAACATCCAGCGACGGGTGCGGTCCAGTTCGCCCAGGGTGCGTTGCAGCAGCTTGTGTTCCAGGCTGGGGTGTTCGCGGGCGAAGGAATCAAAGTCCTTGCGGCTGAACACGCAGACGCGCGCATCGGTCAGCGCGGTGACGCCGTGGCCGCTGGTCGAACCGAACGGCCGGCCAATGAAATCTGACGGATAGACCACGCCGACGATCTGCTCGCGCCCGTCCTCGGTCCCCGTGGACAGCTTGAGCACCCCTTCGATGACATTGGCGACAAGGACCGAATCCTCGCCTTCCCACATCAGCGATTCGCCGGGGACCAGATTCCGCCGGCGACCAATGGCGTTCAGCGCCTTGAGTTCTTCGCCATCCAGCGACGAACAGATCGCGCGGTTGCGCACAAGGCAGGTATCGCAAGCGGTCATGCCGCGGTTCTATGCCGCCAAGCGCCATGGCGCGCAAGCTAGATGATATCCGCAACCCCCGTCAGGGCGGCCCGCAGCTTGTCCAGCGCCTGGGCCTTCAATTGGTGCACGCGCGGGATCGAAACCTGCAGCGCTTCGGCTATCTCACTGAGATTCAACTCTTCCACGAAGTAGAGCTGGATCACCAGTTGCAGCCGCTCGGGCAGGGTCGCGATGGCCTGGGCCACGCCGTGGCGCAGTTCCTCGTCGGCCAGCAGGGCGAAGCTGTCGGGGCGCTCGTCGGCAAAGGCCATGTCGCCATCGGAATAGGCCTCGTCAATCGACTCGAAGCGGATCTGCTCGCTCGCCGCGCGCTGGGTGTCGAGTTCCGCCTCGTCCAGCCCCAGCGCCTGGGCCAGTTCGGCGTCAGTCGGCGCGCGGCCGAGTTGCTGGCGCAGCTGGCTTTCCTTTTCCGCCAGCTGGCGGCGGCGCTCCACCGCGCCGCGTGACAGCGGCACGTGGCGGCGGATCAGGTCAACCATCGCCCCGCGCACGCGCAGCTTGGCATAGGCGGCAAAGCCGTCCTCGGTCGGCCCGGAATGGCGCTGCGCGGCTTCGGTCAGGGCAACCATTCCGGCCTGCATCAGGTCTTCCAGCTCGATCCCCGGACGGCCGCCGCCGTGGACGTGCCAGGCCAGCCGCCGGACCATCGGCACGAACCGGCGGATCCGGTCGGCGGCGTCGCTGCGATAAGCGCCGGCGGCCTTCATGGCGGGCGCAAAGCTGCGGTAATCGTGTTTCATGCGGCCAGGCTTTCACTTTGGGCAGGTTGCAGTTCGGGATGGGGCAGCGCGGCCTGCGGCGGCGGCGGCCCGCCGATCACGGCGATCACCTCGATCGGTTGGGAAACGGGCAGTTCGGCAATCGACAGCACCAGGCAGGCCGGGGCGCGCAGCCGCAGCAGGCCAGCCAGCGCACGGCGCGCGCGCGGCTGGACGATCAGCGCCAGCGGCGGCGCATGCGGCCCGCGCTCGGCCATCAGGTGGGCGATGTGTTCGCCAATGTTGCGGGCAAGATCGGGTTCGATCACTGGCTGGCCCGACACGGGATCGGTCAGGCCCGAAACGATCGCCCCTTCGAGCTGGGCATCGAGGGTCAGCACCGGCAGCCGCTCGCCCGGCGCGCAGATCCGCCCGACGATCAGCGCGCCAAGATCGGCGCGGACCAGATCGACCATCCGGTCGTGTTCCACGGTCTGCTGGACCGCGTTCGACAGGCTGGACAGGATAGGCAGCGGATGGCCGATGGGAATGCCGTCTTCCAGCAGCGCGCGCAGCAGCCGGGTCAGCGCGGCGAGCGAGAGCGGCTGCGGGTGGACCGCGTCGACCAGCCCGGCGGCGTGATCGCGCACCCCATCCAGGATCGAGCGGACCTCGTCCGGGCCCAGCAGCGCCTGCGGGCGGTCGCCCAGCAACTGGTTGAGCTGGGTGGCGATGACCGTGCTGGCATCGACCGTCAGGAACCCTTCGGCAATCGCATGGTCGCGCGCGGCGGGATCGATCCACAGCGCCGGGCAGCCGAAGCTGGGATCGACGGTCGCCTCGCCCGCCAGCTGGTGCTGGGCGCGCGCTTCGCCGGCATCGATCGCCAGCACCTTGTCCGGCCGGACCGAGCCGCCGCCCAGCGGCACCCCGCCCAGCATGATCCGGTAGTCATTGGGCGACAGCTCCAGGCTGTCGCGCACGCGGAACTGCGGCACGACAAAGCCGAACGCCTGGCTAAGCTGCTTGCGCACGCCGGTGATCCGCGCGACCAGCGGCGATCCGCGCCGGTCATCGACCAGGTGGACCAGGCCGTAACCCAGCTCGACCGTGACCAGGGTGTGATCGGACACGTCTTCCAGCGTGATCCGGCCGGGATCGACCGCCGGGGGCGCTTCGACCACCGGTTCGGGCCGCGCGGCGCGCTTGCCCAGCGCGTGCCACAGCCAGAAGGCCAGGCCCGCAGCCGGCAGGAAGATCGTCTGCGGCATCGCCGGGATCACGCCGATCGCGCTCAGGATCACCGCCACCGGCAGCCAGGTGCCGGGATTGCCCAGCTGGCCGCCGATCTGCCCGGCAAGGTCGCGGCTGTCCGACACGCGGGTGACGATCACCGCCGCCGCGATCGACAGCAGCAGCGCCGGGACCTGCGCGACCAGCGCATCGCCCACCGCCAGCGTGATGTACTTTTCCGCCGCTTCCCCGGCGCTCAGCCCGTGGCTGATCATCCCCAGCGCGAAACCGGCGATGATGTTGACCCCCAGGATCAGCAGCGCGGCGATGGCATCGCCCTTCACGAACTTGCTGGCGCCGTCCATCGAGCCGTAGAAATCGGCCTCGGTCGACACTTCGCGGCGGCGGGCCTTGGCTTCGTCGGCGGTCAGCAGCCCGGCGGCCAGGTCGGCGTCGATCGCCATCTGCTTGCCGGGCAAGGCATCCAGAGTGAAGCGCGCCGACACTTCCGACACGCGGCCCGCGCCCTTGGTCACGACCACCATGTTGATGATCATCAGGATCATGAACACGAACAGCCCGACCGCGAAATTGCCGCCGACCAGGAACGCGCCGAAAGCTTCGATCACGTGCCCGGCGGCCGCCCCGCCCTCGTGCCCATAGACCAGCACGACGCGGGTGGAGGCGACGTTGAGCGCGAGGCGCAGCAGCGTGGCGAACAGCAGGACCGAGGGGAACGAACTGAAATCCAGCGGCTTTTCCGCGTTCATCGCCGCCATCAGGATCGCGACAGACAGCGCGATGTTGAGCACGAAGAACACGTCGAGCAGGACGGCGGGCGTGGGCACCACCATCAGGCAGATCAGGGTCAGGATCCCGGCGGGCAGCGCGAAGGCGCTGATTTTCATGCGGCTGAACATCGCGGCTTACAGCCCCAGCGCCTGAAGCTTGCCATAGGCCGCGCGGACGTGGCCCGGCGCGCCGCCGCCCCCGCCGCCAAGCCCGAAGGTCGAAGCCAGTGTATCCGCCATCGAGGCGCGCGGCGTGGCGGCGTTCCCGCCGGCCAGCTGCGCCGCGCCGTGAAATTCGCGCGCGATCGGGCCAAGCGCCGGGTCCGGCGCAGCGTTGGCCCACTGCGCGGACGACAGCGGCGGCAGGCTGCCATCCCCCATCGCCGCGTCAACCTTGCCGCGCATCAGCGCCATGACCCCGCCCAGCGAACGCGGGCCGGCATCGTCATAGAAGATCGCCCGGTTGGCCGCCGCCGCATCGGGCAGCAGCGCCGCGGCGCTTTGCGTGGGATCGGCGGCCAGCGCGGTCAGGAACCGCCCGGCCCCTTCCGCGCCCAGGAAATGCGCCATGTAGAGTTCGGCCGGATCGGGCTCGCGGCCCAGCCGCTCGCTCAGCCCGGCGCGGTTGTCGCTGGCCAGTTCGGCGGCCATCAGCGCGGAGGCCTGCGGATCGAACCGCAGCGCCATGATCTGCGCGCGCAGTGCGGGATCGGCAACCTTGCCGCCGTCGATCGCCGCTTGCGCCCAGTCCAGCCCGTGCTCCGCCCCGTGGCGGTCAAGCATGGCCAGCCAGGTGCCCTTGGTGAACTGGTACAGCCCGGCCGCGCTGGACGTGCCGGCACGCGCCGTGGGGTTCAGGCTGGATTCGATCTTGGCCTGGGCGAGCAGGTAGGAAAAGTCGACGCCCGTCGCCTGGGCGGCGCGGGCGATGGCGCCATGCACCTCGGCGCGCGGGGCGCTGCTGGCGGCAAGGCTGGCAATGGCAGGTGTCTGGCTCAAGCCGAATTCCCGATGCGGTTGGACATCGGGACATGTTCAGCAAGGGCCGTGCCAAATGGCCTGGGATCAGCCGCGCGCCCCGGCATAGGCATAGGCGCCGCGCGCCCCGGTGCCCGCCCGGTAAAGCGCCGGACTGCCGGTCAGCGCATCCAGCCGGGCGGCCACATTGGCCGCGATCAGGTTGCGAACCTGGCGGTTTACCTCGTTCAGCCGCCGCACGGCGTCGAGCAGGCCGCGGCATTCCTCGTCGAGCGCGAAGCCATCGGCGAAGGGGCCGGTTTCATCCAGCGTGCCGCACAGCGCGATCTTGTCCTGCGAAGCGCCGATGATCGCATCAAGGTCCAGCCCGGCAAGGGCCTGCCGTTCGGCCTGCAGGACGGCAATCATCTGCCGCAGGTTGTCGCGCAGCTCGCTCGATGCACTCATTGTCCGCTCCTCAGTAGCATTCCGGCTGCGATCATGGCATCGGCCACCCGCATCGGGATGACCGGATAGTTGCCGCTTTCGATGGCCTTGCGGATCTGCGCGACGCGTTCGGCATCGACCGGGGCCGCGCCCGGATCGCGCGCCGCGCTGCGTTCGACGGCAACCGTATCGGTGCTGGCAGCCGGGCTGGCCTGGCTGTCCTTTGCTCCGGCGGCGCTGCGCACGCTCCGCGCATCCACCGCGCCCACGGCGCGAGCCGCTGGAAGACCCGAAGGTCCGATTTCGATGGGAGGCATGGTGCCGCTCCTGGTTTGACTACGTAGCCAAGGACGGCAGGTCCGCCTGGCAGTTAAGCCCGGCGGCAAGAAAATGCCGCCTTACGGCAAATCGATTCCGGCCAGCCCCGGGCGCAGCACCCGCGCGCGCAGCGGCTGGGCGCCCTGGCCCAGCGCGCGGACCTTGATCCAGGCGCCGACGGGGCCGGATTCCAGCGCCTCGCCCGGCTGGGCCACGGCAAAGCCTTCGCCACTCACCGCGATGCTGATCGCATCGCCGCGGGCAATCGCCGGGGCTGCGACCTTGTCGCCGCCGGCGCCCAGGATCGGCACGTAGAGCCGCCAGCCGCCCGCCACCGGGCAATCGACCTGCACCCGGTCCTGCGCCGCGCCATACCAGCTCAGCGTCAGCGGCACGCCGCAGCGCCCCAGCCGCAGCCGCCGGTCAACCGGCGCGGCGGCCCCGCCCGGCGCGCCCAGCGGCGCCCCGGCAAAGCGGGCCACCGCAGCGTCGATCGCGGACAAGTCGGCCAGCGCGGACTGGGCCAGCGCGGGGGCGGCGAGCAGGAGCGCGGACAGCGGGATCAGGTGCTTCATTATCGCAGTTACCTTGCAGGAGGGTTTGCTCCAGCGGATTGCAAGGGCCGTGCCATGTCGGGCGACTGGTCATAGGTCAGCGTGGCAAAGGGCGCGCCGGCACTGCCCGGTTCCAGCAGGATCCGCGCCGGCCGCCCTGCCCCGGTCGCCAGGCGCAGCGCCTCGCCGGGCGCGGCCGCGCTGCCGACGATGGTCAGCCGCTGGCGGGGATCGCTGGGCTGACTGGTCAGCCACTGGCCGAGCGGGGGCGAGCCCGCCCCGCCCCGCCAGACCGCAATCGGCTCGCCCAGCGCGGGCGCGGCCAGCGCGGCCGGCACCGGGGGCGGCGCGGACGGCGCAGGGCGGCGCGGATCGGGCGGCGCATCGTTGACCGCCGCCGCCGTGATCATGAACAGGATCATCGACAGGTCGGTCATCACATATTGCCAGCCGGTCCCGGCGCGGGCCTTCATACCAGTTCCAGCGCCACCGGGCGGCGCGGCGCGGTGCGGCGCGGCGGGATCGATCCGGCGACCTGCGCGGCCAGCCATTCGATCACGTCCTGCCGCGCGGCTTCCTCGGCGCTGGCGGCGCGCTCGACCACGCGGGCCAGCGGGGCGAGCAGCAGATTGGCGGTGAGCAGCCCGTAGAGCGTGGTCACCACCGCCATGCCGATCGCCCCGGTAAAGGCCCCGCGCGCCAGCCCATCGGCCGGCAGCTGGCTGAGCGAGACGAGCGTGCCCGCCAGCCCGAACACCGGGGCCAGTTCCGCCGCCTGGGCCAGCGTGCGCACCGCGCGTTCGCTTTGCGCCAGCCGCCGCGCCTTGTGCGCCTCGTGCCGGTCAAGCAGCGCGCCGAGCGAGCGGCTGCCGATCAGGGCGTCGGTCGCCTCGTCCAGTTCGGCATCGCCCATGCGGCGCGGCTCGGCGCGCAGCAGCCCGTCCTGGCGGATCTGCTGGACCTGCACTGCCAGTTCGGCGCGGGTGGCGGCGGCATCGAAGGCCGGGCGGCGCAGCTGGACCAGCTTGGCCAGGGTGATCCGGCAATCCGCCAGGCCGCAGCGCAGCACGGTGGCCAGCGCGGTCCCGCCCAGCACGATCAGGGCCGATGGGCCGTCCACCAGGTTCAGCAGGTTCATGGGCGTGGCACTCCTTCCCCTGCCAGAACGGCAGCGGGGCGGCGGATTTTCCCCCCGCGGTCGAATTTTGCCGGAGCGCGGCAGGATCTTGCCGCCTTCCCTTGCCGCTGCCGGGCCCAACCCGCCGCTTTGCCCAATTGGCACGCCCCTTGCTGATTGGAGCGCGACGCAATGCAACTGGAGCCGATGCGATGGCTGATAGTCTGTTCGGAATTCATGGCCTGGCGCTCGAACTGCGGTCCGAGCGGCTGGGGCTGATCACCTCGAACATCGCCAATGCCGGGACCCCCGGGTACAAGGCGCGCGATTTCGATTTCGCCGCGGCGCTCAAGGCGCGCAGCGAGGGCCTGGGCAAGGACCAGGCGGTATCCCGCACCACGTCCTACCGCGTGCCGGTGATGCCCAGCCTTGATGGCAACACGGTGGAAATGGCCACCGAGCAGACCGCCTTTGCCGAGAACGCGGTCGGTTATCAGGCCACGCTCGGCTTCATTCGCGGGCGGGTCGACACGCTTACCCGCGCGCTGAAGGGGGATTGAGCGTGGCCGCCCCCCTGACCCTGTTCGATGTCGCCCAGCGCGCCATGTCGGCGCAGCTGGTGCGGATGAACGCCGCCAGTTCCAACCTGGCCAACGCCGGGTCGATCAGCGCCAGCGAAGCGGACGCCTATCGCCCGATCCGCGCGGTTTTCGCGACCGAAATGGACAAGGCCAGCGGCCTGGCCACGGTGCGCGTCGGCGCGGTCCAGCGCGATAACGTGACCCCGCTCAAGCAGCACAATCCCGATCACCCGCTGGCCGATGCCGAGGGCAATGTCTGGGCCGCCCCGGTCGATGAGAACGCCGAGATGGTCGAGATGCTCGATGCCTCGCGGCAGTACCAGAACATGATCGAGGCGCTGTCCACCGCCAAGCAGCTGATGCTCGACACGATGAGGATGAAATGACCATGATTTCAGCAGTTTCCACCTCGCCCGCTGGCAGTCCGGCGGCGGCCAAGAAGACCACGCTCGGCCAGGCCGACTTCATCAAGCTGATGACCACGCAGATGAAGCTGCAGGACCCGCTGGAGCCGGTCGATAACAAGGAAATGATCGCGCAGATGGCGCAGTTTTCCTCGCTTGCGGGGATCAACGACATCAACGCCACGCTGCAGGCGATCTCGGCCCAGCTGGCCCAGGTCATGCCCGCGCAAAGCAGCGCACAGCCCACCCAGAACAACGCCTAGGAGACGCACATGTCGTTCTACACCTCGCTCAACGGCCTCAAGAACGCGCAGACCGAGCTGTCGGTCATTTCCAACAACCTGGCCAACGCCGAAACCACCGGGTTCAAGAAAAGCCGGATCAACTTTGCCGACATCGTCGCCGGTTCGGCCAGCAGCAATCCCAAGCTGGTCAAGGGCATCGGCTCGACCGTCCAGTCGATCGACCAGAACTTCTCGCTCGGCCCGATCCAGCAGACCGGCTCGTCGCTCGACATGGCGATCAACGGCGAGGGCTTCTTCGCCAAGGTCAACCCGGTGTCCGGCAAGACCTTCTATACCCGCAACGGCAACTTCAGCATGGACGGGGCCGGCTATGTCACCGACACCACCGGCAGCCGCCTCCAGGTCCTGCCGGTCGATGCCCTGGGCAACGTCACTTCGACCACGCCGATCGACGGCCAGGCCCCGGTGACCAACGGTGCCGGGTCAGACTTTGTCGCCGTGCAGATCAAGCAGGACGGCTCGGTCATCGCTTCTTACGCCGATGGTTCGAACACCAATATCGGCAAGATCGCGCTGGCCAACTTCGTCTCGCCCGGCGGCCTGCTGCAGACCGGCGGGCAGGACTGGCAGGCCACCGGGATTTCCGGCGCGGCCAATTACAACCAGCCGGGCGCGGGCCGCTTCGGCACGATCCTGTCGGGCAGCCTGGAGCAGTCGAACGTCGACATTGCCGAGGAAATGGTCGGGCTGATCACCGCCCAGCGCTATTTCCAGGCCAATGCCAAGGCGATCGATACGGCCACCCAGCTGTCGCAGACCATCGTCAACCTGCGGACCTGAGGCACTGACCGATGGACCGCATGATCTGGACCGCCGTCACCGGCATGAACGCGTCGATGGCGCGCCAGCGGATGATCGCCAGCAACATGGCCAACGCGCAGACCATCGGCTTTCGCGCCGAAGTGATGCGGGTCACGCCGATGACGCTGGATGGCCCCAGCCTGGAAGCCCGCGCGATGACCGATGCGCAGGTCCACGGGGCGATCATGACCCCCGGTCCGATCACCGGCACCGGCCGCGCGCTCGACGTGGCGGTGGAGGGCGATGCGCTGCTCACCGTCCAGGCGATGGGCGAGGAGGAGGCCTATACCCGGCGCGGCGACCTGTCGATTTCGCCCAACGGGCTGCTGGTCAACGGCGAGGGCTTTCCCCTGGTTGGCGAAGGCGGCCCGATCAGCCTGCCACCGGGCAGCGACGTGTCGATCGGCCCGGACGGCGCCGTGCTGGTGCGCGACCGCGCCAATCCCGAAGCCCCGCCCCAGCAGGTTGACCGGCTGAAGCTGGCCAACTGGCGCGGCTCGAGCGTGCTCAAGGGGCTGGACGGGCTGTTCCGGGTCGAAGGCGGCGGCGCGCTGCCGCGCGACGATGCCGCCCGGCTGGTGTCCGGCAGCCTGGAACAGTCGAACGTCAAACCCAGCGAAGTGCTGATCGAAATGGTCGAGGCCCAGCGCCTCTACGACATGCGCACCAAGCTGGTCGCCACCGCCAAGGAACTGGACGAGGGCGGCGCCAGCCTGATGCGACTTAACGGATAACAGGAGACCCCCCATGCCCGCTTCCGCCCTGCACGTCGCCCGCACCGGCCTCGAGGCCCAGGACACCCGCATGCGGGTGATCGCCAACAACCTGGCGAACATCGGCACCACCGGCTTCAAGCGCGACCGCGCCAACTTTGCCACCCTGGCCTATCAGGACGCCCGCGTTGCCGGGCAGCAGAGCAGCACCGAAACAGCCTATGCCACGGGGCTGAACCTGGGCACCGGGGTGGGGATCCAGTCCACCACCTCGATCACCACCCAGGGCACGCTCAGCACTACCGGCAACGCGCTGGACCTGGCGCTGGACGGCGAAGGCTTTTTCCAGGTGCAGCTGCCCGGCGGCAAGCTGGGCTATACCCGCGCCGGCAATTTCAGCCGTTCGGCGGAAGGCCAGCTGGTCACCGCGCAGGGCTATGCGGTGCTGCCTGCGATCACCATTCCCGAAGGCGCCAGCGCGATCACCATCGGCGCGGACGGGACCGTTTCGGCCAATACCGCCGGGGCGACCGCCCCGGTCGAACTGGGCCAGATCACGCTTGCCAGCTTTGCAAACCCGGCCGGGATGCAGGCGCTGGGCGACAATTACCTCGGCGAAACGGCGGCCAGCGGCCCCGCGCAGATCGGCCCGGCCGGCGATGCCGGGCGCGGTTCGATCCGCCAGGGGATGCTGGAGGCAAGCAACGTCAACGTGGTCGAGGAACTGGTCGACATGATCGAATGCCAGCGCGCCTACGAGATCAATTCCAAGATGATCTCGGCGGTCGATGAAATGCTCAAGAACGCGAACCAGACGCTGTGACCATGACCCGCCAGCTTTCCCCGCTGCTGATCGCCGTGGCCGCCGCGCTGGCGACCGCCGCCGCCAGCCCACCGGCCCAGGCAGCCAACAAGCCCAAGCCCGGCTTCGAACCCGCCCTGCCCGCCGCCCCGCTTCCGGCCCCGGCAGGCAGCGGCGCGATTTTCAACGTCAATGCCGGCTATGCCCCGCTGCACAACGGCAACCGCGCCCGCGCGGTGGGCGATCCGATCACCATCCAGCTGGTCGAAACCACCACCACCAGCAAGAGCGCCGGATCGAAAACCCAGCGCAGCGGCGGGGCCAGCATTATCCCGCCCACGGCCGGTCCGCTCGGCTTCCTCAACCCCAATGCCCTTAACGCATCGAGCCAATCGTCGTTCAACGGCCAGGGTAACGCCTCGCAGACCAGCACGCTGGCCGGCGAAGTGTCCGTCACAATCGCCGAAGTGCGCCCTAACGGGACCGCACTGGTACGCGGAGAAAAGCGCTTGTTGCTGAGCCAGGGCCAGGAATGGATCCAGTTCGCCGGGATCGTGCGGCTGGCCGATGTGGATGCGGACAACCGCATCCTGTCCAGCCGCGTGGCCGATGCGCGGATCGAATATGCCGGCAACGGCAGCGTCGCGCGCGCCGGCAAGGAAGGCTGGCTGAGCCGCTTCTTCAACCTGATCAGTCCGTTCTGAGGGGGATGCGCGCCATGTTGATCCGCCTCATCGCCCTGATCGGGATTACGCTGGCCCTGCTGCTGCCGAGCGGTGCCCACGCCGAACGCGTGCGCGACCTTGGCACGTTCCAGGGGGTGCGCTCCAACCAGCTGACCGGCTACGGGATCGTCGTCGGCCTGGCCGGCACCGGCGACGACAGCCTGGAATATGTCACGCAGGCAATGCGCGGCGTCTCGGGCCGGGTCGGCGTACAGCTGCCCGCCGGGATCAATCCCAGCCTGAAGAACGCCGCCGCGGTGATGATCACTGCCGATCTGCCCGCCTTTGCCAAGCCCGGGCAGCGGATCGACGTGACCGTTTCCGCGCTGGGCAAGGCCAAGTCGCTGCGCGGCGGGGCGCTGATCCTGTCCCCGCTCTACGGCGCGGACGGGCAGATCTATGCCATGGCGCAGGGCAACCTGGCGGTAGGCGGCCTCGGCATTTCCGGGGCCGATGGTTCCAAGCTGACTGTCAATGTCCCCACCGTGGGCCGGATTGCCGATGGCGCCAGCGTGGAACGCGCGGTCGCCACCGGGTTCGACAGCGGCGATACGCTGCGCTGGAACCTGTTCCAGTCCGATTTCCTGACCGCCGCGCGGGTGCGCGATGCGGTCAACCGGCAGTTCCCTGGTACGGCCTCGGTCGAGGACGGCGTGACGCTGGCGCTGCGCCTTCCGGCCGGGGCCGATGCCCGCGCCAGCGTGATGGCCGCGATCGAGATGCTGGACGTGACCCCGGCGGAAACCCCGGCGCGGGTGATCGTCAACAGCCGCACCGGCACGGTCGTGATCAACAATGCGGTGCGCCTGTCGCCCGCCGCGATCAGCCACGGCAAGCTGACCGTGCGGATCGATGAAAAGCCCCAGGTGGTCCAGCCCGCGCCGTTCAGCCAGGGCCAGACCGCCGTGCAGCAAGACAGCCAGCTGTCCGCCGAGGAAGAAGGCCGCAAGGTGGCCCTGTTCAAGCCCGGCGCTTCGCTGGCCAAGCTGGTCGATGCGCTCAACCTGCTGGGCGTCAGCCCGTCGGACCTCGTCGCGATCCTCGAAGCCTTGAAGCAGGCCGGGGCGCTCAAGGCGGAAATGGTGGTGATATGAGCCCGGTGTCCTCCCCCCTCCTCGCCCAGGGCAGCCTGGTGCAGAGCCACGGCACCCAGCGCGAGCAGCTGGCCGGAGCCGCGCGCCAGTTCGAGGCGATCTTCGTGCGCCAGATGCTGGCCGCCGCGCGCAAGGCCGATTTCGGCGATCCGCTGTTTGGCGGCCAGGGCATCGACACCTTCCGCACCATGCAGGACGAACACTTTGCCGATGTCTCGGCCAAGTCCGGCGCGTTTGGCCTTGCCGCCCAGATCGAGGCGCAGCTGGCGCGCTTCGTGGACAAGGGAGCCTAAGCCATGGCCTCGGACCTGTTCTCGATCGGCTCCAGCGGGCTGAAGGCCGCGCGCGCCGGGCTGGAAGTGACCAGCCAGAACATCGCCAATGCCGCGACCGAAGGCTACGTGCGGCGCAGCGTCAGCCTGGCGGAAATGGCGGCGGCGGGCGGCTATTCGCGGCTCGGCGATCTGTCGCTGTCGGGCGTGCGGGTGGCCGGGATCCAGCGTAACGCCGATGTGTTCCGCCAGGCGGAAATGCGCCGCACCGGGGCCGATGCGGCCCGCGCCGGGGCGGAACTCACCGGGTTCGAGAATATCGAGGCCGCGCTCGACCAGTCCAATGTCTTTCCGGCGATGACCGCGTTTGAAGGCTCGCTCCAGCGGCTGCTGGCCGATCCGGTCGACCCGTCGCTGCGCGCCGCCGTGCTGGAAGATGCGCGCACCGCCGCCCGCACGTTCAACATCGCCGCCGATGCGCTCGACAATGTCGGCAAGGGGCTGCGGTTCGAAGCGAGCGATGCTGCCGCGCAGGTCAACGGCCTGGCGAGCGAGCTGGCGCGGGTCAACCTGCAGCTCAATCGCACCGCGGCCGGCACCAGTGACCAGACCATGCTGCTCGACCAGCGTGACCAGTTGATGCAGCAGCTGTCGGGCCTCGCCGATATTGCCACCACCATCGGCGCCGACCAGACGGTCGAAGTGCGGATCGGCGGCGCGCCGCTGGTCCAGGGCGGCAGCGCCAAGACCTTCGCCATGGCGGCGGCTGGCGACGGGACGATTTCCTTCACGCTGGACGGCGCGCCGGTGACCGTTTCCAGCGGATCGCTGGCCGGCAAGGCGCTGGCGCTGGTCGCCGTGCGCGACAACAAGATTGCGCTCGACGACATCGCCGACAACCTGGTGACCGCCACCAACGGCGCGCAGACCGCCGGGGCGGCGCTCGACGGCAGCGCCGGGCAGCCGCTGTTTTCGGGCAGCGGCGCGGCCGGCATCGCGCTGGCGCTGACCAGCGGCAGCCAACTTGCCACATCCCCCGCCGGAGCGGGTCCGGGCAGCCGCGACACCGCCAACCTTGAAGCGCTGCGCAGCGCCCTGACGGGTGCGGGCGTGGCCGACGATCTCGACGGGATGCTGTTTGCCGTGTCGAGCGGGGTGGCCGGGCGCAAGACCACGGCCCAGGCGCTCGATTCGATTTCCAGCGCGGCGCGGATCGCCTTCGAACAGCAAAGCGGGGTCGATCTTGACCAGGAAGCGGCCAACCTGGTGCGCTTCCAGCAGGCGTTCCAGGCCTGCGGCAAGGCGATCCAGATCGCCTCGGACTGTTTCGACACCCTGCTGGCCCTGAAGTGATAGCGGAGCGACGCCCATGACCCTTGTCAGCACCAGTGCCTTCTACGACCGGTCGACCCGCGACCTGTCGAGCCTGCGCACCCGGGCCGAGGGGCTGCAGACCGCGCTCAGCACCGGGCAGCGGCTGCTGAAGCCGTCGGACGATCCGGTCGGCGCGGCGCAGCTGCGCAGCCTGATGCGCGCCGATCACTTTTCCGCGATCGACCAGACCACCGCCGCCCGCGCCGCCAGCGACCTGACCCTGACCGACAGCGCCCTGTCGAACTTCGCCAACTACGTCATCCGCGCGCAGGAACTGACCACCCAGGCCGCCAGCGGCACGCTGACCGCCGCCCAGCGCAGCGGCATCGCCACCGAGCTGACGCAGATGGCGGACGAACTGGTCCGCCTCGCCAATTCGCGCGACAGCAGCGGCCACGCGCTGTTCGGCGGTCAGACCGCGGGCAATGCCTATTCGGTGACAGGCGCGGGCGCGCTGCAATACGACGGCACGGCCGTGGCCAGCGAGTTGCCGCTGGGCGACGGGCAGACCGTGACCAAGGGCGTCACCGGCCCGGAATTCCTGAACTTTTCCGGCACCAACCTCTACGCCGTGGTCAAGGGCCTGGCCGACGCGCTGAGCGGCGGCGCGCCCGATCCGGCGCAGGCCGCGCGCGATGCGCTGGGCCAGCTCGATGCCGGGCTCGATTCGATCACCACCGCGCAGACCGTGGTCGGCGCGCGGCTCAACTGGATCGACCTGATCGGCGAGCGCCGGACCCAGCAAGGCGAGTTGCGCGCCAGCGAGGAAGCCGAGGTCGGCGGCGCCGAACTCGCCTCGACCGTCACGCAGTTGCAGCAGGTGATGACCGTGCTCGAAGCCAGCCAGGCCAGCTTCGCCAAGCTCGCCAGCCTGTCCTTGTTCGACCTGCTGCGCTGATCCGCGCGCGGGCCATTCTGACGTTTCAATCCGGGGGGTAAGTTACAATGTACGCGGCAATCGGCATGGTCATCCTGGTCGTCATGGTGTTCGGCGGCTTCGCCATCACCGGCGGCGCGCTCGGCCCCGTGATGCACGCCATCCCGCACGAAATGCTGATCATCCTGGGGGCGGCCGCCGGCGCGATCGTCACCGGCAACAACATGCACGGGATCAAGGCCTTCGCGGGCGGCTTCGCCAAGGTGTTCAAGGGGCCGCGCCATACCAAGCAGGATCACATCGACGTGATCATCCTGTCCACCAAGCTGATGAAGATGCTGCGCAGCGAAGGCCCGGTGGCGCTGGAAAGCCATGTCACCGATCCGTCCACTTCGGCGATCTTTGCCGAATTCCCCCGCATCCTCGCCAACAAGGAACTGACCGGGCTGATCTGCGACACGCTGACCTTGATCGTCGTCTCCTCCGGCACGCTTGAAGTGCACGCGGTGGAAGAAGTGATGGACAACGCGATGAAGCAGCACTTCCACGAAATGCACGAACCCCAGCACGCGCTGCAGAACCTGGCCGATGCGCTGCCCGCGCTGGGGATCGTCGCGGCGGTGCTGGGCGTGGTCAAGACCATGGGCTCGATCGACAAGCCGCCCAGCGTGCTGGGGGGCATGATCGGTTCGGCGCTGGTCGGCACTTTCATGGGCGTGCTGCTGGCCTATGGCATCGTCGCGCCGATGGCCGGGCGGCTGAAGCAGGTGATCGAGGCGGACGAGCAGATCTTCCACGCGGTCAAGCAGGTGATCATCGCCAGCTTGCACGGCTGGCCCCAGCCGCTGGTGGTCGAAAGCGCCCGTTCGGGCCTGGGCCACGATTTCCGGCCCGGTCTGTCCGAGCTGCTCGACAGCCTGCGCGGACGTTAAGCCATGGCCGCTCCCAAAGGCGCGCGCGGCAAGAACGAGCCGCCGCCCCCGCCGATCATCGTCAAGAAGATCACAGTCGTCGCCGGCGGCCACCACGGCGGCGCGTGGAAAGTGGCCTATGCCGACTTCGTGACCGCGATGATGGCCTTCTTCCTGCTGCTGTGGCTGCTGGGCGCGACCACAGAAAAGCAGCGCAAGGGCCTGGCCGACTATTTCACCCCCACCCTGGTCAAGCTGAAGGAACAGAGCGCCGGGTCGAACGGCATGCTGGGCGGTTCGTCGATCACCGATGCCGACAACTATCCCAACCGCGCCGGGCAGACCGGCAACAAGGCCATGACCATCCCGCGCGACACCACCGGCGGGCCGAAGGAAGGCTCGGAAAAGGCCAAGCAGGTTGCCAAGATGCAGGAAAAGCTCGCCGCCAAGCTGCAGGCCAGCGCCCGGCTGGCCCGGCTGGCCAAGCAGGTGCGGATGATCGACACCGCCGAAGGGGTGCGGATCGACCTGGTCGACGATGCCGACTTTTCGATGTTCCAGCTGGGCACCACGGTGCTGACCGGCGACGCGGCCGAACTGCTCGACGTGATCGCCCAGACCGTCGCCCCCGAAATCGGCGCGCTGTCGATCCGCGGGCATACCGACAGCCTGCCGTGGAAGGGCGGCGCGGGCGCGAACAACTGGTCGCTATCGGCCGGGCGCGCCGAAGCCACCCGCCAGGCACTGATGCGCAATGGCATTGCCGAACCGCGCTTCCGCAAGATCGAAGGCGTGGCCGACCGCGAACCGCTGGTCCGCGACAAGCCCGAAGACCCGCGCAACCGCCGCATTTCGATCCTGTTGATGCGCTAGGGTGGACATGGCAGGAAGGCGGTCATGCACCTTGCCTTCCTGCTGTTCCCCGGCCTGACCCAGCTTGATCTGACCGGCCCGGTCCAGTTCCTTTCGCGCCTGCCCGGCGCGAAAGTGGACCTGGTCTGGGCCAGCCTTGATCCGGTGCCGACCGACGCCGGCTTTTCGATCCTGCCGACCGCAACCTTTGCCGATGTGCCGCGCGCCGATCTGCTGTGCGTGCCCGGCGGAATGGGCGTGGCCGGGGTGATCGGCCAGCCGCGTGCGCTCGATTGGGTGCGGCAGGTCGGGGCCGAGGCGCAGTGGGTGACCAGCGTCTGCACCGGAGCGCTGGTGCTGGGCGCGGCGGGGCTGCTGCGCGGCTACCGGGCGACGACGCATTGGGCCTGGCACGATCTGCTGGCGCTGTTCGGGGCGGAGCCGGTCCAGGCCCGCCACGTGATTGACCGCAACCGCGCGACCGGCGGCGGGGTGACCGCCGGGATCGACTTTGCCCTGGCGCTGATCGCCGAGATTGCCGGGCCGGACCATGCCCGCGCGGTGCAACTGGCACTGGAATACGATCCCGCCCCGCCATTCGAAGCCGGATCGCCGGACAAGGCCGGCCCTGCGCTGGTCCAGGTCTATCACGAGCGCGCCCAGCGCCTGGCGCCTAGCCGCAAGGTCGACTTGATCGCAGCGGCGGAGCGACTAGGGTTCGCACCCTAAAAGATCCGGGGAGGATGATTCTGTCATGGCCACTGGCCGCTATACCCTGTGGGGCACGCCCCATTCGCTCTATACCGGCAAGGCCCGGTCCTACCTGATCAAGAAGCAGGTCCCGTTTGACGAGGTGATGGCCAGCGACGCGCACTTCATGGGCGAGGTCATTCCCCAGGTCGGGCACATGGTGATCCCGGTGGTGCGCACGCCTGGGGGCGAGCTGATCCAGGACACCACCGCGATCATCGACCATATCGAAGCGCAGGGCCAGGGCGTGAACCTGGCCCCCGCCGGGCCGGTGCAGCGCGTGGTGGCCGAATTCCTCGATGCCTTCGGGTCGAACTACCTGTTGCCGCTGGCGATGCATTACCGCTGGACCTATCGCGACCGGCAGGAACTGTTCCTCCAGGCCGAATTCGCCCGCGCGATCCCGACCTCCATTCCTTATGAAAACCGGCTCGCCACGGCGCAGATGCTGATGGGCAAGTTCAGCGGCTTCCTGCCCAACCTGGGGGTCACGCCCGCAGTGATCCCGGCGATGGAAGAAAGCTATGCCGAGCTGCTCGCCGTGCTCGAAGCGCATTTCCGCGCCCATCCCTATCTGCTGGGCGGGCGGCCCAGCGCGGCCGATTTCGGCCTGATGGCCCCGCTTTACGCGCACCTCGCGCGCGATCCGGTGCCCGCCTTCCTGATGCGCACCACCGCGCCCAACGTGGCGCGCTGGACCGAGCGGATGAACGTGGCGACGATCCCCGACACCGACTATCCCGATCCCGGCGGCGACTATCCGGCGGATGACGCGATCCCCGAAACGCTGCATGCGGTGCTGAAGGTCGCCTTTGCCCAGTGGGGGCCGGGGCTTGCCGAAGATGCCGCGCAGTTCGATCGCTGGCTGGCCGAACTGGACGATCCCGCCCCCGGCACGCTGGTATCCAAGGGCGGCGAACGGCAGGTCCACCCCAATGTCGGGCGGATCAGCTATGCCTGGCGCGGGGTGACGATGGAGCGCGGCAGCCAGCCGCATTCGCTGTGGCAACTGGCCCGCGCGCAGGCCCTCGCCGCCGAACTGCAGGGCGATGCGCGCAGCCGCCTTGCCCAGTTGCTGGAACGCACTGGCGGCGCCGCCACCATGGCGCTACGCACCGCCCGCCCGATCCGGCGCGAGAACAACGTGCTGGTGCTGGGGTGAATGGGAGAGAACATGGAATTCGATGATGTGATCATGGGCCGCCGCTCGATCCGCGGCTATCTCGACAAACCGGTCCCGCGCGATCTGATCGAGGAAGTGCTGACACTGGCGATGCGCGCGCCCTCCTCGATGAACACCCAGCCGTGGAATTTCCACGTCATCACCGGCGAACCGCTCGCCCGGATCCGCGCCGGCAATACCGAACGCACCCTGGCCGGGGTTCCCGACAGCCGTGAATTCCGCAAGGGCGTGCCCTTTGCCGGCGTCCACCGCGACCGCCAGGTCGAAGTGGCCAAGCAGCTGTTCGGCGCCATGGGGATCGAGCGTGATGACAAGGCCGCCCGGCAGGACTGGGTGCTGCGCGGCTTCCGCCAGTTCGACGCGCCGGTCTGCGTGATCATCACCTATGACAAGGTGCTGGACGGCAGCGACGATACCCCGTTCGATTGCGGCGCGGTGACCACGGCGCTGGTCAACGCCGCCTGGTCGCGCGGGCTTGGCTGCGTGATCAACAGCCAGGGCATCATGCAAAGCCCGGTGGTGCGCGAACAGGCCGGCATCCCCGACGACCAGGTGATCATGAAAGCCGTCGCGCTCGGCTGGCCGGACGACAGCTTCCCCGCCAACGCCGTGGTCCCCGACCGCAAGAGCGTGACCGAAGCGGCGACGTTTGTGGGGTTTGATTAAGGATTTTCTCTCCGCCTGACGGCGGTGCGGAAGGGCCATCCGGCCCTTCCTTGCAACACCAGCCCGCTCCCCCGGCCCGACCACCCGTTCAAGGTACCC
>NZ_JAYRKX010000039.1:0-3435 GCF_041905565.1 Novosphingobium sp. | reverse complement strand
CGGGCTCGAACCCGGGGACGGCCCGCTGTTCGTCGTGATCAGTCGGCTCACCTGGCAAAAGGGCATGGACGTGCTGGTGGAGGTGCTCGATCATCTGGTCGGGATCGGCGGACGGCTTGCCCTGCTGGGCAGCGGGGACGCTGAACTCGTGGCGGCCTTGCAGGCAGGCGCTGCGCGCCACCCGGGGCGCGTGGCCGTGCGGATCGGCTATGACGAGGCGCTGTCGCACCGGATGCAGGCGGGCGGCGATGCGATACTTGTGCCCAGCCGGTTTGAACCCTGCGGCCTCACCCAGCTCTACGGCCTCGCTTATGGGTGCGTCCCCGTGGTTGCACGCACGGGCGGCCTTGCTGACACGGTGATTGACGCCAATCTCGCCGCGCTCGACGCCGGAGCGGCGACCGGCGTGCAGTTTTCGGGCGTCAATTATTTCGCCCTGTCCGCCGCTGTGAGCCGCGCCGTGGCGCTGTACGACAACAAGCCTGCCTGGCGCGCGCTTCAGCGCAACGGGATGAAGGCAGACTTTTCCTGGAACAACAGCGGCCGAGCCTATGCAGAGCTCTACCGCGAACTGGTGCAAGGCCAATGACCATAATGATCCATCCGAGTACGCCCTTCGAGGGACAGAAGCCGGGCACGTCGGGCCTGCGCAAGAAGGTGCGTGTGTTCCAGCAGCCCGGCTATGCCGAGAACTTCATCCAGGCGGTGTTCGACGTCGCCGAGCGGCAGCCCGGGTCCACGCTGGTGGTGGGCGGCGACGGGCGGTTCCACAATCGCACGGTCATCCAGCAGGCCATCCGTCTGGCAGCCGCCAACGGCTATGGCCGGGTGCTGGTCGGGCAGGGGGGCATCTTGTCCACTCCGGCGGCGAGCCACGTGATCCGCAAATATGGGGCAAGCGGGGGACTGATCCTCTCGGCCAGTCACAATCCGGGCGGGCCGGACGAGGACTTCGGCATCAAGTACAACATCGCCAATGGCGGCCCCGCGCCTGAAGCCGTGACCGATGCGATCTATGCCCGGACCCGGGAGATTGACCGCTGGCTGGCGGTCGATGCTGCGGATGTCGATCTTGATACACTCGGCAGCACCAGCATCGGCGGCATGGTGGTCGACGTGATCGACCCGGTTGCCGACTATGCCGAGCTGATGGAAAGCCTGTTCGACTTTCCGGCGATCCGCCGCGTCGTCGAAGGCGGCTTCACCATGGCCTTCGACGCGATGAGCGCGGTGACCGGGCCATATGCCGTCGAAATCCTGGAGCGGCGACTTGGGTTCCCTTCGGGCACCGTGCGCAATGGCATTCCACTGGAGGACTTTGGCGGCCACCATCCTGACCCCAACCTTGTCCATGCCCGCGCGCTTTACGAGACGATGATGGCCCCCGATGCGCCCGATTTCGGGGCCGCGTCGGATGGCGATGGTGATCGAAACCTGATCATCGGGCGCCATCGTTTCATCACCCCGTCGGACTCGTTGGCGATGCTTGCCGCCAATGCCCATCTTGCGCCCGGCTATGCGGCTGGCCTCAAGGGGATTGCCCGCTCGATGCCGACCAGTGCTGCAGCCGACCGGGTGGCCGCGGCGCTCGGCCTTCCGGCCTTCGAGACGCCGACCGGCTGGAAGTTTTTCGGGAACCTGCTCGATGCGGGCATGGCGACGATCTGTGGCGAGGAAAGTGCCGGGACAGGCTCGGACCACGTCCGCGAAAAGGACGGGCTATGGGCCGTGCTGCTCTGGCTCAACGTGCTGGCGGTGCGGGGCATGAGCGTTGATGCGCTGGCCCGTGAGCACTGGGCGCGCTTCGGGCGCAATTACTATGCCCGCCATGACTATGAGGCGATTGAGAGTGAGCGGGCCAATGCGCTGATCGCCGCGCTGACACAGGCACTGCCCGGCTTGCCGGGGCAGGCGTTCGGCCCGCTCACCGTCGCTGCGGCGGACAGCTTTTGCTATACCGATCCGGTCGACGGCTCGATCAGCGCCAACCAGGGCCTGCGGGTGCTGTTTGAGGGCGGATCGCGGATCGTCTTCCGCTTGTCTGGAACGGGCACCGAAGGTGCGACGTTGCGCGTCTATCTTGAAGCCTATGAGCCCAGCGACGGGGATATCGACCGCGAAACGCCGGAGATGCTCGCCGATCTCGTTGCGGCGGCGGACGCAATCGCCGGGATCGCAAACCACACCGGGCGGACCCGGCCCGATGTCGTGACGTGATCCGCACATATGGGGCCAGCGTAAAGAACGGCAGAACGCGCTTCGCTGTCCGCGCGCCACGTGCTGCGGCCTTGTGGTTGTGTCTGTTCGACAACGCGGGCGAGCAGCGCGTTGCGATGACCCGCGCGGGCGAAGACTGGATCGCAGACCTGCCCGGCGATTTGTCGGGCGCCCGCTACGGCTATCGCGCCGAGGGCGAATGGGCGCCGGACAAGGGCCTGTGGTTTGATCCCGCCAAGCTTCTGGTCGACCCGCACGCGGTCGAGCTTGACCGGCGCTTCCTGCAGGATCCGCGCCTTGCCGAATTCGGGGTGGAGACCGCCGACATCGTGCCCCGTGCGATCATCCCCGGGCGGCTCCCGAAGGTGCGGCGCCGCAAGCCGCACTTCGCGCGCGGCGGGCTGATCTACGAAGTGAATGTTCGCGGCTTCACCATGCTGCATCCGCAAGTCCCCGAGACGCTGCGGGGGACCATCGCGGCGCTCGCGCACCCGGCGATCATTGCGCATCTTCGCAAGCTCCGGGTCACGGCGGTGGAGCTGATGCCAGTCACCGCGTGGATTGACGAGCGCCACTTGCCGCCGCTCGGCCTGCGCAATGCCTGGGGCTATAACCCCGTTGCGCTGATGGCGCTCGATCCGGGGCTGTGCCCGGGCGGCGTGGCCGAACTGCGCGAGACAGTGGCGACCCTCCATCGGGCCGGGATCGGGGTGATCCTTGATCTCGTGTTCAACCACAGCGGTGAGAGCGACGTGCATGGCGGGGTGCTTTCGCTGCGTGGCCTCGACAACCAGGCCTATGCCCATGCGCCAGACGGGACGCTGATCAACGATACCGGCTGCGGCAATACGCTCGATTTCGCCAACCCCGCGGTGCGCCGCCTGACGCTCGAATGCCTGCGGCATTTCGTGCGCCATTGCGCTGTCGATGGCTTCCGCTTCGATCTGGCGACGGTCATGGCGCGCGGGCCCGGATTTTCTTCGCAAGCGCCGCTCTTTGCCGAGATCGCCCGCGATCCCGATCTCGCCGACCGCGTGCTGATCGCCGAGCCGTGGGACGTTGGGCCGGGCGGCTATCAACTCGGCAGCTTTCCCCCCGGCTGGCTGGAGTGGAACGACCGGTTCCGTGACGATGTACGCCGCTTCTGGCGCGGCGATGGCGCGATTGGCCCGCTGGCGACCCGGCTTGCCGGATCATCCGACTATTTCGGGGGCGATT